>JAWKTL010000144.1:0-3032 GCA_041399105.1 Pirellulaceae bacterium | reverse complement strand
GGCTTCGCCCAAACCTGGCCCCAACCCCCACGTTGAGGCCTTTCCGCGTGCGAGCACGCAACCGAGCCACCCCGCTCCAGTCAACACCCCGCCGTTCACCGCACCTGCTCTCCAACCCCTCGCCCTGGCGAAGGTAACCGACACCTGAGTTTCCGACGTGGCAGCGCCCAACCCGAGCAATCCATCATTGTTCGCAGTCGTCATCAGCGAAAAAGGGGGAGCCGAGCGCCGCGAGGTGTTCGATCGCCCTGAGATCAGCGTCGGGCGCGTGCAGGGAAACGACTTGATGCTGCCGAAGGGCAACGTGTCCAAGCGACACGCCCGCCTGCTCTTTCGCGACAACCGCTTCATCGTCACGGACCTGAACAGCACGAACGGGACCTACGTCAACCGGCGCAGGATCTCCCAGGCGACAATCGTCCGCGAAGGCGACCGCGTCTACATCGGGGACTTCGTGTTGCGCATCGAGCTTCCGGACAGCGAGTCCGACGAAGCACCCTCGAGCAGCGAAGAAGTGAGCGTCAGCGCCCCTGCGCCCGCCGGTGCCGTCGAGCCGGTGCAGCCGTCATTCGCGTCGATCCCCGACGCGGAACCCCCGGACCACCACACCCGACGGCCGGTGCCTCCGCCAGCGCCCTCGGCGGCACCTCCCGCGCCGTCGGTTCCCCCGCCGCTTCCGCCCCCGCCGCGTCCTTCGGCGCCAGTGCATACCTCTCAAGCGCCTCCCGTCGCCGCTTCAGCTCCACCCCCGGTGACTTCCGAGCCGCCCGAGCAATCCTCTTCGAGCGACCGCGTTTCATCCCGCGCGCGAGAGTTCCAGCTGGAGCCTCATGTGGCGGTTCACCGCCAGGGAGTGCGTGCTTTGGTTGGGCGGGTTACGGAGTTGCTCAGCGCGGTTCGACTCGCTCAACCGGTTGATGAATCCGCGCGGCAACGGGTGGAACGTGCCGTGGTGGAACAGCTCGGCGCGCTGCGCGGCGAAGGTGCCGTCGGTGCAGAGGCTGACGAAGATCGCGTGCTGTCCGACGCGCGCGCTGAGCTCTGCGCGCTGGGGCCACTAGGTCCGTTGCTCAACGACGACGATGTGACCGAAGTGAGCGTGACCGGCTTTGCTCATGTCGCCGCTGACTCCTCGACAGGTTGGCGGATTGTCGAGCCGCCGTTCGCCTCCGAGGAGTCACTCGAGCGCGTGGTGACGCGCCTCTGTCGCTTGGCGGGGAAGGAGCCCACTGCCGACGAGGCGGTCGTCGAGCGCATTCTTCCAGGCGCGGTGCGTATGCGCGCAGTGCGGGGCTCAATCGCCGGCGGACGCAGCTTGTTGTCCCTACGCAAGGCCCGGCGGGTGACGAGCGTTGCTGACGATTTGGTGCGTCGGGGCACCCTCTCTCGCCATATGGCGACCTTTCTCCGCCACGCAACCGCTGGCGGCGCGAATATCCTGGTCGTCGGAACGCGTGAGGCTCGCGCCGCCGACTTGCTCAACGCGCTGGCGAACCTCAGTGATGCCTACTGGCTGTGTGTGGCTGAGAGCGAGCTTCTGTCGGGTGACGCTCGGGTGACCCGACTGATGTTGGAATCGAACGACCCGAACGCGCGCCGAGTGATTGGCGCCGCTAGTGTGCTGGGCAATGCTCGCCTGCTGGTGGAGAACGCCCAGAACCAAGTCGCGACCGCGGTGATCGAGAACATCGCAGCTGGGGCTCGTGGCTGCGTCGTCTCGACCCAGGCGGGCAATCTGGAGCAAGCGCTGGAGCGTTTGATGGCTTCATTCATGAGCAGCACTGGCGCCGCAAGAGAAGCCGCGCGTCACCAGGTTGTCGGCTCGTTCGACTTGCTGGTGGAGATCGCTCAGTTGCGAGATCAGCGCTACCGCGTGCTGCGCATCGCGGAGCCGGCAGGCTTGTCCGCCGATGGCTTCGATCTCGACGATATTTTCGCCTTCAGCTTCCAGCGGACTGCCGCTGGCGGTGCTGTGGAAGGCACGTTCGCATCCACGGGGACGGTTCCCAAGCTGGCCGAGGACCTAGGCGCACGGGGCATCACCATGGAGCCCTCGCTGTTCTCTCGCAACGGCCGCTAGGCGACGCGCGAAACGGACGCTAGTCGATGGCTCGTCAGCGTGCCACTACGCGCGGGCAGAGGCTTGCTTCGCCTTGTTCAGCTTGCGGCTGAACAGGCGCTTCTTGATCGCGTTTAGCTTGTCGATCATCAATACGCCGTCGAGGTGATCGTTCTCGTGTTGGATCGCCACGGCCATCAGGCCGTCGGCTTCCAGCTCGAACGTCTCTCCGAACTCGTCTTGCGCGCGGACCCTCACGACCTCTGCGCGCTTCACCTCTTCAGTTGCCCCAGGGAAAGAAAGGCAGCCTTCCTCCCACACCTGCGTGCCATCGAGCTCGAGCAACTCCGGGTTGATGAAGACCTTCAAGTCGCTCGGTTCGTCCTCGCCGGCGATGTCGATCACGAAGAGCCGTATGGCGACACCGATCTGGGTGGCTGCGAGCCCGACCCCGGGAGCGTCGTACATGGTTTCAGCCATATCCTCGACGAGCTGACGCAGATCGTCGTCGAACACCGTGACCGGTTGTCCTACTTCGCGCAGACGGGGGTCGGGAAACTCGAGGATTTCGCGTAGAGCCATGACGTAAGGGAACGTATCACCCGCCTACGGCGCTCGCAACGCACTGACCCTCACCCCCGAACCTACTCGGGGTGCGTGCGCCACCCGAGACGACGCCGTTGGGGGCTTACTTGCGGACCTTGCGCGGGTACTTCAAGGGTCCGTAGACGTAGGCGTCTGAACCGCAGAGTTCCCAGCGCGGCGGGTCAATGCGCGGAGCCTCCGTCGGCTGCTCGGGACCTGCCCAGTCGACGGCGCCCGGCTTGCCGCGGGGACCCAACATCACGGGCGCGATGAAGACATGGAGTTCATCCGCTAGTTTCGAAGCCAGCAGCGACCCCGCGAGCTCTGCGCCGCCCTCGCATAACACAGACACGACCTCCCGGGCCGCGAGTGCTTCCAGCGCCTTGGC
>JAWKTL010000143.1:0-3387 GCA_041399105.1 Pirellulaceae bacterium | reverse complement strand
GCTGAACCGACAGATAGGAAGATAGCGAACGTCATCCGAGATTTTTTCACTGCTCTCGCCAAGTACAGCTTCTCGCCTGAAGGTACTCGCCTCATGCTAATTTCGTTCTCCGTGAGCAACTTCCGCTCGTTCGGCGATGAAGTAACGCTGAACATGGTCGCCAGCACCAAACTGACCGACCATACCGACCATCTGGTCCAAATCGGGAACACCGACAAGCAGGTGGTGCGTACGGCCATGCTGTACGGTCCGAACGCGGCTGGAAAGTCGAATCTAATCAAGGCGATGGATTACGCGCAGACCCTTATCCGGACTGATAGTCAAAGCCATCACACAAGTCCCGAACCGTTTCGATTCGACGGCGACTTGGCGTCCAAACCGTCGTCGTTTGAATTTCGCTTCATGGCGGGTGACGAAATCTTTACCTACGGCTTCGACGTCGGCCGTCGAGGAATTGTGAACGAGTGGCTGAGCGCGCTTCGTGGTTCGCGCGAGAAGGATATATTCGTTCGTGATGAAAACGGGCAAACCCAAATAGGCGATGCTCCCAAGTCGTTCTTTTCTAGCGATGCGAAGATGCAACACACCTTATCGGTGCTGTCTCAATTGCCGGTCCGCGCAACGCAATTATTTCTCAGTCGCGCAATATCGCTTCCAGAGGAAAGTCTAGGTCCAACACTACGAGGGATTATCGAATGGTTGACGGAGGACCTAATCATTCTGGAAGCGGAAGCCAGATCTTGCGACATGATCGAAAGGCTATACTCAGACGCTTCTTTCAAGAAGTTTGCGGAGTCATTTCTGTGTACCGTCGATACGGGCGTTTGTGAGTTGTCATTTCGCGAACAGACGCGTGAGTGTGGCGACCATGAGCGTGAGGTTTTCCAGTACTTTGGTGATGTCGATTATATGCCCTACTTGCACTATGGCTGCTCGGGCGACACGGATGAGCGAATCGATCCGAAAGATCCCAATAGAGTCATTACACGGCAACTAATGTCCTTGCATCGTGGCGGTACGGGCGACATTCGTTTCATGCTGCCGTTCGGCGAAGAGTCGGACGGAACACAGCAACTTCTGCACTACTTGCCGTATCTAAGTCCAAAGCAGGGTCGCAGCCGAGTTGTCGTGATTGACGAACTCGACCGCAGCCTCCATCCGAAATTGTGTTGGGAGTTGGTAGAGTTCTTCAGCACTAGCTGTCCCGGTGTGCGAAGACAAATGATTGTCACAACTCACGAGGCTCATTTACTGGATCAAGACTTACTTCGTCGAGACGAGTATTGGATGGTGGAGAAAGACAAAACGGGCCAGAGTAGATTGACGCCGTTAACCGAGTTCAACGTTCGCAAGGACTTGAATTTGCGAAAGGGATATTTGCAGGGGCGGTTTGACGCTCTACCAATTATCGGCGATATCGCATCGCTCGCGACTTGGCTGGGTTGTACATCTGACGGAGCGAAAGATGCCCAGGAAACACCGTCCACTTGACCGAACCAGTGGAGCATTACGAGATACCAGTATCGTCGTGATTGCATGCGAGGATACGCACGCGGTCAAGCAGTACTTTTCAAAGTTTCGCACTCGCCGCGTTCAGTATAAGATATATCCCACTCTCGACGGCGACTCCTCTCCACGAGCCGTCATGGAGCGACTCGACTACTATCGGAGCGAATTCGCGACCGAGGAACATGACGAACTCTGGATTTGCATCGACGCCGACCACTGGATTCGAGGTCAGCATCAACGTGATTTCTCACAAGTGCTTCAGGAGTGTCGCAGCAAGGGATATGGTGTCGCCATCAGCAATCCCTGCTTCGAGGTTTGGCTGCTCATGCATTACGCAAACGTGGATGACAGCCTATTACTTGAGCTCTTGGGGGAAGATCCGTCCAGCGTCCTATCCGACGATCAACGTTCATCGTTTCGGTGCGACAGGTTTGAGGCACGACTGCGGCAGACGGCGGGCGGCTACAACAAATCAAACGTGGCTCGTCTGTCGCTCACCGCAGCGCAAGTATTACAAGCCACGGAACGCGCAAGACGCTCGGATGGCGCCAGCGATGTTCCAAAATGTCCTGGAACGCGAGTTTATAAGCTAATTGACACTCTCCAGCGACGCGACTCGATCGACCTAGATCAGTAGTAAGTCACGACACGGAAGTTCGCACGATCCTATTGTGCCGCCGCCCACGTTCAGGTTCTTTTCAGCCGTTATGCTCGTCAACGCCGTGGCGGCGCGGTTTAGCGTCATCGATGGCTGATGCGCGTATTACATCTCGGCGATGAGCTTCAAACACGTTTCGCGGACTTGGTTGGGGTTCGCGTTGGGGTTTTTGCGTTTGGCTTGGCCGATAAGCGAGCCGACGGCTTTTTCTTTCCCCGATTTGACGTCGGTTATCACGCTGGGGTTTTCGGCTAACAGTTCCCGGCAGAGATCCACGATGGCTGAGTCGTCGACCTTCTCGATACCTAGTGACTTCATGGCCGCGGCCGCCGAGGCGCCGCTGGCTAACATCGTGTCGAACACATCGCGAGCTCGTGGACTGGGCAACTCGCCAGCTTGCAGGGCGATCAGCAGTTCGGCCAGCGCGGCGGCCGAAATGGGGAACGCGTCAATCGTTTGGTTGCTTTCGTTCAACGTTCGCAGCACGTCTTGCTGAACCCAGTTGCTGGCTCGTTTGCCGTCGCCGCTGCGCGTGGCCAGCTCCTCGAAATAGGCCACCAACTCACGGCCCTGGTTCACAATCACGTCCGAATCGTAGGCATCGATGCCGTAGCTGGTTTCGAGTCGCTCGCGCAATGCGGCTGGCAACTCGCCCAGGCTGGCGCGAACCTGTTCGACTTCGTCCGGCGTGACGACCACGGGGGCCAAGTCGGGATCGGGGAAGTAGCGGTAGTCGCTCGACTCTTCCTTCTGCCGTTGCGGTTTTGTCACTTGAGCCTGATCGTCCCAGCCTCGCGTGGTCTTGTGTCCGCCGGGATCGCCCAGCTTGATATGGTTGTCCTGCCACAGCTCGAACTGCCGAGCGGCTTCGAACGTCAACGCTCGTTCGACCGCCCGGAAGCTGTTCATGTTTTTCACCTCGACGATCGGCGTGGCCGCGCGACCGTCGGGCGTGTGGATATGCAGGTTGATATTGGCATCCACTCGCAAACTGCCTTCTTGCATATTGCAATCCGAGACACCGATGTAGGTGAGCAGCAGACGCAACTCCTGCAAGTACGTTTTGGCTTCCAGCGGCGAACGCATATCGGGCTCGCTGACGATCTCCAGCAGCGGCGTGCCGGTGCGATTCAAGTCGATGCGGCTGTCCGATTTGCCGGCCACTTCATCGTGCATGCTCTTGCCGGCGTCTTCTTCCAAGTGAGCTCGCAGAATGCGAA
>JAWKTL010000142.1:0-1502 GCA_041399105.1 Pirellulaceae bacterium | reverse complement strand
TGAAGGATCTTGTCGACCCACGTTGACCGTTCCGGTGATGGTCCATCGGTCACGGCTTCCGTCGGCGCGTTGCAGTTCGAATTGGAGTGGCTTCATGTCGGTAATTTATCGAATCAAGAATGACTCGGGTAGTCGAACCTTCGAGATTCTTCCGAACGAGGAAGGCGTGAAAAGTTTTGAGTTTACTGGAGCGCCCGTGGTCCGGCGTTCGTCTATCCCGTTGAACCAACGCTTATCAAAACATTCAGCGGAGAACTGTTGTGAAACGAATCATCAAACCGAGTATGCTTTTCGCATGGATGCTTGCATTGGCAAGCTGGCTGACCATTGGCGCGGGGTGCCTCGCGATGGGGCAAAGCATCACCATCAAGGTCGTCAAGCCATCCGACAGCGACAAAAAGACGGAAGAAGTAAAGGAGGACGTGAAGCCGGCTTTCAGCGGCAAGCGTCCGGCGGTCGATGTGGCCATCTTGCTGGACACGTCGAATTCGATGGATGGCTTGATCAGTCAAGCCAAAACGCAGCTCTGGAAGATGGTGCAGAAGTTCGCCGAAGCCAGGCAGTCGGGAAAGACGCCGATACTGCGTGTATCCGTTTTTGAGTACGGGAATACAAACTTGCCTGCATCGGAAGGTTACATTCGACAGGTTGTACCGTTGACGGACGATCTGGACAAAGTTTCCGAAGCATTGTTCGCGCTGACGACGAACGGGGGCGATGAATACTGTGGAATGGTGATCGCCGAGTGTTTGAAGCGTCTGGACTGGAGTGGCGAACCGAATGCGTACAAGGCGATCTTTATTGCCGGCAACGAACCATTTACGCAAGGCGAAACGAATTACGAAGAAGCGTGTCGCACCGCGATTGATCAAGGAGTGGTCGTCAATACGATCCATTGCGGAAATTATGACACGGGGGTAAGTGGAAAGTGGAAACATGGTGCCGAGATCGCTGAGGGGGAGTATTTGAACATCGATCAGGACAAGAAGGTTGTCACGATTAAGTGCCCGCAAGATGGCATCATCATTGAATTGAACGAGCAGCTCAACGAGACCTATTTGTGGTTCGGCGCCACGAACGAGCGACGTTTATACGAACAGAATCAAGCCAAGCAGGATAGCAATGCCGGGATGGCCGGAGGCTTAAGCGTGCGAATCGCCGCGAAAGCGGGTGCGGCCTATCGAAATGTGGGGCGTGACCTGGTTGACAGCTACGCGGAGGATCCGAATTCGCTTGCGAAGATACCGGCCGAACAATTGCCCGCTTCGATGCGAGACATGAACCCGCAACAACGCGTTGAATATGTTCGGGAAATGTCAAAGCGACGCAGCGAAATTCGACAGCGAATCGCCAAGGTCTCGAAAGAGCGAGCCGAGTACCTGAACGACCAGCTTGCCAACGTGCCTGGTGCTTCGGATGAGGCGACGTTCGGGGACGCCTTCAGCCAAACGGTTGAGAAGCAACTGATCGAGTCGGGTTTCAAAGTGGAACCTTGACTTCGT
>JAWKTL010000141.1:0-1508 GCA_041399105.1 Pirellulaceae bacterium | reverse complement strand
AGCCCCGCCGCGCAAAGGTCTTGCAGAACGCGATTCAAATAACGACGCGGCACCTTCGTTTGCTCGGCGACGACATCGGCCGACGCGGGCATCCCCGCTCGGCCTGCTAACGAAGCGACCGCGCGCAACGCGTAATCGGCGGTTTTAGGAAGCATTGGCAGGTTCCAAATTCTTCGTGGTTTTTCGTTTTCAAGGAAATCAATTTGACACGCCAACCGATATTCTATACACTCAGGTATACATTCGCAATTGCGATTTGATGCTTGCGATCCCGCCCCACATCGTCCCATCCAGCCCAAGGCGAACGAAATCATGAACGACCAACCATCGCCACTTCGCTTAGCCGATCGATGCTTTCAGGATACACCATCGTTTGCCGCGCTGGTGTTGATCGTCAGCCTTTTATTCATCGCTGGAACGGAAACGGCGTCCGCGCAACCGGGATCGTTTGAAAGTCCGCCGATCGACTATCACAATGCGGAAGTCAATGATCGCATCGCCAAGCTGGCGGCCAAAATTCGGTCGGGCGATCTTCAGCTACAGTTTGACGAGAAACACGGTTACTTGCCAGCGGTATTGAAGGCGCTCGACGTTCCCGTCAGTTCGCAAACGTTGGTCTTTTCAAAGACAAGTTTACAACTGCACCGAATCTCGCCTCGCCGTCCGCGAGCCGTCTATTTCAACGACGACGTCTACGTCGGCTGGTGCCAGCGTGGGGATGTGTTGGAGTTCGCCGCAACCGACGCGAAACAGGGTGCGACGTTTTACACGATGAAACAAGATCCTGAAGGCGCGCCGACCTTCGTGCGTGATCGCGGCCAGTGCTTGGCGTGTCACGCGTCCAGCCGGACGCAGTACGTTCCCGGTTACTTGGTGCGCAGCGTCTTCAGTGATCGTGGCGGCCAGCCGATTCTGGGCAGCGGAACGTTCACCAGCGACGATACTAGCCCGCTGGAAGAGCGTTGGGGAGGCTGGTATGTAACGGGAACGCATGGTCGGATGCGGCACATGGGCAATCGGCTATTCACCGAGGAAGAGACACGGCAACCCGACCTGGAGAAGGGTGCGAATCTCGAGTCGCTCGACAATCTGATCTCGACCGAGCCGTATCTGAGTCCGCACAGCGATCTGATTGCGCTGATGGTGTTGGAACATCAGTCGCAAATGCACAACGCCATTGCCGCCGCGAATTATGAAACGCGTCAAGCCTTGCATCAGTCGTTTCAAATGAATGCGTTTCTGGATCGCGAGGAAGGTTTCATCAGCGACAGCGCCAATCGGCGGATTGACGCGTCGGCGGATCGCGTCCTGCAACATTTGCTGATGCTTGACGCGTTGCGGTTGACCGATCCGATCACCGGCACAAGTGGTTTTGCCGACGATTTTCAATCGCGGGGCATCCGCGACCAGCAAGGCCGGTCGCTGCGCGATCTGGATCTGAAGCATCGGCTGTTTCGTTATCCATGCAGTTATTTGATCTACTCGGAGGCCTTCGATGGCCTGCCTGA
>JAWKTL010000140.1:0-1532 GCA_041399105.1 Pirellulaceae bacterium | reverse complement strand
ACTTCGCAATCTTGACACACAAACCATCGAAAACCATTCCAAGGTGCCGGTAACGGAAGCCAATCGAAGGCGGATCTATCGAGAACGTAATTTTCAAAATTCGTTCGACGCTACGGCACGTCGACGAGTCGTCGATGACCTGACTCAAATTATCAATGCGTTGCATCGATATCACGAACGGCATGGCCACTTCCCAACCGCAAATACTCAAGGCAAGGACGGTAAGAGTGGGCCGCCCCATAGCTGGCGAGTTGATCTGTTACCGCTGTTGGGATATCAGGACCTTTACGACCAGTATCGCTTCGATGAGTCGTGGGATAGCGAGCACAACGCATCGCTGCTTGCGAAGATGCCCGACATCTATCGGTCGCCGCTGGACAAACCTGATTCGGTCAACACGTCGTATTTCGGAGTCGTTTCGGACGATCTCTCTAAACGGGCGGCGCAGCTTCAGCAGGTGCGTGAACCATCGCGTGGCGAATTCGAACTGGATGAGAGCGCATTCATTGGCGATCAGGGGGACGCAGCATCGCAACATGGCTATGAGCAATACACTCCTGAAGCGACCGTCTTTTGGCGACAACGTGGTGCGGCGTTTATCGACATGCTCGACGGGACGTCCAACTGCATTGCGGTGATTGAAGCCAAGCGAAACGTCCCATGGACGAAGCCGGAAGAGATCGAATACTCCGCCGATCAGCCGCTTCCCAAGTTCGGTGGCTGGTTCGAGGAAGGTATGCACGCAGCGTTTGCCGACGGCACGGTGAAGTTTCTATCGCACTTCAACGACGACGAGACTTTCCGCACTCTACTGACGATCTCTGACGGCCAGCCCGCCACTCCATTGCTCGTCCGACGGTTGCGAGTTCACGGAGCCATCGCGATTTCAGGTGATGAACCGGAGATTGCAACCGGTCCCGGGATGTATCAAGTTCCCGGCGGACCACGACTGCGTATCTTGACTGATCAAAAACCAATCTTTACGGAAGCGGATTTGGCCGAAGTCGCCTCGGGGGTTGATCCTTCTGGTGCTGACATCGTTTTCATGAGCCTGACGCTGAAAGCCGCAAAGCGGTTTCTTGCGGCAACAACTGAACTGAGCGAACGTAATCCCAGCGGTTACTTAGCAATCCTGCTCGACGGGAAAGTGGTCGCTGTCCCCAAGGTACATGCACCAATCGGAGACAGTCTGACGATCACGGGCAACTTCGACGCGAAGGCTCTCGCCGACCAAATCCAGGCCGCCATGAACGAACTCGGAGCAGGCAGCGTACCTTTATCGGCGATAATCGAAGTCGGCGATAATCGAAGTCGGCGATAATCGAAGTCGGCGATAATCGAAGTCGGCGATAATCGAAGTCGGCGAAATTGAGACCATTGACGAGGCTCTGGGCGACAACGAAGCAAGTCGACCTCCGAAGCCGTCAAGCTTGTCGAGGAACATAAACAACCCGATGGCCAGCAAAATGGTTTCCTGGTGTTGGCACTCAAGCTGATCAATGACGCCTGGCTCGTTACCGACATCGACTTAG
>JAWKTL010000139.1:0-1577 GCA_041399105.1 Pirellulaceae bacterium | reverse complement strand
CAAGCCGCATTGACTTTGCGGGCACGGTCGTCCGGAGTCGTCTATGCGGCATCGGATCAGCAGTTTCGTCGTCTTTCGGATCAGCCGATGACTCCGATAGGACACTTGCTGCAGTCGCAAAACGTCGGATGCTTTGTTCCGCGTGGCACCATCGTTTGCTCCGTTGGGCCGCCAAAGCTTCGTCGGGCGGAACTTTACGCGTCCCACCGACACATCGAAGCGATCGCTGCGAGGCAAAGCGTCACGTTGCCCGCTGTGCCCGCGCGTCGCGCCGCCATTGTCGGAGAAGTGCGTGCCTCCAGCCTTCAGCCGGTTCAATCCTTGCCTGAAGAATTGGTGAGGCTTCAACAGATCGCGATCGATCCGATCACGCAACAACCTTTTGAACCGACTTACCGGATCGATATTGAATTCGATGAAGCGACCGACTTGTTGCCTCTCCGTTGTGTCAGCATAGCGCGCGTCTGGGCACAGCCCGAATCGATGCTGACGAGGATCGTTCGCTTTGTTTCCGACTCGCTCGGATATCGACTGCCCTCTGGACGGGCGTGAGTGCTACAGATGTGGGCATGCATTTGACGTGCGGCGAGGTTGAAGCATTGCCGCTGAGCATTCAGCATCAGAATTGAAGAAAAGTCTAGCGGCAGTTCAGATGCCACTGAAGCAATGTTATTGCATTCTCAGTCGCCATTGTGATGAATCATCGTCGTTCGAGCGGCCACGCTTCTCCGCAAATCACCCGAGGGGGGCAACCTTGGCATGTCGACTGCTTTCAACCGGAGCGTGTTATACGTCGCGTGGTCAGAAATGAGGTGATTCGCTTCATTTAAGGCGAAGGCATCATTTCGGACCACGCACGGTAAAACGTGAACAACAACCTTCGCTGGGAAAAGGGTTCATCCACGTTCAGTTTTGGCCATCGCCATGTTGAGCGTGATGTTCATCCAAGTCGGTTGCTTCCATCACGCCCAGAAAGGGCAAGTTGCGGTACATGTCCTGGTAGTCCAAACCATAACCGACGACAAACTCGTCCGGAATTTCAAAGGCCACGAAATCGGGGCGTACCTGAACATCGTGGTGACGCTTCTTCTGTAATAATACCGCACTGCGAACATCTTTCGCACCCAACTGCCGCATGTCCTCCATCAGTCGTTCGAGGGTCCGTCCCGTATCGAAGATGTCATCGATCAACAGGACTTCGCGATCGCGAATGCCAATCAGCATGTGCGCGTTCACAAACAGTTCGCCACTTCGCGTCCCACCGCGATAGCTGCTGGCCTGAACAACGCCCACACGCAACGGCATCGAGAGCTGTCGAATCAGATCGGCCAACAAAATCAGACTTCCAGTCATCACGGCGACCACGGTTAGCGGGCGCGTTTGATAATGTTTGTTAATCGCGTCGGCCAGGTCTTCGACCCCACGTCGCAGTTGTTGCTCATCGAGAAGCGTCTTCATGTCGGCTCGCTGAAGGAAAACCAGTGCATCGGTGAATCGGGGCCACGTTGCGACCGGCACGTTGGTGTGCTCGCAAACGTCGCGGAACATCGTAGAGCGACCACGTCGCAAGATCAACT
>JAWKTL010000138.1:0-1602 GCA_041399105.1 Pirellulaceae bacterium | reverse complement strand
CGGTGTCAGCAGTTGACCACCGGTAGCCCGCGCGGCACTCGCCATCTCCGCCACCGCTGCCCGACCTTGCACAAACTCGGTCGACACACTTTCCACCTGAATCGTGACGGGGTGAGGCGGAGGGTCGAATTCGGGATCGACGATCCGCAACGTGTATTCTCCCATTCGTAGATCGGCTAGCGTCGTCTGCAATGATCGGTTGTCAGCCGATGGATAAAGCGTTTCCAAACCCGCCGCGTCCGTGGACTCGTCTTTATCGGATTTGATGGTGTCGCCAGCGGTTTGTCTTACCTCCAGACGCGCTTGTTCAAGCTTCATGCCGGCGGGAGGTCTCAATTGCACCTTGACGGAATCTCCTTCCAGAAACCGTTGCCCTTCAACGATCAACTCCGCCTGGTCCGAAGAATCGACTTGCTTTCTGCGAGCCAACCGGCGAATTGTCTGCAGCCAGTAGCGCTCATGCAGGTTGTGAACAGGCGACGCCACTTGCCATCGGAACGTTTCGTCGGTCAACTGCAACCAAACTTGGCCGGCTCCGACCGTCTGGCTGGCAACCACCGGAACCAGTTGCGGCAAGCGCGAACCCTTGTCCGGCTTCGGCGAAGCGAGAAGGACGCTTGCCGTCGGCTTCACCGCTTCGGTACGCATCAGCCAGAAAATCGGCGGCATCTGCTCCCACGAAATTCCAGTCGGCAAGGAAAGCTCTCCCGTCGAAGCGGCAAGATTCGTCAATGCAACCGGGATGGGAAGCTGCTGGGTGCCCGTGGGTGCCGCCGTCTGATTGGGATCGATTGGCAAGATGGCTGAGAGCGGCGATCGCGAGTCCACGCTTAACGCATGCTCAGGACCCGCGATCACGACAAGCCCCATACCCTGACTACGAACGAGTTCTTCGATCCGCGACAGCAACAGCCCACCGACCTGTTCCAAATCGGCGTCGCACAGAATCACAACGTCCAGCGACTCCAAAGACTCGCGATCAATGGGAGGCAGTTCGGCGGCGGTTCGATCCTGCTGGGCATATCGTGGATCGCCGGACTGAAGCACGCTCACCAAATCGACGAGGTTCTCCGAATCGGACGCTTTTCCACGCGCCCGTTCCAACAAATGCTTCAAAAAACGAAACTCGTAACTCGGCTGATCGGCAATCAACAACACACCGATCGGATCGTCTCGCACAAGAATACTGAATCGCCGACGATTGTTGCCGTCGAAGACTTCGCCCGCCAACGGCTCCACAACCACTTCCAAGTTCTGCAAGCCGGGACGCGTGGCGGCGAAGGGAAGCGGAATATTGACGCGCGTGGAATCGGAGGCGACGGCAATTCGCTCCGTGGCCAAAGCCAATCCCGAATCACGATCCTTCAGAACAACGGTCAGCTCCCCTTGAGGTACCGACACCGCTTTGAGCCGGACGTCGACGCGAACTTCATCCCCCAGGAACGCGCGATCGTCCGCCAACACTTCTTCGATGGCGACCTCGGGCGATGGCTGATCACTCCCCACACCGACCATCCACAACGGAATGTCTTGCCGGGACAAAGTGTCTGCCGCTTCGGAGAGGCTTCGACCCGATGTCACCACGCCATCGGTCAGCAGCAC
>JAWKTL010000137.1:0-1659 GCA_041399105.1 Pirellulaceae bacterium | reverse complement strand
AGGCGGGCGGACGGCGGAAAAGCGGGCATCTCGGGGCCTTCCTTCTAGCTATCAATCTACTTCACCCATGAGGCGAACTCATGGGGGTCGTTCGCAAAGCTCAGAACGCCAATACTTTGAGCGAAGCCCCAGATGCTCCTTGCTTCTCGACACGAAGTACGAAAGCACGCCGCGCTTTCGCCGCTCTGCGGCTGGTCCCTTCGAAGAACATTGACGAATAAGCGAAGAACCCGATCGCGACTCTCACTAGCGCAAACCCTGTCATGAACCCCTTTCAACAACCACCCGAAGATTCGCTTGTTCCGCAACCATCTAATAATGCTCCGATTAATAATGATCCGAAGTCACACTTGATCGACGCTACACCAAGCAAGCTTGATTCGGCCGATGCATCACTCTCGGAATGAACCGATCCAACGACGATTGGTCGCGAAAATGCTCTGCACGACTGCTTTGACTTCCTCCGGTTCATAGGGATCGTGTTCAAGCTCGTGTTCGAGCAATTCCAACTTCTTACGAATCAGGTAGCCCTGCATGCTTTGGTACCGTCGCAGTTGTCCGCGTCGCAGGAAAGTTCCCACTTCCAGACGCCGACTCCATTCTTCCCAAACCGGCAGCCAGAACAATGCGTGGTCCTTGTCGCCGCTGTTGGCCGCGGAGAGACACTCGCCTCGCGCCAGTAAAATTTCCTCCATGCATTCGGCGGGGGACGGATAATACGCATAACAGGCAACAACGCTAAACGCGACCAAGCCAGCCAACATCGTTGCACCGATGACGCTACGCGGGACAATGATGTCGAATCGCCGGCTCGCCATCGTGTCGGTATTTTCAGGTGTTTCAGAGGCGAGTCGTTTTTCGTCGACGCCAAATCCTCGCAACACGAGACCAGCAACCGCGAAACAGGCCAGGACCGCCAATGCGATGAGATCGGCGATTCCCGCCTGCTTGGAGATCGCTTCTTTGCAGGTTGTCCAAACGTCTTGAGGAACGGCCGGAAGCGGATTGGCGTAAATGTCGAATGCATGCGTATGACCAGCCGGTTCCACGCCGGGCGGGATAAGCGGTTTGTTGATGCCGTAGGAGATACCCACGACGATCAGCAGCAAACCTGCAAGCCATAATGCGGATGACTTCCAACCGAAATTCTTTCCGAACCAAAATGGCGTGGCGAAGGTATCTTCTCAACGCTAGCAATCTCAGTTTCGCGGTGATGAGGTGACTTTTTTGCAGCACCCGCGTAGGATTGAGGCATGGGAGTGGATGAAGTTCAATTCGTGATGCAGCAAGTCGACGACTTGCTCAAACAGGCTGGCCCGTTGCCCGAGGAGGCCGTGGTCGCTATTGAGAAACTGCTCAACGTGGTTGAAGCGCTCAGTCAGGATCGACGTGAGATGGATCGGGAATTGGAACGCTTGGGGAAGAAGCTTCAAGAGAAAAAGAACGCCAAGACAACGCAACATACCGACGCGTCAAATTCGCCAGACGATGGTGATTCGGACCACTCCTCCGAAAGACACCGCCGCGAATCCACGCCGACGCGTCATCGTGATCGTCGCAGTGGCAAGAATCTAGTGATCCACGAAGAGATGCATTGCCCGGTCAATGCTTCGGATTTACCCGCAGACGCGGTACGACTTGATGATGAGATCGTCGACG
>JAWKTL010000136.1:0-1670 GCA_041399105.1 Pirellulaceae bacterium | reverse complement strand
TGTGGTGGATGCTGTGAATCGGCCACAACCAGCGAGTGTGCATCAGTCGATGATTCCAATAGTCCGCGAAATCCATCGCCAGAACGACGCCCGGCACCAGCAGCCAAACCGGCACGTCCGACCAAATCTGTGGGCTCAGCCGAGGAATGCCAAAGTTGTTGTACGCTCCCTGAGCCCAGATGGTTGCAAAGATCACGAAGTGCCCGAGATACCCGTTGGAAACTTTCAGGCTCAGGTTCGTGATCACCGATCGAATTGCCTGATCGGACCAACGTACGCTACGTCGTCGAACGATGTCGATCATCAGAACGAGGATCGCAAACAGCAATGGCGGCCATGCCTGGTTCGTTTGCAGGAAAGCCGCGATCCATTGCCACCCTATTTGAATGTTATCGATAAAACTCATGACTCTGTTGGCGATGAAGCATTCAGCTCGTTTCAGCCGTACAACGGATGCGATCGCATCCCGGCGGGGCGCAATATGGACGACCCTGCCGAAGTATAGGACGCGATCGGGCGTAAAGCGTCATTTCCAGAAGGAAACCACCGCCGTGAAGACGCTGCACATCGTTGCCATGCATGGCAGGCAATTCCCGGGAAATGCGCAGTACTTCGTCATTGATCATCATTTAGGTTCCCAAATAGTTGTCTGGGCTAACATTATTTGTGGAGCGATACCACAGTTGTCTCAATGTAGATTGGGCGGATGATATGGCGGAGTTGGTTTGGCTCATGAGGCGCCCCCTTGCGCTGATTCACCCAAGACGGCGAATCAGCGTCCGCCCCCGTAAGGCTTCGCCTCGGGGAGGTATGGTTGTGAGAGTTTCGTGGAGTGGATGGCGGGGGAGTGCATGGACGGAACGAACGACATATCATTGAATATTCGGCACTTCTCGGTGATCGACACCATGTTCGATTCCGACCGTAGAATTTTTGGAATTGAGTGTTTGACGACATTTTGCCAATCCAAAACGCTCGTCAATCGTTGCAGGACAAGGTGGCGATTGCCGAGAAGTGTCGAATATTCGAGTTTTTCGGCTTAAATGCCGCATCAATCGACCGCATGGGCTCGTTTGGAGACTAGTGTTTTCTTAAGACGATTGACTTCCGCGAACCGGATTGCTGATTGGTTTCGGATGGATTCCGTTCCGAACGTTTATCAGAGATCGGACGACCGCTGTTCCGTGCGTGGTCCGAAATGATGCCTTCGCGTTAAATGTCCAGTAGAATCGTCATAATCGCATTGACGCTGTAAGAAGCTGCCTCGCTGACTTTAAGGGGTCGCGAATCGATCACCGCAATCGTTTGATTGTTGAACTCAATCGGAACCAACGCATGGCCACAAAACGCTTTATTCGGCTTACGACTGTTGCTTTACTGGTTTTGTCCTTTTCAACCGCCATCGGTTGGGCGGACGATTCGAGTTCCGCCGTCGAAGACATTCAGCAAGGCCAACCGGAGTTTCTTGTCCATGCGGAAGTCAATCACGGAAATCATGACTACCGCGAGGGGGATGAATTCCGCATGCGTATCGTTAGCGAACGCGATGCGTATGTTTATGTGATCTATCAGCAGGCCGATGGGCAGGCCTATCAAGTGTTTCCAAACGTCGCTCAACGCAACAATCGCGTGACGGCGAAGCAAGTTGTTGAGATCCCGGCGAAGGATGA
>JAWKTL010000135.1:0-1723 GCA_041399105.1 Pirellulaceae bacterium | reverse complement strand
GACCGCGTCAACCATAACCTGAACACCAGCGAAGGGCATTATCAAGAGATATGCACGACACACACTTTCGCTGACCGCAAGCAGACGCTGATGAATGTTCGCAACGCGGGCATGGAGCTTTGCAGTGGCGGTATTATCGGCATGGGGGAGACCAATGCCGATGTTGTCGACATGGCGATGGAATTGCGAGATTTGAAAGTTGAATCGATTCCGCTCAACTTTCTCAACGCCATTGAAGGGACCCCGCTGGAAGGGAACGATCAATTGACTCCCGCGTACTGCCTGAAGGCGTTGGCGATGTTCCGCTTCGTCAATCCAGAACGCGAACTGCGGATTTCAGGTGGCAGAGAAGTTCATTTGCGGTCCTTGCAGCCGCTGGGGCTGTATGCGGCCAATTCGATGTTCGTAGGGGACTACCTGACCACGAAGGGTCAAGCACCGGAGTCCGACTATGCCATGATCCGTGATCTGGGCTTCGAGGTGACCATTCACGAGGAAGCGACGCCGACGTAGCGTGCGACGCGATTGTCGCCAGAGCACACTGAACTCACGTACAACTGGTTAATCATCGCAACCTGCCGAAGTAAATTCGTAGCGTGGAGTCAACCATGACACGCAATTGGATCGTTGCAATGGCCGTGTTCGTAGGGGTCAGCGCCCTTTCGTTGCCGCCGTATCCTATTCATTGACATCGCGGTTCGCATCCCGCTACTTTCGCCTTCCTGAACAACCGTCGCAATTGGTTGCGTCCACAGTCTCTGCTCCACTCCATCCGCCGTCGCCTCCTTCGCCACCGCCCAATCCAAAGCCGAGCTGGGACCTTCAACTCGTAGATACCACTTGGATTGACGCTGCGAACCCAAGCGACGTCGTGCGAATTGACGGCATCCCGTGGCATCAGCACATCACCAGCATGGGCGTTGAGCAATCGATCGAGCGGTTTCCAAAACACGCCGATGATGTTGGAATCGCTTTGCGGAATGTTCTTAGTAAAGATCAAAGCATCATAGAGAAGGCACCGGAACTGGCTTGGCTGCATGCATTGCGGAATGCATCGTGGCCAAATGCAAGTGATTCAACGATGGTTGGAAAAACACTCGGACCGCCTCCGTCAAACATTCGTTACCTTCCGCGATTCATCGATCCGCTCCGACGATCGGATCGACTGGCCAAGAATTTAGTCGCCGAAGGTTACTACAATATGTTGACGGCGATCCCTTCGTCCAACGAGATCGCGATGTGCAACTCCAGCGGACTGTTCTGCTGGGACTTGGATTCCGCAACGATTTCCGCCAAACATGCAACTCGCAATCATCGCAACGATGCCGTCGTTTTATCACCCGATGGCAAGTGGATCGCGATGGGAGCGTTCAACGAGCCGTTAATACTATGGAATCGGCACGACAAGCACGCCTTAAATCTATCGGAATTGGTCAGTTTATCCCCAGAGAAACTGTCCGATTCCGTTGGAGTCCCGTTGGCGTTTTCGACGGATTCCCGCCGTCTGGTGTATTCACAGCAATTTTCAGCCGGTGATCGTCAGTCGTTGTTAGCCGCCATTTATGATTTCGGCAATCAATCGATAACACGGATGTCCATTGCGGAATGCACGGTCTATGCGGCAACATTCTGTCCTGACGATCAACACATCATCTTGCTTGCCGATCGCCTGACGGACAAAGCTGGTAGATCACTTATCAAGTTGGATGTTTCATCAGGGGAA
>JAWKTL010000134.1:0-1726 GCA_041399105.1 Pirellulaceae bacterium | reverse complement strand
AATCGGGCAGCCTGATTCGGGCGGCGATGAAGCAACGAAAACGGAGTCGCGCGGCCACCAAGCCATCCGAAGCAGGAAGCGCCGCTCGCTATGCCAGTTTCGTCGCCCCACGTGGCGGCATGGCATCCATGATCGAGCGTCTTGCGGCGAAGCTTCCCGACGAGAACATTCGACTGAATTCGCCGGTTGAATTCGTAAGGCCTACCGAAGATGGTCGCTGGCTCGTTGGCGGCTGTCAGCCAGGGCAGACCGCCGATACTTTCGACGGTGTCATCATCGCCACGCCGGCTCATCATGCGGCGACCATACTCGATGAATTCGACGCCAAGCTTTCACTGGAACTGCGGCAAGTCGAATACGCCAGTTGCGCCGTCGTATCTCTTGCGTATGACCGCAAACAGATCGAACATTCGCTCGACGCATTCGGATTCGTGGTGCCGCTAGTGGAGCAGCGTTCGATTTTGGCTTGTAACTTCAGCAGCGTGAAATACGCTGGGCGTGCTCCCGATTCAACCGTGCTGATGCGTGTTTTCCTGGGTGGTGACTGTCAAGCCGGGCTGCTGAGGTTGCCTCATGACGATTTGATCACGCTGGCTAAATTGGAAGTCAGTGACTTGCTGGGCATTCGAGGAGAACCGCTGCTGACACAGATCAAACGTCATTGTCGGGCATTGCCTCAGTACACCATTGGCCATCAAGATCGTGTCCGTCGCATCGAAGCAAGGTTAACGCCGACGATCGCCTTGGCCGGAAGTGCCTATCACGGTGTCGGCATCCCAGCATGCGTCGCCAGCGGCCATGCGGCAGCCGATCGGTTGCTTCAAACGCCGATCAAACGAAACGCTTTGCAGCGACGAGTGCCACAACCGGCATAAGCTCACTCTCTCTCCACTCCTTGTTCTTCCGAAAGTCAACATAACATGCAAGCACTTCAATTAGGCATCGCTCTGTTCATGGTGATGTGGGTCGGGATGATCGTTGGCCTGGTCTGTCGCGACTGATTCAACCTGATCGATCAACGTATCAGGGCAAACCTCTTGCTTGCCGCACTGTTTACAAACGACGTTGATCAAGTCCGAACTGCTCAGCCGGACATCATTTTCTCGGCAAAGCTTAAACAACTGGTTGAGATGAACGCATGGCATGGCTGTTCTCGATCTTGGCTGAATGCTGACGAACGCTAGCGAAACCTCGAACGGTTCCTTTCATCTGAATCTACAACACTGGCAATTCAGCGACAAGATTCGGTGAGAAATCTTCATCGACGCCTTTACGGCAAACGCATGCTGGCCACCGTCAGCGGAACCGCTTCTTGTTCTCGCTGAAAAAAGCTTCGCAGTACATCGACATCAATGCCCGCTTGGACGCGTGCTTCGGCAACGGAAAGCTGCCGCAGCGGGTGCAACGATCTTTTGTAAAGGTTCTTGTTCCCGGTTGCTTGGCCGCATTCCACGCCCAGGTCGAACGCGGGGAGCAGGTAGGTCGGTATGCGATACGGTTCGGGATAGAGCCGTGCCAAGACCGTTTTGAAGATTCGATACTGAAGCCAACTGACCCGTTTCGCCGTCCCCATTGCGAATCCCAACACAAATGCTTCGTCTTGATCCTGCAAGCCTCGTCCCAGCAACACATGCAAGACGTCATGATCGTCCAGATCGATGGCCCCTCGGAATCGAATCCAACTAGCGGGGTTCTCGAACAGCCGCACAACAAAAGGAATCGCCGT
>JAWKTL010000133.1:0-1789 GCA_041399105.1 Pirellulaceae bacterium | reverse complement strand
TGGGAAACCCCCTGGGATTGAAGCACAGCGTGGTTCAAGGAATCGTTTCGGCCATTCGAGATGTCGACAAACGGGAAATGATTCAAGTCGCGATGCCGATTGAATTCGGCAACAGTGGCGGCCCCCTGGTCGATTTGCAAGGGAATGTTCACGGAATCATCAACATGAAAAGCGCGATCGAAGATCGTGTCGGCTTTGCAATTCCGATCGAGCGACTGCGGGAACTGCGGGCCGCCCCCAACCCCGTGGCGATCGAACGTTGGACGCGACTGGGACGAATCAATCCCGATCATTGGACACCGCTGGCCAACTCCGATTGGCAACAGCAAAGTGGCCGGATTCAAGCAAAGGGGGGCGGGGACGGTTTCGGCGGTCGTTCGCTTTGCCTGAGCCTTGCGGATGTTCCCAAAAGGCCGTTCGAAGTCGCCGTTGACGTTCGCTTGAATGACCCGACCGGGGCTGCCGGATTGATCTTTCACAGCGACGGGAAGGACCGACACTACGGGTTCTATCCCAGCAATGGCAAACTGCGGCTGAGTTGCTTCTTGGGGCCGTCTGTCTTTTCGTGGCAGGTCTTGCAAGAAATCGATTCGCCATTCTATCTGCCGGGACAATGGAATCGCTTGCGCGTGCTGGTCACGGAGGAAACGATCGAGTGCTTTGTCAACGGTGAACGTGTGATGGAATCGAAGGATCGACAACTGTCCGATGGCAAAGTTGGACTGGCCGCATTTCGCGGTACCGAAGCGGAGTTTCGCCGGTTTCGAGTGGGCGAGCCATCCGCCGACGAGCAGTTGTCCGACTCGGCGCGATCGTTGATCAGTGAAATGCTCGCTGACCCACAACGCATGCATACGATTTCAGTGGAGGAACTGCGAACCCTCGCCGGGAGCAGTCAAGCAAGCGTGCAGGAGATGACGCGTCGCGCTATCGAGTTGCAGCGGCGCGCCGACCAATTGAAGAACCTCGCCGAAGACGTTCGTCGAGTGCCGGTATTGACTCAGTTGCGCGCCTTGTTGGACGAACAGGACGACGACGATTTGTTTCGGGGTGCATTGCTGATCGCGGCACTGGATAATCCCGATCTGGATGTGGATGCTTATCAGGAACGCGTCGATCAGATGGCTCGGGAAATACGCAAGGAACTGGACGGCGAAGCGAGCGAGGCGTCTCGATTGAGTCAATTGGACGCCTACCTGTTCCAACAGAATGGATTTCACGGCGGTCGCGATGAATACTATCATCCGGCAAACAGTCACCTCAATCGTGTGATCGATGACCGCGAAGGGCTACCGATAACGATGTCGATCCTTTACATGGAACTTGGTCGACGCTTGGGCTTGAACATCGAAGGTGTCGGGTTGCCGGGACACTTCGTCGTCCGCTACATCAACGAAGAGGGAGATCAACAACTGATCGACGTTTTCGATCGCGCGCGACGGATGTCCAAGGCGGACGCCATGGCGACGGTCTTGCAATACGCGCAGCGTTTGATCGAAGACAACGATCTGCGTCCGCAATCGACCGAGGAGATTTTGGTTCGCGTTCTTCGTAACCTGATTGGATCGGCAACTCGTCAGCGCGATCCCGAAGCGATCCTGCGCTATGTCGAAGCCCTGGTCGCCATCGTCCCCGAAGAAGGTGAGTATCGAATGATGCGTGCGGCGGCGAGGCACCAGACCAACCGTGATCATGCCGCTCTCGAAGACCTTGACTGGCTGATCGAACACCGCCCGCCGGGGATTAACATCAACGAAGTTCGTCAGATGCGCGACTTTCTAAAGCCCAA
>JAWKTL010000132.1:0-1818 GCA_041399105.1 Pirellulaceae bacterium | reverse complement strand
TACCCACATATAGGGTCCCGCCAACGCAACAACGCTCAGCAAACCTAGCAAAAACGCAATAATCCCCGATACTCGCAGCGGCTTGACCTGAAAGTCTCCGGCATCCGTTTCGTGAGACGTAAAGACAACTTGGGATGAACCGGATTCCATGAAGACTTGCTCTCTAGAAATAAAACCTGAATTTTCAGCACCTATCCAAAATCTCGGCAAAGACGTGCAGCTACCGCTGTCGGCTCACGCTTCTCGGACAGGTTCTAAGGGAAATCAATAGCCATTGAAAGGCGTTACGGACAAATCCCTCAAGCGGTTCGATCAGGCGGCCTTGGATATCTTGGACGACTCCCCAAGACACATAAATGACAACAATCGTTCGGCCGCAGTGTTTGATGCGCCAGGCATTGCATGCATCTGCTTCAGACTAGCCAAGTCCGCGTTCAACTCCTTCATGTAGTTTGCATCACTGAGCATGCGATCGGCGGCGGCGACGACGTCGCGAATGACCGGTTCGGGATCGCCGACGGAGACGAATTCGGGAAACAGCGTCTTGTTGGCGATCAAGTTGGGGAGCGTGATGCTGTTGATCGAGACCAGCCGGGAAGCAATTGCGTGAAAGATTCGTCCCAGGCGATAAAGCACGACGGCTGGAGTTCCGCGTGCCATCAGTTCCAGGCTGACCGATCCGGAGACCATAACCGCGCACTCGGCCGCTTCAACAATTTCGCTGGTCTTTCCGACAAAAATATCGATGGGAAGCGAACGATCCGCCGCCGTCATCGCTTCCCGGCATGCCAGGCCGTGGCGGTCACGGAAGCAAGCAACCAGAAAGCGTGCGTCGGGATGGCGTTGAGAGAGGCGGCGAATAGCTTCCAGTTGAAGGGGCCAATTCTTCGCAACCTCATTTCCACGCGAGCCAGGCAGCACGGCGACAAGGCGGTTGCCTTCCCTCTGACGATCTCGAAGTCTTTCAAGCAGGCGTTCATCGAGCTTTTGTTCGTTAACGGCGTCAAAGAATGGATGCCCGACATAGTGTGCGTCGATCCCACGCTCTCGATACCACTGATACTCGAAAGGCAAGACGCACAAGACTTTGTCAACGTATCGTCGCACCTTGCGGAGTCGCCACGGAGCCCAAGCCCAAAGCTGCGGTGGCAAGTAATAGTACACTGGAATTCCGCAAGCCTTCGCTCGCTTGGCAATATGCCAATTGAAACCTGGGAAGTCGAGCAAGACGACCGCATCGGGGGTTTCTTGACGAAAGATTTCCTTCGCTTGCGAGGCAACACGATAGAATTCCGACAGTTTCGGCGCGACCTCGACCAGGCCCATCACGGCCAAGTTGGTCAATTCGTAGTCCAGGCGACAGCCTTCCAGTTCCATGGCGGGGCCACCGAAGCCGCGAAACGCCATCTGGGGCTGTCGTCGACGAAGTGCCTGAATCAAACGAGCGGCATGTTGGTCTCCGCTGGGTTCACCCGCGGAAAAGAAGATTGAACGTTCCATGAATGCGTGATAGGTTTGAAGCTGCAAGGCGTTCGCAAGATTTGCAGTATTTGCAAACGCGAAACGTTTTACCGTGCGTGGTCCGAAGTGACATCGTTATGCCTTGCGTGGTCTGAAATGATACCTTCACCTTTAAATGAAGCGAATCACCTGATCTTGGCCGCGCGACGTGTATGATGTATTCGCCACGGCGGTTTGCGGTCAAGATGAACCCATCCAAATGCCGATTCGCTAGCAACCGCGACGACCATGCTGTATCCCAATTTGGACGCGTTTGATGTTATACCGTGCGTGGTCTGGAATAATGCTTTTGCATTT
>JAWKTL010000131.1:0-1897 GCA_041399105.1 Pirellulaceae bacterium | reverse complement strand
CTCCGATTGGCAGAACACGCTGATCGGCCACATGCAACACAACATGCGCGACCCCAACCGCGACCACGAGCATGGACGCATCTACCGCATCACGGCCAAAGGTCGCGACTTGCTGCCGCCGGTGAAGATGCGTGGTAAGCCGATTTCCGAAGTGCTTCACAATTTTTTCAGCAAGGAAAATGGTGTTCGCTATCGAGCGAGAATTGAATTGAGCGGTCGAGACACCGATCAAGTGCTTCAAGAAGTCGAAGCGTTTACATCAACTCTCGATCCCGAAAAGGCCGTTCCCGATCGTGACCAGGCGCAAGCGTTGCTGGAGTCCTTGTGGGTTTACGAAGAACATCGCGCGCCAAATATCGAACTTGTCGGCAAGACGTTTCAGGCTGACGAACCGCGAATCCGCGCCGCCGCGATTCGGACCCTTGGCCATTGGGCGAAACACCGAATCCACGGCGAACCGCAGACCGGTCACCTACCCGGTTGGCAAGACTTGTTAGCCTCGGCCGCTCGCGATGAATCAGCGTTGGTCCGCGCCGAAGCCGTGAAAGCCGCGATCGAATTTGAAGGCTTGTCAGCCGCCGAAGTCATCTTTGAAGTCGCCACGCGTCCGCTCGATCCCGAACTGAATGATGTGCTTGCCTACGCGCGCGGTCGGATCAATGTCGACCACATGATTTCCGAAGCAATCGCGTCGCAAACGGAACTTTCGGACGCCGCCCAGGCATACGCGATTGCCACCGCCGCCCCCGACTTATTGTTGAAGATGCGAAAGTCGCCGAAGGTTTACAACGCACTTCTTTCGCGTGAAGGCATCCCCGCCAAGTACCGACGCGAAGCGTTGGAAGCGATGGCGAAAGCCCACGACAGAACATTGTTGCAACAATTGGTTGCGACTTTGAAGGAAGCCGAAGCGGCCAAGCAAAGCAGCCTGAACGATCTGGCGGCAATGCTGCCATCGATTGCGACCGAAACGGGAGATGACAAATCGCTGCTTAAACAAGTCGCCGATCAAACCGGTTCGTCGGTCGTCCGCTCGGCCGCCTACACTGCGTTGCTGATGTCCGACTCGTCACCGCAGCTTTGGCGGCATGCGGTTTCGTCGCGTCAGCACCTGCAAGATTTCTTGACAAGTGTCCGCAAGGTCGCCGGCAAGGAACAAGCGGAAGTCTTCTTTCCTCTTGTCCGACAATTGTTGTTTGAACTGCCTGAATCGCTGCGAAGCGGCGGTGACGATGTCAAGTCGCACGACGGCCCCGCGGTAAGCTTCGAGTATTATGCACCCAATCCAAAAGACGTCAGCATCGAAACCCTCAACGGTTTGCAGCCTGCGTTAACCGGACAGATTGCGAAGTTTGAAACGTTCGTTCCTGGAGGCGCCAAGGACGCATTCGCTACACGCCAAACAACGTCCATCGCGGTGCCATCGACCGGAGAATACACGTTCTATCTCGCCTCGGACGATGGGTCACGAATGGTTTTGGATGGCGAAGAAATCATCGACAACGATGGCTTGCACGGCATCGTCGAAAAGAGCCATAAAGTTCGTTTGGATGCCGGAATGCATGCCTTGGTGGTCACCTACTTCGACAATGGTGGTGGCGATGGTTTGCAAGTCTCCTGGGAAGGCCCCGGCTTTACGAAGCAAGTCTTGGACGCCACGGTGCTTCGCCCCCCCGGCAGCGGCAACCTGAAACAACAAGCATTGGAAGTGATTGCCGCTTGGCCCGGACACCTGGACCAGAAGATTCAAGATTTCAGCAAATTGATCGTGGACGACTCGTTGACCGCCACGGCGATCCGGGCGATGTCGGCTCTGCCCAGCAAGACGGTTTCGGAAAAGCTCTCGCAAGACGAATCGATTGCAATCTTAAAACGTTTGCTCGAGCGTGCCGCTGCG
>JAWKTL010000130.1:0-2109 GCA_041399105.1 Pirellulaceae bacterium | reverse complement strand
CGTCAACGACAATTTAGATTTTGATTCCCCCTAGCGCGACCACGTCGCAAGATCAACTGAAAAACATTATCGCAAGATAGCATCAAATGCGTTCATCATTGATTTAAGAGCCTCGGCATAAGTCATTAAACAAAACGCAATCAGTCGAGGTTTCTTGATCGCTGGTACCTTTCAGGGGGCGGTTTATCGTTTTAGACTGAGAATGAACACCGAACCCGTCGCAATGGAAGTATGTCGCAATCATCTAAACAGCAACTCGATCAGCATTTGATGGATCACTTTGAAGATCCCTACCATCGCGGCGTATGCGAATTGGCGACGCATGAAGCAAGTGGCCGCAACCCGCTGTGTCATGATGTTCTTCAAATTACGTTGCGACTTGATTCCGACGACGGTTCGATTGAAGAGGCTTGGTTCAGCGGAGAAGGATGTGTGGTTTGCGAAGCGGCCGCGTCGATGCTGATGGAGAAGGTCGAGGGAATGGATCGTTCGGCATGGGAGGCGTTGGACGCGCGGGGGATGCTCGCGATGCTAGGGCCTTCCGTGCCTGTCGATCAGCAAAAATGTGGCTTGCTTCCTTGGCGCGTTCTTCAAATGGCGATCAACAATCCACTGAGCGAGTTCGATGAGGATGGACCAACGTTTGGTGGTCCGCATTTAGGCGAGGAAAACTAGCGGCTTGGCGTGCGAAAGCAAACCGGTCGCCTTTCCATTTGCGGCAGCTCGTGATGCATTCACCGACTTTGCCGGTCCGACTTTAACATTCCGATGAACACAACGATGACTTCAAGAGACACAAAGCCTTTGCCGCTGGATGTCGAATCCATTCGCCATGACTTTCCGATTCTTTCGCGAGAGTTGCGGCCAGGTGTCCCGTTGGTTTATCTCGACAACGCGGCCAGCACGCAACGACCGCGGGCCGTAATCGATGCGATGGACGATTGTTACAAAGCGTACTACGCCAACGTGCATCGCGGAATCCATACGCTCAGCGAAGAAGCGACGGAGGCATTCGAAGAAGCAAGGCAGATCGTCGCCGGTTTCCTGCATGCGTCCAACGAACGCGAAATCGTCTTCACGGCCGGGACAACAGCCGGCATCAATCTGGTGGCCAGGAGCTGGGGAGACGGACAGGTTCAGTCGGGTGATTGCATTCTGACGACGATGATGGAACATCATGCGAACATTGTCCCCTGGCAACAACTTGCGCAGCGGACCGGTTGCAGCGTCGTGTTTTCGCCACTGACGGAAGATGGACGTTTGTGTGAGGAATCGTTTGATCGCTTGTTGGCCCAGCATCGACCGAAGCTGGTCGCCATCACCGCCGCCAGCAATGTGCTTGGAACCATCAATCCCGTGAAGGAGTATGTTCGCAAAGCACATCAAGCCGGTGCATTGGTGCTGGTCGACGCCGCGCAGGCGGCCCCGCATGCAAAGCTTGATGTTATCGACTGGGATGCTGATTTCGTGACTTTCAGCGCTCACAAGCTATGCGGGCCGACAGGCATCGGCGTTCTTTATGGCAAAGAAGCGTTGCTCGATGCGATGCCGCCGTTCTTGGGGGGCGGCGCGATGATTCATCGCGTGACAACAGCCGGATTCGAGCCCGCCGCCTTGCCCGAGAAGTTTGAGGCCGGGACTCCCGCCATCGCCGAGGCAATCGGTTTGGCGGCGGCCATTGGATACTTGGAAGATATCGGGTTGGAACGAATCGCCGAACATGAACAGACGTTGTGTCGGTTGGCGCATGAGAAGCTCCAACAGATTGACGGATTACGGATCCTCGGCCCAACGCCGGAACATAAGGCGGGAATCGTCAGTTTCAGCATCGACGCCGTGCATCCGCACGACGTCTCTCAGTGGCTCGACCGACGTGGCGTGGCGATTCGCGCCGGTCACCATTGTGCGATGCCGTTGCATGAGTCCCTGGGAATTTCGGCATCGTCACGCGGCAGTTTTTATCTTTACAACACCCCTGCGGAAGTCGAAGTCTTTGCGGACGCGGTCGCGGTGGCTCGCGAAAAATTCAATCGTCGGCGAAAGCGTTCGTAACGCCTCATTCGTTGTCCGGCAAAGGTTGAGTCGGGCGATCGAAAGGACGCATGATCG
>JAWKTL010000129.1:0-2195 GCA_041399105.1 Pirellulaceae bacterium | reverse complement strand
TAAAACGTGCCGAGGGGGACTGTCAATTGATCGGAACGCATCCCTTGATGCAACAGGTTCGAGGTTTGATCGCCAAGGTTGGACCGACCGAAAGTACCGTTCTAATTCGAGGTGAAACGGGTTGCGGTAAAGAACTCGTTGCCCGCGCCGTGCATGATCAAAGCAATCGCGCGGGGGAGTCCTTCGTGGCGATCAATTGCGGCGCGTTGCCGGAAAACCTGATCGAAAGCGAACTGTTCGGCCACTGTCGCGGCGCGTTTACGGGAGCCGACGCGGCGCGAGTCGGCTTGTTCCAAGTCGCCGACGGAGGGACGATCTTTCTGGACGAAATCGGCGAACTGCCGCTGGCCATGCAGGCCAAGTTGTTGAGGGTTCTCGAATCGCGAGAAATCCGTCGGGTCGGAGACAGTCAAGTTCAGAAAATTGATGTGCGCGTTGTCTGTGCGACCCATCGCAATCTGGAGCAAATGGTCGAAGAAGGCGCTTTTCGCGAGGATTTGATGTTCCGCATCAATACCTTTGAAATCAACGTTCCGGCGCTGCGAGAAAGGACAAGCGATATTCCGCTTCTGGCGACCCATTTGTTGCGTCGTTTCAATACCGAACGACTGCCTGATGCCGACCTCTTCGCCAGCGAGACGCTTGAGGTCTTGAAGTCTCATGTTTGGCCGGGGAACGTTCGTGAACTTGCCAACGTCATTGAACATGCCGTCATTTTGTGCGAGTCGTTGCCGATCCTGCCCGAACATTTGCCGCGTCATTTTGGTGAGCGTCAGCTTCGAAAAGAACTGCGATCCAGCGGACCGATGACTTTGCGAGACATGGAACAGATCGCGATTGATCAGGCCGTGCAGCGTCACGACGGCAACAAGTCGGCCGCCGCGGCGGAACTGGGGATCAGTTTGAAGACGCTTTACAACAAGTTGAACACGGCTGTCGACAAGATCGATAAGAAATCCGCCTGATTCTCCCCCGCCGGACTTGATACCAACGGATTCCGATGACGCGCATCGATCGATATCTACTGACGATCTATTTAAGGACGCTCATCATCTGCTTTTGCAGCTTGGCGGGTATCTTTGTCGTCTTCCATGCCTTCAATAACATGGAAGAGATCTCCAGCTATGCCCGGCGCGAAGGGAGCTTCTTCGGCACCCTTGTTCGCTACTACGGTCCGTTCATGCTAGCGATTTTTGACGCCACAAACGCCATCTTGGCGGTCCTTGCTCTGGTGTTCACCGTCGGGTTGCTCAAACGTGGCGGCGAACTGACCGCGCTGCTGGCTGCGGGACTCTGCCACGGACGCATCTTACGTCCGATGTTGATGGCGGCGGTCGCCGTCATTTTCGTCTCGATTCTGAATCGGGAGTTCTTCATGCCCAACTGGAAAGATCAGCTTGGCGCGAAGGCTCAAGATCTGGACGGCCAGTTGCAGCGAACGATGAAGCCGTGTTACGACCGGATGAGCGGTATTCAGTTTCACGGTCGAGGCGTGATTGTCATCGAAAAGGAAATCGTTTCACCGGCGATGATGGTGCGATCGGAGATTCCCAATGTCGGACCGCAGATCGTTGCCGCTCGGGCTACTTGGAAGCCTGCCGATGCAACTCACCCCAAGGGCTATCTGCTCGACGACGTGACACAACCTGAATCGATCGACACCATTCCATCGTCGGGTTTCAACGACAAGAAGTTCATTCTGACCGCCGCCGACAACGACTGGCTGCAACCAGGACAATGCTTCATCGTATCGAACATCGATTTTGACGAATTGGTAACCGGCTCCCAAAGCGAGCGATTGTCGTCAACGGCTCAGCTGATTCGGCGCGTGCGAAACCCCAGCGTCTATTCCGGCCCCGACATCGAAGTCGTTTTGCATTCCAGAATCGTTCGTCCTTGGCTGGACGTCAGCTTGGTGCTGCTGGGGCTGCCACTTGTTGTCACGCGAGGGGATCAGAATCTGTTTGTAACGGCCGGTTGGGGGCTTGGGCTGATCGCCTTCTTCTTTTTGGTGAAAACCATTTTCTCCGGCTTGGGTTCGAGCGAAACCTTTATTTCGCCCGCGATCGGGGCATGGGGACCGTTGATCGTTTTCGCCCCTTTAGCATACAGCCGCTGGAAGGCCGCCGGACGCACCTGAATCAATGATGATCGCGTTGGATGTTATACCGTGCGTGGTCTGAAATGATGCTTTT
>JAWKTL010000128.1:0-2199 GCA_041399105.1 Pirellulaceae bacterium | reverse complement strand
ATCAGCCTTGTGGCCACAAAGCCAACTGCAAACTTCAGCAAGTATCGATATCGTGCCGACTGCAACGTATACTACTGTCCGCCCTAGCGCGTATAACGCGGTCCAAAGCCTACCCACCAATCCGCACAACAACATCCTGCCATGCCGGAATGGGTTTCGCTGGGTTTCGTTGCTTCAACATTTCCGCCGAAAGTGCCATCTAATGAATAGACTACTTCGATATTGCTTTATCGTTTCAATGTTTGGGTGCATGAACGTTTTTGCCGTCGAACCGGAGCCGATCACCATTGGCTTGATCGGAGATTCAACCGTTGCCGATACGTATGGCTGGGGACCTGCTTTTGCGACGCGGTTTATCCAACGAGCAACCGTGCTGAACTTCGCCAAGAACGGCGCAACCTTACAATCGCTTTCCGGAAAGCTTGACGAATTGTTGGAACTTCATCCCGACATTGTGCTGATTCAGTTTGGACACAACGATCAAAAGCGATACGGCCCCGATGCGTATCTGGAAAAGCTTGAATCGTACATCGAACGCGTTCTCCGTGCGAATGCGAAACCCGTTGTGCTCAGTTCGGTGACGCGGCGTCGGTTTGGCGACGACGGCAAGATTTTATTTGCGGAACAGGGACTTAAAGCGAACCTGTCGGTTTACGCGAAGACGGCGCGCGAAGCTGCCCGAAAGCACGGTGTTCCGTTTATTGATCTTCACTCCATCAGTGTCGAGCATCACAACCGCATTGGTCGAGAAGCAAGCGCGGCGTACGACTTCAATGAGAATGACAAAACGCATTTCAGCGTTTATGGCGCGAAGGCGACCGCCGATCTGATACTTCAAGAATTGAAAGTCGCCACGCCGGAACTCGCACCCTATTTGACGCGTTAGAGATCAACTCTCCGCGGGCGGTTCAGGTCAATTGTTCCGGTTCGATTGGTTCCACTTCCTCCTTCTCCTCCTCGTCTTCATCCACGCCGATCAAGGGTGTCGGCAAGGTACTCACCATCGCCTGGCCGTCGCCGTTGCCTTCCGGTGCTTCGCCGCTGGCTCCGCCTCGGTTCAGGTAGTTCAAGATTCGCAGAGCGTCTAATGGGGTTATTAGGCCTTCGCCGGTAACGTCGTAGAAGTTGACCGGCAGGGGCGACAGGGTTGTTGGATCGACGAGGGTGGATGTTGATCCGACTAAAGCATCGCGGCGCGAGAGCTGGTTCAGGATCACCAGGGCATCCAACGGGGTAACACTCCCCGATTTGTTGACGTCGTAGCGGTCCAGTGGATTGGTCCAATTGGCACCACGTATTTTCAACGTCGCGCCGCCGCTGGTGGCGACGAGTTGCAGTTCGCCCTCAACCACTTCGACTCCAGTGATCGTGAAGCCACTGTCGTTCGTGTCTAATATATCGTTAGAATCCATGAGCAACGTAACCTCATTGTCGGCATTTGACAGGCCAATGATGTCGGCCGCGGTTAGCGAAAGGCGATTGTTGCCCGAGCCGCGGATGTCGATCGTTTCGATGCTGCCAATGGCACCATCGTCGATTGAGGTCATGTCAAAGTCTTGGTCGGATCCCGTCAAGTTCAGTCGGTCATTGCCTTCGCGTGCGTCGCCAATGATTCGGCCACTGAAGACGGCATCCACATTGGCAAGGTTGATCGTGTCATCGCCAACGGTGCCCGTGATGTCGATGCTTTGCAACGACGATCCAGGAGCGCGGAACATTTCAGATGAAGCGTTGCGGATCACGATGTCGGTTGCTTCGGCAACGATATCCACAGTCCCAGGTTCTTGTGGTTGGAGCCGGATGTTCGACGCTCCGCTGATGTTGCCATCGATGACATTGAACAGGTAATCTTCCACTTCGCCATCGGCTGCCGATCCGGTTGTCGCAAGACCTCCAGTGCTGCTGAGTCGGAAACGGGCTGCGATTTGTCCTGCAGCAGCGCCCGCAGGTACCGTAAAGCTGAGCAGGCTCGAGCCAGCGGAGAGATCGACACTGGTGAAGACCTGCTCGCCATCGTCGTTCCAATTACCGTTGCCGTTGAAATCGAACCATGCATCCAGCTTACCTGGTAGTGATGCGGTGACGGCGATGCTGGATGTTGTCGCTGCTCCGCTGGTTGCGACGATGCTGGCAACTTGCATCACTCCGTCATCGGTGTCGGACGACGAGTCCGCACTTGGCACGCCATCTGCGTCGATT
>JAWKTL010000127.1:0-2277 GCA_041399105.1 Pirellulaceae bacterium | reverse complement strand
AGCAGCCAGGTTAAGAACCCAACCGAAAACCGTAGGCCGACACCGCTAGCTGCGGGTCCTTCTTGTGTTTTCGAATAGGTTCCAAATGTTCAACACGATCTTGTCTTTTCGAGGAGCCGACACGATGAATCACGCCACTGACAATTCGGTCTATTTGCCCGCACGTATGATCAACGAAGCGGTCTACTGTCCGCGTTTGTTTTATCTGATGCATGTCGAAGGTTTGTTCGAGCGGAATCGTTTCACGGTCGATGGCGATGTCGTTCACAATCGCGTCGATGCGAAATCCGACGCGCTTGCCTCACCCACATTGGAGAAGGATTCATATCCGCTGTTCAATGGTCAAGAACCTGCTTCGACCAGCGATCCAACCGAATCGCGCGATGATCAATCGGTGGACGATGGGGAAGCGGACGGCGCACCTCAACCGCGGGCGATCCATGCGCGCAGCGTGACGTTGTCCAGCGATCGGATCGGTGTGATCGCCAAGTTGGATCTTGTGGAAGCCGAAGGACGACGCGCGACGCCGGTCGATTACAAGCGGGGGCGTCCACGTCGCGGGGTCGATGGTGCCCTTCAGGCGTGGCTCCCCGAACGTGTGCAGATCTGTCTGCAGGCGTTGGTGCTGCGCGAAAACGGGTTTGAATGTGATCAGGGCGTCCTGTATTTCAACGAAACTCGACAGCGTGTGACCATTCCGATCGATCAAGGCCTGATCGATCAAACGCTACAGGCGGTTCAGCAGGCTCGTCACTTGCGTGAACTGCCGATGCCGCCACCCCCGTTGGTCGGAAGTCCAAAGTGTCCGCATTGTTCGCTGTCGTCGATCTGTTTGCCGGATGAAACGAACCGATGCCGTAGCGTCGGTAAGGCTTCCGCGACTCCGACGCGTTTGCCGGTTACCGCTCGTGACGATCAGCGGCCTCTCTATTTGAATACGCAGGGATTGTATGTCGGCAAGTCGGGCGAGGTCTTGCAGATCAAACAGAATGGAAAGCTGATCCAAGAAGTGCGGTTGCGGGAATTGAATCAAGTGAACCTCTTCGGCAACATCCAGCTATCGACACAATCGATTCAGACATTGTGCGAATTGGAAGTTCCCTTGGTTCTGTTCTCGCAACGAGGTTACTTTCACGGCATGCTGCAGGGCACCGGGCTCAAGAACATTCTGTTGCGCCGCGAGCAATTTCGAATCGCCGACGACCCTGAGCGGTCGCTTCAAATCGCCAAACTGCTTATCGATGGAAAGATTCGCAACAGTCGTGTGCTGTTGATGCGAAATCATGTCGATCCGCCGAAGGATGTGATCGTGGAACTCAAACGGTTGGCGAATCGATTGCACCGCGCGTCGCGGGCTGATCAACTGCTGGGGATGGAGGGGACCGCCGCGCGATTGTATTTCGGTGCGTTTGCCGGCATGCTCAAACCGGGTGACGCTCCCTCGAATCCGGCCGAGGCACTACCATCGCCTCCTCGCTGGACCTTCGATTTCGCGGGACGCAACCGCCGACCACCGCGTGATCCGATCAATGCGATGCTGTCGCTGGCCTACAGTCTGCTGACGAAGGACATGACCGTGGTCGCCGCCTCGGTGGGACTGGATCCTTATCTCGGATTCTACCATTTGCCCCGTCCAGGTCGCCCCGCGCTGGCGCTCGATATGATGGAACCGTTCCGTCCGTTAATCGCCGAGTCGGTTGTCATCTCCGCCGTGAATAACCGCATGGTGACGCCCGAACACTTCATTGCCGCCGGAAACGGGATCGCCTTGACCGAGTCGGGACGCAAAGCCTTCTTTCACGCCTATGAACTGCGAATGGATCAGTTGGTAACGCATCCACTGTTTGACTACCGCGTCAGCTATCGCCGTTTGCTGGAGATCCAAACACGTTTGATGGCCCAGATGATTCGTGGGGAAATTGAAACCTTCCCGGTATTCGTCTCTCGCTAAGGATTACATGAGCATCAGATGATGAACACGATTGATGCTGTCTTACGCGAATGTTCTTCAGTTGATCGTGCGACATGTTCGCTCGAGGGACAGCCGACTTCTCCTGTCGTTCAAGAAGACTGCGAGCGGCTAGGTCCCTTTCAAAACCCCGCCACCGCTCGCAACGAAGAAATCCAGCAAATCACTGTAAATAGAGGACCGCAACCATGAATCATCCACTCGACAACCGAGCAATCGATTCCACCGCTCGCACGATTGCTCAAGAACCCAGTCATTTGTACACTCAGCAGAGTCGGCTCCTTCCGCGACCGAAAGGTCGCGGCCTC
>JAWKTL010000126.1:0-2312 GCA_041399105.1 Pirellulaceae bacterium | reverse complement strand
ACAAGATCGACCCATGACGAACGAACCATCAATGAATGTTGCGACCCGCCGCAGGATGGTCGTGTTCTGGCTGGCGTCGGCAACCTCGTTCTTCCTGTACTTGCATCGTTACACTTGGAACGTCATTCGTCCTGAACTTCAGCAGGAATACGGGTTCAGCAACACGACGCTCGAGGCGCTGGGAACGACCTTCTACGCCACCTATGCATTCGGCTCGATACCCGCGGGGATTGCGGCGGACTACTTCGGCCCACAGATGGTCTTGATGCTGATGATCCTTGCTTGGTCGGTGGTCCTCCCGTTTCATGGCGTAACCGGCAACGTTTGGGGATTGGGGACCGTCCGGTTGTTTTTTGGGGCGGCGCAGACGGGAGCCTACCCGGCTTTGGGACAAGTCACGCGAAGTTGGTTCCCCCGAAGCAGTCGGACGCGCATCCAAGGTTGGATCGCTAGTTTCTTCGGACGCGGTGGTGGCGCTATGTCATCGGTTGTGATGGCCACGATTCTGATGGGCTATCTGGGATTCTCGTGGCGGATGGCGCTGATCATCATCAGTGTTCCGGGGCTTCTGTTCGCCATCGTCTTTTACCGCATGTTCCGCAATTCGCCGAGGGAGGATTCGCTGGCCAACGAACTCGAATGCGAACTGATTGAGCAGGGAGGGGCAACGGGGAAAGGGACGCGAAGTCTGCTATCGACCCGAGCGGCGCTGAAAAACGGCAGTTTGCGTGTCATGGTCGTCGTGATGTTTTTAACGGCCGGAGCGGATGTTGTTTACACATTGATCATGGGCAGTTTCTTCGTCTCGTTAGGCGTGGAGGACATGAAGAATCTCGGCTGGATGGTCAGCCTGCCACTCATCGGCGGCGCATTCGGCGGAATCTTCGGGGGAATTCTCAATGACTGGCTGATCCTGCATGTCGGCAATCGTTGGGGACGCCCATTGGTTGGCGTCTGCGGCAAGCTCTTGGCCGCGCTGTCACTTTATGTATCAATCAGCCAGCCGACCGCGGAGCGGGTTGCGTTGGGATTGTTCTTGGTCAAGTTTTTCTCCGACTGGACTCAGCCGACCGTTTGGGGAACGGCGACTGATTTGGGAGGTCGATTTTCAGCGACCGTCTTCAGCATCATCAACATGGCGGGAAATATCGGTGGTCTGCTGATGCCGCTCGTGTTTGGACCGTTGCTGGATTACTTCGCGACGCGTCAGACCGTTGATGGAGAGGTCACGATCGTCACGAATTTCACTCCCATGTTCATCGTTGTCGGAGCCTTTTACATCGCCGCTGGAATTGGCTGGTTGTTCGTCGACTGCCGCGAATCGCTCGACAGTGTTGAAGCTCCCTCGAGCGACGTGGTCGCAGGATCAACTGAGAAACATTGACGCAACTTATACGTCGCGTGGGCAGAAGAGGTGATTCGCTTCATTTAACCGAAGGCATCATTTCAGACCACGCACGGTATAACACCAAACGCGTTCATTATTGTCATAGAGCTGCGTCGAAGTTTGAAATCGTCCTGGCGAATGTATGGATTAGTGCGTAAACGGGAGGCGTGAATAGGCTCTTCTTCACGAAACCACAATCTTCAGGAGCCTCATGATGTCCCGGCGCATTTCGCACAGCATGCTCGATCCTTGGGTCGGTCCGCCATTGGCGGCCCTCTATCCGCACCTACATATCCCACGCTGGTTTCCACCCGAAGGAATCGTGCTTGTCGGACATGTGTCAGCGATCACCGGAGCGATCGGCTTTGCCTTGTCGACAGCGTACTGGTGGGGTGGGTTGCTCGCCGCGGCAGGCATCATCGGCAACCACTTGGCCGACTGCGTCGATGGACGCCATGCTCGCACGACCGGGCAATGTCGCAATGGAGGTGAACTGTTGGATCACTTTACCGATCCGCTCTCGTTCACTTATTGGTTGGCTGGAATCGCAATTGCCTGCGGTCGTCTGGATATCGGATTGGTTGCCGTCATTATCTTGATGGCGATGGCGGTCCTGACAAATCTGCGCTCGAAATTGACGGGCGAGTTCACGCTTGCCGCCTTCGGGCCGACAGAGTTCAAAGCCTCATTGGTCATTTTTGGTCTGGTCCTTGCAACCCTCATGCTGCTTGCCGCCGATGCGGTAATCACAACTTGTTGGATCGGATTGGCTGGACTGACAACCCTCGGATTGATCCTGTTGCCGATCCAATTGATTCAGTCGGTACGTGAGGTCAATCGATGTGGCGCTCAACCCGACACGAGCGAATGGGAAACCGTTCGTGCCGGGCAAGCCGATCGGATTGAAGACCGCCAATCGTGATCG
>JAWKTL010000125.1:0-2392 GCA_041399105.1 Pirellulaceae bacterium | reverse complement strand
ATGGCGATTCGTATAAACACGTCGAACCCGCGATTGAGAAACCGCCGACGGACGTTAGTCTGTTTCGGCGATGTAAGAATTTGCTTGCCTCTCGCTTTGCCACCTATCAGGCACTGGCCAGCATCCGATCTCTCAGGCGTAATTTTGGCGAATTGCCGGAAGTCGACCAGGAACATCAATTGGCCGTGGAAGCCGCCACAATTTGCGGCGGGGGATACTGGCAAAGTCTTGGCCAAGCACAGTTCTTTCGCAACAATCCCGAGGCGTGGGACGAATGTGCCGCCATGATGCGGTTCGTACTGCAAGCATTCCGAGACGAAACGAATAAGCTGAATACAAGTTTTCAACTTGTTGTTCTCCCTACACTTCGACAGGTTCATCCTGAAACGGACTCCCTCGCCTACGATGCGGCCGTCGAGCATTTGCAATTAACGGAACACGATTTACAGGTTGATGACCGAGCTGCGGAACTCGTCGTCCGTCTGGCTGGCGACCTACAGATTTCGCTCGTCGATATGCGCGAACCTCTGCTCGCTGCGTTCCAACACGACAAATCACACGAGCTTTACTGGCGATTTGACCACCACTTGAACATCTATGGACACCAGGTTCTGGCTGAGCATTTGCTCCCCATCCTGGCGAAGGAATTTCAGAAGCGCGCCACGTCGAACCCGGAATAATGATTTCGTGTCTGTTTGTTTCAGCGGTGCCATGGCGTTTCACGCCGACTTGCGAGTTTGATCTGTGAGTACTTCGAGATGTTGGCCCAACTTCGGGTACGATTTTCTTCGCTGGTGATCTCATTCAGAGCCGTCGAGCAGACGGTGCAGGGAGTTCATACTAACTTGAGTGTTGGCGGCATCAGAGGCACGTCGTAGCCAGTCGACCTGTCTTGCTGTTAACGGAACAGCGGCTCCGACGGGAAGCGTTTCGGGAATGAGTTGCCTGATGATGTGACGCATCATTGTGTCGATTCCGGCTCCGGTCAACGAACTGATTCGCAGCGGATGACCTGTGTCCGTTGCGGACGCTCGTGATTTCACCGATCTTTCGGATCCCAATTCCAGTGAGCAATCGACCAAGTCCGATTCGATTAGATCAACTTTATTGAGCAATCGAAGAACAGGTTGTGAGGCAAGGACCATCGATTCATCAGCCTGATTTGCGGGTTGCGTGATGTCCGACATCAGCAGAATCAAATCCGCAGTGGCCGCAACTTCGCGAGCCCGCTGAATTCCTTGCATCTCGATATTGCTGGACGCTTGATGAATGCCAGCCGTATCGAGCAGTTCGACCATCCAGCCATCCACGCTTGATCACGACGAAACGATGAGGCGAATTCGCGGGGATGTTGCGTTATTCCCTCTCTTTGCCACTCAGGTCGCAACGCATGGCCTATCGATATTGGCTGACGTCCAACAGGTTTGCGACTGCAACGCGCGTGAGCAAATCACTCAATCACGTCATCGGCTGCGAGGCATCGCCGGGAATTCAGGGGCATAGCGTCCAGCAAATCGCCGCGGCGACTGAAGAATCCGCACAGCGAAACGAATTCGTTTTCATCGCCGAGCAACTTGGGATGCTACCCGACGCCAGAGATCGCGCTACTTCGGCAACGACCAAACACCTTGCTACTCACAGCCAAGCAGGCTTAGAATAGCCGACATCTTGTACAGAGAAGATGTGTGTGCGTCGAATTCTCGTTCGATTTTACGCGGCGACGATGCATCCCTGGAACCTGACCCAATACCGTGAACCGGCAGCACTAGCTGCCGGGCCTTTTCGGATTCTTGGAATACGTTCTTGGCACTCAACACACGGGGCCCCATACGAAGGCATCGGTCGACTTTCTATGACAGCGAACGTCCCAACACGAAATGTAAAACGTCGGCACGCGATGAAAGCAAAAATAATGTTGCTTCTGGTGTCCTGCGTATTCTCCTTCTTGCTGCTGGAGGTGTCATGCAGAGTTCTTGGCTTTTCGCCACCAAAGCCTTCTCCGTCGCATGATCGAACGAAACTCAGTCATGTCGCGTTCATTCGCGAAGCGCAAGAGAAGGGCTGGATGCACTGGCCGCTCACGCGTTCGGTTAAATTGACCAACGAACATCCTAAAGGAGAGATTGTCTTCCAACGCAATGGTAGCAGCTTCCGAGAGAACCAAGAGACACCCGTCGAAAAGCCGGTCGATACGCACAGGATCATCATTACCGGCGATAGTCACACCGACGGAGCTGTGTGGAACAACGAAAACGCTGCAAACCTATTGGAGAACGCTTTAACGGATGCAGTGGGAGAGAAGTTTGATGTGATCAATGGTGGGTTTGGGACGTTTTCGCCGTATCAGGAATTATGGATCTATCAGAAGGTGCTGCGGCAACATCAACCCGAC
>JAWKTL010000124.1:0-2403 GCA_041399105.1 Pirellulaceae bacterium | reverse complement strand
GGAAAAAAGTTACCTTCCGCGGCCCCTCTCCCCTTTATTTAAGGGGAGAGGGCAGGGTGAGGGGTTAAACTTTTGGTAAGTTTTTTCCTGCCGCTCGCCTTAGAATTCGATCGTCGAATCGTTTGCCTGTCGACGATGCTGCTCGCGGAGTTGTTCCATCGTGGCGATGATCGCTTCGGATTGCAGGCGGACCGCTTTACGCAGATCGCCGTTCTCGCGAGCTGTTCGAGAATCCTTCTCGATCACGTTCACTTCGCTCCAGTCGATTTTCCATTTCTTTTCATGAGCCGCGTCGCGCAAGGCGTTCACCGTTGACCCAAGATTGTCCAGCAAAGCCGAGCTGTCGGAACAATCGAATCGACGGTAGGGACTTGTTCCATTCTTGGAGACTTCGGACGATGAATCGTTCGTTTCCGTTGTGGTGTTCATCGATATCAGCAGAATCACGCCGGCAAGGATGCCAATCGCTCCGATCGCAATGGCCGCAATTGTGCTGCCCAGCCCCGCCAGCAGCAACGCAGCCAACAGGCAAACACTTGCGGTAACGGCCAGAGGAATCGAAACCTTTTTCGGATTGCGGGAACGTGGTGGAACCGGTTTCGTCCCCTCCGTCGTCGTGTCGGATTCGTCAGCGCGAACGATAATGATGGTGATGTTATCCGGACCGCCGCGCAGGTTCGCCAGATCAACCATCACTCGGCAGGCAAGCTTCGGGGGCAAGCAATCCAGCAAGACGCCGATTTCAACGTCCTGCACCAGTCCGGTAAGACCATCGCTGCAAAGGAGAAAGGTGTCCCCCGCTCGCACCGGCCAAGGACCTTCGATATCAACCTGCACCTGCGCGCTGGGGCCCAGCGAACGCGTGATAACGTTCTTGGGAATGTTGCGACTGAGCTTCTTGTCCATCGGCCCAGCAGCTTCCATCTCCCATACCAAGCTATGATCGAATGTCAGTTGTTCAAGGACCTGTTTGCGAAGTCGATAAACCCGACTGTCCCCCACGTGGCCGACCATTGCGCCTTCGGGGGACAGGACCAGCGAACTTCCCGTCGTCCCCATATTGTGGAATTCAGGGTTTTGTTGTCCGCGTTGATAGATCTCGCTGTTGGCTTCCTGAATCGCGCGTCGCAACGCTTCGGAGGCGTCAATGTCCGCTTGGCGGAAGTAATGATGGGGAATCTGCTCCACCGCCAAGCGGCTGGCAAGCTCGCCGGCTGCATGCGCTCCCATGCCGTCAGCAACAACGAACAGATGCCCACGCCGCTGCCAACGAGCGGGAGAATCCGATATCTGGACGGTAGCTGAATCCTGGTTGTTCGCGCGACGCATTCCAACGTCGGACAAAATTGCGTGTTCGATGGGACAGCCCTCTAAATGGCGGATTGGCTATCGGCGGCAAATCATGATCGATAGCATTCTAGACCGCGTGAAGTATAACGACTTTTGGCTCAGCATATTGTATTTGCTGAACGCCAGCTTACCTACCCGCCAATCGCTCTGGTATTCAAACGAAAAAACTCGCTACACTTCGCCCCGTACCAATGGACAACGGGGGAGTTTGACGGTTACTTAAACATTGCGTGATCCGAAATGCCACCTTTGCATCGGAACGAGCAAATCACCTCATTTCCGCAAACGCAACGCAAAACAAGGAAAACGATGAACGCATCGGGGCTCTACGGTAAGTTTGCTTTCGTTTTTCTCGGGTTTTGCATCCTTTCGATGAGTTCGGGCTGCGTTCGACGCCGCCTGCTCGTGCGCACCGATCCCCCGGGAGCTCTGGTTTCCGTCGACAATCAAGTGATCGGCAATTCCCCCGCCGCCAGCCCATTCGTCTACTATGGCACGCGGGAAATTCGCGTCGAGCGAGACGGATTTGAGACGCAGACCATCCGACATAAGATCAATCCCCCCTGGTATCAACTTCCCGGCATCGACTTCATCACCGAAACCCTTTGGCCTTTTGAACTTCGGGACGAACGTGTGATTGACACAAAGCTGGTGCCTCGCGTAGCCGAACCGGCTGAAGCGATCGCCGCCCGAGGAGATCAACTTCGTCAGCAATCGCGTGGCGACGTCGCGGTCCCGTTCCCGACAACACCGATACCGCCGGTCGCTCCTGCACCCCCTCCTCAGTCGCAAGCTTTGCCTTATGGTGGCGTGCCCGCTCAAGTTGCTCAATGATGCGTGCTTTCGGGTTCTCGCCTCAATCGCTACGATAGGCCAAAATTTCACGCCTGAGCTTCGCGAATGCGGCTGAAGCGGTTGCATGGCATCGCATCAAGCTTATGCACTGCTTGATCACCGCGAACAAGGCGATATCTTCCTCCGTTCACGTTCCAGGAAAAGAGACGATGCAACGAACACTTGTTCTGCTGAAACCCGATTGCGTCCAACGGCGAT
>JAWKTL010000123.1:0-2451 GCA_041399105.1 Pirellulaceae bacterium | reverse complement strand
GACCATTACCCAACGCTTGGTCGGTTCGTGCCAGAAGACTTTGGGATCGCGAAAATCTTGCTCGTTGAGATCGAGCACCGGATTGTGTTCATAAAGGGTCCAAGTGCGACCATTGTCGATGCTCCAGGCGAGGTTCTGCACTTGTTTGCCGTGACCATGTCCCGTGTAGATCGCAACCATCGGCGGCGTTCTATCATCACCGAAACCGGATGAATTGCGGTGGTCGACGACGCAGCCGCCACTGAAGGCCATCGTTCCGTCGCGTTCGGGAATGGCCAGCGACAAGTGCCGCCAATGCACAAGATCAGTGCTTACGGCATGTCCCCAACTCATATGTCCCCAGGTGTTTCCGACCGGGTTGTATTGATGAAACAGATGATACTCACCGTTGTGAAAAACGAGTCCGTTGGGATCGTTCATCCAATGAAGCTCCGGACTGTAATGAAACTGAGGCCGCAGTGGCTCGTTCATATAGTCCCGTTGCAAACGATAGCTGGCAAGTTCTTCGTCGGGGTCAAAGGGGGATGGCGGCGCATCGGTCTGGATGATGTGGTCGACACACAGATGCCCCCAGCCCCCGGTCGCGTTGTCGAAGATTCGCAACCGAGCCGTTTGTCCCTTCAGATCTCGGACATCCCAAGAGGTCCAAAGAAGATGTTCGGATTCCGAACCGACGGCCGAGCGAGCGATTTCATCATCCAGCAGCAGTTGCACTCCCAATGTCTCTTCGTGCTCTCCGCCTCCAATCAGAAAAGCGATGTGTGATCGTTCGATGGTGAATTCGGGACTGGTCGCTGTGCCGATCGACTTATCACCGCCATTGAACGTGTTGACAAGCCGGTTGCCTCGATAGCCCGACACCTCCATCTGATTGCCGAGCGTTCCCTCGGCGGGAGCCTTTCCAAATGCGTCGCCGGTGACGGTCCACGGCCGGTATGAATCCGACTCGAAGTCTTCGATCAGCAGGTCTTCCGCCGCGTCAAGTTGGCTGCTCAGTACCAACAGGCTGAGCAAGACGGTTATTGTCGATGATCGAAACATTCCAACAGACTCCAAAGTTCAACTTGTTGTTCACCGCCAGCGGGTGTTCCCTCGAACGTTATTGCGTTTGGGGCGACGCCGTACGGTATTTCACTGAATCCGAGATTCTGTGTTGAGATCCGATTCCTCGTCAGCAATCCCAAGCAACGCCTGCATTTCCTCCAGCGGCACGCCCTTCGTTTCGGGCACGAACAGCTTCACCCAGATGAGTTGCAGGACCATCATCGCACAGAAGAAACCGAAGATGATCGCCGGTGCGAACGATTCGGCCAGCACCGGGAAAACGAGGGTCAGCAGGGCTGCGAACAGCCAGTGCGTGGAACTTCCAAGGGCCTGACCAGCGGCCCGTGATCGGTTCGGGAAAATCTCGCTGATGAAGACCCAAATAACCGCCCCCTGGCCGACTGCGTGCGCGGCGATGAAGGCAAAGATGCAAGCTGGGACGATCGCGTAATTCTCAGAACTGAATGCCCACGCACATAAACCGAGCGAGCCGATGTAACCCAATGATCCCACGTAGAGCAGTGTTCGACGCCCGACTCGATCGATCAGCCACAACCCAACGTAGGTGAAAATCAAATTCGTAATCCCAATGCCGATAGACTGCAACAGCGCCGCGCTCTGCCCCAAGCCGGTCCACTCAAAGATGCGTGGAGCAAAGTAGAGGATGGCATTGATGCCCGAAAGCTGATTGAAAAAGGCGACCAGAAAGGCAAGCATTATTGGCCTGCGAAGCCGTCGGGTAAAAAACGCCGACGGAGCGTCCCCTCTTCCCGCACTGGCCTCGATCGTGTCGACCAACTGAGATAACGCATCATCAGATAGATCTGTATTGACCGCTCGCAGGATCTCCTTTCCAGCTTCCCGCTGTCCACCGTGCGTGATCAACCAACGCGGACTTTCCGGGATGATAAGACACATCAGCGTGTAGGCCAGTGCTGGAATCGCTTCAACCAGCAACATGACTCTCCATGCCAGTTCAGGATTGACATATCGACCGATCAAGTAATTCGACACAAACGCGACCAGGATGCCGAACACAATGTTGAACTGAAACATCCCCGCTAGCCTGCCTCGCAAGTCAGGCGGCGCGATCTCAGAAATGTACATGGGAGAGGCCACCGTGGCGGCCCCCACACCCAGGCCGCCAATAAATCGGGCCATCATGAAGAAGTATTGTTCGGGAGCAAGCGCCGAGCCGATGGCCGAAACGAAGTACAACGCGCCGATCCACAGCAATGTCGTCTTCCTGCCAAAACGTTCGGTGGGAATTCCACCGAACACCGCTCCGATGACCGTTCCCCAAAGCGCCGCGCTCATGCAGAGGCCGTGCATCGTGCCGGTCAAATCCCACAACGACTGGATCTTCTGTTCCGCCCCCGATATCACGATTGTGTCAAAGCCAAACAG
>JAWKTL010000122.1:0-2452 GCA_041399105.1 Pirellulaceae bacterium | reverse complement strand
TTCCATCGCTGGAGTCGTTAAAGGATCGGCTGCTTTCGTTCATGGATTACTTCAACCGAACGTTCGCTGCCCCATTTCGGTGGACGTACACAGGTCGTCCGGTGAAAGCGCAACCATCCCCGCGTCCCCGCACCTGGCGCGAAAGATGGGCAAGTTGTCGTGAATCTAGCAAAACCTCAGCTCCCATGCCCGTCTAATTGCGACTTGCGGCACTAGCTGCTCGCCCTTAACGCCCATTACCGGATAGGCTCTTACAACGAGATTGGACGATTCGGGACCGAGCCCCGCCGATTCGCAACACAATCGGATTGTCCCCCGTTCACTCTTACCGTGGTTGGGATAAAATACCCGGTTTCAACTGTTTTGCCATCGGATCGCTAGAAACATGCGTGATTCTGATTCAAGTCGCCGCGTTGTCATTACAGGTGTCGGACTTGTAAGCCCGTTGGGCAATCAAGTCGACACGCTGTGGGAATCGCTGCGCAACCGCAAGAGTGGCGTCAGTCTCCTCCAGTCTCCCGCCAATCAAGCGTTGCCGATCCCTTGCGGTGCTGAAGCGAAAGACTTCACTGGAGGCATTGACGATTTCGGGCCGTTGGACAAGGCACTGCAACGCTCCATCAAGAAGGGGCTTAAGTTAATGTGTCGAGAAATCGAAATGGGGGTGGCTGCGGCCCAGTTGGCGTTGCACGATTCCGGGCTCTCGTCGGACGTTCGCGATCCTGATCGGACAGGGGTACTCTACGGCAGCGATTACATCATGACGCTCCCCGACGAATTCACCGAGGGCATTCGGAAGTGCCAAGATGAGGAAGGGCGATTTCGATTCGAACGCTGGAGTGAAGCGGGGCTGCCGGAAGTCAACCCGTTGTGGTTGCTGAAGTATCTCCCGAATATGCCGGCCAGTCACATCGCGATCTACAATGACTTACGAGGCTCGAACAAGTCGCTGACGGTTCGCGAAGCATCGCCCGGCGCGGCGATCGGCGAAGCGGTTTCGACGATCTCCCGCGGCATTGTCGATGCGATGGTTGTCGGTGCCACCGGAACGCGTATCAATCCGTTTCGGACGTTGCACGTCATCACTCAGGAACTTGTGGCGCGAGGCGACGCGGACCCATCAACACTCTCGCGACCGTTCGATAAACACCGCACCGGCGTCGTATTGGGGGAAGGCGCGGGAGCGATGATTCTCGAGGATCTGGAATTTGCAAAAGCACGCGGTGCGACGATCTTGGGCGAAGTGGTCGGCTTCGGCTCCAGCGCCGTCGGTCGCGCCGCCAACGAGCGTTACCTCGGCCTTGCCCTTGCCAATGCCATGCGAGCCGCCGTCGGCGATCAAGCGAAAAGCGTCGGCCATATCAATGCACACGGCATCGGAACGCCCGACGGCGACGCTCAGGAATCTCAGGCAATCATCGAAATCTTCGGCCCGCAAACGCCCCCCGTTGTCGCCGCAAAAAGCAACTTCGGCAATCTCGGTGCGGGGGGCGGCATGGTCGAAGCCATTGCCAGCCTGAAGGCCTTGGAGGTGGGAACGCTTTGGCCGACGCTTAACTATGAAACTCCAGACGAAGATTGTCCGATATCCGTCGTTACATCGCATGATGTTCCGGCGGGGAACAGCTTCCTGAGCGCTAACGTCTCTCCGCAGGGACAGGCAACCGCGTTTCACATCGCACGCTTCACGCCCTAGTAATCTGGGTCGGCAAGTTGTCCCAGACCACCAACTGGAACACCATTCCAAACCACGCACGGTATCATGCCCGAACTGCCTGAAGTCGAAACCATGCGGCGCGGCATTCTGCCGATTGTCGGTGCAACGATTATCCACGTCGAACGTCCCGCATGCGACTGTCGGCCAATCGCGATGCATCCTCGCATCGACCACTTTGCTCGCCGCGTTAAGAACCTTCGGATCAGTGAGGTTCAGCGACTGGGAAAACGCATCGTCCTGATGCTTTCCGATCGACAGGCAATCGTGATCGAACCGAGGATGACCGGGCTCGTTTTGCTTGCCGCCCCTCCGACACAAACGCATCTGCGCCTGCGGATCACATTGACGGGCGGTTCACATCCCGAACTCCTCTTCTGGGATCGTCGTGGCCTGGGAACCGTCCGTTTACTGCGCCCTCAAGAATTGCAGTCCCTCCAGTCCGATCGCCTCGGACCCGACGCGTTACAAATCTCACAGGTTCAGTTGCAAGAAAGACTCGGAGCAAGCCGACGCGCAATTAAAGTCGCACTGTTGGATCAACGTGCCGTTGCGGGAATCGGCAATCTGTACGCCGCTGAAATCCTGCACTTGGCTGGTGTCGATCCTCGATGTCGTTGTGATGCCGTCAGCGGTCCACAGTGGCGGCGCATTCATGCGGCGATCAGCCTCATTTTGACTGAAGCGATCAAGTATGAAGGCTCAACCCTTTCCGACGGCACCTATCGAAACGCGTTG
>JAWKTL010000121.1:0-2506 GCA_041399105.1 Pirellulaceae bacterium | reverse complement strand
CGGAATCAACGCGAAATGGAATCGGAAAAGAACGCAACGACGACTGTCGAATTGAGTCGAAAACGTCGCCTATTTCGAACGTTTCGGTTGGGGCGAACATTGTATTGTTTGGGGTTTTTGTTTGCGGTGCTGTTCGCTGGCCTATCGATTCGCAATCGTCGAATGATGGAAGCCGAAGTCTCCCGCCTCACTCAACGGCACCGATCCCTCGATGCGATTCAAGCTGCATTGCTTCGTCCGCTTGACGAACGGAAGACCGCTGAAGCAATTATCGTCAGCGCGTTGAAGGATTGGACGGTCGAGCAACATCGAACGCCACTAGAGTCGGATTACGTGATCGCTGTTCAGCAGGCGTTCAACACCGTGCTCGTCGTGGTTCCCCGTGGGAATCATGTCCTGCGGCTGGATTTTTCTTGGCGGACAGATCAACCGGTTGCCTCGCGTGTGCCGACACGATCAACGAAAGAAACCCAACGCTCTCAAGTTTGGGACATTCCCGTCATCGGCCCCGGCGGCTATTGGCTTGAATTGGACGATCGACCTGGAGGAGATGTTCTATCGTGGAAGCTTGTCGGCAATTCAGCGACATTTGACCAACATCGCGATGATGTTCCGCTAAAACCTGTGATTTCGACTCTATCGGTGAACTACCTGCGGAGGCCTTTTGTTCCAGGACAAATTCAGGCCAGAAATTTAACGCCAACAAAGACCATTTCAGTCTGGGAAACTTCTCCGCGTCTGTTTTCCATGAATCTGGTCGGACATGCAGAGAAGCAACGATGCGCAATCGAGTTGTCCGTTCGATTGTGGAGTGATTGCAGACGCTGGCTCTCCGTCGACGAAACAGCTTTGCTTTCGATAGCGCAACGGAAGCAATACCTGGATGCCTATGAATCGGATGGCAGATTCTATGTCCAACAATCCGTCATCAATGCTTGTTTATCAAAACAGACTATCAGGGATTCAGCGACTTTGAAATGAATTCGATTCCGCTTTTCCCGCCACACGTCGGCGAATTTACGTTATCATGGGATCGCGGTCGACGGATGCTTGTCGCCCGCATGTTGGACCCACCTTTAGACCGTCCGTGGTCCGAAATGACCCAGTCACGTCGTATCGAGCAAGTGATCTCATTTCGGCCCGCGAGACGTACATCTCCTTCCTCGCTTTTGGAATTAGACTGCCGATGACAAAACGAACTGCTTTCAATCGACGACGCTTTGTGCAAACGTCCGGTGCCGCCGCGGCGGTCCTTTCCCATGGTGTGTGGAGCGAAGTGCCCGCCGAAGAGTCGACATCCGCCAACAACAAGTTGAAAATTCTGTGCGTCGGCACCGCCAATCGCGCTGCGGCGGATATCGACGGAGTCAAAGGTGAAGACATCGTCGGATTGTGTGATATCGACAAGAACTACCTGGACCGAGCGGCGGCTCAGTTCAAAGGCGCAACGTTGTATCGCGACTACCGAGAGATGATCGACAAGGAAGCCGATCGCGCCGATGCGATCGTTATCGGAACGGCTGACCACAGCCACGCTCCCGCTTCGATTCGCGCGATCAACGCGGGATTGCATTGCTACTGCGAAAAACCACTCACCCATACCGTCACCGAAGCCCGTATCATCGCCGAAGCGGCGAAAGCTAAAGGGGTTGCGACGCAATTGGGGACGCAGATCCACGCCGGCGACAACTATCGCCGTGTGGTCGAGATCGTCAAGTCCGGCGTCTTGGGCGATGTGACCGATGTTCACGTTTGGGTCGGTAAAGGCTGGGGCGGCGGTGAACGACCCGAAGGTGGCGAACAACCTCCCGCTACGTTGGATTGGGATTTGTGGCTTGGTCCGGCACCGGAAAGACCTTACGTCGCCGGACGTTATCATCCAGCAAACTGGCGTCGTTGGTGGGATTTCGGTCAGGGAACGCTCGGCGATATGGCTTGCCATTACATGGACTTGCCGTTCTGGGCGCTCGACTTGCGACACCCAACATCGTGTCGCGCCGAGGGACCCGAGGTTCACCCTGAAACGTGCCCTCTGGGATTGAAGGTGATTTATCAGTTCCCCGCCCGCGGCGATTTGGCTCCGCTTCGACTGACATGGTACGACGGAAATCTCACGCCACGCGAAGTTGCGGGAGAACGCGTTCCCAGTAGCGGCGTGATGTTTGTCGGTACCGAAGGGCACATGTTCGCCAGCTACGGAAATTACAAGCTCTTCCCGAAAGAAAAGTTTGCTGATTTTCAACCGCCGGAGCAAACGATCCCCGCGTCGATTGGACACCATGCCGAATGGATCAAGGCTTGCAAGGAAGGTTCGCCGACCACGTGCAATTTCGATTACTCCGGTGCCTTGACCGAAGCGGTTCTGCTAGGAAATGTCGCCTACCGCACCGGGAAGGAATTGCAATGGGATGCCGCTTCATTGAAGGCAACCAACTGCCCCGAAGCGGATCAGTATCTGACCAAAGAGTATCGTAAAGGTTGGGAAGTCGCGGGGGCGTAAGACGTT
>JAWKTL010000120.1:0-2703 GCA_041399105.1 Pirellulaceae bacterium | reverse complement strand
ATGGACAACCAAGCACGCTGAACGACGAGTCCGCATTCGTCAGTACGCGTTTAAATGCTTTCGAGTCCATCAAATCATCAATCATCACAGGACCATTGTTGTGATCCAAGCGAACACGGCGGCAACTTTCGATATCGACGCGTTGCTGCATCCTATTGCGGGAGATCGTCCAGGCGGCGATGTACGTGCGTATGCCCGTGGTCTGCGAGCGGAGCTTGCCGAACTCCGCAATCCTCCGCGTTCAGCAAATCCGGATGACGAAGATAAGGATGGCGGAGCGGACTGCGTCGATTGGACCGCGATCACGATGCTGGCGACCGAAGCCCTGTGCGAAAAAACCAAGGACCTGCGAATTGCTTGTCATCTAACCGAAGCGGCGATGCAGCACTGGGGAATCGCCGGCTTGCGTGACGGATTCATTTTACTGCGTCGGATGGTTGAAGAATTTTGGGACACGTTGGCTCCCGAACTCGACCCCGACGATCCGGACGCACGCTGCTCGCCGCTTGAGAACCTGCTCGACGATCCCAATCGAGGGCCTCGCATTCCCTCGGTTTTGAGGAACCTTCCGATCCTGCAGGCGGGTGAGCACAAGTTCAGTTTGATGTCAGCGACGCGACAGACCGTCGATTTGACGAGTGCGGAAATCGCGGCGGCGATCCGCCAAGTGACGGTCGAGGATGCCTGTCAGCTCTCCGACGAGCTGGACCAAGCCATCGACGAACTGGCCTCGCTGCATCAGGCGATGACCGATCGGATGAACGAATACGCTCCGTCGTTCGTGCATCTCGAAGAGTCGCTGAAAGTCATACGTCAGTGGCTGGACGCGGTTTTGAAGCCGCAGTTCGAATCGCGTGACATCGTGGATGCTGAAGAAGCTCCCGAACCGAGGCCCAGGCAAGTCGCCGCGGAACTTGCCGAAGATGATCCGCTGGCGGTCGTCGATCAATCGCGGAAACTTCGGACCCAGGCCTATCAACAACTTTCCGAAGCGGCCCGTATTCTCCAGCAGATCGAACCACACAGTCCGATTCCGTTCATGATTCGGCGCGCCGTGCAATTGGGCCAATTGCCGTTTCCCAAGCTGATGCGGCAGTTGGTCAATGAAGAATCGACATTGGAAATGTTTCATCGCGAACTGGGCTTGTCCAGAGACGATGACGAAGCGTCAGGGACCGACGATTAGCTTTAGCGTAAATGTTCGCTGCAACGTGTGTTTGTAGGAGCATCCGTTTTAACCTCGCTTTCATATCGGGAGCAATCGATGAGTGATAGTCGACAACATACGTTGGACCGAGTTCGACGTCCGCGTGTCCAAGTAACCTACGACGTTGACACCGGAGGCGCAACGGAGTCGAAGGAGTTGCCGTTGGTCGTTGGCGTGATGGCCGACCTTTCCGGGCAGCCGGCGCAACCCAACGCACCATTGAAGGAACGTAAATTCGTACCAATCGATCGCGACAACTTCGATGAAGTGCTCGCCAAGAGCAACGCTCGCGTTTCGGCGCGCGTCGACAACAAACTGACCGACGATGACACGCAAATGTCGGTCGATCTTCGCTTCCGTTCACTGGAGGATTTCGAGCCCGAGCAAGTGGCTCGTCAGGTTCCCGCGCTGCGAGAGCTGTTGGAAATGCGAACCCAGTTGTCGAACTTGTTGGGCAAGCTGGAAGGCAACGACAAGCTCGAGGAACTGTTGACGGAAGTTCTCGAAAACAGCGAAGCGGCAAAGAGCTTGGCGTCGGAATTGGGCAATGATGGCGACGCCGAGTAGTCGGCTGCGTTGAGAAACGTTTCTACATAACAATCACGTCTATACATTGGAACCTTGATAAATGAGTAGCACACAAACCGAATCCGCCGGCGGTGCCGCCGTAGCGGAACTGTCGCTGATGGATCAGATTCTTGATCAAACGCGACCTTTGGATGACAGCGAACGCAACCGCAACGCCACCTACATCGAACAGTTCGTTCGTAAAGTGGTCGACGGACAAACCACGATCAGCAAGGACGTTGTCACCACCATCACGAGCTGGATCGCTGAAATCGATCACCGCTTGTCGATCCAATTGGCTGAAGTCATGCACAGCGACGAGTTCCAAAAACTCGAAGGTACATGGCGCGGCCTGCATTACCTGACACAAAATTCCGAAACCGGAACCGGCTTGAAGATTCGCGTGATGAACGTCAAGAAGGACGAACTGCGGAAGGATCTGGAAAAGGCTGTCGAGTTCGATCAAAGCACGCTGTTCCGCAAGTGCTATGAAGAAGAGTACGGTCAGTTGGGCGGCGAACCTTACGGTATGTTGCTGGGTGATTATCACTTCGGTCGCACCGCCGACGACGTGAACTTGCTGCGTCTGATCAGCAACGTTGCCGCCGCCGGACACGCACCGTTCGTGGCCGCCGCCGACCCGAACATGTTCAACATGAACAGCTTCACCGAGTTGAGCGGACCCCGCGACTTGGCGAAGATTTTCCAAGGTGCCGATTATGCTCCATGGCGAAGCTTCCGTGAAAGCGAAGACAGCCGCTACGTCGCCTTGACGCTGCCGAATGTCTTGGGACGCTTGCCCTACGGTGGCGACTTCAAGAAGGTTGAATCGTTCGACTTCGACGAGCAAGTCGACGGCACCGATCACAAGCAGTATTTGTGGATGAGCGCCGCATGGGCTTACGCAACTCGCGTGACCGATGCATTCG
>JAWKTL010000119.1:0-2849 GCA_041399105.1 Pirellulaceae bacterium | reverse complement strand
AAGCGATCATCGATTCGCTGAGCGTTCGTGTCGATGCGGGGGAACTGGTTGCGATCGTCGGTCCCAGCGGATGCGGAAAGACGTCGTTCTTGCGAATGATTGCCGGCTTGGAATCACCGACGCGCGGCCAGTTGCGTCTTTCCGATGGACCGATGGATCGTCCAAAGATCGCTTACGTTTTTCAAGATTCAACGTTGTTGCCGTGGCGAACGGTCGTTGAGAATATTGTGTTGCCGCTGGAATTGGCCGGCAAGTCTGGTCGCCAGTCGTATCAAGCGGCCGAAGAAGCCCTGCGATTGGTCGGTCTGCGAGACGACGACGCTGCCAAATTCCCGAGGATGCTTTCGGGAGGCATGCGGATGCGTGTCTCGCTGGCTCGCGCCGTTGTAACACATCCGCAGGTGATGTTATTCGATGAACCTTTCGCCGCGCTGGATGATCTTTTGCGAAGTCGCTTGAATGAAGAGATCTTGCGTTTGTGGAAGGATCAGCAATGGACGGGGGTCTTCGTCACGCATCACGTCAGCGAAGCGATCTTCTTAAGCAAACGTGTCATCGTGTTGACCGATCGACCAGCGCGGATCGCGGAGGTCTTCGACATACCGTTTGAATACCCTCGTTCGGCTTCGCTGCGGACGACGCCGGCATTCAACCAGATTGTCGAGAAGATCGTCGCCCAGCTTCGCGGAGGTGAGCGATGACGAAGCGTTTGGCGCTCGCCACGTCCAACCTTTGGCCGATGTTGGTCGCGTTGTTCGTATTATTGGCGGCATGGTCGGCGGCGAAGTATTTCGGTGGAATCAGAGATTACTTTGTTCCGTATCCATGGAAAGTCATCGAAACGGCGATTCGAATTCGCGGTGAACTGGCCGAAGCGACTTGGTTAACGGCGCGGGCCGCTGTTTGCGGCTTTGCCATGAGCACAGTGATCGGGGCGGTCATTGCGATCCTGTTCAGCCAGTTCCGCTTGCTGCGATTGGGATGCTTTCCCTATGCCGTTATTTTGCAAACCGTCCCGATCGTCGCGATCGCGCCGTTGATCACCTACACACGTGGTCCGGGGTTTGGAAGTGTGGTGTTGATCGCTTTTATCGTCAGCCTGTTTCCGATCATCTCGAATTTCACAGCCGGGCTGAGCCGCGTTCCCGCGGGCTTGTTGGAACTCTTTCAACTCAATAACGCCTCACGTTGGCAGACGATTTGCAAACTTCAGATTCCCCATGCGATTCCCGATCTGGTGACCGGCATGCGGACGTCCGCCGGGTTGGCGGTGATCGGAGCGATCGTGGGAGAATTCTTTGCGGGAAACAGCAGTCAAGGACACGGCTTGGGCTTCATGGTGCCGCAGCGAATGGATCGACTGCGAGCTGATGAAGCCTTCGCCGCCGTCGGCATGGCAACCCTGCTGGGCATCGCGATGTTTATGAGTGTATCGTGGATGGGCGGGACGCTGTTGTCGCGTTGGACACAGGCGGATCGACGGTCAGGCGGGATCTGAACGTCACGTTGGTTAGGGGATGACGCAAGCGCAATGCAGATTCATTTTGGCGACGAAACGTTCGAGCTTCTGATCGAGGGAGGAATGTATTGGCCCTGTGAATCGATGTTGTTGTGCAGCGATCTGCATCTGGGAAAGGAAGCAAGCTTTTCACGCATGGGATTGGGGGTTCCACGAGGCGCATCGCGTCAAACGCTTGCTCGGGTATCGGCAATGCTCCAACGATGCCGGGCGGAACAGCTTGTTATTCTGGGCGACCTGTTTCACAATCGGTCGGCATTGGCAATAGACGTGATTGACCTGTTTCAACGATTCATGGAACAACATCACACTCTGTCGATAACGCTTGTCTCAGGCAATCATGATCGCAGTGCGGGTGACTTGCCTGCGGACTGGCGGATGCATGTGGAAGACGACCGCTTATCGCTGCGAAAGATCGAACTGCTGCATGAAGCTCCTTCCACGGCGGATTCGGCGGCGGATACGGATCGGTTTCGAATCGCCGGTCATTTGCATCCCGCCGTGCAGATCCGATGGGGAGATATCAGCGGAAGATATCGTTGCTTTTGGCAGACCGAGCGTAACTTGATCCTTCCCGCACTGGGGCAGTTCACAGGGGCGATGACGATTTCGCGACAGCCGTCGGACAAAGTCTGGGCCTTGCTGGACGAAGAAATTGTCGCCATCCAGCGCTGACGTCTATCGGTAGCGATCGATGACCTCGGGCAGCGGATAGGTTGTGATGTCTCCTTCAGGGCCGTCAGCTTCGATGGCTCGCAGTCGGTCAAAGCCTTTGCTTGCGAGGATTTCGCGGCGACGAACATATTCCGGATCGAGAAGCTGCTTGTCGCACGGGCCGTCACACCGAACCGGCGTGAACATCGGATGGACGATGAATTGTGCCAGCACCGGATTGCAACGAATATGCCGTTCCGGGGACGTGTGCAGGCGCTCAGGTTCCAGTTCGCCAATGACGAACCTCAAATAGAGATCGCTGTCGCTGATGTTTTCCACATCATCGCCACAGACCTCACAGCGATAACCTTCGTCGCATCGCGCCATTGTTTATTGTTCAGATTTTGAAGTGGGACACGGTTCGTTGAGATATACGTCGCGTGTTCAGAAATGAGGTGATTCGCTTCATTTAACACGAAGGCAGCATTTCTGACCACGCGACGTATAAACAGAACTCACAGTATTGGCGTTCTGAGCTTTGCGAACGACCCCATGAGTTCGCCTCATGGGTGAAGTAGACTGATAGCTAGAAAGAAGGCCCCGAGATGCCCCGCCTTTCCGCCGTCCGCCCGCGTACAGGCGGGCGGACGGCGGAAAGGAGCGATGGTCTGGGGAA
>JAWKTL010000118.1:0-3094 GCA_041399105.1 Pirellulaceae bacterium | reverse complement strand
CACAGGTGATGGCGCGTTCAAAGTCTCGGGGCATGAAATGGATTACCTGTCGCTGCGATCTCCACTTCAAGGGGATTTCGAAGCGTTCAGCGAGATTGCAACCCGCTCGGGAACATTCGGTGAACTGATGGTTTCGGGAATCGCGGCGCGTCCGACGCCGGACCATTTACAGATCGGAGTCAGCGAATTCGCGAAAGGAAAGCGGCACAGCGAGATATCGCCCCCCGTGCATCCAATCAGTTCGCGGACTCGGTTGCGCGCGGAGAACAGCGCGACGGGAGCAACGCACTATTTCAACGGTCGACAGATATTTGTCGATTCGGCAAATGAAGCCTCAGCACCCTGGGTCGCCGTGCGAAATTGGCGACGGACGAAGGCGGAGATATCCGAGTTGGGAATTGTCGGCTCTCCCACGATTCCCACCGAACTGAGTTTGATCTCTGGGCCTTCACTGCGCGGTTGGTCAAGCTACTACGACTCGGAATCCAATTCGGGGCTGGGAACGTGGACGACGGCAGTCGATGCGGATGGAGTTTCGATTGTAACCAGCGAACGCTCCGACGATCCATTGGGTTGCTGGAACGAAAACTTGCTCTACTACGTTCGGCCCCTCACATGGGACGCAACCGTATCGTACGAATTTGAATATCAAGAGGGAGAGTGCATGGTGCATCCCTGCTTGGGGCGATCCGTGTTTTTAATTCGACCCGAGGGAATTTGGCTGCACCAATTAACCGATGGTCGATATGAACGCTCGACATTGCGTCCCGACAATGCCGTCAGACTGGTCGACTTTTCCGCTGATACAAACGGTTCGGTCGTTTTAACGGAAGGCTGGAATCGAGCTGAACTGCAAATCGAGGCGAACCATGTTGGACTGTCGTTGAACGATCAGCGGGTCGCGGCGTTCAATTTTGAGTTGGACGAATCGCCAACATTCGGTTTCTTTCACTACAGCGATCAGTCTCGCGTTCGCGTTCGCAATGCGAAATTGAAAGGCGATTGGCCGCGTGCATTTCCGATGCTCGACGAACAACCGCTGGCTTCACAAGTATTGGCCTCATGGAATGCGACGGCCGAACGCTTGCCCGCATCATGGTCTCACGATTTTCGACGAGGCGTGCCATTATCGTCCTTTTTGACATCAGAAGGCGTGGCGTCGTTCGCACAGCAGCCAGATGGCATTCGCTTGCGACATGACGGCGATGTCAACTCCGTCACCATCGACTTGACGGGACAGATTCAGGGCGATTTTGATATCGTCTTAACTTTTAAAGAGTTGGATATCGGCGACGAGAAACCGACCTGGCATAGCGGTGTCGGCGTGGCGATAACGCTCGCGAATGCTTCGCGTGATCGACTCGATGTCGTCCGACGTCGCGACCGCCTCAATGAACATCAGCACATTGTGTTCGCACGCAACACGGTCAATCAGCATGGAGGTGTCGATTGGGTGAGCGACACGACACGCGTTGATGAATCGACCGCTGGTCGCCTGCGAATCCTACGCCGCGACGACGTTATTTATGGGCTGTTCGCTGACGGAAATTCAAACAGCTTTCGCTATCTCGACCGGGCGAAGATCGAATCAGGAAAGATCGCCGCCGGAGGCCTTCGCATGTACAACATCGCGGGAGAAAACATGACCTGTTCGGTGACGCTTGTAAGCTTGGAGGTTAGAGCGGATGCAATTTTATGGCCAATACGACGTCGGATCGATCCAGTTCGAGCGAATCAACCGACATCTTCGGCAACTGATGGCGTAAAGGCGACTTTGAAACGTCTTTCCCAGTGGCTGCTCGAACCAACAACGAAGTAGTGCGAGGATTGAAGGATTTGATGCAAAGTTTTGGATGCGGCTGACAAGGATTCTCGCCATAGCACGCCGTTGGAACTGCGTCGCCGGCGCACTGCTGTTGATGACGATCGACTGCAATAGCCAGGACTTGTCAGAATCGCCGACGTCAGCTTCCGTTCCAGCGAAATCTGATTCGGCTGTTGCGGCGAAATTGTTCAATGAACAGCACGTTCCCGAGTCGGGCTTTTCGGTGTTTCAGCGATCGGCTTCAGCCTCGCCTCAGGAGCGTTATGAAATCTTGCAAGCTTGGGTTGTCCCCGATCGGTCGACGGCTCGGTTTCGAGTCACGGTCGATTTTGCTCCAGGTGAAGCGGACGCAGTACTGCTGGGAACCGAGGGGGACCAATCGACTCACAAGCATGCTCGTGTGATTTCCCCAGCTTCAGAGTTGATTCGGTTGGCGAGCGAGCTGAATCACGCCGATTCGCTGCGGTCGATGATTGAAGCGTGTCCGCCCGGGATACCGACCGAAGAGCTAAATCGCAACGTCTTGCTGGCCTTACTCGCAATCGAAACGGATGATGACGAGATTGTTAACACGTTGCTCACGCAGTGGTTGGAGAAGCTGCAAGCGAGCCCGGAATTGCTGAATCATTCAACCGCCGGCTTGGTATTGCTCGCTCAAACGGCGATCGATCATGAAAATCGTTTGCCCTTGGTTCGTGAAGTTCTTCGACTTGCGGTCTATGCACACCGCGCCGAGTACAACCGCAAAGCCGACTTGCGCCATCTGGTCGCCCTTGCGGCGAAACTGGAAGCGGAGGAAAAGTCGATGCCGTTTCATATCGGGACTACAGGCAACGACGATTCCAATCAGTGGCATTTGGTGGAATTGGAACGAGCCTTCGAACATGGCGAAGGATTTCCCGTTACGTTATGGGAACTGCAACAAGGCCGTTACCGTAATCTGTCGAACTATGGCGATGCGCTGCTTTTCTTTCAATCACCGTTGCTGGGCGATTATTCAGTCGAAGCGACTGCAACGGGATTTGGCTATCGCGAGTCGCACTTGATTGTTGGAGGCCACTGGACCGGCCTGGTCTACAACCACAAAGAGCTGATGTTTGGCGACCCGCGTAGCGAGTTGTCGCGGCAGCCGCTTGCCCCTCCGCTGAACGATACGACCAGGTATGGATTCATTCGGACTCAGGTTGACATTGAAGACCAGACCGCATCGACGTTCATGAATGGTCGCTTCGTTCATCAGGCCCCGATTGCGCAGGACGATTCGCCGTG
>JAWKTL010000117.1:0-3162 GCA_041399105.1 Pirellulaceae bacterium | reverse complement strand
GAAATGCTTCCGCATACCTTTGGCGGGCAATTGACCGATTTTGATCCCAAAGCATACGTTCGGCCTCGCAAAACGCTGAAGGTGATGTGTCGCGAACTGCAAACCGCCTTCAGTGCCTGTTCGATGGCGACGCAGCACAGTGAACTGGATATTGAAAGCGTCGCGAAAGAAAGGGTGGGGACGGTTTTCGGCTCGGAAATGCTTTACGGCGAACCGGACGAGATTTATTCAACCGTTGCCAGAAGCAGTCCAGAAGGCCGTTTTCAACCCGATCTGTGGGGCGAGTCGGCGATGAAGGAGATCTTTCCGCTGTGGATGCTGAAGTATCTTCCCAACATGGCCGCCTGTCATTATGGGATCGCATTGGGAGCTCTGGGACCGAACAACACCATCGTGATGGGAGATACCTCGGGGCTGTCGGCCTTGATCGAATCGATCAGTGTGATTCAGCGAGATGCCGCAGACGTGATGGTCGTTTGTTCGACCGGCACACGGGTCAGTCTCCCGCGTTTGCTCTACTTGGGGAATTTCAAGTATTGCTCCCGACGAGATCCGTTGACGGCAAGCAGTCGACCGTTTGCCGTCGATCGCGATGGCGTGGTAGGTGGCGAAGGGGCGGCCGCGGTGATCCTTGAATCTCGAGAGCATGCAAAGAAGCGTGGGGCAAAGATCATTGCCGATGTGGCGGGATATTCCTGCAACTACGGCACTCCTCCAAGCGGCCAACATGGATCGGCGCAAGGTTTGCGCCAAGCGATCGGTCGGGCCATGGAAGCGGCGGACGCTTCGGCGGCGGACATTGGCGTTGCGGTATGCCACGCCATGGGTGATCCGCGGATGGACCAAATCGATGCGGAAGTCCATGCCGATTTGGTTCCCAATGCCATCGTGACAGCCCCCAAAGGAGCGACCGGTCATACAGGCGCGGCATGTGGCATCATGGAACTCGCCGTTGCCTCCCTGGCTTTGCAACATGGTCTTGTCCCCCCCACGGTCAATGCTGATGCGAAAGACCCTGGATTTGAAATCGATCTAGCGTGCAAAGCTCGCAAGACCGACAGCCGATTCGCGATTCAATCGAATCACAGCGGCAGCGGTAATGCGATTGCTGTTGTCCTCAAAAAGGACTGATTGCGCGGTTATACCGTGCGTGGTCTGAAGAAGTGATGCCTTTGCACTTCATGAAGCGAATCACCTCATTTTCGGCCACGCGACGTATCAACATACCCATCGGATGCATTGTCTGCTTCTTCCTTACTTGCGAGTTCATTTGTTGGAAAGGGGCTTCGTCTTCTTTTTTGACTGCGTTTGGTTTTGTTTCAACCGTCGCGTCGCTTGATCAAAAGCTTGCTGTGCGACAGTTTCGGACTGAGACTCTTTGATTTGCTGATCCAGTCGCAGCACTTGCTCCTGCATACGATCAATTCGCTGGATTAATCGCGATCGTTCATGATTCATCCGATCCATGCGGACCTGTTCACGGTTGATCAACGCCTGCTTCAGTTGATCGCGTGTTTTTGGAGTATCGCGGATGGCGAGTTCGGCCAGAGCCAGGTCGGCACGTGTTTGCCATTGCACATAAGCCACTTCGATCTCGTATCCCGTTTCGTCCCGTTTTTGAAGACTTTGCAGGCGTCGCGACGTCCGCGCCAGATCGGTCATTGCTTTTCGATATTCCTTGTTGGAATGTTTCTTCAGTGACGCAAGTACTGGTTTGAGTTCAGGCAAATGTTGATCCACCAAGGCCTCCGCCATTCGTTCGCCTTCGTCATCAACGGCGCTGGCGGGCGATTCGGATTGCGCAATCAACACACGATTGACATCGGGTTGGGCGGCCCGAAGCGACTCATGCCGCAGGAACGCCACAAGACCGAACGCGGCAAGAAAAACCGAAGCATTCAACGCGATACGCATTCCGCAAGCAGCAGCGGTAAGAACGCTAGGTTGCGTCATCGCTGACCTCCTGTATCAAAGAAGCATCGTCATCGCGGTATGCTTCAGCCACGCCGAGCGCTAACCAAGAGGGAGGCTCATCGAACACCTCGATGTCGACTTCGACAACGGGCATCTCGCCACTTGACTCGGCGACGTCCAGCACGCTGGTCGACCGGTACAACGCCCAGACGCGAGCAATCTCGATCTGTTCCGCCTTCGCTGACGAAACGCCTATCGTCGGGGACGTTTCAACACGACCGCCGCTCCAGAAGACGAAAAGAATCATTGCCGCTAAACCGGCCAAGCCGGCAAGCATGTGTCCCCCGCCCGCAAACTCCGCCGTTTGAAACGAGCCAAGTTCAGCATGGTTGGAAACCACGTTTACCACCATCGTCGAACTTTCCTCCGTCAGAGCTTCACCGAGATCGGCAATCAACGCGGCCTGAACCGCCAAGCAATCGAGCAACTCGGGTGAAGATTCCCATTGAGACTCAAACGATTCACGCTCATCCGCCGAGAGGGCGTCGAGTAAGTATCGCTGGCACTGGGCCGTTTGGTGCGGGTCGAATGAATGATTCACTTAGATCGACCACATGGCAAGGGCAACGGAAAAACGTTTGTACAAAATAACATTGAAGGTGTTCATCATGGATTGAAGCTCCGGAACAAAAAACAAGCCGCTGGGCGACTCGGGTTGTGCTATTCCTTTAATTTCTGACTTAACTTGGTTAATGCTTGCTGCATCCTGCTCAAGGCTGTCCCCAGCGGCAACTGCAATCGATCGGCGATCTCGCGAAACCGCAATCCTTCCACAATCCTTAAACGGACGATCGTCTGTAAATCGTCCGGCAACTGATCCATTGCTCGCCGAACTTCCGCAATTCGTTCCCGATGCAAAACGCCATCGAGCGGCAAATCATATCGCTCCATGGGAAGATCGCTTCCGTGCCGTCGCATTTGCTTTTGTCGCAAATCCCGCTCGCGAAACAACTTCCGGGCCTCGTTATGCGCCACGCGGAACAGCCATGCCTTGCGAGCCTCAGGCAAGCAACTCCCCCCTTTCTGCTGAAGAATCATGAATGTCAACTGCAAACAATCTTGAGCGTCGTCGATGTTGCCCGTTATTCGTTGCAAAAAACGCAACAACGACTCGGCATACAGATCATGCAGGCGTTCCGATTCCTCAGCGCTCAAACGATTTGAGAGGTCGTCATTCACTCAGGTTTC
>JAWKTL010000116.1:0-3168 GCA_041399105.1 Pirellulaceae bacterium | reverse complement strand
ACTGTTACGATTTGCTTCCATTCCTGCCTACACCAGGCTTGCGTGCTATCAAACCCAATGAGCGCAGCGAATTGGGTTTGATAGCACGCAAGCCGCGCCGCACGGGTTCCTCCCAGACGGCGTTTTCTCCAACTACTTCGCGGCTGCTTGTTCTTTCGGTCCTTTACCTGTTACCGGCCTGTTTGATGTCGTAGTTGTGGCCGAATTGTGACTGTAGGGATTTTTGGTTCCACTGAGGGGTGTGCGGCCGAGGTGTTGTGAATTCTGGAGAACCGTGGCGAAGCTTGGGGGGATGAATTTGGCTGGCTCGGGCCAGGGGTGGCGAATGTGGGGTGGGAGCGTGTGAATCGAATGATTGAAGGTTGGCCGATTTGTCGTCGTAGAGTGCGGTGGTGCTTTGAGTGCGGAGAGAAGTTGGGGAGGGTGTTTTCATTGTGCTTGATGGGGCGAGGCTTGGAGCGCATGAAAATGCGACCGATCGGGATCGGTCGCATTGCGGTTTGCTGGTTGGTTTTGATGTTGCGAGTGAATCGCTAGACGTGCGTTTCTAGTGCTTCTTGCGTTTGCCGTGCTTCTTGCGACCCCAGTGCTGAACTTGAAGGTATCGACTCAACACGGCCCAGGTCTCGACGGTATTGGTCGAGCCAGCCTTTGAGGATCGTGACGGCGGGGAGGAAGTCGTGACCGCACAGGATCAGTAGGTCGATATTGTTGGTATTCCTGCCGCAACTGAAGCAATGCGCCAAGTTGTTTTTTGGATTCACGGTGGCTCTGAGTTCGCTGCAATGGGGACACTGAAAACGGAAATAGCCGTCGCTCTGTTTGCAGATCGGCCCGTGCTGGCCGAGTCGAGTGACGGTTAAACGCATTGGTAAGTCGTTGCGAATCGCTCGCAGAAGATCTTTGGTGATCATGTTGGGAAGTTTGAAGGGTGAAGGGTTACATTGTTGGTGTGATCTAGAAGTCGGTGAGGTCGACTTCCTTTTGCCAATGGGGTTGCAACAGCACACGGTTGACAATGTCGATGTCGATGGTGGTCCCCGACTTTGCGCGGACCGCTTCGAGCATCGAGGCCAGACACAGATTGCGGCATCGACGCAGGACGCCATCGGCGGTGCGAATGATCAGTTCGGTGGCACCAGCGGTGAAGGTGTTGTGTGCCAGGCCGATCCGATCGAGCTGGGTTTCGATGAACTGCCGCATCGCGTCGTCGTTCAGTCGGCGCGTGATGACGGAGTAGGTCACGCGGCTCTTGATGTCCCCGTTGACGGCAAGATCCAAGCTCGAAAGCAGTTCGACTTGGCCGACCAGAATCAGGTTATGGTTCTTGGGGAAGTCCTCAAGCAGCAGTCGCAACTTACGAAGGTTTTCCATGTCCATCAGATGGGCGTCGTCGATGACCGTGACGAGCATCTTGCCTGAGCGGTTCAGAGCGAAGGCTTGCTGAATCAGCTTGCGTTCGCATTTGAATGCCGAGCTTTCGAACTCGATCTTGAACGCTTCGCAAAGGATCTTCACCGTGTTGGTGTAAGTGTGCAGTGTGCGAGCGATGGTGGCGATCAAGTATTCTTTCTCGGGCAGTTGCCGAAGCGATTCCTTAATGACGCTCTTGCCGGTGCCGGGACGTCCGACCACTAGGCATAGTCCTGTTCGACCCACTGAGTGAACTGTTTGTTCAAGGCTTCAATGGAGGAGAGATCGAGGTTGCGGATCAAAAATTGATCGCGGACTCGGCGAAAGAAGCGTTCAATCTTTCCCTTTGCGGCGGCGTCTCGCACCGCCGTATGGCGCAGGATGCAACCGACTCGGGCGCAAATCAGCGTGATCTCTTGGCAACAGTAGATCGATCCGTTGTCGACCAGCAACTGTTCGGGAAGGCCCCGTTTGTAGAAGGCGGTGCGTACGGCCCGAACCATGGAATCGACGTTCTCTTCAAAGAAGAATTCGCCGTGACAAAGCACACGGCTGGCGTCGTCGATGAAGGCGATCAGCTTGGCTGGTCGGCCATTGATCGTTGGACCGAACATCGTGTCGGCTTGCCAGAGTTGGTTGGCGTACCGCATGCTGAACGCTAGGCGACTCTTGATTTCGCTCGCGTCCTCCTTGAGCAGTTCGTACTTATTGACCATCCGCCGGAAGGAGTTCGGCGCGATCTGGTTTCGATTGAGCAGCCCCTTCTCGATGCAGAACCGGTAGATGGCGGTTTTGTTGTGCGTTTTGCCGTGGAAGTGGGGAAGCGCCGTATTGATCGCTTCAAGAACCTCCTCGGGAGTCACTTTGCGGGTGCTTCCCTTGTCCGACCGCGAACGATTCTCCATCGCGGTGATGCCGTGATTCTTGTAGCGATAGTACCACGTTTGAATCGTTCGCCACGTGAACTGGTGCGGCTTGCCTTGGTCGTCGGTGAACGTCATTTGAGCGACGTTCTTGATCCGCGCGTCGCGTGTTTCTCCTTCGGCGATGTCGATCGCTCCGAGGACTTGCATTTTGAGATAGATCGATGGACGTTGCATGTGTGCTCCTGTCAGTGAGGCCAATGGAGGTGAAACCAAACGGTCGAATGTCCGACCTACAACGAATGTAAAAGCGTTGCCGACTCACTCAATCGTCGGCTTGTGTTGCTGGCCGAAAATCGACGTCTGGTCGGCCGACGGTGCGACATCAAATCGGCACAAGACACGTTAGCGACACCAACGGTGGACGACTTTTTGTGACGGTCGTGTCGGTCGGGAAAGACGAAACTCGGAGCATCCGGCTTCTTGATCGAGACCGGCGAGGCGAGTAAACAGCGTTACATGAAGAAACGCTGAGTCGCGGCTTGGAAGGCAGCGATCGGACTGAGTGCTGAGCCCTTGAAGGCTGCTTGAAGATGGGCGATGGTCGCTGCTGCAGAACACGAGCTGCCCTTCGCATCGTCGCCCGCCGATTGCTTTGGCGGCGGACAGATGTTGGTCAAGGCCGTCCGGATGGCCGCCTGTGCCTTGAGAAAACGTTTCCAGATTCGATAAGGTGCCGAATCACTCAAGAAACTTTCCAGCTTGCCAAACGAGCGGAATTTGTTCCCGCTTCTGGTGGCCTGATCAAGGAAATCCCAAAGGCCGTTGGCGTCGATGAAAAGTCTCTTGACCTTGTCGGCAACCCACACGCTGAATGTCCTTCCACAACCTT
>JAWKTL010000115.1:0-3174 GCA_041399105.1 Pirellulaceae bacterium | reverse complement strand
CGGAACCACGGTCCTGCCTCAGTACGGCGTGACTCTTGATATCGCAAACGCCAAACTCTCGGCGTTGGCGGAAGGAAATATCGATGGTACAACCAGCGGTTTTGTTCCGATTCCCTTCGTTCCGTCGGGCCAGCGTTTCCTGTTTCAGGCTTTCGAAATCGTCCCGAATCCGCACACGACTGACGTCATTACGCTGAATGTCGCCGGTTCGCCGATTGTTGTGTCGCCGAACAACGCCGCCCCGACGCCCACGGCAACGCTGCCAAGCTTCGTCGCCACAGCCGGTAAACCGTTCTCATTCAAGATGGATCAGAATTCGTTTATCGATCCGGATTCCGATGCGCCGCTATTCTATAACGCACGCTTGACCGACGGTTCAGCGTTGCCTGAATGGCTTGTGTTCGATGCACGGACGATGTCGTTTCACAGCGATGTGGTACCCGAAGCGGGCGAGTGGTCGATAACGGTCACGGCAACGGATCGCGGCACTCCATTGCAATTTTCCAGTTCGTCGTTCCTGTTGAAATCGGTCGCCAACAGCAGCATCTGGCGGAACGAAACGAACCCGCTCGATGTCAATCAAGATGGCGAGATCACGCCGCTCGATGCATTGATTGTGATGAATCGGCTCAGCGCGACCGAACCTTCGATGCTCGCCGCACAACGTTTTGATGATGATTTCTTCGTGGATGTCAACGGCGACAACGCCATCACTGGGATCGATGCTTTGCGCGTGTTCAATTGGCTGAACCGACAATCCACCCTTAACGCGATCGGAGGCGATTCAGCCATGAATCCACTCCCCGCAGCAAACGAAATCGATGATGACGAAGAAGACGCTTTGGCGGCTTTCGATCTCGTTTTTGCATCGCTAGGCGAAGACCTTGCGACCTAGGACCGGCCTGGCATAAGTGGCGTCGGCTTCCAGCTTCCGATTGAGGATATACGGAAGCTGGAAGTATGCTGCCGACCGGTAATACCTGGCAGCGAACCCTACATCGGACGTCGAACGCAGTCGAAGAGGTCCAAGGGTGATGACATCGAACGCAGCAATGCGGACACTACCTTTCAAAACTATTGCAACTTCATTTCGTTATTAAGAAAAGATTGCATCTGGGATTGAATGCGGTCCAAGTTCGTTGATGAACGATCGCCACGCATCCTCTAAGAAATAAGATTTCCCCTAGTGCATCAATATCGCCATGTCTTCGGGCGGAGACCAGCGAACTTGTCGTTGTCGCCCTTTGCGGATCGCCCTGCGTCACGCGGCTTTTGGTGCTTCACGTCCTTCCAGTTGATAGACGTAGCGAAGCACTTCGGCGACCGCTTGATACTGTTCGTGCGGCACGGGATGACCGATCTCGACGTGTTTATACAGTGCTTGAGCCAGTGGTTTGCGTTCGACAATCGCGATACCGTGTTCCAACGCGATTCGGCGAATACGCTGCGCCAACAGCCCCGCCCCTTTTGCGGCGACAATCGGCGCGGCCATCGTTTCCGGGTCATACTTAATCGCAATCGCAAGTTCCGTCGGATTGGTCACCACCACGTCGGCCCCCGGTACGTCGGTGTTCATTCTTTGCATGGCGAGTTGACGTTGCACTTGGCGACGTCGGGCAATGACCTGCGGATCTCCTTCATTCTCTTTCATTTCATCGCGTATTTCTTGTTCGGTCATCATCATGTCTTGTTCATGCTTCCACCATTGAAAAGCGAAATCGAAGGCGGCCAATAAAAACAACGCCACTCCAATCCAAAGGCACGTCGAGAACGTGGCGTCGAAAATCATCTTTCCGACCGCGGCAACGCCAAGCCCTGAGATTCCGAAGATCGCTTGATACCATCGCACGACGCAAAAGCCAGCGACAGTGGCGATCACCGCTAGTTTGAAAATTCCGAACGCCAGTCGCATGAAGTTCGGCAATGCAAAGATGCGTTTGAGTCCTTGCATCGGACTGATGTTGCTGAACTTCGGCAACAATTTGTCGGGCAACAGCAGCGGACCCGTCTGTAAGATGTGAGCCAGTACGGCACACACAAACATGCTGATCATGATCGGGCCGATGGCCAGCAGCGTAAAATAGCCGGTCTGAGACAACAGGCCGCTGGCGCTGTCGACCGTGAAGACTTCAACTTCGGAATCGGCCAACGAATGGGCAAGCAGTTCGGATAGTTCGGCGACCATTGGACGTCCGAAGTTCGCAATCACCGCCAAGGCAGCCAGCAGTAGCGCGGCCGAAGCGAGATCTTGACTGCGGACGACTTGTCCCTGCTCGCGCGCCTTGCGCCGCCGCTGTTCGCTGGCGGGAAACCGCTTGTCACCGTTTTGTTCAGCCATGCTGGTTTGCCAAGCCTTTCAGGTGCTACCGCGTCTGCGTCGCGATCAGTTTTTCAAGTCGTGCGAACAGATCATAAACTTCGCTCTCTAACAGTATCCCTATCGATCCGATCGCGAATGAGGAAACGCCCAGCATCGCGATAGCGTTGACGTTTAGACCAAACGCCAAGATGTTCAACTGAGGCAACGTTCGACTCAGCAGGCCGGTAATCAAATTCGACAGCAACAACGCCGTCACGACGGGCGCTCCCGCGCGAACACCGGTCGCCATCCCTTGCGTCAATTCATACGTTAACAGCTCGATCCAGCCGATCTCGACGCGCACTTGTCCGGGAGGAATCGTGGCAAAGCTGTTGATCAGCGCGTCGATCATCATGTGATGCCCGCCGATCCCGATCAAAACCGCCGTCACCAGCATGCCGATCAGATTGCCAAGGATCGGCATCGCGGCTTTTGTTTGCGGATCGACCCCCGCCCCCAACTGCATTCCACCGGTCGAACTGATCAGCTCTCCGGCAAGCTGTAACCCAGAGATCAACAATTGAACAACCAAGCCGATCAAAACGCCGACAATTGCTTCGCGCGCCAGGGCGATGGTCAAATCAATCAGATTGTCGATACGGGGAACGGTCATCTCGTTCAGCAACGGCATCAACATCGCCGTCATCGCCAACACAAGCATCGCTTTGATCCGTCGCGGCACGCCCGCACCGACGGCGGGCATTCCGATCACCATCAAACTCAACCGCGTCAGCACCAACATGAAGTGCAGCAATTGGATCTGGCCAAGTTCTGAAAGTTGTTCCATGATGCGGCTGCCTCTACGGCCCGATCTG
>JAWKTL010000114.1:0-3416 GCA_041399105.1 Pirellulaceae bacterium | reverse complement strand
ATGCTGAACCCGCTTGATGTTGTCTTGTGCTAACGTCTCTCAGTTGATCCTGCGACGTGGTCGCTCTAGGGAAATCCTAGGAGATCAGGAACCATCATTGTCCGACGATCCGATTCATCGTTGCAACGCTTTTGCCTCAGCAACGGGATCGAACTGATCGTTCTTGGTCAGCGGAACCGGCGCGCCAATCGCCTGTCGCCACGCAATCAACTTTTGTTGCAACCGCCTTGTTGTTTCGAGCTGTTGTGTCGATAGGTTCGTTGTTTCACCCGGATCGGTGTCCAGATCATACAGTTCGAGCCCGCCATCCTCGAAGTATTCGTGCAGTTTCCATTTTCCTTGCCGGATGATTCCGCAGGGTCTTGTACGGAAGAGCGGATCGCGTGACTCAAGTCCTTCTTGTCGCGAAGCTTGCAGATAGGCGGGGAAATGCCAGAACAAAGCACGGTCTTCATCGAAACGCTGATTCTGTTGCGGAAGCAATAGAGGCAGCAGGCTTTGCCCATCCAGAGGTTGTGACGCGTCGAGGACTCGCGAGCCGGTTAGCTCGCACAGCGTGGGATACAAATCGACACCGATCACCGGTACCGAACAGTCGGCGATCGGCTGAATTTTTCCTGGCCAGCGAACAAACAAGGGGACGCGGATGCCCCCTTCGTAGAACATTCCCTTCGAACCGCGCAGAGGACGCATGTCGGTTGCCGCGGCGAGCCCTCCGTTGTCGGAATAGAAGACGACAATTGTATTCTCCTTCAATTTCAGTTCGTTCAGCAACGATTCAATGCGTCCGACGCCATCGTCAACCGCCTGAATCATGGTCGCCATGACGACATGTTGATGCAGGTCGCCGATCGGTTTTGATTGATACTTAGCAAGCAGTTCGCGTTTTGCCTGCAGCGGTGTATGCACGGCGAAGTGTGAAAGATACAAGCACCAAGGCTGCGTTTGTTGTTCGCGAATGAACTTCATTGCCTCGTCGGTCAAACGATCCGTCAAGTATTCGTCGGCTGGGGCATCCTTCAACCCCGGCGCGTTATGCGGTGGGTAATAACCGCGTGGAGGGCTTCCCGAATGCGAGCCGCCAATGTTGATGTCAAAGCCATACGGTGAAGGGTCGTCGCTGAGATGCCACTTGCCGATCATCGCCGTCTTGTAGCCGTTGGCCTTTAGACAATGCACCCATGTCTTAAGCTTGGGATCGAGCGTGTCGACGCCTGGAACATGCTTCAATCGTCGATACTTCGGATTCCCACGCGCCCCGGTTCCAACGTTGAAGATCTGATGCCGGGGAGTGTATTGCCCCGACATCAGGCTGGCACGCGCGGGAGCACAATTGGCGGCGCATGCGTAAGCGTTCGTAAAGACCATCGATTCGGAGGCCATTGCATCCAGGTGCGGCGTTTCAAAAAAGTCGGAGCCCATGAAGGAAGCGTCACGCCATCCAAAGTCGTCCAGATAGATAAACAATACATTTGGGCGATCGCTCCCCTGGGAGGTCGCAGCGGAAAATAAAGTCCCAAGTAAGACAAGCAGGACGAATACCGTAAGGAATCGAATCTGAGCGATCTGTCGGTTCGGGTGGGTACATGACAGGGTTTGCAGAATTTGACTTGCATCACCGATATGGCTTTGGTGGCAAGCCGCTAACCTCGCGTAGCTGCGAAGCGGCGATAGCGCACAACTGCGAAGCGGCGATAGCGCACAACTGCGAAGCAGCGATAACGCATAGCTGCGAAGCAGCGATAGCGCATAGCCTGGGGCGCGAGCCCTCTTTATACCCCACATTTCGGATTTGCCTTTTTGAATGCTCGAAAGGCATCGGCATAGGCTTCCATGCGGCGGATGCCCCGCCAGATCGTCATCGAACCGGGCGGGCCCTGACTTTTCTTTCGCTGCCAACCACCCAATTCGGCCACTAACAGCATGAATTCGCCAATCGTCGGCGGCTCCGCTGGAAGTTCGCCGCCATCATTCCAGACGTAGTACGCCGGTTGCCAATCGTCGGCGGAAAAGTATTTCTCGCAACTTGCTGCGCTGTCCTGCCGCGCGGCACCTTTGAGGTACTCCACTCGAAACCCAACGATCATGAGAAACGCGAACGCCGTCAAGTAACGGTCCAGCGTTTCGTATTTGAGTTTCTCGCATTTCAAACCCGATTTCAGGGTCTTGAAATAAAGTTCGATTTGCCATCGCTGGGTATATGTGGAAATCACTCGTTGCAAGGCCGGGATCGAGTCGATCGGCAGCGTGGTGAACAACACCCAGCGAATCGGCTCTTCTCCCGCCGGGGGATCTTGTTCCACGACTTCCACAACATTCAAGGTCACGTCCGATAACTTTCCGCCCAGCCGAGCGGGGCCGCGAATCGTTACCTGGGAAGCACGCACGCCGAGCGTGGCGCTTCGAGCTGAACGCGATTTACGCCGCGGACGTGTCTCGCCGGGGAGCTTCGAGACGCGTTCGCTGATCTCGACTTCCTCTAAATATTGCACCGTCTTATTGGCCAAGACCGCGTCCACGTTGGCCGCTAGGTCATCAATCACCGCCCGGTTTTGGCAACCTCGAATCACAAAATCGCAATTGTCCGCCATGTCGGGAACCTCCGCGAAAATCTCGTAAATGTCCGCTTCGCTGTCGCCGACGACGACGTAATGAGTTTCGGGATGGGCACGGGCGATCTGCTCGGCGCTTTGGAACATCTCCAGCCAGCGGCAGCTTTCCTTTGCTTCGAATGGCGTTCGTTTGCGCAGACGATCTTTCTCGTCCCGATCGAGATCGGTATGAATCGATTCGCGAGTCCAAATCACTTGGTCCACGATCCCCAGCGGCAACCCTAGTTCGGTCAGGGCGTAGAGAGGATGCACGAAAAAGCCCCGTTTCTCGTCGCTCTCCAGAGGTCCCGCTCCTGCCACCTGATGATCCGGTTTGGTCACATCCATGTCCGATGTGTCTTGCGCCAGGATCACGTACTTGTACTGCGTCGTGCGTTGGACCGCAGCCTGGTTGTGAGCCTTCAAAATGGCCTCTGGCGTATTCTCTTCATGGTGGATAAAGCGATATTGGGCTTTGAGCGAGGCGGTGTTCTTCGCGGCATCGGGTTGCGACTCACAAATGTGGCCAAGGTCCTCAAGGATGATTTTCGCGCGCCGATTGCGTCGCTGATCTCCTAAATCCAGACTCTCCAACTCATGCTCAGCCCATGACAATTCCATTTCACGTCCTCCATGACGACTCCGGGAACGAACGAGCGTCGCGCCACCAACGCGCGCCTGGCATCTCAGGGCCGGCCCACCGCCCAGCCCGTTTGCCTACCAACTCCAAGCTAGCAAAATCCTACTGGAATTGGAAATAGAGATGTGGGGTATAAAGAGGCCTGACGGCCCCGGCAGTTTTTGTTTCGGCCTCCGGCCTATGCG
>JAWKTL010000113.1:0-3691 GCA_041399105.1 Pirellulaceae bacterium | reverse complement strand
GGAAATGGGAAGTTTCATGGCTTGGCATTCTTTTCAAAAATGGACGCGTTTGATGTTATCTTACGCAAATGTTTCTCAGTTGATCCTGCGACGTGGTCGCCCTAGGCAAAGATGGATTGAAAAATTCAGAAAGATTAAGGATGCGAGAAGATTACGCTTCGTCGCCAAACCCTTCGGCGGGCATCTTGCGATCGATCCGGCGAAGGATTCCACGAAGGACACGTCCGGCCCCGACTTCAAGGAATCCGTCGGCTCCGTCGGCAATCATTTGCCGAACGGAATCCTCCCATCGAACCGGGTTGACGACTTGACGAGCCAACAGGCTGCGAATTTCGTCGGCCGATGTATGCGGTTTCGCATCCACATTGGACACAACCGGGATTCTCGCTTCACGGATGGGCATTTCCGATAACGCTTCGGTCAGTGCTTCCACCGCCGATTGCATCAAAGGCGTATGAAAAGCTCCCGCCACGCTCAGCGGGACAACTTTCATCGCTCCCGCTTCCGCCGCCGCAGGCTCCAGCCGCGTTAATGCGGACTTATGTCCTGAAACAGCGATGTTGCCCGGGCACAGCAAGTTCGCGACCTGCAAGACTTCATCCCCCTGCCGAACGGAATTGCACAGCCCAGCCAGCTTTTCAGCATCCATTCCCAAGACGCTTGCCATCCCACTTTCGACGGCATCGGCGGCGGCTTGCATCGCTTGTCCGCGACGCTGAACCAGCTTGACGGAGGAATCGAAGTCCAATCCGCCAGCGAAACAGACCGCTGTATACTCGCCGAGGCTCAAGCCGGCAGTCACCGTCGCACGTTCAATCAGCTCGGGATTTGTCGACCGCAAGACTTCGATCGCAGCCATACTGCTAACGAACAACGCGGGTTGGCTGTAAACCGTTGCGGAAAGCTTGTCATCGGGTCCATTGAGACAGATGTCCGCCAAATCGTAACCAAGGATGGCGGAGGCGCGATCGAATGTGTCCCGCGCGATCGAATGCGATTCAATCAGGCTGCGACACATCCCCACCGACTGCGCCCCCTGTCCAGGAAACAGAAAGCCAATTTTTTGTGCGCTCAGCGAGACCATGAATACTACTTAGACTTTTCTTCCACGAGGATTCGACCCATATAATTACCGCATTTTGGGCAAATCGTATGCGTCGGGATCACGGTGCTGCATTGCGGGCAACTGGTTAGCTGCTTGGTGCTGAGGTGGTCGTGTGAACGCCGCTTGTTGGTGCGACTGTTGGAATGCTTGCGTTTTGGAACGGCCATGACAATTTCTCAAGTATGCCGGTAAGGGATCTGTATCAATAATGAATGCGTTTAATGTTATACCGTGCGTGGTCCGAAATGATGCCTTCGCGTTAAATAAAGCGAATCACCTTATTTCTGATCACGTGACGTATATCTCACGCAAATGTCTCTCAGTTGATCTTGCGACGTGGTCGCTCTAGGTATTGGTAAGGGGCGATTTTGTGTTCGCAACCCATTTGAAGCCCCTTATCGTACAAATGGAGCATTTTATCTGTCAACGTGTCCACCGCGCGAATTCCGACATGAAAATGACGGCCATCAGTGCATGGTGAAGGGCATGAACAAGCGAAGTTAAACTCTTTAAGGTTTTCGATCAGCCAGCAAATCGCCGAAAGTCTACGCGACTTTCGCTACTTCCGAAAGCAACACGCAAGCGTTGACCAAACCGTTGCCGCTTCCTTAACCAGCCAGCTTAAGAAACAGCTCTTCAAGAACCCATCTCGATCGGTCGTCGGTGCTGTGGCTTCCCTTCAGCTTCAAATCAGCATCCAGCAGCCAACCAAGCATCCGTTGCGCTCTCGGACGCCCCAGTTTACGCAAATGCGCCTCCGCTTTCTTCAGATCAAACGGTCGAAACCCCGCCTGCAGTAAGGCATCCCCCATCGGAATCCGGTTTCCTGAGCGTTCGGCGTGATCAATCGCCGCCGCCGCCAGCCCCAATCGTCGCAAAGACCAAGCGATTTGCGGAAGCAAAGCGATCGCTTTGTCTCCCCCCGCGATTAAATGATCAAGCTGCCTCAGCGCTTCCCCCGCATTCCCTTCGGCTGCCGCATCGATAATCTCCCATGTCGTCTTGCTTTGCCAGCCCCCGACGTATTTGCGAACCATCGCCTCGGTAACGGTCCCCCCCGGATCGACATAGACCGCCAATTTCGCGATATCCGTGTCCAACAGCCCGACCGACGTTCCCGCAAGTTCAATCAGCGTGTCCGCCGCCACAACCTGCAGTTTGCAAGAGTGCCTGGGTGCAACGTACTCGCACAAAAACGTTTTCAATCGCCCCATGTCCGGCTTCGTGCTCCGCCCCGAACCGCTCGGGATCGAGCATTGGACGACACTATGTTGCTTGGAAACCGCTTTGTAAAGTTTCGTGTTACTGGGAAACGATTTGACTTCGATAATCAGTTTGGCCACCGACGAAGGTTTGCCGACGTACGCTTCCAGTTCCGAGCGAAATTTAGAAACAAACTTGTCCGCTTCGCGAACGATCACGACCCGCGATTGCCCCATCGCGAACAACGATTGGGTTTGCAGTTCGTCACGAACGTCCTGCCATGGACAGGTTTCCCCTTCAAGCTGCACCGTGTCGCTCTCTTCACCCGACGGTTGATCGAAGCCCAGGATTCGATGCATCGCCCAAACGCGAAGTGTCGGATCGTCCCCGGCAAGGACGACGACATCGGACGTAGGCGATTGGGCACTGGACGTCAGCAAATCGAAGACATTGACGACAGACATAAGATGGACCGCCTGTGATATTGGAATTGAGAATTGAAAACAATTTACGAACGGTCGACTGTTCGTTTACGAGCAACCGAGCAGCGGTTCGTCCATCGCGCGAATATCGCTGTTGGGGAATCCGTCGGGATATTCGCGCCGAGCCAGCTCAATCGCCGCCGTGGCCACGGCCAAGTGCTGATTCTTCGTTTGTTTGTAGAAGGTCTTGGCTTGGCTGGGAAGCTTCGGTTTGCCATGCAACGGTTTGTCGGACACGCACAACAACGTCGCTGACGGTATTCGATAACGAAAGCCGTTTGCCGCCACGGTGGCCGATTCCATGTCGACCGCAATGCTGCGGCTGGCTCGCAAATCGGCCAAGGTTCCCCGGAGCGTCAACTCCCAGTTGCGATCGATCGTGGTATAGACAACGCCAAACCGATAGGGAAGTTGCTGTTCGTCAAGCACTTTCGCCAGGTTTCGGTTGAGCACAAAGTTAGGCGCTACGGGAACCGACGGAGGCAACAAGTCATCGAGCAATCGGTCGGCCCGCATGTAGCCCGAGGCCAGCACAAAGTCGCCGATCTCCTGATGATTGCGGACCCCCGCGCAGTGACCGATCATGATCATCGCATCGGGACGCAAGACCGCGATGTGATCGGTCAAGTTCTTGGCGTTCGACGGCCCCACGCCAATATTGATCAACGTCAGGCCATCGTTGTTTTCCGTCGCTTGGTGCAGCGTCGGCATTTGTACGTCGGGGCGGATCGAACGGATGGCGTTTGGATAGGCTTCCAAGAAAGCGTCCATATGCATTTGATAATTGGTCAACAAGACATACCGCTGAAAATTTTCGACTCGCGTCCCCGTATAGTGTTCCAGCCGCTGAATCGACAACTCGGCTCGCTCGGGGCCGAACAGGAAGACCTTCTTTCGTGTG
>JAWKTL010000112.1:0-3814 GCA_041399105.1 Pirellulaceae bacterium | reverse complement strand
CAAATCTCTTCCCGTCCAGCAAGAGCTTGCTTGCCAATCGCTCGCATGACATCACTTGTCGGTTTGCCGTAGATGGTTTTGATGGACAACTCGAGTTCGTCGGCAGGCAACGGAACGTTGGCCCGTTCGCTGTCCGATGATTGTCGCCATCGCCAAGTCAATGAAATGCCTCGAGGTTGAGCGATCTTTCTCTTGATCTCAATGTCGACAACGATCGCCACCAGTTCGATACCGCCGGTGACTGCGGGAAACGTTTTCCAACGGTCTGATCGTCTATCGATCGTAGCGAACGCTGACAACGGCACGGACTTCACCGAAGTCGCGAATGAGCTGAACGTAGTTCTTACTGATATCTCTGCCCTGCTTTGTTGCTTTTCCACCTTTGGCGTTTCCGCCAGGTTCATCCGCTGGACGCGGACCATTGGGGTCCCAACATGCGCGAAACGTCGCGCTGATGGTGCCGACGCTCTTGGAACTTCCCTGACGCTTGGCGACACTTTCCTCGTAGCCACCAATTTCAAAAGCTTTGGAATTGGTTTGCGTGATATACCAACCGGGAATGTCGACATGTCTGCCCGGATAGACAATCAGGCGACTGTCCTTCGGCGCATCCTCGGCATCAATGAACATGTCCACTCCGTCAATCGTCAACGTGACGGCGGCTTCGAAGCTTGCGTCGTTGTACAAACGAACGACATACTCTTCGCCCAGATGCAGATCGACATTGGATCGTCCTCGCGAATCAAGTCGTGGCGATCGAGAATCAAGCCGGTTGCCATTGCGAACGAGAACCTCCACGCCGAACGGACTGTCCTGACTCGGACGCGTCCTCGATTGGTCGATGTTTGTAGGTGGATTCTTCGTTTGGCTGACCAGCTTTTCCTGACGTTGCCTCTCAGGCAGTTTGGGTGGAACCTCAACCGTTTGGCCTGCGATCTGGAGTGCCACCGAACCAAAGACACTAATCGGCACCTCGGCCAGTTCTTCATCCTCACCATCCAAAATCGTAGCCTCAATCTCAAGTGCGAGCGACTCGAAATCGTCGTGCGGTTGAGCTTTCGCCTCCTTTAGCTTGAAGCTTCCCATTAGTTGCAAGTCGGCGTCGTCGGAAACCACAATGCCAACCTTTTCCAATTGCTGCGCGATCGCGCGACTGATCTCGACTCCACCGCTGGCCTTCAGCCGAGGCGCACCCGAGAAATCTCCCACGATCATTTGTTTCGGAAGCCGCTCGTCATCAAGGAAGCTCTTGATCTCGATGGCCATCTTTTCCAGACCTTGATCAAGCAACGGATCAGCATGGACCCGCGTTGTGATGAACAAAGAGACTAGCAAGGCGATACCCGCTGGTGAGTAATTGATAGCTCGCATGGTAATCCTAACTGCTGTTCAAAAGAATTATTGGGAAAGGTCGTTCTTGATGATATAAACGTCCGATTGCCCCAAATCTTCGCGTTCATTCGATAAAAACTTGCGACCGCTCACCGCTCGCCGATGCGTTCAGTCTTCGACAAGCCGAACTCGAAATCCGATGAGTTCAATGTTTGGTCCCGGGCGGGCGGAACAAACACCATTTCCTCCGAACGTTTGGCAGCTTGGCGCGATGTCGCCCTCGCTCGCATCATTGCATATCCACTCACCGCCATTTGAAAAGAGGCCAACGAGACCACTTGAATGGTGACTCTTTCGCATCACGGTCGTCGTCGTGTGGGAACCATTGAAGGCAACCGCCTCCCAGTTCAAAAGGTTTCCGTCTTCATCAATGCCCACACGACTACCGTTAATCTCGATCGGTCGAAGACGCAACCAGTCCATCTGTTCGCGTTTGGCGACTTCGCGATAACTTTCTTCGCGCTTTGCAGCTTCCATCTGACTAAAGTTTTCAAAAGAGCCGAACAAGACGAATTGCCATTCCGAAAAATCACATACCCTATAGCTTCTATTCTCTTTCTCGGACAACCATTTCAAGTACGCAGCGACATCCTGGTCGCTGAGGTTCAGTACAGGATGATCGTCGGACTGTTCCCAGCCAACGTTTCGCCAACTGAACTTTCGGTCTTGCTCGACGCTTTTTCCTTCCTCAGAGACGACGAGTCCCAAACCATAAAATTGCGGCAAACGCTCCGATAGCTCAACACCCCCTTCAATTCTCGGAACCCGAGCCCGCAGCAGCCCGTCCAGGTCGCCGACGCTTGCCAGCTCCGCCACGGTACGAAATCCCGTTGCATCGACGAATCGCCGAAACTGACCGACGGTGACTTTGTGCTTTCCCACCAAGAAATCCGGTTGGTACACGCTCACTTCGTGCGCCTCTTGCGTTGCCGCATCATACGCATACCGCAATCGATTCCCACTGGGGATGCGTACCATTTCGATTCCCTCGGAATTGCGGAACGTCTTAGCCTTCAAAGACGAAGCGATTCTCCACGAACTTCGATCGCCAACAAGCTCCGGCAATTGACCGGCGGGATTGATGTTGTCGACGACGAATCGGTTCGTGTGCCTCCGCACATACGTCACCAAACCATCAATGTCAGGGGCACCCTGGGATGGTGAAACGGTGGTTAGCTGGAGAGTTTCGGTAGTTTTGGTCTTGTAGAACTGTTACGCCCCAACGTATTCGTTTTGTGTTCAAACCCACGAAACGAAGGAACGTAACAGTGGCTGTATCTTCACCGATTTGCTGGGACTCGTTCAAGTCACCTTGGCGATGTTTGTGTCGCAGTTTTTGGATTTCTCGGGATCGCTGGAAGCAAAAAGCGAAACGTCTTCAAAAGCAGCTCGATCAACAAAACAGTCTGCTCCAGGCGACCCGGCGAGAACTGCATCAAATGCAACGACTCAATGAGCAGCTTCGTCGAGAAATCCAGTGCCTCTCCGAGCAGTCGACTACGACACCAATCGAACACAAAAATCTTCCGGGACATCAGTTCAGCGCCGCGATGATTTGCCTGTGCTGTCAGCTCAGCATGATCGTCGGCATCCGAGCGGTACCCAAGGTCATTGAACTCGTTGCCGCGACTTTCGACCTGCCGCTGAAGGTTCCTTCGCGCGATGTGGTGCGAAGCTGGATTTGCCGAAACGGGGTAGCGATTCTCAAAGAGGCCACTCGTCAAGACGATTGGATCTGGATGGTCGATCACAGTGTTCAGCTCGGAAAGATGTTCGTCCTGGTCGTGCTGGGGATTCGCCAAAGCGAGCTACCCGAAGACCGACCTTTGCGGCGCGAGGACATGACCGTTCTCGCGGTACTACCGACACGCACGCGGGACAAGGAAGAAGTGAGCAAGCAACTGACTGGCGTCTCGGAGTCGCTTGGCATGCCGATCGCGGTTCTCAGTGACGCAGCCGCCGAACTGCACCACGGCGTGGCCAGCCTGCAAAAAGTGGGCTTTTCCGGCGTTCATCTGGACGACATCAAACACAAGATCGCCAATCTGCTCAAGCGACGGCTACAGAAAGACCCGCGATGGAAAGCGTTCACCTCCGAGCTGGGCAAGACCACCGCAGCGATCCAACAAACCGAACTGGATCATCTGCTGCCGCCTCGCAAGAAAGAGAAGGCACGCTTTATGGACTTGGGCCGTTTGATCGATTGGGCTCGGATGGTCGAGCATGAATTAACCCGCAGCGAATCGGCGACGCACGGGCGTGTTGTCGAGAAGCTCGGCTGGATACGTGAGTTCCCAAAGGAACTGCAGCTCTGGAGCGAGTACCGCTTGCTAATGGGCGAGGCTTTGGTCATGGCCAATGCCAAAGGTGTCTTTGTCGGCTCAAGCGATCAGCTTGCCGCACGGCTAAGTGAAGTCGGCGT
>JAWKTL010000111.1:0-3966 GCA_041399105.1 Pirellulaceae bacterium | reverse complement strand
GCTGACCCGAGGACGTGCCAGCCTACGATGTCGCAGCATCCTTCGGCGACACGCCAGTAGGTCGGCCTAGTATCTATCAGGAGAGCCGTAAACGCATCCGAAATCTTGATTGAATTCGATCGTCTACAATTCTAAAAGTCGCCGCTCCCCAATGCATTAGGGAGCGGCAAACGGTTGGTAGATCGTCATGGCCTTGGTACTTGAGACCGTAGGACAGCTTGATCGCCAGCCGTTCATTTTTTAACCCGAACCGTCGCTTGAACTGCTCAGGCAAGTTCGCATTTTACTAGGCTGGGAAACAAATGAAAATGACTCAGAATGATTACTCGTGTGTGGTAGGTGTTGATGTCTCCAAAGCGAAGCTCGATGTTGCGTGGAGTTCCGAAGGACCAAGTGTTGAAATCGAGAACGCAAAGGAGCAAATCACCAAACTGTTGATTCAGAAGATTCAAGACAAAGCCCAAACTCTTGTCGTGCTTGAAGCGACGGGTGGATACGAAAGTTTGCTGGTTGAATTGTTGCATCAGGGTGGCATTGCCGTCGCGGTGGTCAATCCAAGACGCGTGCGTGACTTTGCCAAAGGGATCGGACGCGATGCGAAAACGGATCCCATTGATGCGATGTGCATTGCTTACTACGGCCAAGTCGTTAATCCGAAACCGCACGTTGCCAAATCGGATACCGAGAAGAAGCTTGAAGCACTCGTTACGCGGCGTCGACAGCTTCTGGATCTGATCACGCAAGAGAACAATCGTGTTCAGCAAACGTCCGACAAGGAGATACAAAAGCTGATCCGGCAGTCGCTAAAAAACTTGCAAAAGCAGCAAAAATCGGTTGATGATCACATCGCCAAGGCGGTCGCTTCGGATACCAACAATGCACGTCGAATCGAGATTCTCGACTCCGTAAGAGGCGTTGGCAAGGTTACGATCAGCACCTGCATTGCGGAGTTACCAGAACTTGGTTCGCTTAACCGTCAGCAGATATCTAAGCTCGTTGGTGTAGCGCCGATGAACGACGATTCGGGCCTGAAGTCCGGTAAGCGAAGGACAACAGGCGGTCGCAGTAGTGTCCGTCGAGTGTTGTATATGGCAACGCTTGTAGCAACTCGTTACAACCCTCATATCAAAACGTTTTACCAACGCCTGTTATCACAGGGCAAACCGAAGAAGTTAGCCCTCGTTGCCTGCATGCGAAAGCTGCTGACGATCATGAACTTGCTGATCCGCAACGACGAACTGTGGGTTGACACGACTGCAGCACAGACATCGAAGTAATCATAACGAACACCGCCAAGAGAGCACTTGACGGCGTTCAAAGAAGTGAGTCATTGACGCACCATCGGCCTGGCTATCCCTCAAGAAGTTGTGTCCCCACATGGCTTCGTTATGTTTCACCAGACGCCGCTATTTTAGTGCTGCGCAGTTGGAAAATCAACCATCATTGAACACCATCGCCATGCCTAAAAAAATCCCGGGGGTTTGGGGGCTGGCCCCCAACCATCGCCCACTCAACGTGAAAAGAATATCAAAATACTTCGTTTTGATAGTTGACAAAATTAAAGACCGTCGCTGTCCTCAGGTCAGCCAATACGCCGAACAACATCACAAACGCAAAGCAGCTTCGACCACGCCTATCGGAGCTGTCTCACCGCCTTGCCTCTGGAGAGCACATGGGTCGACCCGAGGACGGGCCGACCTGCACTCATGGCGGTCTGTAGTGAACCATGGCAGCTAAAAGAAAAATGTTGTCGGGGAAGCTCGATTGCATGGCTTCGATTCAGCCTGCAACTCCATCGTTGCGTTTCTTTCCTTTAGCCGCTTTTCAGACTGATAAAAGGCTGGCACGTCTGTGGTAAAGTTTTGATTCTTTCAAATGAATTAAACCTTCACCGACAGGCTGTGCCATGAAAGCTTTTGTACAACGTTTCGAGGAGAAGATCCTAGGGGTGTCAGCGGGTTTGATCGGATTCGCTTTCGAGGTTCACTGCGGTTGCTCAGCAATGTCGGCGGCACAAGTGCCTGGCTTAACAACAAAGGCGTCGCCGACAATGGCCTGATCGCTGTCCTGAGGACGCTCGAGACATGTCGCTCGTATGACATCTATCGCAACCGAGCGACAAAACAGATCGACTTACGAAGACGCAATCGTCGAGCTCTGCATCGCCAGCTCTTTGCGGGCAATGAACACTTCGATCCGCTGTCTTACTACTGGACCAGCGAGCAGACCGAATGGGCCACCGATATTGCGTTTCGCGATCCCAGCAGCCTCGCCGATCTCTATCCGTCGCTGATCCATCGCGGGATGAAAGTCTTTCAAAGTCCCGACGTGATGCGTTTCCTGGGTCATAAGCTTCCGGCTCATGGTGCTGTGCATGGAAAATATGCGGGCGAAGTGGTCAGCGATCTGAAGCGGCATCCTGAAGACGTGCGGCTGAAGCATCGTGCGGGACGCAATACGGTCAAAATGTACGACAAGCTCGGCTCGGTGCTGCGCGTGGAAACGACACTCAATGATCCCAAAGGACTGAAGGTCTATCGCACTAAGCAAAACGATCCCGATGGCCCCAAGGACTGGTGGCCACTGCGCAAGAGTGTCGCGGACTTGTCGCGTCGCACTGAATTATCTCAGAAATCCAACGATCGATACATCGAGGGCCTTTCAGCGTTCGATTGCGACGAGCCGCTCAAGAAGCTAACGGACAAAGTTTACAGTCGTGTTCAGGTTGGCAAGCGTTGGCAATGGGTTCTGCGTCCGTTCGATCCGACGGAGGTGAAACTGAATTGAGGCAGTCAGTCGCGGCGAGTTCGCGGTCGCAGGATTTCGCAATCGCGACTTGCGTCTGATTCTTGAAGGCGACAGCGACGATGCCGATGATCGTCGCCGCGCGTCGGCCCGCATCAGTCGCAAACTATCGCTGCTTCGTGCCCATGGTCTCATCAAGAAAATCCCCCATACACACCGCCACGAACTAACCGCACGGGGTCAAACAACAATCACCGCACTACTCACCGCCCGCAACGCCACCCCCAAGCAGCTTGCTGCCGCATAAATTGCACGCACGATAACGTTCTCTCCGGCGATAACTGATGTAGGTGAGGTTGACATTCAAACCGTCGCTGAGAAGTTGGCCTTGCGTGCTGCGGGGGTTGGCCGCTAGCGATTGCGTATTGGTTGATGAGACGGTGCCTGAAAGGGTGAAAACGCTGAAAGCAAAAAGAGTATCGCGGTAGGGACCGCCCTTTCGGGCGGCCCCCCGCACAGATCCGTACGTGAGGAATTACCTCATACGGCTCCTCCATCGGGTACGAACGGTCGGGCACCGAAGCACCCTACTTGCCGTGGCCGAAGAGCCGTTTGAGAAAAGTGCTTGACCCGGCTCAGAGTCCGGAGCACCAACGACCGCATCGACACTTCCCTTTGGTGACCGCCTTCCCTCGACCGACTCCGCCGCGACAGTTGCCGCATTGTTCGCCAGCGTCGACAGTACTACGCAGTCATCTGACTTCCCACCAGCGTTCACGTCAAGATTTCCCACTGAGTGGTTCCTTGACCGCCCAAGCGACCCGAAGGTGAGGCAAGGGGCTGATGGGATCTCCCGGTTCTCGCGTTTTGGATTTTCCACACATGCCTAGGTTCACAGACTCCGCCGTGTCCGCATTGTTCTTGCCTTTTCGCGAACAATGTGATGTTGCCTTCCCCCTGTCAGGACAAGGTCGGCACACGAAAGTGAGGATTTCGGAGCTCAATAGCTGGCCTGTGCTTCCTCCCGCGCGGACGCTCAGCACGACGTTGTTACCTTCATCGCACCTCCGCCGGAGGCCGAAGTCGATGGCTAGTCGTTCTTCGTAAGAAACTTTCATTCTCTATCCAAAACCGGTTTCATCCCGGCACACCCTGACCCCTTTGCATTTTCCGAAGCACCCTTCCTAACAAAAACCACGAAGCGACAAAGAGTATCGCGGT
>JAWKTL010000110.1:0-4018 GCA_041399105.1 Pirellulaceae bacterium | reverse complement strand
CGAAGATCTTTCCGTCGTGTCCGTTGCCGGACGAATCCTTGACGATATCTCCCTGTCCTTCGTCAAAGTGATACAGGGCGATCGTGTGCTCATCGGGCTCGAAGCGGTTAACAGGTTCGTAATCATCGGTGTAGCGCGCCACGTTTGAAATACGAACCTCGTCAATTACACCACGTAATACCGCAAAATAGTTTCCGAAACGATCGATTCTACCTCCGATGAAATACTCACCCAAATAGTTTTCCAAACTGCGATCGACCGCTGTTTCATTCGATAGTTTACCATCAACAAAAACTCTCAGCATCTTTTCATTCCAGACCCCAGCAACGTGGTAAGACTGCTTGTAAGCTAAATTTTTCTTCTCGACGCCTACGTACTTCCCACCAGGTGAAACTCCAATTCCAATGGTGGACCTGAACGTGCGTTCGAGTGTTACGTGACCTACGGTGATGATAGTTCCTGATTCGTCTCCAGCACGTTCATCAATTTGAATGACTGCCTCAAGTGTTATAGGATGGCTTCCGTCATACGTTGTCGGTATTCTGACGAGATCGCCGTCGTGGTCGAACCGCAACGCGTAGTCGCCCGGCGTCAATCGGTTTTTAAGCGATTGCAGGTTGGTCGCTTCGGGGCGTTCCAGATCAGATGCTGCGGTGGGTTGCAAATTTGAGGACTGACCCACTGCAAGCTGGTTCGATGCCTGTGGTGATTCCGAAGGGCGCTCAGACGCTTCCTGCGTGTTCAAAGAATCAGAAGCGACCTTTGACGCCGAGAGCGGTTTGCGTAAGGCCAAGAAAACAAACGACACCGCCAGAACTATTGCGGCGGCGGCAGTTGCCATTTTGAGCAGGCGGCCCGACTTGGCGGGACGCGCCTGATTTGCGTCCACCCATGATTGCGTTCGCAAAGTGACGCTTCGAACTTTGCCCGTTCGTTTCAACTCGCTTTCGCAGGCTGCAAGCAATTCAGCAACTTCCTGCGCCGTTTGAAATCGATCCTCAGGCTTCTTTTCCAGCAACCGTTCGATGATGGTCGAAAACCATTGCGGCGTCTCGGGAATCGTCTCCTGCAAACTTCGCGGCGTGTGTTCACAGACACGCTTCAAGACGGCAACCGTGTTGGCAGCACGAAATGGCGGGCGACCGCTGATGACGTGATAGAGCACACTCCCCAAGCTGAACAGGTCGGAACGATGGTCGAGCGTTTCACCACGCGCTTGCTCTGGTGACATATACAGCGGCGTGCCCGCCAACAAACCGCTGGAGGTAATGCTGGCGTCGTCCGCAGCGCGAGCCAATCCGAAGTCGGTAATGTGAACGCGAGGATGCAGGTCCCCTTCCAGCAGAATGTTCGAGGGCTTGATATCCCGATGAATCAGATTCACCGCGTGCGCCGCCGCCATACCAGCAGCCACCTGACGACCAATGCTCAGCACTTCCAGAACTTCCAGCGGCCCCTGGTCATCAATGCGTTGCTGAAGCGTCCGCCCGGCGATGTACTCCATGACCAGATACGGAATGGGCAATTCTTCGACGGAATAGATACTGACGACGTTTTCATGGCGAACGGCTGCCGACGCGCGGGCTTCTCGCAGAAAGCGTTTTCTTGCCGGGGAACTGACGCTCAGTTCGGGGCTGAGCATTTTCAAGGCGACCACTCGGTGAAGCTTTTCGTCAAACGCTTCCAGTACGATCCCGAACGCTCCGCGTCCCAAAACCCGTCGGACTTCGTAGTGTCCAATGCGTCCCAACGAATCCGCATGATTTGAAGGCAATAAGAACGGGAGCGCGTCATCGCTGCCGTCCGTATTTCGCGACGCGGTATTTTCAGAGGAAAGAATTTGGGTCTGTGCGAGGCCGGCTTCGGAAAAGTCTGAATCTATTTCGACAGATGCGGAATCCGAACTCGATATGGTATCCAAATTAAGCTCGGCGAGGATTCTCGCGCAGAGCTCTGGTTCGTCTCGACACTCGTTTTTAACAAAGTCAATCTGTTCATCGCGATCCGGAATCTGACGCGCCCGGGCGAGAATCTTTGAATGTTGATTCATTTATGTATCCAGACCACAATATTTGAACCTGCCTAAATGTCCGGTGCAATTTTCCTGCTGCACTTTTGTCTCATTTTCCGAGCAAGGCTTCCACCGATCGCGATCAGGCTCAACATTGCAAGGCTAGACGGCTCCGGTACCGCCGCAGAACTTACGGTGACCGTTCCCGATAATGCCGTGAATGAGCCGTAGTCGTCAGTCACGCCAGGATCGTTCGTACCCGGGTCAAAGTCCCTATCGAAAAATGTAAACGGCGATGCCGCATTCAGCGATACGGTAAAATCGTGACTTGTTCCAACGAGCGGTCCAACATGTTGCAGTTCTAATCGAGCAAGCAGAAACTCGCCGTTGACGGGAACACTATCTAGCGAGGCCAATGCATCGCCACCCACCAACGTTACCGCGTTCCCACCTTGTACGGAATTGAAAGAGCCTGGATCGGTATCACCGAGAAAAACATACGGCGGTGGACCAGATTCGTTTTGCTCGGAATCGAGCTGGACCACCCTGAATTGCAAATCGCCTGACTGCGCCGTTGCTCCTGCAATATTGAACTCATATCCAAAAGCCCCAAGCGTATCGCCGACCTCACCCGTCAAATACACATCCACAAACCCGATCCCTTGTGCATTCAATGAAGCGTTTTGGACATCGATAATCAGGTCGGCATTAACCTGGGACGTCGCGACGGAAGATAAAATGCAAGCCAAAATAATGCGTCGAATCACAGCGGTGCTCATCTACAATGGGTAAAAAGAAACGAAGCAAACTCGGGAATATTCATGAAGTCAACAACACGGCTAATCATCGAGCATCGCCTTGAGCGAATCAGCTAACTTGCGTCCGACATTATTTCTCTGGGTGTAGCTTTTGTCGGTTCGATTGACGACACCGTTGCCATCGAGATCGCCTTCCAATGCGTCGCCCATGCGACCGAACAAACTGTCTACGACAGCCGTGTCAAGGCTATCAATAATCCCATCTCCATTGGCATCTCCCCGCAATCGATGAAACTCGAACGATTCACCGGCGTCATCAAAATCTCCATCGCCGTTGGTATCGACACGAATGCGATAGAATCCATCATCTGCCAAGGCATTTCCAAAGCCGATACGGATTCTGCCTCCGTCCTGTTGTAGGTTGTTAATCGGCACCGCGATTCCGTTACCAGCCGTAACGTTGGTAGCAGTCAAGCCGAAACGTTCGACGACAATCCGTCCGGGCGTCAGCAGTGCATCAACTCCAGTGGTATTGTTGAACAGCACGTCAACATTGGTAATCACTGAACGTTGACTGGCTCCCCCTTGAACGTTAATCCCGGTCGCATTGAGGCTTGGCGGTTCAGCGAATGTGCCGCTTGTCGTCACGTCGGCGATTTGCGACAACTCCTCTAAATTATTGGAGGTATCCAGGCCTTGACTATAGAACGCGAATGTACGTGAAACACCATCGGCGGGAGCCTGATACACGCCAGTTCCGCTGTAGGTGCCATTCCCATTAAGGCTGAGTGTGGCAGATCCCATGGATGATACGGCACCGCCGTCCACGGAAACAAACAGTTCAATGGCACCAAGTTGCGATCCACCGGCATCCGTCCCATTGACCTGAACCGTGAACAAACCGCCTGACGTGGCCGTCGCCGATTCGATCTGAGTCATCGGCTTGTCAAGATCGGCAACACGTGTGAATGCATCTGCAAAATTGAGCGGTTTGAGTTCTTCATTACCGGTCAAATCGCGAGCGATGCTTCGAAAGAAGTAGGTGTGATTACTGGATGCCGTGAAGAGATAGCTGGGGCTTTCGGCCGGAACTGTAGCGAACTTTGTGAATGGCGCGGAATTGACTGCTACATACAAGTCGTACTCTACAATACCCGAAGCATAAGTGTCACCTGTCCCAACGACATCAGTGCCCGCAACATCAATAGGAATCAGCAAAGAAGAGGCGTCAACTAGCAGAGGCTGTATC
>JAWKTL010000109.1:0-4058 GCA_041399105.1 Pirellulaceae bacterium | reverse complement strand
CGGGTCGTCCGGTGCATCGAAATGTTTCGATCGGTCGGCAGCGGCGGAAACGTTTCCAGTTCGTCGTCGGTTTGAATCAGTGTATCGATCCGAGTCGTCTGCGCCAACTATTTGCCAAGTCTTCGATCTCGATCTTCGCTCCGATTTTGAGAGCACACCGTCCGCATGAACTCACGCGCACCGAGCGTCTTCGATTTCCGTGAGTCTTGTTCGAGCGCAATCTCACCCGCACTGAGGGTCCTCGATTTCACTGAGTCTATGTCGAGCGCAACCTCACGCGCACCCATGTCGGGAGGTGATCGGAACGTTACCGATCAGCCGGCGGCGACGGTTGATCTTCCACTTCAATACGCTCGACTTCGCCGCTCGGTTGCATCGGATGGTTCGCCGATTCACGGTTGGTGTAGTTTTGAATATTGCCAGAGCGATTGATCAAGCGTTCGCATGTCGATGCAGTTGTCGGATGCGAGCGACACGCAATATTTGACGTAGCGATCCCAAAATGCGAAATCGTATTGGTTTGGAACGGCACACCTTAACGACCAAAGCGCACGAAAGTCAAGAATTGGGTACTGACGCGGGAATGCAAAGTGCAGAAAGACGGAGGCGGTCGGCCATCGTATGCCACGCAGAAGTGTCCAGGCTTCGATTCGCAATTGCTCGCACGTGGTGTCGAGTACGAGTTTTGAAATCTCTTTGATGTACTCATCGGAATTTGCAGCACAGCGAGATTGGGTACGCGGGGTCTTCCACGCGCACACTGTGAGGAAATGCTCGCGAGTCAAAAAACCTCGCGCGTGATAATCCGGGAAGATTTCGTGCGTCAGCTTGCGACCCAACTCTCGGTCTCGGTCAGAGATTTTGGCAACATATCCCTTGGCCAGAGTTGGAATCTCCTCGGGGTCGAATCTCAGTTCCATGCTTGCTTCATTCGGCGTAAAGAATCCATGTAAGTCCGAGGTTTGGCGGGTGGGAGTCATTCGTCTTAAACTGGCGACTCGGGCCCGTGATCTGGGCAGCGCGTGGCTGCCTGTCACATTCAATCCACCCACCAAACACAAGGATCATTCCTATGAAGATTGTCGCACTGGACCTCGGGAAATTCAACTCCACAATGTGTCGCTATGACTCGAAAACGCGGAAAGCTTCGTTTATGACTGTGGCGACGCAACGGGATTATTTGAAACGGATATTCGACAACTGTGACGCCGACCTCGTCGTGATGGAAGCCTGTGGGCCTTCGGGATGGATCAGCGATCTGGCGCAATCTCAAGGACTAAAGACTCTTGTCTGCAGCACCAACGAAGAAGCTTGGCGGTGGGCTAACGTAGAACGCAAAACAGACAAAGACGACGCGTTCAAACTTGCTCGGATGGCCGCGATGGGCGAACTCAAAGGTGTCCACGTGCCGTCGCCCGAGCACCGCGAGTTCCGTTCATTAGTCAAATACCGCAAGACGCTCGACCAACGGATTAACAAGACCAAGAACACGATCCGCGCCTGGTTCGTCAATCACGGGATCGAGATCGCCAGCGGCGAGAAAGCATGGCACACCGGACGCGAACGGATCGACTCCTTCCGCAAACCGATCGCCGACTGCGAGCCCGATGAACTCTGGAAAGGAGAACTGGACATCGAGCTGACGATTCTCGATTCACTCACCAAGCAGCTCGACACGGTGGTCAAGAAGCTCGAGCGAATCGGCAAGACGGACGAGCGAATCCGCCGCCTGCAGACGATCCCCGGCGTCGGTCCTCGCACCGCCGAGATCCTCGTCGCGTGCATCGACGACGCCAAGCGATTTGAAAACGGACGTCAAGTCTCCGCGTACTTCGGTCTAGTGCCGCGTCGGTATCAGTCCGGCGAAACGGATCGTAATGGAAGGATCACCAAACGAGGCAACCCACTGGCCCGCACGATCCTAGTCGAGTGTGCTTGGGCGTCGCTGCGATACAACCCGTGGGCCAAGGGCGTTTACGAAAGAATCAGCGGCCTGCAAAAGACCCGGAAGAAGAAGGCCGCAATCGCGTTGGCTCGCAAACTGTGTGTGATCGCCTGGGCGATGCTTCGCGACGAGACCGACTGGGATCCAAACAAGATGATCAACGTGACCAAATTCTACAACGGTAAGCTGCCCATTGACGAGGAAGCATTCCGCGCCATGCCCAAGAAAGAATGCCGACACAAGCGGAAGCGTCGTGCGGCCAAAGAACGCCAGGCAGCTTCGGAAAAGACAACTTCAAAGAAGTCAGCAAAGGACAAGACGCCCTCAAAACGGAAGACGACTTCAAACACAACAAGTCGTCCCACCCAGACGTCGGCTCGGACAACAAAGAAACGATCGACCACGGGGCGAGCAAGAAAGCCAGTACCGGCCGACTGACACTTGATGTCGACGGAACGAATCGGCCTTGCTCGCCCTTTTGAAAGCTTCGGCCCGTGGGACAACCAGGACGCGATGTCTGGTCACGTAAGATCGTCGTAACACATCGGACCCACGGGCCTTTCCCAAATATATCACCCTCAACCCGCGTCATTTAATCACCAACTCACGAGCCCCGCAGCGGAGGACAGTTGGCCGAACGACCCGATGAACACCAAGGAGAGATCCCTTGCAAGGTACCAGCACACAAAAAGCCTGATGCTGAGAAGTTCGCTTTAGGACGATCGCCCCGACCGAGCCGTCATCACGACCGAGCCGTCGATGCGATCAAGAACTTTTCAGACACATCGCCCTAAAGAATGTGCGGTACTCGCGGAGGAAAGCTTGCTGCTCACTGAAGCCTCCAGGCAAGCATCCGCAGTATGGGACAAACCGCTCAGGCGAGTTTGAACCGTGCATGGACAAATGAGACAGCGCCGCGACGGCCATCAAGCCGACGCCCCCAGAGGACCAAAGAGCACTGACACCTCGAACAGTCGTTTAATCAAACCCCTTGCTGAATCATCGCGTCGCGAAGTTAGCGGTCACTCCCTCGAAGCTCACCACCAAAGGCACCGGTGCCATTCGTCTGAGCCGCTTGTCGGTCGCCATGGCTTGGCGAGCGACCGACCGACAAGCGGCTCCGCCGAAGGCACCTACCCCAAGGCACTTCCATGTAGAAAAGAAAAACGCAAAAAAGTGGCTCAAGCCACTTGCCAAACTCGGACTTCATAGTCGTCGGCGGTAACGGGGCCGCCGCCAAGAAACTATGATTTCAAAACCCGCGTCATCGGCGGCTCCCGTTAACCGCATGGTTATGTCACTTCTCTCAGTTGACCATCAAATACAAGCTGCGCAAGCCCAGTTGGCGTGAACACTGCATTCTCGTGGATCCATCGCCGGACAGGGCGGACATTATCTCCTTGTCCAGCCATTTCCTCGATATTTGCGACGCCGCGATCAGGGTGTTTTGTGCGTTTGTAAACGGCGATGACACGAGCGGATGACGACAAGATGAAACGCCTTCGGGGATGCATTAGCACGATAAAGTCGCATTCCCATACAGATTGAGGATCCGGCATTGTAACCACGGTGCATATAGCTTTCGGCGTTTCGACCGTTTCCGCCTGTGGCGATGATCCATCAGTGCTGTGGGAGGACATCGCACGCCAAACGGCGCGAAGTGTTTCAGAAGCACTATCGATGACTGCGCCACGGAATTGTGAATCAGCCAGAAACAGCGACGTAGTTTCAAACAGGAAACCGACGTTGACGGGACGGGTACGTTGAGCAATGAAATGCGACTCGAGCGCACCAATCAGTTCGCGTTCTGATTCGGTGACTGGATCCTTGATCGACTGGCCGGCGCTCGAACGCACCATCATGCTGCTCTTGAGTGCGTGAACATCGTTCTCGGTGAGCATTGAAACTGCAGCCGCGAATAGGTCGTTATTGGATTCATCGAGGGCGCGTTTGCAGTCACTTAGGCTGGCGTTGGTCAATCGGCGAAGTTCCTTCAGTTGCGCTGCATCCACCATCGGTAGACCTGTTGTGACATAACGAAACGAATTGCGATCTATCTATCGTTGCATGGATGCAATGATAGATAGATCGTGCGTTGAGCTTTGTCGGTCGG
>JAWKTL010000108.1:0-4185 GCA_041399105.1 Pirellulaceae bacterium | reverse complement strand
CACTGGCGATGCCGAACAGGGCGAGAAAGCCGACCCAGACGGCGACGCTTAGATTGATCGTCTTGACCTGGAAAAGCTCACGCATGTTGGTGCCGAGTAGACTGAAATCGAGGAACCAGTCGGTGCCGTACAACCACAGCATGATGAATCCGCCTGCCCAAGCGATCAGAATGCCACTGAAAACGAGCGATGTCGTGATGGCGGATTTGAATTGCAGATACAGAATCAGGAAGATGACCCCAAGTGCCAATGGCAGCACGATCGCCAGCGTCTTCTGCGATCGGATTTGGTTCTCGTAGTTGCCCGCGAACGTGTACGTCACACCGGCCGGCAGCGTGAACTCGCCCGAGTCGATCTTGGATTGCAAGAATGCTTGAGCATCCTCGACCACGTCGACTTCCGCTTCACCAGGCTTCTTATCGAACAGTACGTAACCGAGCAAGAATGTGTCTTCGCTCTTGATGACCTGCGGGCCGCGGGTGTAGCGAATGTCGGCTAGTTGGCCGAGCGGGATTTGTGCGCCCGCTGGCGTTGGAACGAGAATACGTTCGAGCGATTCGAGGTCGTCTCGCAACTCTCGGGCGTAACGCACGCGGACAGGGAACCGCTCGCGACCTTCGACCGTCGTTGTGATTTGCCGGCCACCGATCGCGACCTCGATCACATCCTGTACGCTGCGGATGTGCAACCCGTATCGCTTGATCGCATCACGGTCGATGTCGATCTCCAGGTATGGCTTGCCGACGATTCGGTCAGCAATGACGGCGGAGGATTGAACGGTCGGAACTTGTTTCAGTAGCGATTCCAATTCCAAGGCAACTCGCTCGATTGTTTCCAGGTCCGGGCCTTTGACCTTCATTCCCATCGGTGCTCGCATGCCGCTTTGCAGCATCACGATCCGAGCTGCGATCGGTTGCAGCTTGGGTGCCGATGTCGTGCCTGGGATTTCGGCCGCCGCGGTGATTGCTTGCCAGATATCATCCGGCGTGCGAATCTCGTCACGCCATTGGCGGAACGGTCGGCCAGCGGGATCGAGAATCAGCTCACCGGAGTCATCGCGGACGAACTCGCCGGCTTCCTCGTCGTAGCGGAAGTTCAGCCGATGACCGTCTTCGTCCGATTTGTATTCGGACTTGTAGGTGATGTAGGTCTCGATCATCGACACGGGAGCGGGATCGAGCGGCGTGTCGGCGCGACCGATCTTACCGACCACTGATTCGACTTCGGGAATCGACACCAACAGTTGATTCTGCAGCTGCAAAACATCCATCGCTTCGCCGATCGACGCATGCGGCATCGTCGTTGGCATGTAAAGAAACGAGCCTTCATCAAGCGGCGGCATGAACTCTTTGCCGAGTCCCGGTAACACGTTGGTTGAAGCTTTCCAAGGACCGGACTGACGAACTGTCGTTTCAGACACACCAATCATCGAGAGTGACTTGGGGACGAAACCGAATACCTTGTCGAAGCCCAACCAAGCCGATCCGCCGAAAAGCAGGATCGCCGCTGGCAAGCAAAGAAACGCTAGCTTGTGGTTCAAGCACCAACGCAGGATCGGTTCGTATAAGAATCGTTGAAAGATGGTGAAGAACCCGAGGATGCCACCAATCAATCCGCCGACGAACAGCAAGTTCAACAGCAAACCTTTCTGTGGTCCCAGCGGCAACCACTCCTGAGTCAGCAACACGCCGACGACCAACGCCGCAAGTGCACTGGCTGCGTACGGCCCAAAACGGTGGTAACGCTCGGGAATCCTCTCTTCATTCAGTTTGTAGGCCGACAGCGCGTCAAAATAGCACCGACCCACCATGTCAGTAGCATCGACGCGGCAATGCCCAGGATCAGCAATGCAAACCACGCTCCCTGCAAGAGCTCTTAGATTCGATTCGGCCACCCATCAAAATGTGGGCCGCAGGCGGATGATGGTCAACGCCACGATGACGGAAGCTGCGGTGCAAGCATCTTGGTAAAAGCAGGCGGTCGAAACAACTTTCCTTCCGCACCGATCATCGTGAACACGGGAAAACTGACCACGGTCGTTGTCACGGCAGTCAGCACCGCACCAGCGACTTCGTAGGCCGCAGCGAAATCACCGTCCAGCTTGTCGTCTTCGGGCGCTTCATCCAGGTATTTGAGAATGTTCTCGGTGAGGATGATCCCCATGTCGACCATGGTCCCGATTGCAATTGCGATGCCTGACAGGGCGACGATGGTGGCATCCACACCGAAGGTCTTCATGGCGATGAAGCATCAATACGGCGGCAGCGGCGACAGCGCAATGAGGAACGAGCTGCGCAAATGGATGACCATCACCAGAATCACAATGATCGTGACGAGGATTTCCTCAAAGAGCGCCCGTGTTCAACGTACCCAATGTCTCGTAGATCAAACCAGTGCGATCGTAAAGGGAACGACCGCGACTTGACTGGTCGTTATCCATCTCGGCCACTGTTCTTGAGGCATGCCACGAAGATGTTTCACCCAATCGTCGCTGCTGGTCGTCGCTCCGGTGATCGTTTCCAACCCATGGCGATCGGCGTACACGTCAACTTCGTCGGCCGACGTCTTCGTGTAATCGACAAGCACCTTTGTGGGCAGACCCGGTGAGACTTCTTTGATGCGTTGCTTGATGTTTTTGATCGCCGCTAGTGGGTTGTACCCGTAGCGCACGACCGCGACGCCGCCGACGGCTTCGGCACCGGATTTGTCCAACGCACCACGTCGCAACGCTGGCCCAAGCGACACGTGGGCAACGTCGGCGACCGTGATCGGAACGTTGTCGGTAACCTTCACGACTGTCTTTTCGATGTCGTCAATGTCTTCGATGAAGCCCAGACCACGGATGACGTATTCGGCCTTATTCAGTTCAATCGTCCGAGCACCCACGTCAACATTCGTCATCCGAATGGACTCGAACACTTTGGCCAACGTCACGCCAGCGGCCCGCATCGCATCGGGATCAACGTCGATTTGGTACTCCTGAACGAAGCCACCAATCGACGCAACTTCACTAATACCTTCGGCCGACGTCAACGAATAACGAACGTAGTAATCCTGGATCGTACGCAGTTCTCGTAAATCCCAACCGCCCGTCGGGTTTCCATCAGGATCGCGGCCTTCGAGCGTGTAGAGATAGATTTGCCCCAGTGCCGTCGCGTCCGGCCCCAGTGTCGGCTGCACACCATCAGGCAGCGTGCCGGCCGGCAAACTATTCAGTTTTTCCCGCACCCGCGTTCGGGACCAATAGAAGTCCGCGTCTTCGCCAAAGATGATGTAGATCGACGAAAAGCCGAACATCGAATAGCTGCGGATCGTCTTGACTTCGGGAATGCCCAGCAGCGCGACCGTCAGCGGATAACCGATTTGGTCCTCCACGTCCTGCGGGCTGCGCCCCATCCACTGCGTGAACACGATCTGCTGGTTCTCGCCAATGTCAGGAATCGCATCGACGGGTACCGGATCGCGAGGCAATGCTCCGGTGTCCCAGTCGAACGGAGCGACCATGACGCCCCAACCAAGCGTCGCGATGACCAGCAACAACACAACTAGCTTGTTGGTCAAGCAGAACCAAATCAGCCGGCCGAGGACCGAGCGTTTCGCGTTTTCGATTGTTGCATCGTTGTCAGTCATGTTGGAAGTTTCGGCCTACAGCTTTTCGACTTTGTCGGCACACTTCAGCATCGAAGCGCCATAGTACGGATTGCGAACGGCATCATCGGATTGAATCCAAGAGGCACCGCGACCTTCAAAGGCCATCGGGCAATGAAGCTCATGAAGCGTTAGGTCAGTCGGTAGGCCGAACATCCGCTCGAGGCTCAACATCTGTTCGGACAGCAACGCGAACCCGCTCCGCAAGGTGGCGAGGTCGTTCGCCTTCTGCAATCTTGCAATGATCTCGGACAAGTCGCGTTTCTCTTTGCTCCACATTTCGACCGATTTGTCATCGGAGACGATTGGCAGCAATGAAGCCAATCGCTGATGCAATGGCTCGACCGCTCGCTTCGCGGCATCCAAATCGTCTGCCGCGAGTGCTTGACTAAGTTGCAAATAGGGTGCGACAAAACCACTGAGTTGCTCGACGACTTCTGCCGGAGCGGCCATGTTCGTCATGGATGGCATCTGCATTTCGTCGTGTGACATCGGCAATGGAAACTGAGCCTTCATTTGATCGACGTGCTGGCGAGT
>JAWKTL010000107.1:0-4431 GCA_041399105.1 Pirellulaceae bacterium | reverse complement strand
CATGGGAACTTGAAAATCGGCAAACAAACGCATTGCATCGTGATGTTCCGCCTTGTCCGAAACAAGAACGACGACTTCGACGTAGGTTTGAAGTTCACGCACCATGCCGGCCAAAACGGTCGGGCAGGTGACGGCCAAATCGCGGTAGCTGAGCAGGACGGCGCGTTGCGGCTCAAACTCGCCGGGCAAGCGTCCGCCCTTTGGCAAACCTTGCATCTGACGTTTTCTGGTCTCTCGAGCAGCCTTCAGCTCATCGACATCGGTCGGGCGTAGGAGCATCTCTTCCCGCGCCGCGATAGGACCCATCATCGCCTGCCTCAGCGGGACGCCGATCGATTTTTGCGCTCCATGCGGCACTCCGAAAGGCTCAGCCGCAAATCCGACGGCAGCAACAATTAGGCAGAAAATAGACAGCGATTTGCGGACAAGAGGCATAACTTGATGGAATCGATTTATAGAGATTTGCATTGCGCAGCACGGATAGCAACTATTGGACCAATTGGCCGCTCTGAATGCCTGTGAGCCGTGAAAAGCTTTCTGAATTGAAAGGTCGGTCAGGAAGGGGGAACGGATGCCCTTTGATGTGTCTGCTGCGCCGCCGAGTGTCCCATTGCGAGAACCGGATCTTCACTGCCCCAGTCCGGATCAGTCGCTACAAATGACGCACTGCTATCAATCCATAAAACCGCGTTGTCCGGTAAGTCTTGCCTGGATGCATCATGCTCAGCATGGGCAAAGCTTAATCACCAGCGTAAACTTGTATAACCAACTTCATGTTGCAGGGTTATCTGAGACGTAAGCACCAAGGCCTAAAGCGACCACGTCGCAAGATCAACTGACAAATATTGATGCAAGATAACATCGAACGCGTTCAATATTGACATAAAGCCCCAAGAAGTTTCCTTGCAAACGAGAAAACGATGCCTCCATCCATCGCCGCAACGCATGCCGCTTCGCTCAAACAGCAACATCGCACTCGCCAAGTTCTGGCATTCTGGATGCTTGCGGTTGCGACCGCTGCATTCCTGTCGGTACTCATGACCGCATCCGCCTACGGACAAGCCGCAAAGCCAGCCTTTGAGGTAAAGAAGTGGAATCCGGATTGGTTCACGGACAAGGAACTGGTCCGCAAGATCAAAACGGCCAAAGGCGAGATCATCAACGATGCTGCGGCGTTGTCGAAGTATCGTGATTTCTTTGTGAATGTCTATCGCAACACCTTCGCATCGATGACCGATCCGAAGGAAATTGAAAATTTGCAAGCGAGAAAAGACGAAGTCTTGAAAGACATCTACAACGCCGCCAAACGTGAAAACACAAGTGTGGCGCGAGGCCTGTCGGTGATTTCGTTCCAAGAATGTGAGGCGATCGCGAAAGGGAACTATTACCCGCCGGCGCAAATCACCGCCGTCTTGATGATGGGAGAGTTGAATGACCGCGAACCGAATTCGCTTGAACGACGTCCCCCGATCGCGATGAAAGCTGTGTTTCCCGTTTTGCTGGAAATCGTCAAAGACGAGAAGTACAACGATGGCATGCGGGTCGCCGCGTTACAGGGACTTCAGCGTCATGCTGGATTAAACGGCGACACATTGCCCGCCCCACAACAAGATCAGTTTGCGGATTTGTTGATTTCCGTTGCCAGCGCGGCCCCTCCCGCCGACCGCGATCCCGAAGCGCATGGCTGGATTCAGACGATGGCGATTCGAACGTTGCTGACCCTGAAGAACGAGCGACGTGCCGAGCAAGTTGCCAAGCTGGTCATGGAGATTCCGACCAAGCCCGATGCGTCACAAACGGTACTCGTCTATGCGGCTCGGACGACGCCCAAATTGGTGATGCCCAAAGACTTCAAGCCGGCAACCGATGCCGTGCTCAAACGCTGGGCGAATCAAATGATCGCCAGCATCGGTCGCGAAGCGCATCGCATCGAAAACTTTGAAAAGCCTCGACCGGTTGCCAGCGCGATGGGCAGCGGCATGGGAATGGAAATGGGCATGGGGGTGGCTCCAGGAATGGAAATGGGGTCGGGAATGGAAATGGGCTATGGAATGGGCATGGGCATGGGACCAGCCGGGGCGGCGAAGCCTCAAACCATTGAAATCACCCTCGCCAGACGAATGCTCAACGATATACTCGAATCGTTTCATCTCGGCTTGACGGGAACGCGTGATGTCGTTGATGCGGCTCAGATCAAATCCGGCCTGATCAAGAATCTGTCCGATGGTCCAGAGAAGACTCAGGCATTGAAACTGGTGACGATCATGGACGAAGTCAAAACCGGGGTCAATGACACAACCATCGATAAGAACTTGCCCTACGCGGAGAAGCTTCGGGAGATGGAACAAAAGCTTCTTGCCTTTGTCGATCCGAATGCGGCCGCCAAGCCTAAACCGTCCGCGATTGGTCCGGGATTTAGTCCATTCAATGATGCTGGAAGTCCCGCGGCCGTGCCTCAACCGGCAGCCCCCGAAGATGGTGAACAGGTGAATGCCCTTGAGCCCGGCGAGATCAATCCGGTTGCACGCAATCTAGGTCGGTAATCGCGAGCTGCGTTAGTCCGTACTTTCGGACATCCCAATGATCGCCGGTGAGTTGTTCGGTCTCGAACTTGTTGTCACTTTCGGCGACAATTGTTCCCCTATCGTGGATCGATCGCACGAATTGAATCATGCGATTGATGTCGTCAAGTCGCGACTGGAACATTTCGTAGGGTGGACATAAGTACAACACCCACCACGCGTCAGGATCTTGCTGATGGCTTTCGTGCATTAGGCGGCCCAAGCCGCGAAACGCATCGCCCGGCGTCAGTTTGATGCGATCTTGCAGTTGCAGATCGTCGATGTTCTGGCGAATCTGATTGAGCGTTCGTCGGTTTTGTTCGATCACAAACGCGTGACGCGCTCCACGACTGATCGACTCAATCGCCAGAATCCCCGTCCCGCCGAACGGGTCGAAGACAACGGCGTCTTTAATCTGCATGCCGATCAAGTTGAACAGGTTTTCGCGCACCGAGTCTCGCATCGGTCGGGTGCTGCGATCACCGTTGTACCGAACTTTGCGGCCGCGCATATCGCCACCGATCACGCGCAACATTGTCGCTTTCGCTTTGGGCGGTCGGGCTTGTGGCTCCGCACGGGTTGGATGGGTTTTCTTCAAGATTTGTCTCGATTCTGGAAGATTTGGATGAACCCCAGGCGGCATCGATCTCGTACAAACATACAGCAAATAAGCATGACATTCTCCAGGGCGTCCATCAATAGGAGATCGTGACGGAGACAATGGCCCCATCAAACCGAATGATCGCGATTTTGATCACAGCCCTTTTGTGCATTCCGTGTTTCGCGCAGTCCCCCGACGAGGATACCAAGAAGCCTGACAAACCCAAGACCGAGGCGGAAAAGGCATTCCAGGAAAAGGTCGTTCTGTGGCGACAGGCAACGCAAGATTTCTGGGAGGTCATCAATCGGTTCCACACAGCACGCGGAGACATTAAGTTCAGCGAGCAGGAGAACTGGGCCGAGCACGAATCAGCGGTCCGCCATGCAATGTCCGACGCGCTCCAGGCGGCAGTTCCCGTGCTTAATGAGCAGCCGGAACATGCGGAGGTTCGCCCGTTTGTTGCCCGCTCGGTACTGACGCGTGCTGAGTTTGATTGGTTCGAGGTGACAACCGAGGCGGCCATCGCATTGCTGAACGCGGGAGTCGAAGACCCGGAACTCAACGCGATCGCGGCGGTAGCCGCCGTCGCAACGGGGCAATTTGAGATCGCGGAAGAGCAGTTGACAAAAATCTCACCGACCAGCGAAGAAGGCCTGTCCAAAGTTGCGAGGCAAATGGCGATGTCGTTTGATAAACTTCGCGCTGCGTGGGAAGCGGAACTGGAAAAGCGGAAGCAGGAGGCCGAAAAAAACGATTTGCCTCGCGTCGTCTTATCGACAACGCGCGGCGACGTGGTGGTCGAACTCTTCGAGGATGATGCGCCAAACACGGTGGCCAGCTTCATTTCCTTGGTTGAGAAGGGCTTCTATGACTATGTCCCGTTTTATCAAGTGGTAAAACATGAATTCGCGCAAACGGGAGATCGCGAAGGGGATGGTTCGGGCAAAGCGGACTATCGGATTCGCGACGAGAATTCTAGTGGGCGTGGGATTTTTCGCGGGTCGCTGGTAATGGCCAAGATCCCCAATCCCGCAGCCGCCCAGTCGCTCGACGCGCCCAGCACGATTCCGGATACGGCGAGCAGCCAATTCATCATCGCATTGCTCCCCTTTTCGCCTGATTACAAAGAACTGACCACGTTCGGTCGCGTGATCGAAGGCATCGATGTGATCTCCACTTTGAATCGGGTGACCGTGGAGAAAGACGAAAATGCGATGCCGATGCTACCCGACACGATTATCAAGGCGGAAGTGATCCGTAAACGTGATC
>JAWKTL010000106.1:0-5107 GCA_041399105.1 Pirellulaceae bacterium | reverse complement strand
TCCGGATTGTGACGCAGCAGGGCAAATACCCAGAAGTCGTCGACGCCTCCGTCCTCGCCCATCCATTCGGGAATCCGGCAAGCGATCGCCTGAGGGTCGTTCCAGCGAAGCTGATAATGGTTCACAATCGCCACGAGCGTGCTGTGGGATAAATGCATCTTGCGAGGCGGAGTTTGATAGTCCTCGCCGTGGCGAGCAAGGGCTCGCTGGACGCATTGATGTGAGAATTTAAGTGGGCCGTTGATGAGTACGAAAACACATGCGTGCATGATCTCCGGGGCAAGGGAATTAAGAATTCCGCTCGAACACCATGCAGATGTCGTGCAGGCCGGGAATGAAGCTGCTGCGGCAAGAGGGTAACAAACAACCCTCGTTTTTAGGAATGCTATCATTCAACCAGAAGTTGAAAGCAGATTGCTACCGCTGCGAGCCTAGCCCAGGCGGCAATCATTGGTTCCGTTCGATCGTATCGAAATCGCAATCGGCGAAAACCTTTGAACCAAGAGATGGTCCGTTCGACCACCCAACGGACGCGACCCAGATGACTCCCGTGAGGTGCGCTACGTTTGCGGATTAGAGGCTCGATCCCCATCCAAGACAGCAGCGTGCGAGTTGCCTCGCTATCATATCCCGCATCCGCGATCACTTGGTCCGGCAACTGTTTTGGACGTCCCGGCTTTCCTTTGATCTTTGGAAAGTCGACGATCATGGGAAGTATCTTCTTATGATCGCTCACATTGGATCCTGACGTGCGGACATTTAGAGGAACGCCTGTGCGATCAACGACCAACGTGTGTTTCGTCCCTGGTTTTCCGCGGTCTACCGGGCTTGGTCCGGTTTTCTCTCCACCGCCGAAGGCTCGTGTTTGCGTCGAATCCACAATCGCACAACTGGGATCGAGTTTGTCGGCTCACCTGAGTTCCGCAAGGAGTAATTGATGGAATCGATCGCACAAGCCTTGCTGTTGCCAATCACGCACACGCGTTCTCGCAGTTTCGCCCGAACACCCCATCGATTTTGGTATCTCACACCATCGGCATCCAGTGACAAGTGCATGCCACACTACTTGCAACACAATGTGATGGGCAATTGCCGGTCGTCCACCCAGCGGACCAGGAGGCGGTAGCGATGGCAACTGACTTACAATCGTTTCCAGAAGCTGTTCCGGTAATATATGAGTTTCTCCTTTGAGACTGCACTTTAGGCGATTGCCTATTGACCGGCTCGATTTCAAACTGCCAATGCCAGGAGTCGTTCGATTCGGTCGCGGGTTTTTGTGCCGTCAGGGGTGTCGGGCAGATCAATCAAAAATGTTTCGTGTAGCATTTTACGAGCAATCTTGCGCCGACGGTCATTGTGTGAAGGTCGTCTTTGGGCATTGTCCCACGGTCTATCATTTCGATCTACCAAACTTGCTTGATCCTCGTCCCAACTCGCCAACTCCACCAACGCATAGAGCCAACCGCAAACGTGCCAGCAACCGATGCTCGACCAGACATTGCGGACCTGCTGCTCGCCGGCGCCCCAGATCTCTTTGACATCGTGAAAATGTTCTTCGATGCTCCAGCGGTCCGAAACAATCTTCAAGATCGACGCGACGCTCATCGATACGTCGGTGCTAATGTACGCGGCCCAGTTGCCGTTGGCGTGTTGCAGCAGAACCACTCGCACGACACCGCCGACAAGAGGATTGGTCGCCAGAAATGTCTTGCACCGACCCTCGGTCATCACACCGCGACACAGGTAGCTGATCGTTTGCCAGCCATCACGATGACCGGCTCGCTTGGCCAAGCTAATTCGGTTCTTGCCGTACTTCCTGGGTCGCCCACGCCCGCCCACTTTGTTCACCGGAACATCAAACAATTTCGCATCACGACGAATCCGCGTGACGACCGTCGCGCCGGTGGCGATCAGCGGACGCACCAACGACGTGGCCGCATAGGCGCCATCGAACACGACGACAAAGCCCGCCTTGGAGCCCATCGCTCGCAGTGTGTTGATCACTCTCTGGCAAAGGTCCAACGCCAGTTCGTGCTTCGTGCGAAATTCCCAGTCATGGCGAGCTTTGAGTGCCTCCATGTCGACTCGACGAACATACAACCGCGACAGCAGCGGCAAGGCAATCACGCCAAAGAACGGATGCCCCAGTGCCAACGCCAAACAAACCCAGTTGTGTCCGTAGAGCCATGCTCCATCGCCCGGTCCAGGCGTCGGGTTATGGTGAATGTTGGCCGCTTCAACGCACGGTCCAAATCGCTTTGTCGGCGAATCATCAATCAACAGCGTCCAGTGTCCCTGTTCACCAGGATCGAACTTGGTCAAGATGAAACCCAGAAGCGGCGTCATCAACGAAGCACTGTTTTTGCCGATTGTCCGCAACAGCTCATAAAAGCGGTCCCAGTCGTGTTTGACGCCTGCGAAGCGAAACCAACTCGCTGCGGTACGACGTCCTCCGGCGAGCATCGCTCCCGCGAAGACGATCGGCAATCGAAAAGCGATGCGATGGTCAAGCAAGCGGCTCATCGCGGCAACCATCACCGCGACACCACCGGACAAAGGCACGCTGGCCTGCGTCGTGCGTTGTCGCTCGGGATTGGGCGTGGCAAGTCGTTTTCGCTTGTCATGCTGCGACGGTTTTCGTTTACCGGAATGTTGAGCTTGTGGCAGTCGTCCGGAGCGTTTACGCTTAGCCATCCTTGGCCCTTTGAGTATTGGTGCGGTGTCAGAACCTCCAATTTCTCTGAGGGCCTTTTTCGTGGCAACATCAATTTCACAGTGATAGGCGATCGCCTAAAGTGCAGTTTGAGATACCCATGGCGCAAATCGTGTGCCAAAGTCGCGGCGCGGGCTAGTATAGGTTGTTTGTTGCCTTCTCACAAACGACTCACTCGACAAGATTGGCCGGGTGTTGAAACTGCGGATGACTTCGGAATTGGGGGATCGAGCAATGGCCGGTTTGACAACAGATGCAAATGGACGCCGAAGAATACAGTTTGCTGATACAAACGGAAAACGTCAGACTTTGCGTTTGGGTAAGCTCCCAAAGCGGGCTGCCGAGTCGATTAAGACACGCGTGGAGGAACGGTTAACGGCTAAGCTGAGTCGCCAGCCGATCGAACCTGATACAGCAAGGTGGCTCGCTTGACTCGATGATGTCCTATACGGGAAACTTGCGGCCGTTGGCTTGGTACGTCGGCGCGAGTCAGTGCTGCTTGGCCAATTCGTTGACGACTACATCACCGGACGCACTGATCTGAAGCCACGCACCCTTATCAAATTCAATGCAACGAAAACCTATCTGCTCGACTTTTTTGGCGGCGACCGCGCTCTTCGCGAAATACATCCGGGTGACGCAGACGATTGGCGCATCTTTCTCGTCGGCAAAGGACTGAGCGAGAACACAGTCCGAAAACATGTGCAGATCGTGAAGCAGTTCTTCACCGCCGCGAGCCGCCGTCGCTTAATCGAAACGAATCCGTTTGCGAACCTAAAGTCGACTGTTCAAGGTAATCCCGACCGCTTCTTTTTTGTGAAGCCAGACATCGCAGCGAAGGTTTTGGATGCCTGCCCCGATGCCGAGTGGAGATCGATATTCGCCTTGAGTCGGTGGGGTGGTTTGCGATGCCCTTCCGAGCATTTGGCACTGACATGGAGTTGCGTTGACTGGGAAAATGGCCGGCTGCGAGTCATTAGCCCGAAGACCGAACATCATTCGGGCAAGGGCACTCGTTACGTTCCCTTGTTCCCAGAACTGCGGCATTGCCTGGATGAGTGCTACCAGCTCGCGGAGGAGGGGGCGATCCATATCATTACGCGGTACCGCGATAGCAACGTTAATCTCCGAACTCAGCTTCTGCGGATCGTTGAGCGTGCGGGCATCGAACCCTGGCCAAAGCTATTCCAGAACCTACGCTCGACTCGCGAGACGGAATTGGCTGAGATTTATCCAGAACATGTGGTCTGTGCGTGGCTAGGGAACACGACATCTGTTGCCAAGAAGCACTATCTCCAAGTGACCGACGATCACTTTCTCAAGGCGACGCAAAATGCGACGCAGACAGCGATTGTCAGCGTTGTCTGGAATGGACAGCGACACGAAAAAACCCTGCAAATGTCAATGGCTGACATCGCAGGGCTTATGTGTACACACGCACAAGTAGCGGAGGAGGGACTCGAACCCCCGACACGCGGATTATGATTCCGCTGCTCTAACCGGCTGAGCTATGCCGCCGTGGTGTTTAGGTGTTGCGTGACGGTAAAGCTGTTGGAAACACGCTAAGTGAGCCGTCTGAACGTCGGAGAATCGTCTTGAGGAAAGTTTTCTTTCCACCAGAGGTGGGAAGGAGGCTAGGAATCCATCCGAACACCCAATAAAGACCCGCAGCTAGTGCTGTTGGCTCACGGTTTTCAGATGAAGTTCTAAAGCTTCAAATCAGGACGAATCTGAAGGGTTGGAGCTGGCTCGCTGTCTTGCAACGCAATTTTCCGGCGATTGTAGCTTGATTGGGCTTCTTATGAAAGCCCGCCAGTGGACGGAAAACGATGGGTTTCAGTTGGTTCCTTGACGCAGGTTATTAAAGTATTGCTCGGTATGCTCCCGTTGAGCACGAGGGAGGGGGCGGTCCTCTAGCGGATCGCTTTCTTCTTGCATGGCGTTCAGGACGGCATTCTTGATTTCTTCGCGAGTGACCCCTTTTCGATTGGGACCCCCTGCAAACCCCGCCGCGACGCCATTCCCGTTCTTGGGGCGATCACGAACCTGCGATTCGTATGTTCCCGTTTCCGTCTCTTGTTCGGGACGGTCGCCAAACCCTCCCTCTCCTTCGCCCAGGCCGTCACCTCCGTCACCCTTGCCTCCCGCCTGTCCAAACTGATTTCCTTGTCCTTGGCAACGCTTGCAGCCTTGACCGTTGCATCCTTCGCAACGCATTTGTTGCTTCGTCTGCGATAACTGGTCCATCATTTCTTCCAGTTGTTCCATTTCATTCTGCATTTCGCCGAGTTCTTCAGCCAGTTGATCGAGCGCTTCGGCGGCGCTTGAGGCATCGGCGTTCTGCAAGGCTTGCTTCGCTTTGGCTAATCCTTCAGCCATCTGTTTCATTTGTTG
>JAWKTL010000105.1:0-5500 GCA_041399105.1 Pirellulaceae bacterium | reverse complement strand
GCGCGAAGTGAATCATGTCGACGCGTTCGTTGATCGTTTGCATTTGATCAATGATTTGTTCGGCCGCTGCGAAGTCACGCAGTTGGGTGAGCGCGGCCATCTGCAAATACATCCAACGCAATCGATCTTCCGCATCCGCGTTGGCGTCCGTCGGCACCCCTTTGCTTTCAGCGAATTCCAACGCGTCCAGCGGTCCGTCGTCTTCGAGAATGTACTGGCCGTAAGCAACGCGAACCGAAAGAACTTCGGGGGCCTCGCGGTATGACTTGAGAATGTGCCATCGAGCCAGTCGTGGAGCCCCCAATTCTTGAACAATCCACGAGACATCGCATCGATCGGCACCCGACCAGTCGCGCAATGAACCGATCGATTGCAAGTGGGCGAGCGCATCGAGATACATTCCGTCCTTGCCGGCCTCGATTGCATTTTGAAGTGCGGATACATGATCGGCTTGCGAAACAGCGTTACTCATAGAAGATATCCAGTTCAAGAGAAAAGGGGCGATTGCGAACGCCGCCGATTGTAACCGATCGAGCAGCGATTCTCACCATCGCCACAACGCATGTCTTTGACATCGTCTTGCCTGGGTGGGTTCGCTGCTTGTTCTGGTCAGATCGATCGTTTACGATCCCTGCAACGCGATCCCTTACGAAAACCGCCGATCCGATCACCCCGATCCCTTTGATAGGCCCGCAATGCATACCGACAATAATTCAAGTAAATCCCCGGATCGTTCCGATCGATTGACCGGCATCGTCCCGCCGTTGGTGACGCCGCTGGCGGCACGCGACACGCTCGACGTGGAAGGACTGCAACGATTGATCGATCATGTGATCGACGGCGGCGTTTCAGGGTTGTTCATTTTGGGAACGACCGGTGAAGCGCCCAGCTTGAGCTATCGATTGCGTCGGGAGATGATTACACAAACGATTCGTATGTGCGCTGGTCGCGTCCCGGTGCTGGTTGGCGTCACCGACACCGCGTTCGTCGAATCGGTCGATTTGGCGAAGCACGCCGCTGATTCGGGAGCGGATGCCGCAGTGCTAACAACGCCTTATTACTTTCCAGCGGGACAGACCGAACTGACCGCGTATGTTCAGAACATCGCGCCGCTGATTCCGCTGCCCCTCTTGCTTTACAACATGCCCGGTTTGACAAAGGTCTGGTTCGAGATCGAGACATTGCAAACACTCTCGACGATTCCGTCGATCATTGGCGTGAAGGACAGCAGCGGTGATCTGAATTATTTCGCCGACGTCTGCAAGCTGAAATCAAAGCGTCCGGATTGGTCCGTTTTCGTGGGTGCCGAAGCGTTGCTTGCTCAGGCGTATGCGTCCGGCGGCGACGGAGGAGTCTGCGGTGGAGCCAACGTGGCACCCGGGTGGTTTGTTGACTGCTTCAATGCTCTGATTTCCGGCGATGAGGAAACCGTCGCCGGAATGGACGCTCAGATCGCTCGCTTTCAGAAGATTTACGATATTGGGAAATACGCGTCGCGACATATCAAGGCGACCAAGTCGGCATTGTCGCTGCTGGGGATATGCAGCGATTTGCCCGCCGATCCGTTTCATCGATTCCTTCCTCCCGAGCGAGCACGCGTCGCCGAGATCCTTAAAGACATCGGACTGTCATGATCGCGGCGGCTTTCTTTACCGGTATCGATTGGGCGGTGTTGGTCGCCTACTTTGCGGGCATCCTCGCGCTCGGTTGCTTTTTCTGGCGACGCAATCGCACCGCCGATCAATTCACCGCGGGGGGACGGTCGCTCTCCGGGCTGCTCTGCGGACTATCGATCTTTGCAACCTACTTAAGCAGCATCAGTTATTTGGCGTTGCCGGGAAAGTCGTTCGTCGACAACTGGAACGCATTCGTCTTCTCCTTAGCGCTTCCGCCGGCGGCACTGATCGCCGTTCGCTATTTCTTGCCTTTGTATCGCAAATCGGGAGAGGTCTCGGCCTATTCGCTGTTGGAACATCGCTTCGGTTTGTGGGCGCGGCTGTTCGCAAGCTGCTTTTACCTGCTGTTTCAGATTGCCCGCAGCGGCGTTGTTATGTACCTGATGGCGCTGCCGATGGCCGTGCTCTTCGGATGGGACATTCGCACGCTGATTGTTGTCACCGGCATCGTGGTGACCGTCTATTCGTTCATCGGCGGCATCACGGCTGTCATTTGGGCCGACGCCATTCAAGCCGTGGTCTTGCTTGTTGGCGCGTTGTTCGCGTTGGGCATACTGATGTCGGGCCTGCCCGGCGGTCCGAGCGAAGTGATCCAGGTCGCGCGGGAACGCGACAGATTCTCACTCGGGGAAAGCTCTATATGGATCGTTTCGCAGCCGACAATCTGGGTCGTCTTGGCGTATGGACTGTTCGACAACCTGCGCAATTTTGGAATCGACCAGAGCTACATTCAACGGTATATCGCGGCGGGCAGCGATCGCGAAGCCGCCAAAAGCGTCTGGCTGGGAGCGCTTCTGTATGTTCCTGTCAGTGCGTTGTTCTTGTTCATCGGAACTTCGCTGTTCGCATACTACGAAAGTCATCCCACCGATACACAGGAAGTTCGGATCATCGTTGCGGAACAGCGGTTGATGCGATCGGGAGTCTCCCCCGACGCGGACGATTATCAGATGCAGCTCGCTGCAACGGCGGAAAGCCTTGAGGCAAAGGATCTCGGCGACCGCGTCTTTCCTCATTTCATTGCCGCAAATTTGCCTCAGGGTGTTCGCGGCCTTCTGATTGCCGCGGTCTTCGCGGCGGCGATGAGCACCGTTTCCACTTCGCTCAATTCATCGGCCACTCTGGTGATGAGCGACTTCTACCGGCGATTGATCAGACCCGATGCCAGTGACCAAAGCCAAGTTAACGTTCTACGCGCCGCGACGATTGCATGGGGAGCGATGGGAACCATCATGGCTCTTGCGTTAGTGCAATTAACCGAAAGCGCACTCGACATCTGGTGGACGCTTTCGAGTGTTCTGGGAGCCGGAATTGTCGGACTCTTCCTGCTTGGAATTACCGTGACCTCCATTCGCGGTCGCGACGCGATTCTTGTGCTGATGTATGGGATGCTTGTCATCGCCTACATGACGCTTTCAACCACAAGCTATTGGCCTAAAGCGTGGCGGGCATACGCTAGCCCACTACATCCCTACTTGATCATCGTTGTCGGGCCATCCCTGATGATTTTGCTGGGCGGCGTGATCGCAAAGCTTCGGGCGGGCGGACATGAAGCGAAAGGTTCTTCGTAAGCATCGGCCAAGAATCTAGTGTCGCATTGAGGGTGCTGGATCGTGTATTGTTGGGAACTGGGCAACGGATGATCGTTGCTAGCCATTTCATTTTGACAATGTGAGGCCAAGGATGGTTGTTGCTAGCGTAGATTTGCTGGATGCCGATGACAGGAAGCGGATGCGAGATTTTGCTGCTTCGCTCAACGAGAAGGATCGCAGGCGGTTCGCCGCTTTTGAAGCAAAGCAGCGAGGACATGGTGGGATTGCTTACGTCGCAGAAGTGATCGGTTGCTCACGTCGCACGATCGAACGCGGCATGGGAGAACTGGATAACTTAGAGAACGATCCGGCCAAGGGCCGAGTGCGGCGGCCTGGTGGCGGTCGAAAAAAAAGATTGTTGACGATTCCCAGGTCCAGCAGAATCTGAGTTCGCTGCTGGAGACTCGCACCGCAGGGGACCCCGATGAGGAGGATGTTGTCTTCACGGATTTGTCGCCAGCGACGCTGTCCAAGCGATTGGCGATGATGGGAACTCCCGCGTGCGATCAGACGATCCGTGATTGGCTGGACGATTGCGATATCCGTCTGCGTAAGATTCGCAAAGACATTCCTGGCGGAACGCACCCAGACCGAGACGCTCAGTTCACGAACATTGCCAAGCTCATTGAACAATACCAGGCCGATGGCAATCCGTGGTTTTCTTTCGACACGAAAGCCAAAGAACATCTGGGATATCTCTTTCGCAAGGGACGAAGTCGCTCCACTTCGCCCCAGCTCAGTTTCGACCACGACTTCCCAAGTTGGGCCACCGGTGTTCTGATTCCGCACGGAATCTACGATCATCGGCATCTTCGCGGTCACGTCAACATCGGCCTGTCGCACGACACCAGTGAGTTCGCATGTGACAGCCTCGCCTGGTATTGGAATCGCATCGGCCGATTGCGTTATCCCGACGCGACATCGATCTTACTGACGTGCGACTGCGGAGGCAGTAATTCTTCACGCAAGTACATTTTTAAGTATGACCTGCAACGCTTGGCGGACCGCCTGGGCATTGAGATCCGGATCGCTCACTATCCAACGTATTGTTCGAAATACAATCCGATCGAACGTCGCTTCTTTCCGCATCTGGCTCGAGCCTGCACGGGCATGTTGTTCGACACGCTGGAGACCGCCGTGGCCCTAATGCGGAAAGCCAGCACCTCGACCGGACTGACAACCACCGTGAACGTGATCAAACGAGCCTACGCAACTGGGCGCAACGCAACCGACGAGATGAAGCAAAACCTCAAGATAGTTTATGACACACTGTTGCCAAAATGGAACTATCGAGCCGTCCCCGAAATGCGTCAATAATTGATTGGCCGATGCTAAACGCCCTCCACGATTCCGGTGCTGTCGGCGAAGGCGTCGGTTTCAACTCCTAGACGCCGCAGCATCGTTGCGAACAGATTCGACAACGGCTGGTCTTCCCCTTTGGCTTCATCTTGCCAAGGCTCGCGTTTCCCGAGCCACGGGCCTCCCTGAAAATTCATGCCGGCGTTGTTGATGTATTGACCATGCTTGAATCCCATTTGTTTGCCACCGGCAAGGATGATCGGATAGTTGCGTGATAGGTGAAACGCGCTCGATGCCGATCCGAACAACAGCAAGGTATTGTCCAGCATGCTGCCGGTTCCGGCTGGTTCGGGTGTCTGCTTGAGCTTTTCAATAAAGCGACCGAACTCTTCATTGAGGAATCGACAGTAGATGCCAAAATTCTTCCAGCCATCGGGGTTCTTCGTTTCGTGCGACAACTGATGAGCCAAATTGAAACCGACCGCTCGCGCCAGATGGTCACTGCGTCCGACTCCGTTCTCCCGTCCGATCTGATAAGTCGCGACACGCGTCGAATCGGTTTTGAAGGCCAAATAGATGAGCTCGAACATCGTCTGCAGGTACTCGCGTGGCTCGTCCGTGCTCAACTCAAGATTCAAATGGTCGCTGTCAATCCGCGGCAACGGAGCGTTGAGCCAACGTTTGGCTTTCTCCACTTTAATTTCGGCTTGACGAACCGAATCGAGATACTCGTCCAAACGTTTCCGATCATCCGCGGACAGGGTTCGTCGCAGGGACTGTGCATCGACCAACATGTCGTCCAGCGCACTGCGGCTCAAGGCAAGGCGTCTGGCCGAATCTCCATCGTTCTTGACGAACAGCATATCAAAGACTTGCTTCGGGCGATGTTCCGCGGGAATCGGGCGTCCGTTGCGATCAAACGAAATCGTATGT
>JAWKTL010000104.1:0-7405 GCA_041399105.1 Pirellulaceae bacterium | reverse complement strand
GCCAACTTGATCGGTCACGTCTTCGCTGATCGTGAACCGATACACGTCGTCCAGCAGCGGACCATCGTTGACGGTGAAATCAATGCGAAACTGACCGCTGCTGTAAGTGAAAGCTAAGTCGTAAACAATGTCATCCGCCGTATCAAATTGGCCGTCCGTTCCGGCAGTTCGCAGATCAAACGCCCCGTCGGCGAGCGTTGTTTCATTCAACGCCTCACTGAACGAGACGCTGAACGTGCTGAGGACTTCGTTGGTCGATCCCCCTTCCTCGGGAAGACGGCTGACTTCAGCAACGACGGGCAATACGAGATCGGCCACGGTGACATCCAGTACATATTGAGCATCAATGCCGGGACGCGAGTTCATCGGACCGAAAGGCGTTGCCGCCGTTTCGATCAAGCTGTCATTAAGATGGGTGTTCGAATGGGTGACGTACCACGTTCCGCCATCATTGCTGGACATGTAGGCGAAGTCGTTGCCGTTGCTGTTGCCCGCGTTATCGGGATGTCCCAGATACCAATTTTCGTAATTCAATGGCGTGCCGTCGGTCCATGCAAACATCCCTTCGGTATCGATATCGTTCAGCCCGATCCAATAGTCCGTTCCGAAGGTTGTCGTTAAAAAGGCTTGCTCTTGAGCGGTACCGATCGATGCCAAATGGCCACCGCTGTCAATGGCGACGGCCTGCGCTTCGGTCCACGTAAGCGACGCGTCATGAAGCGTGTAACGACGACTTTCAAAAACGCCGGTTCTTGTTCTAACCTGAGCGAAGTAGGTCCCGTCGTCAGCGATCGTGCCATCGAACAACGCGTCGGAAGCGTCGGTATCGTCAACGTACAGCCAGTTGCTACTGTTTGTCGGATCGATTCGGAACAGCGAGACTTCGGGTTCCAGCAACGACCACTCAGGCAGCGTCAAAGCGTCCAACGCGACCGAGGTTCCCGCATTCAAGAAGCCGAGCTGATAGATATCTTCGTCTGCGATGCTCATCACCGTTCCGGCAACGCTTGCCGTGCTGGTGTTGCCCTGCTGCGTGAACGTCAGCGGATCGGCTTGGCCTGTCGAATCGTTGCTGCCATGCGCGTCGGTCTCGATGGACATGCCACGGTACAAATGGACGCGAACATCATAACCGCCACTTTCGACAACGCGCACGAAATACGTGTTGTCAGCCGGAGCTTCGAAGCCGCTGATGTATGCCGTATCGCCGGGCCCGCCGCGTTGATTGCCCGACAAATGTGTGACACCATTGCCATCCGAACGTAACGCGTAAAGATCGATGAAAGGCCGGTCGCCACCAACCTGCTCCTGGGACCAGACATCGATGAAGTCGCCAGCCTCGGCGGTGAAGCTCCACCAATCGATGTCGCCCACCGGATCGCCACTCCCCCAGCCGAGCTCGCTGCGCAACCAACCACTGCCGCTGCTGTCGGCTTCGATCTGCAAAGGCGTCGCCTTGTCGAAGGTGTCGTTGTCGCGACCCTCAAACACCGCGCCATCGGGTACCGCGTCGACGGTGAAGCTGCGGACAAAATCGCCGCCGCCCAGCGTGTTGCCCAGTTGATCGGTCACGCCGTCGCTGATCGTGAATCGATGCAGGTCATCAACAAGCGGACCATCGGTGACGGTGAAATCGACGCGGAACTGGCCGCCGTTGTAAATCGTTGCTAGGGAGTAGATAACGTCATCGGCCGTATCGAATTGTCCGTCGCTGCCTGCTGCGCGAAGATCAAACGCCGATGCATTGATTGTTGTTTCATCGAGCGCTTCGCTGAAGTTGATTCAAAACTGCTAAGCACTTCGTCCGTTGAACCGCCTTCCTCGGCAAGACCATTGACTTGTGTGACGACTGGCGGAACGAGATCGGCCACGCTGACAGACAGCACATACTGCGCCGGCAGCCTCGGGCCGGAGCTTACTGGATCGAAGGCCGTTGCGGGATCTTCTCAATTAGGCTGTAATCTAGATTGCGTGCTAGAACCGCTGCTCACATACCATGTTCCACCATCATTGCCGAGACATGTGAATCCGTAATCGCGACTGCTGCTGTTTGCTGCACTGGCCGGACTGCCGTTGATACCAGTTTTCGTAAGCGAGCGGCGGTGCCATCGCTCCACACGAATGTGCCTTCCTCGTCGGCATCGCTGAGGCCAATCCAATAGCCGCTGCCGAAGGTCTCGCTGAAAAACGCTTGTTCCTCGGCTGAAGCAATCGATGCCAAGTGTCCGCCTTGAGCTGATGGCAAAGGCTTCGGCATCGGGCCAGTTGAGTGTTTCGTCATGCTGTGTGTATCGACTGCCTTCAAAAACACTGGTATCGCGTTTGCACTTGAGCGCAGTAGTGTGGAATCGGTGTCGAGCGTTGCCAGAGAAGACGGGTTCGGTGGCGTCTGTGTCGGTAACATACAACCAGTTGTTGCTGTTCGTGGGATCGACACGAAACACCGACACATCGGGTTCCAGCAAGGACCAATCGGGCAGCGACGATGCATCCAGCGTGACGGTGGTTCCCGCATTCAAGAAGCCGAGCTGATAGATATCTTCGTCTGCGATGCTCATCACCGTCCCGGCAACGGTTGCGGTGCGGGTGTTGCCGTGCTGAGTAAAGGGTAAGGCGTCGGCTTGCCCTGTCGAATCGTTACTGAAATGGCTATCGGTTTCGACGGGAGTGCCGCGATTCAGGTTCACGCGCACATCGTATCCGCCGGTGCCCGTTACACGCACAAAGTAAGTCGTGTCTTCGGTTGCTTCATAGCCGCTGACGTAGGCTGTATCGCCAGGTCCGCCGCGAAAATCGCCTGTCAGATACATCGTGCCATTGCCATCGCTGCGTAAGCGATACAGATCGATCGAAGGTCGATCACCGCCAACCTTTTCCTGCGCCCAGACATCGATAAAGTCTCCAGCCTCGGCGGTGAAGCTCCACCAGTCCTGATCGCCAGACGGATCGTTGCTGCCGTAACCGATCTGACTGCGCAGCCAACCGGTGCCGCTGGTATCGGTCTCAAAAGTCAAAGGCGTTGCTTTGTCGTAACCTCCATTGTCGCGGCCTTCAAACACCGCGCCATCAGGAACCGCATCGATCGTGAATTCTTTGATGAATGCGGAACCGCCTTGCAGCGGATTGCCAACGTGATCGGTGATGGAAGGGGCAAGCGTTAAACGATATTCGCCGTTGCCAAGCGGGCCGTCGGTGATGACAAAGTCGATGCGATAGTTGCTGTCGTTATAAGTCGTAGTTAAGCTGTAAGGCACATCGTCGGCGGTGCCAAGCAATTGATCCGCGCCGGCTTCTTGTAAGCTGAAGGCGGCAGGTAACAGACTGTCTGCATCTAACGATTCGCTGAGCGTGACGCTGAACGTGGAAAACAGTTCATTGCTGGAAACCGCCGCATCGGGAAAGCGATCGATCGATCTGACCACGGGCGCGATCTGATCGTTGACCTGTACATCGATTGCATATTGGCCGTCGGTTCCTTCGCCAGAGAGTCCCGAGACTCTGGCATAGACCACGCCATCGGCTGCCAAGTTTCCGGCATATGCCGAATCGGTCGCATCGGTATCCGAAAGGCTATTGCCGGCGGCGTCGATCAATTCGACTAGTGGTTCCAAGTTGCTCCACTGCGGCAGGCGAGAGACAAGCGAGATCGAAGTGCCAGCGTTCAGGAAGCCTAAGTGATAGAGATCCTGATCGGTGGCCGAGTTGATCGTGCCGACGGAAGTTGCGGTTAGGCTGGTGCCAGCGATCTCGAAGTCCAACGATTCGGCATTGAATGTTTGATTGTTGCGGTCATGGGGATCGTACTCCAGTGGCAAACCACGCGTCGAAAGCACGGTTAATCCATAATCGCCCGACGTCGTGACATTGTCGCCGATCAGTTCCACGAAGTATGTGCCGCTGGAACTGATCTGATATCGCGAGATCAAACTGTTTTGGCCGGGGCCTGCATCGCGATCGCGGTCCAACTGTGCTCCGGCGGAATTGCGCAGCACAATCTCTGGATCAAGACTCGAATTGCGAGCATCCGCCGCGATCGTCAATTCATCGCCTGCCAGGGCCGTAAATCGGAACACATCCGACTCGCCAGCACTGAGATTTCCTTCGATATAAGATCGAGACAAACCTGGCACAATCGATGACTCTTCGACGACAAGCGTGTTCGCACTGGCGGTGTCATCGTTGGGTTCGACTTCCTGAGCGGCGGTCAGCAGTCGCCGTTCCTCCAATTGCTCGACAAGGCGTTGTCGACGAATTTTCTTTCTTTGCTGGAGGTCTCGGCGTTTGCCAGCGAGACGATGCATTGCAATCTCCCAATGCGAGTAGCGTATGCTCGGAATGGAGGGGTCCGGATGCCCCAGATTGCGATCGTATCAAGTGATGTTTACACCTTCAACCAACTTTTTGCGGAAAACTTGTGACCGTTGGAACCGCTCGCAGCGGAGCGTGGAGGGAAATCAGAGTTCGAAGCCTCCACAATTCGCTCGTTCAGCCATGCTCTTCGAGAAAGAACAGGTCATTCAGCAACAACCTTCGGCTACGGAACGAACTTTGCATTGCTTTGGGAGGCTTTATACATCGCGTGGTCAGAAATGAGGTGATTCGCTTCATTTGACGCGAAGGCATCGGTTCGGACCACGCACGTATAAAACCAATTTGAAAATCCGAACGAAAGAACCTCGGCATAAGCCTTTCGATTGAACCGGCCTGAGTGGAACGCGTTCGCGTGCTGCGGCTGATTTTCGATTTGTTTCATGATTTGAGACGACGTGCTCAAGGCTTTCGGAAAGAACGTAATCCAGCGATAAGGTAATCTCATGACCATGGTGTTTGAACGCATTCAGACGCAAGGCATTGCTCAGCTTTCATACTTGATCGGCGATACCGGAACCGGGACGGCGGCGGTCATCGATCCGCAGCCGAACGTCGCGGTGTACTTGGAACTTGCCAAACGTCACGCGGTATCGATCACCCATGTTTTCGAGACGCATATTCACGCCGACTTCATGAGTGGTGCGCGTGAACTCGCGTCGCGCGTCGGTTCGGCAAAAATTTGCGTCAGCGGAGAGGGTGACGCTTCGTATGGCTTCGATGTCAGCAAAGTTCACGACGGCGACCAGTTTGAACTGGGGTCCATCATTCTGACCGCTCGGCACACACCGGGACACACGCCCGAACATCTGGCCTATGAGATTGCGGAGAAGGAGAAACGGAATAAGCCGTGGGGAGTCTTCACCGGCGATTCCTTGTTTGTCGGTTCGGCTGGAAGGCCTGATCTGCTGGGAGACGATCAAACCGATAAGCTCGTGGAAAGACTCTTTCATACGCTCCGTGATTACTACCTTCAGCTTGCCGATGGAGTCGTGATCTATCCGTGTCATGGCGCCGGTTCGGCATGTGGGGCGGACATCGGCGACCGACCGATGGGAACGATCGGATATGAACGTGAAACGAACGCGTTCCTGCAGTACCCGCAATTTCAGGAGTTCAAGACATTCGTCGACTCCAATGCGCCTCCAGAGCCGCATCATTACAAACTGCTGAAGAAGATCAATGCGGATGGGCCGCAAATCCTTGGACACGTGCCCGCCGTTGCGGGTCTGCCTCCCAAGGATTTTCAGCGGAAGACCAGCGACGATGGCGTGCAACTTCTCGATACGCGGCAGATGCTTGGGTTCGGCGGAGGGCATATCGAAGGGGCGATCAATATTGGTTCACGCCCTGAGATTTCAGTATGGGCCGGCCAGATGCTTGATCACGAGAAGCCGATTCTGTTGGTTGTCGAGGACGATTCCGATTTGGACTGGATCGTCTGGCAACTTGTGTACACCGGCTTCACGAAGTTTGCCGGTTATCTAACCGGTGGGATGAAGGCTTGGCAAAACGCCGGCCTGCCGCTGCAAAGGCTTCCGCAGATGACGGTTCACGAGTTACATGAGCGAATGAACGAGTTGCAGATTCTCGATGTTCGCTCGTCCGCCGAATGGGAAGGTGGACACATTCCCGGTGCGAAGCACTTATTCGTTGCCGATATGCGTGACGGTGAGAACGGCTCCGCGGCCCTCGACAAGAGCAAGCCGGTGGTTACCTACTGCGCCAGCGGCTTTCGTGCAGACATTGCGGCAAGTCTTCTTCAAAGACGCGGCTTCAAGGATGTTCGTAATGTTCCGGGAAGTTGGCAAGCGTGGAACAAAGCCGGCTATGAGGTCGAACAATGAAGGGACCGCATCGATTCACATACCGTGTTCAATGGCTGAGCATCGTGTTGGTTAGTCTCCCCGTCGCGGCGATCGGTCAGGAGGTGCGCCAACTGCCGCAGCCATATCCCTATCCGGACCCCGCTTGGTCGCCTTACGTTGTTGGTGCATTGATTGGTGCATTGACGATACTGACCTTAACATTTTCGAAAAAGCCCGTGGGCGCTTCGAGTGCCTATGCCGATCTGGCTGGCATGTTTGGACGACTGATTTCGCCGAGGCACATCGCTTCGTTGGAATACTTTCAAGAACATAAGCCAGCCATTGGATGGACGTTGGTGTTTGTTGTGTCAGCGGTTGTGGGTTCCTTCCTGGCGGCATGGAGCGGAGGGGAACTGACCGGCACATATCTTCAAGACCTTTGGGTCGCCCGATTTGGGGCCGACAGTGGCTTGCTGCGCGGCATGCTCGCATTTGTCGGTGGTGCGGCCATGGCCTATGGCGCACGGATGGCCGGAGGCTGCACCAGCGGACATGGTATCAGCGGCACCCTGCAACTCGCCGTTGGCTCTTGGATCGCGGTTATTTGTTTCTTTATTGGAGGCATTGTCACGGCGATGCTTCTGTACCGGTGGTAGCAAGCCGCCGACCAATGGGACCTTTGCAATGGATGATTACATTCGGACAAGCACGCCTTCACCGACCGATGCTCCGCAAGCCGGTTATGAAAGGCCTGTTGAACAAAAACGCGATATCGATGATTCCGCTGAACGCGTGGCGCCACAACGTTGGCCTTGGATCAGCATTTCGGGTTCGCAGGTCATGCAAACAATCATCTTCGGTTTGGCGTTCGGCTTTCTGTTGCAGAAAGGTGGCGTTGCGAAGTTCGATATCCTCGTCGGCGTCCTGCTCCTGGAAAACTTCGTCGTCGTGCAGGTGATGCTCTCAGCGATCATAGTCGGGATGGTCGGTGTCTATTTTCTGGAACGCGCCAACGTGTTGGAACTGCAAATCAAAGAGACGGCGTACGGATCGAACATCGTCGGAGGTTTAATCTTCGGCGTCGGATTCGGATTGATCGCATATTGTCCCGGAACCAATGCGGCCGCCGTTGGACAAGGCAATCTTGATGCGCTCGTCGGGATCGTTGGTATGGTCTTCGGTTCCTATCTGTTCGCTTTGAGCTCGAAGTACACCACCGGCAGGCTCAG
>JAWKTL010000103.1:0-7452 GCA_041399105.1 Pirellulaceae bacterium | reverse complement strand
TGCTTTTCGAGAGCTTGTCGAATCAGTCCGACAACATATTGCAGTTCATCAGGCGAACTCAAGAAAACTTCGACGTTCCCGTTCCCCCAGCGGCCAAGGTTCGTGACATCCTTGCAAATGCCACGTGGGTCGTTGATCTCGTTGAAATCGATGTTGATTGATAAACGCAAGCGTTTGGATTGCGGGACGACATCAACGAAGTTCGTCTCGGCTTTGTAGGCAACGTAAAGCTTCAAGAACTCTTCAGTCACACAAGGGTCGAGAGCGAGTACTTGCTTGCGGAACGCGTCAAAGATTGGACGCATGGCTGACGAGAGAAGCTGCGGGTGATCTTCGATGCAGTAACCGGTGTCAGACTTCCTGACGTCGCGGTACTTCTCCAGCGTCTCAGGGGCTAGCTTTGGTGATTGCCACACTTGCAATGCAGTTTCCGACAACCGCTCGGCACGAGCCTTAATTTCTTCTTCATTCCAGACCGCCAATTGGCCAAGACCTGCGTTGAGTTTCAACGGACTGACCTTGAATCCACCTTCCATGTCGCGTTTTTCGCTGAATGGTCGGTCGCTGTATTCCGAATTGTAGCCCGTCAGCGTCAAGTTACCGAGCGTGTGCAACCAAGTTTGGTGAACCGTCTTCCATTCTTCTCCAAGCTCCGTTCGCCATGCTGGTGAGAGGCTTTCATTCTGCGGCATAATGTGTTCGATCGTGTATTCGTCGACGACCACCCGCTCCTTTCGATCGAGATTCTCAACCCTTCGTAGCCAGTAGCTGCGACTGCGGAAGTTGTAGAGGTCACGAGTTTTGATGTCGCGTTTGAACTCTTCGTCTCGTGGAAAGCGTCGATAAGACGGCAAGAGCAAGAAATGCGATTGCACACTTTCGAGGTAGTTTGCTTTTCGCAAAGATTTCGAGAACGTGCTGAAGGTCTTATTCATCGAGTTTGTCGGAATCGCACAGATCGCGCGTCGGAAAACGTACGACTCAATCAAACGAACAATTTGCAAGAACTCCGACTGGCTTAAGACTCCGATCGCATAGTCGCTGTAGAGTTCCAACAGGAACGGGTAGGCGACATCGACTTTCAGCTCTCGAAGATCGTGGAACGCAAGTTTCAAACCAAGGTCTGACTCGGCCCCAAGCGCCATCGCGCAGAAATACTTCGCGAAGTTTCGAACATCCTTGACGAGGTGTTCCGTGCCAAGTTCGGCGACATCGGACGATCGAGCGTACGCTTTAAAGGCGTCGTAGATTTCACCCAAACGCGGAATGTCTCCCGTTTGAACGGTTAAATAGTGCCGCATGAATGCATCGAAGTGTGTTCCATAAGCTTCCTGCCCAAAATCCATTTCCATCGGGCGCCAGTATTGCTCGTACAGTCGCGTCTGCAGTTTGGGCTCGAGCCCCATGAGCACATAGTTGCGAATCAGATCCGCTTGACTAAGCTCCTTTCCCGTGGAGTTCATACTCTCGAAAATAAGCTGCGGGTTGTCCTGGTCTCGGGTCAAGGCAACGTCAACCACCATGAGTTTGGCGATTCCGTTACATATCGTTTTCAGATCGCTAGCATCAGCAATCCACTTCTCGAACAACGCATAGTTTTGCGTGACTTTAAGTGATATCGTGCGGCTGCTCGCTCCCGTTTAAGATGGAAATCAGCGATTGCTTATCGGTTTGCGGAGCAGCAATTTGTAGTGGCGTTCCCCTCTTCTTCTGGATTCAGCAAATAGTAGTTGCGAATCTTGCGAGGCGAAAACCCGTCAACCGGCTCGCTCTTTGATTCGCCTTGCTTTTCGATTTCATTGGCAGCCGCCGCGAGAAGTAACGTAAGTGTCGTCAATCGCTGCTGGCCATCGATCACCAACAGCGGCTCCTGAACAGTCAGGTTCGAATGCCCTTTCTGGATATAGACGATCGATCCAACGAAGTGAGCGTTGAGTTTGGTGTCTTTCCCGGTCCGTAGAACGTCATCCCAGAGTTGCCAGCATTCCTTCTCCGTCCAGGAATACGTCCGTTGGTGATCGGAATGACGAATTTGCGGTGACTTCTTGAGAAACCTCAATGAGCTTGCTTCGGTTGCTTTCATGATGCGGCAGTTAATTGATCAATAGAAGTAAATCAGGAAGCTCGCAAATTGGCAACAACTCCGGCGAGCGGAAGTGGACTGGGTTTGGCGTCGACCTGGGTGTCTAAAGCCGTGAGTATCTCGTCGTATGCCGCTGGCCTGTGTACTCGGCTGCTTTGGTTGCGCAGTGGTCTCGGCGAATCAGCGCTCTTGTGATCGATCAGGATCAGTTTGCCATCAGGAAGCTCAAGGATGAGATCGATCGTCCTGACCCATTGGCCACCTGCATGCGGTGCGCTCACAGGTACTTCAGCGTGCCATTTTGTGCCCGGGTATTCTGCGTTAACCCAATCGATGAATCGGTCGCCGGAACGCACTAGTTCTGAAGCTGCAGAACTGCACTGAAAAGGCACGTAACGCTCGGCGACCTTTGTCTTCTGGTTCTGAACTTGCGTTGATGAGCGAAGGCAAGTACAAGCAACCGTGGACAGCGTCACCGATCAACGAGTATTGATCCTCGGTTGTGTTCGCCGGGAAGAATTGAGATCCGGGGAGCACGACGGTCGTGAATTCGACACTTGCCGTTGGAGGTTCGGCTTGGCTTGGTGAGAAATATCGTTTGTTGTGGACTGGTATTTCGTCAGGTTGATTCTCACTAATCCAAATCTGATTTGCAGGATCATCGAAGCAGTGCTGGTCCAGTTCTTCGTGTGACAAGTGACGAATGACGAGGGTCGTATCGATTCCCTCGATTGAATGTTCACCTCGATCCCCGGGTTGGGTCGAGCAAGTTATCGATACTGGCAAGCGACTGAAGCCATCTGTAGATGCCTACACGATGCGAGAATACAAGCTGCTTTGGCGGCGGGTGCAGCCAACGTAAAGCAATCGGAGATTCTCTTCGGCTTCACGTTGACTCTGATCTTGGCCCTCCGGAGTCGCGAGAGCATCAACCTCTAGCAAGCTCCCCTTTTTGATTCCGCCAAACGGGCCGTCGGTAATGCCGAATGGCCAGAACCAAGCTCGTAGTTGTCGGTTCTCAAGCGGATCATCGGCAATTATTTCGCTGCTAACGACTGGCTTCCACATGTCAGGGTCTCGCATCGAATTGAGCCCACTCAGAACAACCACCGGCCACTCCAGTCCTTTCGCACCGTGATAGGTCATGAGTGTCACAGCGTCATGGCCCTGCGATGTGAAACGCGAATCTTGGGAACTAGCGGCCAACTCTTCCAGATGGAGAATCAGTCCAGATAATGTCGCACTCCCACTCCCAGTCGCGGCCGACTCTTCGTACTCCCTTGCATGGCGGATCGCTGAATCGAGATTAGAACATCGTTGCGGCGCGTTTCCCCAAGTATGTACACGGCGGGGAATAGCGAGTGCTTCAACAACCTGCTGCATGACCAGTGACGGAGAAAGATTGCGATAGTCAATCGTCTCAAGACCCTCCAAAATTGGATCGTCTTTCCAGGGAAGCTGGAACTCGGCATCTCCGGTTTCGGGATCTACGGGGGCGTTTGCAAGGGCATGAAGCCTTTGAGATAGCCAGTCGGGGGTAGGGGTGTTTGGATCGCTGGAAAGATGCATCACCGTTGCTGCTGCAAGCGAGTCGTTGCGATTAGCGACTAGCCGCAACCCAGCCAGGAGAAGTTGGCCTTCTCTTGTCGAGAACAATCCGGGGCTTTCCAGAAGATATGGAATTCCGACCTCGTCGAGTGCCGCCGCTAATCGTGTGAGCTGGGCATTTCCTCGCTCCAAAATCGCAATATCGCCAAAGCGTGCTCCTTCTCGATGAAGTTGAGCGATTCCGCATGCGAGTGCGACCGCTTCGTCATCGTTGTTCTTGACATTCAGCAACCAGCGTTCGACACCACGATCTTCCGCGTCGTTTTGTGGAACTTGGCGAGGGTCTTCGTCAAAATGCGGGGCGAACAATTCTCCGACTAACTGCACCAAACCTTTTTGGCTACGGTGATTGTTAGGCAAAGTCGATCGCTGTTCTTCGGGTACTTGCTCCCAAACTTCCGCAACGAGTCGAGGGTCTGTATCTCTGAACCCATAGATCGCTTGCCGTGAATCACCGACCCAGCGATTACGAGGCGCAATCGACCGCATACGCTGGAAGATGGCAAGTTGCAGCGGATTCGTGTCCTGGAACTCATCCACCAAAACCAAGTCGTAGTCCTGCGAAAGACGGACTGCTAAAGATTGATCTTCAAGCAAGCTCAACAACAGTGTCTCCAGGTCGGTGAAGTCGACCAAGCCTCGTTCAGCTTTGTAGCGAGTGTATTCTGCATCGAGCAGCAGAATTTCCTCAGTCAGCAAACTGTTGAACTGAATCAAGTCCTCATGCAACTGTGGATTATTTCGCACCTCCGCCGCGTGCAATCGAAGTTCGTCGAGCAGTTGGTCAGCTCCTGACCTTTTTCCTGCACTGATCTTCGCCGCATCGAGATATGTTCCCCACAATGGGCCTTTGCTCGAACTGAGCTTGCGCAACTTCTTGATCGCGTCAGAGGTTGTCTTGGTTGTATCCGTTGTCGTGGTTTCAATATTGTTGATGGCGGCTTCTGCCAACGCGAAGAGATGCGATTCGGGCTGGGCCGTACTAGCAACTCCATTCGGGGCAAGGATCTCGCAAACTCGTGATGCACTTGCCGCAAGGTGTTCACGGAATGTGTCGTCGCTAATTCGATTGCCTGCTTCGCAGCGAGCAAAGCGAATCTGGCTCGACAGATCGCTGACACCAAGTCGTTCGGAACGCTCGGTCAAGTGGTTCGCGCCGCCAACGGAATAGCCGCCAGCAAGTCGCTAAGAACTTTGTCGGCTCCTTGCTCAAACACTTCGCCGTGGCGACGTCATTTCGATCGCATATCGACGCAGTAGCTGATGCGCGACACCGTGAACCGTCCCACCGCAGTTCCAGTCGATCAGCATGAGTGTGACCTATCGCTTAAGCAGTTTCGCTCGGACGCGTCCTTTTAGCTCGGCGGCTGCTTTCTTGGTAAACGGTGGTTGTAAGATGCGAGCTGGATCCAAGCCATCAGCTACGGCCTGAGCTACCGTATTGCAATAGATCGGTTGTTTTGAGCCGGAGCCACCATACCGCGACGACTTCGGCAAGTTTGTCATAGCAGTTGTTTGAGCCTGCAAAGATGTTGATAGTCGCAAATACTTGCACACGGGCTGCGTGTCTGTAGGTTTGAGGTCCGTTTCCAGAACACCCGCAAGCCTTGCGCACACTTGTGCTTCCTGCAAGGGTCTCGCAGTGATATTGCCGTCAGAAGTCAGCCAATATTCCGGCATTCGTGATCGCCGTTTCTAAATTCTTGCCAAACGCCTGTGATTGGGCTGGGCCATCGACGACCGACCGATGTCCGTCCCCATTGATCGGCTCCGCCAGATGGCGTGAATAGCAACCCCGTCGCTTAACACCAGATAAGCAATCGCTGGAAAGCGTCCAGTTTCTTCAGACCGGCTGTAGGCGTATGTGGCAAGCTGGACAGCTCGCCCCTCTTCGATCATCTTCTCGTACTTCTTGCCACCATATTTGAAATCGATGATCCCCTCTTGTCCTGCTGCATCTTCAACCAGACAGTCAATCTTTCCCGAGAACGGTTTGCCAAAGGCCTGGCCCTCGACGTCGACTTCAATCCCCTTGATGCGATAGCCACCGGCTGACAGCGTGTTGATCAAAACACGGGTCGCGTGGCTTAGCTCTTTGCGAAGCAACTGTCTTTCGCGGAACTTATCTGATTGGGCCAGCGGTGCGGCGTCCAATTCCAGCCGCTCGTCGAACAGGCGTTCAACTCTTGCAACGGCCACATCGGCGTCTGGTAATTCATCACCGCCATTGAATGCGTGCTCCAGGATCTTGTGACAGAAGCTGCCCTTAAGTTGAAAATCGCCCGGCAATTGAGCAATGGAGCTTGGCCGAAGCTTAGCGCGATGTCGGAACACCCATTTCAATGGACAAGCCAACCGATCTTCAAGCTCGGTTGCCGAAACAGTCTCACGATCCGAGAGCAACGTTGGATCAACGGACCACACCGGTCGCACCGCTGGCGGTGGCAGGATCTCTTCAGATGACAAACTGCCGACAAAAGGCGATAAGCTAGACACGTCGCCAGACTCGATCAGACTTTCCAAAACAGCGACATTGTCTTGAGCGTGCTTCGAAAGCGCCGTACGAACTGCCAGCCACGATGGATGCCAACGCTTCTCGTTATCTTGTGGTAGCAAGACAGCAAAGAGTGCATTCTCGATGAACCCAAGCCCGCGTGCTTCGGCAGTTCGCAGAGATGATAGAGCATTAGTGCCGTCATCAACCTCGATCTCAAGATCGCGAAGTATGTTGAGTTGATCAGTAGACCATCGGCATGCTGAGGCGTCGGCGGTCCCCAGCCCCAACCAGATGACTCGATGACAGCGATCGTTGATCTCTGCCAAAGAGCGGACACGCATCGGCCCACCTTCCGCTTCGATGGCTCCAGTTGATTCAACGCCGGTGGACAAAGCTTCCTCCAGCAATCGCGACAACTGAGGTTCGCTGAGTTCAGCTCCTTGGCTTTGAGCCAATTCACCAAGCAACGTCGCTTGGCCAGCCGCAATATGCAAAGCTTGAATCAACTCGCTGGAAGCCTCCGGTTCGTTGGACATGGCGATAGCCAATCCGGTCGCCCATTTCGCCACTGCGGCGCATCGTTCTCGAACCAGTCGAGTCGGCACCGGGCTGTTTTGAACAACCCGTTCGCAGAACAACCACGAGTCCAATTTGGCTCGTAGCGAGCCTTCGGGATCTGCTTCAGCATCGCAAAGCGTAGCGATTGCTTCATCCCAAGAGCTGCTTCCCAAACCAGGCTCGTTAGTCAATGCACGAGCCAGCTCGTTCGCAGCTCGTCGCGGAATGGGCGAAATTGGCAGAGTCAAAAAGTCGAGCAAGTATTGCGGGTCGACCGGACTCCACAACAGTGTCAAACTGAGCGGCAATACCTGAAGCATCGGATGAGCCTTGGAGCACGCCGACGCTCCCATAGTGGGCAAACCGTATCGACGCAGCGCCGCATCGAACTGGATGGCGAGATTGTCGTCTTCGCACAGGATAATGGTTCGTTCAACCTGATCCGGTTCGTGTGCGAGTGTCGCTGCAACGTACTCAACGGCGGCGGTCTGACTGAGCGACTGGACATAACGCAAAGAGTGATCCAGCTCCACGTTCGATTCGCTACCGCCTCGTACAACGGTCTGCATCCGTAGTAAAGCAGTGCCCTCTGCGGCAGAAAATTCAGCTTCGACAAAAGGTACGATGGTCAGACGCTGTAACAGAGCTTGCCATTTCCTAGGCCAGCGATCGATGGGATCCGCTAATTCGCAAGAATGCGGAGGTA
>JAWKTL010000102.1:0-7537 GCA_041399105.1 Pirellulaceae bacterium | reverse complement strand
TTGGGACATCGAGACGTTGACCGAAGTGAAGCGGATCGAGACCACACCCAAATCCTTAATGTCGATGGCTTTGTCTTCAGATACCTCAAGCCTAGCCGCCATCGATCCACGGGGTTCGGTATGGCAATGGGATTTGAACTCTGGCAAGGAACGTTTTGTGGGGACCCATGGTTCCGAAGGCAAGTTGGTTGTGTTCAATGATCCCGGCACACGCATCGTTTCGATGGCCCAAGATGGAAAGGTGAACGTTTGGGAGGCCGTCAGCGACTTCGACGCCTTCTACGAACCGCCTTCGCCGATGGCCAGCACCACGGTTTTGTCGCCAGATGGACGCTGGATCGCTTCGGGTTATCGAGATGGGTGCGTTCGGATTTGGGATGCACAATCTGGCGAAGGAGCATCGGAGATCGGGGAGACGCGAGGCCGTGATCAACCGCAAATCAGGTCGCTGGCCTTTAACTCCGATGGAAGCGCATTCGCCACTGCTGGACAGGGGATTGAAATTCGTATTTATTCCACGGACAAGATGCGGCACATGCGGACTGCATTGCTTCAGCAGAATGATCAGCATCCAGAGCATTTTCGCAATAGCCGGATTGGTAAAGTTCAGTTCAGTGCTGACAACAAATCCATTTTTACGACACAGGGACTCTATGTTCGCCGTTTCGACTTTGCAAGCCTTCAAGAGCAACTCGTATTTGAAAACAAGAAGTTTTACCCATCGTCAGGCATTGAGCTGATTGGAACCTTTGGTGCATCGGACATCAGCCGCGATGGAGCATTTGTCGCATGCGCCGTTCCGGGCGAAGTACAAATCCGCGATATAACGAGCGGTGAAGTCGTCGAACGCATTAAACTTCCACAGCGATATGCGGCCAAGGGCACAGTAGCGCTGTCCGCCGACAGTCGCTGGTTATGCGTTTCATTGGATAACAACACATGGGTTGCAAGTGTAGCGAGCAGAGAACTTGAAGAGACATTGAAAGGACATGGGGCCAGCATTTTCTTTGGCGACGCGACGCGCATGTTGTTGACGGGCACGATTGATGGATTTGTGTGGTTGACCGACTTAGAAACCAAAGAGCAATCGCGACTGTTCTCAATCAATCGTCCCATCCATTCAATATCGGTAGACCAAACTGGTTGCATTTCGGTGGTGGATGGAATCGGAGTGCCGCACGTATTTGCGCCGACTCAATTGGAACGCCTTCGACAAGCGACTTGGATTCAACCTGTCGCTGGAATGTAAACTGGCTTCGTGGCGTCGGAGCCCCTTTTCAACGTTGCTGGCCGAAAAGAATCGGGAAGCTGCGGAGCAGCGAAAGCGCGGCGTACTTTCGCTGCTCCGCAGCTTCCGGCCTTGTGGCTTCATCCCACCTGGGGCGCGAGCCGAGCCCTTTCAAGCTTGCAAATCATGCGGCTCGTGCGTCAATTATTCGTGCTGTCGAGACATGATTACCTCGATTTCCGCTTTTCTTTTTGGGAGGTGGTTTTTTGGGACCGCGGTGGCTCTTCTGGTACGCGCTGAGTTCGAGCTGTTTACCGATCCGCACCAATTCGCGTGCGACTTGCACTAAGGACATCTCTCCATAGATTGATTCAAATTCATCCTGGGTCAGCGCTGTTTGAAATCCTTTCCAGGATTCGGATATATCATTCGACGCATAATAGCTCGATACCTCGTCAGCAACGTTTGCGTCGCGATGGGCACAGCCGATGGATGTCTTAATCACACTCAGCAAATTATGCATCATCATTGCAACGCAGAAGCTGAATAACGCAGCCTCGGGGTACCCGAGTGTCTTGATCTCGCTTTGCAGCGTCGTGGCGAGCTGTTGAAATGCCGTCTCGATGTTCCATCGCTTGCGATAAGCTTTGGCAACTCGTTTAGCTCCGATCCGTTTAGGAAGATTCGTTAGCAGATGAATTTCCTGATCACCCTTGCGCGTTGGCTTGTCTAATACAATCGTGATCCGACGCAGCAGGAGTGTCCGGCCTCGATGTTCGATCTCTACGGGTTGTTCGTATAGTTTTCCGCCTTCAACATTCCCTATTTTTCGTCGCCTGCCTTTAGCCGTCCAATTTGGAACTAACCCGCGTGAGTGCCGAAAGATGAAATGAGCACCTTTGTCGATAGCGATGCTGGTCATCATGCTCATGCTGCCGAAAGCGCGGTCGCCAATCCAGACTTCACCGGGTTCAACCAAGTCAATAATCTGAGGATGAAGCGTCGCTTCGTTGGCGTGCCCGTCACGGCAGGGAATGACATCGATCAATAATTTCTTATCTGGGTCAAGAATCGGTATCGCAAGGCCAGGCAGTGCGGCTGCACCGAGTGAACGAAGTTCTTCGATTCGATGTTCAGTACCTGCCAAATGATTTCCGTCAATGATCCGCGTTTTGTAACCAGGTAAGATCGGCAGCGGCTTGGGTCCCTTCATTGATTCGAACAAAGTCGCCAGATCACGCGCCGTTTCGCGGACTAAGGCGCGTCCAACCTGTGGTTCGATCCCCTGAAGCTTGTAATAGACCGATGCAACCGAAACTCCAACTTCTTGCTTCTTGGCTTTGTATGCCGCGTGTACCGACGGTTTGATGTTCAGTGCGACCAGTCCCATCAAGTCAGCGACGGTGGAAAACAACAGTTCGCCGCACTTTTGGCGCACGGCGTTCTGCGCAAACAGGTGATTGGTTCGCTCTGGCTTAAGCAAGTGCGTGAGCACCAAACGTGTGCCGACGGTGATGGGGCTGTCTTTTTTGAAGCGTTCGAGTAAGTCATCAAGTTTCATTGTTTCACTCGCTCTTAAGTAACTTATTTCAAGGCAATCACTTACAATACATTACGAGTCAAAAACAAAAACGGTTCATGCTAGCTTGAAAGGGCTCGGCGCGAGCCCCAGGTGGGATGAAGCCACAAAGCCGGAAGCTGCAAAGCAGCGAAAGCACGCCGCGCTTTCGCTGCTCCGCAGCTTCCCGACCCGACACCATGGATCCTGAGGCTCCCGTCCCAGGCTGATTGCGATCGCCGCTCTGCGGTTGGTCCTTTTGAAAAACCTTGACGAACGAGCGATGAACCCGATCGCGATTCTCACCATCCGCATACCCGATTCACCCTCCAGCTGAAAACGGTGCGATCAAATGCCTTTCGGCCTTCGCAATCCACCACTGGCAGACTGCGGTGCGCGATGCGCGATGCGATCTCTGACTTCAGCGACACACCGCAGATCACGTTTCGCCGGCCCAGCATACGTTCTCAGCAATTGGAGTTCGCGTGCTTTCAGGCCAGTCACCTTTTGGGTAACCCAAATAGAACAAGCCCAGCAAACGATCGCGCTCATCCAAACCGACAAATGTTCGCATTGAATCGCTGCATGCCGCCGCATTGCTCGACCAAAAACCGCCCAACCCGCAAGCTGTCGCCGATAGATGCAAATTCTGAACCGCACACGCAACCGCCGCCAGTTCGTCGACCTCGGAAATCTTTTCGATCGCTTGGCGTTTCATTCCAACGACGCATACGGTCGGAGCCAGCAACGGATTGACAGCAAAACTGTCGAACTTGTTCTGCTTGAACTCTTCGGGCGGCGTGATTTCTCGATAGATGCTCGATAGCCGCTGCGCCAATCGTCGACGAGCGTCCCCTTCGAAGATGGTAAATCGCCATGGCTGGGTCATCCCATGTGTCGGAGCCCAGTTTGCGTTCTCCAGCAATTGCAGAAGGATGTCCCGTTCAATCGGACGCGAGTCCATCTGGTTTGGTTTGATTGTTCGTCGACGACGGATCAGTTGGCTCAATTCATCAAGCTGCATCGGACAGACTCGTACATTTTTGCTGAGGGAATGGTCGACCGGCGATTCCAAGAGACGGAGACAATCGTGCTTGAGAAGTTTTTTAAAAGCAAGCCTCCGTTTTTTCAATGGGTTCTGGCCTAAACGACTGCCGACATCTTGTTTATACTCCGGCACAGAACCAGACGTCGAAGCCATCGGCGTCGATTGCGTTACGCAAGCGGGAACGAGGTAATTCACTTTCGATGATGTGAATGCGTCACTTTCCCACACACGGTGTACCGTTTTAGCATGCAAACACCCGCAAACACCCATAAAGCGACCACGTTGCAAGATCAACTGGAAGACAATTGTCGCTAGCTAACGTCAATTGTGTTCATCATTGATAAAGCTAGCACCCGCGAAATTCCGTTGATGTTTTGCTATGCATTGATTGTGGCGATTCCCTGGCAATCCACACTGCCCCACGAATACTATGACTGATTACAACCTAACGCACCTCAAGCAGCTCGAAGCTGAGAGCATTCACATTATCCGCGAAGTGGTCGCGGAGTTTCAGAATCCGGTGATGCTTTACTCGATCGGAAAGGATTCCGCCGTGATGCTTCAACTGGCGTTGAAGGCTTTCCACCCGGCCAAGCCTCCGTTTCCGCTGATGCATGTCGATACGACGTGGAAGTTTCGCGAGATGATCGAGTTTCGAGAGAACTATGTGCGGAAGGAATTGGGACTCGACCTGCTGGTCAATATTAATGAAGAAGGGCTCAAGCTGGGGCTGCATCCACTGGAAGACAGCGAGAAGCATACGGAGGTCATGAAGACCGACTCACTGAAGGCGGGGCTGGACAAGTATGGCTTCGATGCCGCGTTCGGCGGTGCCCGGCGCGACGAGGAAAAAAGCCGAGCGAAGGAACGTGTCTTCTCGTTCCGCGACAAGCGACATCGCTGGGACCCGAAGAATCAGCGTCCTGAATTGTGGAATCTTTACAACACGAAGGTGAACAAGGGGGAAAGCATTCGCGTCTTCCCACTGAGCAATTGGACGGAATTGGACGTATGGCAATACATCCACCTGGAGAACATCCCCATCGTGCCTTTGTACTTCGCCGCCAAACGCCCCGTGGTTCAGCGTGAAGGTGTCCTCATCATGCTCGATGACGACCGGGTCCCATTGCTGCCGGGCGAGAAACCCGAAGAGAAAATGGTCCGCTTTCGCACCCTGGGTTGCTATCCGTTGACCGGTGCGGTGGAATCGACGGCGACGACGCTTCCCGAGATCATTCAGGAAATGTTGCTTACCCGAACCAGCGAACGCCAAGGTCGTGTGATCGACAAAGATGAAGGCGGTTCGGGCATGCAGAAGAAAAAGGAACGCGGATATTTCTAGGCTCCGCATGGCGGTACGGATGCCGCTCAGGCAGACCCATGTTGCAACTTCATTCGTTGGCACCATCGTTCGACACACGCTTTAACTTTATCCCTTCAGACTCCTAAAATGTCGCATCAATCCGATCTCATTTCGTCAGATATTCATGCCTACCTGAAGCAACACGAGCAAAAGCAGCTTCTCCGTTTCATCACCTGCGGAAGCGTTGATGACGGCAAAAGCACGTTGATTGGCCGACTGCTGTTCGATTCGAAGATGCTGTACGAAGACGAACTGGCCAAGATCGAAGCCGACTCGAAAACCCAAGGTGCCGCTGGGGGCAAGTTCGATCCCGCGTTGGCGACCGATGGACTCAAGGAAGAACGCGAGCAAGGAATCACCATCGATGTTGCCTACCGCTACTTCAGCACGGCCAAACGCAAATTCATCATCGCCGACACGCCGGGCCACGAGCAGTACACCCGCAACATGGCGACCGGTGCCAGCTCCGCCGACTTGGCCGTGATCTTGATCGATGCGCGACATGGCGTGATGACACAAACCAAGCGGCACAGCTTCATCGTCTCACTGCTGGGCATCCGTCATATCGTTGTCGCCATCAACAAGATGGACTTGGTCGATTTCAGCGAGGATGTCTACAACCAAATCTGCTCGGATTACAAATCGTTTGCCGTCCGGTTGGATCTGCCCGATCTGCACTTCATTCCCCTCTCGGCACTCAATGGCGACAACGTCGTCGAACCAAGTGCGAACATGCCGTGGTATCGCGGAAGCACGGTGATGAACTTCTTGGAGACGGTTTATATCGGATCGGATCGCAATCTGCAGGACTTCCGATTCCCCGTCCAATGGGTCAACCGTCCGAATCTCGATTTTCGCGGCTTTTGTGGCACCATCGCTTCGGGCATCATCCGCCAGAGGGACGAAGTGATGATCATGCCCAATGCAAGACAACCTAAGGTGAAGGAGATTGTCACCTTCGATGGAAACCTGGATGAAGCCTTTGCACCCCTTTCCGTCACGCTGACTTTGCAGGATGAAGTCGACTGCAGTCGCGGGGATATGATCGTGCGACCCGGCAATGTGCCGCAGGTCTCCGATTCGATCGAAGCGATTCTTGTCTGGATGAGCCAAGAACCAATGGTTCCAGGCAAAACCTACGTCGTGAAGCATTCAACTCAGGTGATCACGGGGTCTGTGGAAACGCTACGGTATCAGATCGATGTCAACACGGTTCACCGCACGCTTTCGCCACAATTGAACTTGAATGAAATCGGCCGCTGCCGATTGTCGCTCAACGAGGCGATCTGCTTTGACGCCTACCGCAACAATCGCTCGACGGGATCGTTCATTCTGATCGACCGCATCACGAACGAAACCGTCGCCGCCGGCATGATCCTCGATCGCAGTTCGGGTTCGAAGAGCCAAGCGATTTGGGAAGAAGACACCGCCGAGTCGACCGGTTCGTTGACCGATACCGGCGAGCAGAGCCAAGTCAGCGACGATGAACGCGAAAAGCGTTATGGCCAGAAGCCAACGACCGTTCTTCTAACCGGACTGACCGGCAGCGGAAAGACGACCATCGCGCGGGCGGTCGAACGTCGTCTGTTCGATAATGGTCGCGCTGTCGCGGTTCTCGACGGCCAGCAAGTTCGACGGGGACTAAGCAAAGACCTTGGCTTTACCGCCGAAGATCGCAGCGAAAACTTGCGTCGGTCAGCGCATCTGGCGCACATTCTGAACGATTCGGGGCTGATCTGCTTGGCGTCGTTTGTTGCCCCCAATGCCGCAGTTCGCGATAAAGTTGCCGCCGTTATCGGCAAAGAGCGATTCCTGACGGTTCACGTCGACGCGCCGATCGATGTCTGTCGCCAACGAGACGAACGGGGACAATACTCCGACGCCGATTCCGGCAAGCTGAAAGATTTTCCTGGCGTAACCGCCCCCTATGAAGCCCCTGAATCAGCCGATCTGACGCTCGACACGTCCACGCAATCGGTTGACCAATGCGTGGACGCCATCATCAGCTTGCTAAAAAATCGCGGTTTCATCCGCTAATCGAAACGCTTGGAAATGCGTTTATCCCCCATTTTGCATTCGGTCATACGATCGAACGACGGGAGCGGATCAGGTCTAGAGAGACACCTTCGTCCAGCTTCAAAGCTTTCGCAGATATCGCTCAAACCGATATCAGACGGCCATCCATGAATGGTGCTTCGCTCGGCCTACAGACAACCGTCGCTCGGATGCAAACGATGATTCAAGTGGGCCGCTGGGCGGCTGGAGACTATTGCGGCTGATTTCGTTTGTCGAGGAAATGTTTTCTTGTTGAAACGTCTTTCTTTACTTCTCTAGATAAAC
>JAWKTL010000101.1:0-9403 GCA_041399105.1 Pirellulaceae bacterium | reverse complement strand
AGCTGCTGATGTACTTGATCCAGAAGGCCGATGCGTACGATCCATCGCGGTCGAAACTCAACACGTTCATCGACCGCGTGCTGACCTCGGGCGTGCGGGAGTTGCTGCGATCGAAGAAGCGACATAAGCGGCATCCAATCGACGAAGACATCCAGGTTCAATCCTTCGAGCAAACCGTCGATACCGTGGACGAAACGTATGCGAATTTGGGCGATGAGATCTCGATCGAGGATCTGGGACGACGCACCTCGGGATGCTACACGGATCCCTTCGAGGAAGTCGAGGAACGCGAAGCAATCGAAGTGGCTGTCTCGCATCTGTCGCCCCAATTGCAGGACATGGTACGCGTCATGGGGAACCAGTCTTTCAACGAAACGATGCGTCAATTTGGGCTGAGTCGCCGGCAATTCGACAAAGCCAGAGCGGAGATTCGCGAAACGTTTGAACGCTACGACGCGACCTTTTTTTGGGAATAGCGGACGCGTCTTTCAAAACGCGGCATAAGTAACCTGGGGCGGCCAATGGGTCGTCGAGACTACTTCAACGATCCTTTCATCCCAGGTTTCTATGACTGCTATGGATATCGAAAAGCGAGTGTCTATCTCACTCGCCGTCGGCCGGTATCTGCGATCGGCCGATCGTTTCAACGAAGCGTCGAAAGAGTTCACCGGAGCGTGCAAATCGCTGCGTCAACAACTCGGAGTTCAACAGCGTTTCGTCGTGCAGATCGACTTCAAGCATTACCTCGTGACCAGCGATCGCGACGGCAATTTTGAAGTCGAAAACATTCAATCCATCTGAACAATCCAACGTCTCATCCATCCAACCAAGGAGCTAGCCACACAGTGACGAATCTACTCGAAACCATCCAATCCGGCCGGCAATCGAAGCCGCCTCGCGTCTTGCTTTACGGTGTCGAAGGGATCGGCAAGTCGACCTTCGGCAGCCAAGCCCCTAAGCCGATCTTCATTCAAACCGAAGACGGACTCGATGAACTCGAATGCGATCGCTTTCCATTGGCGACCAAGTTCGATGAAGTCATCGCCGCTCTGAAAACGCTCGTCAACGAGAAGCACGATTACGAAACCGTCGTGATCGACTCGCTCGATTGGCTGGAGCGACTCGTCTGGGACAAGCTCTGTCAACAGTACGCCGTCGAATCGATCGAAAAGGTCGATGGCGGGTACGCTCGCGGTTACATGCACGCCCTCTCCCTGTGGCGTGAAGTGCTCGATCTGCTCAACGTGCTCCGTTCGCGTGGCATGGTGACGATCCTGATCGCGCACTCCAAGGTCGAACGCTTCGAGGATCCCGAATCGTCGCCCTACGATCGATACTCACCGCGACTGCATAAACACGCCGCTTCGCTGATCAAGGAATGGTGCGACGCGGTCTTCTTTGCGACCCGCAAGATGCGAACTCAAAGCGAGGACGCGGGCTTCAACCGCAAACGCACCGTGGCTCACGCAATCGGCAAAGACGGGGGCGAACGTGTCATGCGTGCTTATGGCTCGCCGAGCTGCGTGGCTAAGAATCGCTACGGCATCGCCGAGGAACTGCCGCTGTCGTGGTCCGCCTTCGTGGCCGCGATGTCCAACTGATCGATCCACTCACCGAATTTCCTATCTACAGACTCCAGACTAAGGACTACAGACTCCCATGGCTAATTTGCAAGGCTTTGATGCCAACACTGTCGAACCAGCCGATGAACTCGATCCCATTCCCGCCGGCAAGTACGTCGCTGTCGTCGTTGATAGCGAAATGAAGCCGACGAAATCGGGGTCGGGAAACTACCTTCAAATGACGTTTCAGATCGTGGAGGGCGAGTACGCGAACCGTCTCCTCTGGGTGCGACTCAACCTCGACAACCCTAACGCGACGGCGGTCGAAATCGCTCGTCGCGAGTTGTCGGCGATCTGTCGGTCGGTCGGCGTCTTGGTGCCCACCGACTCGACGGACCTTCACAACCTGCCGTGTTTGATCCACGTCCGCTTGAAACGTCGCAACGACACCGGCGAATTGCAAAACGAGATCAAGGGCTACAGCAAGCGGGAATCGGCCGCGACCAAAACCCTCGAGACCTCTTCGGCCCCAAGCACGGATGCGCCTTGGAAGCGATAGCCGCGGCCTCTTCTTGATCGCTTCCTCTCAACAGCCGGCCGGCACGGATTGTCGGCCGGCTGTTTTTGTTTCACCCCTGGCTGGCTCAACATCATGTTCAAACTTCAACTGCCATTCCCACCGTCGGTCAACACTTATTGGCGACACGTCGGCAACCGAGTGCTGGTCAGCAAGAAGGGCCGGCAATATCAAGCGACCGTAAGCTCACTTCTGCATCGAAAGGACATCAAAACGCACGATGGCGATTTGATCGTTGACATTCGTTTGGTTCCGCCCGATCGCCGCCGCCGTGATGTTGACAATTCGCTCAAGGCCCTGTTAGACGCGATGCAATTCGGCGGAGCGTATCATGACGACGCTCAGATCGTTCGTTTGACCGTGGAGAAACATCAGCCTGATCCAGACGATCCGCGGGCCGAGGTGGTTGTGCAACACGTGCCGGCTCCGATCGGCCAAGCCGGCTTTCGGACGTGCTTAAAGTGTGACAACGCGTTCGCAAGCGATGGACCTGGCAATCGAATCTGTCCGTCATGCCGCGAGATCAACGCTATGTTTAGCCACCGAGTCGAAGACATGCGGGGCCGGAAGTATCACAACGGCGAACCGATGGACGAGCGTCAGGAGGATCGACTTTGAAACTCCGTGCTTACCAACAAGCGGCCGTCGACGCGGTCTACAACCACCTCCGCAGTCGCGACGACAATCCAGTCGCCGTACTGCCGACCGGCGCTGGCAAATCACTCGTGCTGGCAAAGATCGCGTCGGACGCGGTTCAGCAATGGAACGGCCGCGTTCTGATCTTGGCCCACGTCAAGGAGTTGCTCGAACAGAACGCCGGCAAGGTCCGACGGCTCTGTCCCGATATCAAGGTGGGGCTTTACTCGGCCGGTCTGAAGAAGCGTGACACGAACACACCCGTATTGGTCGCCGGCATCCAGAGCATTTACAAGCGAGCTTGCGATCTCGATCCGTTTGACCTGATCGTTGTTGATGAAGCACACCTCATCAGCAAGAAGGGCGACGGTATGTATCGCCAGTTCTTGGCCGATTGCAAAGTCATCAATCCGCACGTCCGCGTGATCGGCTTGACCGCGACACCGTTCCGTCTGGACAGCGGCATGATCTGTTCGCCGGATCATTTCCTGAACAGCATCTGTTACGAGATCGGAATCAAGGAACTGATCCGCGATGGCTATTTGTGTCCACTTGTCTCGAAAGCTGGCATCAACCGCGCAGACTTTTCAGCCGTCCACATGCGGGCCGGCGACTTCGTCAGTGAAGAGGTCGAGCAACTGGCGGGCAACGATGCCCTTGTGTCGGCCGCGTGTGGCGAGATCGTGGAACTGACGGCCGATCGTCGGGCGGTACTGATCTTCGCAACGTCCGTGGCACACGGGCGGCAAGTCGTCGAAACGTTACGCAACAACCACGGCATCGAGTGTGGCTTTGTCACGGGCCAGACGCCGGATGATGAACGCGATGCATTGCTGGCCCGATTTCGGGGCGACGCACCCGCTTCATTGCTTGAATCCGAACCGTTGCGATTCCTCTGCAATGTCAACGTGCTGACAACCGGATTCGACGCTCCACGTGTCGATTGCGTGGTCATGCTCCGGCCAACCATGTCGCCTGGCTTGCTCTACCAATGCGTCGGCCGTGGTTTCCGTTTACATCCCGACAAACAGAACTGCCTGGTTCTTGACTTCGGTGGCAATATCGAACGGCACGGACCGATCGACCAAATCAAACCCAAGGAAAAGCAACTTCGCCCCGGCAGCGAACCACCGGCCAAGGAATGCGAAAAGTGTCACGCACTGGTCGCATGCGGCTATGCGAACTGTCCCGAGTGCGGTCATCCATTCCCGCCGCCGGATCGCGAAGCCCATGACGCCCAGGCGAGCGACGCCGGAGTGCTATCCGGCGAGGTCACAGACACCGAATACGAGGTTCGAGACGTAATCTTCCGCATTCACCGAAAACGTGATGCTGACGAGGACGCGCCGCGGTGCTTGCGAGTCGATTACATGATCGGGCTCGATCATTGGCAAAGCGAATTCATCTGTATCGAGCACTCGGGCTACGCGCGACGCAAAGCCGAAGCGTGGTGGCGCGAGCGTTGTCTTGATCCGTGTCCCACGACGGCGGAGGAAGCACTCGATCTGGCAGAAGTCGGGCTGATTGCCGTGCCGGATTCGATCACGGTCCGATCAATCGCCGGCCAGAAGTACGACCGCATCATCAAACAGACACTCGGTCAGATCCCGAGTTTCGCGATGAAAAGCCGACGAGGACGATCCAGTTCCCTTCTAGCGATCAATCCCAATGCAAAAAACGTGTTTTAAGTGCAGACACACCAAACCGCTTAGCGAATTCTATCGGCACTCGAAGATGGCTGATGGGCATCTTAACAAGTGCAAATCCTGTACGAGAAATGTGACACTTGCGCATCCACCGTGTTTCAAAGATTGACCAGGTCAACAAATACGATCGTGAGCGCGCACGTTTGGACCATCGCAAAAACGATCATCGAGAAAAAGGCAGCGACAATACCGCAGAAGTATCCCGAGCGGCAGGCAGCATATAACGCGGTAGCGAGAGCGATTAAGTCCGGAAAGTTACGCAAACCAAGCGAGTGCGAAGGATGCGGGAACAAAGCATCTGTGCAAGCACATCATGAAGACTATCTGCGAAAGCTCGATGTGATCTGGCTATGTCAAAAATGTCATTCGCAACATCATCACGTGCGGGATTTCGTGACGGGAGAGTGGCTCTAAGGGTTGACTACTGAACGGCAACGCGATGGAAGATTAATTGAGCGTCGGAACCAAATCAAACCAACAAACTGGCATCCAGACCAAGTCGCGATCTACCGCCAGCAGGGCTGGTACTGTGTGCCGCTGCGCCCGCAGTCGAAATCGCCTTCGCGTCGCGGTGGACCAACCTGCGATTGGCCCCCGACGTTTTTCCCGACAATTGCAACGTCGGAATCATCGCCGAACCATCCGGTTGGCTCGTGGACGTCGACCTCGATTGCCCCGAAGCACTCGAACTAGCCGATCAATACTTGCCACCGACGCCGGCCATCACCGGCCGACCGTCTTCGCCAAAGTCACACCGCTGGTACATCGCCGCAAACGCCAGCACCGAGAAGCACCAAGATCCCCGCGACGGATCGATGATCGTCGAAACTGCGTTCTGGCGGACAAACCGTGGTCGGTCCGAGTATTCACCCCGATGGCGAACCCTATGACGTCCTCCCGACGCCGAACCGGCAATCGTTCCCGCCCCGATGCTGGCCGTTTGCGTGAAAGCGTTGGCAGATGCCGTCGTTGTCAAGCGTGGCGTCAACATCCAGGCTTCAAGCCCCACACTGAAATCATCGCCTGCCGGCAGCCAACATCACGATGATGTTGAAGCCCGAGCGATCGCGTACCTTGCCGTGATGCCGCCAGCGATCTCCGGCAGCGGAGGTCACTCACAAACCTATGCCGCCGCGACGACGCTTGTGCACGGTTTCGGCCTCGACACCGATCGTGCATTGGCAATCCTCGCCGCCGAATACAACCCGCGATGTTCGCCGCCGTGGTCGGACCGCGAGCTGCAACACAAAATCAACCAGGCGGCAACCAAGCCGCACGATCGTCCTTTCGGATGGCTTCGCGACGAAGGCCCGATTGAACCGGCCGGTGAACACGTGGACCTCAGCGGGTTCATGGTCCAACCAACCGTAGCGCAATCGAGCGTTCCATCGAAGACCACGAGCCAGAACACTGACCCAGGGCAAATTCCTGAGCGATTGTTTCGCGTTCCAGGCTTCGTTGGCAAGGTCATTGACTTTACGCTCGCCAACGCACCTTACCCGAACATCGGTCTAGCGTTCTGCGGTGCGATGGCGTTGCAATCGTTTCTTGCTGGTCGGAAAGTCGCAACAACTGGCGACCTGCGAACAAATATCTACTTGCTCGCGCTCGCCGGGAGCGGAACTGGCAAAGAGTTCCCACGCAAAGTCAACTCGCAAGTCCTTTATCAAATCGGCGAATCCCAATCCATCGGCGATAAGTTCGCGTCTGGCGAAGGCATCCAAGACGCGCTGGCGAGGTCCGGCCGGATGCTCTTCCAGAATGATGAGATGGACGGCGTTCTTCGCCAAATCAATCTTGATCGCGAAAACAGTCGTGAGTCGATTCCCAACATTCTGCTGACGCTTTACACCTCGGCCGGCGATATTTATCCACTACGAGTGAAAGCAAACCAGAAAGAAGCCCTCCACGTCGACCAACCACACCTGACGTTGTTCGGAACCGCAACGCCACAACACTTCTACGAGTCGCTGTCGAAGCGAATGTTGACCAACGGATTCTTCGCCCGCCTGAACATCATTGACGTCGGCCGACGTGGCAAAGGACAGACGCCCGGCTCGGCTCGCGACCTGCCAGACGACATCCTGGAGATCGCGAAATGGTGGGCGGACTTCGAGCCCGGCGAGGGCAACTTTCTGAGATTTCATCCCAAGCCGATCCGTGTCGCTTTCACAAACGATGCCGAGCGAGCCATCAACGAACTGCGGTTACAAACCGAGACTGAATACGACAAAGCGGAAGACGCAGGTGAAGAAGCCGCCAGGGCCGCGTGGAGCCGAACGTGTGAGCACGCCAAGAAGCTGGCCTTGATCTATGCATGCAGCGAGAACCATGAACACCCCGAGATCTCGCTCGACGCGGTTCAGTGGGCCAGCGAGTTTGCACTGCATCAAACTCGTCGCCAACTTTATCTGGCATCCGTTCACGTGGCCGAGAACCCGTTTCATGCCGAGTGCTTGAAGTTCAAAAAGAAGCTCGACGAACAGCCCGGCAAGATGATGCCGCGTCGGGAGTTGATGCGATCGCTCAAGAACAAGGCAGCTGATTTTGACCAGATTGTCTTAACGCTCATTCAGCAAGGTGACATCGAGGGCGTGACGATCGAAACGAAGACCAAGCCGGCCCAGGGCTACCGCTTGGTTGCCGCTGAATAAATCCGTCACCAATCCGTCCCAAACCGTCACGCGTTGGTGACGCTTTCTAGGTTTAAAACCATGATTTTCACTCCCAAACTGTCGAATCCGTCGCAATGTGTCACCATGCGTGGTGACGGATTAGTGACGGATTTCCTGAGGGTAAAAACCCCTAAATATAAAGAAAAAATCTCTCTCTTTATTAATACGTCCCCCTGTCACCCACACACCCGCGCGATGCGCATTCGCACGTACGAGGGGGCGGTGTGACGGATTTCAGGTGACGGATTTCTGTTTCTGTTCTTTCCTCGCATAGGTGTTCGCCAATGATCAGCTGCCAAGACTGCAATTTCTTTCTTATCCATCAATGGTCACAACGCGAAGCTGTCGGTGATGGCGAGTGCCGTCGGCATCCGCCAGTCGCGCCGCCGACACGTGGCGGTCAACGCCAGCTCGCCAAGTTCCCCTCGGTTTCCAAAGACGATTGGTGCGGTGAGTTCGTCGAGTGGCCCGCACCGCTTGGCCAGTGTCGCGAAGACGACGCCAATGCGGCGTTCGATGCGGCTGCCCACGACGACGCGACACGCGGCCCCGTGGCGGCCAGCTCGGGCCAGTGCCAACCGCTGCCCGAGCGATCGCCAGCCCGCCGCGATTAGGTACTCCCCGGCGTTTAAAACGCCTCCCAGGGCCGCGGGAACAGCGGCCAATAACAGGAGAGTTAGTTTCGAGTGTCCGAATAAAATTCTGGAGCCCAAAAAAATGAAAACCCGTTGGCAGAAACACGCCGGCGAACTCTGCAGTCGGATCAACGTCGACTACCGCAATCATCAAATGCTTGCCGATCCGTGGCTTTGCCGAGCCCGCTGCATCGTTCAAGGTTGGCGCAACATCGCCAGCCAAGGCCGTCTCGATCCTGATCTTGAACCCAAAACGAAAGTAACCACATGGAAACAATCTGCCGAACGAATGCGATCGCGAATTTTCAGTCGCCGGCAATCCCGTCTGCGAGACAAGACGACGTGGAACTACTGGGCGAACCATCTTCCGCAGTTCAATCTCCGATACGTTCCGAAACGAAAGCGACCGTCGAACGCCCAACCGGCAAAATCAACGTGAAGAACGTGATGCAACTATTAGAACACCAGGGTTATCGATGTGCCTTGACCGGTCGTGTTCTTACACCAGAACTCGCGTCGCTTGACCACATCGTTCCCGTCCGTGATGGTGGCGAACACGTCATCGAAAACACGCAAGTGTTGCATCGCGACATCAATCGGGCGAAGTCAATCTTGTCGAACGAAGACTTTATTCAAATGTGCCGCGAAGTTGCTGCGTTCGCTAAGTAGCCGATGCCGTCCGTCCGAACGCATCGGATCCCCAGCCAACCAACCACCCATCTGCCCAGCGAACGACCGACCGAACCCTTCCTGTCTCATTCTCTCGCCTCGGAAGGGCCAAATATGCAGGTCGAAATGTGGTCGCTTGATCGGATCAAGCCTTACGAAAACAACCCTCGCATCAATGACGACGCGGTTGCTCCGGTCGTTCAAAGCATCAACGAATTCGGCTTCCGGCAACCGATCGTCGTCGATCCGGACGGCGTCATCATCGTCGGCCACACGCGATGGAAAGCCGCGAAGCAATTGAACCTCGATGAGGTCCCGGTGCACGTTGCCAGGGATCTCGAACCCGAGGCGGTCCGCGCGTACCGGATCGCCGACAATCGCACCGGCGAGAACGCACAGTGGGATTTTGACTTGCTGCCGATCGAAATCGGTGCGTTGCAACAATCCGGCTTCGACTGCGAACTGCTCGGATTCAACAGCGATGAGTTGGCGAAGCTGCTGGAGCCAGGTGTTGAACCAGGGCTGACCGATCCGGACGACGTTCCCGAACCGCCGGACGAAGCGATCACGCAGCCCGGCGACCTGTGGATTCTCGGCGATCACCGGTTGCTTTGCGGAGACTCGACCAGCGTGGAAGACCTCGATCGGCTGCTCGGCGGCGCAAAGATTCATCTTTGCAATACCGATCCGCCGTACAACGTGCGCCTGATGTATTCAGTTGCTGCTTAGTTTCTAAGCGACAACTGGAGATACCTTGATTGACAATGTTTGAAAGAACCGTGGCCGTTTGGCCGGCCATCGTACCTAGGAAGTAAGTCGAACGTGAGTGTGAACAATTCGATGAAACAGCTCTTCCGACAATGTGGAACACAGGCGATGCTTCATAGCCGTGGTAGTTCTGCTAGGTATAGCTTTCGTATGACTACTAACAGGAACCGACTAA
>JAWKTL010000100.1:0-9561 GCA_041399105.1 Pirellulaceae bacterium | reverse complement strand
GAAGAAAGGCCCTGACGACATGAAGAGTGAGCGTGAGAAGATGTTGGCGGGCGAGCTTTATGACGCCCTTGATCCCGAACTGGTGCTGGCGAGGGAAAGAGCCAGAGACCTATGCCAAGACCTGAATGTCACTCGGGAGCGAGATCAAGAGACACGTCGTCGTATCCTCATGGAACTGTTTGGCAGCGGTGGCAATTCGGTTTGGATGCAACCCCCATTCTTTTGCGACTACGGCAGCAACATTTATCTGGGCGAACGGATCGTCTCCACCGGCCACGCTTCGCCAGAGCGCTTCTGATACGATCAGGAAGTGAACGAGTGGGTGGTCGTGTTGAAGGGCGAAGCCAAGCTGCTCTTCGAGGATGGGGAGTCCGTGCAGATGATGCCCGGCGATCATGTCCTGATTCCTGCCCACCGCAAGCATCGTGTCCAGTGGACGACGCCCGACGAACCGACCGTCTGGCTGGCGGTGTTTTACCGAGATCGAATAGCTTAATCGAAACGAGGAATGCCTCCGATGGCGCAATGTCTTAGGTTCATTTGCACTGGATGTGGTCACTCCGTTGAAGCATGGTCGGACGGCAATCCGTTTTACCTTGATGGTGCTGGTAACAAGGTCTACGCCTACCACCCGAACCACGATGAGCTTGCAAAGTGCATTGCGAATGATGTCCCGCATTTGTGCCTGCAATGCGGAGCAGAGTCGAACATCGATTCCCGCCTTGATCCGCAGGTGTGCGCCAAATGCGAGTCGGGTGATGTTGCTGACACATTCGCTCTGGAAGGCGTGAAATGCCCCAAGTGCAATGGTGGGCATTTTGCAATCGACGAAGACTTCCACTGCATTTCGTAAGCCGAAGATCACGAAGCCAACTCCCTCTGTCTCAACCGCTCCATCAGTAGCTGTCAATTTTGGCGCAGAGGATCGCAGAATGCCTAGGGTTTTGCGATTTTAGCGTGCGTTCGATTTTTAAGATGGAATCGGTGGGCGGTGCCGATGGAGTTCGGACTCGAAAAGCGATTTGCCCGAGCCATACCATTGCTTGACTTCCGATAGCATGTTGGACAGTGTGAAAGTGATCCGTGTTTCAAGGCTGGCAAGAACGGTCACGATCGTGCTTCGTCGCTTCGCCCCGTTGGATGTTTTGCTTGTGCGAGCTCCTTTGCGAATTTCCGCTTCGCGTCGGACATTGCGTTCGCTGAGGTTGTTCGTCGGATCGACTTCGGGTTGTTCCACGAATACAAAGAGGCAGTCGAGATTCTCTACCAGTTCGCGTTGTAGATTGATAAACGCTGCTTCAGGCTCGGACGTTGCGGTAACCGATGACTCCGATTTTTCGGCAGCCTTGGGCGTGATCACGACTTCGTCGCTGCGAGTACATAATTGGGTAATTCGATCTTGCAATTGCTTGATAGTTGCAGCACCGGTTGGCTCGTCGCTGGCCAGCGATATTTCGCGAAGCTGCTTCGCATGGTCGTAGATGCTGCACAGTTCATCAAGGAACTTGGCGTACTCGGGTTGGTTCGGATTTTTGAGTGCTAACTTGATGGCTTTGCGGATCAAGTGTGCCCAGCAAAGTTGGTGTTTGGTGAACATCGATTTGTAAGCGGCATAGTCGTCGGTGACGCCCGTGCCTGCGAAGTTCTCGCCGAGGATGTTCGTCGCTTCGGTCTTCTTGCGCGACACGCCGCATTTGTACAGAACATGCATCGAAGTCGAGAAAACCCACGTATAACAGGACTTGCTGCCGACCTTCCAGCCGGTCTCGTCGATGTACACGATCATCTGCAAAGCGATCAGCTCGGCAATCGTGTCGTACTGCTCGTCCCAATCGTCGGCCAACTGATTCAACAAAGAATCGGCTTGGCCCTTGGTGAGCGGCAACTCGGTAAAGAACTTGATGATTTGAATCGCGTTGTCCAGCGACACGCCAATCCAGAAATGCAAAAACGCCAGGATGAGAATGATCTCGATGCCGAACTCACAGCGACTGTTGCGAACCCCCGGCGGTACAGGTGCGCTCGACGCATCGGCTGGCGCGAACAAATGATACGCCACGTAGACTGCTTTGCCGTCAACGAGACGCCAAACAAACTGAGTTCTGCGACGCTGACATTGATGCGGCGAAACATCATCTGGATAGATGTTCTCGCTCTTGGTGGCAAGCTTCTCCTTGTCGGCGCTTGGTTTTCTCCCGGTCGACTTCCTCTTTGGCTTTTTATTGTTTTTCGCGTTCTTGTTTCGCCCCAGACTATAGTTTTCGGTGAAGCTTGGTTTCTTCGCCGCCTTCGCATCGGCTTTGGCTTCCACGAGCGACTTGATCGCCGCAAGCTCGGTCTCCAGTTGCTTGATTCGCTCGGCTTGCTGCGCGATAACTGCCTTCAGCTCGTCGATTGTAGTTAAATATTCGCTGGTCATCCCCAACAGGTAGCAAAAACCATCCGCTAAATGCAACCCAATCTAAAATTGAAAGCTACCGCCTATGAGGATCTCGGCGGGGACCGCAGAGTTACGATTTGATCGCAACAGACCAGAGTGCATTGTGTCGACGGTGCCAACAGAATCCTTCGCTACCTGCCGTCCAGCTTCGCCTGCAGCTTCTGCAATCGCTGCGGAGAGACTTTGTATGCGGTGCCTAGTGTCTGAGCAAAAAGGCTGACTCGCAGTTCTTCAATCATCCATCGGTACTCGGCCAGCAGAACGCCGTCAACATCGGGCAACTGGAGTCGACGAAGATAATCTTCTTGAAAGCTCGACACGGTCTGAAACGCTTCACGATCGCGACTGGCCATGGAACCAAGCTTTTCCAACCGCATGGTGATCCCCTTCAGATACCGCGGATACTGCTTGAGCGTTTCAACGGAAGTCGTCATCCAAAAATCATCACGAAACAACTCGCTGAGTTGCCGCTTGATGTCATCTCGGACATACGCCAGATGCCCCGCTTTGCAAGCTTCCATTGACAACCGAACCTGATGATAGTTCTCGGCCAACGGTCCCAACAACTTGGCGACCTCCTGCGTGGCGACGGCGATTCGCTCTCCCCGCTCCCGACGACGAGCATTGAATTCCTGCTGGGTTCGGATCAGCGGTTGTCGGTCGACGAATGCCCAGTTGGCGATGAGATCACCGAGACCCTGCTTGATCGAATCACCGGGAATCAGCCGCGACAGTTGAACCGATGCCTGATCAACTCCCGGAAGCCAACGGACTTGCTTTTGAATCTCGGATCGTTCAGCGAGCGTGAACAAACGGACAAGACCACGACGCGAATGCTGTTCGGCGGATTGCGGACTATCAAGCAGACGAACCGACACGCTGTCTCCCTGGTCGACCAGCGCCGGAAACAGCGTCACCCGGACGCCGCCCCGCTGCCGTTGCACCTTCGCCGGCAACTGTTCAATGGCGAAGTCGGTCAAACCGTCCATCTGCAGGACGTCGCTTGGGTCATCGATGGCGCCAGACAACACGCCTGAAGCGGCATCAACGTCACCGAGGACCTCCTGTCGAAGCTGTTGCAGGTCGCGTCCCTCGCTCAGCGGTTTGCCGTTATCGTCCACGATACGGATGAAGAAGCCGACCGATTCGGGAAGTTTGTCGCGATCAAAGTCATCGGCGGTGATCGGCATTTCGGCGATCCGCGACAGTTGCTTGCAAACTGTCGGCATGAATGGGGTTTGCCCCATCTGATCGCCAAGGGCTTGGGCAACGCGAGCTGCTGTGTCCGCGGCGGGAACCAGGTTTCGCCGAATCCGCTTGGGCAATGCTTTGATCATCGCAACCAGTTTTGATTCGATGAGCCCAGGGACACGCCAACCCAAACGATCGTCGGAGACTTGCCCAAGCATCACCTTCGGGATCGTGATCGTGACACCATCGTTGTCGGCCGACGGATCAAAGTGATAACGCAACGGAAGCGATGTCGAACCGATCTGCAAGTGATCGGGAAAGGCATCGGGATCGAGCGTTTCGACCAAGCCGGGCAATAGGTCGCTCGGTCGCAGATACAGCGATTCCGATTCGCCCGAATCCAAAGGGTTGTCAAGCCAAGCGATCAGGTCCGATTCAGACTGGCAAAGGTCGGCCCATATCGGTCGCGGAAGTTGACGGTCGAGCTGTTCCAACGATCCGCGATCAACGACATCGGCTGGAAGCTTTGCGTGATAAAAGTGTTCGACAACGTAATCATCAACCATCAGGTCGCGGCGGCGCATCTTGTTAGCCAGGTTGGCGATGATCGCTCGCAACTGTTGGTTGTGTTGGAAGAACTTCGCTTTGCTGATCAGTTCTCCTTCGACCAATCCATGTTCGATCAGCAAGCGACGGGCGGTTTCCGGATCGATGGGGGCCAACGCTTTCCGACGTTTGGCGACGATTGGCAATCCGAACAATGTCACTCGCTCGTAACAAAACGCGGATTGATCTTTGCGGCTCCAAAAGGGATCCGCGTAGCTCCGTTTGACTAAATGCTCGGCCAGCGGCTCGAGCCATTCCGGTTCGACGCGCGCCACGTTCCGCGCGTATCGCTTGGAAGTCTCCAACAACTCACCGGCGACGATCCACTTCGGTTTGCTCTGAAAGACACCTGAACCGGGCCACAGAAAAAACTCCTGGCCGCCGACACCGGTGTACTGATGTTTTTCTCCCGCCATGGCAACGCCGGACAACAAACCAACCAACAACGACTGATGGATGGCGACATACAACTTCTCGTCAACGGTGGGCGCATCAGGCTCGCAAGCATCGGTCACACGCACATCGGACAACGCGCGATCGCTGACCGCCGGGGCGGGACGATTCGAAGAACGCTTGCCGCGATGGCGACCTCCTTGCCGCGGGCCTGCTTGTTTTCGTAGCTCGGGAACCATCGCCTTGAGTTGACGATGAACATCGACCCATTCGCGCAGGCGATTCAGACCTAAGAAGTTCGTCTGGCATGCTTTGGACATTCGATTGCGACTGAGGTCTTCCTGCAATTTGCGGAAGAAACGCCATAGACGCAGGTAACTGAGAAAATCGCTGCGGGCGTCGACATACTTGGCGTGAGCCGCATCGGCGGCCTGCTGTTTTTCCGGTGGACGGAGCCGAGGGTCTTGAATTTCCAACGCCGCCGCGATGACAAGCACCTCCGGCAAACACCCGCGTTGATCCGCTTCGATGATCATTCGCCCAACACGCGGGTCGACCGGCAAGCTCCCCAACCGATAACCGATGTCGGTCAATTCGCGTGATTCGTCGATCGCGCCAATTTCGTGCAAGGTGCGGAACCCGTCACGAATCGATTCTGGACGCGGCACATCGAGAAACGGAAACTCGTCAACCGCTCCCAGCCGCATCACCTTGGTCTGCAGAATGACCGAGGCAAGATTCGTGCGACGAATCTCAGGCGTGGTGAAACGCTCGCGTTCTTCGTAGTCGTCCCGAGCATACAGCCGAATGCAGACGCCTGGTCCAACGCGACCGCAGCGTCCGGCGCGTTGATCCGCCGATGCTCGGCTGACTGATTCGATCGGCAAACGCTGAACCTTGTTACGCGGGCTGTAACGGCTGATGCGAGCGGTTCCCGTGTCGACCACGTATCGGATTCCCGGGACGGTCAGCGACGATTCCGCGACATTCGTAGCCAGTACGATCCGTTGTTTGTTCGACCCTTGAAAAATCTTTTGCTGTTCGGAAGTTGGCAGCCGAGCGTACAGCGGCAGGATATCGGCCCGATTCTCGATGCCTTGGCGTCGCAAGTGCCCACCCAAGTGTCGCGCCACCTCACGGATGTCGCGTTCGGTGGGGAGGAAGACAAGCACGTCGCCCGAACCGTGAGACCACGCTTGATCGATTCCCGCGGCAACATGCGCCGCCAGCCCAAGTTCGCGGCCTTCTTGCGAATCGGAAAGGATATCTTCAGCCGGTAAGTACTCGATATCGACGGGGTAGCTGCGTCCTTCGACATTGATGATCGGAGCGGGCCCCGTTTCATCACCGAAGTGTTCGGCAAAACGATCGGCATCGATCGTCGCACTGGTGATGATCAGCCGCATGTCACGGCGTTTTTGCAAGACGCGACGAAAAATTCCCAGCAGGAAATCAATGTTCAACGATCGTTCGTGAGCCTCGTCCAGAATGATCGCGTCGTATTGATCCAGGAAGGGATCGCTTTGCGTTTCGGCCAACAGGATTCCGTCGGTCATTAATTTAATCAGAGACGTTGGCGAGGTCTGATCCGCAAACCGGATTTTGAATCCGACAAGCTGTCCGATCGACGTGCCAAGTTCGTCGGCGACGCGAGCCGCGATGCTGCGGGCTGCGATGCGTCGAGGTTGAGTGTGACCGATCAATCCGCCACGCCCCAGTCCGGCATCCAAACACATCTTGGGCAACTGAGTGCTCTTTCCGCTCCCCGTTTCGCCGCAAACGACAATCACTTGATGCGATCGGATTTGTTCGATGATCTCCTCGCGTCGCGTCGAAACGGGCAGATCCTCTGGATACTCAATCGCCGGAATCGACTCGGATCGCTGCTGACGTAAGGCGACCGATTGTTCCAGGCTTTCCCGGAAACGCTCGATCCGCCGCGGATCGTCGTTCGCCTGCGCCAGTCGCCGCAATTCGCGACGCAATCGGAACTGATCGCTGCGCATCGCCTGTTCAATTCGACGATCAATTGCGGTGGTATCGGGAATCGACATTTGGCGGTGGAAGTTGTTCTCGGAGGGGCGAATCGACGCGGCACTCGATCGCCGGTTGGAGGCGACCGCGTCTTGTTATTAAATGGAAGTCCTCGATTCTTGCAGGGTTCGCGAAAAAAGAGAAGGGATTGTCGAGGCCATACCGCGATCTCCACGATGGCGTGCCAAGCAAATTGCTGGGATACTAAAGGGAACCTCATTTGCAACCGCCGCGGTCAGCAAAACGGAAACAGGTCGCGAAGTAGCGAACCTTTGCGTCACATCATCTCAGGAATGTGGAAATGCCGGAAGAACTCGATATCCAAGACTTATATGAAGCCGCCATAGAGGCCCTGGCTGACCAAGATGCCGACGGTGTGCGCGACGCGCTGCGAAACATGCTGGCGATCGCTCCCGATGACATGCGAACGCTCGAGATTGAAGGGGATCTGGCGATGTGCTGCGGGGAACTCGATAAGGCCGAACGTTATTACAAAAAAATGGCGGCAACATGCGACCTGCCCGCAATGCAGGCCCTTGCGTCGCTCAGTCGTGGCATGATCCGCGTGCATCGAGGCGAGCCTAAACAGGCCTACGATCTATTAAAGGAGGCCAGCGATCTGTACGCAAGTTTGGAAAACCGCTCACAATGGTTGGGAACGCTTAATGTACTCGGATCCGTCTGCATGGAACTGGGCCATCTGCACGAAGCGATCGAAACGTTTGAGCAATCGTTGTTGTTGGCCAACCAGGAATTCGAGGAAGATCCCGAGGATGACGCTTCGCTGTACATGATGGCCTACGTGCGGCGAGACTTGGGGAAGCCCAGCGCATGGCGGGATTTCTCGATGCGGCATCCGAACAGTTCAACCAAGCCTTGTCGGAATTCGTGAAGCTTGACGACGCCATCGAGGAAGCTCAGACGCTGGATTGCCTCAGTACGGTGTATCAGGTGGAGGGACGATATGATGATGCCGAAGCGCTGCTGCTTCGTGCAATCGAGATTAACCAAGCGTATGAGAACGAAGAAGGCTTGTCGGTGAATTATGGCAACATGGCGTTCTTACACAAACACCGCAAGGAATACGACAAAGCGGAATCGTACTTGCGAAAGGGCGCAGCGATCGATGAAGCGATGGAACGTCGGGATGGCATCGCTGATTATCACGTGCAGATGGGCGAACTGTTTTATCAACGTGATGATTGGGAGCAAGCGGAGAATCATTTGCTGATCGCAATCAAGAAACACAAGGAACTCAACAACCTCATCGGAATCGGTGCCGCCCGCAGTAATCTGGGTGTACTTTATCGTTTGCAAGGCGACTTGAAACGCAGCGAACAAATGACGCTCAAAGCGCTCGAAATGGCGGAGGAAATGGAGCAAGCCGATTTCATCGCCACCACCCTCGACGAACTCGCAACGCTCCGCAAAGCTCAAGGACGGCTCGACGAAGCCAAGCAATTATGGACCCGCAGTTTAGCGTTGTTCAAGGAATTGAAGTCGAGCAGAATGATAGACGAAGTTCAACAACAACTCGATGCGTATGATCCGCAACTATAATGACGATCCTCGCTGCAGTGAGAACGATCCGTAACGCTCGAACCTCCCGTTCGTGACGCATTGATGGACGCTTTGATAACCGTCGAAATTTCGGCAATAAATTTGCAGCGTTTTCGTCGTCCGCCCACACAGCTTTGGAAATGCTAATGCGTGTATGACACGGTTCGCAGAATTTGACTTGCATCGTCGATAGGTCTTTGATGGCGAGCCGCTAACCTCGCGTAGCTGCTCCGCAGCCTCCCCGATCCGACACTCGACGAGGTTCTGTTTGCGACGACATCGCCACCATATGAAGACACAAATGCCTCGAATACTTTTTCTCGCGATAGCCATCCTCTGCACGAGTCAGACGCTCGCTCAGCGCTTCCGCTCCGGGAAGGCGGACAGCCCCACGGCGAGAACGCTCTTTTCTTTCCCGGAACGAATTGCATTGAGGAACGGGGATATATTTACGTCCCGGCGTGGCCTCATGTTTGTGCCGCTGAATCGCACTAAATCTTCGAGTGATGTAATTGCTGTAGAGTTCTATCAGTTTCCTCGCAGCGCGTCCGCTGATCATGAAACGCCGCCAATTTTCATCCTTAAGGGAGGGCCGGGATTCGAAGGCCTCGAGCGGGCGCTGGCGGAACCGGGGCGGTTTGAGGTCAGTTATCGCCACTTCCTTGACGTCTCGGACGTGGTGGTCGTCGGTCAGCGGGGCATTGGTTCATCGAAGCCGAATACTGCTGTCGATTGGGTCACCAAACCCAGGCGTGCGGATCAACCTTACGATGACGAGAAAGCGGTGAGAGAGTTTCAGGAGGCCTTGTCCCATGAGCGCCAGTATTGGGTCAATCAGGGTCTGGACTTAAGTGGATTCAATGTCCGGGAATGCGCTGCTGATGTCCGTGACGTGGCGGACGCGTTGGGATACAAACAGATCTCGCTGCTCGGAGGAAGCTTCGGATCACATTGGGGGATGGCCATCATGCGTTTCCATCCCAATCTTGTTGCGCGGGCGATTTTCACCGGAATGGAAGGCCCTGACCATACTTGGGATCACCCCGGTTGGATCTGGAACGTTTACAAGAGAGTGGCCACAGATGCAGAAGCGTCCGAGGAACTCCGTGCTCGGATTCCGGAAGGCGGTCTGATAGCCAGGATGGAGTCTTTGGTTGAAGGTGCGAAGCAGAAACCTATCACAAGAACGGTTTTTCGCGGACGCCCCAACGAGATGACGGCTTTGATTGATGGCTGGGCGATGCAGCGTGTCTCTCGAGGTATTTCCGGCAAGCTTAAGGACTGGCCAGCCGAAGTTATCCAGATGTCTGAGGGTAATTTTAGCAACGCCGTCGTGG
>JAWKTL010000099.1:0-9954 GCA_041399105.1 Pirellulaceae bacterium | reverse complement strand
GGATGCCTACCACGGCCGCCATGTAGAGCACTCGGCGAAAGTTGCCGCGTCCTCCTCCGATGAAAAATGCAAAGGGGTCGGCCTCTTTGCGGATAGGCTCTGACGTAGCGTCTCGATGGCGTCCCATTGGCATGACGGGAAACGACGTTCTTGGGTCAGCGTTCGGCTACTGTTGCGACAGCGATGATCAACCGTTCGGACTCCACATGGATGCAGTGAACCGTGTAATCATGCTCGCCTCCGTCATTGCAGGCTTCCCGCAGCCTTCCCGTCGGGCGACCGGTGATCGTCAACGATGCGTCGACGGACCGCAGTTCGATGTCGCGCCAATCATTCAGCACGCCGACTCCCGTTGCCTTTCCAATCGCGGTCTTGGCCGCAACACCGACGGCGGTCGATCGTTTGTCGTTCGACATGATCTCCTTCAGCATCGTCATTTCCACGGTGCTCAACGCCGCATTGTGTACGTTCTCATCGACCTCATCGACTCCAACGACGTCGATCCCCATCGCCACATGCTCCGAAGCAATCGCATAACTTTTCTTTTTCCAGTGGGCAATCGAAAGGTGTGGCATCACGGCGTCCGGTGGCGGCAGATCGTCGTCGCTGGGCGAATCACTCAACCGGGGCTTCGCCACCGGCCTGCCGCATCGATCGTGATCGGTCTCGATATCGGCCATGAACAATCGCCGACCATGACGCGCGAACCACCAGCGTCGAACCGCATCCTTGGCGACCACACGTCCAAACATCCAACGAACTTTGGCCTCGTGTTCGGTCCGCATGTTCAAGAACACTTCAAATTCATGATCACTTAACAACACTTCCGCCGCCGCGCGCAAGAGCGTAGGCTGCGCCAGATCGTCCAGCCAGCGAAACTGAGCGGTGCCAAAAGACGATCCGACGACGTCCGTCAATGGCTCAATCTCTTCAGACAAATGATAGACGTTCTTCGGGCCGTGGAAGTTGACTTCATGAAACGGCAAGTAGAATCGCCACAGGCGAACGCCGTCGATTCGATTCCAAACGCGCCCTTCGGAATCGATTGTCACCACACCGTGCGTAAAGTGTCGCGGGGATTGTTCGTCCAAACGACCGTGACACTGGAAGGTCGTTCCCACAGCGGGACGCGGCCCAAAGAATTCGACATTCTTGACTTCAAACGGGAGCATGATGCGTCCTGTCTGGTCGGCTTGCTCCAGGTGCCAAGCGGCATTCGGATGCATGCTGACATCCAGCAGTACCGGATCGCCCAAGAACAATGCTTCTCGTTCATTATTCCGCGTCGCGCGACGATTCACGCCGTCCGATGCAAGAGCGTCATATTGGGCCACGCACGGTTTGAACAAGTCCTCCCGCGGCAGCACCTGAAGCTTCGACTCGATCCCGTCGCGACCGATCGTCTTTAGTTCCCTCACCCCCTGAAACAGCTCGCCGTGAAACAAGTTGTTGTACATCGTCTTGATCGAGGTTTGGCAAACTTCGGGATCGGTTAAATCCAGTGGGTCCGCCGTGGGGGCATCGGGATAGGCTGTCGCCAAGGTGACGGTGCCCACGGCCGCCAGTTTCGGTTTTTCGACATACGGCTCCTCGCGATTTCCCAAGTCCGATACGCGAACCAGCACGTTGACGCGATCCGCTTCATCGCTTTCGATCCGCGTTGCTTCAATGCGGATCGATATCGGGTCGTTGCGATAGAAGGCCAACCAACGAGAAAGCTGCACGCGGCTGATTCGGATGGCGACCAACTTGGGAGACAGCTGAATCGCCGCTTCCATCATCATTTCGAGCGTGAAGGTCATTGGCATGACCGGCAGCCCGCACTGCCGCGGGTTGATGGAACTGACCTCTCGACCGCCGACGGTATGATGCGTTGCGTAGTGATCGAACTGGGGATCAAGACACCGCTCCATCGTCAATTGCTCCCCCGGCTTGAACGAAATGACCGCTCCCGTCAGTGGCAACTCGGGCCGAGGTAACTGGTCTTGATTCCATTCGTCTACAGGCGGCTCGTCTTGAAGCAAAGCGTCATGCGGCAAATCGCCGTCCGACACCTTCGATGGTGCGTCAGAATCGATCCGCCTCGCCATTCGCGGGGATCTTCGCTTCGCGCGTCCGCCACGCCCAATCAAATACTGCTGCATGATTTCCGATTGCTCAGCCAACATCTGCTCCATCGTCTCCAGATGAGCCGCCATCACACGCGCGGCTCCGCCGGAAAAGATGGGCGACCCAACCGCGGCACCATCAGGGTGATGCAGTGTCCACAGGTCGACAGGCACATGATGCGCGAGCACCTGGAGCAGCCGCGTGAGCGATCTGCTTGGCGGCGGTTTGTCGTTGTGTGTCCATTGTGATCGCCGCATGCTGCCGACCTCTCAGCGTGTCGGAGACAAACGAGTTGAGATTTCCGGCGCGGGCCGACTTCGAGAAAGATTCGGATCCCGTCGTCGTGCATCTGTTCGATCATCGTTCGGAACAGCAGCTGGTTGTTGCCAATGAGCCAGCGAAAGCTGACGGATTTGATCGGGCTGCGTCGGAAATTCGCGGCGGTCGCGCACGAATAGATCGGCAATGGCGGAGACTCAATCGGACGCGATCGAACGCTTCACGAAGCGGCTGCATGTACTGGCGAACATCGGCGTGTGATAGGGTTGTTGCAATGGCAGCGACTCAATGATCCAGCCTGCCGATTCGGCGGCTTGTTGAACACAGGTGACCGCCTCGGCCAAACCGACGACAATCGACTGATGGGGGCAGTTGTCCATTGCAACAAACGCTTGCTCGTCGCGGTCGGCGACGCGAAGCGTTTCCACAACAACCTCTCGCACCTGATCGGCGGGTGCGGCGATGGCTAATAAACTCGCGTTGCCTCCCCCCGATTCCCTTTCCATTTCGTTCATCACGGCGGCGAACAAATGGAGGTCGGTATTGGTTTGCATCGATCCGCCGATCATCAGCGCCGCCAGTTCACCCGCACTGTGACCAGCCGCCGCATGCATCGGGATGCCGAGCCGACGAGCCACCTCGCTCAAGCACCATCCAGCGCTCAAGACGCTCAGCATCGCATTATCCAGTCGACGCAAGCGATGTTCCGCCTGCGGGCGGGAATCGTACCGCGGCCATTGGTCGATGAAGTACCGCAGTCCCCGATAATCCCCGCCGATTTGATCGGCCACCTCGTCGCTGGCGTGAAGAATCCGCGCGACTTCACGCCATTGCGATTCGAGTCCTTGCAACATGCCCAGATACTGAGCCCCTTCGCCAGGGAAGAGCCAGCCGACACGGCCATCGGCACCCAGCGGAACGGGCTGATAATACATCCCCCGAACATCGTGAATCGCTTTGTCGGGACGTCGCTCGATGCGTTCAGCGCTCCTTCGAGCCGATTCGCGGAGCGTTTCAACACCATCGGCCACGATGACCATTCGGCAGGCCGCATGGTCGTCGAAAGCAAACGACTCACTTAAGGATGATCCGTCCGCGGCGACATCGTTCAATCGCCCGATCAGTTCGCCGGGCGAGTCGCCGGTGATCACATAGACCCTGGACGCGGAGGCGTCCGTTTCAGGGGAATCCATCGAAGCTTAAAGATCCTTCCTACCGCAATCGAACGCGGCACAGATAGCTGTCGGCGGTGATGAACAAGTCCTTGCCATCGGGACCTCCGATCGTGCAATTGCTGGTCCGTTCACCAGTCAGCAAGCGACCGAGCAGTTTTCCCGACGGATCGAAAACATAAATCCCTCCCGGGCCGGACGCCCACAGGTTCCCCGCCGAATCGGTCACCAAGCCATCGGGCAAGCCGGGCAACTTGCCGACCTGGTCGGTCGCGTCGTGGATGATCTTCATTTCGCCCAATGTTCCGTCGGCCTTTACCGGGAATCGAACCCAGATCGCTTTCTTCGGATCGGACTGCGCGACATACAACGTCTTTTGATCCGGCGAAAGTCCGATGCCGTTGGGACGATCCAGTGCCGTGCTCAACAACGTCAGTTCACCCTCGGCGGACAGACGATAGACTCCGCAGAAGTCCAACTCGCGTCGCGGATCGTCGTAGCGGTTCGGCAAACCGTAAGGAGGATCGGTGAAGTAAACTGCTCCCGATTTGTGCAACACCAAATCGTTCGGACTGTTCAGTCGCTTTCCTTGATAGTTGTCGACCAAGGTTCGCTTGCCGCCGCCATGGGTCAACACGCTGACCCTGCGGTCGCCATGTTCGCACGCCATCAATTGCCCCTTGGCGTCCAGAGCTAATCCGTTCGAACCCGGCTCGAGCCCGTAAAACGTTGTTCCGGTATAACCGCTCGGTTTCATGAACAGCGAAATGCCTCGGTCGCGATCCCAACGGAAGATCGAATTGCGCGGAATATCCGAAAACAAGAGATAACCCTTGCCTTCGGGGACCCAAACCGGCCCCTCACACCACGTAAATCCAGACGCCAAGACTTCGATCGACGCATTGTCGGCCAGGAGCTTGTCGAATCCAGGATCAAGACTTTCGATGCCGCCAAGCGTCTGCTGTGCATCGCTGCCGTGGGGCAAGCAAAATGAACTCGCGATCGCGACGAACGTAAACAGAATCGGATGACAAAGGGGACGCATAAGGTTTCCTCGATTGATGGGTTCCAATGGGTTGGCCCCCATAATAATCGGGATGCTTCAGCAGGTGAAGCTTTGCCGCAACACGATCTCGCAAAGTGAGTGATTTCCAGCCGAGGGGGACTTCGGCATCTTCTTATAAACTGCGAAGAAACATCAGCAAATCGTCCAGTTCCGCATCGGCCAAGTCCTTGTCGAGCGCATGCTTGAATTCCACGAAGACGGCTCGCAATGAAGGAGCACGCAAATCGTGGAAGTAACGTGGACCACGCTGTCCAACGCCCAGCAGCGACGGTGGATTGAAACGCTCGTTGCCGACTTCGTCCTTCAAACCGACATCATAAAGCTGACTCGATGTGAATTCCCTGCCGGCGTGACAGTCGTTGCATGATTCGCGACGAAAGATCGCGTCGCCACGCTGGATGGCTTCAGCGACCGAAGGGTCCTGGAGATCGAGCACCGACGGGGGCGAGGAAAGCGAATCGAGAAACGCGGTCAGGTGTACGACTTGCTCGTCTCTCAAAGGAGCCAGTCCTTGCATCGTCGTTCGCACGCTCCGCCGCAATTGGCCTGCAAGGGTCGCGTCGGAACCAACCCAACCAAACGGAGCGGTCTTCGAACGCCCCAACAATGAAAGCACCCGTTTGGGCGAATTGTACGATCCGTCACTCAGGTTGTCCGCCATCTCATTAACCGCATGTCCGCCGGGATGGCAGCTCGCACAGCTCATCCATCCATCGTGTGAGATGCTGGCATCGTGGAACAGACGTTCCCCCAAGTCGACCGAAGACAGTTGCCTGTCTTTCGACAACTCGACCGTCTGCATGACCTTTCGCTGAACAACATCGATCTGCGTCAAGGAATCATCCAGACGATTGACGACCCAGGCAACCCGACCGTCGCCCCGCACATCGACGGCAACCGGATTGATACCGACCGGCAAACGATCCAACTCAAAGAACTCTTCGTGCCCGATGGCGACCTCATTGACTCCACCCAGCGGAACAATAACGATGCCATCCTTCGTGCAGACGAGATCCATCGGATCGGCCCCGCCATTTCCCACCGTTCCTATCGGGTCGATATGCCCATCCTTATAAAAGGTTGCTTCATCGGCCGCCAAAATTCGCGTTCGATCGAGCCAACGTAAATCATTGGAGACCATCATTCCCCAATGGATATCGTTCGTCGAAGACTGGGCCGCCGAATTGAGCATCTGATGCGAAACGATCAGCCGTTGACCATCGGGATCATCGACCATCCCTCGCAGACGATGGCCAAAGAATTCCATTTGACGAAGGTGCTTGCCGGTCGACGCGTCCAAATATGCAATCTGACTGCCGAACGCATCGACAGCAAGCACGATGTTCTCAGGCTCCAGCAAACGAACCGTATGCGGATTGAACTCCAAATCACATGCCCAAACCAATTTGGAATTCCCTCCGTCCATAGGTTCAGTGATGCAATAAACCTTCCGACTCCACAAACCGCTGACCAGCAACTCTCCGCGCTTACCGGCGGCGACTTCCACCGGACTGATCACATTCGCCACCGTGTTGAGAATCGTGATGTTCCCGTCCGCAATGCCCACTTCGATCAAGCGGTTTCCCGATTGATCGATCGCCCATGCTCTTCCGTTGGGCAACCGTTGAACGCCGACGAGCCTCCCGCCCAGCGGCAACCGCGAGCGAACTTCGCCATTGACCGCATCGAGCGCTAGTACCTCACCCGATTGCTGGCACGCGACCAACAGCAGACGATCATTGTCGAAAAAGCAAACGTCGACCGGTCGAACGCACTCTTCCGCAGCGACAACGCAACCCCATGTGAATGCGATAACACACGTCAAAAGCAACGAGCGTGAAACCCAGAGCGTCCACGTTGCAAGATCCACTGAGAAACACTGACGCAATATGTACATCGCGTGGTTGGAAATGAGGTGATTCGCTTCATTTAACGCAAAGGCATCATTTCGGACCACGCACGGTATAACGTTAAAGGCGTTCATAATTGATATCGGCTGGATGAATCATGGCTTGATCTTTGTTGCGAGGCGGGAACAGCGGGCAGCGCGGCGGCAAACAGCAACGCTTACTTCCGTCGCAAATCGAGTCATCTAGCCTACCCGAACGTCGGATCGACCGCCAGAGACAAACCCTGAAACGTCAGATCCAAAGATCCAGCATCCGCATGTGATTCCACAGCGACTGCCGCATACGCACTGGTGTCGCTCGCGATCAGTTCCTCCATTCCCATTTCAGTGTCGGACACCTTTTCGGGCTTAGGTAACGAATCAATCGGCTGCTGGTAACTCAACCATTCGCAGCCTTAAATTCCGCAGCACGCGGGACTTTGCTTGATAAACACTTGCGCGCGACAGGCCCGTTGACCGGGCGACTTCACCCGCGGACTTCCCTTCGATCGTTGTTTGCCAGAAAGCATCCCAAGTGATGGGCTCAAACTCCGCGCGAGCCTGAACTAGTAACTGGTGGAAAATCGTACTTTGCAGGTTTGCATGCGTAATCGTTGAATCCACCGCTTCAGCGTAACGCTGCATCGCCAGCATCGCGTCGGTGCCACCGGCTGCGGCTTGTTGTTTTGCGGCGCGACGAAAGTAATCCGCCGTGCGTCTTCGCGTGATTGTCGCTAGCCAACTGCGGAAGCTTCCTTCGGACTTCCGTCGCTCGAAATCCGAAATTCCACGAGCAACTGTGGCGAATACTTCTTGAACCACATCCGCAGCATCGGATACGGGCACCGACGACGCTCGGCACCAGCGATACACGATCGGTCCGAAGACGCTGACCAGTCGATGCCATGCATCAGCATCCATCTTCTGGGCACCGGCGAGCCAATCTGTCGAAAGCGTCGGATGCTCGGAACGGTTGGAATCGGATGCCATCTGCTATTTCAAAAAATGGTGTCAGACATTTGCGTTTGTATTGTTGGAACAACTTCCAATATCGTCTTCCATCAAGGAAAATGCAATGATGACCGCCATACCCACCCAATGCCCGCCCGCCCAGCGATTGCAAGATTATGCCTTGGGCAGACTGCCCGATGAGGATAGCGATGCGGTGTTTGAGCACCTTGCCGGTTGCGAAGCCTGCGCGTCGGAGCTTGATACGATCGATGACGGCGAAGATTCGTTGATCGCCAGTCTTCGCAAGCCCGATGAGTTGGCGGACTTCAGTCATGAACCGAATTGCAAACTTGCCGTCTCGAAAGCTCTCGACGCCTTGACTGACGCGGACATGGCGACGCAGCTTCCCCAACAGATCGGCGAATACGAGATTGTCAGACCGCTGGGGGGCGGCGGTATGGGCAGCGTCTATCTGGCTCGGCATACGAAACTTGGCCGCGAAGTCGCCTTAAAAGTTTTGGCGACGCACCGGCTGGCTGATCCGCGAATGCAAAGCCGCTTCGAATCGGAAATGCGAGCCGTCGGGCGATTGAGTCATCCGAATATCGTCACCGCCCACGACGCCCGTGAAATCGAAGGGACAGCCGTTTTGGTAACCGAGTTCATCGATGGACGTGATCTGGGACAACTGGTCGACGCAGGTGGACCGCTCAGTACGTCGGATGCTTGCGAGATCGTACGCCTTGTCGCCGTGGCGATGCAGTACACGCATGAGCAAGGCTTCGTGCATCGCGATATCAAACCATCCAACATCATGCTCAGCCGCGCCGGCGAAGTGAAGCTGCTCGATCTGGGAATCGCTCGATTCCAGTTCGGCGATCCCGATCGAGTGGAAATCACAGGCACGGGGCAGGCGATGGGAACCGCGGACTACATCGCACCCGAACAGGTGACCGACAGTCGCAGCGTCGATATCCGTGCCGACATCTATGCACTTGGCTGCACACTGATGAAGCTGCTCACCGGTGCCGCTCCATTTGCGGATGCGAAGCATCAAACGCCCTTCGCCAAGATGACCGCTCACGTTTCAACGCCTCCGCCCCGTTTGACGGATCTTCGGCCGAGCGTTCCTAAAGAACTCGCATCACTTGTCGATTCGATGCTGCAAAAAGATCCCGCTCGCCGACCGCAAACTCCGATCGACGTGGCCCAGAAATTAACAAAACTGTGCAACGGGAATGATCTCGCATCCGTGATCGCGCGGTTGCCGACAGTCCCTTCCGACTCCCAAGCATCATCACCAAGCAAGCCGTCGCAGCCTCCAGCGACTCGCCAGTTGAAAGGCTTGAAACGCCGCGTGCCATTGGCTGCGGCGATCGCCAGCGGATTTCTGGGCATGATGCTTGGTGTCGCCTTGGGCGTGATCATCACGGTCAAATATCCTGATGGCTCGACCGTAAAGCTGGATGTTCCGGTGGGAAGTCAGATATCGGTTGATCATCAAGCTGATGGGACAAGCGATTCAGCAACCGCTCCTGATCCAGTAAACGCGTTGCACGGCATGCCTGCCGGCACCGATCCTTTTCGATTTGCAATTCTGTTGGATAGAGGTGAACTCAGTGAAGAAGAACTTGCTGCATCGGAAGCGGCGTTGTCTCGTCAGTTTCACAAGAACCCCAACTCGCCCCGATTTGAGACGAAACATGGGACTTGGCTGCTGCTCGCCGACGATGTGCAGGCACCGATTACATCTGGAATGCTCAACCGCAACTATGGGTTGGTGAGCCTGGAGGCTGGCAAGAACATTCTTTGGAAAGATATCACTGGGCATGTGGTTGATTCAGAGTTGAACTATGGTGGTCAAGGGGGTGAAAAACTCGACCGTCTTGGCTTCAGCTTGCGACTTGATTTCGATGCGAAGCTCGCACGGCAGATGGAGCACCTGACAGTCAATAATCTTGAAAAGCATTTGGCCATTGCGATCAACGACAAGGTTATGATGTCACCTCGCATTAAGGCTGCGATCAGCACCTCGGCGGAAATCACTGGGCAGTTGACTCGAGAAGAACTTTCCTTCATTCAACACGCACTTCATCCACCGGCCACCGCTGGCAAGGCCGCGTTGGAGGAACAATCTTCGAACGCCGCAAGCCATCCTTTTCGTGGAATTTGGGCGTTTGCGACAAATGTTCGCCGAATGGACGTCACCGAGTTGGTTGCGATCACGGAGCATCGGTTCTACGTGCTCGATGGTGCAATGCTAAAAGACTTTGGCACTATTTCAGTAACCACGAAAGATGGAAAGTCCCACATTGTGTTACAATCGATGCAGTCAAAGAACGCTCAAGGCGACCCTATTGCTTGGACGGGATCTTACCAATCACAGTCCATCGGACCGCCGATCGTCTACCAATTCATCAATGCCAACAACGCTCCCGATTTCTTGAAATCTTTAACAGAAGGAACTGTAAAGACGCCCGCTGGCAAGA
>JAWKTL010000098.1:0-10149 GCA_041399105.1 Pirellulaceae bacterium | reverse complement strand
GAATGCAATATCCCCATCAACAGATCAGTGAGCTTCAAGCCAATTGTTGCCCACGCCGGTCTCCACAACGATTGGCACCGTCATGGGAAAAGCGGTTCGCATCGCCTCCTCGATCAGGGGAATAGCTGTCTGCTGCTCTGATTTGTGCAGATCAAAAACGATTTCATCGTGAACGGTCAGCAACATTTTAGTTTTCATTTTGGCCGACTTTAACGCCTGATGCACTTTGATCATCGCCAGCTTCAGCATGTCCGCAGCGGTACCTTGAATGGGGCTATTCATCGCCAGCCGTTCCGATGCGCTGCGCATCGATTGGCTTCGCGACGTGATGTCGCGCAGATATCGTCGCCGTCCGGTTTTCGTCGCGACATAACCATTTTCGCGAGCGAATTCGATGGTGGCGTCAATGTACGCCCGCACCCCCGGATACTTCTCGAAGTAGTTCTTAATCAATTCGGAAGCTTCGTTGCGGGGGATGTTCAGTCGCTGCTGCAGACCGAATGCGGAGATGCCGTACAAGATTCCAAAATTGACCGTCTTGGCTTTGTCGCGCATCGTCCGCGTGACTTCGTCTTGATCGACTTTAAAAACCTTGGCGGCCGTCACGGTGTGAATGTCTTCATTATTAACGAATGCCTCGATCATTCCCGTATCCTGGCTCAGTTCCGCCATGATTCGCAGTTCAATCTGCGAATAATCCGCTGACAGGATCAGGTGTTCCTCGTCGCGCGGCACAAACGCCGCGCGGATCTCGCGACCGCGAGCTTTACGAATGGGAATCGTTTGCAGGTTCGGATCATTCGACTGCATTCGCCCCGTTGCGGTCCAGGTTTGGCTGTAGTGCGTGTGTAGACGTCCCGTCTTCGGATTGACGGCTGACGGGAGTTGATCCACGTAGGTGCTTTTCAGTTTGACGGCATTTCGATACTCGAGAATCTGCTCGACGATCTCATGTCGATTGGCCAGACGCAGCAGTTCAGCTTCGCGTGTTGAATATTGCCCCGTCGCCGTTTTTTTGGGCTTCTCCTCGATTTGCAGTTCTTCGTAAAGAACCACGCCCAGTTGCTTAGGGCTATCGATATTGAACTCGTGCCCGGCAGCGGCGAAGATTCTCGAACGCAGGTCGTCGATCTCAGCCTCCAACTTATGAGCGTATGCATTGAGAGCTTCGACATCCAAACGAATCCCTTCGTGTTCCATATCGACCAAAACGGGAATCAAAGGGCATTCGACTTCGTAACAAACCTGACTGACTCCTCGATTTTCGATGTCGTCTCGAATCACGGTATTCATCTGCAACGTGATATCGGCGTCTTCACATGCGTACTCGGCCAATGGTTCAAGCGGAACATCGCGCATGTTCTTTTGATCGCTTCCCTTGGGCCCAATCAAATCAGAAATTGGAATCGGGGAATAACCCAAATACAGCTTCGCCAGATAGTCCAAGCCATGACGCATTTCAGGCTCTTTCATCGAATGCGCCAGCATCGTGTCGAACAACTTGCCTCGCACCTCGATGCCGTGCCACTTCATCAGGGTGACATCATACTTCAGGTTGTGCCCGATCTTTTCGATTGCTTCGCTTTCAAAGACGGGGCGAAACTGATCGAGCACTTGTTGCGTCGATTCGGGATCGGGGGGGCAAACCACATAGAACGCCTCATGTGGCTGCATCGCAAACGAAATGCCCAGAGGGTAGGCTTCCCGAGGATTCAGACCGGTCGTTTCGGTATCAAAGCAGATTTGCTTTTGAGCCAACAAGCGTTCGACCAAGCCAGCACGCTCTTCCGGCGTTGTAATGGTGTGATACGCATGCGGAACGTCCTTGATTGTCTTTTCAGGAACGGGTTCATCGAAAAACAGTTGCTGTTGAATTTCCGCCTCACGCTTTTCGCGGACAACCTTCGCTTTGGTCGCCCCGGCGGAGAACGAATTACCGAACAACCGCTTGCCGAGTGTCTCGAATTCCAGTTCCATAAACAGCTCTTTCAAGCGAGCCTTGTCGAAATCCTTGACCTGGAACGATTGCAGATCGAGCTTGTGAGGAACGTTCAAAAGAATGGTCGCCAAACGTTTGGACAACAGCGCGTCATCCTTCCCTTCCTCAACACGCTCGCGTTGTTTCCCTTTCAGTTTGCCGACGTTCTCCAGCAAGTTTTCAATTGAACCGTACTCGGAAATCAACTTCTGAGCCGTCTTTTCACCGATCCCTTTAATGCCTGGAATGTTGTCACTGGTGTCTCCCATCAACCCCAAGATGTCGATGAACTGCCGCACATCGGTAAGGCCCCATTTGTCCAGCACCTCGGCAACGCCGACGATCTCGTGTCCTGAACCCTGCCGACTGGGGCGATACATCAAAATCTGATCGGTCACCAATTGTTGAAAGTCTTTATCGGGGGTCACCATGAAGGTTGTGAACCCTTTCGTCTGCGCTTCATGCGCCAAGGTGCCGATGATGTCGTCCGCTTCGTAACCGTCAATGGTGACGACGGGAATGTTGAAGGCCTCGAACAATCGGAAGACAAGCGGAATCTGCGCCGCTAAATCCTCGGGCATTTCGTCGCGCTGCGCCTTGTAGGCCGGAAACTCTTCGTGTCGATGCGTGGGTACGGCCGTATCGAACACGGCGGCAATGTGCGTCGGCTGCTCGCGATTCAAGATGTCCAGAATGGCGTTCGCCATGCCGAAGACAGCCGAAGTGCAGACGTTGCCACTGGTGTATCGGGGGCTGCGAATCATCGCGAAATGAGCGCGATAAATCAACGCCATGCCATCGAGCAAGAAGAGTCGCTTAAGTAGTTGTTCCGTCATTGACGTCGCGCGGGCAAAATTGAGATGATTCGCTTAAATTCGATGCAACTGTGTCATTTCAGACCACACGCGTTAACGGCTTCAATGGTCGGGAATGATACGTTGCCGGAAACCGAATGTTTCATTCAGGACCGTATGAGCACCTCGACATAAGTCTCTCAGTTAAATCAGCCGTTGAACGCTGGGTCACGGTTTCAAAGAACCGACGTTAGCGTGCTGCGGCTAATTCCGTTTTGTTTAATGACCTATGCCGAGGCGATGGCTCATTCGCGAACGGCCATCTGGCGAGCTTGTCCGATGTCCAGCGGCGTCAAGATGCCCTGCTGTGGTCGGTTCGCCGTCAGCATTGTTCGATCGAACGGCAAGCCATAAGCAACGAACGCTCCGCTGGTGGTGTCAAGCACATACAGAACCGTGCCGGCTGGAGTCGCCCGCCCACCACCGGGAAAGTTCGCGTCGCCCGTCACCATCACGTACTTGGCCCCTTTCTCGCCTCGCCCGGCAAGCGCCTCACCGACGTTCGTGGTGTAAACCGCCCCAAACTTCGCCGTCCGAGGATACATAACATAACATTGCAGTTGCCCCGTGGCGTGATCGAGCACGAAAAAACCTTCGGCATCTCCACTGACGCGCCCGGTCGCAACCGAAAATTCGTCCGCTGAGTCACTTGCGGAGGCATGAATAAACTGCGGCGGAAGAATGAATCCTCCAGAATTGCGGTGGCTGCCGACCAGATATCCGGCTCCGACCAAAGCGAACGCCAGCAGCAACGCGCCAAGACCCTTTAATCCGGAACAGCAAGTAGGTGGTTGGTTCATTCTTATCTTCTCCATGCGGTAATTTGATGAGTTTGGGTAGCGTCGTCAGCGGGATCAATCCGGCAAGGTGGATTGTACGCTAGCGGAACGCACTTTACGATGCTGAACCTACAGAATTGTCTTCGCGTGATCCGCCTTCACGACATTGTATCGGTTCGTTCGCAGTGTCACACGACAGAACACGTGAAATCGAGGAACTTCCCGCTCGATCCAACATCGGCTTGGAATTCGTCGCTTTTTTTCATCCCACAACACAGGAGTTCAAAGTTCCATGGGTATCAATGCACCGCTGAATCGTAAACTTCGCATGGGACTGGTCGGCGGAGGACAAGGATCCTTCATCGGGCGAGTTCACTCGATTGCCGCGTGCCTGGACAATCGCGCCGTTGTTGTCGCTGGAGCGTTATCGAGCAACCCGGAGCGAGCCAAAGCTTCCGCCCCCGATTACGACATTGTCGAATCGCGTGCGTACGGCTCCTATGAGGAAATGATCGACGCCGAAAGCAAGCTCCCCGATGATCAGCGAATCGACTTTGTCAGCGTCACCACCCCCAACCACACCCACTTTGAAATCGCCAAGGCGGCGGTCGACGCCGGCTTCAACGTGATGTGCGACAAGCCGATGACGTTCGACTTGGCCCAGGCGGAAGAACTGGCCAAGGCGGTGGAGCAGAGCGATGTCGTCTTCGCCCTAACCCACAATTACACCGGATATCCTCTTGTGCGACAGGCGCGACAGATGATCGCCGCCGGAGAACTGGGGGAAATCCAAGCGATCCGCGCGACATACATTCAAGGCTGGCTGCGGACTCGGTTGGAGGAATCCGATCAGAAGCAAGCCGCATGGCGAACCGATCCCTCCAAAAGCGGCGCGGCCGGTTGCTTTGGGGACATCGCAACCCACGCTTACAACCTGGGCCGATACATGACCGGCTTGCTTCCCGATCAAATCAGTTGCAGCCTGAAAAGCTTCGAACCAGGACGCCAGTTGGACGACTACGGAACCGCCGTGATCCGCTACCAGAACGGTGCGCTTGGAACGGTCACCGCATCACAAATCAGCCACGGTCGTGAAAACGATGTCTCCATCGAGATCGACGGAACCAAAGGCGCGCTGCAATGGCGACAGGAGAATCCGAATGAAATGATCGTGCGTCAAAACGGCCAGCCGCACAAGATTTACACCCGCGATCCCAACGCCCCGTTCCTGAGCCCCGTCAGTGCCGCGGCCTGTCGTTTGCCGAGCGGGCATCCCGAAGGTTTCTTCGAGGCCTTCGCAAACGTCTATGCCTCCGCCTTTGACGCCATGGTCGCCCGCGCTGAAGGGGAATCGATCGAACGCGTCAACACGATCTATCCCAATGTGAACGACGGCGTTGAAGGAATGTATTTCATTCAGCAATGCGTCGAAAGCAGCAAGCAAGACGCCGCGTGGCTGTCGCTCAATCACGACCGCGCACGCGTCTGAGAACTGGAAGGCCACCTCCGAAAAGCCGATGTGAGCAGAATGTTCTCGAAGCGTCATGTTTATTGAAAGGTGGATGATGTCGTTCGACAATGCACCGTCAACAATGATGTCTGTTTTGGAAGGAGTCGTCGATGGTGATGACTCCGTACGCAAGGCGAAATTGGAGCGGTTCTGCGAACAGTACACCAAACCATTGGTCAGTTTCCTGAGGTTCAAGCAACAACAATTGCAGTGCGATGCCGAAGACTTGGTGCAGGAGTTTTGGTTGCGGAAGATGATTGACAGGGCACCGCACGAGAACTTGGTTTTCAAATACCTGCGTTGGAGCGAGCAGAATCCGAAGAATACTTTTCGGCAGTACCTTTTCCGATCACTGATCAACTTCTTGCGAGGGGAGCTTCGCGCGACGGCAAAGAATCCCAGAGAGCTGGAGATCGAACATCTGCACGGCTTTGACGCCGGCGAGCCCGAAGTTCAAGATCGGTTTGATGTCGTCTGGGCGAATCATATCTTGCAGGAAATATTGCTGCAGACACGAAAGGACTGCGAACTCAAAGGGCAGACGAAACACTGGAACTTGTTTAAACATCATGTTCTGCCGGGGAACGAAGAGAAGCAATCGGCCGTCGCTTTCGAGGCTCAAGCAAGACAGCTCGGTTTTGCCGATTTGAAACAGGCTCGAAATTCGCTTCAAACAGTCTTCAGGAAATTTCGTCGCGCCCTCGAATCTCGGATTGCCAGCGACTTTGTTCACACGGGAACGAACATACACACCACCGCATACAGAGAGGAAGCGAATTACTTGCTGCAAGTGCTCAGCAGACCCGGCGGCGTTCTCATCGAAACGCTCGATCTGATTTCGCCGGAGTCCGACATCCCGATCGACCAAGGAAGCGGAACGTCGTCGTTGTCCGCTCATGGCTTTCAAGGCCGAATGGAAATCACTCAGGCATGGGAATGGGCGCTGGACCAACCCATCTGTGACCTACTAGTGATGCGGCAACACCAGCCAGACCCACGATGCTTGACCCTTCGCAAGGTGACGCGTGGAGAAGGTGATGTCGATTTCCTTCAAGAAGTTCGCAGTTCCGCCAAGCAACTTGCCGTATCAAACGCGTCGGACGGTGACTCGACGATTCTTGAAGGGTATCCGAATGAATTCTTAAGCGTTATTTATCTAGTGTCCGTCGCAGCCGCTCGCGTCTATTTCAACGCCCGAATCTCAAAGGATAGTGATGCGATCCTATCGCAGCGGCTTCGTCGAGTTTCAGGCTCCGCCTGGCTCGACGCCGATACCGCCGTTTTGTTTCAACGATTCAATGATGAAATCTCAGGCTAGTGCTTTGTTCCAATTAAAAAGCAGGTTGGGTCAAGGAACGCAGACCCGCCACAACGACTGAGCGCTACGACTCGCCGGACAACTCCGCTTCCGTCCAGGCTCGCTCCGGTGGAGCAAGCAAGTTGCCGATCACTGGACGCCGGCATTGCCCACGCCATCGGGCAGAATTCCGTCGGCGACTTCTGCTTCCCACTCATCCATCAACGGCCAGTCATCGGCGAGCGTTCCGAAATCGGCCATCTTAAGGTAGCCTTCAAGTCTGCTGATCGTCGCATCGAGCATGGCGTCGTCTTTCCTGAAGAACGGGCCATGACTTGGCAGTAGCCATTGAACGTCGCTGTCGCGAATTCTTTTCAACGATTTGACGAAGTCGCCGATATTGCTGCCGTGATGAGCATCGATCGCGCCAACGCAGCCATCCCGATAGATGTTGTCGCCACTGAACAAGATATCGTTCAGGCGAAAGGAAAGTTGGCTGTCGGTGTGTCCGGGAGTGTGCCAAACCTCCAGCTTCAGATCACCGATCTGGATGGTGTCGCCATCGTTGACTTGATGTTCAATTTCGACCGGAGGCATGTCGAGATGAATGTCTTGAGCTTTGATTTCAGCGAACGTCGACAGTTTGTCACCCGTTTGCAACGCTTCCACCGCCAGAGGATGTGATGTCACGGTTGTTCGCAACATTTGTTTCGCTTTGGCGAGCCCTTGAATATGATCGACGTCGGCGTGCGTTGCGATCAGCGTCTTGCATTGCGACAACGGAAAATCGAGCTGTCGAATCAGTTCGATAAACTCTTCCACGGTTTCCTCATATCCAATATCGATCAACGTCCATTCGCCTTGATCATGCACGAGATAGACATTGCAGCCGAGGACTTCGCCCGCCTGGAAATTGAGTTCGATAACCCCTGGAAAGAGTGTTTTGTGTGGCAACATGCGATTACTGTGTTCTGATGGAATCGAAGAAGCTTTTCGATAAGCGTTTCCCCAATTCTAAGCCTCTTGGCAACCCAGCAACAGACGCTTACCGACGTTTTGCGAGTGGCGACTTCTCGTTGGCGTGCCGACTAATACGTCCCAAGCAGTTTCAAGATTTCGGCTGGCGGCCTGTCGAATGTCTTGACCTTCGTTGTCCCATCGGGGCGGTTTTTATCCCGTAGGATGACAATCATTTCTTGTTCCGAATCATTCGCCAATGGAGACGTCGCCGGTCGTGAGGTCGGTGCGTTTCGTGAGTCGACCAACCGTGTTGGTGCTTCGGGGTACATGTTGTCCGCTGGCGAAGGCTTGTACAGATGCGACAAGTTGACGCGATCGAGTTGCCACTGGACCGCCCCCGGCCCAGCGTAGATGCCGATGTTGTCTTCGAAGTCGGCCGCATTGCAAACGCCGATCAAGCGTCCCTGTTGATCAAACAGTCCGCCTCCGCTGCGTCCGATGGTGGGAGCACCGGCGATTTCCAAGTTCGAAGCGCCGATGTTCTGATTGTATTTGTTGACGGCGGTGATTCGCGTGTCGCGACGTGTGGGGTCCGCCCCGCGATCACAACCGAAGCTGAACGCGGAAGTTCCCGTTGCGGGAGTTTGATTGACCGAAATGACCGGAACCGGGGGAATGGGATAGCCCGTTTTAATTGCGACCAATCCCACGTCGCGGGTATCGGCGTCGTAATCGATCAACTGTCCCGGCACCGTTCGCACCTCGCCTTGCACGAAAACATCGACTTCGATGGGAGCTTTGCCTTGCGAGTCGCGGAAAACATGTCCGCAGGTGAGCACCAACGATTCAGCGCCATGGGTGTCGATGATCGTTCCCGTTGCGACGCCGACGGCACCTTGCTCGCGAACACGAATGCGAACCGTCGCCGCTTGAGCCCGTTCAACCGCGTTCGCCAAGTCGACACTCGGCATCGTTTCCGTGGACAACGATCTGGAATCGGCACGCCCCGCGATCGCGGTTGGCACCGACGCCATAACGGTTTGTGGCGACTGCGGTTGGGCTGTGCGAGCCCCGGTGTTGCGAATTCGGTCCCCCTGACGATTGATCAACGCGTCGCGAAGCGTTTCTATCCGCTGGGCACCTTGCAACCGAGTCACTTCGCGTCCGCCAGCAACAACGATGTAGGTCGGCAAAGCCGTCACGCGGTATCGGTGCAGCAAGTGCGATTCTCTCGCTGCGTCGACGCTGCGAACCGCCACGCCTTCGCGTCGCAACTGCTTCATGGCGGGTTGCATGGCGACACAGGCCTCGCAGCCCGGTTGCGTAAACTCCAGCAGAATCGCGTCGTCGCCACCGGAAAGTCCAGCGGCCAATAACAAAAAGCACAGCGTGTGCATCATCGGAGTCCCTCCATGGACTTCTATGAACCGGTCCCTATCGATTGTAAGCCAGCATCCTGCCGACAAAACGGATCGCCATCGGCTGGCATGTTGCGTCAGCGGCCGGTGCCGTCGCAAGCCCAAGTTGGATGCTGCGAACTGCTCTTGCAATCTGTAAACCATTCAATGACAACGATTTACGAATGGCTTCACCGATCGCAAAAAGTTCGGAATTCTTTTCGGATTCGTTAAAGTCGCGAATTCGCCGCCGCTGGGCTCGCCTTGCGAGCAGCCGGAACCATCGCTTGGCATTGTGTCCGACAGCTATGATTTTCCGCAGATCAGGCACCTTGTCGGATGCTTCCAGGTTGTCAATAGTGACGGCCAAAGGTGCGATCCTACTGGCGAACCGATATCAAATCGAATGGGAGAATGATTGTGACTGACAGGCAACTCGGCTGGGGCATTTTGAGTACGGCGGCCATTGGCAAAAAGAACTGGGATTCGATCCGCAATTCCGGCAACGGAAGAGTGGTCGCCGTCGCCAGCCGTTCCGTGGAAAAGGCCCACGCGTTCATCGACTACTGCCAGACCCACGCTCCGACGGGGAATCAAGTGGATGCGGTCGGCAGTTACGAAGCTTTGTTGGCCCGCGATGATATCGATGCGGTCTACATTCCCTTGCCAACCGGACTGCGGACGCCGTGGGTTGTGGCGGCGGCCAACGCGGGAAAGCATGTGATGGTCGAAAAGCCCTGCGGCGTCAGTGCCGCGGATGTTCAGACGATGATTGACGCGTGTCAAGCCAATCAAGTGCAGTTCATGGACGGCGTGATGTTCATGCACAATGATCGCTTGCCGCAAATGCGAAGCATCTTGGACGACGGAGTCAGTGTCGGCCAGATACGACGCATTACGAGCCATTTCAGTTTTTGCGCCCCGGACGACTGGTTCAACACCAACATTCGAGCAGGCAGTTCGTTGGAACCCGCCGGATGCTTGGGCGATCTGGGTTGGTATACCATCCGATTTATCCTGTTCGCGATGAATTATGAACTGCCAACGGAAGTCCGAGGTCGCATCCTGCATTCTGTTCAACGGGAAGACAGCGAGGCCCCCGTGCCGATGGAGTTCCAAGGTGAGCTGCATTTCGCCAATGGTGTTTCCGCTTCCTTCTACAATTCATTCCGCACCAATCACCAACAACTCGGTCACATCAGTGGCAGCAAGGGTTATCTGTTGATCAATGACTTCGTGCTCCCCTACTTTGGCAACACCGCATCCTTTGAAGTCGCCAATCACGACTTTGTTGAAGACGGATGTCGCTTCACCATGGAAAAGCACTCGCGGCATATCAGCGTCGCCCAATACAGCAACAACGCGACCGATGCC
>JAWKTL010000097.1:0-10653 GCA_041399105.1 Pirellulaceae bacterium | reverse complement strand
TCATATTCGTTGGCGAGCGCCCAACGGGCCAATCGCAACGCAACATCCTGCTTATTACGAGGATGAATATCACGTCCTTCGCCGATGTCGATGATCACCGCCTCGCCGGTATTCGGCAAACGATCCATCGTCATCGTCTGTGCTTCGCGAAGTTCCGCCCAATCACTGTCGCCGGGTTGCTGAACTTCGTTCTTGAAGTCGGCAAGCTGGACCCAGTAAAACGGGAAATCACCCTGCTTCCACTCTTCTCGCCATGACTTGATCATCAGCGGGAACAGATCTCGATACTGATAGGCCCGGCTTGCGTTCGATTCTCCCTGATACCAAATCGCTCCCCGAATGCCGTAACCGATAATCGGATTCAGCACGCCGCAGTACAAATTGCCTGGACGATGCTGCCCCGTCATGCGTTGCTTCAAGTTCTGCAAAGCCTTCTTCTGTTGATCGTTCTCAGGCTCGGCGGCGCTCAGTTCCTCGTACTTCGCCTCTTCCGCCGCCCATCGTTCCAACAATGGCCCGTATGCTTCATCGGCTTGCAGCAAGTCGCGTCGCACCCACGCTTCACACGCCGAACCACCCCAAGAGTTGTCGATCAGGCCGATCGGCACGCCCAATGATTGATGAAGTTGTCGTCCAAAAAAGTAACCGACTGCGGAGAAGTCGCCCACGGTTTCGGTAGAGCATTGTCGCCATTCACCTTGAAAATCATCTTGCTCCTCCTGAGTCCCGACTCGCGGCACGGAGATCAAGCGAATATTCGGAAAGTTCGCGGTCAATGTTTCCAAATCCGCATTGTTGGACTGAGATACCGACCATTGCATGTTCGATTGTCCCGAGCACAACCAGACCTCGCCGACTAAGACGTCGTTGAATTCCAAACGATTCTTCCCTTCGATGACGATCGAACGAGGTTCGCCGACAGACATCGGCTGCAACGTCACGCGCCACGCACCGTCGTCCCCGGCGGTTGTTTCGTGCTGTTGGTCGCCGACCTTGACGATTACTTTTTCGCCCGGTTCCGCCCAACCCCAGATGGGATTTTCTTGGTCGCGTTGCAGCACCATATTGCCACCAAAAATGGAGGGCACACGGACGTCCGCGTACGCGCTTGTGACGACCATCATTGTGGCAAGCGTCACGATACCCGCGAGCCGCCCGATTCGAACATTCTTTGTCATGGCTGATCCTTCATAGGTTTTCAAGGTAAGATAGAGCCTCATTATGAACAGAACGATAACGGATGATCCACCGAAATGGAACGTAGCCACTCGTTTTGTGCTTTGAGAAATGCGATTTCCAAAGGGATAGCGAAGTTATGGACGCTCGTCCAACCTCTTCAGCGGCAACGCAAATCGGACTGACGCGGCAAAAGCTCCACCTGTCACGTCAGCCGATGCTCGTTCTCGCCATTGCGGGAGTCGGTGGGATCGCGTTGGACCGCGTTGTCTCCATCCAAACCGAAATTTGGCTGGCGATGATCGCGGCGGCAATGGTCGCCCTTGTCGCAACGGCGATCTGGAACCGATTTCGCACGGCCGCCGTCCTCATCCTCTTTGCACTGACGATGAGCCTCTATCACCACTGTCAATACAACTATTTTCCTGAAAGCAATCTGTCCCGATTTGTTTCGGAAGATTGGCAACCATTGTTTGTTGAAGCGTTGGTCGCATCCCCCGTGCAGTCACGCCCCGACACTTTGGCGGACCAGCGTTCGGAAGCCAAGATCGAAGCACGACAGTCGATCTTTGAAATCGATGTCGTTGCAGTTCGCGACGGCTTCGATTATCGACCATCCAGCGGGCGGTCGCGCCTGGTGGTCGATGGCGTGGTCGAAGGTCTGCTGCACGGGGATCGCATTCGAATCGCATGCAAAGGGCAATGCATCGGGGCGGCTTCCAATCCCGGCGAAGTCGATTTGCAGTCGATCTATCGTTCTCGCCGACAGTTGGTGCGGTTGCATGCCGATTCTCCCGAACAAGTCCGTTTGCTGCAACGTGGAACGTGGTCGCTTGCGCGTTTGACCCACTGGATCGGAGACCGAGGCCATTACGCGATCACGTCCCATCTGGATCAGGATTCGGCTGCTTTGGCCGAGGCATTGGTTCTGGGGCGGCGAGAAGCGGTCGATCGTCAGTTGCGCGATCGACTATTGGAAACGGGCACGATCCATCTGTTGGCGGTCAGCGGGTTGCACGTCGGCATTGTAGCGGTCGCGGTCTCCTGGTTGGCGTTCGTCGTGGGACTGCCACGAACCTGCGCGTTGTCATGCGTAGTCTTCGTCTGCCTGATTTACATGCTTGTCACGGGAGCGAGGCCGCCGGTCATTCGAGCCGCCACGTTAATCACTCTATTCCTGATTGGGCAGATGCTTGGGCGTCGCACCGATTCAATGAATACGCTGGCAACCGCCGCGATCTTGCTGATGCTGCTCGATCCGTTGTCCATTAGCCAAGTCGGCACCCATCTGTCTTTTCTGGCGGTCGCCACCATTGTGCTTTCCACCCCGCTGCCGGAGCCTGAACCTTCCGTCGATCCGTTGGAGGAACTGCTGCGAAGTCGCTGGACAAAGATCGTGCGTCGTTTCAAACAAATCGTGTCCGGCATCGTGCAGGTCGTCCGCATGAGCTTCTGGATCTGGTGCCTCGGATTGCCGTTGGTCTGGTATCACTTTCACATCGTTTCACCGGTCTCGATCATCGCCAACGTGATCCTTTGGATTCCCCTGACGGTCGCTTTGATCTCCGGCCTGTTAACCGCTGTCTTGGAGGCATCTGGCTACCGTTGGGGAACTGGACGGGATCGCTGTGCCAATGGTCATTGCAGCAGATCGCTTGATCGTCGAATCGATGGCGTCCATCGATGGGCGCGTATTTCTGGCTGCCATCGCCACCGGGCTGGCTCGTGTTTACGTTCTATGCGGGCATTGCTTGCGTTGCCTTTCTGAAACCTGAAACATACCGCAAGCCGGTTGTTCTCACGTCAACGGTTGCCTGGATTGCAATTGCGTGGATGCTCGCCATCCGCACGCCCCCTAGCGATCGATTTGTGGCAACCTTCATTGACGTTGGGCACGGTACAAGCGTCTTGCTTCAATTTCCCAACGGCGAATCGTGGCTCTACGACGCGGGGCGTCTGGGTGATGCCGCTTTCGCAAGGTGGCCGATCGAAGCGGTCTTGTGGAGCGAAGGGCTTCGTCGTTTAAACGGCATCGTTATCTCTCATGCGGACGCCGACCACTACAATGCGATTCCAGGTTTACTGGAACGATTCAGCGTTGACAGAATCGTCGGTTCGCACGAATTGTTTGCCAACACGGAACCGGGGATGGTCGAACTGCAAATCGCACTCGCCTCTCGGAACGTACCGGTGGATAAGATCGCGGCGGGCGAGACGATGCTGTCAATGCCGGACGTTCGCGTTGAAGTCCTTCATCCCACGACGCAGCACTTGATCGGGAAAGACAATGCAAACAGCATCGTCTTGAAAATCGATTGCTTCGGCCACAGCCCTCTTGCCGCCGGGAGATCTCGAGAATCCCGGAACGGGGATGTTTGCGCGCAATCCCAACCCATTGCCGGTGGCGTCTTGACGGCGCCGCATCACGGCAGCCTGTCTCAAGATATCTATCCGATTCTGCGTTGGTCGCGTCCCGCCGCGTTGTCGCCAGCGGAGGGCGCGCGATCGATCCCCGCGTCATCACGGGACTTTCCGAGACGGGAGCGGATGCTTACATCACCGCTCGCGACGGAACGGTTCGGGTACAGTTCGACGCATCGGGATTTCACATCAGGACCTGGAATCACGATCCATGGTGAAATCGAAGGACTCGCCACCCAATCGATAACCGGCGATGGATCGCGTGCTCGCTGCCGTGCTCGGGTCAACCGATCAATCAACGCATCGAATTCAGTCATTGGGATCTTCGTTAAAGCCGCTTCCAGTCAGGATAAACTGGACGCCGACTCGCATTTGGACCACCTTCAATGGCCGGGGCGGGAGGTGCCCATTGCAGCCCCTTCGCCAATTTGCTTCGAGAAGCTTGAGCCGTGGGCGTCGACGGCGCACTATCGAGAGCGTTCGACTCGGTCAAATCCGAAGCGATACGATAAAAGCGACCATCGCGATAAAGCTTGAAATCTTGATCGCGCACAAACTGGGCTCCCTCGAATCGACCCCAATACGGTTGATAGTGACAGAAAACCCATGGTCGCGGATCTCCCGGCTTCCCTGGATTTGAGGCAGAAAGCTGCGTCCGTCGATCGTATCGGAGGCTGGCATGGGAATTCCCGCGGCTTCGGCGAGTGTCGGGTAAACATCGCTGAAATCAATCAAGTCGGTTGAGACAACACCTTCAGGCGAAATCCCTTTCCAAGAGGCGATCAACGGAACATGGGTCCCCATGTCGGTCGTTGTTCCTTTGCCCCCTTGAATGCTTTGTCCATTCCAGCGAGAGGAGATTGCAACATTCGTTCCGTTGTCGGAGGTGAAAATCACGATCGTATTGTCAAGTTGTTCAACCTGCGCCAGCTTCGCTACAATTTTTCCAACAATCTTGTCCAGGTAACCAACCATGGCGGCAAAGTTTTCCCGCCGCTGTGCCTTGCCGCGCGGCGAACGATTCGCATCGTGGCCGCGCGACGCGTTGCCGATCGTCTCGGGCGTGGGAACGAATGGATCGTGAACCAGCACCGTCGGGTAATAGACAAAGAACGGATGCTCGCGGTTGCGATCGATAAAATCACAAACGAAATCCGACATAATGTCAGGGCCATAGCGTCCGAAGTTCATCTCTTTCGACAGAACCTTGCCGTTGCATTCCAGCGCCGGGCTCCAAAATCGCTCGCTCCCCTGATCGCCACCACGTGGGATGGTCAGTTGCCACAGACAATACTCGTCGAATCCGGCCTGAATCGGACGCGATCGATCGTCGTGCCCCTCGGCGCGATGGCTGAGTCCATTGAGTTGCCATTTTCCAGCAATCGCCGTCCGGTATCCGGCTGACTTCATCATCTGACCGAATGTTCGCTGGCTGGGGTCCAAATAACCGAAGTGCGTGTAATTCCGGAAGTTGTATTTTCCGGTCATGATTTGGACGCGCGATGGCGTGCATAGCGGCTGAGAGTAACAGTGCGCAAAACGCACCCCGCTGGCTGCGAGCGCATCAATATTGGGCGTCGGATAATCCTCGCCGCCATAGCAGCCGAAGCACTCCCAACCGACATCATCAGCCATGATCAAGACGATGTTTGGCGGTTGTTGTCCCGTTCCTGAAGCCGCCCACAACGCACCGATAATGAAAACGAGAACGGATCGACAACTCATCGAGCCACTACGTTGCAAGAGCCAATTGAAGAGATGGGCACAAAAAAACATCAAAGGCGCTCGTCATTGATAGGGAGTTGTTTGCCGTGGGATTGATCAATCTCGCGATCCCGGAGTAACCTTCAATTTCAACTCCTTGTCGCCGCGTCGAACGATCATCTCGACCTCTTCGCCGATCTTCAACGCTTCAATCGCATAGGTATAGTCGTAGATGTTTTCAATCTTCCGACCGGCCAAACCGATAATCAAGTCGCCCCCTTGGACGCCCGCTTTCGCAGCCGGACCGTTGTCCGACGCGCCACTGAGCAACACGCCTTTAACGTCGCCCGCCGCATAGTCCGGGATCGTGCCAAGATAGGCCCGCATATTCGCCCGAGCTTGCTGTTGCGGTGCGGCCTGCTTTGTATATTCGGGAATTTGTTCGTCAGCGGCCAGCGCTCGTGTGATCAATCCCATCAGCCGGGCCGTCTGCGCGGCTCCTTCATAGTTCAACGTGTCGGGCGTGTCGCGCGGCGTGTGATACTCGCTGTGCGATCCGGTGAAGGCGGACAGAATGGGAACGCCCCGCATGTAGAACGTGCTTGCATCGGTCGGCAAATAGGTATCCGATTGAAGCGTCAAAGCAAGACCAACAGGAGCATTGCGTCGTTCGATTTCCTCCTTCCACACCGGCGATGACCCGATGCCTTGCAGCACCAACTTGCCTCGCAGTCGACCCACCATATCCATGTTCAAGCAAGCGGCCAGGGATGGATACAGCGACAAGGGACCTGCCGCGGCGTGAGCCTTGGAAACCGCATCGCCCGCATGTGGGTAAAGGTCGTAGAACTCGTCGGCAAACGCGTCGGAACCCAACAGACCCAGCTCTTCACCGGACCAAGCAGCGAACAACAGATCACGTTTTGCCGATAGCTTCCCCTTGCGTTGCAGATCGCTTAGATATTGGGCGACTTCCAGCATCGCCGCAACACCGCTGGCGTTGTCGTCGGCACCCACATGAACTCCATTGCGCTCGTCGTCGCGAGCCAGACTGCTTCCCGATGCTCCCGTTCCCAGATGATCGATATGCGCGCCGATCAAGATGGCCTGCGGTGTCGGTGCATCGCCAAGTTGCAGGCGGGCGATGACGTTGCGTCCGGTGCGCTGCTGTTTGCGAACGTCGATTCTGGCCGAGAGTTTGGCCGCGCCCAAGGCGAATCCCATTTGCGGCTCACCGGCGTCGAACTCCTTCTGCAATGTTGCAAGATCTTCGTCCGCGCCTTCCAACAATTGCCCGGCAGCTTCGTCGGTGATGCTGACGACGGCGATGCTTGTGCCGGACAACGAGCCGTCGAATCGCAGCGGGATCAATTGCTCACGCACCTTGCTCGTTGGACCACTAACGACGATCAAGCCCTTCGCACCCCGATCGCGCGCCACCATCGCCTTGAATCGCAAGCTGCTGTACGCCGACCAGTGCTGTCGTGTTTCAGGACTGATGTCAGCCGGAAGGTGCCGGAAAACCAGCACCCACTTGTCAGCAACGTCCAGATGAACGTAGGAATCATATTCGGCAACTCCTTCCGTTTCGGGAGCCACAATGCCGTAACCCGCGAAGACAATCTCCGTTGGTTCGAATTCGCCAGTTTTTGAAAAAGCGAGAGGCAACCAATCTTCACCAGCTTTCAGTTCGACATCGCCAACAGCCAGTCGATTCTGTTCTCCCAGTTCGACACCCGCGGTGAACTCAAAGGGCTGAAAAAAAGTTCCATCGGAGCCTGCGGGCTTTAGGCCGAGGTTCTCCAGATAAGCGGCGACATACGCCGTCGCCGCTTGTTCGCCGGCCGTTCCGGTAAGTCGACCGCCCAATTCTCGACGACACAAGTAATCAACATGCCGCATGATGTCCGTGGGTTCAAATGCTGGTTGCGATTGGCCGACGGCATCGCGGCCCATCGAAACGGCGATCTGCGTGTCCGCAACTTCGGAGGCGTCCAAGCCAAGCATTGTGCGTGCCTTTCCGTCGTTCCAGTCAGCGAGAAAAATCTGGGTGTTGCCATCGGCCGTTCGCGTTGTCGACCAAGCCAGTTGCCGACCATCGGGGGAGAAAACCGGCAACCCGTCAAAGCCGTCGGTATAGGTCACGCGAACGGGCTCCGACTTTCCAGCCGCATCAATCAGATAGAGTTCGAAGTTTCCGAACCCATGCTTGTTCGTGGTGAAAATCAGATAGTCGCCCGACGGATGGTAATAGGGCGCCCAACTCATCGCGTTCAAATGCGTCAACTGCTTCTCGTCCGAACCGTTGATCGCCATGGTCATCACTTCTGCGGTCGCCCCATTTTCAGCAAATCGACGAAAGCACAATCGCTGGCCGTCAGGCGAAAAGAACGGGCCGCCATCGTATCCCAGTGTGTCGGTTAAGCGACGTACATTTCCGCCGTCAGCGTCAGCAATATACAGATCGATCATCACCGCCGGATCGACTTCAAACAATTTCGCTTCCTTGGCCGTCAATTCTCGTTCGTAGGCGGCTCGATTGGAGGCAAACAATATTCGCTTTCCATCGGGCGAATAACTCGCTTCGGCGTCATAGCCCTTCACGTCCGTCAATCGAACATAATTTTGGGTTTTGCGATCATAGTGGAACAAATCATAAGACGGATCGTAATCCCAACTGTATCGGCGTTCTTTTCCCGACTGACGGATGGCGATCTCATCCTCCTGCTTCTGTTTGGCGTCCGGGTCCGCCTGCGTCGAGGCAAACAGGATGCGATCGCCTTGCGGATGAATCCATGCACACGTCGTCTTGCCGACACCGGGGGAGACGCGATCCAGATCTCCCGTTTCCAGGTCGAGTGTGTAAATTTGATAGAACGGGTTGCCCGGTTCGCGTTCACTTTGAAAGACCATTTCGGTGCCATCGGCGTTGAAATAGCCTTCCCCCGAACGACGTCCCGAAAAGGTCAACTGACGAGTTCCCGAAAGCAATTCCTTCTCGCGTTCGGCAGCCAACTTTGCATCGGCTTTTTCCACTGGAGAGCGGTCTTCAACCGCATTCGCCTTGTCGTCGAGATTCAAGTCTTCGGGAGGTTCAACCTGAATGCGCTTGACTGCCGGTTCGTCAGCCGCGCACTGGTTCGACAATTGGCAATTAACGGTGAACGCCGCAGCCAAGCCAATGAAAAGAAGACGCGAGGAAAACATCGTGTATCGGTAAAGCATGAATCATCCTTCAACGGGCTGCTTGGTGGATTTCGGCGTCGACCGCGTCAATCAGGGGGTCGAATTGTGGAATGTCCGAAGCATTGTTTCCTTGCTCGTGCTTGCGGAACAGAAACAGGTAGGTCTCATTCTGGGGGCGGTAGCGATGAAAGAACAACTGGTTCTTTTCAGTCACTTTGTCGCGCAAGGCTTTCACCCGCGCATCGTCATAATCAATACTAGGAGCATTGGGAACCATTAGCAACCGTCTGGCTAAGGCATCCCCCAACTGCCGATATCCCGCTTCAGACAAATGCAGGCCATTGTCAAAATCGGAGTCGGACACCAGCGGCTGCAGATCGATCATCGGTAACGATCTGGCGGCCGCGGTATCCGCCATCGCTTGCCGAATCACTTTCAACGCTTCGTCGTAATCCGCCGTCTTCACGCCCGGCATCGAATACGGTTGCAACAGCACAACGCGATTCCCGGCCTGCTTCTGATCGTCCAACAAACGCCGCAAATCGTCAGCAAAACGCTTCGCTTCGTCCAGTCCATCCAATGCTTCCGCAAATCCGTACGCGATCAACAATACCGATGGTTGCGCGGCGGCAAGATCGCGTTGCAGACGTCCGTAGCCTTCCGTCGGATTTCCAAAAACCGCCCGTGCTTCACCGCGCGCGTTGTCTCCCGACCAGCCTAGGTTGCGGACCGTCAGATCCTTTCCAGACGCCAGCGATTGCAATGCGGTTTCAAAATAGCCGTACTGCTGCATCCGTTCGACAAAGGTGCCCCCCAATACCCCGATACAGTCCCCTTGGTGGAGAATTGCGGCTTCCTGAGCGCAAACAGTGTTCGCCAAAAAGCCATGACAGCAACAGAGAATCATCAAGCAGAAGCTTTTGTTCATTCGAGCAATTCCTTATGAGGACAAACCTCTTTTTATAACCGTTCCAATGCGGTGCGGGCAGAGCCTTCACCGACAAATCATCAAGCTTAGACCGCGCGGACGACGGGCTCATCCAGGGGAAGAGCGAAAGCCATTATACGCGAATCACGATCGACTTCGACCAATCGATACGTGTCAAGCCTCTCAGTTGTGTCATGGTTGCTTGACCACGGGCTTCTCCTTACAGAACATCCGAACTTTCCGAAAGCTTCCGAAGCAGAGACGGATTTTCCGTCAAGTTTCTGGAGCAGTTTGCGCAGCTCGCCACCTTGGTCGGTCACTTGCTTCATCAACAAAGAATCCGCGATCCCGCCCCCACGTGGGATGATCGACATCTGGAAAAATGAACTGGCCTGTTGCCTGTTGATCCGTTACGCTTAGTTGTGTCGCGTGTTCCGATGTTTCTCTGGCTCTTTGGCGTGGGTTATCGATGACGGACGACGGGTCATTGCCGAATCCGCATGATCGATTCATTCGACATTTCCTGGCGGAGGTCGATCATGTGCGGGAATTGGTTAAGTGGCGGTTGCCTGGCGAAGTGGTAAAGGAATTGGACTTGGCATCCATCGAGCCGGTGAAGGGTTCGTTTGTCAATCGACAGCTTCGCGAGAATCTGTCGGATTTGGTGTTTCATGTCCGGCTGGCAGGCAATGACCGTGAAGCGCTCGTGGTCTTGCTGTTCGAACACAAGTCATCGCCCGACGAGATGACGCCTTTTCAAGTGCTGCGTTATATGGTCGAGATCAATCACGAGCGGCAACGCAACGGACAACCGCTGTGCTGCGTGATTCCAATTGTCCTGTACCATGGTCCGCATCAGTGGAAGGTGGCACGAACGGTTCAAGAATTAGTCGATGTTCCGCAATCGCTAAAGCCATTTGTGCCGCAGTTTTCGATGTCGCTGATCGACTTGAGTCAATGCAGTGACGACGAATTGCGGCATGAATCGCTCTTTCTTGCTACGATGATGCTGCTAAAATATATCAAGCGAGATGAACTGGCATTGCGTTTGCCTGATGTCTTGCGATTGTACCGACAACTGCTTCCACCAGCGACGGCGCTCGAAAGCTTGGAAGCGGTCCTTCGTTATATCATCAGTGGAACCGATCGTATCACGCGCGATGGATTAGGAACGCTCGTCACCAAGGCCCTGCAAACCCAAGGAGAATCGCTCATGCCAACAATTGCCGAACAATGGC
>JAWKTL010000096.1:0-10717 GCA_041399105.1 Pirellulaceae bacterium | reverse complement strand
AGGGCTACGACCGAACGCGGCTCGCCGGTTATTATACCATGCATGGTCCGCAACGACACATTTGCATCATGGAATGCGAAGCATCTCGTTCCGGCCTACGCGACGCAGAGACGTCTTTGACCTTCAGACTGTTACGCATCAAGTGAAAGCAAACCATGAACCAGCCGCAATCATCCCGCCGAAGTTTTGTGAAGGCGACACTCGCCATTGCCACCGCGTCATCCTTGAAGCCTGTCGTCGCCACGGCCGCCGATGAAAATGCGACGACAAAACGTATCGTCTATGTTGGCACGTTTAGCTCTCCGCTGCGTGACACCTTACCGACGCAGGTCGATTTGCCGCCCGGCAATGGCAGAGGTATTCATCTGTTTGAGCAATCGCAAAACGACGGAAGTTTGAATCCCGTCGGCGTTTTTGAGATGGGAACAAGTCCAAGCTGTCTGGCCATCAACGCTTCTCGCACCCGACTGTACAGCGCCAATGAGACCGATCGGCTGGGAGAGCAAAAGCATGGAACGGTCAGTTCTTTCAAAATCAATCCATGCGACGGCAAGCTTGAACTGCTCAACACGGTCGGCAGCGGTGGCGCGGGGCCGACGTATGTGAGTATTCATCCGTCCGGTAAGTTTTTGCTGGTCGCGAATTATTTTGGTGGCTCTGTTTCCGTTCTTCCAATCCTTGAAGACGGACGTCTTGGCGATGCCTCCGATGTTCAAAACGACCAAGGCAAAATCGGACCAACGCGGGCGACTAACGCCCCGCCGGGAAGCTTTGCATTCAGCGGGCATGATCGAACGCATGCTCACATGATTCAAGCCGATCCGTCGGGGCAACATGTCGTCCACGTCGATCTAGGCTTGGACCAAATCATTGTTTGGAAGTTTGATCCATCGAGCGGTTCGTTGCTTCCCGGCGAGCATCATGTCACATCGCTTCCGCCAGGCGATGGGCCGCGGCATTTCTACTTCCATCCGAACGGAAAATGGTTCTACTGCATTCAGGAAGAAGGGGCAACGATCGTCCTGTTCGATTACGAAGGAGGCAGCGGAAAGCTGAGCCCTCGTCAAACGATCTCGACCTTGCCCCCATCGTTTGCGGGCAGCACGTTCTGTTCGGAAGTGCTTGTTTCCGATGATGGGCGATTCCTCTATGCGGGCAATCGACTTCATGACAGCATCAGCGTTTTTAAGATTGACCAGACCGGTAAGCTGTCGTTGGTCAGCAACCATTGGACGCGAGGCAACTATCCTCGCAGTTTCGCCATCGATCCTGATGGAGATTATCTCTATTGCTGCAACCAACGCGCTGACAATATCGCGGTCTTTAAGGTCGATCGTCAAAGTGGTCGCCTGCGTTTTACCGACCAGTATACCGCCGTGGGCAATCCTTCGATGATAGCCTTTGCCGACTTGAAATGCTCTTGAGAGATGGCCGGAACTCCGCCTTGTCGTTTGTTTTGGTGCGCGGAAATCCTATTCTCGCATTGCTTCGCGGAGTGCTTTCAAGCCGCGATGGAGGAGGCCGGCGACCGCACCGGTTGATCGATCGAGTTGACCGGCAACTTCCGAAAGCAACATTCCTTCGAGGTAGTGCATGCGGATCGCCTCGCGTTGTGCATCGGGCAGTTTCTCCAACGCGGCGGTCAACTGAACCACCCGCTCTCCGGCGGCAACGTTTTGACTTGGGGTCGGTTCGCTGCCGGCAAGCAGTTTCTCGAGGCACATGGATGATTTGCCAAGCCGTTCCTCCATCGAACGTTCACGATCGATGTTGCGTTTGTCCCGATGCAGGTCGCGATCCACGTGGATTAAATTACGCGCCAAGATTTGTCGCAACCAAGCACGCAGTTCCCCATCACTCGTTCCTCGAAAGTCGCCAATTGCTTGATAGGCCTGAATCAGCGATTGTTGCACGATGTCCGATACGCCAACTTTCGCGCGATACCGCGGATTCAATTGCGTTCTCGCCAATGCTGTTAGGTACGGCTTGTATTGCTGCAGTCGATCGATCGGATCAGTGTCGTTCATTGAAGGCTCCTAGGGCAACCACGTCGCAAGATCAACTGAAAAGCGTTAGCGCGCGATAACATCACACACGTTCATTATTGATATGTACGTCGCGTGGTCAGAAATGAGGTGATTCGCTTCATTTAACGCGAAGGCATCATTTCGGACCACGCACGGTATATGTTCCTAAACAGCGGACGTTGCGGGCAACTTGAATTCTACGCTCGGAAACTCGTGACACAAACCATAGCGGACCGAATCGACAAGCAGGGAGATTTCATCGCTTCGGATACTCAGCGGCGGCATGAGAACGATGACGTTTCCCAGAGGCCGAATCCAAACGTCGTGATCAAGCGCATGCCGGCACACTCCCGCTCCCCGAGCTTCCGAATACGGAAAAGGAGACTTTGAAGTCTTATCCGAAACCAACTCGATTCCGACCATCAATCCCTTCTGTCGAATGTCGCCAACATGCGGATGCTCCTTCAACGGTTCGAGGCACTCGCGAAGTTGATCGATCTTCGCGGGCAAAGAGGCCAGAACGTCGTCATCTTCAAAGATGTCCAGCGAGGCCAGTCCGGCTGCCGCCGCCAATGGATTGCCCGAAAAGGTGTGCCCGTGAAAAAACTGTTTGGCGTCACCAACGCTTCCCAAAAAGGCATTCCAAACAGTCTCGGTCGCCAAGGTCGCGGCCATGGGAAGGTATCCAGCCGTCAGTCCCTTTCCCAGGCACATCAAGTCGGGTGAGACGTCTTCATGTTCGCAGGCGAACATTCTTCCCGTGCGTCCAAATCCAGTTGCTACTTCATCACAAATCAACAATATATCTCGTTCCCGCGTCATCTGACGAACACGGCTTAAGAATCCATCGGGTTGCACGACAATTCCAGCCGCCCCTTGCACCAAAGGTTCGACGACAACGGCGGCGATCTGTTCATGATCACGATCCAACAATTCGCGCAACTGATCCGTGTAATACTGCGTAGCCTGATGGCGTTCAACATTCGCGGGCAAGCGATACATCGTGGGCGATGGTCCGCGGAGAACGTCGAACAACATCGGACCGAAAAGTGAGTGGAAGTGTTCAACATCTCCGAGGCTGACACCCCCCGTCGTATCGCCGTGGTAGGCCGCTCCCAGAGCAACGTACTTCGTTTTCTTCGGCTTGGGGGAATCGCATTGTTGCCAGAACTGAAAGGCCATTTTCAAGGCGGCTTCGACGGATGAAGAGCCATCGGAACTGAAGAAGACATGATTCAATCCAGTGGGAGTCATCTTCACCAATCGATCGGCCAATTCGACCGCCGCGCGACCGCTCATTCCCAAAGATGTCACATGCGCAATGCGCTGAAGCTGCTCGGTAATCGCCGCATTGATTCGCGGATGGTTATGACCGTGCAGATTGCACCACAGACTGCTGACACCATCGAGCATGCGTCTGCCACGGATGTCGATCAGCCAATTGCCCTCGCCTCGCTCGATGATCAGCGATTCGTATTCCGCCATCTGAGTGAAGCCATGCCAAACAGCGGTTCGATCCAGATGCTCTAATTGTTCAATGGTTGATGAGTGACGTAAAGTCATACCGTCCTCTGGAATCAACTTTCGGTGGACGCCTTCTTCGGCTTGTAGATCTCCGTCGCCGTTCCGAAATGGACCTCCCCGGCATTCATCAGCGTTTCACTGAGCGTTGGATGGGGGTGAATGCTCTCGGTGATGTCGTGAACTTCGCATCCCATTTCGATCGCCAGCACCGCTTCAGCAATCAATTCACCCGCCCCCGGGCCGACGATGCCACAACCGATCACTCGGTGAGTTTCAGGATCGACCAACCACTTCGTCATTCCATCGGTTCGACCGATCGCCTGCGCCCGTCCGCTTGCCGCCCAAGGATAAACCTCGATATCGACCTGACGATTCTGAGCTTTGGCTTCGTTCTCCGTCAGCCCCGCCCAGGCAACTTCCGGATCGGTGAAGACAACGGCCGGGATCGCATGCTTGTCGAAGGACGCATTCTTTCCCAACACCACCTCGGCGGCGACGCGTCCTTCATGATTCGCCTTGTGCGCCAACATTGGATCGCCGGCGACATCCCCGATGGCCAATATGTGAGGATCCGCTGTTCTTTGCTGGTGATCACATTCAACAAAGCCTCGCTTGTTGACGACGACTTTCGTGTTCTCCAGACCGAAACCTTGGCTGACCGGACGCCGTCCGATGGAAATCAGCACTCGATCGAAACGCTCGGTTCCAAACTGCCCTGGGCCCTCGAAGGTGACATGAATTTTGTTGTCGACTTCCGCCAGCGAGCCAACTTTGGTGTTCAAGTACAAACGACCATCAACCAGCTTTTCGATTCGCTTTTGCAGCGGCTTGACCAAATCGCGATCCGCGCCCGGCAGCAGCCCGTCCATTAATTCGACGATCGTCACCTTGCTGCCTAGCTGAGCATAGACGCTTCCCAGTTCCAGGCCGATATATCCGCCGCCGACGACCAGCATCGTCTCGGGAATGTCTTTGAGTTCCAGTCCGCCCGTGCTGTCCATCACGCGATCGCTGCCGATGTCGAAAGCGGGGGGGACAAACGGAACACTGCCGGTCGCCAGAATGCAGTGGTCGAACGTAATTTGTTTTTCTTCCGGAATCGACGCGTGATCGCCTTCCAGGCGAAGCGTCGTGCTGTTTTCAAAGATCCCTTTGGCATGGATGACTTTGACGCCCCGTCGCTTCGCCAAAGATTGCAAGCCGCCGGTCAAGTTTGAAATAACCTTGTCCTTCCGAGCTCGAACCTTATCGATCTCAATCTCGGGGCTGCCCGAGTAGGTCACGCCCCAGTCCTCACGAAGTTCTTCAACTTCGCTGATGACCCGCGCCACATGCAGCAGTGCCTTGCTGGGAATGCAGCCGCGCAAAAGGCAGGTGCCACCCAGACGCGAGTCCGCTTCGACGATGGTGACCTCCAAGCCTTCATCGGCGGCCAGGAACGCGGCGGCATAGCCACCCGGGCCACCGCCCAATACAACAAGAGATGAATGCATGATGATTGATCGAGGTTGAGGTAGGTTGTTTCAACAATGGCGGCTTGCAATCGCGTGTTGTGCCTAAGAAACGCGTTCTTACTTATCGCGACAAGAATTCGACCACCGAGTTGGCGTCCACCGGCAAGCTGATATCGCTTGGTCCAGGCAGACCTTGAACGGTTGCCTTCAGGTTTTCACTGTCGAAGGCAACCCAATCCAACGCATCGGGTGCCGCGTTGGCAATCACGCCACGATACAAATTCTTGAGACCCTCGCGGTCCCGCACTTCGACGACATCGCCGGGGCGAAGCAGATAATTCGGCTTGGTGACCTTAACCCCATTCACCAAGAAATGCCCGTGGGTAACTCCCTGTCGGGCCTGTGGACGCGTCTTCGTGAAACCGCACCGTCGCACGATATTGTCCAGACGACGCTCGCACATCAACAACAGCAATTCACCGGTGTTGCCCTGCTTGCTGCTGACCGCATCAAAGTAACGGCGCAATTGTCGCTCACCCAAACCATAGTAGTGCTTGATCTTCTGCTTCTCCATCAAAGCAAGGCCGTAGTTACTGGGGCGGCGACCACGGGTATGCATGCCCGGGGGGGTGTTGCGTCGCTCCATGGCGCGAGCCGCGCCTGCGGTTTCATAGATCATCGCGCCAAGGCGGCGGTTAATGCGTGCTTTGGGGCCGGTGTATCGGGCCATCGACTGTCTTCCTAATAGAATTTGTTGAACGGGTGTAAGTGACTACCTCGCGTAGATTTACGCAGCGAAACGATCCCAGAACCGGAAACAGAAATACACATCGTGTGGACACATGAGGTGATTCGCATTCATTGAATGCGAACACATCGTTTCAGGCCAAGCACAAAAAATTCCCGGCGGGTCGCCTCTGATTTCATGGGTGAAGCCCAGGATTATCGCGGGGAAACGTGCGTTTTGCAAGGCCATCGGCGAAATGAATTTGCCAGCGTGCGGCATTTGCCAGCACCAGGAAAATTTGTTCGATGAACGACTTGTTTAGCATTGACGTGGCCAACGCGGCAGTCCTAGTATCCCGAGCCGACTGGAATCTTTCGGCGATTTGTGTGGATTGTGTGGATTCCGACGCAAATGCCGGTCGAAACCAATGGTGGTAGAAAAAATTCGTTGTGTTTGAGGCTACCAGCTTCGACCAATACGAAAGCACCTCACATTAACCATTCAGGGATGACGGTTGCCGCTTCGCGTTGCAGGATGCAATCCAAGCTGGTTTTCCAACGAGTCATTCCCGGAAAGCACTGTATTTGAAGGATATCCTTATGCGATGCCGTAATATGACCTGGAATCGCGTCGCCATTGCTACGGTTGCGATCCTGGCTTTAGGAAGTACTGGCTGTAAGACGGGAGTGTCGGGCAAGAATCTGTTCGCCTGGGGACGGAAGCCTTCGGCGGAAACGCTGGCTGGCAGCGGACCATCGACGACCTATCCAGCACCGCCGAGCGAGAAGTATACACCAACCACCGTTGCATCGGCAGCAATGGGAACCGCTGGATCCAATGGATCGGCTGGCACTCAAGTGGCTTCAAATACTTCGCCTACAGGAACCAGCGGAGCCGTAAGCCCTTACGGCTCGCCGTCGGCAACGAGTCCTTACGGGGCTCCGACAGCCGGCTCGCCGTACGGCACACCTAGCAACGCGGCTCAAGCCAATGGCTATAACCCGTCAACCGCCGCTTCTCCTTATGGTGGTACCGCTTCAACAAGCCCCTACGGCCAGCCATCGGCATCACCTTACGGCACCCCATCGGCCTCTCCGTACGGAGCACCAAGCGGCCAAGCGGCTTACAACACCGCCAGCGCCACCTCAAGCCCAGCGTACTCGGCACCGACAAGCTCGCCATCGGCGACGTCGCCTTACGCTTTGCCTAGTGGCGGCTCGCCCTATGCAGCATCGGCACCAAGCGGTTACTCGGCACCTTCGGCATCGCAGTCCCCATACGGGGCGTCGGCACCGACGAACACCGGAGGGTATCGTCCGGGAAGCACCAGCAGCGCTTCAGCTTACCCAGGCATGGGAGGGGCGGTTGCTCCGTCGACGTATACTCAGCCAACAACAACATCGCCAACTCCAGGCTACACCTATCCGTCGGCAACTTCGCCTGCGACCGGCGGTTCCATCTACCGCTAGTCTGATCGCCGTGGGGGCGAATGACTCTCGTTCCCCACGCGTTCTTGAATCGGATGGCTTACCCCGTGCGTGGTCCGAAATGATGTCTTCACGTTAAATGAAGCGAATCACCTCATTTCTGACCATGCAACGTAAAACCGGATAATTCGATCGAAGCCGCCACCTTCTTCCAGGTGGCGGCTTTTTTCGTGCGCTGGGAACCGATACGATTGGCGGACGTTGCGCGTCGCGTACGAATCCGATGTCCCCTTCGCGGATTGCCAGTTTCGGTTCCGCCAAGGCTTTCTCGAACCGGTGTCACCATGTCCGATCTGCTCAGCAAACTCAATCCCTCTCAGCGCGTCCTCATGGGACCCGGGCCCAGCGATGTGCCGGTACGTATTCTCAATGCGATGGCCGCCCCCACCATCGGGCATCTCGATCCCGAGTACCTTCAATTGATGGACGAAACACGCCAGTTGCTTCGTCAGGTCTTTCAAACGAAGAACGAATTGACGCTCGCCATTTCCGGGACCGGGTCGGCCGGCATGGAGGCATGCGTGGCGAATCTGATCGAACGCGGAGACCACATGATCGCATGCGTCTCGGGCGTTTTTGGCGGTCGCATGGCTGATGTCGCCGGACGCTATGGCGCGTCGGTCGATATCGTCGAGGTTCCTTGGGGAGAGCATATCCGACCCGAGCAAGTTGAGTCCGCGTTAAAGTCGGCTCCGCAAACGAAAGCAGTCGGCATCGTTCAGGCTGAAACAAGCACCGGCCTATTGCAACCGTTGGACGAGATTGCCGAAATCGTTCACTCTCATGGTGCGTTATTGATTGTCGATGCCGTCACCAGCCTCGGCGGAATGGAGGTTCCGATCGATCGTTTGGGGATCGACGCCTGTTATTCCGGTACCCAGAAGAACCTTTCTTGCCCACCCGGCTTGTCACCGGTGACGTTCAGCAAGCAAGCTGTGGAAATCATGGACCGTCGCAAGTCCAAGGTGGGCAGTTGGTATTTGGATCTTTCCATGATCCGCAACTATTGGGGAAGTGATCGCAGTTATCATCACACCGCTCCGATCAACATGACCTACGCGTTGCGTGAAGCATTGCAGGTTATCGTCGAAGAAGGCGTTACCGCACGTTTTGATAGGCATCAGGCGATGCATCGTCGTCTTCGCGCCGGGTTGGAGGCGCTTGGTTTAAGTTACATTCCCGAACACAGTTTGCCCAATCTGAATTGCGTTCGCGTTCCCGAAGGAGTCGACGATGCCGCTGTCCGCCGGCAGTTGCTCACCGAGTTCGGCATCGAAATCGGTGCGGGGCTCGGTCCATTCAAAGGTAAGGCTTGGCGGATCGGATTGATGGGATACAGTTGTACGCCACGCAACGTCATGTTGATCCTTGCCGCTTTGGAAACCATTCTGGAACAGGCGGGCAGCCCGATCAAGCCGGGTAATGCCTTGGCCGCCGCGGCCGAAGCGGTCGCAAATTGATTTGTCAGCGTGCTTTGGCGAAGTAGGCGAAGCTATCTAACTTAGAGCACGCACTGTATAAAGTGTGCGTGTTCATAGATGAGGTGAATCGCTTCATTTAACGCGAAGGTATCATTTCGGACAACGCACGGTATATACTTCGCGTGGTCATAAAGAGGTGAATCGCTTCATTTAACACGAAGGCATCATTTCGGACTACGCACGGTATAACGTACCCGAACGACACTCCCACTAAACACAACCGATGGAGACACTACGAACGATGAGTCCTCAAGAAAAAGCTGTCGAGCTTGGCGTATCGCTGGAACCACAAGAGCCCGGATACCTGAACCTTTGCATTCGTTCGGGACAGCAGTTGCTGACCTCCGGACACGTTAGCGACACGAAAGGTGTGTTGGGCAAAGACTTGACCGTCGAGCAAGGTTACGAAGCCGCGGCACAATGCATGAGGAAGATCCTCCGCAGTGTCCACGCGACGCACGGTACGCTTAACGATCTGCGTGTAATCAAACTGCTGGGAATGGTCTATTCGGCTCCCGATTTCACCGATCAACATTTGGTCATCAACGGTGCCTCCGATATGCTTCATGAAATCTACGGCAAGGATGGCGATGGCTATCATGCTCGCAGCGCCGTTGGCTTCGCCGCTTTGCCAACCGGGGTCGCCGTCGAGGTCGAAGCAATCTTCGAGATTAAACCGGGTGCGGTCTGAAATGATGTTCTCGCACTAGGCTAACCAAGAATTGGGGTTGTAATCGTTTGGTTTTTCGTAAGTTCTGGTCCTCGCCGCTTGATGTCGAAATCCATCGGGCATGCATGTCCCGGAGGGACTTCGGCAATTAGCCCCGCAGTCTAGCGTGGAGACAACGGTAACTACGAAACCCAAAGGGGGACGAAACCCAAAGGGGGCAGGCCCAATACTATTCGGCACGGGATTTGCGCATTCACCTTCCTTTCAATTGGCACGATTTTTGCGTATGAGGACAATCGTAGTTTTACCCTGCCAATTTGTCTGCTGTGCATGTCGCCGCTGTGTCAAAGCCCACCAAAAACTCGAAACGATTGCCTTAGCGCCGCAAACCAAAAAGCGACGTGGGGAGAGCCACCCATGACGGCGCTGATCCAGTTGATGATGCCCAACGCACGCAGAACAAATCCGCCAAAGTCAATAGCAAAAACATTCAAGGCTTGAGGTACTTTGATATGCTCCTGCCATTGCTCGAGCGATTGCACGGTGAGCAGTGTGGGCCAGACAAAGCAAATAACCGCCAGTTGCACTTCGACAAGTACTGCATGCTTGTCTTGCTGTACATGTTCAACCCAACCGTGACGAGCCTGCGCGATAATTCAAGCGAGCGAACTCGAGAAGGCCCAGAAGAAGTTCGGATGCAAGCGAATTTCGTTGGGATCGTTCAGCGAAGCGTCGCGGTTGTTTAACCCTGAGCCTCTGAAGGCTGAAGTCTGAAGGAGATCATCGCGGAACTCGGGCAGCAAGCGGCACCGGTCGGTCGCGACAAGCGGCTGAGCGAAATCAATCAAACGATCACCCTGGTCGATGGATCGGTTGTCTCGGCGCTTCCGGATCTAATCAAGGCATCTCTGCTGAAGCAAACCCAAGGCAGCGGCTTAGTGCAGTGGCGACTACACACTCACTTTGAAGTCGATCGCTATGTTCCGACGCGAATCGATGTCACGCCCAACGGTGGTGGCGAAAACGACGAACGCGCCGTGGCCGAGCGAACCATCGAGCCCGATCATCTTTATGTGATGGACCGTGGCTTCGCGAAGTTTGGACTCTTTAACGCGATCGTCGACATGCAGAGCAGCTACGTTTGCCGACTGCGAGACAACAGCGTGTACGAAGTGGTCCAGAGCCGCGAGCTATCCGAAGCGGCCGTAGCAGCGGATGTGTTGGGAGACGAAGTCGTATCACTGGGCGGATCGAGCAAGAACTCCGCAATGCCCAACCACCGCATTCGCCTGATCCAAATTCGTTGCACACCTCACAAGAACCGAACCGGCGGGAAAGCGAAAGGCT
>JAWKTL010000095.1:0-11071 GCA_041399105.1 Pirellulaceae bacterium | reverse complement strand
TTCCAATCGTAAAACTGCCTGAAAGTTTGATTCCGCGTCGCTCCAAACAAGCACGGTCGGTGCAAGCTTGGTATCCGACGTAGGCTTCGAATGGATACTGACCGTGTTCAGCCGTTTTGTCGACTTGAATGGGAAACGTCCATGTGACGTCACCTTCGTGATAGGCAACCTTCCCAACACCGGGAACTTCTTGATCGCTAACAACCAGCTCGCTGGAGGCTTCCGGCGACCCTATCAAAATCGCGGGCTTCTTCGAAACGATCATAACGGTCGAAAAATTCACCGCCTTTGTGGAAGCTTGATAGACATGGTAGCCTTCATCGACCGCGGCGGTGACGATCAGCTTGGCATCGTCTCCGGGCTGAAAGCTTGGCGGTTCAAACCGTGCCGACCAAGCGACGACCGAGTCTTTGTCGCGGAACTCGCCGCCAGACTTCGGAGCTTCGTAGGTGCCGGTAAATTTTGCTGTTAACGATTCTTCAACCGGCAAACATGATTGATCCTTGCAGGCTTGCGCGTCGACGATCAACTGCAGCTTCGCGGAGGAAGCATCCACGTTCGCGGCAAACTCAATCGGTGCCGTCCACGTGACTTCGTCGACATGATCTTCGATGGTTACGTCCCCGAAGATCTCCTGCTTCGATTCGTGTGGCTTATGATCGGGCGTGAAGGGACCGAGCAACTTTGCATCGCTCTCCTTCGACAGCTCGATGCGCGTCGGTTTCGGGCCACCCTTCGGCTGTGTCACGGAATACAGATGCCAACCTTCGCCGATGACGGCTTTCACATGGAGTCGACCGCGATCGGCACCCGTCTCGCGTTCAAATGTTGCGGTAAGCTCTACATTCTTCGCGGGTTCACCCAGGTTGAGGCCGGCAGGCAACTGCGGCGTCAAAGTGAATGGACTTGGCTTCTGTGCATGGACGGTTGATATTGACGCCAACAAGCAGAGGATCGCCGCCGATCGATATCCGATTCTTAACATGTTGTGACACTTCATCTTCGTGGAACCTCGTGACAGTCCGATCACTCTGGAGAGTGACTACCGCCGGTACAAAGCCTTAGATTTTAGATCGCCGACAAAATCAGGGTCAACAGGCAACTTACCCGTTCGTAATGGAGGGGAGGGATTTATCCCGTGCTCGGTCCGGAATGATGCCCTCGCGTCAAATAAAGCGAATCACCTCATTTCTGACCACAAGACGTATACTTTCCGGGAGGGTGAGGCTCCCGCCGAACCACTACTCCCTACTCCCGCCAAACCACAGCTCAGCAGGAGCTTCCCCTTCCAGGACACTCTTTCAATGGTACATTTAATCTCGCCGTTCGCCTAACAGCATTCGGCAAATCAATATCGGCACCCATCGACCGATGCTTGATCCTATATCTACTGTCTCCTCGTCAAGGGAACAGCATTTCCGCTTGTTCAATTGCTAGCTGGAACCGATTTATGGCTTTTTCCCGGCCGGCGTCAAACACGCGTCCCTCCAAACACAACCACTGCGTCCAATTCGCACACGCTATCAATGATGTCGAAGTCATCAATAACGGAATCAGCGATTCAGAGTGTTTGCAGAAGCGACAGCTTTCGCGGTAAACGCGGACCGCATCGACAACCCACGATGAAGGAACCTCGCCGCAACTGGAAATGAAGCGAGCGAGGTCCGCAGCGGGGGTATCCACGCGAACCGCGTCATAGTCGATAATACCGCTGACCCGTCGATGGTTCTGTGTGCTATCGAACAGAATGTGTTCCAAATGGATATCGCGTAACACCCAGTGTGTCGCAACGGGTTGGCGAGCCGCTTCACACAACCGCAATCGTATTGCTTGATGATTCGCGCCACAGGCGTTCACCGCGCGACGCCAAATCTCCCAACGCCCCGACACAGCCCGTGGTCTTTGCGAACAGCTGTTGCCGGATGATCGCATCGATCCTGGCGATCCGAGCGGTGATTGCAGGAGGAATTTGTTCGGCGGAACCTTGCAATCCCGCAAGGCGATGAAGCGAGGCGATTGCCTGGATCGCCAGGATCAACGTCTCGCGATCGATTTCGGATCGCGTAAGCGATCGACCGGACATCCATTGGGTAAGATCCCAGAAGTGCGCCCCGTCATGCCGCCAGGATTGATCGGTTGGCCACACGAAGACCTCGGGAACGAGCAGGCATCCCGCGTCGCGATATCGCCTCATGAAGCCATGCACTTCGCCAAGGCGAGCACTCGTCGTCGCGGCGGGCCAGCGGCGCAGGCAGTACGATTTGTTGGTCGACACCGCCTGATAAACCCGAGCACCGCTGAGTCCCCAACCGCCGGCGGATGGCCGCACGTGCGAAACGCGAAAGTTCATTTGCAACGAATGGAGAATGGATTCAGGAACATCACCCATCGTTGTTCCTCCGCGTCCCCTCCTCGATTACTTCAAAGCGAATCGGGCGACAAGCGGCCAATGATCGCTGAGGTCGCGTTCATTCGCATCGATTTCCCAATAGGCGTTCCAATGCGCCTCCTGCTCATCGGGCCCAGCCCCTTTGACGGCCAATTCGCGAGGTCGCGTGACGTTCTGCAAGACCAAGTCTTCACGATCGGGATCATCGACCAACAATGACGGGCTGACCAAAATGCGATCAAACGCTCGCCCGGGAAGCAGATGTGTTTGCCGTTGATCGATCGGCAGCATGGGATGCAAGTCGACTAGATCATCATCGGTCCGCAGCGTGTGCTTCCCACAAAGGATGTCCAGGTCGCTCCCCGCCTGAACACCTTGTGCGGGTTCCTCGGTGTTCAAATCTCCCAGCACAATAACATTTTGTCCAGCAGACACTCGGTCCGCGATCCACGTGTGAACCAAGCGTGCTTGACGAATGCGGATGTCCGCTTTTTCGGGACGCGCGCGAAGATGCAGATTGACGATGGTGACGACTTCAGGATCGCTCGGCTTTCCGATTTCAAATTCCGCTTCGATGTGTTTAAAGACGTTGTAGTAATCTCCACTGGAATACATCTTGCGCGATTGTCCATTCAACGCCGTCCGCCGCAACCAAGCTCTGCCGCCGTATAAAAGAGCGACGTCTTGTTCGGTGAAGGGCTCCGCTCCGTCGAAACACGCAACGCGGAACTCCATGCCGTGCTGATCTTCCAGTGCCGACGCAAGATATCCCATGACCTTGCTGCTTTCCGCTTCCTGAACCGCCACCACGCTGGGATTGACCGAGGCCAGCGACGCGGCAACCGCATCGCGTCGCCAATCCCAACGGTCACGGTCCGGGGCCGACATCTTCTTCGCCAGATCACTGCGGTTGTCCCAGGTTTGGTCGTCGAAAAACCATTCCAGGTTCCACGAAACGACAACAAAGTCATCTGCCGGGTCGGCAGCCTCGCCAACATTGGCGACGATTAATAACACCAGGCACAGCGGACGAAACACCATGGGAATTAATACTCCGCTTGAACGTTCTTGATCTGTCGTAGAAACGCTTCCATCGATTGCATGCGGTCCTGAACGCTGGGTGCGATACAACGCATGATCGCGCCGGCCAAAACGGGATCCAAATCGGAACGCATTTCCAATATCGGCTTCGGTGGATGCGTATCGTGCTGAAGCGCGGCTTTTCCGCTGGTGTCGGTCACCGGCCAAGGAAACTCGAAAGTGCAAAGCGTGTAGACCGACACTCCAAATGCGAACACATCGACTCGTTGATCGGTTGGTCGACGACGAACGATTTCCGGAGCCATATACAACGGCGTTCCCGTTCGGTTGCCCGGCTGCATATAAGGCGGCAAGGCGGGGACGGTTAATCCGAAATCGATCAGTTTCAGCGATTCAAGGTCCGCAGCGCAGATGAAGTTTCGCGGGCAGATATCGCGATGAATGAACCCTTTTTCATGGACGTACTTAATCCCTTCGGCCATTTGCCGAATCAAGTTCAAACGCTTGCCCGCCAAAGATTCTTCTTTGCGTGTCTGTATCAGCGACAGCAACCCGGGACCGTCGATGTATTCCATCACCAGATAGGGCTGCCCTTGCTTGGTGTTTCCATATTCAAATGTCTCGACGACGTTCGGATGCTCCATTTGAATGGCGATCTCACCTTCGGATGGCTTCTTCAGCCCTTTGAAGCGCGCCTCGAAGGTGGTGACTTTCTCCGCGTCGCACAGTTTGAGTCCGACAACGCGATTGTATTGACGATCACGGGCGGCCAGAAAGTTGCTCATCGTTCCCGATACGGCCGAACGCATGCGTTCAAAGCGAGCCTCAACGTCCAAGTTGTTGCTCCCTTTGGTCCGCCTGACGGCGGGCGCTTCCTCGGGGGGCAATTCGGATGTCGGATCGGGCTTCGCTTTGCCGCGCCCGAAGATCGATTGGATTTTATCCAGTAAGCTCATTTGGTAGACTGTTGGACGTCCGCGAAGAAGAAACCTCTATTTCCCACAATAATCGATAGCGCGGGCGATTTCCGATTTCAATCGATCGCGTTGAACGATGCGATCGATAAAGCCATGCTCCAACAAGAACTCGCTGGTTTGAAAACCATCGGGAAGTTCAATACCAATGGTCGCCTTGATCGTTCGCGGTCCGGCGAAGCCGATCAACGCTTTGGGTTCGGCGAAGCAGAGGTCACCGAGCGATGCGAAACTAGCGGCCACGCCTCCCATCGTTGGATTTGTCAGCACGCTGATAAACAACCCGCCTGATTCGTGATAGCGGGCCAGCGCCGCCGATACTTTGGCCATTTGCATCAGCGAAAGAATCCCTTCATGCATCCGAGCGCCACCCCCCGAACCACTGATAATGATCAATGGCAGATCCTGCTCGGTCGCGCGTTCAATCAGTCGAGCCAACTTTTCCCCAACGACCGATCCCATGCTTCCCATGATGAACGCACTATCGGTGACGCCAAAGGCAACGCGGCGGGCGCGAATCATGCCCGAACCAGTGAGCGCCGCGTCGATCAAGCCGGTCCGTTTTTGTTCGGCCTCCAATCGTTCGGCATATCGCTTGCGATCGCTGAATTCAAGCGGATCGATCGGATGCAGATTGTCGTCCCATGATTCAAAGGTCCCCTCATCAAGCACCTGTTCAATGCGCTGTCGCGCCGAGACGTAAAAGTGGTAATCACATTTGGGACAGACGTTTAAACGCTTTTGAACTTCCTTGCGATAAACGCTCGATAAACAACCCGGACACTTGATCCAAAGGCCTTCGGGGATCCCGCGTTTTTTTGTGTTCGGTGCTTCGCTGTTGGATTCGACGGTTGCCATGCAGTTCTTTCGGGCACTTGCGAGGACACGGTATGTACGTCACGTGGTCAGAAATGCGGTGATTCGCTTCATTTATACGTCGCGTGGTCAGAATTGAGGTGATTCGCTTCATTTAATGTGAAGGCATCATTTCAGACCACGCACGGTATAACGCGAAGGCATCATTTCGGATCACGCACGGTATAAATTTCAAAATACAATGGATATTTTGCTTCATTCAGTCTTCTAGTGTAACCGGCAATGTCAATTATTGCTGCGCGGATTTGTCAAACCCCGAAGCCTATCGGCAGCCCAATGGCAATCGTTAGTCAACAATGAACGCCTTTGATGGTATCGCGCGTCAATGCCATCCAGTTGCTCTCGCCACGTAGTCCCTCTAAGCTATTTTACACGTCGCGTGGGCGGAAATGAGGTGACTCGCTTCGGATCGATAGGACGCCGTTGTATCGTTTCGGACCACGCACGGTATAATCGGATTGCTTGTGAACACCGAACAAACGCAAACAAGATGTCTCAAACGCTACCTATTACGGACGATCAGCGAGAACAATTCGACCGCGATGGCTACTTGATCGTGCCTGGCTTGTTTGACACGGAAGAAATCGAGGTGATCGAGAAAGTTTCGCGGCAGGATCGCGAAATGGAACTGGCCGCCACCTCACGCAGCGATGCATCGGGCGGGCAAACAGTGCTGGCCGTGCGCGATTCGCTAGGGGACGATGTCTTCAGCGCGATCGCACGATGCCAGCGTGTTGCCGGATCGATGCAAACGCTGATGGGGGAAGAGATCTATCACTATCATCATAAACTCATGCTCAAGGAACCCCGCGTCGGTGGCGCTTGGGAATGGCATCAGGATTACGGATATTGGTACAACTATGGCTGCTTATTTCCCCGTATGGCGAGCTGCTATATCGCTATCGATCGCGCGGGAAAAGACAACGGCTGTCTGCAGGTGATTCCCGGCTCGCAACATCTCGGGCGGCTAGAACATGGCAAAGTAGGGGGGCAGACGGGGGCTGACGAGTCGCGAGTTCAACAGATTCTTAAAAGGTTACCTTTGGTGTACGTCGAGATGAATCCTGGAGATGCCCTCTTTTTCCATGGCAATGTGCTGCATCGATCAGATCAAAATCGCAGCGAGCATTCCCGTTGGTCGCTGATCTGTTGCTACAATGCCCGAAGCAATGATCCCTATGAAGTCATACGGCACAACGGTTACAAGCCGCTTGAGTTTCTCGATGACAGCGCAGTGCTAGCTGCCGGTCGTCGACAATTGCAGGCAATGGCTGAAGCATGATACCTATTTCAATGATGAACGCGTTTGAAGTTACACGCCGCGTGGTCGCTCTAGGTAACCGATCGAGCGTATCACCTTGTTTCCGCCCGCGTTACACTTCGAGGCGAGCGGCAGTTGAATTCTTTCCTATTTGTAGTGGACGAGGCTCTCAAAGCGATGAAGCGATGGAAGGTCGCCGGAATCAATTTCGACCATTTTCACATGGGTGACAACCTGCGAATGGCGTCCGCTCACCCAGCCGTTGAAATCGTCGGCCTTTGCGACGAGCAGCCCGATCGAATGAAGCAATCGGTCGACGAGCTGGGGCTTTCGTCCGATCAGGTCTTCACCGACTACGCCGATTGCTTGCGGCGGACACAACCAGACATCGTGTTGCTGTGTCCGGCCTCGGCGGAACACGGTCGATGGACCAAGCAAGTCATGGCGCACGGCGTTCACGTGTTGATTGAAAAGCCGATGGCGGCGACGTTGGAAGAAGCCGATGCCATGATCGCGGCGGCGCGGCAGGCGGATCGTCTGCTGGCGATCAATTGGCCGATGGCGTGGTATCCGCCTCATCGAACCGCCTACCGCTTGATTCAAGAGGGTCAGATCGGCAACGTTATCGAAGTCCATTATTACGACGGAAATCGCGGTCCGCTGTATCACACCGCCGGCAAACAGGAGCGAACAGCGGAACAGATCGCCCAAGAAAAACCGACAAGCTGGTTCTATCGCAAGTCTGCTGGAGGCGGCTCGCTGCTGGACTATCTGGGCTACGGTGCGACATTGGCGACGTGGTTTAATGGAGGGCAAACTCCGATCGATGTGACGGCTGTTGTGGATCAGCCCGAGGGGTTGGAAGTCGACGAACATTGCATCGCCATTGTTCGTTATGCAACCGGACTCAGTAAGCTGGAAACGCGGTGGGGGACGTTCACCGACCCGTGGACGCACCAACCGCAACCTCGATGCGGATTTGTAATCGTTGGCACGGCGGGAACGGTCAGTTGTTATGACTACCAAGCGACGGTTCGCTTGCAAACGAACGACTGTCCAGCGGGGATTGACATTCCCGTCGATTCCTTAAGTCCGACGCAAAGCGATCCGATCAGCTACTTTATTGATCGATTGGAAAACGACTTACCGATCGATGGACCGCTGTCACCTGAGATATCGCGGGTCGGACAACAAATCGTTGACACCGCGATGGCGAGCATGACGACGGGACACACGCTTCCTCTGCTGGGAGTGATCAACGAAAACGCGATGGTGCCGCTGGTGGGTAAGCACCCGTGCATAAGTTCTTGAGCATAACTCGTTTAACGGCAAGCCGAAGGCGACGGCGAAACACTGGAAAACGTCGCCTTCGGCTTGCCGTTAAACGCAATACCGTTCAACGAAGCGTAAGTAGCATGTAGCTAAACAAGTTACAGCGAGTGCTAGCATGGTGGCATCTGGCGTAAAAGTTCAGTGATTCCGAAATCGTTAGACACAAAACGCATTTGAATGCAAAAACATAACTGCTGACTCCTGTTGGTTGCGCTCGTTGAACGGTATTGCCGTTAAACGCAATACCGTTCAACGAAGCGTAAGTAGCATGTAGCTAAACAAGTTACAGCGAGTGCTAGCATGGTGGCATCTGGCGTAAGTTCAGTGATTCCGAAATCGTTAGACACAAGAAACGCATTTGAATGCAAGCATAACTGCTGACTCCTGTTAGTTTTGCGGCTGATTGTAATTGTGCCGTTAAACGAAAAAACATACGTTAGTGCTTAAGACATGACCTAGCGTGACTGCGTCGCAAGATCAACTGAAGAACATTCGCGCGTGACAATATCAAACGCGTTCATTAGCCACGTAGAGCGACCACGTCGCAGGATCAACTGAAAGACATGAGCGCAAGATATACGTCGCGTGTTCAGAAATGAGGTGATTCGCTTCATTCAACGCCTGGGCATCATTCCGGACCACGCACGGTATAACATCAAACGGGTTCATCATTGATATAGAGGGAATGTTTTGAAGGACGCATCGGAATCCTGGACTTCACTGGGCAAGAGTGATGAAATTGTAGAAGGCACGGGAAAAGAGTTTCTTGTCGGTACCCGAATTGTCGCGGTTTTCCGTTTCGAGGGAGCGTTGTTCGCTCTGGATGGGATTTGCCCGCATCAAGGTGGTCCGCTAGCGCAAGGGCATCTTAGCGGCGGATGCGTCACCTGTCCGTGGCATGGCTGGCAATATCAGTTGGCGACTGGCGAACACACGATCAGCGGTCGTGCCTTGGCTGAAACGTTTCCCGTGCGCGAACGCGAAGGGATGATCGAAGTCTTGGTCGCGCAGGAGACTTAGAACCAATCGGAAAAGCAAGTGCGACACCGTTCAGCGAATGGAACCCACCCTCCCAAAGTGAAGTGGACCCCAGTCTTTGGACCACGCGCGTTATTGGCTTAGATGGAAAGTCCGACGCGTGTTGACCCGTCACTCCAGCATACGTCTGCGGTCGAGCGATTGGTGTTTTCTTCGCCAAGTTAAACTCTATCCCGCCTGATCAGTTCGTACAGTTCCGCAGACACAGGCTCGTCGGAGTTTGACTTCGCGCGTTTGGATCTGCCATCGCGGATGACACTTTCCGATCCGTTGAGCAATTGCGATTACCACACCGGGTTTTCCGGTGTGGAATACTTTCTGCGAGATCGTGACATCGTGTCGCCCACCTTCAGGTTTTTGAATAACTCAATCAGCAAGGAACTTCAAGACACCTGAAGTATAAAGCGCGCCCCGCCGCTCTTTCTATTCTAGTTCGACAAGCTGAATGCCTACTAATAGACCGTTGTTCTGAACGGTCAGCAAAAGACGTTCGTCATTCAATGGACATGACATACTGGAAAGCCTTTCCGGAAGTACAGTGTGATCTATCGTCGCTCCAGATCCTATATCGACCTGCCGAAGATAGCATCCAGCGATATCAAACTCCAAAATGGCCACTGCCTGATCATTGCAACAAAATGTGGAACGGCCCGTTTTCGCAGGAATGTCAAATAGCTTTTCGAATACCTCTGCATTCCATATTTCAATGTGTTTTGTCGATTGTTCGATGCGCTGCATCAACGATTCAAGCAAGACCAATCGGCCATTTTTGCCTCGACTTGCAACCGGTAGTGCATCTGCGGTAGTACGGAATTCAAGCAAACGTTCGCCCGTTATCATGTCTACGATATGAGGTGAAACCCCAAAAATGCCGGAATTCATAATGAACACGTTGTCTCTCAACCATGTTGGCTTGCCGCGAAAGCAATCTGCGTAGAATACGGTGTCACCAGATTCCAAGTTAATAATTCGGTAAAATGCTACCTCACCTTCATCATTCCAGGTTGCTAAGTTAAGTCCTGTACTCCCAGTCCAAATCTGAATCACCTCGCCATTGATGGTGTAACTCTTCGATTTGCGAAAAGAAGAGAGGTTATATAAGGCGAGGCTATTGAACAACTGTCCCGCAATTACTGACTTATCAGACAGAAACTTACAGTAGAGCGGTAATCCAGTATAACTTTCGTCAAAGCGTTTGCTGGAGAAAGTAGTCAGCTCGATAATGCTAACACCGTTGCGTTCTATGCAACAGAGATGTTTCCCATTTGGAGAAAATGCTATGGAATCAGCATCGGCGCGTTTGCGGTAAACTACATTGCTGCTCTTATAGTCGTAAACCAGAATACATTGCTCAGCTCCAGAGCCCAAAACAGCAATCAGCGACTCGCAGGGCTAAAGCTCAACTTCCTTGATGTACTTGAAGTTGAAGTCAGTCGCATTTATCCGTCGATAGTGAATCACCTGCCCATACCTCCCGAAGTGACCCATACGAGCCAGAGTGTGCCGGGATAAAACCGGTTTTGGATAGAGAATAAAAGTTGTTTATAAAGGACGACGAGCCATCGCCATTGGTTTCTGGTGGAGGTGCAATATAGGTAACGTCGTCGCGCTAAGCGTCCGTGCGAGAGGAAACGCAGATAGTTCTCAAGGAACGGCATGGTGTAGCCATGGGTGTAAACCCGTGAGTTGACTTTGGGCGTCGAAGTGATGACTTCAATGGCAAAGCTTTGGCGATTGATTCGATCCACTTGGCGCTTCCAAAAGGTGTAGCTCGATCGCGGCATTGACGGAGGATTTCAGATCGGCTTGGGTTTCAGCTTCGTTGACGCGTTGTAACCAAATTTCGTGGGCGTGGCATCTGCGAAGATGGCGGCATGCGGCGATGTTCGGACGTTCCATGCTTGATAATCCAACGACTGCCTAATGACCTATCCTCAGCTACTGAACCAAGTTCGCACGCAAAGCTTCGCGTCCAACATAACGCAATCGCCATCGTTTTCGGGCCACACACAATGTGCCAATGAACTGGCGTTAGGCAGTAACTCAGTATCCACATCGGGCGATTCGCGAGTGTGTCTTTGATCACGCCTTCAATTGCGAAGTCGTTGTCATCTTCGACGAATGACGGTTGCCTTCCCACGCCGCGATTAAGGACGTGAT
>JAWKTL010000094.1:0-11509 GCA_041399105.1 Pirellulaceae bacterium | reverse complement strand
ATCCACCACTGGTTCGGTTCAACCATCACAACATCAAGCACGCGATCTCCGGTACGCGCTGTTTGATTGGCGGCGGGACTTGCGACAAGTTCGTGTTCGTGCAAGCGACTGGCCAAGAACTGGGCAATTGCTTCGGTCAGCGGTTCTTCCCCAGGCATGAAGCCTCGTTCTCCAACGGGGAGCCGATCGCGTTGCCATAAGTGCAGGACATCGGCACGAGGTAGGTTTGCTTGGCCGAGTTGCTGAGTGATCTGCTGGGTAATTTCAGCCGACTCGCAACCCGAAACTCGTCCGATCGACCAAGCGGCTTGCCGAACGAAGACTCCTGAAGGGAGCGTTGTCGCCATTGAGCGAGGCGAAGTCGTGGCCGTGGCGACCGCCTGCTGCTTGAACGTTACAAATCCAGGACGCGAAAACGCCAACCGCCAGCCTTGATCGAGCAGTTCAGCTTTCAGAGCCCTTTCGGCACCTTGTTGGCAGCAGACAAAAGAGAATGGGGTTGAGTCGGGAATCGAATTGGGCGAGGTTGATGTCATTCACGTTGGGCAACCCGAGGGCTGCGAAAATGGTCGGCGTTGGTTTCTTGGAAACTGACCAACATACCACCAATTTGCGATATCAGCGCCCGGTCTTGCATCGACAGCATCGGATTAAATTGATGCTCGGAACGAAGGGTCGGTTTGCTCGCCCATCGTTGCCTTGAGGGTGATACTCTGTGGCAACACGCCGCCGACCGACATTTGTTCGTTCAATGCGAGGCGTGCGAAGGGGGCTCCGTGGGGATGCTGATAGGTGTTCAGGCGAATCGCCCAGCCGGTGAACTCGGAATACAAATGCGCAAGTTCCGACCTGGACGCAGGCTGCGTCTGGGCGACATACAAAAAGCCGGGAAAACCCGCTTGGTAGATGCCCGTTTTCGGATCGCCGTGGGGTTGGGTGTGAATCCCGATCGTCTCGGATTTTCCAGTTTCAATCGCCTGTTGTTTCAGTGCAGTCATAAACTGGATGAGGTCTTCCGACTTGATCGTCGTCCGCAGTTTCCGCTTTGCATCGAGCAATATGATCGTCGACCTGGGAATATCAAAAACCGCAATCTGCGACCTGTCGGGTAGCTGGACATCGTAGACCACGGCACTGTCAAACAACGTCAACGTTTCCCCAACCAAAGCGGGTTTGCGACCTTCAACGAATATCTTCGTTTCCGCACGAAGCGTCAGATGATCTCGATTCTGTGCGAAAATATCGCCTGCAGGGGCGATTGAGGTGGCTAGAAAGACCCCCAACATTAAGACTGCTTTGCCAAACTTAGTGCTCATGCCAACCTGTTCCCGAATACATCGCATGCGACAGAGTGTTCGGAGGAACGTTAGCAATATTCGCCACCGGAAGCTAGGGCGAACCTGTATCGACACGAGCAAGGTTCGAGACGGTCCGTTCTGGGCGGGGCACGCGGTTGTTCAGGAATCGAGAGGTATTGCAATCAATGCAAGCAAATCGCTAGATGAAGAGGATCGCGGGCGATTCAATGCCGATTCGATTGCGAACGCGCGATTTCGTCGCGACTTCTCAGCGGCAGTAGCGGATCATGCAGTAGACTGCGTTGACTGCGTCCTTCCAACCGATCTTCTTCCCTTCGTCATAGCCGCGGCTGTTATAGTTGATCGACACTTCCAGGATTGAATGACCACGACGAGCCAGCTTGGCGGTCACTTCCGGTTCGAAGCCAAACCGACATTGACGCAGGGGCAGCGATTGAATCACCTCCCGTCGAAACGCTTTGTAGCAGGTCTCCATGTCGGTGAGCCGCAAGCCGGTTGTCAAATTGCTGAGTCCGGTCAGCAAGCGGTTGCCGAGTCGATGGAGGGAAGATGGATCGCGCACCGTCTCGCCCAAGTACCGCGAGCCATAAGCGATGTCGGTGAGCCCATCGACAATCGGACGGATCACTTTCAAGAGATCTTGCGGATGGTACTCGAGGTCGGCATCTTGGATTGCGACGATGTCTCCGCGACAGTGGCGAAAAGCGAGTCGCAAGGCAGAACCTTTGCCGCGGTTGCGACGTCGCAGCACGACCGTTATGCTGTCGCGCCCACGAAGCGTTTGGAGCCATTGAGTGGTCCCATCGGTGCTGGCATCGTCAACGATGACGATTTGCTTTGTGACCGGCAGAGCTTCAACCGCGGCGATAACTTCCGGCAAGGTGTTGCGTTCATTGAATACCGGAATGACGATGGAGAGCAACGGTTGGGAAACACCGACGCCGATCGATTCATTGCACAATGATTCGATCTTGTCGAGTTGACAATTCCGTCGTCTCGCGGAGTTGTTGGGTGGTCAATCGCGATGATTCTTGAAGATGCGTTCGCGCGGAACGTTTGTGAAAGGTTGCTCATCAAATTACCCTAGAGCGACTGCGTCGCTAGATCGACTGAAAGACATTGGCGCAAGATATACGTCGCCTGGCCGAAAATGAGGTGATTCGCTTCAATTAACGCGAAGGCATCATTTCGGACCACGCACGGTATAACATCAATCGCGTGCATCATTGATAAAGGTCGCTTGCCCAATGGGCCGCGACGCGAATCTCGCCTAATAACCTTGAACGGGTCGACACACGCCGGCCCCGACTTGGACGGATTCTTTGGTTCTCGATTCTGATCGGAATCTCCACACGAATTGTGCCACACAACAATTGTCAGGCGGAGTGAATGGCGGCGTGAGACGCTCAAATAGCAATCACGCTTCCTGCTGGCTATCGGTTTTTCGTTTATTGTGGATCGTTTCGATTGTTTCTTGCTTGCATCTTGACGCGAGAATCGTGATAACCGCCATGTTGACGTAACGCATCGCGTCGCGTTTTGTCGACGTCTTCGTTGCTCAATAGGATTCATTCGATGTCCCACCCGCGAGTTAAATCGTTGTTGACGACCGTGTTGTTATCCGCCGTGTTCGTTGACCATCTGGATGCTCAGGAAGTTCGGCTGGACGATCGATGTGTCGTTCGGTTCGCCAGCCAGCAGGAAGCAGCGGATGTTCTGGGAACCGAAGATGCCTTCATCGAGCGATTAACTCGGTTCGATCTGCAGAGTCGCCTGCAAACCGAGCGAGAGGTGACATCGCTGGACTACCGCACTGAATTGATTGCGGGGATTCAACCCTGGACGGAATCGTTGAAGGAGCAGGTTCTGTCGCCGTTGAGAACCTTGAGTGAGCGTATCGTTCCATTGCGGCTGCCGCTGCCGGAAGAGATCTTGTTGGTTTGCACCAATGGCCAGGGAGAGGCGGGCGCACCGCATACGCGTGGCAACGCGATCATCTTGCCACAGAAACGCATCTCATCCAGTCCCGATGTCATGCTACGGTTGCTGGCCCATGAATTGTTTCACGTCGTCTCCCGCCATGATGCGACATTGCGCGATGCGCTCTATCGCGAGATCGGCTTTCACCGTTGTCAAGAAATCGAAGTCCCTGACGAATGGAAAGACCGGCGGATCACCAATCCGGACGCTCCCATTGTGGAACATTTCATCGAAGTGGCCATCAATGATCGCGTTGTCCCCGTCGCACCGATATTGTTTTCGCGGATACCTGTTTACAACACGCGTCATTCCGAGCCGTTCTTCAAGTATCTCGACTTGAGGTTTGTTGAGTTGAAGAAAACCTCGGAGGGCTGTCAGGTCGCACTCGACGGTGAGGGGAAGATGATCAGCTATGCGGCGAAAGAGCTTCCCGATTTCCTTGACCAAGTGGGAACGAATACGAACTACATCATTCACCCCGAAGAGATTCTTGCAGATAATTTTTCTTTTCTTATCTCGGGAAAGACGGTTCCTTCACCAGAAGTGATCGCCGCCATGAATCGCGTCTTCCGCGACCAGCTTTCACGCCAGGGAACGCAATAGGCAATTCACACACAACGAATGGTCCAGTTAGCATCGTGGGCCGCCGGTCGCGTTGCCAAACATGATTTATTCGACATCCGCCAGTTCGCGGACAAAGGTAACGTCCGGACGCGTGCGAGCTTTGACTTTGCAAAACTCCGCCACATAACGCTGCAGCGTCTTCTTTTCAGGAACCTTGAAGCGATCGCCCTTTTGCAAAATTGGCTTGTATTCATCCATTTCGCCGAACTGACGCGTTCCGGCGGCTTGGCATGGGAACCAGTGAAGCGAACCAGCCGCATCCTGAAGCATGAACTCGGGATAACAATGACCTGGTATCCAGACCATGCGGGCTGGGATCTTTTGCGCTCGACATACAGCGACAAACAGACTTGTCAATTCTTCGCAATCACCGAAGCCATCTTCGTAAGCCTCGACAGCCGACTTGATCGATCCTTCTCGATACTCGACATGTTCGCGCACCCAGTCGTAGATTTGTTCGACTTGCCGCCATGCGGATCGCGTGGTGTCCCCGTCCGCAGCGGCGACTTCTTCAAGCTCCGCGGCGATTTTTCGGATCTTGCCGTGACGCGGGTCAATGTAAGGACTGCTTCCCAGGAACACTCGATCTTCGCGTTCCAGTTTGTCAGGCACGACTAAGTCCGCCGTTTCCCCCGAGTTTTTTATGCGAGATTTCGTGACTTCAAAGGTAAACAAACAGTTTGATTCGGTTCCGGCCGGGATGTTGACCATGCGAACTTGAACTTGTTTCGCACCGCCGAACAAGTCACGCGTATCCCAACGATCGACGTAGCGACTGACATCCTGATCGATCAATTGGACGGATTGTTCGGGCCATTGTGTCGGCACTGGAAAGGTCGCATAAACCTCTTCGCATGCGGAACTGGATGTCAGCACCTTGACGCCAACGGTCCAAAGTTGCTTCTCCGGTGCTTCAAACCGCAAGCGGGTTTCCGGATTCGGCATCGGGTCATCCGCATCGAGCCGACCCGAAAACAAACAAGCCGACGCGACGGCAACAGCGGTGAGGATCGATCGATTAATTAAACGCATGGATTACGGTTCTCCAGGTGGGATGGTCTCGCTGGATGCTGGTCATTTGTCAACGTTGCCGCGTCGGGTTGTCTGCAAACATCCTACAACCCCAATTGGTGTCATGGCCAAGTTGATCGGTTTTCTCCATCGTGATTTGAAGCACCCCGCTTGTCGAGTCCGATGAAGCAACTACCAGCGGCCGCAAACTCGGTTGAACCAATGTTTCCTTGCAGTGATGTCGTGCTTGGCCCGAAATGAAACAACCGCATCCCAAGGATGCCCATCACTTCATTTCCGCCCACGCCACGGATCATCACTGAGGATTCGCGGGGCTCGGCTGCGGAACGGGGGCCATGTTGGTCGGACTCGGCGGAGAAGTGATGATACCTCCATTGTAACTTCCCGCAGAAGGTTGCCACTGGTCAACCGGATAACCGTAATCCGTATACCCTCCCACATCACCGACGTAACCCTCATGGACAACGCCAGACCCGTAGCCGACGTAGCCATCGGTTCCACAGACACATTCGTTCGCATAGTTATGGGGAACATAGTCATACGCGGGAGCCGCGGCCCCCATGCATGCCGGCCCGCAGGGGGCTCCATTGCCGAATAGACCCAGTCCCGAACACCCGGTCGACGCGACCAGCGTCACAACACCCACTAACATTATAAAACGTGCATTCATTGTTCTCACCTAATCCTGTGCTTCGAGTAAAAAACCGTGCAGCTTCTTCAAGCCGCACAACTCTAGATCGCAGTGAACGAGGTGCAACCGACAATGAGGTATTTTTTCAACATCCATGCGACTTTATTGCAACACAGAGGGTTGCGGTGCATTTCGTCAACATGACAACCATCACAAGACGTATCGCCTGCGCATCCGGAACATGTGCGGAGGCGTCGTTTCCGTGGGCGTTGAGAACGTTCGGAATTTTGATTGCGCTGCTGTGGAGTTCCACGTCTGAAGCGCAATTGTTGCGAGAGGGGGATGAATATTGGGTTATCAACACGCGGCACATCAGCAGCAACGCCTGCCACGCCGACTTGGATTCCCCGCGTTTCAGCGTTTATCGCTACCATGATAATATTGGGCTGCAATTCGATTCGGTTGAAGGACTGTTATCAACCGCTGCGACGGATGCAGACTGTTTGAATATTCTTTACATCCACGGCAATCGGATGAAATCTCAAGAAGCGATCGATCGATCGCTGAAGATTTATCGTTTGATTCAGAATCGTCGATGTGATCAAACGAAGATTCGTTGGATCTTGTGGAGTTGGCCGAGCGATCCCATTTTCAATCCGCTGACCGATGTTCGTCAAAAGGCCGCCCGCGCGGATGCCCAGGCGCTTTATGTGGGGTGGTTCTTGCGAAGGTTCCCCGCCATCGATCGCATTGAAATGATCGGTTACAGTTTCGGCGGCAGAATCGTTACCGGCGCGCTGCATACCGCGGCTGGCGGAGCGATGTTCGGTCGAACCCTTCCGGGACCACCATTGTCGGGCGCGCGTATCGGCATCAACTTGGTCGCTCCGGCACTGGACCGACACTGGTTGGCGAACGGTGCCAAGCATGGAATGGCTGTTGAGAATATTGGATCGTTGAATTTGTTCTACAACAGCGGTGATCGTGTGCTGAAGCTTTACAAAATGGTCAGCAAGTATTACGACCCGGTTGCCCTGGGTTCCGCGGGTTTGGGACCGTTGGGGACACGATCCGATCAGCTTCCGATCGCAGTCGTTTCACGCAACTGCGTCGGGACGGTGGGATTGATCCACGATGAACTTCTTTATTACGAACCTGGATGCGACGCCGCGCCTTGGATCGCAAGGTCAATCGATAAAGCCTGTGATGCGATCACGCAAAGTCACCCTACAATGGCGAACTGAACGCAACGGACGTGCGGCGGTCGTCCCGATTCCAGACGGGGACGTCGACGTCTTGACGGATTCGCTCAAGCATCCGATCCTGTTTAGTCGCAGTTCCACCTTCGCGCTACAATGGACGGTTGATTTCTATGTCTGACGCTCCGATAACCGTTTCCCATGCAACGCTTCGCAGCTTGCATCGCATTCATCGTCAACTAAGCGAACTACAAGATCGCGTCGATCGTGGTCCACGGCAAATCGCCGCTGGACAGACGGCTGTCGAAGCTTTGCGGACGCAGTTGCAGTCCGCCCGGGAGACGCTTAAGCAAGCCAAGATCGCATGTGATCGCAAACAGTTGCAACTGAAGGAACGCGAGCAGCGGGTTGAGGATCTTGGCGTTAAGTTGAATTCGGCGGCAAGCAATCGAGAGTTCCAGTCGTTTAAAGATCAGATCGCGGCGGATAAGCAAGCCAATGGCGTGTTGGCGGATGAAATCTTGGAGGCGCTTGAACGAATCGACTCGCTGGGCGACGATGTTCAGCAGAAGGAATCGGAACTGAAACAACGTGAATCTGAACAGGCGAATCTCGTACAGGACATTGAATCCAAGCTGGCGGTTCTCAACGACGACCTGAAGCGAACCGAATGTCAGCTTGCCGAGGCGGAAAGTGAATTATCGACGTCGGTTCGAGAAACCTATCAACGGCTGGTTCGCGGTAACAGCGATGAAGCCTTGGCCCCCGTGGAAGGGAACTCGTGCGGCAATTGCGGTTCGACCTTCGCCCCTCAAGTCCTTAACCGATTGATGTTGTCGCATTTCGTATGTTGCCCGTCGTGCGCGGCAATCCTTTATATCTCCCAGGATTAAACAATGCCATTGGCGAAATCGATTGTCACGCTGCAAATGATCACGTTGGCGCTGTTGATCGGCGTAATCAACATCGCGGCGATCATGGTTGCAATTACGATGTTTTCCGGAGATGTTAAACTGAGCACCGATTTGGATGTACTGACAATGGTTGTGATCCTCTTCGCGATCATCGTTGTCATCGCGGCAATGATCGTTCCCAGAATGGTGCTCCGCCAAGCCGCACCGTTCGCCGCGCAGGCTGCCCAGGAGCGAGACGATTCAAGCAGCCCCGTCGTCGATCCAAGCAAACCGATGTCACCGTCGGAGAAACAGATGTTTGGCGTCTATCAAACCTCCCACATCATCAAGGCCGCCTTGCTGGAAGGGCGCGGTCATGGCGACGATCATCTTCGTTATGAACACGAGCATCCTATGCATCGCGATTGCGGTTGTCTTGATCCTACTCCTCGCGTTTACATTTCCGACTTCCGGAAAGGTGGTCGGTTGGATGGAGGAAACGATTCGTCATGGCGAGCTTGACAACTTCCGAACGAGTGTGAGGTGAAATCGAATGCATCGTGCAGTACACCGTGCGTGGTCCGAAATGATGCTTTTGCGTCAAATGAAGCGAATCACCTCATTTTCGGCCACGCAACGTCTAAATGCGATTGGCATGGAATCATCCGGCTGCCGCCGTTGGATGTTTGCAGTGGGCGTGTGCATGATCTTTTGGGGATCGCCGAGCCAATCGCGGTCGGACGAGGTGGCGCTGCCGACCTATCTGTTGATCGGTCAATCCAATATGACGGGAGCCGACAGCGTTGCGACGACCGAACTGCCCGGGACATCGCCGCTTGATCGCGATGTCCTCTTCTGGAACCGATCTGCTTGGCAGGGGGAGACTTGGGAAGACGATTCGCGGTTCCAACCGCTGCGAGTGCAATCGACCGCTGGCTACTGCGAAGATGTGATCGGGCCTGAGTTTGGATTCGCCCGTGCCTTGAGAGCCAGGAGCGAGAATTCGAAGATCGCGATTGTGAAGGTTAGCTTTCCCGCCAGCGATCTAGATAGCGACTGGCGTCCCACCACGCCATCACAGGGCAAAGCATGTTATGCAGCCTTGACTGAAGAGATGACGCAGGTGGCCAAGTCGCTGAAAGCCGATGGATTCCGTCCCGTTGTTCGAGCTGTCTTGATTCACCAGGGCATCTCCGACGCCAGCAGCATCGAAAAAGCGGGACGCTACGAAGAAAATTTGCGACGGCTGATCGATCGCGTGCGAAAAGACTTTGCCTCGGCATCGACACCTGTGATCGTGACGCGTTCCAATCTTTCGCCAATGATGCCCGTCGATGCGATGCAGGCTGTGCGAAGCAGCACCGTTCGGGTCGGCGAAACCACGACCGGCGTCGATTGGATCAACGTCGACGATTTGGAACGCGTTGTTGGTCATCACTTCACTGCTGCTGGACAGATGGAAATCGGCAAACGGTTTGCCCAAAGCTTATGGAAATCGAAGCTTCGGTCGACGGGCAGCCCACTTCCGTGAACTCGTCTTTCGACTGCTTGATCATTGCGGCAGCAAGTTTGAAGGCCAGCTCATATATTCATGCTCTGGCGGCTGATGGGGCGACTGCAAGCCGCCGAGCAGATGGATTCCCCCTCATTGGCAAACGATGGTTGGAAAGCTCTTGACGCCCTACGTCGACGGGTCGAAAGCAACTCAAATGAAATCGAATGCTGAACTGGCTGGCCATTTGGTCTTTGCTGACGCCTATAAGACCTCGGAGTCGGCGGTCGAACGGCGACGTTATGTCGACCTGCTCAAGCAAGCGGCCGATCGTCTGTTGTCGGCACCGGCTGAGCAACCGCCAGGAACAATCGAAATCAGGCCACCAGCACAGAACGAAATGAGCGACGCGGTTTTTATGTGCTGTCCGCTGCTTTGTGCCGTCGGCGCGTTGACGGATGATTCGCGATACTTCCGGGCGGCGGTTGACTACGCCAAAGCAATGCAATCGCTTTGCCTTCGCAACGACGGGATCTACCGTCACTGGTCGGGGTGTGATGCCGCCTGGGGACGCGGCAACGGGTTCCCAATGATTGGAATCACTCGTTGTTTGGCGATGCTGCCTGAAGAGGCTGGCGAGCGACCGTTCTTTCTGAATGCATATAAAACGCATGTCGATGCCCTGCTGCCGTTTCAAGACACCGACGGAGCATGGCATCAAGTGATCGATGATCCACAGACTTATGCGGAAATGACATGCACCTGCATGATCGGTTGGGCAATCGACACGGGACTCCAAGCTGGCTGGATTCAAGGGGACGCTTACACCAAGTCGTCCGACGCGGCATGGCGCTACGTCAGTTCGCGAATTGGGTTGTCCGGTGAAGTTGGCGGGGCGTGCGAAGGGACGGGACGACAACCAACTGTGGAGGCTTATCGGAAGCGGAAAGCCATTCATGGACAAGATGATCGCGGCGGGGCGATGGCATTATTGTTTGCATTGCAACGCGATTGGTCGCAACGCGACACGGCCCCAAGCGCCAATATACGTCGCGTGGTCAGAAATGAGGTGATTCGCTTCATTTGACGCGAAGGCATCATTCTGGACCACGCACGGTATAACGATCATCATTGAATGATTTCGCGAACTTTGAAGCCAATGATCGCGCCCAATCATCAAGCTGATTGGGATCGCAATTGCCAGAGCAACGGCGATTTTCATCGAATTGTTGGACGCACCGCGAACGTCGATTCGTACCCCGGCATGGGTGGGGGCGGAACGACGTTGCTGAGCGAAACACGAGTATCCGGGTTGACTCACGGCAGCCGAATCGCTTGTATCCCCCGACGCGGAGATTTGTCCGGAACCGTGCATCGGGGGCGGATAGAGATCACCTCCCGGTGGCGGCGGAGCCAGCCATGGGCCACGCGTCATGGGGCGTTCGCCGAGCGCTTCGATATCATCCAGCCAAGGCTCAAGGCGAGCCGCAACCTCGGCCGCCGACACGATTCGATCGTTAGGGTCCTTCTCCATCATGTCGGCGATGATGTCGACGAATTCCTCTGGAATATCTTCAGCGAACTTTCGCGGGTGCATCGGCAAGCTTTCGCAGTGACGGCGGCATTTGGAGGCCGTGTTGCCGCCAGGATAAGGTACCTTGCCACAAATGCAGTAGTACAATGTGCAGCCGAGTCCATAGATGTCGCTCGCCGGCCCGATATTGTCGGGCGTCATGATCTGCTCCGGTGAAAGGTAATCCGCCGTGCCGACGATCTTTCCGGCGCGCGGGTCGTTGGACATCGCAGTGCTCCAAGCCGCCAGGCCAACGTCGGAGACTTTAGCTCGTCCGCTTGGGGTCACCAGAATGTTTCCCGGCTTCACGTCGCGGTGGACCAAGCCTTGCTGATGGGCATAGTCAAGACCGAGGGCGGCTTGATGGATGTACAGCGCGGCTTCGGAGATTGGCAACGCACCATGTTTCTTCACGTGTCGCCTCAGATCACTGCCGGGAACAAACTCGGTGACCAGATAATGAATCTTTCCGTCCTGCCCGGCATCGAAGGCGCGAACCAGATAGGGACAGTCGAGCGACGCCTGCAATCGGATTTCATGAAGGAAATGGGCTCGCGTTTCGTCGGTCACCTTCTCCAAAGGCAAGACCTTGACCGCGCACTCCCGCCCCATCACATTATGAACACCTTTAAAAACTTGCCCCATCCCTCCTTGTCCAATAAAATCCGTGATGATGTAGGGTCCCAAGTTCAGTTTCGTTCGTCCAGCCTTCAATTGGTCCGACTGATATTCGGTCAATAAGCCCTGCCTCACAAAAGCCGATGCC
>JAWKTL010000093.1:0-11725 GCA_041399105.1 Pirellulaceae bacterium | reverse complement strand
CTGCGCCAAAGTTTCTCTATTGACCTTGCGACGTGGTCGCTCTAGGCGTCAGCGGTCGGCAGCCTCGATCCGGCTCCGCGATCAGTATGCGCGTCGTTCGGCGGTTCGTTCGGCGTGGCGGAGGTGTTTCCCTCAGCAATCGTTCTATCGATATCGGGAATGTGCGTCGTCGGACGATCAATGATCAACCGAGCCGATCGATCGCGAGAAAAGAACGTCCAGCCCCATTGAATCAAGACCAAGACGCGATTCCGGAACATTGTGATGTACATCAGGTGAACCGCCAGCCACAGAAACCATGCAATGAAGCCGGAGACCTTGCGTCCGCCGATCACGCCGACAGCGCTGTATCGACCAATCACCGCCATGCTCCCCCGGTCGCGATAACGAAACGAAGGTCGCTGAGATTTCCGAAGATCGGCCTGAATGCAACAGGCCGCATGATGCCCCATCTGGGTCGCCACGGGAGCAAGTCCGGGAAGCTCTCCATTCTCATCGTGATTGAACGACGCGATGTCACCCAACACAAAAACATTCGGGTGCTGAGCCAACGAGGTATCAGCTTGGACGGGGACACGACCGCCACGTGCCGCTGCCATTTCCGTTTGTGTCAGAATCGATGCGGCCAACGACGATGCGCGGACGCCTGCCGCCCACAAGACCGTTCGGGTGCGAATCGTGCGATTCTCGTCGACTCCCTTCACCGACAGAACGACTTCGGTCGGGGTCATGCCCACAACACGACTGCCGGACGCCAACTCAACCCCCAGTTTCTCAAGCGCCCTACACGCTTTCTCCGGAAGTGGCTGCGGATAGACATCAAGCGGATAATCGCTCGGTTCAACCAGAATGATCCGCGCATCGGCCGGATTGATCGATCGAAAGTCGTTCCGAAGCGTGTGCCGTGCTATTTCGGCCAACGTCCCGGCAAGCTCACAACCCGTTGGACCCGCGCCAACGATAACGAAGGTCAACAGTTCATCGATCTCGGCCGGATCATCGCTTCGCTCGGCAGCCTCGAACGCTCCCAAAACCTGACTGCGAATTTCGGTTGCGTTTTCAATCGATTTCAATCCCGGAGCGATCTCGGCCCACTCGTCGTTGCCAAAATAATGATGGACCGAACCGGTGGCGACGATCAAATAATCGTAGGGCAATTCCTGATCGCGAAGAAAAACCTTGCGATTCGCCAGATCGAGTTCTCTCGCTTCGCCGAGGATCGTTCGCACGTTGCGTTGTCCCCGCAACAACGCTCGCAACGGTGCCGAGATGTTCGCGGGCGACAGTTCGCCGGTCGCGACCTGATACAGCAATGGCTGGAACAAATGGAAGTTGCGACGATCGACGAGCAAGACATCGACCGGAGCTTTACGAAGCGATCTCGCGGCTTGAAGCCCCGCGAAACCGCCACCGAGAATAAGCACCTGGGGGCGAGTTTCATCTGGCATGATAACGTTTGCAGATTGAGGAAGCAGATCTCAAAAAAATTCTTTTCGGCCTGCAAACGTTGTACCTGGGCGACCCCCGGCTTGAAAGGCGAGCAACCCGTCCGATCTCGTCCCCCCAGCGGATTGTTCGCCTGTTTATACGTCGCGTGGTCAGAAATGAGGTGATTCGCTTCATTTAATGCGAAGGCATCATTTCGGACCACGTATGGTAAGCACCAACGCATAAGTTTTTTCGTTTAACGGCAAGCCGAAGGCGACGTTTTCCAGTGTTTCGCCGTCGCCTTCGGCTTGCCGTTAAACGCAATACCGTTCAATGTTTTCATAAATCGCGACTCCTGCTAGGTTTAGGTTGTCTCACCAACCAGCCTCGCAAGGAGCCGCGACATGAATGGGCAAGGATGCTCTGACTTCTCTTCGGAAGTCAATGGAAGAGTTTTAGATCGTATTGCTGGACTCGAAAAGATCATTTCGCCTGAGCTTATTGAGCAGGCACTTGTCGATACAGGCAAGCAGACCACGCGGGTTTGCAGACTGACAAACGAAATCATGATTTGGGTCGTCTTGGCAATGGGCCTTTTTACCGAACTACCGATCAGACAAGTCTTCAAGGCGTGTCGCCGGCTGCGGCATGGAGAGAACTCGCCAGCCAGGTCGAGCCTGTGTATGGCACGTCAAAGACTCGGCAGCGAACCGCTCGTTGCCTTGCACAGTTTGGTGGTCCGCCCATTGGCCACACCGCAAACGCTCGGTGCGTTCTATCGCGGGATGCGCAAAGTCGCCATCGACGGCACGGTGCTTGATGTTCCGGACTGCGACGCGCATCAGCACTTCGGACGCTCATCGGGAAGTCGTGGTGAAGGCCCCTTTCCTCAAGTTCGCAAAGTCAGTCTCGTCGAACTGGGAACTCACATCGAATTCGCTTTCGTTTACGGAGGCTGGAAAGACTCTGAAAAGAAGCTCGTTGAGCAGCTTTGGGAACACATTCCCGACGATGCGTTGTTGATCGAAGACCGAGGCTTCTTCAGCTACAAACACTGGAAATTACTGCATGAAAAGCACAAGTTGCTCATTCGCATCCAGAAATCGATGGTCTTTAAACCGATCAAATATTTCGACGATGGCTCGTTCCTGGCGAAGGTCTATCCAAGCAACTGGTATCGCGAAAATGACACGCAAGGCATCCTCGTTCGCGTGATCGAATACAAGCTCGACGATGCTCAACGAGTCGGCCATGATGAAGTTCATCGCTTGATGACCAACCTGCTTGACCCCGAGGAGTTTCCGGCCATGGAGCTAATCATGGAGTACCACGAACGTTGGGAAGAAGAACTCGTCTTTGATGAGCAGAAGACTCACCAGGATCCTTGTCGCGCCGAGAAGACAACGAATCTTCGCAGCGAAACGACCGACGGTTTGAAGCAGGAGTTGTACGCGATGTCGCTGGGACATTTCGTGGTTCGTGCGTTGATGCTCGAAGCGGCGACCGAAGCAAACATCGACGTGGATCGGTTGTCGTTCAAGGGTTCCTTCCAGATACTCAAGAGCCGCTTGCCCGAATGCGATCCTGGCAATGAAGTGAAATTTTCGCAGTGGTTCGCGGCGGTCGTATGGGAGATCAGTTGCGAGCGAATCCCTGCACGTCGCAACCGCATCAACCCGCGTGTGATCAAACGCAAGATGTCCCGCTGGGACAAATGCCGCCCAGAACACCGAAAGCAAAAACCGTTGACCAAAACCTTTGAGCAGACAGTAGTTATGATTCATTGAACGGTATTGCCGTTAAACGAAAAAACTTATGCGTTGGTGCTTATCATTTCAGACCACGCACGGTATAAATAGGATTGCTCAGCAGTTCCGGCAACGCGGACCGTGGCTGGATCAGTATCCGATGCCGGCTCGGAGGATGAAGGAATTGTCGTAATTCAATTCGCTGGTATCAGGAAAAATGGTCGGAATGTTTCCATCCGCGATAAGCTTCCGAGCGAAAACATAGCCAGCTTCAACGAAACCGGTTCGTCGACCGGACGAGATCAAACCGCTGCGTCCCCATTCAAAACCGACGAGGACGCGAACATCGCGATAATCGAACTGCATCCCATTCCACTGCGAGTTGGTCCACGAACCGCCACCGAATTCGCCGGCGATATACGTCCAGACGTCGTGCTGCCCCAAGGTCGTGAAGTATCCTGATATCTTCGGCTCGGGGAAGTAGAGGTCCCACCGCTGATTCGGGTTGGGCTGCCACAACACGCCCCCCGCAAAGATAAAGTCGCGCTCCACGCGGTCGATGTAGGCTCCGCCGAACTTGACCGTCGCCGTCGGCGTTAATCGCATTTTGCCCAGCAGTAAGCCTTGAACGCGAAGGCTGTCGCTGTTGGTATCCTCGAAATCTGAGAAGACGCCCACCCGTGCTCCCGTTTCGACGCCCCAAAGGTAATTTGGATCGGACTGCCAGCCAGCTTCCAGGAACGCTTCATAAAAGGTTTCGTCGCCACCACCATCAAAAAGCGTCAAGCCAAACGATGGCAGCACATACAACGGCTGACTGGAACCCAGGAAATGCGGGAACGCGAAAGCCAGCGAGATATCCGATTCATGGACTTCGAGTTCTTGATCAAGTGTTCGGTCACCCTGAATCCAGCCATGTTTCAGACGCGGGCCTTGAAAAAGTCTCGTCACGCCAGCCCCTCCCACCAACAAGGGGCTTTGCGGATTCCAGCCTTGCGAAAATGGATTGTTAAAGCCTGGCATATTCCACGTCGGGCTGTTGATTCCACCGGGAAAGAGCGCCGGTGGAGCGGTGTTCGGATAGACGGAGGAAGGATAGCCCGTCCCCGGTTGACCCAGCGGCGTACTGTAGGTCTGCGGAGGATACGGAGATGCGGCTTGCGGTACCGGAGGGGCCGAAAGAGGCGGGACCGGGTTGCTGTATGGAAGCGGGGTGCCCGGATATCCCGTCGGAGTCGTTGGCTGCGCTGGATAGTAACCTGGCGCGCCGAAGATGCTGGACATCGGGTTGGTTGTCGATTGCTGGCGATAGGGGTCAAACGATGGTTGCCCCAACGAGACGCTTGGCGGAGCGGTCGTTGTCGCCGGAGCGAGCGATGGAGCTGGGATTTGTTGATAAGGAGGGCTCTGAAGATTGTTTCGGATCGGATTGGTCGACGGCACGGGGACAAGGTTTGTACTCGGAACGCCCGTCGATGTTCCAAATCCGGAGTTATTGCGCAGCGAACTGTCCTGAGCCTCGGCCCATGCAATCGTCAAAATCGCTAAAGTCGCGAGCTTCAGCAGTCGATACGAGCATTGACGGATCAATCCGCACTCCTGTGTCCGAACCATTGCGCAATGGTATGTCTGTTCTTCACGCTGGTTCGTATCTTGCGGATCAGCTTATCGTCAATAGCAATCGTCCGCGATTATGCCCCGGTTCTCTGAGTGGCCAACAAATCGGGATAGCTCGACATCGCCAGCGTCGTTACGATGAGGCGGGGTTGGAAGTCTAACGGCTGTAGTGTCTGTGATCCGCTTCGATAAGACCTTGGATCGATGCTGCGATTGGAGGCGATAATGATATCAGCTTGTACGTCCGTGCTCTGAAGTGAGACATGCTTTTTGGCAACGCGACATACAAGATATCAGCACTTGTCGGTCTATCAAAAAAGGATTGCCATTCATGTTTCAGTCACGAAGACAACTACTATCGATGCTTGCCGTCGGCACCGCTGGGCTATCGAGTTCAGCCTTCGCCCAAGCACCGCAGAGTCGTTTCCAGGAGCCTGTCTTTCGGATTGCGGCAAACAACAGCATCACTCCCGCTCCCCATCCGCTTGATGAAGCGTTGCGCATCGCAAGAGAGGGTTTGCAGGAAATCCGCACAAAGATCGCCGACTACACCGCCACGCTGGTCAAACGCGAAGATATCAATGGAACGGTTGGCGAATATGAATACATGTTCATCAAAGTTCGCAACCGTCGCGTGGAAAACGGTCGGCTGGTCGTTCCCTTCAGCGTTTACCTGGCCTTTCTGAAGCCGGCAACGGTTAAGGGACGGGAAGTGATCTATGTCGAGCAGCAAAACGACAACAAGATGGTGGCGCATGAAGGGGGCTTCAAAGGTCGCTTTCTGCCGACCGTCTGGCTTCGCCCCGAGGGTGCCTTCGCAATGCGAGGACAAAAGTATCCTCTGACCGAAATCGGCATCGAGAATCTCGTTCTGAAATTGATCGAACGGGGCGAACACGATCGTCAACACAACGACGTGAAAGTCGAGTTCCGCAAAGAAGCGAAGATCAATGGTCGCAATTGCACGGTGATTCAGGTCACGCATCCCGAGTACAAACCGGAGTATGATTTCAGCCTCGGGCAAATTTTCATCGACGACGAAATGGGCATCCCCGTTCGCTACGTCGCCTATGGCTGGCCGAAAACCCCAGGTCAAAAGCCTGAAATTACCGAGGAATACACTTACCTGAACGTGCAATTGAATGTTGGGTTGACCGATGCGGACTTCGATCCCAACAACCCGAATTACTCGTTCTATTCGAAGTAAGCCGACGCCTTGCTCACTCGCTGCGTGGCGTCAGCACACAATCGGCGACCAGCGGAAGGTGATCCGATGCCTGCCTCGCGATCTTGGTTCGCGAGGCGAAGCCGTGATCGATTGTCACTCCGCCACGATAATAAACGCGATCCAAAGGTCGCATCGGCATGAACGCGGGGAAGGTCCGTTGCGGGCCGCCGGCCGATACAAAGCCATCGACATCGAGAATCCCTTTCCCCAAGTTCCCCCAAACATCGTTGAAGTCTCCCGCCAAGATCGCGGCGGTTTCCTTGTGCGTGCGACGCACCAGTTCCCAGGACAGCAACCGCCGCAGTTGAATCTTGCGTTCGTAGCCAGCCAGTCCCAGGTGGACGTTCATTAACAACACCGTTCGCTGGTGCCCGTCGACGTCCAGTCGGCAATGCGCTGCCAACGCCCGCCGTCGCTTCTTCATCGGTACCGTTAGATCGAGATGTTGTACGTCCGACAAGGGAAAGCGGCTCAAGATCGCATTTCCATAAAAGCCGACCTTGAGCGTTACGTTTCTTTGATAGGCCCGATGTGGCAGCCCCAATGCGTCGGCGAGCACATCGACTTGACAATGATGTCGCGACCGAGGAACGCCGTCATCAACTTCCTGCAGGAACAAAATATCCGGCTTGCAATGTTCGATCGCCTGCACGACACGATCGGGATCGTATCGCCGATCGACGCCGCCAATCGCTTTGTGGATGTTGTATGTCGTCAAACGAAATTGCATGTTCCTCATTCATCCCGCGTTTTGAAACGCTCCGCGACGTTTGACCTAGAGCGGACGTTCCGCACATTCCCAAATGAATATCTTTTAATTTTCCGCTCGCGATTTGCCTGAGTCGGAAGTCGAACTGACGTCATTGCTCACTTTGACGGCAATGCTCCATTTGGTCGCTGGGCTAGGTATATCCTCTGTGTGATCGTTGCGCCGAAGCGGTGATGGGACTGCGGCAATTCTTGGCGCGCTATAGTTTTTTGTCATCTAAATTTATTGGCAGCGGAATCTTTTTTGACTTTTTTTGAAAAATCTTCATTGACGTAAGTCTTGCGGCACACGACTTACGTCAATGAGCTTCTTTTTTTCGCAATTTTTTGCGCGCTAGACACCTCCCTTGGACACTCCGGTGAATCTATTTTCGAGGCACCTCTGTTCTACGCGCTCCGCAACGAAAAAGGATGCATTTCACAATGACAAAGAAGCGACCAAAGCCACAGCCCGAGGCGAGACGCCCCAAGCATGTAACCGACGGAAGAAGAGCTACGCAGCCAGACGGAAGCTGTTTAATCACACACACCATTGGCGCGATGCCAATACTTAATCAAATCCTAAAAAGAATGAAGCTCAAGGAGATTCTCCAACGACGGCTCCCAGACGAAGATCAACGAACAAAGGTCGATACACCACGTGTTGTCTTGCTGTTGCTGAAGAACTTGTTGATTACACGAGAGCCTATGTATGGTGTGGCGGAGTGGGCCAGTAACTATCCGCCGGAGCTCTTTGATCTGTCCTCGACACAACTGCAGCATCTTAACGATGATCGAGTGGGACGCGCTTTGGATCGGATTTTTGAATCACTCGATTCGAGTGTGATCATGGATGTCGTGTCGCATGTTGTAGCAGAGTTTGATGTTCGGATGGACGAACTTCACAATGATTCGACGACAGTTACGTTCCACGGCGATTATGCGGATGCTGCGAAACAGCAGCAAATCAAGGGAGTGCAGACTCCGGCGATTACCTGGGGTCACAATAAAGATCACCGTCCGGACCTCAAGCAATTACTGTACATCCTGACCGTCGCGGACGACGGCGGCGTACCGATCTATTTCCAGACGGAAAGTGGTAATGTGACGGATGACTCGACTCATCAGCGAACTTGGAAGCTGCTCAATGAGCTAGTCAAGCGACCCGACTTTGTGTATGTGGCCGATTGTAAACTCGCCACGACCAGCAACATGCTCGAGATCGCTCGATGTGGAGGACGGTTTATCACGATCCTGCCGGCAACGCGGAAAGAGGATGCTGAGTTTCGTAAGCGTCTGGTTGATGACCCAGAATGCGTTACTTGGAATGAGGTGTTGCGTGTCTATCATGAGGATGATTCGCTACGTGATGTGTATCGTGTTGATGCCACGCAACATTTGAGTAAAGAGGGATTCCGATTGCTGTGGTTCCACAGTCAAAGCAAAGCCGAGACCGATGCTCAGACACGCGCTCGCCGTGTGAGGCGGGCGGTGGACGAGTTGAGGCAACTGCAGGAGCGATTGCGTAGTGTGCGGACACGTTTTAAGACGAGGCAGAAGGTGAGCGACGCCGTCAAGGCAATCCTCGGCTCGCGTGGCGTAAGTGATTTTCTGAGTGTTGAAATCAAAGAGATTGAGCATGAGACATTTCGTCAAGCAACGCCGGGTCGTCCGACGAAGCGAACGAAGTACAACCGTCAAGTTGACACGCGTTTCGATATTGATTGGCATTTTGATTCGTCAGCACTGGAGCGTGCCTCGGGCGACGATGGCGTGTTTCCGATAATCACAAATTTGGTGGATTGGACACCAGTCGAGATCTTGCAAGCATACAAGCGTCAGCCAATCATCGAGAAACGGTTCTCGCATCTGAAGACAGATTTCCAGGTGGCTCCTGTGTATCTGCAAAGCGTCAGCAGGATCGTCGGCCTGCTGGCGGTTTATTTCTTCGCTCTGATGACGCAGTCGCTTCTGGAGCGAGAACTTCGCCTGGCGATGAGAAGCGAAGAAATCGCTGCCATTCCACTTTATCCTGAGGGACGCCCCTGCACGCGTCCGACAACACGCCAAGTGATCGACGTGTTCGATCTGGTCAACCGCCATACACTGGCCGACCCCAACCGCGACACAGTGCAAATTTTTACAACCGAACTCGCTCCGATCCACCAGCAGATCTTGAAACTTCTAGGCATCGCCCCAGAGGCCTATCGTACCTAAGCCATTCGTTCTAAATTCAAAGATATGTCTTTTCGGATGTGCGGAACGTAGGCAAGAACTGGCCGAGAAACCTTTCTGCAGGTCAAGTTCCAAATCTTTGGACGAGAGCTAGTAACTCCGGTTCAGCTTAATCACCACGTTTTCGTCTCCTGGTGAAATGGGGACCAATGGACTTGCCTGTATCGGTTGATTTGCTCGTGCTCTGCCGCCGGGCCGAACTGCGGGATCTGCTACCGACGCATACGCATTCCATCTGCCATCGGGAACTCCCAGCAACTTGAAACGTCCAGCCATCAATTGTGGGTTATATGTGCTGGAAGCATCCACACGGCCTTCGACGCAATAACAGTTATTGATCGCTAGTCCCGGCGGAAGCTTCAATCGCACCTCTTTGTAAATCGGTTTACCATCGGCTCCAATCACTTTCCCAGTGACCGTTCCATCTCCTTGCAGGATCGATATCGTCGGCACGGCAATTGCCTGCCCCGAACTTTCTTCTTGTAGTGTCGGCACAACTTGCAGCGGAAGATTGCACATCATCGATCTACGCGACAACGAACTGAGCTTCACTCCAGCCTGCAAATCGACGTCGTACATCGGTTCATAAGCAGGTACCTTGATGACGTACTTGCCATCCGAATCGGTCACTGAATCAAACCGCCAGTCTTTCCAAACGCTTCCCGGCGGAACCGATGCGTTGACATGGATCGCCTGCACGGGCTGGCCATTGAACTGCACGAGTCCCGACAGCTCACGGGCTGGAACCAAACGCAAAGTTTGAAGTGTCAAATGGGTTGCGGCGCGAGCAGGCGTCAGTTCTATCTGACCGAAGAAGCTCGGATTAACGCGGGGATGGGAGACAACCGCGGTAGCATTTGCCTTGTATCCAACAAGCGGCTGCAGCGTACAGCGTCCTTCGGCGTCGGTCATCATATGATCGACAGGCTTCCCATCCGATGTGAGCAACGTGAGCTGCTTGCCGTCGATTTGCATCCGCACGGCGACGCCACTTGCTGGCTGACCATCAGGCAGCAGGACAAGCAGCGGACGGTCGCTTTCGGAGGCAATTGCCGGGATTTCAAATGCACCGAGAGGGCGTTCAAGATCATCGCCATCAGCAGCCGGGATTTGAACCGGAGATGTGTACCTTCGGAAAAGTTCTTGCTCGCCGATTGAGAAGAAGGCAGGAATGAAGTACATTTCCTTGTAACATTTTGAACACAAGAGATTAAGTTTTCCATGCTCATCGGACTGCCCCAGGAATGTCCCTTCTTTCTCGAATACACTAACTTGGCCGAGTGATACGCTGTCGCGCGATGCGCTTGCAATCCCTGTGAGCGTTGGAAATGGTTCCACGATCGTGGTTATTTCCGAATCCCCGAAAATCTGTGTCCGTTGGTCGATTGGTACCGGCCAGTCAGGTATTTCGGACGATTCCGGGAATTCGAGAAGCAATTCCGATACGGTCGCCGGTAACTGCAAATGATAGTGGCCGTTTTCGTCGGTGCGCGTGACGTATCGTCCGCAGCGAACGGTCACGTCTGCAAGGCCCTCGCTACCCTTGCGAAGAACGCGACCACGAACGGGGAACAATTGTGTACCACCGCTTAATACGCAGGGGTTGGGTTCGTAGTCTCCCTTGTTCATGCGGTCTTGCATCGTTTCGGGCGTTGTCTCCAAGGTGGCTCCTGAGCGTGGGCCGCTCGCGCCCGTGACAAGCGAGATCGAAGCGATCAGACCACCGGGAATACCCGCAAAGGCAAATCGACCTTCGGTATCGGAGGTCGCGGTCCAATCGAAACAAAATGCTATGCCCGTCGCCATTACGCTCCGATTCAGATGATCGTAGAGACTCGAAAAGCGTACCTCCTGTTCCGCGAGAGGCGTTCCATCCGCATCGACGACTGTTCCGGCGATAATACCACTCTGATCCCGAAGCTGAAGATCAATTCGGTAGCTGTCTTTGTTCGGCACAAACTGCGGGGTCTCCCAACCGATCGCGTTGTTGGTACCAACGGTCATCAACGATACTGAAGGAAGGGCATCACGCCACATCGATCTACGTAACAGATACTTGCCATAGATCTTCCCATCAAACTTTGACAGTGGAGGACACTCAAGCTGTTGCACAATCATGTGAATGCCTGTGGCGTCGATTCGGTAACTTCCTTCGCTATCGCAACGCGCGAAACCGATCAACGCGGCGGACTGATCCCACTGTCGACACCAACAACCGACCAATGCGCCATCGGCAGCCAAACCATCGTTGTTGTAGACCGTGCCTGAGATCACGATCGGGGAGCTGTCGTCTCCCGCATTGACTGGCTTCGTGTCGGCAAGATGCGTTTCGAGCACTCGATACAAACTCGGTGCTGGCTCAATCGCGGAGACATCAAGTTCAGGTGAAGACCGCTCCACGGAAACGCGATCCCGACAGCCTGCCAACCAACCAAAGCCAGTTGCTATGAACAAGATTGCACATGCTCCCCTCAAGAGCGAAACGACCATTGAGGGACAAGGATCTTTGAATCGCATAGCTGGAGACCTGTTCGATGAGCCAACAATAAACGTTCGCGCACAATCATCCCAAAAGAATGCTTTCAGCCAACAAGATCGAGGACGTTCAAGCCATCCTCTCGATGAACATGCGAGACCGATGAAATCACGACCATTGTCGAAAATTATACCGTCCATGACGGCAAACAATACGTTTGCATCGCCAGCAGCAAATCATTATAGT
>JAWKTL010000092.1:0-11881 GCA_041399105.1 Pirellulaceae bacterium | reverse complement strand
AAGAACAATCTCACTTTCTCGACCTTCACGTACTTCAATCGAATTTCATATACGATCTGTGCGGTGAGTAATGTGTGCTCTATTGGGCTGGTTGCTTGCGGGATGACGATTATCGCTGTCGCGCATGAGGAGCTGGGACTGGCGGCTTCGTCGGGCGCGCCTCTAACGGATCGAAGAACCTCATGTTGTTTCCCACCCGGTCATAGTCGCCGAGGTCTTCACGCATCGTTTCAGCAAGTCCAAGCAGTCTTTCCACGACCTGAGGATTCTCTGCAGCAAGATTCGTTGTTTCGCCGAGATCGTTTTCCAGGTCGACCAGGAAGGGCTCTTCAAAGCCGATACGATCCTCGGGGGCGATGTGGGTATTGCGACTAAACGGTGCGGCTCCGACTGGTTCATTTTCTCTGGGCAAATGAAGTTTCCACTTACCCTGACGAACGGCCTGCAGATGGACTCGCAGATAGTAGAAGTATGCCTTATCGGGATCCGCCTTGCCGAATTCACCGTGGAAGAGATGCCGAATGTCTTCGCCATCGACTACTCGATCGGTTGGCACTTGGGCACTGGCAAGAGCGGCAAACGTTGGCATGACATCCATGGTCGTGGCAACGAGATCGCAAACAGTTCCCGCTGGCACTTTGCTCGGTGCCCAGAGAATCGCGGGGACGCGCACGCCCCCCTCGAACGTCGACGCCTTGCCGCTCCTGAGCGGTCCGGCCGATCCACCGTGATCGCCCGGCAGATGTCCGTCGGCATGATCTTTGTTCTTGATTAGCCAGGGACCGTTGTCGCTCGTGAAAAGGACATACGTGTTCTCAGCCAGATTGAGCTCATCGAGCGTGTCCAGGATTCTGCCGACATGGAAATCGATCTCTTCCATGACGTCGCCGTACAGGCCTCGCCGGCTTTTCCCTTTGAACTCTGGCGATGCATCCAGCCGCGTGTGCGGCATTGAATGAGAGATGTAAACGAAGAACGGCTGCTCCTGATACTTTCTAATGAATGCGATGGCCTCATCGGTGTAACGCCCGGTCAGCGTCGACATGTCCGTCGCCGGTTCGATCAGTTCTTCATTGCGGTAAAGATTCGCGGTCCGGTCATTGCTGGTGGGTGTTCCGTAGAAGTAATCGAATCCCTGGCGGGTCGGGAAAAGATCCATGAAGAAACCCGACTGAGCATGTTTCGCCAAATCCCATTTTCCAAAGCAGGCTGTCGCATAACCGCGGGTTTTCAAAACTTCGGCGATGGTGATTTCGCCCTCGTGCAGAATCGGATGGACCTGTTTTATATGGCCGCGCTCGGCAACACGCATTGGATAGCAGCCAGTCATGAGTGCGGCGCGGGACGGTCCGCAAATGGGTTGAGCGTAGAAGCTGGTGAACTTCATGCCACCAGCGGCCATTGCATCTAAACGCGGAGTTCGAATGTCGGGTGAACCAAAGCAGCCAACATCCTGATAGCCCTGATCATCTGTGAAAATGATGACCAAGTTGGGTTGCTCAGCGGCTGCACTACTCCGGAGCATCGCAACGCAAACGTAAATCAGCAGTTGAATTCGGATGTTCATTCGGGTGTCTCTTCTCGCTCGCTGTTCCGCCACAGGTTGTCTGTACTCACCGCACTTTTTGGTTCACTTGAGGACTGGTCCTTGCAGCTTCGTTCCGTTTGTTGTGATCACTTGAAAGTGATGGATTCCGACCTGTTGGCCGTCGGTGAACTTCCACATGACTTTCTTGTCGTGTGTCACCTCGAACAGCTTCGGGGAGTGAGGGTCTGCGCTTCCAGCGGCATAGCTGGTGATGACGACATTGCCATTTGGCATTACCTGGGCGCCACAGGGATCCTGAAGCCATTCTCCAGGTAAATCATCGTTTGTTAAAGTCCAAACGATCTTACCATCGCGGTCGAAGTCGACGACTCGGTTACCGTGTGTGCAGCAGACAAGAGTGTGGCCATCGCCATGTCGAATTGCAGTGAACGGCCAGGTGTGGATCTTGTGTTCGGAATCGCCCGGTGCGGTTGTATCCAGCTTGCTCAAGATTTTGCCGTCTTGGTCATAGTGGAAGACGGCAAAGTCCAGCAGATGCGGGACGAGATAAGTTCCGTCGGAGAGCTTGCGCGCCATCCGAGTCTGCATGTGATGGTTTTCCTTCTGACATGCCAACGGAAACTCGAGAACAATCTCTCCATCCGGACTGATTTTGACAAGCCGTGGATGGTTCCCCGCTTCCGTCATAACAATATTGCCATCGGGGGTTGGCTGCGCGCTGTTGACTTCACTTTGCGTGCCTTTCCAAAGGAGCGTTTCAGTCTTGTCCCGATCGATTTGGACAACGGCTCCACCCTTGTATCGCTTGGATTTGCTTAGCGTCAGAATGATCGTGCCGTCGCCCCGGACATAACCGTCTCGCGTGGCTGCCGGGTACGTCCAACTCTTCGTGCCATCAGCCTCCATGACGTAGGTATTCTTGCCACACGCCAGGAAGCTGTGCGTGGTCTCCTGAGCAATCGCGCTGGTTGAAAAGTAAAACAAGGCGATCAGAGCGACGGGTACGGGTAGTGTTGCGGGATTCATATTGTTTCTCATCTATTCGTTCGCGAGTGTCAGCTTTCCAACTTAAATCGCTGCTCCCATGTTGGCGATCCCTGGACCGAGGCAGCGGGACAAAATAAACGTACCACGAACCCACTATTAAATGGATGCCCGAATCGAACTTTCGCTAGTTGGGAGGGCCTAACGTACTCCGTATCGACTGAGAAACATTTCAACAGTGTGGGCAACTATTTGATTTCGCTTGCGTCGTGAGGGCGAGGGCTCGCCGTGGACAATGGTTGGCCAGAATGCAAACGTCCGCAGCAAGCCGACGAATTGCATCGCTGCGAATTCTGCGTCCGCTTCGAGTAGACCGCCTGATGCCTGCGCCCTTTTCATCCAGGTTGTCACTCGTCTGATAAAGAATCGCTGATCGACCTGTTGGCCTGCATCCGGCTCGCCCAGCACGCGGGACAATCCGGCTCGGGAAAGCGCCTGGACATCCTCCGATGTGAAAAAGTCAATTTCGGATTGCGCAAGCTCGGTCAACTGCTCGGCAAGGTCACGCGATTCGTCGAACTCGCACTCCGGAAGTTGTTCGACGCGGAACTTCAATTCCTCAAGAATCGCATCGAATAGGGCTTCCTTGCTGTCGAAATGGTTGTACAGCGTTCGCTTACTGACCGACGCGGCGTCGGCGATGCCGTTCATGCTGGCGGCGAAATACCCGTGCTGCTGAAACGCCTCCACGGCGGCCTGCACGATCGACGCTCGCTTACGATCCGTCAGTCGCTCCCGCGGCCTGGATTCGGGAATTGCACTTTGGGGTTTACTTTTGTCTAACATGGAGTAAAGTATACTCTACGGTTTACTTTATGCAAATAGCGGTGTGGCCCCTTTCGCTTGGCAAGTTATGCATTTTCACAAGTTTGACTACATCGTTTTGATACTTGTTTCTTTGAGTGGCTTAGGAACCGCTGGGTGCACACAGAAAAAAGAGGAAGCTGTCTCGGCTGAAAAGCCTCCCAAGCCGGTTGCGATCGTTGCCTTGCAGCAAACTTCACCGACAAACACCGAATTCATGACGGGTTCGGTTGTGCCTTGGAAATCCGAACAGATTGGGTTTGAGGTGGCTGGGCGCGTCGCGGAAGTTATTGAGCCCAACGAATTCGTAACGCCTCAAATCGGCAGCGAGACCGATGACCTGACACCAGGTGCGACTCCGTTAGCTCGTCTGGATGATGAAGAGTTGAAAATTGCCGTCGAATCGGCGAACGCCGGTGTCGAAGTCGCGAAACTGAACCGCGATGCCAATCTGGTGACGATTGAGCAGCAGTTGCCCGCACAGATCGAAGCTTCAAAGGCCGAGGCCGACCTTGCCGACATCGAGCTATCCCGCACGCTAGAGCTCTCAAAACAGAATGCAATTTCGCGCTCGGAACTCGATGCTGCGGAAGCGAATGCATCGACGACGAAATCTCGCCTTTCCAGTTCCCGGGCTGAGTTGGCTCAGGCGAAAGCCCGCCAGCTTGCACTCGAAGCTCAAATCCTGTTGGCCCAGCAGCAACTCTTCGAAGCCCAGCGCAGACTCCGAAACGCAGTTCTATTCAGCCCGTTTCCAGGACAGGTTTCACAGATTCACGCGGTTCCCGGCACTTATGTCAAAGAGGGTGATCCGGTGGTGACCGTGCAGATGATGGATCCGATGACCATCGAATTTGAGGTGACAGCCCGCGACTCTCGCCGCTACCTTCGCGGTGACATGTTGTCGGTTCAAGTCACCGATGGCAACGGACAATCCCGCCAGCTTAGCGGCATGGTTTACCGAGTCGATACGGAAGCCGACCCTGCGGCGCGAACATTTACGGTGACATTGCATGTGCGAAACGAGATCGACGAAACCGCGTACCAAACGCCGCAAGCCGACGAGCCAATCGCATGGACGGATCAGATCATGCCATTGAATATCGGCCCCATGATTACCGGCGACCGGCGACAACTGGTGGTTCGCGAAGCGATTCACACGCTCGGCGGCGAGACATTTGTCTGGAAAGTCACCAATCGTCGATGGGGAACTCCGTCGCCGTCACGCGACCGTCTACTTTCGGTTGCCAAAGTCCCCGTTCGAATCACCAGCGACGTGATCTCCTATCTCGGGCGGTGGAAGTTTGTTGCGATCGAGTTTGCCGATCCGGACGTCGAGATGGATGTCGATCACGATCTGATTACCGGCAAACTTTACTTCAAGCCGAAAGCGTCAGAACCGTCCAACGTTTCAGCAAGCGAACTTCCGAAGCTGGAAACCTGGGCCGGCTGCCAGGTAATAATTGACGAACATCGCTGGCTGTTGCGCTCGGGCGAAGTCGTACAGATTCTACTAACTCCAAACAAACCGACTGATGGCTACTACATCCCGATGAAGGCTGTGTGCAAAGAACAGGGGCAGACTTTCGTCCACGTGCTTGACGATACTGAGAGCAAGGCGACCGCGCGGCGAATCTTCGTCGAATTCGCTGAAGAAGAATCGGTCCTCGGTGAAACGGTTTTGCTTCGGATCACTTCGACTTCGCGGGAAGCATTGCGTGAGGGAATGCAGGTCATTGTCGAAGGCACGCACTACCTTAACGATGGAGACCGTGTCGTGGTTTCGCCGCTTGTGAGAGGGCAGTAATGAGAGACCTTCCCGAGTTCGCAGTGCGTCGCCCGACGATCACGATCACGCTGGTGTTGTTGCTGGTCGCCTGGGGCAGCGTCAGTTTCTTCACCATGCCGCGTCGCGAAGACCCTGAATTCACGCTCAAGATCGCCCTCGTGACCACTCGCTGGCAGGGTGCGTCGGCGGAGCAAATCGAAAAACTGGTCACTGACCCGCTGGAAGATGCGATCGACGGATTGGAAGAAGTCCGGTTGATTCGATCTACATCCAGCAGCGAACAGTCGGTCATCTTTGTCGAACTCGAGGACAACGTGCCAGGCGCGAGGGTCGACGATGCCTGGGATCGCGTGCGCGCCCGGATTCGCAATGTGCCGATGCCCGACCAAAGCATCTCGCCGTTTCTGTTCGATGAATTTGCTGACACCAGCGTCCTGCTGTATGCCGTCCACCAACGACCGTTCGATAGTGACTCGGTCGTTGATCCGAAGTACGCCTACTCGCCGCGACAACTCGATCTGTTCTCAGAGCGAATACGTGATTCGCTTCGTCTGCTGCCCGGCGTCTCGCAGGTCGGTCGGTTCGGAGTCCAGGAAGAAGCAATCTACATCGAGACGGACGAAGGAAACTGGTCAACGCTGGAACTAACGACGGCTCAAATCGAATCACTTGCAAAGTCGCAGAACATCGTAGCTCCAGGCGGAAGGATCGACGGCGAAGATGGACGCTTTTTTGTGAAGCCTAGCGGTGATGTCGGCGCGGTGGAGGCTTTTGATTCGTTGGTCGTTGGTGTCGTGGCGACCGGAGATGAATCGGGCGACGCAGGCGTCAATCAAGTTCAACTCAAAAACATGGGGTTGAACGTTCGTCGTGGCTACATCGACCCGGCCCAGCGTATTTGCCGCTACGGAACTCCCGAGTTTGAGACACCCGCCATCACCCTTGCGGTATCGATGAAATCAGGCGCAAACATCATCGACATCTGCGACCGTTCCAAAGAAAGTGTCGCCCAGCTGCAAAGCACGGGGGTGTTGCCGCCCGATCTGGCGGTGTCCATCATTTCCGATCAGTCGGATAGTGTGAAGCACCGAATTCGTGAAGTTGGCGTGAACATCATCCAAGCGATTCTGGTCGTTGTCGTTCTGGTGTATTTGGTTGTCGGGTTTCGCACCGCTGCCGTTATGGCCGCCAACATCCCGTTCGTTGTCATTTCGTCGCTGGCGATCATCACACTTTTTGATGTGCAACTCGAACAGATGTCGCTGGCTTCGATGATCATCTCGCTCGGATTGTTGGTCGACAATGCTGTTCAGGTCTGCGACCAGTGTCGCACGAACCAGATCGCCGGCATGAGCCCGCGCGAGGCTTCGGTCGCTGGTGCAAAAATGCTTGGCTCGTCGATGCTGAGCGGAACCGCGACGACGGTTGCTGCTTTTATCCCGATGTTAATTGCGATGGACGGTGCCAATCGCGAATTTATTTACAGCCTGCCTATCACGCTGTCGGTCATGCTGGCGGTTAGTTGGGTTCTGGCGATGACTTTCTGCGTCATCCTGGCCGCGTGGTTCATTCGACCGCCCAAAGATCCGACGCGCCCAACCGCGCCGTTGCCCTGGTTGATGAGCAAGCTTGGAACCGTGTGGCGCAGGCTGCGGAAGAAAGGAAGTGGAGCGCCGTCGCAAGTCGAATCACAACGCGGCGGCTTCTACCGACTTTACGCCAACGCAGTCGCATGGGCTCTGCGTCATCGCTTTGTCACTATTGTCGCATCCATCGGCATCATGCTGCTTGCGACCCAACTGCCGGTTTCGAGCGAGTTTTTTCCACTGACGCAGCGAGACCAATTTGCCGTTGAAATCTATTTACCCGAATCCGCTTCGATTGAACAAACCAACGAGGTTGCTCGCAAGGTCGAAGGGATGATCCGCGCCCTCAGCCCACATGTCGATGCTGAAGGAACCCCGCACCAGCGTTTGTTCAACATGCGAACCATCGTCGGCGGAGGTGGATCGCGCTGGTACCTCGCATGGGAACCGGAGACCCTGAAGCCAAACTACGCCGAAATCCTGATCCACACGACCAAGGGAGAGTTTACCCACGAATTTGCCGAGCAACTGCGTGTGGTTGCGAGGCAAGGAGACGAATCGTTGGGGCTGTCGCCGATCGCCGGCGCCCGAGTGGTTCCCGTTGAATTGGCGCTCGGCCCGCCCGCGGATCCTGTAGTTTTGCGCGTCATGGGAAACGGGCTCGCTGACGCGGACGAACTCAGGCGCATTGCGAATCGCGTCAAGTCGATTGTGGACGCCGAGCCTGACACCTGGGACGTCAACGATTCGTGGGGCGTCTTCGGCCAGCAGTTGTTTGTCGATGTGGATTCGGATCGGGCGAGCCTTTCGGGGATTCGCAACGCGGAAGTCGCCTCAACGCTCGATGCTTACTATTCCGGCAAACTGCTGACGATGTATCGGGAGGGTGACCGGCAGATCCCGGTCTACTTCCGGTTGAATCCGCAAAGCCGTCGATCACTCGGTGCCGTTAGCAGTTCACACATCGAAAGCCGCGTCGGCAAGGTTTCGCTGGCCGCCATCGCGAGCGTGAAGCCGCAATGGCGTATGGAGACCATCGATCGACGCAACGGAAATCGAACGATCGAAGTCAGATCGAGAATCAACTTCGGGGCGTCTGGCAACGACATCACGACGCGAGTCTTCAACTCCGAGCCACTGCGAGAGCTGAAAGCCGAACTGCCTCCCGGATTTCGTATTGAGATCGGTGGCGCACTGGAAGAGTCGCTGAAGGCTCAGTGGAAAATGTTCCGTTCATTTGGCATGTCATTCATCGCAATTATTCTATTGTTAGTTTTTCAGTTCAACAGTCTCGCCCGCACTTCGATCATCATGGTGACGTTGCCGCTTGCTCTCGTGGGGGCGCTGTTCGGACTATGGGTGACAGGCAATGCATTCGGATTCATGCCGCAACTTGGCGTGCTGGCTTTGTTCGGAATCGTCTTGAATTCAGCCATTCTGTTTGTAGAATTCGCTGACATCGTCATGAGGGAAAGAACATCCGGGGCCGGTCAGCTTTTAACGCGCGAGGAATATCACGGTGCAATTGTCGACGCCGCACGACAAAGGCTGATGCCGATATTTCTAACGACCGCCACTACAGTAGGCGGACTCGTGCCGTTGGCCCTTGCTGGCGGGCCGCTTTGGCAAGGTCTGGCCTGGCTGCTCATCTTTGGTCTGACATTCGCTACCGTGCTGACGCTTTTCGTCATCCCCGTCCTCTATTCCTTCCTGTCGCCCGCGTCGCGTCTTAGCACTGCCCACGCTTCGCGTTCAAGCAGCGCTGGCACCTGATCTCGTTGCCGCTGATACTGCCAGATTCAGATTCTTGCCGATCAGGTATGCTCCTGGCCATCCACAGTCATTTCGCTGCATTTCGAGAAACTTGACATGCAGAGACTTCGCCGGTACAATTCCCTGTATGCAAGACGATTTTATTGACAACCTGATGCAACGTTGGTTGACGCAGCGGCCGGAACTGGACGTCAGTCCGATTGCAGTTATTGGCCGCGCGATTCGCATTGCCGACGTGTTGAAACGCGAGTTGAAGGAGCTGCTACGGCCTTACGGACTGGAGGTCTGGGAATTCGATGTGCTGGCGACGCTTCGCTGGGGTGGCAATGAAGACGGCTTGACTCCCAAAGAACTCATCGACGTCGTCATGGTCTCGTCGGGGACAATGACACATCGCCTTGATCAGCTGGAAAAAGCGGGTTTTGTGAAACGGGTTCCCAATCCGAACGACCGTCGCTCTGTTCGCATTCAACTGGCCAAACGTGGCATAGAAGTCGTCGAAAAATCGTTGACCGAGCACATCGCTTCGGCACAGCAAGCAGTCCGCGAACTTTCGCAGCGCGAGCAACAACAGACGGCTCGGGTTCTGAAGAAGATCTTGGCTAAGATCGACCACCCCAAGAGTTAGACCACTATCGTTCCTTGCCCTTAGGTCGCGATTCAAGCTTATCGCATGAGCCTCTACGAAAATCATGTCGCACAAAACAGAAAATGAAACAGCTATGGCTAACAGCTTACGCTCAAGACTGATGAGCTTTCTCGCTGTCTGGGGTAAACGGTTGTTGATCGTCCCTCCGGTTGCGTTGGCGATCGGCGCGCTCATTTATCTGACGCAAACTCGTCAGCCGCCAAAGGTCAAATCGGAATCGGAATCCGCACGTGCCCTCAGTGTCATCGCCGCTCCGGTTTTTGAGATTGAACCGCGAGTCGTCGGCTTTGGCACCGCTGCGTACGCAAAGAAGTGGCGGGCAGTTGCCCAGGTCGCGGGACGCATTCTGGAGGTGCATCCAGAGCTTCGACCGGGGGCAATTATCAGTGCTGGAGACGTAATGCTGAGAATAGACGACGCGGATTATCGCTCTGCGGCTGCGGAACTCACAGCATCCATTGAGCAAAAGGAAGCGGAGATCACCCAGCTCGAACAAACTCGATCCAACTACGACAAGACGCTGACGTTAGAACGATCGGCCCTGTCGTTGTTCGAACGCGAACTCAACCGATATGAGTCGTTGTTGGCGAGCCAAGCCGAATCGCAGGCCGCAATCGACGGCGCGCGACGCTCGCTAATTGCACAACAAAAAGTCGTTCAGGATCTGGAAAACAGCAAGTCCTTGATCGAGCCGCAGATTCATGTGTTAAAGGCGGCTGTTCGGCAAACGGCGGCTCAACTGGAGAAGGCAGAACGCGACGTCGAGCGCACCCTCATACGAGCTCCCTTCACGATGCGTGTTGGCGACGTCGATTTGGAACTTGATCAATTCGTTGCGACCAACGAAACACTTTTTGAAGGCTTCAGTGATTCCGAAATTGAAATCGAAGTTCAAGTTTCCACGACGGACATGCCCCGCTTGTTGGCGATGCCACCGGCGGATCATCGGCCGCCAGAAGAGTTGACGATGGATATCATGCGAAATGCGTTTCGAGTCTCACCGACGGTTGAAATTTCGGGTGGCGATTCCACTGTGGTCTATGAAGGCCGGTTTTTGCGAGTCCGTGAAGTGGTCGACTCGCAGACTCGGCAAGTGGGCGTCGTAATCGGCGTCACCAATGAGCCGAAGCTAACCGATGGTCGACCTCGCCCTCCGGTGTTGGATGGTTCTTTTTGCAAAGTCACCATGCGCGGTGAATCTATCGGCCAGCGTGTCGTTGTGCCTCGTGTGTCACTGCACGGGGAAACCGTGTACGTGCTGGACAAGGACAGTCGGTTGGCGAAAAGTGAAGTGGAGGTTGAGTTTTTCCAGGAAGACGTCGCCGTCCTTGCCAGTGGCCTGACTCCGGCTGAGCAAGTCATCATCGCTGATCCGTCGCCCGCCGTACAAGGGAGTTTGATTAAGCCAGTCGAAGATAATGCAATTCTGGATCGGCTCAAAAACGCAGTGCAGTAGTAGCGGGCCGGGCATAGTACAGGCTGTCAGCTTGTAAGGTCGGTGAAAATATAATTTTCAAAGTAGTGGACGAGGCAAAACGAGTGGGATGGTGAAACGTTAGTTCTTTGTGGCGCTAGCCTCGGGCCCTACAGGGGGCGACGATGGTGTTCGAGACACCCGCGGCTAGCGCCGTCGGCTCAGTTTTCACCAGCCCAGGCAACGAGTCGTTGCATACGAAATATTGCAGGGACCCATGGCTTCGTCCATTACAGAATTGTCGCGAGTGATTTAATGCTGGAAAAATTTGTTCAACATCGCACGCTGGCCAATCTGCTGATGCTGTCGTTCATTGGCGTGGGCCTGTATGCGCTGCCGAACCTGAAAAAAGAATCGTTCCCTGATTTTGACGCCTCCGAAGTCATGATCGCGATGGTCTATCGCGGAGCGTCAGCGGAAGATGTTGAGCAAGGAATTTGCTTTCGCATCGAAGACGCGATCGACAGCGTTCAAAATATCAAGAAAGTCACCTCGGTCGCCCAGGAAGGTAGCGCGGCGATTACGATCGAAATCGAAGACGGCGCAGACGTCGCCGAAGCACTGAGTGACATCGAAGTCGAAGTCGACGCCATCACCGATTTCCCAATTGGTGCCGAAGACCCCATCATTACGCAACTCAACCGAAGCGTGGCGGTCATGACACTCGCCGTCAGCGGTCCGATGCCGATTGCAGACCTGAAAGACTATTGCGAGGACCTCAAGCGCCGGCTTCGTCAGTTGCCGGTCAGCCCGCTTGTCGAAGTCGAAGGCTTTTCCGACAGGCAACTTCGCATCGAACTTGACAGCGACGCACTTCGGCGGCTCGGCCTGTCTGCTGCTGACATCGCCACGACGGTCGGAGTCCAGAACCTTGACCTGCCCGTTGGCACTATTGAAACTAGCAATGAAGATATCCTGCTTCGGTTCGTCGAAGAGCGTCAGCACCCGCAGGAGATCGAAGAGATTGTTGTTGCTGGCGTGCCGGGCAAATCCGAAATTCGATTGCGTGATATCGGACGAGTCGTCGACACCTTCGCCGATGCGGAAGAGAAAGCCTGGTTGGACGGTGAGCGAGCCGGCATTCTGCAAATTAAAAAGACCAAATCGCAGGACACGATCCAAGTCGCCGAGCCGCTTTACGACTTTCTTGAAAGCGAACGAAGTCGCAATCCGCATTTACGGTTGGTCGTGACCTCGGACACTTCCGAACTGA
>JAWKTL010000091.1:0-12928 GCA_041399105.1 Pirellulaceae bacterium | reverse complement strand
CAGGCGATCGATCCAGTGCTGGTCGCATTCGCTGACGATTGTCGTCAGGCGATCGCTGTGGCCGGAGGAATCAACATAAACAGCCGCGTGAAGATGAAGCAACGAGCCGAAGAGTTGCATCTGACCGAAGCGCAGTTCGAGCAGGGCTTGGCACTGGTGCGGACGCAACGTCAACCCGATCCGGTCAGTCTCCTTCGCGAGGCGTTCGCGACGGCGTTGGTCGCGACCATGCAGAACGTTCAGCAACTGCGTCCGAACGAGGTTGATGCGCTTCATCAGCAAGGCGTGCTGCGGTTCGGTGTTCCCGAGGAACTCGCCGGACGAACGATCGAACAAGTTGCGAAAAGGTTATCGGTTGAGATTCTGACCCTTGATGACGCGCGTGTACGTTTGCGGGAGATGACGGCTGACGCTTTGCGGGACTCGACGCGTCTGAACGAAGCGACTCGAAACGACTTAATCACGCACGGCCATGTGACGTTGGGACTGTCGAAGCATGAGGCTTCCGAGTGCGTGAAATCGACTGAGTTGGAAGTTCAAGCTTCCGAAGTAGCGACGCGCAGAACCGACCGATGGCTGGTGGTCACGTTGGCGGTGTTATCCATCCTGGCGGTGCTGGGCGTGGGGTTCGCACTGAAGGTGAGTTCCGACAATCGACAACAAGCGTTGCGGAACGCCGCGGAAGTCGAAGCGGTCGAGGCGGCCCGGGCTGCGGCGGAAGCGAATCGGCCATACTATCCCGAAGGTTGGAACGCCGATTTCATCTTGGCGATCGAACACTTGAAGCAAACCACGCCCGCGTCGGTCGATCCGATTGATCAACTTGCGACACTCGCGTCACTGCGACGGATGGAGGCGATCGGCAGCTTGGTCGCACAGTATGATGCGATGCTCGATGCATTGCAACAGCCGAACCAAGCCAATGGAACGGCCTCGCTCGCGCTGCCTAACTTGCAAGCAATGGAAACGGTTCTGATACAGAGCTACCTTGTTGAGGACGAACCACGCGTTCGCGAAAGCTGGCACGAAAGCGTGCTCGGTCCAATCGATAACCTAAAAGCGTCCGATCGATCGTCACGGGAAGACTTTGCGCAGTTGCGACGCAGGTTCGAATTGCCACTTGCCATCTTGGAGACGAGCGGTATCGATGGCGAACGCAAAAAGCAGCTCGTCGAATATCTGAACGGCCTGATCCCAGATGATGGATTCGGCGACGCGACAACGTCCGATGCGTGGCGGCGACGGCTGATCCGTCATCTGCGAAATGTGCTGATTGCTTCGGATGCCGGAGACATTGACTTGGACGTTCGCAATTTTCGCACGATCGAATTGGCAGCCAAGTCGCTGCTGTCGGAAACGGAATACGCCCCTTTCGTGGATGATATGTTGCTCAAACGCGTGCAGAAACTTCAGCAGTCGCTCGGCGGCTACGAATCGCTTCTGAAACGCTTCATGCGAGCCGCCGATGGCGTCCGACTGAGCCAGGTTATCGACACGATGATGCGGATGCGTGCCGGGCCGGCTCAGTCCGAATTGGCGAGCATGTTGATGACCCTTGCCCAGATAGAACTTCCCGCCGATGCCTCCCCCGCGAACATTGCAAGGGAGGTGCGAAAGAGCTTGGTTCCCGAATCGGTCGACGCCAGTGCGGAACGGATGGTCACGTGGAGACGGGACCAGCAAGGAAATGCTTCAAGAAAACCTTGTTCAAGGATCGCCGGAACGACTTCTTCGAACAGCTCGCCGAATTCGCATTGCTTGCGGCTGTCGGAGAGGCGATCCTCCATGACACACACCAACCGGCGGGTTCAGCTTCAGGGATCATCCAAGAGCTGGATCAGATAGCGGCTTGGCAGCCGCGGGGTTCATTGAACGGTCAAATGCAATCCAGAGCAGGCATGCCGAGACGAGCAGTCGATTCATCGGATGACGTCGAGGTTCAAAGTCAAATAAAACAACTTCTGGATCGCTTGAACGAGCGAAACGATACCGCTGTGATTCGCAGGCTGTACACGCTGCGGATGTTGTTGGATATGTCCATGCGATGTTCGGAAGTATCCCCGCCACTTGCGGCTGAGCTGGCCGGTTTAGCGCTCGAATCGAAAGAGCCTGATGAGCATCAAATGCTGGTTGACCGGATCGATGTTTGGAATCGTTGGAAGTACTTTCGTCTGGCGTTGGTCGATCAGTTGCCTTCGGTCAGACGAACCGATGAGAATCGCGAATTGCTGGAGCGGATCACCGATCAAGCCATCGACTTCAATCAAGCCGACTGGATGGAAGGAACACGGCTGACCTTACTGGAATCGGTTGCCAATGACTTTGACCGTCCAGACAACGCCGACGGCGACTTGACGGATATCGATTCGTTTGCCGAGTTCCTGGCCGAGGTGTACCGAGTGCGCGGTCGACTGTATGGCATCGCGCTAGATCCGAATCTCGGTTCAATGCCGGGGAAAGCATTGCAGCCGCTTGTTTCCGCGTATGCCGAACGGCTTAAACAACAGATCGATCTGACCGGCTCCGAACCATCCGCCGTTTGGTTGCGACTTGCTAGTCGCGCGATCGAAGCGATTGATTTCGTCTCTGAAAACGATTTAAGCCGGACGGTTTTGTTACAGCGGATCTACTGGCAGCTATTGTCGGCTGATCTTGTTAATCGGAATCCCGAAGTGTTATCAATGGTCGATGAAACGCTTCAAAAAGCGCAGGCACGCGACAAAGAAAGTCGCTCGCTGTTGCAACAGGTTCGCGATGGCGAGCGGACGGTCGTGGAACTTATTTCGCGTGTTCAGGAGGTGCGGACATGATTGGCGACCCGATCCGATGGGGCTTCATCGCGTTGCTGGTCTTCGCGCCGTCATTCCTGTCAATGCGTGCAAACGCGGCGGTGATTTACGATTTAAACGACAAGGCCATCGGGGCATGGATCGTTCGCGAGGAAGCCGACACGATCATTTTCGATGAAGCGTTACCGGGGGGCGGAAAACAACGACGCCAGATGGATCGTGGCGAGATCTTGCGCGTGCTCCACTCGGTGTCGCCGGAACGACTTGAAAAGCTCCGGCCTGAGGACCCGAAGGGTTACAAACAATATGCCGAAGAGCTTGCCGAAATTCAGATCGATCCGGAAGCAAGACCGATGGCGATGCGACTTTATCATATTGCCGCTTACTTGGACCCTCAAACGCTGGCCGAAAGCTGCTTACTGGCGATGGCCCGGATCGCGGACAACGAGGCCGAACGTAGGCGTTTGCTGTTTGCGGCTTATCTATTCGGCAAGTCGGGCGAGCGACGCATTCTGAGTTCAGCGGAGAGACTCAGCGCGGGGAATGTTCCTGAAAAGATCGACCACTCATTGAATATTTTGGAAAGATTGCGAACGCGGCAGACTTATAAGTTTGATGCGGAAGACCTCGCTGTGCTGCGAGGCTTGCTGCCAACGTATACCGCTCCGTTGACCGATAACGAACTGTTGGACCAAATTGATGCGCGATGTCCGGATTGTCGATCGGGATACGTGCGATGTGAACATTGTTCAGGGCGTGGCACCACGGGGGCTGGCGCACGACGGCGACAATGCCGTTACTGCACGCGTGGCAAGATACCTTGCAAGACCTGCGGAACCTATTTTCGGGAGCAAGCATTGCCCGAAGCGTTCGCTCGCGAAATCGTTGGTGCCGAACTCGCTCTGCGACGGCAACGGGTCGAACCACAAGCAGCGTCGGGCGCGAAGCAATCAGATTCAGACATTGCTTGGTCGGCCACGTTCCGTCAGTCTCCCGACCACTTCATTCCTCCCTTAACCCTTCTTGGGCTTACCGAACACGATCCGACACAATGTCTGTACAAGTCAGGCCAGTGGGTTCGGTCCGAAGAATGAACCGTTAGCACTCGATCGCGGTGCGCGATGTTGTCAGAAGAGGTCAAACGATTCCTGTCGGCAATGCGATTGAAAGCCTCCCGGCACGCGAAGGTGTCCAGTTCCGGTCTTATCAAATTAATTCCTTATCCCGCATTCACTTAAATCGATAGCAACGGAAATTTTGTTGTCGATTTTCCCCTCACGCCTATGATTATGGTAGTAGGATTGTCATAGAGGCTTGTTGGCCACTTGTTGACGAACCTCTCACTTTTGATGCGAACAGCTTCTGCGGGGCACATTTATTGCAGAGCTTGTTGGTCGAAAGTGGCATCAATGCCGGATTGGCGGTTCGAGTTTCGAGTCCGCCGAGCGACATCCTTTTCACTTATTATTCTCTGTCATTATCAAGTGTCGGCTTTATTGGTTTGTCATGCCGACGCAGTCGCAGAAATGCACTGAATTACCGCACACACAGGAGCTTTCGCCGAAGGTCGGTGAAAGTTTGGTCACGGATCGATCGGGACGTTGTACTGCGCGTGGTTCGACACGGCGCGACGCAGGCTCGCATAGAGCCAGTGCGCCAACCTCAACCACGACGGTATGCAAGTGTTGAGGTGCATCATGGCGACAGTATCTTCAGATGAGCGGTTTTCCGCTTCGGTTGCGTCGGCAAGCAGGGTCACTCAGCGGGTGCCCCGATCGCTTCAGTATCCCGACTTTCCCGCGTGGGGACTTTTGCATCGTGCGGCGGGCTTGATGCCGCAACGCGATGCGTGCATCTACTATGACGACACGTGGACGTTCCAACAGCTTAATCGCGATGCGATGCGGATGGCTTCGGTATTGCGAGACAACGGCGTGCGTCCAGGGGATCGCGTCGGTTTATTGCTGCCGAATGTTCCGGAGTATTTGATCGCGGTCAATGGCATCTGGCGCGCCGGCGGGATTGCAGTGGCCATCAGTCCGTTGATGGTTGCCGAAGAGGTCGATCGTTTGCTCGCCGACACCGACTGCCAAATTGTCATCAGCCTGGACATGCTTTCCCATGTCCTGACCGGATCGCATCGACCACGCAAGACGTTTCTGGTGTCGGTGCGTCCGCAGTTAGGACCGCTGGAACAGCTTGGATATTTGTACATGCGGCATCAACGCACGGGGCATTGGTATATTGCCGGCGACGAGACGCAAGTTTGGTTGTGGGATGCGCTAAATCGCGCCGAGCCGCTTCCCGAGACGGCGGCTTGCGATCCGCTGACCGATGCCGCCTACATCTTGCCAACCGGCGGGACGACTGGCGATCCGAAAGCGGTGACGCTCAGTCATCGCAACCTTGTCGCGAATGCTTGGCAGCAGTACTACTGGGCCGGAGCGAGGATCGGTCGAGAGCGATTGACCGGCGTCTTGCCGTTCTTTCACAGTTATGGCCTTTCCACCACCGTTCTGGGAGGGGCTGCCCTGGTGGCGACGGTGATTCTTCATCATCGCTTCAACACGCGTCGTACGATTCAGTTAATTGAGAAACATCGTCCCACGGTGTTTCATGCCGTTCCGGCGATGCTGGTCGCCATGAATCAACAGCTTCGAAAGCGACCCGCGAAACTCGATTCATTGAAGTGGGTGATATCGGGTGGTGCACCGTTGCCCGCCGACGTTGCGTCGGAATTCGCGGAGCACAGCGGGGCTTTGGTCGTGGAGGGATACGGCTTGAGCGAGTCGTCTCCCGTGACGCATGTCGGGCCGCTGGACACCTCCGCGCGGTACGGCACGATTGGATTGCCGCTTCCAGACACGGACGTTCGCATCGTCGATCAGGAAACGGGAACGAAGGATGTGCCCACCGGCGAGGTTGGCGAACTGTTGGTGCGTGGGCCGCAGGTGATGCTTGGATACTGGAATGATCCGCAAGCAACGAAGGGGGCCATTCGCGATGGCTGGCTATACACCGGCGACTTGGCTCGGGTGACCGAGGACGGATTCTATCAAATTCAAGAACGCAAGAAGGATCTCATCATTACATCGGGATTCAACGTTTATCCGCGCGAAGTGGAATGCAAGTTGCGCGAGTTTCCCGGCGTGGAGGATGTCGCGGTCGTCGCCGCCCCCGACGAACAGCGAGGCGAGATCGTGAAGGCGTTTATTGTTCTGAAGAAGAACGCCAAATGGGACGTCCCGGCGATGGAGGCGTTCTGTCGCGAACATCTTTCGTCGCACAAGCGACCTCGCGTGTACGAACGCTGCGAAGGCGATCTGCCGCGAAACTTCCTGGGCAAAGTGATCCGTCGACATTTACGAGAACCAGAGGTGAAATCATGAAAGCCATCCCACCGATTGCCGTTTTGTCAGGCAAGCGAACTCCGTTTGCGAAAGCTTACGGCGCGATGAACGATCTGTCCGCGGTTCAACTTGGTTGTACAGCGGTTACGGCCGCGTTGAAGGCGGCCGAGTTGCAAGCCGAAGATGTCGATGAACTGGTGATGGGGAATGTCTCCGGTCCAGCCGATTCGGCGAACATCGGACGCGTTGTCGCCTTAAAGGCCGGCATTCCGCACGATCGCGTCGCGCATACGGTCAACCGTAATTGCGGCTCGGGTATGGAATCGATCGTTACCGGCTGGCAAGCGATTCACGATGGACGCGCACGCATCGTCGTCGCCGGCGGCTGCGAATCGATGTCGGCGATTCCGATGCTGGTTCGCCCATCGACGGCGAAACTGCTGATGAAGCTCAATCGCGGCAAGAGTGTTTGGAACAAGCTTTCGACATTGATGAGCCTGCGTCCGAGACACTTCAAGCCGATCCCAGGTGTCATGCTGGGACTGACCGATCCGGTCAGCGGCTTGAACATGGGTGAAACCGCCGAAGTGCTGGCCAAGGAATTTGCAATCGATCGGGAGTCGCAAGATGCGTTCGCGCTGTTGAGTCATCAGAAGGCCGCCGCGGCGCGAGAGCGATGTTTCCTGTCGGGAGAGATCACTTCGGTTGAGATCGATGGGCGGACGATCGACAAAGACGATGGACCACGCGTTAACCAATCGATCGAACAGCTTCGAAAGCTTCGTCCGATTTTCGATCCCGAGGGGACCGTGACGGCTGGGAACAGTTGCCCATTAACCGACGGAGCGGCGGCGGTCGTGTTGGTCGATGCGGAGGATGCGTTGGCGAAGGAACAAACCCCGCTGGGCTATGTGACGTCGTACGCCGTGGCCGGATGCGATCCGCGTCGGATGGGACTGGGTCCGGTCTATGCAACAGCCAAGCTGCTGAAGCAGACCGGATTGAAGCTGGAAGATTTCGATTTGATTGAGATCAACGAAGCCTTTGCGGCGCAGGTGCTGGCCTGTCTGTCGGCGATGAAGTCATCCAGTTTCGCAAAGCAGGAACTGGGCATGGACACGTCGATCGGTGAACTGCCGATCGATCGGCTGAACATTCATGGCGGTGCGATCGCGCTGGGACATCCGGTGGGAACCACGGGCACGCGGCTGGTCATCACGCTGCTGCGAGCGCTTCGCGAACAGGGACTGCGTCGTGGCTTGGCGACGTTGTGCATCGGCGGTGGTCAAGGTTTTGCAATGGTTGTGGAAGCTTAATTTGGGAGACGAAGTGATGATTCAAAAGACGTATAAACATTTTCGCATCTGCCGCGACGATCGCGATGTCGTTACGGTGTGGATTGGTCATGCAACGCGATCGATGAACGTCTTCGACGATGAAGTGATCGCCGAACTGCAACAGGTGGTCGCTGATTTGGAGGGAGACGATCACGCACGGGCGGTTGTCTTTCGGAGCAGCAAGGAGACGGGATTCATGGCGGGAGCCGATGTGGGCAAGATCGCTTCGGTGACCATCGATGAAGTCGGTGACATCTTGCTGGCCGGACAGTCGCTGTTCACGCGGATCGAGAAACTTTCGGTTCCGACGTTGGCGGTGATTTCCGGGCCATGCCTTGGAGGCGGGCTTGAGTTCGCGTTGGCCTGTCGATATCGAATCGCTCAGGAAAATGCTTCGACTCGATTGGGGCTGCCTGAGGTTCAATTGGGCGTGATTCCTGGCTGGGGTGGGACGCAGCGGCTGCCCGCCCGTGTTGGATTGATGCAAGCGTTGCCGATGATCTTGCAAGGTAAGAAACTGCCGGCGGGCAAAGCGCTGAAGATTGGTCTGGTCGATGCGATCGCCGATGAAGCTGGCTGGAAAACGGCGGTTGACGAGTTCATCGACCGGTTGCTGCGGGAACCGGAGACGCCGAATCACGTTCCGACGATTGGGCTTTGGAATCGAATGCTCGACCGGACGGTGATCGGTCGTCGATTGGTCATGCATGGTGCCAGGAAACGCATCGCGAAGGAGAGCGAACATTATCCGGCACTCGCGGCGGCGCTGCGCGCGATTGAAGCGAGTTATGACAAAACGGTTGATGGATTTGCTGTTGAACGAACTGAATTCAGCAAGCTGATCGAGACCAGAACTTGCCGCAATCTCTTGGAGTTGTTCTTCCGACGCGAGCGAGCGCGATCGGTCGACACTTGGCGATCCACGACGGAAGGTCGAGGGGATGTGCCGCGAATCGCCAAGCTGGGCATAATCGGTGCCGGCGCGATGGGAGCGGGGATTGGCCAACTTGCCGCATTGAAAGGCTTTGACGTCGTGATGAAAGAGATCAACGATAGTCTTGCCGAAGCAGGCATGAAGCGGGTCAAAGATTTGATTGACGATATGGTTTCCAGCCGTCGACTGCCCAAGGTTGACGGTGACGATGCGCTTCAACGCGTTCGCGCAACGAGCGATTGGTCGCCGCTTGAAGACGCCGATCTGGTGATTGAAGCGGTTGTGGAGCGCGAAGATGTCAAAGACAAAGTGTTCCGTGAGCTGAGCAAACATGTCAAGTCATCGGGAGTACTGGCGACAAACACGTCTTCGTTGTCGGTGGCCCGCATGGCCGGGGCATCGGATCGACCAGACCGCGTGGCCGGTTTGCATTTCTTCAATCCGGTCCATCGGATGGAACTTGTGGAAGTCGTGCGAGCCGATTCGACCAGTGCGGCGGTCGTCGAACAACTGGTGGCGTTCGTGCGTCAGATGGGAAAGACCCCAATCGTCACTTCGGACTCGCCGGGCTTTCTGGTGAATCGGATTCTGTTCCCGTACATCGGCGAGGCGATTCAACTGGTATGCGATGGGGAAAGTGTCGAGCAAATCGATCGACAGGCGCGTCGCTTTGGAATGCCGATGGGACCGCTGGAGTTGCTGGATCATGTTGGCCTGGATGTCGCGTACCACGTGTCGGGGTCGCTCGAGACGGTACTGAAGGATAACCAACGGGTGATCGATCTGCTGGGCAAACTGGTCGCTGCTGGATGGATCGGGCGAAAGAGCGGTCAAGGGTTCTACGAGTATCGCGAAGGGAAGCGTCGGGGTTAGCGATCTGAAAGCTTGGACCAAGCTGATCCCGGGTGCGATGGTTCCTGGGCTGGAGATGGCTGAAGACGGGTTCACCGACATTCAGCGTCGATTGATTTATCCGTTAATCAACGAATCGGTGAGGTGCTTGGAGGAACATGTCGTTGAGCAGGCATGGATGGTTGATTTGGCGATGGTCTTGGGGACCGGCTTCGCGCCGTTCCGAGGGGGGCCGTTGTCGTTGGCCGAGCAAATCGGATGGTCGACCGTCGCGAGAAACATGAAAGCATTGCAGGTGATGTACGGTGTCCGATTTGAACCGGCCCAGAAGCTGGAGTTGCTGGCGGATTCGGGCGGATCGTTGTTTCAAAAGTCCGAAGCTCGCAATGACAAAAGTGGAGCATCGCTTGACGAATGGTTGAAATCAGAAGGTTCCCTTTTTGGAGGATAGTCCGATGAGTGTTGATATTCGCGACAAACATGTTGAAGAAAAGGAACCCGTTGCGGTTACGCGTCCGGCTGCGGGAGAATCGTTTGCGGAGACGGCGTTGCGGTTGGGAGGCAAGAGCGACGACGAAGCGCGTCGCACCGGCGTTCTCGATACCGCGGACGATCAGGTGGAAGCCTTATTCGCGCCGCAGTATCAAACGTCCAGCAGTCCGATTCATCGCAGTGTGTGGAAACGGGATGTTCCGACGGAGTTGTTTTACATCGACGACGTGCCCGTTCCCGAAGCTTCACGACGCGTAATGGATCGCTCGTTGAACGTTGTTCGCGAGGCGATCGCCGGCGGGACGATCTACGACCAGGAGAACAAACTGTCGACGTCGCTGCTGGCTGACTTGGGAGACGCCGGTTACTGGGGAATGTTGGTCGACCGTCAATATGGCGGCAGCGGATTGATGTTCACGCACTTCGCGAAATTCTTGACGAAGATGGCGACGGTGGAGCCGACGGTTGCCGGCTTGGCGTCGGTGCATGGATGCATTGGCGCGGTCGATCCCTTGCGAACGTTCGGTTCGCCGGAACAGAAGGAACGCTTTCTGCCTGGCTTGGCCGATGGGTCGCGCCTGTCAGCATTTGCTTTGACCGAACCGGGGCGGGGAGCGACCTGACAGCCTTGAAGACGACGGCCGTTCGCGAGGGAGATCATTACTTGGTCAATGGCGAAAAGCTGTTCATCACCAATGCGATGCCCGGACGCACAATCGGATTGGTTTGTTTGATCGAAGGGGAACCGTCGGTCTTGATCGCTGAATTGCCGGACCATGAAGACGAGCATTTTCAGATGAAACACTACGGCCTGTATGCCTTGCGTCGAGCACACAACAAAGGCCTGGTCTTCCGCGACTTCGCCGTTCCGGCGGCGAATCGTTTACATCCCGCCTACGGGGATGGGTTGACGATCGCCTACCACGGATTGAACCTGGGACGCGTTTCCTTGTGCGCCAATGCGGCCGGAACGATGCGTTCGATGTTGGCCAGTATGTTGCCATGGGCGAAGTTCCGACAGACCTATGGCCAATCGATCGACCGGCGGGAGCTGGTGCAACGACGGGTGGGGCATCTTGCCGGATTGATCGTCGGTTGCGATGCGCTGGTTCAGTGGTGTGCCGGTTTGATTGATAAAGGCTTCCGCGGCGAGATGGAATGCATTATCGCCAAGATCTTCGGCAGCGAAGCGCAAAAGGAGGCATCCATCGAGTTGTATATGAAAACGCACGGTGGGCGATCGTTCCTGCATGGTCATACATTCGGCGACAACGTTCACGAATTTCTTGCCCCATGCATCTACGAAGGAGAAGGAGAGATGTTGGGGATGGCGTTCTTCAAATCGCTGGTCAAGCAACACGGCAAGGATTACTTCGAGCCGATCGGAAGGGCATTGCAATCCGCTGGCATTCGGCAGCCCAATCCGCTGAATCCGATCCATGCGTGGCATTTGAAAGCGCCATTGGCCGCGTATGCCCGCTGGTATGTGGGTCAGCGATTAACAAGGGCATCCTCCGATTCGCTGGCGGTGATGCCAAAGGAATTGCGAAAGCATGCCGAGTTCGCACGAAGCTTCTTGACGCGATCCAGCTTCGAGATTTCCGGCGCGATGCGACGTTTCCAGTTGAAGTTGGCCGATCGCCAATGTGCGATGGCGCAGATGTCCGCACGCATTCAAGATGCGGTCGTCATCCTGTGTACCAGTCTGTATGCATCGCATCGCTCGGATGATGTCACCCGACAGGCCGCGGATGTTCTGTGTCGGCACCTTCGACATCGACTCGACGGAACTTTGCCAACCGGAGAAGATTTTCGCAAAGTGACTCGGCTGGGCGAAGTCATCGCCGAAAAAGGATGGTGCGAGATTGATAGCATCGTCGGTGATGAGATTATGATGCCGTATTAAGGCATCGTATTTGCGAACTTACCGTAGGATGGACTTCCAGTCCGTTTTACCATGAAAACAGCAGGTATACCGTGCGTGGTCCGAAATGAACCTTGCATTGCTAGCGTATTGCAGGCGTCACGACCTGCAATTCCCAAACAACGGAAAGGAGTCATGACTTTAGAACCGAACTAAACGGTACGGGCTTCGAACGAAACATCGAAATTAGTAACGAGAACGTGCGATGAAGTTAAGACAACGTAAAGCTGTTCTGGCACTAGGCGGTGGTGGTGCTCGAGGATTGGCTCACATTGGAGCAATCGAAGTGATTCGATCGTTGAACTTTGATATTGAGCGTTACGTTGGTGTTAGCATCGGTGCGCTCGTCGGAGCCCTTTGCGCGATCGAAGACGATAGCGAAAAGCTGCATGCTCGCGTGAGCGAATACTTGCACTCCGACGGCTTCTTGAAGAAGCAAGCCAAGTTGTTTGCGGCGGCACCGAAGACGGAAGCAAGCTCCAATTCGGGGATCTTTTCATGGTACGAGACCTTGAAACGCTTCGTCGGTACGCGGCGGAAGCTGATCCATATTTTGAGTCGTCAGTCGTTGCTGGCGCGCGACGTCATGCAGCATGTCGTCGATGGTTTGCTTCCTGATGCGAACATTGAGGATTTGGCGCGGCCGCTGAGTATCGTCACGGTTGACTTGAGAACAGGCCGGCAAGTCATTCTTGATCGCGGACCGGTAAAAGAAGCCGTCATTGCTTCGACGGCGATTCCCGGTATTTTTCCGCCAGTGCCATGGGACGACATGTTGCTGTGCGACATTGGCGTTCTGGATCCGGTCCCCTCGCGGATTGCAAAGCAGTACGGTGGCGAGATGACGATTGCCATTGACGTCTGTTCGGCGATCACGCATAAGCAAACCGTTCGTAACGCGGTCGAGACCTTTGTCCGCATGAACGAGATTGCCCAGGGACTGATGCGTCAATACGCGATTGAGTCAGCCGATGTCATGATTCGCCCCGATGTGGCGAGGATCCCTTGGTTCGACTTTTCGAACCCTGAAGTTCTGATCGGCGAAGGACGCAAAGCGGCTGAACATGCAACGCAGGCATTGCGGCTGTCGGCGGCATAGCAGCGCGCTGCATTATGCCACAGCGAGGAATCTTGCCCCGCGCCCAGACGGGGCAATCCGCCCGTGGTCTCGTTAAGCAGCGAAATTCTAGAAAAATGATTCGCAATAAGAATGAGCGTTTTCGCTGGTAAAACGCTTCTTTTCCCGTCGA
>JAWKTL010000090.1:0-13236 GCA_041399105.1 Pirellulaceae bacterium | reverse complement strand
AACGGAACGCTTTTCCGCCGGCACGAGCCTGACCGAAGCGGGGGGCATCTCGGGCGGACCTTGCGCCAAAAGATAAACTGGGGACGAACTGCACGCTAATAAGAACAAGATCGCCGACGTTGGCAGCTTTGGTCTGATCAAAAGCATATCAATACTAGGAAGGTGGGATATGGGGCGATGCAACCACAGCCTCCATCGTATCAATATCGGGCCGCGGCTGCCTGCTGTTACCGCATTTCACGGTTGTGACTTACCGCATTTGACAATACGCAGCAGCTAGGAATCTCGCTATTGTAGTTGCTTCCCCGCATTTTCCTAGTTCAAACGGCGACAACGTCGCTGCCACGCAAAAGGCATCACGAAGTCTGACGGACCATTGCGTGAAACGCATCGCTCAATCGTCGGGTGATCGGTCCCGGCTTGCCATCGCCGATCGTCCGGTTGTCCAGTTTGACAACAGGAACGACTTCCGCGGCGCTGCCGGTCAAGAAGCACTCGTCGGAAACAAACAGATCGTGACGTTGCAATGTCACTTGTTCGCACACAATTCCCAACTGTTCGGCCAATTCCAATACGGCTCCGCGCGTGATCCCCTCCAAAATTCCCGCATCCTTCGGCGGCGTCTTCAGAACTCCCTTTTCGACGATGAAGATGTTGTCGCCCGTGCATTCGGCGACGTCCCCTTTGTGATTAAGCATCAACGCCTCGACACAGCCAGCCTGTAAGCCTTCGATTTTGGCCATGATGTTGTTCAAGTAGTTCAGCGATTTAATTCGCGGGCTGAGCGCGGCGGGATGATTTCGAATCGTCGATGCGGTAATCAAGTGCAGGCCGTTATCGTAATACTCCCGTGGGTAGAGCGAGATGACATCGGCGATGATGATGATTTGCGGATTAGCGCAGCGGTTGGGGTCGAGTCCCAACGTCCCGGACCCACGCGTCACGATCAATCGGACGTAGCCATCGACAATGTTGTTTGCCGCCAACGTCTTTCTAACGTCGTTCGCCATTTCCTGTTTGCTGATCGGAATTTGCAGACAAATTGCCTTCGCAGAATCCCACAGGCGATCGAGGTGTTCATCCAGTTTGAAGACACTTCCAGCATAACTTCGCATTCCTTCAAAGATTCCGTCGCCATACAGCAAGCCATGATCGTAAACGCTGATCTTGGCATCTTCTTTGGGGACCAGTTGTCCATTGATTGAAATTTGCAGCGACATGGGAGGCGAAAGATAAATCCGGTTGAAAGGAAAGGTTGAAACAAAAGGGGTGAACGATCAGTCCAGCCAAGCGAAGTATCTACGTCGCGTGATCACAATTGAGGTGATTCGCTTCATTTAACGCGAAGGCATCATTTCGGACCACGCGCAGTATAAAGATTTCATCGACCGATGACTACAACGGAAACTCGGCCTCCTCCCACAGCGGAAGGTAACGATAATAGGTTTCCAATACCAGCGCGCACATTGCCGTCGAATACAGCCGACCACCGACGTCTCCGAAGTGATCGCGGAAATGCCAGCTTCCCGCCTCATGACCTTTCGTCGCCTGCGTCGCGACCAGATAATCCCGAAGCTTGGCGTTCCATTCCGGGAATCCGTAATACCTGGCGTGATGCAGCGTCATCGTCGCGTAGTAATTGAAATAAACATCGGTCTTCGACGGACCCAGATCATACAAATAATCGCAACCTAAGATAATCCGAGAATTGCGTGGCGGTGCTCCTAAATACATCTGCAACAGCAATCCGACCGCCGTGGGCGTCGGTTCCGCCCCCGGTCCCAGGTAACCGAACCGGGTTCCATGTTCACTGCTGAGGCTTTGTACGAATTCTTCCGCTCGGACATGGACCAGCGACGGCATCGGAATCCCCCCGATCTGCGAACTCTTCAGGGCCAAAACTTGCCAACCAGTGACCGTCATGTCTCCCGGCTGACCAGGCTTGTAACGCCAGCCCCCTTTGGGATGCTGAGCCATGACGATGAAATCATGCAGGTCTCGCAACATGTCCCGCAATTCTTCGTCCTTCGTCATGGCAAATGCTTCGGCAATCGCAAGCGTCGCGATTCCGTGACCGTACATGCTGCCATGCATCAGTTCGCGTCCGGATTGAGCGTCACGCATTTGGCTCCGCAGATAATAAATTCCACGCGAAACGTTTTCGCGATAGCGACCATTCAGATGCGAATGGCCGCTGCCCAACAGAGGCAGCAGCGCTAAGCCTGTCGCAGCCGTTTTCGGCGTCGCCATATCGGACGGATTGTGCCGTGGATTACCACATCGACCGTTGCAAGGATCCTTGGTCAGATCAAAATCCCACGAACCGTCGTTTCGCTGATGGGCGACGATCCATTCCAACGCGCTGGCCACAGCCTGCTCGCTCGCCGCGTTGGCCCCATACTTTTCGGCCAACTCTTGTCGCTTACCCTCTTCGCGTCCTTGAATGTCCGCATTGCTCGGCATTCTGGCCAGCGACTTCGACACCTCCAGCGGAACTTCCGCCAGCATCGCATCAATGCTTGTTTGGACTGGATCGACCAACTTCGATGGCGAGGTCTCCAAAGACGGCAATTCCACACGACTCCACTGAATCTGAGGGCTGTCGGCACTGGGCATATCGGGCTCATCGACCGTTGCTTCCTGTCGCTCCTGCGGTTGCGGTAAAGTGATTTCAACGGGAGCTTCCGACGCAAATCGGCCTTCGATGACCATTCGATTCCGAGGTTCTTCGATGATGGTCCACAAGGCGAGGATCAGCAGCAGGCCGCCGTGAAGAATCGCGCTGACCAAGCCGCCCGGAAATCGATCGTCGGAGATTTTAAACCAGCGAGCCTTCCGTTTCTTCGACGGTTTGGCCAATTCGGCGTTAGCGGGCAAGGTAGCCTCAACCTGCCGACTCCGCAGCGCGGAGGAACCGCCAACAACAGGCGGGGCAATCGGCTGGGTGGTCGAATGGCTCATTATCGATTCAGAATTTCAAGGCGCAACGCTGCTCCCTGCACTATAGCTTGCCCTAACGGAGCAAGCTGGAAAGAACTTTGCCAACATCCAAAAAAGTCCGTTGGGTCAAGGGACGCAGACCCACCAGCGTGTCCTAGGGGTGCAGATTCGCCGGCGTCCCGGAGATCGTTCGATTGCCGCTGCTTCCTGGTGGCATTTCAAGGGACAATAAGGCGAGCAGATCCAGCAATTCTTGTTCGGTCATCTGCTTCTCGAGACCCTCGGGCATCAGTGACAAGCCGGTCTGCCTCTCCGATTCAATATCGTCACTGAGGATTGTTTCCACGCGCCCCCCTTGAACCTTCAACACAATCTTGTCGTCGCTCTTTTCGGTCACAACACCAGCGATTACCTGTCCGTCGACGGTAAGGACCGTTGTACTGACAAAGCCGGTCCCAATGACAAGGTTCGGGTCCAGAATGTTGGATAGCAATTGCTCGAAATTCCCACGACCATTGCGAGTAATTTCCGGACCGACGGCATGCCCTTCGCCATGCAACTGATGACACTGCGCGCAGACGCGTCGGTAGACGATCCAGCCGCGCTCCGGATCGCCGGACTTCGCTCTCGCCAATTGTTCGACGGCGCGAAGCACTTCGGTTCGCTGAGGATTTCGCTCGCTCCGAATCGATCCCCAAACCGACTCCAATCGCTTCGTCAGATCATCATCTCCGAGCGCCTTGATTCGCATGGCCTGATTGGCGCCCAGAATGCCCGGCGGAAAACGACCCGACGCAATAGCCTCCAGTAATTGCTGAGCGGACACTTTACGTCCACTTAAGATGTCGACAATTCGTGGAGCGACCGACGCATCGACGCGAGGATAAATCGCCAGCAAATGATGGCTTGCCTCGTCGGCGGGAAGCGAAGCGATGGCATCGACACTCGCTTCCTGCAACGACGTCGGCGATGCTTGCTGCGTCAGAATTTCGTCGACGACCGGGATGACCGATTCGCTGCCGTATCGTCCCATCGCTCGCAAGCAGCTTGAACGAAACGACGTCGGCTGGCGTTTATCCAACGCAATCGAGCGCAGCGTTTTTTGTGCTTCGGGAATCGCAAGTTCGCCCGCCAGCAAGACCGCCGATTGATGCAGTTCATCGGATTGAAAGTCCTTGATCAGCGGAGCCAACAGAGGGGACAACCGTTTACGCAGCGCGGACTTTCTGGCGTCGGAAAGCCCACCTTCGGCAAGCTTGTTGGTAAGCGCTTCGATCGAACCGCCGGCAGCATCGGGGCTGACATCGAGCATCAGTTCCAGCAGATCGACGGCCGCATCAAGTCCGGCGTCATCGGATGACCGATCGTCCCCAGCCTGGACCGACGATACGAGCATGCAAACCAGTAGGGTAAAAGCGAACGACAATTTCATGAAATCAAGAAAGTAAGGCGAAAGGGGAAGCGTGCTGTAGGATGGACTTCTCAGTCCGTCTTCAAGGATGAACTTCCAGTCGTGGTAAAGTGTCATCGACGGAATGGAAGTCCATCTTACCATGAAAACGGCGGGTATAATTATACGTCGCGTGGTCAGAAATGAAGTGATTCGCTTCATTTAACGCGAAGGCATCATTTTGGACCGCGCACGGTATATATGCGTCGCTCGCCTTAGAGCGAAATCAGACGTTTGGTAATATGCGGAGCGAGTTTCTTAAATCCTTCGGTTCCGGCGAAACCATTGGTTTGAATGAGCTTCATAAAGCGACGCGGGTCCGCCGGGATCAGCGGCTCCAGGTTTCGCCAAACAATTTGAGGGATCAGATCATCGTCGCCGCAATGCCCGATCACATTGGCGAGCATTGCGTTGGCGTCGACATCCGGCAGTTTCCTGGATGCGATGGCAACCTGCAACAGAACATCCGGCTTGGAAGATGTCGACAGCGCGACGACCGCGTCGCGGACCGATGGGTCAACATCGCCGTAATTTCCCGCAGCGCGAACCCCCCAAGACTGGATCGGCGATGCATCGCTCGCCAGAATCTTCAGGTGAAAATCCTTATCCAACGAACCGGTTCCGATCAACGCCCACAACGCCGCCATGCGCGTCTTGGAATCGATCTTGGGGTCGAGCACAATGGCTTCAGTTTGCTCGCGGACCGCTGCATCATGTCGCTCGTTCAGCACCTGTGCCGCACCGCGACGATAAAAAGCGTTCGGATCGCTCAGCCGCGAAACAAGCTCCCGCGATGATTCGCTGTTCAAATTGAACGGTTTCGCACGCGGTGTTTGCTCGTACCGCACACGGTAGAGCCGACCGTGTCCGCGATCGACACCCGCCGGATCATGATTCGCATCCTGGTAACAATGATATCGGTCGTACCAGTCCAAAACGTACAAGCTGCCGTCGGGGCCAAGCTTTTGAGCGACCGGCATGAACCAAACGTCATTCGCTGTCAGGAAGTCCTCTTCAGGCGTCGCATGATACGTACTCCCGCGACGATGCAAACGGTCGACGTTGATACAGTTGCCATGAATGTTTCCCATGTACAGCAAATCGCGATACTCCGGCGGATAGGCTGGACTGTCGAAGTAATGGATGCCGCAGTACGCCGCCATTTGATGCTTGTGATTGACAATCGATTCAATCTTCCAAGTGTGTGGCGGATAGGGCCCTCCTTGACGATGGTAATAACCCGTCTCGGTCAAGTGCCAAAGATGATCGATCACGCAAGCGCTGATGAACGCACTCCCTTCGGAATCGAACGCGATCCCCCACGGATTGCTCGTCCCTTCACAAAACAGATCGAACTTTCGAGTGCGCGGATCGATGCGAAACATCGCGCATGTGAAGTGATACTCACGGTCACCCTGTTTGACGTGCGAAGGATTGAAGACGCCATTGAGTCCATAGAGACATCCATCAGGCCCCCATTCAAACGCATTAGGCAACTCGTGCGTGTCGTCGCGACCAAAGCCGGTGACGACGACTTCCGTTTTATCCGCCTTCAAGTCGCCATCGGTATCTTGCATGAAAAGGATGTCCGGCGCGTTCGCGACCCAAACGCCACCATGTCCGACGGCGATGCCCGATGGGATGTTCAGTCCCTCCGCGAAGACCGTCACGGTTTCAAATCGACCGTCATTATCCTTGTCCTCCAAGACTTTGATGCGATCGCGTCCCGGTCCAGGTTCGCGGCGAGGGTACTCAAAGCTTTCCGTCACCCAGATGCGACCTTGTACATCAAACGTCATGGCGACCGGGTTCACGATATCGGGTTCCGGCAACCAGTTCGACACTGAAGCTCTCGGGGACCTTCATCTTTGGCGATCGCGTCGCTTGGCGACAGCGGAGGTCCCGGCGGAGCCGACTGGCGGCGTGGAATAAACTCCTCGGCAACCGCAACCGTTCCCCATGACAAGACATATACCACAGCAACAAGACAAACAATCCGAATAACTGACATCAGCAAAGCCTACGAAATTTGAAATCCCTGTTTTCCAGCGGTGTTCCCGCGATGTGGTCGCATTATAATCCAACGGTCCCGACTTGTGTTACCAGCGTTTGGTCGGATTGAAATGCTTGCTGTGCGACGACGTGCGAAACGACTGATTTCCGATGACGCACGGCTCTTCGACGCCCGTGTGGATCGCATGCAGCAGGCGATGCAAGCATCTTTCGCATTCAGGCTGCGGCCCAATCAGATCCACGCCAGTCGTGAATTGCTGACACGCACGATTGTCGAATTGGCCACCGGGGAAGGAAAAACATTCGCCTCGGCAATCGCCATCTCGCTCCTCGCGGAACGATCCGATGGCGTTCTGGTTTGCACGGCGAACGACTATTTGGCTCGTCGCGATGCGGACACATTGCAACCCCTATACCGTCATTTCGGTCTCACCTGCGGGTCAATCACCGCTCAGTCGACTGCTTCCCAGCGACGATCATCCTACGCATGCGACATCACGTATGGCACGATGCGAGAATTCTGTTTCGACTATCTCCGCGATTGCCTTGCCGCTCGAAATCGATCGGCGACGCCAATGCAACGTTCACCAGAGACTCTCGTTGTTGATGAAGCCGATCACGTCTTGATCGATGAAGCGCAATCCCCCTTCATTTTGTCCGGGCCGGATCAACACGACTCGATTCTGCTGGAAGCCTGCTGTCGGTGGGCCGACGATGCATCGCGGTTGCTGCGACCCGGGACGGATTACGAATTGGCCGCCGTTGGCGGCGGCATCGCACTGACCCCGGTGGGACGTTCCAAGATCTATCAAATGGCGACTCCACCTTCCCTCGATCGTGTCGGAATCGTCGAACTGCTGCACGCCGTGGAACGTGCAATCGATGCAAACGTTCGCTTTCAGCGAGATCGAGACTACATCGTCCGCAACGGCGAAGTCATCATCGTCGATCCACTGACTGGCCGCACGGGTGAACATCGGTCTTGGAGCGAAGGGCTCCACCAAGCAATTGAAGCGAAAGAACGCCTGCGGTTTTCCACTCCGAAACGTTCCGTCGCTCAAATCAACACCCAGCAGTTTGTTCGGCGATTTCCGAAGCTTTGCGGAATGACCGGTACCGCGTTGGAATCGAGCAGCGAATTTCGGTCGGTGTATGACTTAAGCGTTAGCACGGTCGAGCCACATCTACCGACGCAACGTATCCACCTGAGCGATCAAGTCTGCCGCAATCAAGACGATAAGCGGCAGGCCGTCGCTGCCGAAGCCAAGCGAATGGTCGCCGCCGGACGCGCGGTATTGATCGGAACCCCAACCGTACAAGCGTCTCAGAATTTGGAACTCATCCTGCATTCGTTCGGACTCATCCCCCAGGTTTTGAACGCCAAGAATCTTCATCAGGAAGCAAGAATCATTGCTCAGGCCGGGAAGGAACCATGCGTTACCGTTGCCACGAATTTGGCTGGCCGAGGGACTGACATCGTCCTTTCCGACGCGGTCCGCGATGCTGGCGGATTGCACGTCATCGCCACCGAACTTCACTCCGCCTCTCGTATCGACCGGCAACTTGCCGGACGATGCGGACGTCGTGGCGACCCTGGATCGTTTCGACAGTTCATGTCGCCCGACGACATCATCGTCACGCACGCCTGGGGCTCGACCGCGGCAACACAGTTCGCGAATCGCTATCGTGACCCAGCCGGTTCTGATTTACAATCGATTGCGAAACGAATCCGCAAAGCGCAACGTGTTGTCGAACTTCGCAGTGTGGAGGATCGACAACGCCATTCGTCGCGCGACCGTCAAGTCGAGCAAATGTATCAAGACTTGAACTTGGACCCTGTTCTTGATCGCGTGTCCGACCTGGCGAACGGCATCTCAGGTGACATCAAGCTCCGTAGGCTGGCCTGTCCTCAGGTCAGCCAAACGGTTATCCAACACATTACAGGCGACGCTCCGCCGATGCATATCGAAGCCGCTTGCCGGACATGTAGGCTGGCTGTCCTCGGGTCAGCCAAACGGTTATCCAACATTACAGGCCGAGCAGCTCCACCGACGCACTTATCGAAGCCGCTTGACCGCCCACGTCACTGGACAGCTTCCCACTTCTTCTCGTCAGCCTGCCGCCAGCTACGTCGTAGGTGTTGGTGATGACGAACTCTTTATCCTAACATGATCAACAATAGACAAACACGCCTGACCCATTTAATATGAGCAACATGAGACTCAAAAATACTACCCAGCTTCCAATGCATCGCCAACTTACCGGGGATTTCAACATTGACTTCGCCTCAAGCAAAAATCGCCATCGTAACAGGAGCCGGCTCGGGAATCGGTCGACATGTCGCTATCGAATTGTCGCGAAACGGCTTTCGATTGATTCTGGCTGGGCGAAGAATCGAGCGTCTGGAGGCAACGGCGAAACTTTGTTCGGCGGGAACGTCATTGGTCGTACCCTGTGACGTAACCGATGCGGAATCCGTGGCCCATCTTTTCGCTGAAACGATCGATCGGCACCAGCGGCTCGATTTGTTATTCAACAACGCGGGCATCGGCACCGCTCCTTTGGAAATCGATGACCTGACGCTCGACCAATGGCGGAGGGTGGTTGATGTCAACCTGACGGAACGTTTCTTGCGCACGCGAGGCTTTCGAATCATGAAATTGCAAACCCCCGCGGAGGCAGAATCATCAACAACGGCTCGATCGGCACACGTCCTCGTCCGTTATCGGTCGCTTATACTGCGACGAAGCATGCGATCACTGGGCTTACCAAATCGATAGCCCTTGATGGACGCCACTATGACATCGCGTGTGGCCAGATCGATATTGGGAATGCTGCCACGGAGATGACAACGAACATGCCGCAGGGTGTGTTGCAAGCAAACGGCCAAAAATGGCGGAACCGACAATGAACGTCGAAGAGGTCGCGCGAGCGGTCCTGTCCATGGCTCAGTTGCCCTTGGACGCGAACGTTTTGAACATGACGATTATGGCAACAGGAATGCCGTACGTGGGGCGTGGCTGACAGGCCTTTCCATTAAATCAATAATGAAGGCGTTTGAAGTTATACCGTGCGTGGTCTGGAATGATGCCCTCGCGTCAAATGAAGCGAATCACCATTTCTGACCACGCGACGTATATCTTGCGGCAATATTTCTCAGTTGATCTTGCGAAGTGGTTGCTCTAGGACCTTTGCGGGGGCTTGCCATTGACCAATGTTCGTGGCGACAATGCCTGAGGCAATCCCGTACTTCGTCGATCGCTTTCGTTCGCTCTCCGAGCGACTACGTCGCAAGATATACGTCGCGCGGTCGAACATTTGGTGATTCGCTTCATTTGACGCAAAAGCGTCATTTCGGACCACGCACGGTAAAACTTGAAACTTGAAACGCGTTCATCATTGATAAAAGAACATCCCAGTGCCTGATCATTCCGACCTTCTCGAATACTTGATCAGATCGGATTTCAAGTCGGTTGAATCCTCTCAAATGCTCGAGGCTTTAGCTGAGCAGCCGCTTGAAGTCGTCGAGGGGATTCTTCGCACGATTCTGAACGACAGCGAATCCATTGTGGCGGCTAATCCGCACGCCATCGACGCCGTCTTGCGCGTTCTGCAGTCAAGCTTGTTGAAGAAGGAACGGCGTGAAGCCGAAGCTCTGGATGTTGATCTAATCGTCGCCTTGTACGAAACTCTGCCAAAGGCGTTCCCTTCGCGATTCTTGTTGTTGCATTCGCTGTCGATTGGTCGGGGACAGGAGCATCTTCAGGCCTTGGCGGAACTGTTGGTTGACGATGCTCCGCAAAGCTGGATTCACGTTGGTCTTGTACTCAGTCCTCTGTTTCAACACGGCGACTGGTCCATTGAAGATATCTTTCCTCGCTTGCTCGATGCGATTGCGAATCCAAGCGTCGCCGGCGCAACGCTCGATTTGGCGAATCATTTGTATCGATCGGGACGATCGACCATCCATCCCTGTTCGGATCGCGACGACGAACTGATTCCTCTTCTATCGGCGTTGGTCTCACAGCTCGAACTGGTTGAAAAGAATCCAAGCGCATTCGGCGATTCGCCCGAACAGATCAATCAGATTCTCAGCGAAGCGATCGCTTTGATCGTGTCAGTCTGCGACGCGTTGGCGCTGATTGAGTCAGATCGCGCGATCCCACACTTGCAAGCCGCCATGGAACTGTCCCATCGACGAATCCAGACCGAAGCGGCCGGTGCCCTGGCAAGGTTGGGTCAACAGGAAGGAACTGATCGCCTGATCGCGCTGGCGAGCGAACCCTCGGCGCGGCTCCGCGTTTTGGCATACGCGGAAGAACTCGGTTTGGAGGATAAGATTGATTCAAACTTTCAATCGCTCGAGGCGCGGGCTGAATCGGAACTGGCGTTGTGGCTGGCACAACCCGGGCAAATGGCTGTCCCGCCAAGCAGCTTGGAATTGTTGGATCACCGTTTGCAGTTCTGGCCCAGTTTCGAAGAGCCAATCGATTGTTTTCTGTTTCGGTTCACCTACCGCTTCGCCCAGGGCGACTTTGAAAATGTTGGGATGGTTGGTCCACTGGTTCACGCTTTTTCCGCCGATATGACGCGACTGTCGATTGAGGATGCATACGCCGCGTTTGCTGGCTGGCAAGCGGAACACGAAGATATCTATATTGTTGGGCGCGACGCGTGGAACAACACACAGCAAGTTGCCGCTGAGTCATTCCGGAAGGATTTGGAGGACCGCGGGTTCGAGTCGGTGGACGCGGTCTTCTTGGGCTTCTTCTTCGGCGAGCATGCCGTCGTCGCGAACGCATTGAGCGGCACAACTGTTGGGGTCCTTGTATTCGACGGGTTGGAACTGCTTTGGTTTCCGACGTCGCAACGTCCGCGTCCGCTTGGTGTCGAAGATGCCTGGCATATCTTTACCGGACGCAAAATCCTGCGAACGTTTAATTCGTCGCGCGACGAAATTTGAACCCTGCAATCGTCACAAACCAGACAACGCGTACTCTTCGGTGCGGTCGCCTTCTTAATTGCCTATCATTTGGACGTGTGAGGTCGGCCTGATCGGTCATCGCGCTCTAGACTTTCGGAGATTTGAAATTCCCGGCCTAACCCAACCGTTCGCACACAAGAGCTAATGCCGATCTCCATGGCTGCAATCCCGTCCACTGCCGCTTCAAGCGATCAAGACAGGTTCGATCCTGACGCCTTGATTCAGCAGGTTGAGAATTTGGAGCAGGAAGTGCAATCGCTGACCGAACAGGTCTCGCGAGACTTTGAAGAATTGGCGCTGCTGCAATCGCTGGCCGTGTCGTTGGAGCTACGAACATCACACCCCGAACCGATGGCGTTGATGTTGGATTTTCTTCCCAAGCTTCCTCTCTCCACGATGTGTGAGGCGGTCGCCTTGGTTCCCAACACGGAAATGTTCGCCGATCACAAGCCGAATACGGGGCACGCTTTCACCCTGTGGAGCGACGAACCGCTGGTGGAGGATAGTGTCTGCCGAAGATTGGTTGCGAAGTTCGGCGAATTGGCGAAAAAGGATCCTGTCGTCAAGAACAAGATTTCCCCCGACGTTATCGATCCGCGGATTCGAGACTTCATTCTTGTCGAGATCAAGCATGCCGATCGATTGGCCGGTTGGCTCATCGCGTGCAACCATGTCCCGCCAAAAGCCGATCAACCGATTTGGGCTCAGGAAGGATTCACCACGATCGAAGCCAATCTGATTCTGACCGCCAGTTCGATCTTGGCGACGCAACTGCATAACACTCGGTTGCTGCGTCAAAAAGAGCAACTGTTCACCGACGTCGTCCGCGCGATGGTCAATGCGATTGAAGCGCGCGACGACTATACGTGTGGTCACAGCGAGCGAGTCGCTTTGTTCGCCCAAGAGTTGGCTCGAGAAGCCGGCTTGCCCGCTTCCGATGTGGAGCGAATCTACCTGACCGGACTATTGCATGACGTCGGCAAGATCGCCGTCCCCGACGCAGTGCTCCGCAAATCGGACGCCTTGGATGATGACGAGCGAAAGGTCATCGAAAGGCATCCCGATGTGGGCTGGCGGATTTTGTATCCGCTCATCAATCAACTCGCCGAAGTCTTGCCAGGCGTCTTGTTCCACCATGAAAGGATTGATGGAAAGGGTTATCCTGACGGCCTTCGCGGCGACGATATCCCCTTGGATGGCAGGTTGCTCGCAATCAGCGACGCGTACGACGCGATGACCAGTGATCGACCCTACCGACGGGGAATGGAACAGTCCAAAGCCGAGGCAATTCTCTTGAGTGGCGCTGGCACTCAATGGGACGAAAAACTTCTCGAACACTTTTTCAACGCGATGCCACGCATCATTCGGATTCGAGAAACGTACTGCCGCCGCGAACCACAAGCTCGGCGAAAAGGTTCGTACCTTCCCGCCGAGAGTTCATGACACGGCACACCATTCATTCGCAAGCGTTGTCCTACAGTCCAAATTCGCTGAAGAACTGATCGACCGACGAAGTTTCTTCGTCATCCTCCTCGTCATCGCCGGAGCCATCGAACGCGATCGCGTCCAAATCGAGTTCCAAAGCGAACGCCGAGGTGATCGATTGAGACTGTTGACTCATTGACAGGACAGCATGATCTTCCGGTCGTTCTTCGACGACCTCGCCGTCTTGCTCAGTAATCAACGTTCCACTGGCAACGATCGGCGCGGCCAACAACGGATCGCTTTGCTGCTCCGCCTCACCGACCGAGAATGCTTGTTTATTCAGGTAGTTCAGAATCACCAACGCATCCAGCGGCTGGACGACACCATTGCCATTGACGTCGTAGAACGGACCAGTGATCGGATT
>JAWKTL010000089.1:0-14293 GCA_041399105.1 Pirellulaceae bacterium | reverse complement strand
CGCTTCGGTCAGGCTCGTGCCGGCGGAAAAGCGTTCCGTTCAATCGACTTCGGAATTCGTGGCAACACTGATTCCGAACCGCCGCGCGACGATGGGAAGCGCGGTCGACGGACGTGTTCTTGAATACAACATCGAGGCGGGACAGCCCGTTGCCGCGGGGGAAGGTCTGGCGCAGCTGCGGACTGCGACAATCGAGATTGAGATCGCCGCTGCAAAGGCGGAACTACGATTGCGATCGGCCGAGTTGGAGGAGTTGCAAAATGGTGCCTTGGTGGAAGAGCTTCAGCAGGCCGAAGCGCGGTTGGCAAGTACATCGGCCGATTTAGAGTTGGCCAAGTCGCGCGTCGAACGTGCTCGATCGCTCGATCGCGTCAGCGGTGCGATCTCGGCGGAGGAACTTGATGCCGTTCAGTCGCAACTGGCAAAGGCGGAGCAAATGCAAATCGAAGCGAAGTCCGCGTTTAAACTGATGAACGACGGCCCCCGTCGCGAGCAGATCGAACAGGCGCAGGCTCGTGTCGATGCACAAGCCGAGATGGTGCGTTTGCTGGAGGATCGGTTGTTGAAATACACGGTGCGAACGCCGTTTGAAGGCTATGTGGTTTTGGAACACACGCAAGCGGGCGCATGGGTAAAGCAAGGCGATCCCGTGGCCGATGTCGTTTCGATCGATCCGATTAAGGTTGAGGCCCACGTTCCCGAAGCGAACATTCCGTTTGTCACCATCGGCGACGAAGTAACCTGCTATTCCGAGACTTTGCAGCAGGAATTCACCGCGACGGTGAAACGAATTGTTCCCGAGGCGGATCGGCGGGCGAGAACGTTTCCGGTGATCTTGGAAGCGAACAATCCGAAGGACACCCGTGGCGTGCATCTGTTGCGACCGGGAATGCTGGTTCGGGTGAAGTTGCCGTCGGGACCGCAGCGAGAAGCGATCGTGGTTCCAAAAGATTCGATCGTCTTGGGAGGGCAAACGCCCATCGTTTTCAAATCGGTGGATGGCAAAGCAACGCCGATTCCCGTTCGCATGGGGGCGGCCAGCGACGAGATGGTTGAAGTCAACAGCGAAATCAGTGAAGGCGACTTGGTGGTCACGAAAGGGAACGAGCGTTTGCGTCCCGGACAACCGCTGAACGTGCTGAAGTAGGCGTGAATCAATGAGCCTGTCGTCTACCAGGGTCGACAGGCTGGAAGCCTGTTCCACCTGAAAATCGCCGCCTCGCACCAACAGACACGTCGACAACCGGTTCGCGAAAAATTCATTCAATGCAGGGATCGTCATGATTAACGCTTTCGTCTCCAATCCGGTTAAGGTCGCGGTCGGATGCTTGATGCTGAGCTTGTTCGGGGTGATTGCATTGTTTCGGATGCCGATGCAGTTAACCCCTGAAGTCGACCGACCCACGATCACGGTGGAGACCGCATGGGCCGGGGCGAGCCCTCAAGAAGTCGAGCGGGAAATTGTTCAGGAGCAGGAAGAGCAATTAAAGAGCGTCGAAGGGCTTTGGAAGATGACCAGCGAATCGGCCGATTCGCTGGGCCGGATCATCCTTGAATTCAACATCGGTTCGGATATGGAGGAATCGTTGTTGAAGGTCAACAGTCGGTTGCGACAGGTGAAAGAGTATCCCGAGGATGCCGATGAACCGGTGACGACAACCAGCAATTCGGCGGATCGTCCGATTGCTTGGTTCATCCTGAGTCCGCTGTCGCCCGATATCGAGGCGATTCGGGAAGTGGGAAAGAAGCATCCGGAAATCGCGGATCAGCTTGAGTTTGCGATCCATTCGCACACCGACGGTTTGCTGGAACATCGCCTGCGATTGTTGGCGAATGATTATCCGGACATTGCGGCGTTGATGGAACACGGCTTGGAGGTGTCCAAGCTGCAGCGATTTGCGGAAGACTACATCGAGGCGCGATTTGAACGTGTTCCTGGCGTCTCCAATTCAAACGTACTCGGCGGTCGCGAAGATGAGATGCAGGTGATTGTCGATCCGCAGCGGCTGGCGGCGCGACAGTTGACGATCGAAGACGTGCGCCGTGTCTTGCGACAGCAGAACAAGGATACGTCCGCGGGGGATTACTGGGAAGGGAAGCGTCGCTGGGTGGTGCGTGTCGTCAATCAATTCACCAGTGCCGAGCAGGTGGCCGATCAGTTGCTGGCCGTCCGCGATGATCAGCCCGTTTACATTCGCGATGTTGCCGACGTGCGGTTGGGACACAAGAAGCCTTCAGGTGTCGTCCGGCGTTTCGGGGAGTCCAACATCGCCGTGAACGCGTTGCGCGAAACGGGGGCGAATGTTTTGGACGTGATGGCTGGACTGCGGGAAGCAACGGAGGAGATCAATCGCGATATTCTCGCCGCGCGTGGTTTGAAGTTGACGCAAGTTTACGACGAGACCGAATACATCAACTCGGCTGTCAATCTCGTGAATCAAAACATCATCCTGGGCGGAACGCTGACGTTTGTCGTGTTGATGTTGTTTCTGCATTTGGGAGCCCGGACGCTGCTGATCGTTCCCATTGTGTTGGCGTCGGCGATTTATTCGGCATGGTTTTCACCTCTCTTCTTTGCCGTGACGCTTGCCATTCTGATCGCTTCGGGCTTTTGGTTTGCTCGCGGTTCGCTGGTTGTTGGCTTGGCGATTCCGATCAGTATCGTTGGTACCTTTCTGGTCATGAATTTCTTGGGGCGTTCGTTAAACGTGATCTCATTGGCCGGGATGGCGTTTGCCGTGGGGATGCTGGTCGATAATGCCGTGGTCGTGCTCGAGAACATTTACCGACATTACCAGATGGGCAGAACCGCTCGTGATGCCGCTGTTCGTGGGACGGCGGAAGTTTGGGGAGCCGTCGTCGCGTCGACCTTGACAACGCTTGCGGTCTTTTTGCCGGTGTTGTTTGTTCAGGAGGAAGCGGGACAACTGTTCCGCGATATTGCAATCGCGATTAGCGCGGCGGTGTCCCTTTCGTTGGTCGTCTCGGTCACGTTGATCCCGGTGTTGACGGCGAGATTATTGGTCCGAGGCAACGATGTTCGGCATCATCCCGCGACGAACGATCGACTGCGTCAAACGCGGGCTAAGTCGCGAATTGTGCGATGGATTGAAGCGGGTGCGACTTGGTTTGTCGCTTTGGTGGTGGGAACGAACCGTCGCATTCAAGGCAACCTCTTGGCGCAGTTCGCCGTCGTTGTCTTTTTGGTCGCGGCGTCCGTTGGCACCAGTTGGTTGCTTTGGCCCAAGGTCGAGTATCTGCCAACTGGGAATCGCAACCTTGTGTTTGGCATTATCTTGCCTCCGCCTGGATATAATCTCGACGAGCTGATGGATCTGGGGGCGACGGTGGAGGGTCACTTGATGCCCTATTGGAATATCGATCCTCAATCGGAAGCGGCGCGCACATCCGAATATCCGATGATCAAGGACTTCTTTTACGTCGCTCGAGGGCGAAGCGTGTTCTTGGGTGTTCGCGCATTGGACCCGGCTCGAAGTGGTGAACTGATACCGTTGATCCAGTCCGTCGGGCAGCAGTTGCCCGGCACGTTTGTGATTGCAAAACAGTCGAGCTTGTTCGAGGCGGGCTTGACCGCTGGACGAACGATCGATGTGGAGATTACGGGTCCCGAATTGCAACAGTTGGTGGCGTTGGGAGGCCAGATTTTAGGCAGATCGAAAGGCGTGTTGCCAACAGCGCAGGCCCGCCCCGTGCCGAGCTTGGATCTTTCCAGCCCGGAGTTGCATGTGGTTCCCAAGTTATTGCAAAGTGAAGCGACCGGGGTCGATGCGACCGCCTTGGGATATGCGATCAATGCACTGGTCGACGGCGCGTATGCCACCGATTATTCGATCGGTGGGACCAAGATCGACTTGACGATCAAAGGGAATGATGATGCCGTGCGGCGCAGCCAGGATCTCGATTCGCTGCCCATCGTGACACCGTCGGGACAACTGGTTCCGTTGGCAAGTTTGGCCGACATCGACTTCTCGTCCGGCCCCGAACAGATCAACCATCGTGAGCGGCAACGTGCGATCACGATCGAGATCTCGCCTCCCGAAGACGTTGCGTTGGAGATGGCGTTGCAGTCGATTAGCGACGAGATCGTCAAACCGATTCGCGATTCCGGGCAACTCGCTGGCGGATATCGATTAAATCTGTCCGGCACGGCCGATAAACTGCGCGATACGTGGAACGCTCTCAGGTGGAACGTTGTCTTGGCGTTACTGATTACCTATTTGCTGATGGCCGCGTTGTTCGAATCGTGGACGTATCCGTTTGTGATTATTCTGAGCGTCCCTCTGGGGGCGGTGGGCGGTTTGATCGGCCTTCGATTGCTCGGTTGGTATCTGGCGTGGAACAATCAACCGCCACAAGCTTTGGATATTCTGACGATGCTGGGCTTTGTGATTCTGATCGGGACCGTCGTTAACAATGCGATTTTGATTGTGCATCAGTCGCTTTCCTACATGCGAGAAGAAGGTCTCCCTTCGGAGGATGCCGTCCTGGAAAGCGTTCGCACACGTGTCCGACCGATCTTCATGACCACGGGAACGACAGTTCTGGGATTGTTGCCTCTGGTGTTGAGTCCAGGCGCGGGAAGCGAATTGTATCGCGGCTTGGGAAGTGTTGTGCTGGGCGGTTTGTTGGTTTCTTCGATCTTTACCCTTGTGTTCGTCCCCACGCTGTTCTCCCTGGCGATGCGATTGGTTTTTCGGCAGCCGAAGTCCGATGAGATCGATTTCTTTGATGCAATTCCCGACGAGAAACGCAGCTCTGAAATCAATCATGCCGTGTTCGTGCAACATTCAGGCGTCGATTGCGTGTGGGGCGGTGGGCATCAAGCCGATGGAAGCGCATAATCTGGACGTTTATTTTGACGCAGCAAGACCCTCTAGATCGCTTCGAACTCAATTATACGTCGCGTGGCCGAAAATGAGGTGATTCGCTTCATTAAACGCAAAAGCATGATTCCAGACCACGCACGGTATAAATATTTGTGACTCTCATTCGTGAATTTGATCAGGCCGCAGCGCTGACACGCGGCGGGGCGATCAGTATTGGCAATTTTGATGGCGTTCATCGCGGACACGCCATCCTGCTGACGCAGTTGCGGCGGATGGCCGACGCTGTGGGAGGCCCGGCCGTTGTGGTCACGTTCGATCCGCATCCGGCAGCCGTCTTGCGTCCCGATCAGGCCCCCGTTCCATTGACCTGGATGGAACGTCGCGCTGAGCTGCTGAAACAACAAGGCGTCGATGTTGTGATTGCTTGTCGTCCAGACTTGGAGTTGTTGGAGCTTTCGGCCGAAGCGTTCTTCGACGACATCGTCCGACAACGGCTGGGCGCGGGTGCGATGGTCGAAGGTCCAAACTTCTTTTTCGGCAAGAATCGCGTTGGCAACGTCGCGCTGCTGCGGAATCTGTGCGACGCGAATCGAATGCCCCTTCAAATTGTCGAAGCCCTCAGTGAGGCGGGAGACATGATTTCCAGCACCTTGATTCGGGCTAAGCTTGCCTCCGGCGATCTTCGTTCGGCCAATCGAATGTTGACCTCACCCTACCGCATCCGAGGCGAAGTGCGGGCCGGGGCGGGAAGAGGCAAAGATCTTGGCTTTCCCACGGCCAACCTGCATCAGATCCCGGTTTTGATACCGGGGCCGGGTGTTTATTCGGGCGAAACATCGGTCGACGGGCAAGCATTCAAAGCGGCGATTCACGTCGGACCTAATGTCACCTTTGGCGAGGGCCACTGCAAAGTTGAGGTGCATCTGTTAAATTTCAACGGAAACTTATACGGTCGAACCGTTGATGTGCAATTAAACGCCAAGATCCGCGAATCGATTAAGTTCTCATCCGTGGATGCATTGCGAGAGCAGATGCATCACGATATTCAGGCGATTCGAAATCAATCGTTGTTGTGATCCATCTTCCGTGGACGGAAGTGTGTTGTGATCAAGAATTTCCCTTTCACCCTCCAGATGAATCATCGGACCGAACCCATGCCTGTTAACTGGATCAAGTTCAAAGAAACGATTGAGAAGCACCAAGACTTTGTGTTGACGAGTCACATCCGACCCGACTGCGATGCGCTGGGCAGCGAACTGGGGATGGCGGAAGTGTTGCGTGCGATCGGAAAGAATGTTCGGATCATTAATGCGCACGACACGCCGCCGGGACTTCAATTTCTCGATCCAGCGGAAGACATCGAAGTGCTGCGACGCCATGTTCAACCCGAGGATATTCACCCGGACTGCATCATGGTTCTTGACACCAGCGCTTGGGCGCAACTGGGTGCGATGGCGGAAGTCGTCGAAGAGACGCGCGCGGCGAAATTGGTCGTCGATCACCATTTGGGCGAAGATGACATGGGCGCAACGTTGTTCAAGGATACCAGCGCCGAAGCGACGGGGCATTTGGTTGTACAGGCGGCCGACGCGTTGGGCGTTCCGCTGACCCGGTCGATGGCGATTCCGTTGTACGCGGCCATCGCAACCGACACCGGATGGTTTCGTTTCAGTTCGACGACCGCGGAAACGTACCGCTGCATCGCACGCTTGGTCGAGGCGGGTGCCTCACCAACGGAGATCTACGGCGACTTATACGAGCGAGACACGCTTGGACGTGTCCGATTGCGAGGACGCATTCTCTCACGAACGACGGCTGAACTTGGCGGGCGATTGGTATACACGTGGGTCCTTGCCGACGACTTTGAGAAAACGGGAGCTTTGCCGAGCGACACGGAAGACGCGATCAATCTTACGCTGGCGATCGCTGGTACCGATGCGGCGGTCATTATGATCGAACAGCTCAAAGGCGGATTCAAGCTGAGCTTCCGAAGTCGCTGTGAATTGGACTGCAATGAGGTGGCTCGCAAGTTTGGCGGAGGCGGTCACCGCGCCGCGGCGGGGGCCTTCGTCGAAGGAAACATTGAATCGGTCAAGGACAAAGTCTTGCCCGAAGTGATTCGTATGATGTCCGGTTCCAACAGCTAGCGAACTTGCACCCTTGAACTTCGTTCGGGTATTAATGCAAGCATTTGAAAATTGCTATTTCGTCGATCGGCCAAAAATTGCGACACTTCGCGTCGACGGAGGGGATCAGATTCCTTGCCGGATAGCTCGAAGGGTTTATACCGTGCGTGGTCTGGAATGATGTTTTTGCATTTAATTGAAGCGAATCACCTCATTTCTGACCACGCGACGTATAGTCCGTGCGTGGTCTGAAATGATGTCTTCGCGTTAAATGAAGCGAATCACCTCATTTCTGCCCACGCGACGTATAGTCCGAGTTGTCTTTCCGATACTTACGATGGACATCCAGTCTGTCGTGCGGAATTTCATACCGGACCGTTCCTGAAGCTTCCGCCGCAGTGGAGTCTTTCGCGAATTCTGGCCGAGATTGTGAGAATATTGTTGTCCAATCGACGAAGTCTACCGACCTCATGCATTGTCATTGGGGGAGTGATCTTAGCGTGCGCCGGTTGTGGCCGGTTGCTGCATCAACTCATGCCCCCGTCGCCTCCGACAACGCTGACGGTGAATCCGACAATGCTTCCGGCGGTGAATTCCGATTTTCTTTGGCTGCAAGTTGTTGACACCGTCGATGATTACTTCCGCATTCGCAGCGAACAACCCTTGAACGGAATCGATGGGTCTTTGGAAACGACCTATCGCGTCGGAGCATCGATTCTGGAACCGTGGAATCGCGACAGCACCGCCGGATTCGAACGCCTTCAAAGCACATTGCAATCGATTCGTCGCAAAGCAATTGTCAATGTTCGGGCGGCTTCATCGGGCTATTCCATCGAAGTCGTGGTATTGAAGGAGATCGAAGACGTCGATCAAAGCCAGGGTGCCAGCGAGGGTTCCATTGCGACGCGTCACGATGGCACCGTCACTCGCAGCGAGGAAAGATTTCAAGGCGAGCCGATCACGTTGGGTTGGATTCCATTGGGCCGCGATACGAGCCTGGAACAGGTGATTCTGAACGAAATTCTGGATCGCGTTCTGAAACCTGACGCTCCCAAGCACTTGTTGCATCACTGATGCGGTAGGATGACTGCGAGAAAGCCGTGGTGGCATCGCTTTCCCCGCCTGCGACGTTGGGCTTCCGCGTTGGAATCAAAGTTGCGACGGAGGCGTCCACAGCGAGCGATCGATCCAACCGACTGGACAAACGAGTATAAGCCCAATGAAATTCGCGATCCGAACAATCACCGCTGTCATTATTCTGGCGGGATTGGTGGGGCTGGTGCGGCTGTCGAACAGTAATCGACGCTTGACCGACCAGGTTGAGCAATTGGAAGCCGAACTTGGGCGGATGCCGATTGATCAACCCGATCGTGTCCATCTTGTGGAAATCGAAACACCGGACGTGCCTCCGGAAATCGCATCGCATTTGATACGCGTATGGCAGTTTCGTTGTTATTCACCACCGGGCTATGACGTTGTTCGCTTCAGTGGCGGGGGTCGGGTTGCCGAGAAAGGACTCTACTTTTCCGGCGGTTCCACGTCGGGGTGGGGCACGCCTCAAGCGGAGGCGCATCACAAGTTGGTGACGATCAGCTTCCAGAAAATTGAGGATCGCCTGGAGGCGTTTGAATCTTTCGGAGGGTCGTCTGGAACGACATCGTGGGGACGTTTCGATCCCAATCATTTTGACGATTCGATCGTTGTTCAGAAATTGGTAAGCAGTAAACAAGGGGCACGCTCATTTGACCAGCAGACCATCTTGCCGTTGCTGAAACTGTACGATCCGAGATCCGCCGAAGAAAAGGATGTTGCCGGCGAGACACTCACGACGTACAGCGGCGGATTGTTTGTGCTGTGTCCCAAGGCTCGGGAGTCGGATTTTAGCCAGTTGACGCGAGGTGAAACTCCCGAAGACTTCACGTCACGCTGGATCGCGACGGAGACGGAGGATGAGTGAGATCGAACCGCGACGCTCCGTCACGCCCAAGTTCTCGGTTTTGAATCTGCTGATGCTGACAGCGCTGGCCGCGCTGGCGACCGCCATTTTCTTGGCGTATCGAAAGAACCAGTCGTTGATTCAATATCGTGACGAATTGCTCGATCTTTCCAGTCGTTTGCAGGTTGAGAACGAAAACAAATTGGCTTCCTCGGAATTGCCGAACGTGGCCAGCGATTTTCACTCGTGGCGCGTTCATATCCCTGACGGACGCGGCTACGAATTGAAGCTTGGCGTGGGAGCGATCTCCGAGAACGAAATCCCACCGATTGTCGATGCCATACCGATTTCCGCAGGCCAGCATCGGGTGACTTTGCACACCGCTGATTCCGCCAGCGAAGAGTTTCGCTATGTCGTCTACGTTGATGGAAACCCCGTGATTGAAGAAACGATGGGGAGCGAATGGATTCCCGGCGGCTGGTCGTCGGCCAGCGGAATGAATTGGCCTCGCTATCTAGATGTCGCTCCAACACCGCTGCAACTGCATGCGCAAAGCTACAAACCGAAACATCGATTCGACGATGGCAGTTACTTCAATGGACGAAGCGACGAATATGTAACTCGGAAGGGATACCGACTTTGGATCGACGAATCCGATCGCCAATACGCCGCCGCCTCGCCCTTCATGGGATTTGCTTATGACCCGTCGTACCAGGGTATCGGATTGCGTGACGGACTGCGGTTCAAAATGTCGAGTCGTTCCCCTTACCAGTGGACCTTCACGCGACCAAGTCTCGAAACCAACGATCCGCTATTGCAAATGAATGCCGAGTTCTTTGGAAAGGATGGGAAGATCCTTTCGAGCCAGACTCCGTCATTTCAGTCGTGGCAAATTCGCAATGATGCCCGTGGCGAGAAAGAATTGAAGTGGGAGAAGGATTCCGATCAGTCGGCTTACACGGCCTTTCTGAAAGCCAAAATCGAATCGAACGAAACGCCGCAACCGGTGGTGGAATTGCGGTGGGAGAGAGGCCGCCCCGATGAGGTGGGAATGCGGATCGCCGACACGCCCGCCAATGACGCGATCGAACGATCGCGAATTCGTATCACGGGCGGTATCGAGCATCTGTGGCGTGAGTTGCGGATCGGCGACCGCGACGTCACGGCCGACGACGCAAAGGAGCGAGGAAATCGCACGACACCGGCGGACGAAGTCACGTTTGACATCGCCGACGATCCGGGAGCGGAGATACGTATTCAGTGGCAAACCAACGAGACGCTTCCTTTGCAGATTCTGGGACGCCAGCGGACGCCTTATTCAGGCATGTCGCTCTACGAAGGACTGCCGGTGACATTCGGAGTGGAAATTCCAGCCGTCCTGAAACCGACTATGGCGGTTCGTCTTGTTGAGCACGTTCCACAAGATTCGGCCCAAACGTTTCCAGGCGGCACCGTCTACGACGAGATTCAAATTGATTTCGCCTCCATCGACCACGACTGGATCTGGTTTCAAGCGAAAGCGAAAGAGTAAGCGGCTCCGTTGGCGGCGACATCAACTCAATCCTCCGGAAGCCGTGAGCCTACGGCGCTGGCCGAAGATGCTCCACCAATTTGTTTTCGACATTACGGCGTTTCCATCGTTGCCGAACGCTGGAAAACATTCGCCAACATGAGAGAATACACATAACGTTTTGGTCGCTTGACACCTCTTCCTGCGTAAGTTTTGCTTGGTGGATATCCACATGGCCGTCTTGCGGAATGATCATAAAAAGCTGCGTATTTCGATTGGGGCATGCATTGTCATAATGACGGCGTTCGCGAGTACATGCGCCGCTTGGAGATACAATGGTCTTGCCGGTGCGGCATGCGCTCTTGCCGCGATAGCTTGCGTTTGGTTCATTCTGTCTCGCACGTCACTCCCGGCACTCGTCCCATTGAACACGCACCCATTGACGGTTACCGACCTGCTCACTCTGCTCGCTCTCTGCGCGATTCTGTGCGGGTTATCAATGCCATCGGTCACAATGGGACCACATAGGCGAACGCCTGCCGCATTGCCGCCGCCACCCCCGATGCGAAACGGCGGGTAACCGGGATCGAGATCCAGGCGAGTTGCCGCGGACGCCTCTCATAAGACCTAGCCTAGCGTCTCTTTCGCGTGCGCGACCATTTCGGCAACGGTCTGTCGAAGCAGTTCGTCTCCACCGAACTGCATGCCGAGTCTTCGGATCTTTTCAGTAACGATTTGGTTCTTTGGCTGCTTGGGCTCACCAACGATCTTGCTGTTGCTTCCGGAAAGCTCTTTCGCGATTGTCGCGACGTCGTAGTCGGAGATATACCTGTCGTAACAGTTGAATGCTTCCCCCTCGATATCGTTCGCGTTGAGTAAGATACCGACCGCCTTGGCCACATCGGCGGCGTGGACTTCTTTGCCACCACGAGAACATTCCACCGCTTCGCCTTGGATAACGGCGGAGACCAGGTCGTACCACTTGCTTTGTTCCACAGGACGCGCCACCCCGTAGACTCCGGTTGGTCGTAAGGCACAAATCGGATAGCCGTGGCCCAGTCCAAAGCTGTGGACGAACTTTTCGATGGCGGCTTTATGGGCACCGTAATGACTCTTGGCCCAAAGCGGGTGCGTTTCATCGAGCGGACGATCTTCGAGGATCTTGTCGTGGACGGCACATGTCGAAATTGCAACAAAACGTTCGACACCAGCGGAACGAGCGGCTTCGATCAGCTTCAGAGTCCCCACAACGTTCTTCTCAACGAACTCTATGACATCCCCTTCCGCACCGGTGAATCCGGAACCTGGCCGATAGAGCGCCGCATGCACGACGGCATCGCAACTTTCGACAAGTGACTCAGCACTACCGTCTTCGCCGAGTTCCCCTTCAATCCATTCGAGTTGTTCGATGTGATCGAAGCCATGCGTGTCGCTTGACGGACGATGCCAGCAGCGCAACGAATGTCCTTGTCGGGCGAGTAGGTCGGCGATGTAGCGACCGATGAAACCAGTGCCCCCGGTTAGTGCAACTTTCATGTTGTATCCAATCTAAAGCGTGATGGCCGATGTTGGCGTTGTTTGTTGTACGTCGCGTGGGCAGAAATAAGGTGATTCGCTTCATTTAACGCGAAGGCATCATTTCAGACCAAGCAAGGTATAAGCATACGATCTACGAAAGAGCTAACAGCATGCCACGAGCATAAGCATCGTCCGACCAACAACTGCCGAAGTACACCGTGCAGGCTGCCAGTCTTCATTCAGCCACCAGCGCGATCGGCCAATAGAAGTCTACCTGCCGTTTTTCACGGTAGGATGGACTTCCAGTCCGTCCCACCACTACGGACGGACTGAAGTCCATCCTACGGTACGCTTTACCGTCCGCTCGCCTAAATAATCGAGCGATGTTGAGTGAAAGATGCGCGCAAGTGGGCGATTTCCATTCGTCTGGGTGCCTTAAACGTAATGCCATTTACTTGAACCTCGTTCTAGGGAGTCGAACCGCTTTTGTTCAATGACGTGTGCAGAAGGTGCTTAATGAACCGATGACTCGTTTTCATCAGACCATCGCCGTTCCACGTGATAGAGATCGTTTCACAATTCGTCCGCTATTGCCTCAAGCGAGGTTTGACGCGTTCGTTGACCGCACCGTCGGCACCGCTGATATTGATGTCCAACTGGGGGAAGGGGATGCCGATTCCCGCTTCGTCGAGACCATTCTTGATCGCTCGTGTTAGCGATTCCTTGACGGTTAAATAGTTCGCCGATTTGGTCCAAAACCGAACCGTCCATCCGATCGAAGAATCGCCGAGGTCACCGAGTACGACTTGATATCCGCGACCTTCGCCGGTAAGCAAATATTCGTTAAGTGATTCAGCGGCTTGGGCCAGCGTGGCGCGAGTTTCATCAATGCCGGCCGAGTATTCCGTTCCAACGGTGACGTCGACGCGTCGTTCGGTGTGATACGTGATGTTTTCAATCGTTCCTCCGGCGATCTGACTGTTGGGAACGATGATGCGGCGGTTGTCGAACGTATCGAAAGTCGTCGTGAACAGGTCGATTTCGTTCACTTTGGCGGTAATCCCACCAGCCGAAATGACATCGCCGACTTTGAACGGACGGAAGACCAGCAGCAGGATGCCTGATGCGAAGTTGCCCAGCGTGCCTTGAAAGGCAAGCCCGATCGCGAATCCGGCGGCACCCAATACCGCCGCGAAACTGGTGACATTGATGCCGACCGAACCGGCAACACCAAGAAGGACGCAAACCATGATGCCGTAGAAAACCAGCTTGGAAACGAATCGGCCCAGCGTTTCATCGACGCGTCTTCGGACCGGTGTGCCGGCAAGCCGTGCGATAAACTTGGCGACAAAGTACGCCACGATCACACCCAAGATCACGAGGATCGCTTTGGGTAAGTAGGTCATTGCGATAACGATCAGACCATCGAAATTGCCCGCTAAGGCGTCGGACACGGCTGCGGCGGCTTCATCTTTTAACTCGCCCAGATTCTCCGTAACTTCGCCGGCGGTCGTTTCTGGTGTTGTGGTGGCGTCGGGGGTCGGTGATGTTTCGGACGCTGCGTCGACATTGTTTTGCATGATGCACTCCTTCAATTGCTATCGAGTTCGCGGTTATTTTGAATCGCCGGAAACGCAAGCTCGTCGGCGCGGGGCGGCAGTCCGCCGGGGGCTTTTGAATCGGGATTCGATGACGGGTTCAAGAAAAACGTAACGGCTTGATACAATAAGCTGTCCTGTCGTTCCAGGGCACCCTGGGCATTGTCCCAGTTTTGAGTGATGCGAACGAAACCGCAGGTCGCTTTGCGGGTTTATATCTTGCGTACGTGCTTTATTGTACGACCGTTGCTTGGCGAGCTCGATGGACCCTACCAGTCGGTGTGCGCTAGCGGCGATTCCCGTATTCCCCGAGCTGAAAGAATGCAACTTCAAGGAGCGTGAGCGAGGGATTTTTCCATGTTTCACATTTTCGTAAAAGACGTTGACTCACCCGACTTTGACAAACATCGTAGAATGATATTTTGCCCCTTTGGATGAATCACTTGTCTGTCAGCCCTTCGACTGCGTTGCGTTACCAGCAAGTGGACCCTGATGTTCGATTGATGATCCGCGTGCGCGAAGACGATGCTGGCGCGTTCGAGGAATTGGTCCATCGCTATCAGAATCGCTTGGTGCAGTTGCTCGAACAGTTGGCTCCGCGTCGCGATATGGCGGAGGATCTGGCTCAGGACGTTTTCTTGCGAATTTATCGAGCCCGAAAGAGCTACGAACCGGGGGCGAAGTTCTCCACGTGGCTGTATACGAGTGCCGGCAACGTCGCCAAGAATGCATTGCGATCAAGTCATCGACGACGGGAA
>JAWKTL010000088.1:0-15649 GCA_041399105.1 Pirellulaceae bacterium | reverse complement strand
ACCTCGAGATCGAAGCGAATATGGCTACGAGCAAGAATTCATCTGCCGTTCGCCAAAATAAAAACTCAGAAACTGAAAGGTCGCTTACGTTCGCTTCGATCGATCTTGCGCTGAAGAGATTCAAGCATTGGCATATCGGCAATATCAAACCTTTCTATCGCTTGTCGAAGCAACACCATATATGCCTTGGCTTTTTCAGTCTCTCCCTGATCGAGTTCGATCTGAATCGCGGCACAATACAGCGCCTTAGCTTCCGAATAGTGAAGCCGTTCACGTTGAAACAACGGCCGGATCGATTCTATCGCCCCCTCAACGTCGCCGTCCATCGCAGCAAACTGAGCCATGGCGATTTCCGCAAACACATAACCGGGGAAGCGATTACGAATCGATTCGATGATTTCGCGAGCTCGCTTTTGCGCACCACTCCCACCGCGATAGAGCCAGACAGTCGCCAAATTATAATGTCCCTTCGGCACGTCCGGCTCCAAATCGATCGATTCCTTGAAGCATCGCTCCGCTTCGTCCAGGTCACCGGCCTGCATCGCTTTGTGACCCCGTTCCATCAAGCGAACAAATTCTTTGTTCGCTTGATTTTCCGCCTCGCCATGGATCTCCATCGTGGCAAGAGCGATGTCCGTGTACTTGCCATTGACAAAAACCCGATGAGGACCAGCATCAACCAAACCTCTTTCTTTGATTGCTGCGAGAGCCTGCATCCGCATCTTCACGGGGCCTCGTTCTCCCAATGCAAACGCGCGCAATGCTTCGAGCGTCTGTGGCGAAGAACTTCTCTTCGCCAGTTCCAGATAAATCGTCCTTCCGGTTGGATCGCCGCGATCAAGCACCGTTGAGACAATGTGGGCGAAAACGTCCGCGGGAAGAACCTCTTTTCCGAGGATGTGCCGTTCGATGACTTCCTTGGGAATCCACTTTTGGATCGAGTCGGCCCACGGAACGTGTTCGCGATGCTCTTCAGTCGGCTCCAGATTCTCCGCCGCGGTCGGGTGGTTGGGCATCGCTTTCAAAGCCCCCCTCCAATTTTCGTGAGCCAGCTTCTTCTCACCTACCCGGTACTGGGCGTAGGCCAGATAATGCAACTTGCTGGACGCCAGCTTTGGATCGAGGATGTCCAATGACTCGCCATGTTTACAGACTTCAATGATCTCGCGATCACGTCCCAACAACGCAAGCGACTCCAAACACGCGACGAACGCATCCGGGTCGTTGACCGGCGGATTTGCGACAAGGTCATCGGCGATCGCCTCGGCTTCAGCGCACCGGAACGCCATGAAATACAGCTTGGCCAATGTGCATGCAACAAAGTAGTTGTCAGGGAATCGCTTGCGGGTTTCCTCCGCGATCCGGGTCGCTTCGCGCAGGTTGCCTTGATACAACACCGCCAAAGCCCAATTATTGCGCGGCGAAATGAAGTGCGGCGCTTTGACACACAACCGCTTACAGATGTCGACAACTTCCTGGAATTGAGCATTTCCCAGATGCATGACTGCAAGTTCATGGTCCGCGAATAAACGCGCCCCATCGGCAGGATCGAGGCCAGCACGCTTGACGCGGTCTTCCGCTTCGGGAACTAATAATTCGAGCATCGACTTGGCTCGGTCAACGTTTTTGTGGTTCGGGAATCGTTCGATGAAATCCTGATAGGTAACCATCGCCAAGCAAGCACGCCCGCAAAGCATGGATCCTTGTGCATAACAGACCCACGCGTCGGGAGAGTTCGGTTCAAGTCGCATCCATCGCAACGCCGCCTCCGCCTCCTTTTCGCTATCCTGTGTCCGCTGATAAAGCGATACCATCAACTCGGCAACTTTGGCATAGTTGCCTTTCCCATCGAGTCGATGTAGACGCCGCTCGGCTTCCTCGAAATCATGATCATCGATCAGATCGATGATCTGGTTAAGCTGTGCGAGCATCCGTCCCGAAGGCCGATTGGCCACAAGCATCGCCGGCCGACGCTTTATCGCCGTTGCCTGTTTTCGCTTCCCTCGCTTGCGCTGCTTTTGCTTACTCATTTCCGCTCACTCCATGAAAATCAATTTCTATCGAAACACCTTATCAGCGAAGCACGTTCAAAATTGTCGATATCGCGCGTGGCTATCGCCGCACATGGTCCGCCGGGCACGCAGACTAGGTTACCGGCAATGAAATCATACCGATTCGTTGTGGGCGAGGCCGCGTGGGCGAGACTCCTCGCGTCGTCCACTGCCGGTACATTGCTTTCTGGCTCTCGACTTTTGTGAACATGCCAAGCTTCGTACTCTAAAGAATTTTCCCACCCCAAGAAAGCCGCCTAACAACAAAAGCAATGCATCCTGCTAGCAAATCATCGAAACCTTACACGCTGACATTCGACGATCCTGTTTTGCCACGGGCCTTTGATCGAAGTGTCAAACTCAATACACCGCTCTTGCGGCGGGCGAAGCAGTTTCGATCCAACACGCAAACTTGCGTTCCCGCCCGCACCACGATGGCCTGCGTCGTGAGTCCACCTTGATTCCGACACACGAACTTCCAACCGACCATTTTCAAGACACACTTGGCGGTGCTGCGGCCTTCGATTTGTATTGGAGTCCAGCGTTCAGATGCTCGGACAAGTCAACCCGCTTTCGCAAATCAAAAACGCCTTGACTCACTTGCACGCCTAAAGGCTAGACTCCAACGTACCGATCTCGCGCCACTGATCCGAACTGCACAAGACGAACCCCTCAGGCCAGCCCAAATCGATACGGTCCGGGGCACCTTGAACAAAGGCCTTGAAGATCGGTTCATCCAACGGCCTTCCACGCCCCCTCTCCAATCCCCCTTCAACCCCGCCGACAATCTTCCGCACGGTGCGCGATTTCAACGCCTAATTTGGTTATGTGGCTTTTGAAGTGTCGAGCGATCGTCCCTCAACGTGACGTTTGAGAAAGCACAGTTAGCAAATCGTGTGGAAGGAATCATTCCCCGCAACACGAAGGGATGCGGCAGCGTCACCGGAGCAGCAATACTTTTCGCCAACACGAAGCCAGCTGAAATCATCATCCGTAATCGAGCACGAGTCAATTATTACGTCGACGACAGGATGCAGTATCGAATGTGCTGAAGTGCCGACCGCAGAGGAGTGGAACCACGACATTGCGATCAGCGTTCGTGATCGGTGAAAACAGGGACAGGAGCAACAACGCGTTGCCTAAGTCCAATTGCGAACGGGAGCCTGCAGATTGAGCGATGTTGAGTGTCTCGGACCAGCGAAACGCATGAGGATGACCGTGACAATTGTCTTCCCACCCCAGTTGGGTTGTGGTAGCGGTTGGAATAAGCTCAGAAACGTAGAGTGTGGCACCAGCACCAGGGACAATGAAAAGACTTGGCGCTTGGCGACAGATTCAGCGTCGTTGCGATGTTGTCAGACGGTGCGAAATAGTCATCGGAAGGTCTACAAAACGGTCGTCGACGAAAAAGTAGCGACACCAAAACATTGGCGACGTAAATGTCTTTCGCCATGCCGTAATGTCCAAATCTCATGCTTTGCCACAGAAAAACGAATTGCGATCGATCTATCGTTGCATGGATGCAATGACAGATAGATCGTGCGTTGAACTTTTTCGGTCGGTCCAACGCGGGTGGTTTTCATGTTGGGGTGGCCGATGGACCGGAGATGGATTCTAGCAGTACGCGGCGTGGGCCGCAAATCCAGGGAGGAAGAGCTGCTTTGGTGGGGTGCATGACATGGTTTACGGATGGTGAGAACCGCGATCGGGTTCATTGCTTGTTCGTCTAGGTTTTTCTAAAGGACCAGCCGCGGAGCGGCGATAGTGCATAACCTGGGGCGCGATCGCCAGGATCCATCGTGTCGGATCGGGAAGCTGCGGAGCAGCGAAAGCGCGGCGTGCTTTCGCTGCTTCGCAGCTTCCAGCTTTGTGGCTTCATCCCACCTGGGGCTCGCGCCCCAGGCTATGCACTATCGCTGCTTCGCAGCTACACAAGGTTAGCGGCTTGCCATCAAAGACATATCGTCGATGCAAGTCAAATTCTGCAAACCTTGTCATGCACATCCGCTTTGGCAGAGGGAGCTGGTTCCTCTGCTGGCTTTCTAGGACTTTCTCCAGGTAATCACTGCGGCATAAGTCATTAAACAAAACGCAATCAGCCGCAACGCGTTGATCTCCGCTTGGGCCGGAGCCGAAACAAAAACTACCGGGGCCGTCAGGCCTGGAACCAAAACAATGACAACTTTAGCCCGGCGGGCGGCATTGGCAGCTAATGGATTATGCCGGCCTCAGGCCAAAGCAACGGTCTCGGTAACGTCCGGTACTTCGGAACCGCAATCTAAAGCTCAACTTCTGATTGAACTGAAAGACTTATGCCGAGGCGAGTATTGGAACCGTTTCTCAGTTAACTTCAGCCCACATGCTGGCTGGTCTGCGGGGACGTTTGGGTTTCGGTTTCGCGGCTTGTCTGGCAACCGGCGCATTGGGTGACCGCGATGCGCTGGATGTCGACATCGCCACTTTGGCGGATGCTTGTTTTCGACCGGCGGGCCGCTTTGACCGAGACGGACGACGCGTGCTGGTTCGCATCTGCTGGGCTTCTTGAGGACTCAGCTTCTTGGGTTTCTCGCCGACCGTTTGAAGCGAATCGCCGACAAGTCGCTCGATAGCGCGCAGTTCATCATGTTCGGCCGCGGTACAGAAAGAGATCGCGATTCCAGCGGCTCCCGCGCGTCCCGTCCGTCCGATGCGATGGACATAGCTTTCCGGTTCGGTCGGCATGTCAAAGTTGACGACATGCGTGATCCCGTCGATATCGATTCCTCGCGCGGCAACATCGGTGGCGACAAGGACTTGAACATCGTACCGGCGAAATGCTTCAAGTGCTTTCTGCCGCGCGGCTTGTGATTTGTTGCCGTGAATCGCGCCGGATCGAATGCCTCCTTTCATGAGCTTCTCGGCAAGTGTGTTCGCGCCGCGCTTGGTTCGCGTAAAGACGATGGCTCGTTCCACGTCGTCACTGAGCAGAATCTTTCGCAGAACGGATACCTTGTCGCCTTTGTCGACAAACATCACCTGCTGCTCAATCCGCTTGACGCTGCTCACCTTCGGCGTGACGTCGACACTGACGGGATTGTACAGCAAGCGATTCGCCAGTTCGACGATTTTCGGAGGCATCGTTGCCGAGAAGAAGAGGGACTGCCGATCTTCGGGCAGCTTGGCCACGATCTTTTTCAGGTCAGGCATGAATCCCATATCGAGCATGCGGTCAGCTTCATCAAGGACGAAAACCTCCAACCGATTCAAATGGACGTGGCCTTGGTTCATCAGGTCAAGCAAGCGGCCTGGGGTCGCCACCAGGATGTCCGCACCACGCTGCAAATCGCGAACCTGCTTGTGCTGGCTGACGCCGCCGTAAACCAGAGCCACGCGAGATTTCAGGTAACGTCCGTAAACCGCGAAGCTTTCACCAATCTGGATCGCCAGTTCTCGCGTGGGTGCAAGCACCAGGACAGCCGGGTGGCCTGAAATCGGTTTGCGTGGTTGGCTTCCGAGAAGATTTAGAATGGGAAGCGCGAACGCCGCAGTCTTTCCCGTTCCAGTCTGCGCGCAACCCAGAATGTCGCAGTCGGCCAGTGCCGCGGGAATTGTTTGAGCTTGAATGGGGGTGGGAGTTTGGTAGTCTTCATCGATCAATGCGCGTTGGATGGGAGCGATCAGATCGAGTTCTTGAAATGTCTTCAAAATGGTTTCCTAAATTCTAGAGTCGCCGACGAAATGGATTTTGAGAGGGTTTCGTCAAGTCGGCGGTTGCTTGCATCATCAGCGATGCGATTGGTGTGGACGGCGCATGTCTTCCGTTTGAATGGAACAACGGCAAACTTCCGCAGGTTGGACTTCAGGCCAATGCTGCCGGAGATGCAATGGGCGTTCTTGATGGAATTTTCCGCGCAGGGCACTTGTCACATTCAGGTGACGTTCCCCGACAAACAAGAAAGTCGCGGGACTTCGCAGTAAACAATTACCACTGTTTTCCTGTACGTACTTCAGGCGAACTGAAACGGCAAGGTCTGAATCCTGTCCATGAACTGCCAGCTTCAGCGACGCACGGTATCGTCACGATGGGCAATACAAGCAAACCATCGTGTGGCCCCAGACAACGTCGCCTATAAAAGAAGGAGAAGCTCTCGTTTGGTCCTTGGCCAACCGGCCAGCACTCTAATGAAAGAATGCTCAACTGTGTAAAGCATACAGCCGGGAGTGCCGCGCGGCAAAGGCGATTGGTCCGAGTACGACGGTGTTTTTTGGCTCGAAACCGAATATCCCGCTTGGATGGTCGCCAAACTTTTGCATGTTGGCCGACCAGATTCCCTTGTTGTGGGAAAAAGGTGCCTTCACGGTCCCATCGGTCGTATCGGTCGTTTATACTGATTACCAACAATACAGATCGTTTGCGTCGAATTGAGGACCGTTTCATTCCCTCATTGATGCTGTTTTGGTGCCGACGGCAAACATCGAGTCAAGTACCCAAAGATTAACACAAGGATATCCATGATGCAAAATGATTCCTCACGACGCAGCTTTTTGAAGACGTCGTCGATCGCCGCAACCGGCATGGCATTGTCAACTTCGATTGCTCGCACGGCCCACGCCGCTGGCAGCGACGAGATTCGCTTCGTATTGGTTGGCTGTGGTGGTCGTGGAACGGGGGCGGCGAATCAAATTTTCAACACGAAAGGTAACACCAAGTTGGTCGCCGTGGCCGATGCCTTTGAAGACAACGCCAATCGTGCGGTTCAAAGCCTCTCGAACAAGCACAAAGAGAAAGTCGACGTCTCGCCCGAGCATATCTTCACCGATCTGGATGCTTACAAGCGAGCGATCGATGTCGATTGTGATTTGGTCATCATCGCGACTCCTCCCGGCTTCAAGCCACAGCAGTTTGAGTATGCCGTCAACAAGGGACGACATGTTTTCATGGAGAAGCCAGTGGCGGTGGACGCTCCCGGCGTGCGCCGCGTTCTAGCTTCCGTGGAGGAATCGAAGAAGAAAAATTTGATGGTCGCCATCGGGTTGCAGCGACGCCACGAACCGCAATACAAGGAGACGATCGCCCGGATTCACGACGGAGCGGTCGGCGACATTATCGCTCAACGCGTTTATTGGAATGGCGGCGGAATCTGGTATCGCGAGCGTAAGGAAGGGCAATCGGAAATGGCTTTCCAGTGCAATAACTGGTACCACTTCAACTGGGTATGCGGTGATCAAATCTGCGAGCAGCACATTCACAATTTGGATGTTGGTTGCTGGGTGAAGGGCGAGTATCCCGTCGAATGCAATGGCATGGGCGGACGCGAGCAACGCATGGGAGGCGATGCCAGCAAGAGCCAGATCTTTGATCACACGTTCTGCGAGTTCACCTTCGCCGACGGCACGAAGATGTTCAGCCAAGGGCGGCATCTTTCGGGTGCCTGGAATCATGTGGGCGAAGCGGTTCACGGATCGAAGGGGACCGCGGATCCATCGGGACGTATCGATGGACCAAACGCATGGAAATTTGATGGCCAACGACTTAACGGACATCAACAAGAGCAACACGATTTGATCGAAGCTTTGATGGCTGGCGAGATTTATAACGAAGGTGAGTACGGAGCCAAAAGCACTTTCACAGCGATCCTTGGCCGCGAAGCATGCTACTCCGGCAAGATTGTTACATGGGACAAGCTGTTGGCCGAAGGTAAGGATCTGTGCCCCGGCATCGATCAGTACACACTCAACAGCACGCCACCGACAACGCAAGACGAGAACGGAAATTACCCCGTTCCAACGCCCGGCAAATACGATCCGTTTGCGTAGCCAAACGCAAGCCGCGTGACTAATTTCTCCGATAAACGCTCTAGCGTAACGACGTTAGAGCGTTTCTTTTTGCGGTGGCCCAGCCTGAGCCTAGTCAATTGCGGGGTCGGCACGCCTAGTAGATTTCAATTTGATCAGGTTCTTCACGTTCCCTTGCCGTCAGATCGTACATCGTTCGAATCAGATCGATATCACACTGTCGCTGTTGAACCTTCCGGCGAGCGAACATTCTGGCCTGCGTCGCGACCATCACATCGGGCGGAATCTCGGCGACCTGCCCGAACATTTGAGCATAGTTCATGAAACTTGGGACGTTCTGCGTCACAAATCCATACAACATGCTGCAAACGCCGATCACTTTGCCGGTGAAGATCCCGGTGTTGATCGCGGTCTTGGCGTAGTCTCCGACAATACAGCCCAGGAACTGCATTTCCGAAGCGACCTTGCGACCGTTGTATTCGATATTGATGCGACCGTAGGTGTTCTTCAGATCGCTGTTGCACGTGCCGGCTCCCAAATTGATCCAACTGCCCAAATAGCTGTGCCCCAAGAATCCGTGATGCTGCTTGTTGGTATACGGTTCAATGACCGATGCTTCGACTTCGCCACCAATCTTAACCGTGTGTCCCAACGACACCGCATCCTTCAATGCAGCGTGCTCGATCACACGCGTCCCCGGACCTGCGTATACCGGTCCGCTTAAATAGCAAAAGGGTCCGACCTGAACATTGCTGTCCAGCAGGATCGGTCCGTGGGATGTGTCGATCACCGAGTAGTCCCCGATGGTTGCGCCGTGAGCCGCAAACACGCCGTCCTGTCGCTGTTCATATTCGCCATGCGCCAGTCGGTACTCCAGCGAAGCATTCATCAACTGCATGTGCTGTCGAATGACGTCGTGCGGCCATTGAAACAGTTCGATCGTGAAGTCCTCGACTGATACGAACCTTCTCTGGTCGTCCAATGAAGCAAGCTTTTGCGCGAAACCTTTGTCGGTTCCCGGCGCAAGATCATTCTGCTCCGCCGGCATCAAAACGACTGCGGCGATCGCCTGTCCGTCGCGAACGATGCCGGTCTGATTCAAATCGACAAGCTTTCGTAAAGCCTCGAATGTTTTCACGCTGGGAACAGCTCGCGCATTGATCGCCAATAGTGGTTGCGCGTCGTCAGCTTTCCATTTGTCGAAGCTTTCCAAGTCGGAGAAATCGGCCGTTTGAATCGGCTTCAAATAGGAGCGGACATCGGCCGTGATCGGCTTGCCAAGTTCACGAATCCAGTCAATCAGCCGATAGCTCGCGCAGGTGATTGCATAGGCGGGACGGCTGGTTGTGATGGGGGCCAACTGATCGGTCAAATGATCTTCAAAGAGAAGAATCCGCATAAGGTGCATTCCATTAAAAGAGACTGAGCACACGTTCGCGCCCGACGGATATCAAATGTTCCAGTTCCATTCGCGAAGCTTCGACAATCGGTTCGTCGCGTCGAGACGATCTCAATTTGTAGCGTTTGCAACGATTGTCCCATCGGTTGCAAAGCTCCGTTTTATCAGAATGCCTCGGTCAACCCAACCGCCTGTCGGATCAAAGGGCATAATGAAATGATTGCGCTACGTTTCACCCGCCCCGCGCCAGCCAGACTTCAAGACGCCTCGTAAACGATGACAAATCAAAAGACATTCGCGGCGATCACACTGGGCGGCCATGTCGCCCTCGCGATGATCTGTATCCCCGGTTATTGCCAGGATATCGCAAACGCGGAAACAGATATCCACGCAAACGTGCTGGAATCCATTCGCCTGCTCGATTCGGACAGCTACCTAACCCGACAGCGGGCGGCCGATAACATCTTGCGTTGTGGAGAGCCGGCCATCAACGCATTGGAATCGGAACGCGATAATCCCGATGCGGAAGTTCGAATGCAGTGTCGTCGGTTGATAAAGCGAATCAATGATGAAACGATCCGTCGGGAACTGAATCATCTGCTGACTCACTTTGACCCATTGCGGTCATATCGCTTGCCCGGTTGGCAACCATTCCGAGCGGCCTGCGGCGACGACGCTTCAGGACGAGGACTCTACCGGCGACTGTTGGATCACGATATCGCGTTTATGAAGTGGCTTCAACGCGTCGAAGATGATCCGTCCTATGACATTGAAAACCAATTGGTGGACCAGCAGCGTTATCTTTCACCAAGCTCGCAGCGGTTACATTCAGGCGACCCGCTGATTTGGAGCATGATGCTGTTGGCCGCGACCAACGAAAAGATATGTCAAGTTCCGGTATTGGGAAGCCATATTCGATGCGGTCTGCAGTGCGGTCCGACCATTGAGAGTCTAACGCAGGGGAGCAACCGAGAAGCGACCTTACGTTTGGTGCGTAGTTGGGTATCACGCCAATCAAGCGCTTATGCGAGTCGTTCGACTTTGCGGATCGCAATGCTTTACGGCTGCAACGAACTTGCTCACCAAATGTCCGTCGAAACGCTGAGGCAATCCCATGCTCCTCCAGCCGCCGTGCAAATGGCCCTGCTTTTTCTCGCTCAACACCAGCCGCAAGAATCTGAAAAACATTTAACGACCTTCTTGGCCGACGAGCGCGTTTGTCAAATCTGGCAAGTTGCGTCGATTCGGCGTCGCGCTATCCAGACTCAGGTTCGAGATACCGCCATGGCGTTATTGCTGCACCTTCAGGGTATTGATCCGAGAGGAGTTGGCTACCAAGACATTGAAGCCGATCCGCTCACCATCTTCGCCGAACAGACGCTCGGTTTTGAAACCGAGGCGCAACGGCTCGCAACGCACCAACAAGGTCGTACGTTGCTCGGGTTGACCCCCTAGAGCGAGCACGTTGCAAGATCAACTGATAAGCATTGATGCAAGATATACGTGGCGTGGCCGAAAATGAGGTGATTCGCTTCATTTAATGCAAAAGCATCATTCCAGACCACGCACGGTATAACGTCAAATGCGTTCATTGTTGATATAGAAGCCACGAATGCGACATGGAAGACGAAGTGACATCAGTCTTCCACGAACATTCTTTAAAAAATGGCACGAGCCTACAGCGTCGTGGCGGTACTCCGTCGCTTACTTGGCATCCGCCGTTACACCTTTCCAGTCATCGGTGCGGAATGGCGTCAGGGGCAATCCGTTTCTCGCGGTAACGTTGGCAATCGGATTATCCGCCCAAGCGTAGCGCACGGCAACGGGATCTTTCACTTCGTCGCTCCAAACTTCGATCGTATCCTTGCCAACCAATTTTGCATTCGCTTCAACGAACTTCTTGTCCTCGCCGGCGATCGTGAATCCGATCGGTTGATTGACGTCGAAGGTGTACAAGCCTTGCGCACCGACATGATCGAATGTCAACATGACCTTACTCCCATCAACTTGCATTGATTTATAGCGAGGGCTTTGGTACTCGATCGGCAAATCATATTCGTTGGCGAGCGCCCAACGGGCCAATCGCAATGCAACATCCTGCTATTGCGAGGATGAATGTCACGTCCTTCGCCGATGTCGATGATCACCGCCTCGCCGGTATTCGGCAAACGATCCATCGTCATCGTCTGTGCTTCGCGAAGTTCCGCCCAATCACTGTCGCCGGGTTGCTGAACTTCGTTCTTGAAGTCGGCAAGCTGGACCCAGTAAAACGGGAAATCACCCTGCTTCCACTCTTCTCGCCATGACTTGATCATCAGCGGGAACAGATCTCGATACTGATAGGCCCGGCTTGCGTTCGATTCCCCTGATACCAAATCGCTCCCCGAATGCCGTAACCGATAATCGGATTCAGCACGCCGCAGCACAAATTGCCTGGACGATGCTGCCCCGTCACGTTGCTTCAAGTTCTGCAAAGCCTTCTTCTGTTGATCGTTCTCTGAGCTCGGCGGCGCTCAGTTCCTCGTACTTCGCCTCTTCCGCCGCCCATCGTTCCAACAATGGCCCGTATGCTTCATCGGCTTGCAGCAAGTCGCGTCGCACCCACGCTTCACACGCCGAACCACCCCAAGGTTGTCGATCAGGCCGATCGGCACGCCCAATGATTGATGAAGTTGTCGTCGAAAAGTAACCGACTGCGGAGAAGTCGCCCACGGTTTCGGTGGAGCATTGTCGCCATTCACCTTGAAAATCATCTTGCTCCTCCTGAGTCCCGACTCGCGGCACGGAGATCAAGCGATATTCGGAAAGTTCGCGGTCAATGTTTCCAAATCCGCATTGTTGGACTGAGATACCGACCATTGCATGTTCGATTGTCCCGAGCACAACCAGACCTCGCCGACTAAGACGTCGTTGAATTCCAAACGATTCTTCCCTTCGATGACGATCGAACGAGGTTCGCCGACAGACATCGGCTGCACCGTCACGCGCCACGCACCGTCGTCCCCGGCGGTTGTTTCGTGCTGTTGGTCGCCGACCTTGACGATTACTTTTTCGCCCGGTTCTGCCCAACCCCAGATGGGATTTTCTTGGTCGCGTTGCAGCACCATATTGCCACCAAAAATGGAGGGCACACGGACGTCCGCGTACGTGCTTGTGACGATCGTCATTGTGGCCAGCGTCACGATACCCGCGAGCCGTCCGATTCAGAACATTCTTTGTCATGGCTGATCCTTCATAGGTTTTCAAGGTAAGATAGAGCCTCATTATGAACAGAACGATAACGGATGATCCACCGAAATGGAACGTAGCCACTCGTTTTGTGCTTGATATATATCGCATGGCCGTAGAGGTGATTCGCTTCATTAAATGAAAGCATCATTCCAGACACGCACGTCAATCGATTTCCAAAGGGGATAGCAGTAGGCGGACGCTCGTCCAGCCTCTTCAGCGGCAACGCAAATCGGACTGACGCGGCAAAAGCTCCACCTGTCACGTCAGCCGATGCTCGTTCTGCCCATTGCGGGAGTCGGTGGGATCGCGTTGGACTGCGTTGTCTCCATCCAAACCGAATTTGGCTGGCGATGATCGCGGCGGCAATGGTCGCCCTTGTCTCAACGGCGATCTGGAACCGATTTCGCACGGCCGCCGTCCTCATCCTCTTTGCACTGACGATGAGCCTCTATCACCACTGTCAATAACTATTTCCTGAAAGCAATCTGTCCCGATTTGTTTCGGAAGATTGGCAACCATTGTTTGTTGAAGCGTTGGTCGCATCCCCCGTGCAGTCACGCCCCGACACTTTGGCGGACCAGCGTTCGGAAGCCAAGATCGATGCACGACAGTCGTCTTTGAAATCGATGTCGTTGCAGTTCGCGACGGCTTCGATTATCGACCATCCAGCGGGCGGTCGCGCGTGGTGGTCGATGGCGTGGTCGAAGGTCTGCTGCAGGGGATCGCATTCGAATCGCATGCAAAGGCAATGCATCGGGGCGGCCTCCAATCCGGCGAAGTCGATTGCAGTCGATCTATCGTTCTCGCCGACAGTTGGTGCGGTTGCATGCCGATTCTCCCGAACAAGTCCGTTTGCTGCAACGTGGAACGTGGTGCTTGCGCGTTTGACCCACTGGATCGGAGACCGAGGCCATTACGCGATCACGTCCCATCTGGATCAGGATTCGGCTGCTTGGCGAGGCATTGGTTCTGGGGCGGCGAGAAGCGGTCGATCGTCGTTGCGATCGACTATTGAAACAGGCACGATCCATCTGTTGGCGGTCAGCGGGTTGCACGTCGGCATTGTAGCGGTCGCGGCGGTCTCTGGTTGGCGTTCGTCGTGGGACTGCCCCGAACTGCGTGTTGTCATGCGTAATCTCGTCTGCCTGATTTACATGCTTGTCACGGGAGCGAGGCCGCCGGTCATTCGAGCCGCCACGTTAATCACTCTATTCCTGATTGGGCAGATGCTTGGGCGTCGCACCGATTCAATGAATACGCTGGCAACCGCTGCGATCTTGCTGATGCTGCTCGATCCGTTGTCCATTAGCCAAGTCTGGCACCCATCTGTCTTTTCTGGCGGTCGCCACCATTGTGCTTTCCACCCCGCTGCCGGAGCCTGAACCTTCCGTCGATCCGTTGGAGGAACTGCTGCGAAGTCGCTGGACAAAGATCGTGCGTCGTTTCAAACAAATCGTGTCCAGCATCGTGCAGGTCGTCCGCATGAGCTCTGGATCTGGTGCCTCGGATTGCCGTTGGTCTGGTATCACTTTCACATCGTTTCACCGGTCTCGATCATCGCCAACGTGATCCTTTGGATTCCCCTGACGGTCGCTTTGATCTCCGGCCTGTTAACCGCTGTCTTGGAGGCATCTGGCTACCGTTCGGGAACTGGACGGGATCGCTGTGCCAATGGTCATTGCAGCAGATCGCTTGGATCGTCGAATCGATGGCGTCCATCGATGGCGTATTTCTGGCTGCCATCGCCACCGGGCTGGCTCGTGTTTACGTTCTATGCGGGCATTGCTTGCGTTGCCTTTCTGAAACCTGAAACATACCGCAAGCCGGTTGTTCTCACGTCAACGGTTGCCTGGATTGCAATTGCGTGGATGCTCGCCATCCGCACGCCCCCTAGCGATCGATTTGTGGCAACCTTCATTGACGTTGGGCACGGTACAAGCGTCTTGCTTCAATTTCCCAACGGCGAGTCGTGGCTCTACGACGCGGGGCGTCTGGGTGATGCCGCTTTCGCAAGGTGGCCGATCGAAGCGGTCTTGTGGAGCGAAGGGCTTCGTCGTTTAAACGGCATCGTTATCTCTCATGCGGACGCCGACCACTACAATGCGATTCCAGGTTTACTGGAACGATTCAGCGTTGACAGAATCGTCGGTTCGCACGAACTGTTTGCCAACACGGAACCGGGGATGGTCGAACTGCAAATCGCTCTCGCCTCTCGGAACGTACCGGTGGATAAGATCGCCGCGGGCGAGACGATGCTGTCAATGCCGGACGTTCGCGTTGAAGTCCTTCATCCCACGACGCAGCACTTGATCGGGAAAGACAATGCAAACAGCATCGTCTTGAAAATCGATTGCTTCGGCCACAGCCTCTTGCTGCCGGGAGATCTCGAGAACCCGGGAACGGGGATTTTGCTGGCGCAATCCCAACCCATTGCCGGTGGCGTCTTGATGGCACCGCATCACGGCAGCTTGTCTCAAGATATCTATCCGATTTTGCGTTGGTCGCGTCCCGCCGCGGTTGTCGCCAGCGGAGGGGAGCGCGCGATCGATCCCCGCGTCATCACGGGACTTTCCGAGACGGGAGCGGATGCTTACATCACCGCTCGCGACGGAACGGTTCGGGTACAGTTCGACGCATCGGGATTTCACATCAGGACCTGGAATCACGATCCATGGTGAAATCGAAGGACTCGCCACCCAATCGATAACCGGCGATGGATCGCGTGCCCGCTGCCGTGCTCGGGTCAACCGATCAATCAACGCATCGAATTCAGTCATTGGGATCTTCGTTAAAGCGCTTCCAGTCAGGATAAACCGGACGCCGACTCGCATTTGGACCACCTTCAATGGCCGGGGCGGGAGGTGCCCATTGCAGCCCCTTCGCCAATTTGCTTCGAGAAGCTTGAGCCGTGGGCGTCGACGGCGCACTACCGAGAGCGTTCGACTCGGTCAAATCCGAAGCGATACGATAAAAGCGACCATCGCGATAAAGCTTGAAATCTTGATCGCGCACAAACTGGGCTCCCTCGAATCGACCCCAATACGGTTGATAGTGACAGAAAACCCATGGTCGCGGATCTCCCGGCTTCCCCTGGATTTGAGGCAGAAAGCTGCGTCCGTCGATCGTATCGGAGGCTGGCATGGGAATTCCCGCGGCTTCGGCGAGTGTCGGGTAAACATCGCTGAAATCAATC
>JAWKTL010000087.1:0-15652 GCA_041399105.1 Pirellulaceae bacterium | reverse complement strand
CTACGATTCGCAACTCGGCAGATTCTGCTCCAGAGATCCCAGTGGGTACAGGGGAGGATTGAATTTATTCGAGTTTCTAGGATCCCAACCTCGGATGTGGGTTGACCCGATGGGAAACGACTGGAATCTTGGGCGAACGCCGCCACCTGGCTATGGATCACCGCCCTCAGAGTCCGGCGGGGGGCTTGGAGGTCCTCCAGGATTAGTAGGTCCCCCAGGACCAGCCTGTCCGTCCGGGGCGAGCTTGCTAGACCAGATTACTCAAATCAATCTAACATTACTTGGCGATACTTTTATCCACGATATTGTTCCGCACGGTCCGTCGGCTAATTACGATAGCATGCCGTTTCAGCATTGCGTTTGGAATTGCCGAATGACGATGCGCGTCAATAGTTCGTACGCTCGAGTACTTTTGTTTATCAAGAAACTGTCTGATGTTGCAATTTGTAACCCTGGGCGGAATCTACCTTCCTATTGTTTCTATCAACTCAGTGACGCAACACGAAATAAATTCACAGGTTATTGTTGTAGCGTAATGCAACCAGCCGATTTTGCAGAAAACGCAAGCGGGAGACAGTGCGGAAGAAATGCGAAGTGCTACTACAAGCCCAGTGAGCGTAAATGCGAGGATTGCTGTTGACGAAAAGGAACCATGAAAACACAAATGATGGACCTGGAACTACGCGTCCCTGCGGTCCATATATACCGCCAAGTTGGAACGGCAATTCCGGCTCAAATTCGTTACCTTTGAGTTAGCATGCGCGAACCTGTAAACTCCAAGACACCGTCATGCGCTTTAGCGTTAGGAGTGTTCACGCTATTTTTGATTCCAGCGTTCGTTGTTCTTTTGTTTGGTTGTCGCGTTTGGGGATCACGGCAATGGATGAATCTCCTCGGGTGGTATTACGTGACGTTCCTGCACGGCTTCACTCTAATTCTTTGCTTGTTGGCCGCAACGGGATTGATGTATTGGCTAAATAGACGAGATGGTCGAGCGATTTTGATTTGCTGCACAATTGTTTCGCTTGGGATCGTTTACGGGGTCGTAACCGTTGTCTCATGGGCACTAGCATACAACGCAATCCTTGCATTCTGAGTCGGAGTACGAAGAAAAATGCAAAGAGGTCAGCGACGGTCTTTCTTTTGGTCAATACGGATTCGGAAAAAGATTTCCGAATTCCATTTCGAAGAGCCCAGCGTACTTGGGGGCCAGTCCCCAAACCCACGGGAGCTTTTGAGGCATGGCTCCGGTGTTCGAGGCTGACTGAGGTATCATGATCATGCTCCGTAAAATGGATGGTGGCACTGGTGGGAACCAACCGCCAAAGGGATAGCCGAGTCGATGGTGCGTCGATGCTGACGTCCGCAGGTGGTGTCGCGTGACTATATCTTATTGTGCTCATGCGACACCGCCTTTCGCTGGCTCACGCCATCGTTCATCGTTGCTAACCATGGAGTTCATGATGCTCAGTAACTTTTTCGCATGCAGGCGACAATGAAACCTTGGATTCTTTGCCTTTTGCTCTTTAGATGAGTGTAGTACGCTTTCAGAATGAGGTTGTGCCGAATACCAACAATTGCCGCCATGTACCACACGGCGAAGGATTTTCGCTGTCACGACGGTTTCTGTTGGCCAGAGCCAGTGGCACGAAATCAACATGTTATACCGTGCGTGGTCTGGAATGATGCTATTGCATTTAATGAAGCGAATCACTCATTTCCGGCCACGCGACGCATGAACGCCGTGTGCCCACGCGACGCACTTCAGTTAAGATCGATCAAACCTTCGCCAGAAAGATGGCATCAACAGCACCAGACGCTGAAGACTTCGACGCGTCCCAACATCATCAGCCAAACGAACAGCAATTTCGCTCCTTGGCTGAAGACGGCGTAATTCTTTGTCGGCCCCGCAACGCCGAGACCTGGGCCGATGTTGTTGAGCGTCGCGGCCACGGCGGCGGCGCAGTCCAGCAACTTTTCATCGAGTGTGTTTTCTCGAATCGCACGTTCGGCGGCTTCAGGAATCTGGGCCGGTTCGGTTGCCTCCAGCGAAGCGGCAATGTCGGCGCGATCGCTGCGCACGGCACCCCATGTGCTGGATGGTTCAAAAGTGATCAGCACCAACCACGACGCAATAAAGATTCCCAAGATTAAGCAAAAGTAGATCGGGATCGACTTGCGAAGTTCTTGCTCTTCAGGTGGACTGCCACCTAGGCGGAGCGGTCGCACAACGCGTGGATGATGAACACGCTCAACCTCCAGCACCAAGATGCGGAAGAAAAGGACGTGACGGATCACCTTCAGCCCTCCTCCCGTGCTCCCCGCACAGCCGCCAACGAACATCAGCAACAGCAGACTGCCACGTCCGAAATTGTTCCAATGGTCGAAGTCGGCCGTCCCGTATCCAGTCGTTGTGATCACCGAAACAACCTGGAACAGACTGTAACGCAGTGCCCCGTCGGCGGTCTCGAAGCCGCTGTCGGGACCTCGCATCCCAAAGAAAATGATCAAGCCCGAAACAACGACGATGATTCCCAAATAAACTCGCCACTCGGTGTCGCGCAGCAATCGCATCGGGCTGACAAAGATCGACAGATACAGCAGCGTGAAGTTCGTGCCGGCAAGGATCATAAACACGATGGTTGTGTAGTCGATCAACGGACTATCGAAATGTCCCAAGCTGGCGTTCCATGTGCTGAAGCCGCCGGTCGCCATGGTTCCAAAGCCATGACAGACAGCGTCGAATAAAGACATGCCTTCAACGCGATAGACGATGATAAGGATCATGTTCAAGCCAAGGTAGATACCGGCAAAGGCCCACGCGGTGGCCTGCATTCTCGGCATGCTTCCTTCTTTTGTCGGTCCCGGCATCTCAGCACGCATCATGGCTTTGCCAGCGGAACCCTGTCCGAGTATCGCGACGAATAAGACGACGATTCCCAGACCGCCAAGGAAGTGGGTGCTGCTGCGCCAAAACAGAATGCAGTATGGCACCATGTCCGGATTCTCCAAGTCGGTAAGCACGGTGGCGCCCGTTGTGCTAAAACCCGACTGCGCCTCGAACATCGATTCAATGAAAGTGATCGTTTCGCCCGGCGCAATCTGCGTGCGGCTGAACCAAAAAGGTAACGCGCCCAAGATCGTCGCCATCACCCAACTGAGTCCGACAACCGCCATTGCCTCCTTTTGAAACAACGGTGCTCTCTTGCCCGCGCGTCCGACGCGTATGAGGATTAAACCGATGGCAACGCAGACACCCACCGAACCAAGCAACGCCGCGACGCCATTCCATTCAATCTGCTCGATGCCTGGCTGCGTTGCCCCCGTGCGATAGGCTAAAGCAGGCAACGCCCACGGCAAACTGAATAGCATCGAACCGCCAATCAATACACACGATGCCCAGCAGGCGGCTCAGTAGTCGATAATTCGTTGGCTCTTCTCGCGTCTTTCATTCAAAATGCGACGCATTATCGCCAACGCCCACCAAATTTGCGAGCGGAAGCAAAAATTCTCGACACCCTTGTGAAACGAAACACGCGTCGCACAGGTGCCAATGGGATGACGTACTCGATATGATGAACTTTATCGATGATGAACGCGTTTGATGTGATCTTGCGCTTTTAATGATTTCCAGTTGATCTTACGACGCTTTCGCTATGCCGCAATTCGGAGGGTGCATGGTGATGCACGGTATGACACGCAATCGGCTGCATCGCGAGCGAAGGTTCCGTCCGTAATCGTCCGCCACCAAACTTGAACATCGGGAGTCCGACACGATGACCTTAGAACGACCTGACAAAATCGCGGTCCCCAGTTGGCTTGACTCGATGGGAATCGGCAATCTCGGGCCAATATGTTTCCTGATCGCATGTGCAATCCAAGGTCTATGGGCTAGGCACGCGATGGCCCAGACACCTCCCAAATCGTTCGGGACGATGCAAACCTACGAACTGGAGTCCGCAGACAGCCCCGTCGACAATCCGTTGAAGGGGTTGGTCCCGTATGCAGATCCAATTCCGGAGCGATTCCCTCACAGCATGGAGTTCGGATATCAAGCACTCAGCGAGTTAATGATCGGCGAGAATCAGTTCAACTGGCGGCCGCTGGAAGAGAGCCTCAACGCAATCGCGTCGCGAGGCAATCAAATGGTGCTGCGGATCTTTGTCGAGTATCCGGGGCGGAAAGAAGGGATTCCTCAATTCTTGATTGATGCCGGGCTGAAGGTCCATGTCTATATGAATTCAAACACCGCGCCGTTTCCCCCCAGCGAAAGCCGAACCCCCGACTACGGTGACCCACGCCTACGAAAGGCGCTGCAAAATTTCATTCGAGCTTTTGGGAACAAATACGATGGCGATCCTCGACTGGCTTACATCACCGCCGGACTGTTGGGCACATGGGGCGAGTGGCACACCTATCCACGCAATGAACTCTGGGCAAGCCATGAGGTTCAAGCGGAAGTACTCGATGCTTATGAAAGGCATTTTAAGAAGACCCCTGTGCTGCTTCGCTACCCGGCGGGGAAGGACCATTACGCGCAAGCGGAAAACGCGAGCCGCTCGTTGGGATATCACGACGACTCTTTCGCCTGGGCCACGATAGAAACCGGCAGGGACGAAGACGATTGGTTCTTTATGCCGGCGATGAAGGCGGCCGGTCAGGCCGCGATGGAAAAATGGAGGACGCAGCCGATCGGCGGAGAAATCCGACCCGAAGTCTGGGGGAAGATATTCGATCAGAAATCGGCATGGCCCAAGCAAGCGCAAAACTTTCACGAATGCGTTTCCCAAACGCATGCCACGTGGCTGCTGGACACCGGCATGTTTCGCGAGCAAGCTTCAAAATCGCGAATGCAGAGGGCATTGAAGGAAGTTGGTCGCATGGGATACGACTTTCACATTTCACGCTGCGCGTTCGCCGTTTCACAAACCAACAAACAGCTCTGGATCGGTGTCGATATCAACAATCGAGGTGTGGCTCCCTTTTACGCGGACTGGCCAACGGAAGTTGCATTCATGAATGAAGATGATGAACTCCAAGGGGCGCAAACCGTCGCGGCATTGAAGCTACAAGGCATCCTTCCGACAACGATGCCGCTCTCCAAAACCGCCACGCTCGACATCAGCAAACTCTCTTCGGGAAGCCATCGGGTTCTGATGCGTGTTGTTCACCCGCTGACCAACGGTAAACCGCTACGATTCGCGAATCAACAGCAAGACGAAGACCTTTCGGGCTGGTTGACCCTGGGGACGATTGCGATTCCCTAACCGAGCATCCATGCTTGGCGGGGCGGCGATCCTCATTTGGATCGAATCGTCGTCGATCGATCGCGATAAGGTATCGTTTTCGTGATCGGACCTTCCAGCATCAGTAGCGGTGCTTCGCTGATGGGACTGACTTGCTTTGTTGAATCTGGTCGGGGACTAGGCAAACGATTTTCGGGTTCGATCAATCGCGGCAGCAAACGATCGTCCTCAATCGCTTCGTCGTCTTGCCGTTCCTGCAATCGCCGCAATGTGCGGGCTCGTTCCAAGGCTCGTTCCAGATCGCGTTGACGCTCGCGATCGATATCAAGCTGTTCTTGCCGCTCGCGACGATCTTCTGGACTTTCGACCACGTCGGTCGGCGGCGCATCGCGATCCCGCGTTTCAGGAGGCGTTGGTTCGGGCCGTGTTGGTTCGGGCCGTATTTTCTCGGGTGAATCGTCGTCGGACGGATCGAGCGGTGGCTTTTCAGCGCGATCCCTGTCGGGTCGTGGCGATTCGAGCTTTTCACCATCCGATGGATCGGCTTCATCCGATGTCTCATCACCGTCGTCGGCGTCGCGTTCCCGCGCGCGTTCGCGATCACGTTCTCGTTCACGCTCGCGATCGGCGCGTGGATCGGGTGCCCTGTCACCTTGCTGCTCTTCGATCGTCTGCCGCAGCTCATGCACCAACAAAGCCAGTCGAATCTTCGTGGTCTGCGAATAGGAAGCTTCGGCAAAGGGGATCGCTTCCTTGACATAGCTCCATGCTCGATTGATGTTACCGCGACCGTACCAAATCCGCGCGACACGACATAGTCGGTCGGCGGTCAATGCTTTGCGTTCGGCTTGTTCATAAGCTGCCGCCGCTAGTTCCAATGTCGCGGGGATCTCACGATATGTTCCGGCCAAACGCAGGTTCTTCGCCTCCATATCGAGATGCCAACCTGCTTGCAGGTAATCTCCGCAAGCCAAATGAATCATCGCGGCGGTTCTTTGCAAATCGGCTTGCAGGTTGTAGTCACAGATCTCCTGGGCCAATTCGCAAGCCGCTCGGAAGTTCGATTTCGCTTTCGCAATTTCGTATTGTTCGGCGAACCACTTCGCGCGGGCGAGATAGATCTGCACCTGAAACGTCGCTTCGCAGTCCGCTTGCTGCTTATGCTCGACATACTTTTCGCCGACACAGGGAATCTTCGCGATGCAGCTCTCTTCGCATGGGTCATGCGGTCCGCACAGGCATTCATGATCATCGGCGTCGCACGGAGGATCGGAACACGCGGCCCGTTGAATCAGTCGGGCGGCCTCGTCAAAACGCCCTTGATTTTGTGCGATGCTCGCTTCCAGCAACCATGTGTTGCCCGCGGACTTTCCAGCGCGATAAAGCTCGACCCGCGCATCGACCAACCAATCCTTGGCTTCGGGGATCCGGGACATGCTCGTCATCACGGCGGCGATGTTGTACGCGGCATTGCCCGCCTCGACAGGGTCGTCCATCGCCCAGGCTCGTTGAATGACCTTGCGATACTCTTGAAGAGCTTCGTCAAGATAACCCTCCGCATACGCTTCGCTTGCTTCTTCATAGTAATCCGCCAACTGCGGATCGATCGTCGCTTTCGACGAACCCGAACTATGGCAACCGACGAAACACGTCACAACAACAAACGACGCGAGAATGCCGACAAGCGTCAAGAATGTCGGCAAGCTGGAATCCGCCCGCTCGATGAAAGTGCAGCCCCTTCGCAACATTATCTGCCACCTCCCCGCGCGGATTCCGGAGGGTGATGTCTGACGCGTTGTCGACGGACGATTGGAATAACGCCTCAACAACGGATGGCTACGGATTTCTCCAACCAAGTCTTGCGCGTCGTCCACGGTCGCGTTGAATTGCTCGACCGTGCCCGGCAAATCTTCGCTTTCGCGTTGAACGACTTAACGACCTGACGCGCTTCATCGGCCAACCGTTCGACCTCATTCGCCGTCTCGCGAACTTCACTCATTGTGTTTGCAAAATCCGCCCCCGCATCCTCGGTCGTGTTGCCGACTTTGGCGGCGGCCACCGTGACGTCGTCGCTGGTATCGCTGATCCGATCGGGCAATTCATCGATTCGCAACGTCAAAGCGGTAATTCGTTGGTCCAGATTGTTTGTCGTCTGTTGTATCTGCAGCATCGTTTGCGTTGCTTGAGGCCGCAGCGTTTGATTGGTCTCCGCGAACTCGTCCGACGCGGCCCCCATTTTGTTGAACGCGGGTGTCGCATTCCCTTCGACCCGGTTCTCGAAAGTTCTAGCCGAACTGCTGATCTGATCCAGCGTGGGGGAAAGTTCGATTTGAATCTTGCTGATCGATTCGCTGACCGATTGCACCTCGCGAGCCAACTGATCCAAGCGATCTTCTTCACCTTGGAAATTCTTGATCCGGCTTCCCGGCGGCAGCGGCTTCAGCACGCCGTCTTCGGGCAGTCCGCGCCGTACGATCAGCAACGGAGCACCGACACCAAATCGTCGTTCCAGCGCGACCGATGACGACGCGAAGATCTCGCTGCTGAACTCGGGGCGAATGGCGAGATTGACGCGCACGTTGCTCGTTCCGTCAACATAACGAATGCTCTCCACGACGCCGGCCCGCTCACCCAAGATCAACACTTCCGAACCTTTTTGCAAACCTTCGACATCTTGCTGCGCGACTTCGATCCAGTACAAATGCTTCTCGACGAAGTAATCATTTGTCTGAAAGATCAGGATGGATAAGATCAACAAAAACAACAACAAGACCAGCAGGAATGCTCCCACCAGTTGATTCGTGTAACGCAAACGATACGGATCGTTCATTGGCCACCTTCGTCAATCAAGACCAACTTGTTGTTGACCGCTCGATAATGAAGCGTCTGTTCGGGAAATGTAAGATCATCCAAATCGTTCTCGCGACCGATCCACAACACCGCCGTTCCGCGACTGGTCATCATTCGCAAGGCTTTGATCAATTGATCGAATCGTGTTCGTGGAACCGAACGCATCGGATGCTCCAACAGCAATAACAATGGCGAACCGAGCAGCGCCCGAATCCATTCACAAATCTTCAGGAACGCCTTCCCAACGAACGCGGGACGTTGACCTCGCATGTCGTCGATTTCGAAGAAGTCGCACCACTCCCGCAGCTCTCGATCGATGTCGTCGATCGTTCGAGGTGTGTGATGCCGTTCGGAAAGCGTTACGTTTTCATAAATGTTCAAATTCTCAATCCATGCCGTGCCGTCGTAGACACGTCCGATCCGGCTGCGCATCCAATCATGTTGTGAAAAATCGTCACCTTCCCAGTTCTTCCCATCGAAGGAAATTCGTCCCTGCTGCGGCATTCGCAACCCTTGCAGCATCGACGTGAACGATCGACACTCCGCCGCGATGGGGATGCCCAATGTCGCGAACTCCCCTTCATGCAAGCGAAGATTTGCGTCTCGCAAAGTCAACGATTGTCGTGTCGGATCCCGAAACGAAACGTTCTCCAACACCAGCACCTCTCGCCGCGCCGGGGTCTGGACCGGTGGATCGTCTTCGTTTGGGTTCGCATCCATCATGCAACCTAAAAGATCTTGAAAACCAAAATTCGACCATAAATTAAAATTGACAAAACCGCGGAAATGCCAAACACCGCCGTCATCGCGCGAATTCCGCTGCGACTGGCGATCCGCGGAACATCCGCCAACGTGCCACGAACCGTAAGACCGTCGATGCAGCAGATCGCCCCCGCGAACATTCCGGCGACGATCGTCTTGGGCACGAAGAACAAGAAATCCTGCGAACTGATCTGCAGCAACAATGTTTCCAAGAACGCCGACCATGGAATGCGTATCGCATTCATCAACCAACCCACCACATAACCGGTCACCAGCATCGTTGACGCAATGATGATCGCAAGGCAGAATACGCTCAGCGTGACGCTCAAAATTCTCGGCATCACCAAACAAGTCATCGGATCGACCCCCTGGGACTCCAGGACTTCGATTTCGCCGCTAACGAGCATCGTCGCCAACTCCGTCGAAATCGCAATTCCACTGCGTCCAATGACAACCAAGCTGGCCATCAGGGGAGCGATCTCGCGAACAATCGCCCGCCACAACGTGGGAGTGATGTCCTCGGTCGATGCTCCCACCGCGTCGAGCCACAAGGAGGCCTGAACGATGACAAGCACTCCGACAGCCGCGGAAATGCGAACCGCGACGAACAATGCATCCACCGCCGTAAACAACATTTGGCGAGCAAAGACCATTCGGGTAATGGGAGTCCACGATGCCGGACTGGCCGCGACAAAGACAACCGCCCAGATCAACGCCAGCAAATTGATGGCTGACACGAACGTCTGAATCGTCCGTCGTCCCATCAACTCCAACATGCGCCCAATACCGCGACGCAGTTGCCAGTGGCTTCGCTTGGACATGATTGAACTCACAGACACGCGCTGACTCTCACTTGCGAACGATTTATACCGTGCGTGGTCCGAAATGATACCTTCACGTCAAATGAAGCGAATCACCTCATTTCTGACCACGCGACGTTTACTTGAACCTGAATTCCATTTTACTAGGCTCGATAGCCCCAGACGCATCCGTCCCCAAAACCCATCGGCATGTTAAAATGGGTCAAACAGTGAAATGCGGTTTAATCGTTGATGCCTCCCTGCTAGCACGTGGTACATTTTCTCACACCCGAACGGCTTGCATTTGCAGGCATCCTCGATGCCCACCAAAGATTGCTAGCAGCCAAAGAGGTTATGCTTACGTTTCGGGGCGGGGATCGCAATGAGTTGCTTTACCCACGACGGCCCTACCAATCTGATGCAAGAGCTATTCGGAGGGCCACAGGATTAGCTTGCCATCACGACCGGCCGTCATCATCATTCGGCCATCTGGAACGGCATCAATCGCCGTTACTCCCAACGAATGCTTTCGCAGGGCCAGGATCTCGCGGCCACTCACATCGGGCGTGCTCAATCGCGGATCCCAAACACGCGCCGACTTGTCACGACTCGCCGTCATCAGCCGAATATGATTCGGGTCGTTGCCCAAGAAACCGATCGATTCGACTCGATCGGCGTGCCCCTGCAGGACGCGAATCGGACTATCGAACGGATGTTTCTCAGCGGGCACATCGTCCGCATTGGGCAATTGCCAGATCCGTGTTTGACGATCCGCGCAGCCCACGGCAATCCATTTCCCGTCGCTCGAGAACGCTCCACAAAGGTAAGCGGTTTGCCCGGCTGGATCGCTGGACTGAGATCGATCGGTAAACTCCAGGGGTGCTTCGTTTCCATCGGCTGGCCACAACCGGGCGACCGCGTCGCTTCCAACGACAAGCAGCGACTGACCATCGGGCGAATACCGTACTTGGTGAATCCTGAATGCCGGTTGATCGGCAACCTGCAAGGATTTGAGCTTCTCGACAGTACGCCGTTCAGGATCCCAACGCCACAGACAGCAGACACCATCATCTCCCCCCGCGGCAAAGGTGTAATCTCCCACGATCGGCGAAAACCGCACGCTGCGAACCGCTCCGTCATGCGGTGATTCAATTTTTTGCAACGATCGACCTGTCGCGGCATCCCAAATCCGAATCGACCGGCTGCCCGTCACCACGTACTTGGAATCGAATGAAAACGCCGCATCGGTGACCTCGCCGTGAGCCCGATAACTGCGTTGATGTTCAAGATTCTTCAAGTCCCAGAGAAACGCGCTGTCGCCGTTGAGCGACAATAATTGTTCGCCATTGAACAGTTTCGCATCGCTCAGCGAAGCGAGCTTCGCAGGCAATTGCAGGGATCGGACCAGTTGTGGTTGGCGATCATGGATTCGCCACAACTTGACGACACGCCCCTGCCGATCCGCATGCGAGGTAACAAGCATTCCCGATTCACCGGCATGGACGTTCACAATCTGTCCACTGTCAGCGTTGTCGTTTGCATCCGCTGTCTCCCGCAGCACTCCCGTCCCAACCAGGAAATCTTTTCCGGTCCGCAAGTCCCAAACGGTCGCCGTCGTCTTTACGACCCCATCCTTCGCCGCTTCAGCAAGCGTCGCCAGACGGAGTCCATCGGGAGACAGACTGATCCGCGTAACGAATCCACGATGCGGGTAGATATCCAGCGGCTTTCGCGTCGCCAGATCCATTCGGGAGACGTTTTGATCATCCGCCGCGATCAGTAACTGTTTGCCGTCAGGCATGAATGCGGCGGCGTTGATGCGAAAACCCCGATGTTGGTTGAATATTGGGCCAATGGTTTCGCCCGTCTTCACATTCCACAATCGTCCCACCCCATTGCGATCTCCCGTAAAGATCTGCTGGCTGTCCGGTGAAATGGCGATGGCGGTGACGGTTGTCTGATGTTCACCAAGTCGAAGCAATGGCTGCTCGGACAACTCACCTTGCGGGCCAACTCGCCATACCAAGCACCGTGCGTCGTCGCGACTGCTGCCCGTCGCCAACAAACGTCCATCATCGGATACCGCCAGCGTCGTGTTCAATCCCGTACCGGTGGCGCTGTCGATCTCCCCTCCACTCAGCAAGTTCCAAACGCGAACGGTGGAGTCGGCGCTGCCGATGAACAAACGTTGATTTCGTCTGTCGATCGCCATCGATAATGCCACAAAAGACGAACCCTCCCGCAAACGCTCGACATCGTCGACCAAATCGACCGTATTCCGGAACGACAACGATTGCGGATCGATCTCCACGATGCATGCGGTGTGATCGCGGCTGGCCGTTACGATTTTCGTTCCTTCGCGATTGAACGATGCCGACCAAATCTCGTCCTCGTGCGGTTGCATTTCCCTACGCACGGCACCATCCTTCAGCGGCTGCAGGACGGCAACATCCTTCAATGATGTCGTTTGCCATGTACGCACACTCGCATCATCACCCACGGAAAGGACGCGATCAGCTCGACCCGGCTGGAAAACGGCGTCCCGAACCCAACCACCGTGCCCACGTAGGGTTGTCGATAATTCACCCGAGTCGACATCCCAAACGGCACCGGTGAAATCGCTTGACGCGGTCAACAGCGTCCGTCCGTCGTGACTGAACTGAATTGATTCAATCGCATCGCGATGTGCCGCTGGTCGATCGGACGTCGTTCCCGCAACCATCAACCTCATCGACGGATCATTCACGCGATCCATGAATTCTCGATGCTGTGACGTGCTGGGTTTGGCCGCTTTGGGCGTACTCGTTCGGTCATCCTCATCAATCGATTCGCCCGACAATTTCTTCACCGCCAGCGTAATTTGCCTGGCATAATCGATTGGCTGAATCGATGACGTTCGCCAGACGAAGAGACGTCCGTCCCGGTCTCCGGAAGCAGCGGTCGATCCATCGCGTGTGAGAGCGACCGCGGTCAGAGGTGCTTCGTGCATCACGAATTCACCAACTCGCTCGAAGGCTTCGTCTTGCAGGTCCCAAATGACCCCTCGACCCGCCCGGTCATCGGCGACCGCCGCCGCGACACGTAACCGGTCGCCAAAGACGGCACAGTCCAAGTCGCGGACTGCTGAGATGTGCCAGCACTGAGCGACCTGGCGACGCTCGGGAAGGTTCCAGACTCGAGCGGTTCGATCGGCACTTCCGGAGACGAGTCGTTGTTGATCCGCGAACGCAAGCGATGTGATGGCCGCGGTATGCCCCTTCAATTCACCCAGCGATTGCATCGTCGAAGCGTTCCACAAACGGATGACCGCGTCGATGCCCGCCGTCGCGATGACGGTTTGATCGGGTGAGATCGCCGTCACGGAAGTCGGTGACGTATCGGGCAGCTTGATTGGTTCTTCGTCGACAACCTGTCCTTGATCGTCGAGCCTAATTCTTTGCAACGACCCATCGTCGAGCGTCACGATCGCGGACCGTCCCGAAGCATCGATTGACAAATGGCGTCCCGCATTGGACAGTGGCTGGTCGCTGTCGAATTGATTTGCCTGTCGCCACAGCCAACGCCATTCCCATCCCATCGCTTCACTTTCGGGCGACTGCGATTTCAATTCGGTCAAGATTCGTCTGGCATCATCAAATTCGTTCTGATCGATCCTCGCTTTCGCCAGACCAATCTGCGCCACATAGCTTTCGTAGACCGCGGCCTCGCGTTGTCGGATCGCCTCCTCCTTATTCTTCTCGGCAATGATTCGTTGCTCATTTGCAAACTTTTCCTCTTGCCGAGCCTTTTCAGCATTCTGTTCTGCTTCAATAGTCTTTTGATCGGCGATCCCACGCTGTCGATTCGCTTCCATCGCTTCTCGCTCAGCGATCCCTCGCTGATACTCCTCATCAGCAGCCTTGCGTTCCGCTAGTTTCGAGCTCGCATCGGCTTCACGACGTCGCGCTTCCGCGAGCAGAGCGTTCGCATCGGCGCGCTCTCTTGCCTGGACAGCGCGATCTTTCTCTTTGTTGATTAAAAAGAGGGCGGCGCTGCCGCCAAGCATGATGAAGACCAGCAACGCCGCCGCGACATGACGCATGACTCGCAAGCGTCCGCGACGTGAATCCCTTTCGCGTTGTCCTGATTGCAGTTCGGTAACCAAGTCATGGTATTGATCGCGTTCCCCCTGCAACAATGAGAGCCCCAACTCAAAGTCTTCATTCCGCAAGGCGGTTCTGGCGTAAGCGATCTTCGCACGCTCGAGCCCTCGGGTGGCAACGTCGTTGTGACTCCATAACGTCAACGCCTCCTCGTACCCAAAAACGGCACGAGCATAATCGTTGTATTCACCGGATACTTCGGCCTGCGCCAAATCCTTGTCGGCTCGGACCGACATCAAGATGCTTTCGGCATGCGAACGGTATTGCCGGATCGCCATTTGCATTTCGGCGACGTTCGTGAACCGATTATCCGGTTTTGTCGCCATCGCTTTGCGAGCGATCTGCATCAGTTCGCCGTCATATCGGCTGGAGACTTCGACAATCTGGTTTGTCGCCGCCGAACGAAGACATTGGGTCAGGTTGTTTCCGGCGTGGGGCGTGCGGCCCGTGATGATTTCAAACAGAATCGCTCCCAACAAATAGATGTCACTGGCCGGTCCGATCGATTCAATCGGGCCGGTCGCCATTTCGGGAGCCATATAGGCGGGCGATCCGCCCAACGCGAAGTTCTTTTGAATCGAATCCTTTTTCTTAAAGTCGGGCTTCGGAATCGCCAATCCCCAATCCATCAGCATGACGACACCGTATTCGCCCAGCATGACGTTTTCAGGTTTCAAGTCGCGATGAATGATGCCGCGCGCGTGAGCGAACCCAATCGCATCGCTCACCTTCATCAAAATCTCCAGATTCTCCTCCTGCGAAAGATCCATGATCACCTTGGACCAGGGCGTTCCGTCGACCTTCTTCATTGCATAGAACAAGGCGTTGTTGTTCGCCAACGCAAGATCGTGGATGGGGACAATGTTGGGATGATCCAGATCGCCGGTAACAATCGCTTCGGACAAGAACTGATTGCGTCGATTGGTTTCCGTCTCTTCAAGCTTGCCGGTTGTACGTAGCCGTTCCGCTTTCTCCGCAGCCAACGGACGAACCATTTTCAATGCGATCAAGCGATCCAACGATGTTTGCTTCGCCAGATAGACCGTTCCCATTCCTCCTTCGCCAAGAACCTTGACGATCTCGTAGTCCGAATGAGTTGGCAATGCGTGATCGTCCAAACCAGCCAGACGGCGTTGCGGAACGGCGACCTGACTTTCGGTGACGGCGCGACGATCGATCAACGGCGAACCCGCGCCTTCGGATGAGTCTTGACTTCCCGGATCGGACGTCATCCCCCAAATGCGACGATCGTCTTCACTTAACGTCCGCGAGTCGATCGTCTGCGTGATATTCGCGCTTTCGAGGACGGATGCTCCCGGTACGATCGTCTCCGTAAATCCACTCACAAGCTCCCTTTCCGCTTGTGCATCGGCATCAAACTCGATCGTCTGATCGATATTGGGAGTCGTTCGTTGCGGATCGTCGTCCGACGGTTCGTAGACCGTTTGCTGGTCAGGCTCATGCGGCGAAATGGCATCCTCCGTTGCGAATGCGTCGAACGTCGCTTGCGCATCGTCTTTTGATTGTTCGTCCGGATCGAACTGGATCGTTTGATCGTTGACCTCATCCACATCGTCGCGGGTTGACCGATCAACGAGTGGCGAATCGTCTTGCTCGTCGGATGCATCCGAGAACACGAACGTCTGCTGTTCATCGCTCGGCTTGGGCGGCTGGGCCTTGTGGGGAAAGCCGTCGCTCGGGTCGGACTCTTGGGACGTTTTGTCGTTCATGGGATGCGTTATCGATCGATGTTGGAGAGACTTACTACCCTAGCGCGACCACGTCGCAAGTTCAACTGAAAAACATTAGCGCAATATATACGTCGCTTGGTCAGAAATGAGGTGATTCGCTT
>JAWKTL010000086.1:0-15985 GCA_041399105.1 Pirellulaceae bacterium | reverse complement strand
TGTCGCAACGCGACACCAAGAAGTTGATTGATCGGTTTGATTGAACCACATATCTCAGATCGGAAACGTTTAACGCCGAGGCGAGATGACGTTCAGAAACGGATCATTATTTGTCGCCCAATCACGCCACTGACTGGGATCAACCCGTCGCACCGCGCCAGGATTCTTCCGACTCTTGGCGGCTTGATAGATATCGGTCTTGCCTCCTTCAAATCGGTTGCCCGCAGGAACCTCGATTAGGCCGACTGATTTCGGCACGCGATTGACATCGTCGACTCGACCTCCGCCAGGCTGCGTGCGATCGATGGAGATCGATTGCACGGTTAATTCGTAGACGCTGATGTCGTAGAGCTGCTTTGGTGGTGTTTCGCCACCGACGCGATTCTCGTTTACGGTTCGGCCTCCACCAACGGGAATCTCCCAGACTTCAACAACGCGCGATCCCGCATCCCGTTCCAACATAATGGAAGTCGACGTGCCGGACGGGATCGTGAGTTGCCGTGAGCGAGTGGCGTCACGAAGGTCGCTGACAAGAACCCACAATTCTTCGCTGTGCGAGTTGGCCAGTTCGATCGCAACCGGTTCGAGTGGTGGATTGGCGATGAATTTCCGCGAAATCCGGCGCGGCCCCAGCGGTGCTGGAACGATTACTCCCGACGCAATTCGACGCCAGAAAAAGCCGGATGGCGTGCCGTCCAATTCTCGAAAATCAATTCGATCCGGCGTCATCGTCACCCGAAACTGTTCAGGAACCGCGTCGGTATGGTTCAAGGAAAGTTGATCGCCGATCATTCGAACCGTTCCGAAACGATCACGCTTTCCCGGTTGCGTCTGTATGAAAGTTAGATCCCTCCGAATCTCGACAGTGATCCCCACGGGCTGATTCGTGGCGACCAGGTATTCTTGCCACATACCCAACAGGTCACCACCGGTGGCGGATGCCAACTTGGTGAAGGTCCATAGCTGTCCGGTAACATTGCTGGTGGGTGCAAGAATGGGATCGTGCATTCCGCCTCCATCATTGTCTAGCGACGAACCGCCCCCCAGTGCTTCGTTCGTCAACCGAACCTCCGATCCCAGAGAAGTAAGCCTCCACAACTGAGCAGTGGATCGCGGATCGGTCGGTTCCATCGTGGGTCGCGGGTCGCGAGCATGGACGGTGAGCGAGAAATTGTCTCCCAAGGCCACGTTCTTGATGCGATACGTTTGCCTTCCTACCGCCTCGAATCGCCAATGCTGAGTGGCGACGTCACCGCTTGGATCCATGGATGTCGCGCCACGTGGATTGGTTGCGAACGAGTGATTCGGTCCCAGGAAGGCGTTTGTTAAACGGTAGTTCTGTGTCGTGTCGAGGAGCCCACCTCGAGGCTGCACGGGGCGGCTTCCGACAGGCGGGACTACCGCAGTGATCTGCATTTGACTCTGGCGAAACTGCGGCAATCCCAATTGCGGAGCCTCTGCGATTTGCAAGGCTCCCGTTCCCGTGCTCGGCCATCGAATGATCTGACGAAGCGTTGTGCTGGAGAAACCGACGTAACCCGAAACATCATATCGCGAATCGCGAGCATAAACGCTTTCGTTTCCTTGATGGTTGATGGTCAAAAACGACGCGGTCAACTCGGCCGTGGATCGCGTGGTCGTCCCCGGAACAGTCAGCTCATATCGCTCTTGCGACGCTGTGAACTCACTTTGCAACATCAATATCGCTGCGGATAGGACCACTTGCATCCGTCGTATGCGGCTATCTCCCCAATTCATAATCCACTCTCAGGTTGGCGATAGACGTTGGTTTGCACCGACTATCGATTCTAACAAAAAGGGGACCAGCCGTGACCTTATCATTTGAGAAATCTGAAAAACAACGCGTTTCCTACTCTACAAGCGGGAAAAGAAGCACGAATTCTGAGGTGTCGTGGGCGCAACGGAGTGGCGAGAAGCTTTAGCGATCAGTTCGCCGATATCCCGGCGAAAACAATGTGATCGTTTGAATGCAAATGCGTCGCTTCGGATCGAACGATGCGGCTATCGGTATTCGCTTGGTATGAATCGATGAATCGCGTTACTGCGCGTTGTAAACGGATTTAATCTGTCGGATCGATTTGTAAACAGCGCTTGCCAAGTTGTATCGTACCGGTGCGTGAACACGTTGATACCGGCCATACTGCACGCAGTCACCGCCAAACTTCGCTTTGAATATCCTCGGGCCGTACGGTTCGTGCGGCTTCCCCGCACCGCCGAAGTCGTAATACTTGATTCCATTCTGCGAACACCAGCGAATTTCATCCCAGGTCAGGCAATCGAACGGAGATATCGTTGGAACTCGCAAAGCACCTCCGTACCAAGCAAAGAAGCGATCGCCATATCGCAATCCGAAACCTGCCGCCACGTCCCGCCCTTCGAAGGTCGCAATTCGCGTGCAAAGAACGCCTTCGGGCAATAAGGCATAGGCTCGTTTGAAAAGCTCAATACTCGCTAGCGGGACCGCGGCCCGTTTATAGCTTTCGGTGATCATCGCGTAGGTACGCTCCACCGCTTCGGGCGCGTCGACAATCGACACCTCAACGCCTCGCCGTTCCGACTTGCGAATCGAATGACGCCCCGATTTGGAAACCTTCCTCCACAATGCATCTTCCGGTTGGCTGACATCAACGACGAAGTTGAGGTAGTCGTAATGTTCGAAGCCTTTCTGTTGGAGAACTTGCTTCTCATGTCCAGCGGCAAGCAAGGGGCGAATCTCACTGAACAAGGTGCCGTGCTTCACCTGCTTGTCATGCCATTCGATTAAATTCGCGAGCCCCTGTTGTCCTTCACGGCTGGCATCGCAAAGCGGTTCGGCATACCAGATCGATCGCGAAGCGATATAACTGGCAACGCCGCTCAACGTTTCAACTCGAACGGCGGGGATCATCGCCACAATCCTTCCCGAATCGCTTCTCCACGCGGCCGCCAATGACTGATGCATCGGCGTTGCGTTGAATACCCGATGCATGGCGAACGTATGGAAGATGCTTCCTTTGGGATGATTCCAAACGTACGCATCCCACTCGTCAGAGGATTCGTCAGGTCGAATGATGTGTCGTACCGCCAAAGCGTTGGCTGTCATTTCCTTACCCGTTTTCCGTCTCGGACGACGTGGCAGGTGCAATCACACGGCCATAGCCCCGCGTTATGCATCAGTTGTTTGAATCGATGGGGGATCGCATCGAACAGGACGCCTCGCGCGTCGAACGTGATGTTGCTGACGCTGATCGACTTGTCCAACGACCGAACGTGATGCCACCAGCCACGGGGGATGAACAGCATCTCACCGGGGTTCAAAATGATTTGATGGTGATTGACCTCAGCGAACCGAGGAAAACGATCCCGATCGTAGTTCTCCAAATCGACCTCGCTGATCGTCGTCCCTTGATCGAATTTGCGACTGACATACATCTTGCTTGTCTCATCGGGAGATGCAAGGTGAACACATTTGCGCCCATGAACCTGCGCCAAGATGTTGTCTCCCCAGTCGATGTGGTATCCGGTAACCGTCCCCGCCGGACCAAGCCATGCGACGGCCGAATGCTTCAGCTTAAATTGATTCAATAGCGAGAAGTCGACGTCGCGCCTTAACTGTGGGAACTCATCAAAGATCCGAAAAACCGACAGATAAGGTTTTGACGAACTTCCTTCGGACAGGTCGATGTCGGGTTCTTCGATAAGCCGCTGAATAAACTGGGAAAAATCCGTTTTATGAAATCCGGTACTCCCCTGCATCACATTGCCTTGTTCAATGTGAACGGTTGATTTTGTTTGCAGATCACGAAAGAACTCAAGATTCCAGCGATCCATGGCTCCCCAGTTCCGCATCATATCGCGAAGCAACACCGGCCGGTTCGCTCGGATGTGTTCCTTTAAGAAGGTTTGAGGGTCAATCTGCTCGCGCACCGGAATCTGGTCGCGGGATATCTGTAAATCTTCAAACAGTTGCGATTGCATTACAGTCTTCGACGTTTATACCGTGCGTGGTCCGAAATGATGCCTTCACGTCAAATGAAGCGAATCACCTGATTTCTGACCACGCGACGTTTAGTTGCTCGATGTTGTCAGTTCGCATGCTGGAGGTGGGGCATGCATTCATGTGGTCCCTATTGTGAACTGAACCTTAAAACGTAGGTTGCAAATTGTTGAAATTCGCGGATAAAACTGACAATCGGTTCAGGTTATACCGTGCGTGGTCCGAAATGATGCCTTCGCGTCAAATAAAGCGAATCACCTCATTTTCGGCCACGCGACGTCTAAAACGTTTGGTGTCGCTCGCATCGAAGAAATGTCCATGCTTTTGCCACTCGACGGCCTCGATGCACGATCGATGCCGGACGGGCAACCTTTTCATCCCGAGGCATAAAACCTGACCTTGGGTTTCGGTTAAGATATCCATGCACGGTATAAATCATCCAAACTGCGGAGGAATCGTTGTGTCGCAAGGTCAATCGTCAAAATCGCGGAGCTTTGTCAAAGCCGCCAGTCGTAGCGAAGCGGTCGCCAAAATGATTCGCGCTGATCCGATTCTGACCGAGCTTTACAGCGACGGTCCCAACAAGGATGGCAAAGGGGGATGGGTCAACATGATCGCCGATCAGCATGGCGGTGCCTATCGTTTGCTGTTTTATCTCGACCGCATCCGTATTGCTCCCGAATTTTCGGACTTGGAGCCGTACGAGGTCGTGTTCGGCAAGATCGATCCCGATTCCGACGAACCGAACTTTCCGCGGGCCGTTTACACAACAACCGGGGCGGTAAACCTGATGCGTGATGGGATTCCAAACGCAACGTTTGTTCGGTTATTAAAACTGGGACAATTCGAGATCCATCCGTGTTCGATGGAGAAGGACCTGCTCGTCACGCATCTGCGCGACCGTGGTTATGTGGCCGTTTGCATTTACGACAAAGAAGGCGAGGGGCTGCGAATCATGGACCTTAAAGATTATTCGGAAATTTATTTCGTTCGCGAGCGGAATGAGATTCAGGTCCGCAACGAGCATGATATCGAAGTGGGCGATACGACCGATGTTCGCCCATTCTATTTGAAACTGGCCGCCACACGTGGCGAGCAGGTTTTTAACAATCCCGCCGAGAAAGCAGCCAGCTTGATCAAGGATCAGTAAGGCGATGTGTCTCGATTTTCGCGCGAAGTTTCATCTCTTGCGCGAAGGTTGCTGCCTCCTCCCCGGCTGGACAGAACCCGCCTTCTTCGTCAATGTCGATGTTTCATGCCTCCTTCGTCAACCGGTAATTCGCTGATCATGAGTAAACCCAGAATCCTTCTTCAGTTCGACACCGACCAACATGCAAGTTCATTTGACGCGGTCGTTGCCGCCGATGCGGGCGTTGAAATGCTGCTTCAGTACGCTCAGGTAACCACGGACAATGTGGAGTCCCTTGTTCATGGTGCGATGTTCACTCGCGGACCGGAAGACCTGAAGAACACGGCGATTTTTATCGGCGGCGGCGATGTCGCGGCGGGAGAAGCCGTCTACGCTCGCGTGCTGAAATGCTTTTTCGGCCCGATGCGTGTATCCGTGATGCTCGACTCCAACGGCTCCAACACAACGGCCGCCGCGGCGGTTCTGCGAGCGGCGAAGCATCTCGACCTGTCATCGACAACGGCGCTGGTCCTTGCTGGAACCGGTCCGGTCGGTTTGCGCGTCGCCCGTCTGTTGCTTCGCGCAGGCGCGACGGTTCGTTTGTCCTCGCGTCAGATCGACCGCGCGCAACAGGCATGTGATTCGATCGGACAACAATTGGATCACGGCGGCCGTTTGTCCCCCTGCGAGGGGCATGATGCCATTGAAGGTTGTGACGCGGTTTTTGCATGCGGCGCGGCGGGCGTGCAATTATTGGATGCGAGAACGCTTGACGATGCGAACGTTCAACTTGCAATCGATCTGAATGCCGTGCCACCGGTTGGCATTGAAGGAATTGACGTGATGGATCGCGCCAAGGAAGTCGGAAATCGCATTCAATACGGAGCGATTGGCGTCGGTGGAACGAAAATGAAGATCCATCGCGCGGCGATCAAACGATTGTTCAAGTCGAACGATCATGCTCTTGATGCCGAAGCGATTTATGAAATTGGCGAATCGATGTAGCATGCGGTTTGTGAGAATCAAATTGCCACACACCATCGTTGTGGCGTAGTCAAAGTTTTCCCGGTATGACCGCAAGGCAAATGGAATGAATGGCAATCAACGTGTCGGACGTCATTTGATTCACCCACGCGACGAAATCATGGCGACGATGGATCGGATCTATCGCTATCGGATGACGACGACATCGGGCGGCAACTTATCGGTACGGGACGATCGTGGTGACATTTGGATCTCCCCCGCACGCATCGACAAAGGCAACCTGACGCGAAAAGATATCGTCTGTGTTCGTTCCGATAATTCGATCGACGGGTTGCACCGACCATCGTCTGAATTTCCCTTTCACAAAGCAATTTACGAAGCTCGCCCCGATGTCCGAGCGATCGTTCACGCTCATCCCAACGCCTTGGTTGCGTTCAGCATTTGCCGACAGACTCCCAATACGCGATTGTTCCACCAAGCGCATTGGGTCTGCGGCTCGGTCGGATTTGCTCCCTACGCGTTGCCCGGCAGCGAGCAGTTGGGACGGAACATCGCCGAGACATTTCGGGCTGGCTGCGATAGCGTGATTCTCGAAACCATGGTGTGGTGGTTGGGGGACATTCGTTGAGCGACGCGTTCGAGCGTTTTGAGGCGTTTGAGTTCGTCGGCAAAACAACGATCCGAGCAAAGCGTTTGGGAGAAGTTCGCTATTTGGACGATTCGCGGTTGCGGCAAGCGGCCGATCGGCGTGTCGACTTTGAAACGTTCGAGCCGCCGACGGTAAGTTGCACCGAACAAGAATTGCGGCGTCAACTGTGCGAGTTTCTCCGTCGTGGCTGTCGACAGCGATTATTGATCAGCACCGAGGGAAGTTTTTCCGCACGTCTATCGGGCGAAGCATTCTTGATCACACCGACACAACGTGACCGCGAATCGCTGACACTGGACGATTTGGTGTTGGTCGATGGCAACATGCGGGAGGCGGGAAAACGAGCCAGTCGCGCCGCGGCGGCGCATCAAGCCATCTACCGACAGCATCCGAACATTCAGTCGATCGTTTTTGCGCACCCAGTCAATGCCACCGCTTTCAGTGTGACCGACACGGTCTTCGACCCGCGCACCATTCCCGAGAGCTATATCTTTCTTCGAGATGTGGCGCGCGTTCCCTATGGCGTTCAATACCTCAACGATGGCGGTATTGCCCGTTACCTATCCGAAGCATCACCCGCCGCGATCTTGGAAAATGATGGTGTCGTGGTGACGGGAAGCAGCGTCCTGGACACCTTTGATCGATTGGAGGTCCTCGAATCGACAGCCGAAGCAATTATCGACGCTAACGCAATCGGCCCCATATCATCAATGCCCGAATCCGTTATCGCTGACCTCAGGCAGGCCTTCGATCTTTGAATGCGATGCGATCTGAGCCGAGCGGCTTCGCGCGATATGCAGCGGACGGTTCAATTGGGCTCGCACGCGGAATGAATGATGATCGGTCGTGCGAATACGCCAATATATCGACTATGCCAATATATCGGTGGCGACTCGCCCGGCGACGTCGGTGAGGCGAAAGTCGCGGCCAGCGAAACGATAGGTTAATCGCTCGTGATCGAGTCCCATCAAATGCAGCAGTGTGGCATGCAGATCGTGGACGTGCATTTTGTTCTCCGCCGCGTAGTAACCGTAATCGTCGGTCGCGCCGTACGCCATGCCGGGACGAACGCCACCGCCCGCCATCCACATGGTGAATCCATGCGGATTGTGATCGCGACCATTCGTCCCCTGCGCGGTCGGTGTTCTTCCGAATTCGCCCCCCCACAGAACAAGCGTGTCTTCCAGCAGTCCACGATCCTTGAGATCTTGCAGGAAGCCGGCGATCGGCTTGTCGACTTCCGCCGCATTCTTCGCGTGCCCTTGATAAAGGTTGCCGTGCTGATCCCATTGCACTTCGCTGTCACTGTGCGTGACCTGCACAAAGCGGACGCCACGTTCGAGAAAACGACGGGCCATCAAGCATTGTCGGCCAAAGTCGGCCGTGACGGCATCGTCCATCCCGTACATCCGCTGAGTCATCGCCGTCTCGTCGGAAAGGTCTTGAACTTCGGGCATCGCCGTCTGCATTCGAAAGGCGAGTTCAAACGCATTCAACCGACCTTCCAAAGCCTGACTGGAACCAACCGCTTCGATGTGGTCGCGATTCATCGACGCAATCAAGTCAAGCTGCCGACGCTGCTCGGTCAAATCGAGCCTTCGATTGCGAATATGCTTGACCATCGCTTTTTCGGAGGGCAGACTCGCATTTCCAATGGGTGTTCCCTGGCAATGAGCCGGCAAAAAAGCGGCCCCCCAGTTGTTGACGCCCCCGTGTGCAAGCGTCGGACAAATCGTCACAAATGCGGGGAGGTTTTCGTTCTCCGTTCCCAAGCCGTAGATCACCCACGAACCCATGCTAGGCCGAACGAACTGATCCGATCCGGTGTGAAGCTTCAGCAATGCTCCGCCATGCGCGGGATTGGTTCCATGCACCGACCGCAAAATGCAAAGGTCATCGACGTGCTGGGCGACATGCGGGAACAATTCGCTGACAGGCAAACCGCTCTGCCCGTACTGCTTGAACTTCCACGGCGAACGAAGCAAATTACCTTGCGGGGCAAACAAGACGCGCGGCAAATCGAACGGCAACGGCTTGCCATGATCGCGATCCAACAACGGCTTGGGATCAAACGTGTCGACATGCGAAGGGCCTCCTTTCATGAACAAGAAGACAACCCGCTTTGCACGCGCCGGCAGATGAGGCACCTTTGCCGCCAACGGGTCCGCGACGGCGAAATTGTCGGCCGCCGACTCTTTCGCCAGCATCGACGCAAACGCCAACTGACCGAAGCCGATGGCGGTCGACTTCAACATGCGCCGACGAGTCGCCAGCGAAGGGTTTCCCGAAGCGGGAGACATCGCGGCTCGCGATTGTTCCGTCGCCCGATGCAATGCTGTTTGATCATCGTTGCGCATCACCATCACCTCAAGTAAATGAATTCGTTGCTGGCAAACAGACTGTGACAGAAGAGCGCCAAGCGACCGAACGATCCCGATTCCTCCGAACCGAGGAAGGCCAGTGCTCGCTCCAGTTCCACGTCGGTCGCGGGCCGACCGAATGCCTGCACATAAGCGTGTTGAACTCGATCGGTCGGTTCCTCAAACTTCTTGCTCAAACGTTCCGCCCATGCATCGGCCGAATCGAGCACGACGTCGGCATTGAGCATTAACAAAGCCTGCGGCGCGACAACGGTTTCGTTTCGCGATCCAGTGGGCGTCGTCGGATCCGGATAATCGAACTGTGTGAACAGGCTGTAAAGATTGTTGCGGATGATCGGCAAGTACATCGCGCGACGTCGACTGTCGTATCGCGTGAAGTCCTGCGACGTATGATTGAAAACGAACTGTCGATTTCGCAGCGGCACCGTCTTGCCTCCGAAAGTCCGATCCAACGTTCCCGACACAGCCAGCATCGCGTCGCGGATGGGTTCGGCTTCCAATCGTCGAACCGGAAAGTGCGACAACAACCGATTGTCGGGGTCCAGTTCCGCCAGTCGCTGCGTCACGGCGGGGTCTTCATGACGAGAAGCCATCTGATACGTACTCGACAGAACCATCAAGCGATGCATCGACTTGGTCGACCAGCCCGACTGCATGAACTGACGCGCCAACCAATCGAGCAACTGAGGATGGCTTGGCTGATCCCCCAGCTTGCCGAAGTTTTCCGTCGAGGCAACGATTCCCGTTCCGAAGTGCCATCCCCAAACGCGGTTGATGTAGACACGAGCGGTCAGTGGATGGCTTGTATCGGCCAACCATTGAGCGAATTGCAATCGACCACTTTGATGATCGGGAGGATCGGGCGAACAATCGACGTTCGCATCACCTCGGGAATTCTCGCGCAACGGGGCGTCCCAGATTCTGATGACTCCCTCGAATATGAATCGGCAATGAGGTCAAGACCGTTTGATCGGTCACCCCCATCGCGGACGTTTCGTCGGGAGCGTTGCTTTCCAGAACCCGAGCAATCTCCATCAGCCGATTGTATTCGGCCAACGTGGGCTCGTCCAAAGCGAACTCGGGCTTCGCGGGAACGGTCAAGAAACCGGATGGATCGTTGAGCCGCTTTCAAAGCCGCATCGAGTGCATCGTCGCCGGTGCTGGTCGCTTTCGGGTCCCGCCCCTTCGCTTCGGCAAGTTTGCTCTGGGCGTTCTCGAACAGTTGCCGATAGTGCTCGGCAATCGCCTGCTTGTCACCGCCGCCCGCCAATTCGTGCCACTTCAAGAAAACCGGGTCTTGTCGATTGAATTCCAGATGGCGTCGGCAGTGATGCAACATCCGGGGATGCAGTCCCAGCGGTTGGGCGATGTTGGTAATCTGCTGCAAGGAAGCATTTGTATCGAACAATGTGCAAGCGGCAAGATAGTCGCTCGCCTTCGCCACCGCATCACTACGCAAGGCGGCAACGGCTTTGTTCTTGTACCAGCCGCAGCGCTTAGCCGCCGCAATCTCAGCGTCGATTTTCTTCAATCGCTCACGCCTCTTCATCCGTCGTGTAATCGTATTCAAACCAATACTTGATCGCCCCGGTGTTCTTTCCCGAAAAGGTCCGCGTGCTCTTGAAGATCGCCGCCAACGCGTAGTAGTCGTCCTGGCGCAGAGGATCGAACTTGTGATCGTGACAACGAACACAGCCAAGCGACATGCCCATGAAAGCCTTGCCGATGGTGTCCAACTGTTCGTCGACGGTGTCCATCATCAGCTTTTCGACATCGGGTTCGGCCAACACCTTCGCCCCCAAGACCAAGAATCCGGTCGCCGTCTGTGTTTGCCGCGTCGCCTCGGGAAGCAGGTCGCCGGCAAGCTGCTCGATCACGAAACGATCAAACGGTTTGTCCGAATTGAATGCATCCACAACATAGTCGCGATACCGCCATGCGTTGCCGAAGGCGATGTTCTCGTCTAGTCCGTTGGAGTCGGAGTACCTTGCCACATCCAACCAATGTCGACCCCAACGCTGCCCATAGGCGGGCGACTGCAGCAATCGCTCGACCACATTTGCAAAGGCGTCGTCGGACGTGTCATTCAAGAAGTCGTCGATCTCGCTGGGTGTCGGTGGAAGACCTGTAAGGTCGTAAGTGACGCGACGCAAGAGGGTTCGGCGATCGGCTGGCGCGGCTGGTTGGATTCCCCGTTCCTCCAATTCGGCGAGAATAAACGCGTCGATCGGCGATTGCACCCAGTCATCGCGTTGCACATCGGGGATCGTGGGGGTCCCGACCGGCACCAGCGACCAAAACTGGCGTCCCTCTTCAACGCTCATTCCCGTCGGCTCGATCGGCTGGGCGTCGGTCGCGGGCTGCCGTGGATCGGGGGCTCCCATTGCGACCCAGCGCTCCAAGCTAGCGATCTGCGCATCGGAGAGCTTTCCATCGGGAGGCATCCGCATCGCCTCGTTGGTGTAACGAACCGCTTCAATCAATGGACTTTTGTCAACGTCGTCCTCAACGATTGCCGGCCCCGAATCGCCACCCAGCAGCAGACCGTGTTTGGAATCGACGACAAGACCGCCGTTTCGCTCATCCCCGGAATGACATTCGTAACAGCGCTCAATCAACAGCGGACGGATTTCACGCTCAAAGAACTCCAACTGTTTGGCATCCGGCTCCGCGATCGCGAAGTTCGGTGAGAGCAAGGCGATACCGATCAAGGTCGCTCGCCACAACAGACCTCGCGGATTTGAAGCAGCGATGTTTTGCTTCCAACGGTAAACGCGTTGTCTCATCATGAGCCATCTCGATGTGAGGAAGGGATCGTTCGCAACGGGACGGCACAACGTATGACTAACGGATCGATGTGGTCGCCGCGTTTGAGGCAGGACTATTCATCATACCCCATGTCGCGACCAAAGAAAACGCATTGCCAACCAAAGGTGCGTCGTTCGGCGGAAGTGTTCCCCTCCCGAAATCGATTTGCACACCGATGCTATCGCTGGCCCACCGCCTCGATTGCTTGGCCCAATAGTTCGATACCCTTGCGGATCTGCGGTTCCGGCTGAACCCCGAAACTAAGGCGAATGGTGTTCTTCAGCACCGGAGCCCCTTCTTGAGGGAAACAGAACGCCCCGGGAACATAGAGCACGCCTCGGTCGACAGCTTGTTGCCAAAGCGGACTGCCGGGGCTGGCATCAATGTGCTGTGGAAGCTGCAGCCAAACGTAGAGACCGCCGATGGGATGGCGATAATGAACGCCAGGAATTTTGGAAAGATGCGTGTCGCAAGCTTCCAGCATCGCCTGAAGCTTTGACGCATAAGCCGTTCGCAGCCGAACGACTTGTCGGTCGAAGGCTCCCGTTTGAAGCAAATTCAGCATGATTTGCTGGTTCAAGTGCGCCGAACCAAAATCGATAACCGCTTTGATTCGCGAAGCGGGTTCGAGCAACCATTCGGGCAGCACACCCCAACCGACACGGATGCCGGGAGCGAAGTTCTTTGAAAAGGTTCCGCTTTCAACGGTCAATTGACGATCGGCACCCAAGTCGGTAAAGGTTGCGATGTCGTCTCCCGAATAACGCAAATCGCGATAGGCATTGTCGACCAACAAGACAATGGGACTGCGTTGCTGCCACTTGTTCAGAACGTCGATCAACTGCCTGCGTCGCGATTCGGGAACCGTCGACCCGCCCGGATTGTCGCAATAGGGAATCAAATAGACCATCTTCACGCGATGGAGTTGATCGTTGTCGCTGAGCTGCTGCAAACTGTCGTCCAACGATTGCGGCAGCATGCCGTCGTCATCGGCCTCAACGCCAAAAGCGCGGACCCCCATGTCGTCCAGCAACCCGAGGTAGACGAAATAGGTGGGGGCGGCACAGAGAACGATGTCCCCCTCGCTGAGAATACATTCGCTGACAAGGTGCAGCAGTTGATTGCTCCCCGCAGTCAAGATCATCGTGTCGGTGATCGAATCGATCGCGTCGCGGAAATTCCGCTCGGCAATGCGTCGTCGCAGTTCCCGAGCCCCTTGGTTCGTGCCATACTGCAGCGAAAGACGTCCGGTTTCCTGATGATTCAGCACCTGGCTTGCTGCTTCGGCAACCAATTCCGTCGGGAGCGTTGCGTTATCGACAAAGCCAGCCGCTAGGGAAATGATGTCCGGATTGGCCAGCGCGGTTGACATCAACAAACTGATCGGTTGTTCGGAAGCGCGGCGGCCGCGAGGGCTCAGCGGATGGTCGACGGTGGGCGGACTGAGATTCATTCAACAGACTTTGCTAAAATTTGGGTGAAGGGATTCGACGGGAAGAACTCCCCCTCGAATGTTTTCATGATGCGATGCATTGTGCAAGTGCTTAAGGCGGCGAAGCCGCAAACCGTAGTGGATTTCAAGGTAATAACAAACGCTTCGTTAACTGATGTAGAGCGACCACGTCGCAAGATCAACTGAAAAACATATGCGAAAGATAGCATCAAACGCGTTCACAATTGATATGCATACGTCGCGTGGCCGAAAACGAGGTGATTCGCTTCATGAAATGCAAAAGCATCATTCCAGACCACGCATGGTATAACGATCTAGAGACGTTGCCGCAGCCGGAATGTTCGGGATGTATGTTGCTATGACCACGAAGATTGAAAGCATTCCCTCGAACCAGCGATCTCCCAGCCAAGAGGCTCCGAGGTTCAACCCATCGATACGCAAGATCTTCGATGTCGGGCGTCTTTATTTGGATTTGATCTATCCTCCATCGTGTCTGATTTGCAGTGGCGAATTGCCAAACTTGAGAAGCATCGATCTTTGTTCGTCCTGCCTGGACGCAATGCAAGGGGACAACCGGCATTGGTGCCGCAAGTGCGGCATGCCGAAGGAGCCCCACCGCGCCGACAAGCGGACATGTACGCAGTGTGCCAAGCAGAGCTTTGCCTTTGATGATGTCATCATTTGGGGCCAATACCAAGGTGTCTTGCGAGAGGCCGTCATTGCAGGCAAAAAACAATTTCACGAACCGTTGACCATGACGATGGGTCGGTTGCTGGCAGACCGAATCGCCGAGGAACAGGTGGTGCTTCCCGATGTGATCACATTTGTGCCGTCTCATTGGCGCAGGCGTTTCGGACGACGAACGGTGCCGTCAGCGACGCTTGCAAAGCCGGTAGGGCGACGGTTGCGGCGTCCGGTCAAGCAGATCCTGCGACCGGTGCGAGCCACCGCCAAGCAAGCGATGTTGCCTGCTGCTGAACGTTCACGGAACATTTCCGGCGCTTTCGCCGTAAGAAAGCGATATCGATGCGAAGGGAAGCATGTTTTGGTTGTCGACGATGTCATGACCACCGGAGCCACCTTCAACGAAATCGCCGGAGTGCTCAAGCGAGCCGGTGCCGCTTCGGTTTGCGTTGCGGCCACTGCACGCGGCACCGGAATTTCCTAAGCTGTATGGATTGGGAAGATGTGTGGCCCGAGTTGACACATTGATACCGTCGGTGATCTGAAATGATGCCTTCACGCTGTATGAAACGAATCACGTCATTAATGGCCACCCAGGATATGCATCATAATTGACGCGAATCACCTCATTTCCGTCCGCGCGATGCACATCGAAAGCTACAGTTCAGTAACAAACTTGCTGATTTCATCAGGCCGGGAATTGACGAGGCTGATACGATTGCATCCGCAACAGCGAAACCTATATCAATAATGAACGCGTTTGGTATTATACCGTGCGTGGTCCGGAATGATGCCCTGGCGTCAAATGAAGCGAATCACCTCATTTCTGACCACGCGACGTATATCTAACGCCAATGTTTCTCAGTGGATCTTGCGACGTGGTCGCTCTGGGATTTCAATTCACACGTTATCCGGTCGTCGCTCGACACAACGGCCACTCGGCGGATGCAGACGGTTGACGCCGACCGAAACTGAATAAGACTCCATTTCCGCATGAATTCCTCGATTCAAGACCAATCACCGTCCCCCGGATCGTTACGAACGGTCACCACCTTCCGCCGTGCAATCCTGCACGGTCTGGGAATCGTGATGCCGCCGTTGTTAACGATTTTGCTGTTTGTATGGGGCTGGACCACGACCGAGAACTACGTCTTGTCCCCGCTGGAATCGGGAATCCGCAACGTGCTGGTTTGGAAGATGCGGGAAATCGAAGACAGCAAGCCGGTCGGGAAAGACTTTGTTCCCGATCCAACCGGGAAGAAATACCTGCCACGCTACGTTGTCAGCTACGTCGATCAGAATATTTATCGGCTCGGTCCGTATGAGCCCGTGCCTCAAACCGCATCGGCCTACTGGCATCGATACGTCCAGTTGGTCTACCTTCCCCGCGCCGTTGTTGTTCCGTTTTTTCTGCTTCTGTTTCTGACCTTGCTCTATTTTTTGGGACGCATGTTCGCCAACGGAATCGGAAGATTTTTCATTCATGCCATGGATCGATTCATCGCCCGTCTGCCCGTCGTCAGCAACGTCTATTCGTCGGTGAAGCAGGTGACCGATTTTGTCTTCAGCGAGCGGGATATCGAGTTCAACCGAGTTGTCGCCGTCGAGTACCCGCGCAAGGGAATTTGGTCCATTGGCTTCGTCACCGGTCAGAGCATGGCGGACATCAGCGCTGCGGCAAACGAACCGGTACTCAGCGTATTGATGCCGACCAGCCCCATGCCGGTGACGGGGTTTACCGTCACGGTTCGCAAAAGCGAGGCGGTCGATCTGGATTTGACGATCGATCAGGCGATACAGTTCATTGTCAGTTGCGGGGTTGTGGTTCCTCCAAAGCAGCAACAAGTGGCCAACCGGTTGCAGTTGAATCTGCCCGCCGCCAACAATGTAGCCAATAGCA
>JAWKTL010000085.1:0-16129 GCA_041399105.1 Pirellulaceae bacterium | reverse complement strand
AGTCCGAACTGTTCGACGACTCAAATGGTTGTCGCCCTCGCTCCGCTGCATCGTGTGGCTCGCGTTAAACGCGTGGTTGTCAGCACCTACCAAGCGACCAGCGGAGCCGGGTTGGCGGGCGAGGAGGAGTTGCAAAGTTCGACACGCGGTGCTCTTACGGGCAATACACCGCCAGCTCAAACGTTTCAGTATCCGATCGCATTCAATTTGATTCCGCAGATCGGATCCGAAAAACACGAAGGCTATACATCTGAAGAGATGAAGATGGTTTATGAGACACGAAAGATCATGGGGGATGAATCGATTGTCGTTTGTCCGACCTGTGTTCGTGTTCCGGTGGCGATCGGACACAGCGAGTCCATTCTGGTGGAAACCGAAAAACCATTGTCGGTCGATGAGGCTCGCGAGTTGTTTGCCGCCGCGGAAGGGGTCACTCTTGTGGACGACCTAAAGGGGAAGAAATATCCGATGCCGGTCGACAGCGCCGGAAAGGATGACGTTTTCGTGGGACGCGTTCGAAAGGATATCAGCAGCCCCAACGGACTTGCATTTTGGTGTGTCAGCGACAACCTACGAAAAGGGGCGGCGACAAACGCTGTTCAGATCGCCGAAGTTTTGGCCAAGAAAATGGCGGTCGCGGGATAATCCGCGCGTGGTCTGGAATGATGCTTTTGCATTTCATGAAGCGAATCATCTCATTTTCGGCCACGCGACGTATAAACCACAGCGGCTTGCACGTCGCTTTCCAAGTGGTTGAACGGAACATCGCAATGGTTTCGAGATGGCTTGTATGCTTGGAATCTGTCCGAAAACCGTGAGACGGCGGCGCTGGCTGCGTGCCTTTTGGGGGTTCTCGGATCGGTTCTCAGCCAATACCGGCTTTCTTGCGTGACTTGGTGTACGACTTATAAATAGCCCGGTCGTTTCGCAACGAATCTTCGATCGCGAAAAGTTCATCGTAAGCTTTAACAGCTTCGGACCATTGTTTGGCGGCGTTCAAAGCTTCGATGCGCATCAGCAACAGCCCGATTCGAGCATGGGTGTCGGACTCCATCGCCAACGCTCTGTTCCAAGCTTCAGCGGCGTCGGCGTGTCGCTTTTCGAGCGTCAGCAACGGTGCGACCCTTCGCGGTGGGAATCCATGATCGGCATGGCTGTTCATCAGTCCTTGCAGGCGTTCAATGGCTTCGCGTCGACTCCCTTGAATACGATCCAACTCCGCCTGCATCGCCGTATGTGGAAGCGACTGCTGAGCTTGCCCCAAACGATTGATTAGTTCGACGATAAAGGTCCGCTCGCCGGCGTCGTGCAGCCAATCGATAAGCTCCGCCAGTGCGGCGACGCATTCAATCCCTTCGGCTTCATCCATTCCGTCAAACCGCACCGTGGTCTCGCCGTCCATGATCGCCATCACGCACTCCGCGGCGCGCGTTTTCAATTCTTCGGTGGATTGTGCGAATTCATCCAGAGGGATCAAAAGACATTGTTGGCACTTAGGGCAATACTGGTGATGCCTCATCTTGGCACCGGTCGGTATGAACGGGATGTAGTACAGATGGAAGAATGTTCGCGCATGGAAGCTTTGTCGCTTGACGAATCGATTGCAGTGTTGACAAAAGCCGTATGACGAAACCTTGTACCGTTTGAAGTACGGCTTTTGTCCCCAGATGATAACCATTGAACCATCGCCTTCACGAATGCGGGTGAGATAAGTTGCGGCTCGGCGCGAAAACGGCTTCCGCCAAGTCGTCAAAAGTATATCAAGTTGTTTGAAGCTTGGACAACGACTTTGACGTGGCCCAAGTTATCGTGCGAATCATCGACGAAACATTGATCAGCGGCGGGCGAAGAACTTAAGATTGAAAGCTCGATGGATCACCGTCGCATCCAAAGGCCACCCACGAACGAGAAGCCCACGCCCTTTCCAAGGAAAACCCCGATGACGAATGAACAAAAGCGAAAACGAAGCCTCTTCTGGACGCTGGTGGTTGTTTTTGTTGTTGCTCCGCTGTTAATGTGTGGCGGCTTGGCGACATGGTGGATGGGACGCAGCGCTGTGGCGCGGAAGGAACTTGATCGTCGAATCGCTCAGTTGCAGTCCGATGGGTTGCCGGTTGATGACGCTTCGCTGGCAACGTACTACGACCAGCTTGCGGATTCCGAGAACGCCGCCGCTTGGATCGAGTTGATCACCTATTTTGAAAGCGATGCGTTTACTTCGCGCATCCAAACATTTCCAATCATCGGCATGGGGGATGATCCTCCGGCCCCCGATGTCCAATGGCGTGACGAGGAAGCCGTTGTCGCATTGCTGAATGATTTGAAACCAAAGATTGAACAGCTTCAGTCGTTAACGGCGACGAGTCGGACGGTTCGTTTTCCACGACAATTTGAATCATTCAATACATTGTTGCCACATGTTCAGAGCATGCGTCAGCTCTCCCGTTTGATGATGCTTGAGCATGTCATCGCCTTGCGTGAAGGAGATGCTCAACGCGACTTTCGGGCAATTCAATCGATGCTGGGATTATCGACGATCATGCGAGACGATCCGATCCTCATCTCCCAGTTTTTGCGACTCGCATTGCATGGAGTTGGAGTCGATGCCTTACACGAAACCCTGCGGTACGGTGATTTGAATGCGCGGCAGCTTCAATCAATCAGCGATCAGCTTGCAACATTCGAGGACGTTTACACACCACTTCGTCAGGCAATCAACGGTGAAAGAGCCCTGGCGTTGTCGCTTATTCAGAATCCCGGTCAACACCCGGACCTGCTGCCGAATAGCGGTCAGGTTCTTCGAACGCTGAGTTCGCGTCCGATCGACGCCTTGTTCTATCTGGATCAACTCGACGACTATGCAAAGTTCCGCACAACCAGCCTCGACGCGTTCTTTGCCGATACTCAACAATGGGAAGAAGACTTTCAGCATCAAATCCAGACCGAAAGTGCATTGGAGGGTTTTGATCACATTCTAACAAAGCTGACGTTTCCCGCATTCACGGCTTTTTCATTCGCCCACGTTCGTCACGCGATGCTGAATCGTTTGGCAATTGTCGCTGTCGCCATCGAGCAATTCAAGCAGCGGACCGGCGGTTTTCCGAGTGACTTGGATGCGATCGAATCAAGCAGCTTACGATTAGACGACTTAAAGCCGATTGGTAGCGATCGATTCGGTTATCGCTTGACGGAACGCGGCGCGGTGCTATGGGCCTACGACTTCGATGGTGCGATAAACGATCCGGAAAAGCTTCAAGTACCGATCAATCCACCGCCAACCGAAGGAGAAGTCAACGCACAGAATCGCATCTGGGTTTGGCGGTTCGACGAGAGTAAAGAGACCAGCGAAAACTAGACGTTGATGCGCATGGAATTTCTTGGTTTTGTTGAATTGGTCCATTGGAATGCGGACGACGTCTAGCTGTTGGTCGTGTCGCGGCGATATCGGAATCCGAGCGTCGCCAACGAAATCAGCCAGCAAGCACCGAACATTAGGATGCCCCATGAACCGACGAAGGCGGACAGCAAACTGCATCCGACGAATAAGCCTCCCAGAAGGTAGCATCCGCCCCATACATGACCCGCCAACGCGATAAAGCCGAACGCCGCCAGGGCCGACGCGATCGGAAAGACTTCAAGCTGGCTGGTGCCGTGCAGGGTCAGAACAATATTCATCGTTGCCAGCGACACGAGATAGCCGATCCAGATCGACCAAATCGGGCGTTCGGCAACACTTCGTGCGCGAAGAACTCCACTTCGATAGTAATGAACGATCCCCACGAGTCCGGCGGCCATGATCAATCGCGGCGTCCAATAGGTCAGCGAATCGTGATATCCGAACCGCGCCAAGCAGAACATCACTAAATGCGCTGCGAAGATCATCCAGCCCATCCAGTGAAGCGCCGTCCCCCAATTGCGAAAATGCTGATGGTGTTGATCGCGGCGCAAAGTCCGCACCAATTCATCGAGTACTCCCGATTGACCCGCCGAGATCGGCTCCCCTTTCAGGAAGCAATCCAGATCGTTGGCGAATTCATTTGCCGATGCGTAACGATCTTGCGGATCGCGATGTAAGCATTCCATGCAGATACGTTGCAGATCCATGGGGATGTCACGATTGATCTCGCGTGGTGGAACGGGGTCGCAACCAAGTACACGCGTCAGAATCTGCGGAGCCGAATCGCCGCAATGCGGCGGCTGCCCGGTAAGCAAAGCGTACAACACCGCGCCGAGAGCGTAAACGTCTGACAATGGCCCGACGTTGGCCTGCCCCTCGGCCTGCTCGGGACTCATGTAATTCGGTGTCCCTAAGATTTGACCTGTTAGTGTTAACGCCGTTCCCTCGCGATGATACTTCGCCAATCCGAAGTCGGTGAGCATCGGTTTGCCGTCGCCATCAATCAAAATGTTGGCCGGTTTCAAATCGCGATGAATGATCGATTGCGAATGCGCATACGCCACCGCGCGAGCGATATCCCGCACGACCCCCGCGGCTTGATCGACGGTGCATTTTCGCGAACGCACCCAATCCTCCAAGGATGGGCCTTCGACCAGCGTCATTGAAAAATATGCTTGACCTTGCCAATTTCCAACATCATAGATGGGAATAATATTCGGATGTCGCAATTGTGCCGCGGCTTCGGCCTCTTGGCGAAACCGTCGTAACTCCTCGTCCGAGGCGAGCACGCCACTGCCAATCAGCTTCACCGCGACCTCTCGATTCAAGTCGATGTGCCGCGCTCGGTAAACCACGCCCATGCCGCCGCGCGCGATTTGGTGCGTCAGCTCATACGGTCCCACTTTGCAACCGACCAACGAAGTCCCTGGCATGCACGGCTGATCGGATGCAATCGTTTCCGGATCGACCCGCCATGAAACCAAGCTTGGTTTCTGAGAAATTCGGTCAACTCCTCGCCCAGTTCGGGAACCGCTGGTAGTAAGACTTGATATCGGGCGTTTCACCTGGCCTCGATCTGCTGGCAAATCTCCCCAAGACGGCATCAAGTTTATCATCGTCGGACAAGAGACGACCTTTGAACGCGATTGAAGAACGGTGAACAAAACGAAAGCTACGGACCGCGCCTATATCAATATTGAACGCGTGTGGTGTTATACCGTGCGTGGCCTCGAATGATGCTTTTGCATTTCATGAAGCGAATCCCCTCATTTTCGGCAACGCAAAGTATATCTTGCGCTGATGTTTTTTCAGTTGATCGTGCGACGTGGTCGCTCAATGATAACACAGATAGCTGGCGTTTCGATCGGCGGGGATAGGTGATCGTCGCCGAAAAAATCCGGAGTCGTTCCGGTTTCTGTTTGTTCGCGACCACGAAACTCGGTATGTTAATCAAGGTTCAAGCATCGTCCTTCATCCGGGAGTCAACAAATGCGACGACGCTCGCGGCACCATCGAATCGCTTTCACGCTTGTCGAACTGCTCGTTGTCATTGCGATAATCGGCATTTTGGTCGGCTTGCTGCTGCCGGCTGTTCAAGCAGCGCGCGAAGCGGCGCGTCGGATGAGTTGCGGTAACAATTTGAAACAGCTTGGGCTGGCTTTGCACAATTATCACGACACTCATTTGAAATTTCCGCCGTCAATGATCTACGACGCCAATCCCGCGAACTCGCGGTTTTGGTCTTGGGAGGTTCAGCTTCTGCCGCAGTTTGAACAAGAGAACGTCTACGACGGTATGAATCTCAACATCGACGGATTGAATGCTGCGAACGCCTCGGTGAATGAACCTTATATTTCTTTGCTCTTACCCGTATTGCAATGTCCATCGGATCCTTACGGAGGAGTCTACGACAATCCGTCGCTGATCGCACTCAAGCTCGGAACGACCAGTTACCTTGGTTGCCGCGGCAGCGAACGTCATCCGCTCGCTGGCAATGGTCTTTTTCCCGAACGTAATGTCTCGACAAGCTTTCGCGATATCACCGATGGCACCTCTTCATCGATCGCAATTGGAGAACGCCCAGTAGAGGGAACTCGCGTTACAGCATGGTGGGCGGTCGCCAGCGGATACGACGCTCACGGGCTGGGCGACCAGGTGCTCGATTCTTCGGAAGGCCTATACCGTGGCGCCATCGGTTCACCGGCGGCGGATGCACGACATTGGTGGAGCCTCCATCCCGGTGGCGCTCAGTTCACACTTTGCGACGGTGCGGTGCGATTCATAAGCGAAACAATCGATCACAACGTTTTGTTGGGCTTGAGCACAATTGGCAAAGGTGAAGTTGTCACCGGTATCTAAAGGTTCGCCATCATGTCGATCTTTTCTCGAATCGGACGGATTAAAAAATACGGACCTTCACTTGTGATGGCGGTCACCGCTGGAATGGTCCTCGCGGCATCGTTTGGTTGTGGAGGCGCAAACGACGGTTTGCAGCGAATCCCGATTTCCGGCACGATCATGATCGACGATCAATTGCTCACCGATGGGGCTTTGTCGCTGACCCCTCAAGCATCCGGTCCGGCCTGCGGAGCATCCGTCCGGGACGGGAAGTTTGACATTCCCAAAGATCGCGGCCCTGTGGCTGGCGTCTATCATGCGCGAGTTACCATGAACGCGGACAAATCCATGGTCTCCGCTCAATCGCCTGCGTCTTCACCAATGCAATACGAATCCATCGCCATCACCATTGCCGACGATAGCGGGCCGCTCCAACTACGATTCGTCGGCAAACCAGTTGATTCTCCTTAAGGTGCCGAACACGCACGCGCATCGATGCCGAAAGCGATCGCATTGGCATGGGACAAGAATCGTAAAGGATCGTAACGCTTGATCGGTGAATGTTATACCGTGCGTGGTCCGAAATGATGCCTTCGCGTTAAATGAGGCGAATCACCACATTTCTGACCACGCGACGTATAAAGAAGCGACGCGAGAACGAAAAACGCTGGTAAGGAGAGCACCAACGCTGTCGTCAGTTGTATGACGTTGTAGCGGTTGTTGCGCCGCGAAGTGTTCAGAAGCCGGACCCCAACATAGGACATCACAGCAGACCGTTTAAGACCTATATCAATAATGAACGTGTTCGATGTTATCTTACGCTAATGTTTCTCAGTTGATCTTGCGACTTGGTTGCGCTACGTCAATGATGGATGCGTTTGATGCTATCTTGCGACGTCGTCGCTCTACGCGAAAATCCAATCGAGACTCGCGGCGAGCGATGTTGGCTCACGGTTTTCGCATTGGTTTTTAGCGAGTTCCTTGGATAGGTGGCGCTAGAAGCACTTTGCCTGGTTTGATCTCTTCGGCGCTGGGGTACGATGGCGTCACGATGTCGTCGTCGTCGTCCCGAGTGGCTTGGCTGGGCGGAGGCGTTCGCGGGCCGACGGGTAACGCTTCCCACGGCTTGGGAAACAAATAGTTCTTGACCGACGGACCGGCATGGTTGCGATAGCTGCCGCGATGACGATGCTCATGCCAAGTCATTGCCTCCTGGCTGCTGGGCGATATGGTAAGCAATCTTTCCGCCGATGTACCGCGGACGATTGAATCGTTCTCGGTAGGAAGGATGTTCGCATTGTTCAACCCAGTCGAACAATTCGACTCGCGGAAGCATTAATTTATGGATTGAATCGTGAGCGGTGACGTGGTTCACGATGCCGAACAGGCAGATTGCAAAGAGCGTTGTACGTCGCATTATTAGACCTCAAGCGATTGAATCGAGTCTTCAACTTAATCGGGTAATTCACAGCGACGTTTGATGACGATCGATTTGAGCAACATAATCGTCACAATCGTTGAATACCCAACCGCCTTGTCAGCCGGGAAACAAAAAACATGACCTCCATCATTGTTGAAAAACCCTACCGTTTTGTTCCGCCGCATCGCGGGGACTGGTGGCCGGCGTTGATACAGAAGCTGAGGCTGTACGAAAAGCATTTGAAAAAATCGGAAGGCGTGGTGGGTTATGAACTTCGCAACACGCAGCGACTGGCCGAATCGTTAAGGGCTGGGCACGGGATCATGCTGGCTCCCAATCACTCGCGATATGCCGACCCGCTGGTCTTGGGATGGCTCTCAAAAAGGGTGAAAACCAATGTTTATGCGATGGCGAGCTGGCACTTGTTTAACATGGGATGGTTCAACGCTTTCTCGATTCAGAAGATGGGGGGGTTTAGCGTTTTTCGAGAAGGATTGGACAAGCAGTCGATTGAGACGGCGATTGAAATTTTATCCGAGGCGCGACGCCCATTGATTCTGTTTGCCGAAGGGGCGACGTTCCGCGCCAATGATCGCTTGCAACCGTTGTTGGACGGCGTCACATTCATTGCTCGAACCGCCGCTCGGCGACGGGAAAAGCAGAATGCTGGCAAGGTGGTGATTCATCCGGTGGCGATCAAGTATGTCTTTGAAGGTGATATTTATGAGTGGGCGGATCGATCGCTGACGGCGATCGAAGAACGCCTAACGTGGTCACCGGTCCCCGGCCAGCCGCTTCGCGAACGGATCACGCGAGTGGCCGACGGGCTGCTTGCGTTGAAGGAGGTTCAGTATTTAGGGAGTCCTCAAAGCGGGAATGTCGTCGCTCGTCAAGAAGCGTTGATCGAAACGCTCCTGCAACAGGTGGAATCGAGATGGCCAACACCCACCAAAACCGGGGCGGAACCACGGACGGTGCTCAATCGGGTCAAGGCGGCGCGTCTGCGAATGTTTCCCACCCTGCTCGGTACCGAAACCAGCGATGCGGCTAAACAAGCGATACGCGTCGATTTAGGTGCGCTTGAACTGGCGCAGCAGCTAGCTTCGTTTCCGGTGGGTTATCTGAATCAGCCGCCGGTGACGGTAACGCGAGTCCTTGAAACCCTTGAAAATGTCGAGGAGGCTCTGTTCGGCAAATCTTCCTGGCCGGGACCTTTAAAGGCCGTGATTGACGTGGGGGAGGCAATCGAGGTGCCAGCGGATCGATCGCCGAAAGACCGCGTGGATCCAGTCTTGGATCAGCTTGCTGCAACATTGCAATCGATGTTGGATCGATTGTCGCACGAACCGAAACTAATGAAGGAGACGGATTGAGAAACGTGCGGGGAGCTTACAAGACGCTGCTGATTGCCTGCTCGGAACTCTTGAAGCTGCTTCCCGTCTTATCGGAAAGCTCCTTCACGGTGGCGATGCATGCACCCAGAATCATCGCCATCATCACAGCGTATTCGACGGCGGTTGGACCGTCTTCTTCGCGGTGAAAAGCTTTTAGAAAGGATATCAATTTCGCGCAGTTCATTTTTTCGCTGCAATTGGAGTTTTAATGAGTGACCTGCCGCTTTATTTGCCGTCCAGGTGAAGACCCGAAAGCAATGCCCCGAGGCGAATTCAGTTTCCTTCGCCCTGCTCCGTTCTTCGGACACGTCTGAAACGTCGCCCAACTGCTTGAAACTTACGTCGAGTTGACACCCACTTGGCGGGTAAAATACTTCTTATGAACCGCAATTCACGCGAAATTATAGACTTCAGCTTCAAATACGCATGAACCAAGGACTGTATTGATCGTAACGCTTTTGATAAGTTAATCGATAAAAATGGATCGACGCTTTTTGCGTTCGACCATCCGCCTTCTTACGTTTCCGGGATCCCCCCAAGCCAATGTTTGGTCCTGTCTTCAATCGAGAAGCCGCTTTAGTTCCGAAGCGATCAAAAACCTATCTGGCTCGCACGCTCTATGTGCTGTCGATGTTTATGTTGCTGGCAACGGGATATTTGGTGCTGGCGGGGAATCGACCCTTGCAAACCGCTGGCGATTCAGCTCGATTTGGCGGTTGGATGTTTGGGCTGCTGGCACCTTTGCAATTGATCATTGTTACGTTTCAGTCGGCCGTTGGAGCCGCCAGCAACATCGCTCAAGAAAAGGATCGGCGGACCTTAATCTTATTGCTGCTGACGCGATTATCAGGCTATGAACTGGTCGTTGGCAAGCTGACGGCAAGCCTCGTGTCGGTCGTGCAGTCGCTGTTCGCCGCGATCCCGTTGTTTTTGGCGCTACTTTGTTTTGGAGGCGTCTCGTTGGAGCAGTTTGTCAATGTTTATCTCGTGACAACCGCGACAGCGATCTTTGCCGCTTCGATTGGGATTGTCGTTGCGTTGTGGCGAGACAAGACGTTTCAAACGATAGCAGTTACCTTGCTGGCGATATTCTTGTGGGTTGCCGTTTGGCAGATCGTGGCGGCTGGATTGGTCGACCTGATCCCCGCCTACTGGGCTTCATATTTGAGTCCGGTTCAGGCGATGCAAACCGCTGTCTCGCCATTGGCGATTCAATCGAGCGTGATATCCGCTCCGCTCGGGTTCTCGTTGGTAACCTTATTGATGAGCATCGGCTTGGCGATTCTGGGCGTGTTAAAAGTACGCGTTTGGAATCCATCGCGAGAGCTTCGCATTCAGCAGCCTGCCGAAGCGGAGTCCGCGACCGAGTCTTCGGGCTCGGGAGCCACGACCTGGAAAGTTCGCGAGGCGCGACACGTTTGGAACAATCCCGTCTTGTGGCGAGAGATCTGCACGTGGGCGTATGGTAAGAAGGTTTTGGCGATTCGCTTTGCTTACCTGTTGCTGGTCGGATTGTCGGCGGCGGGACTTTATCGGGCCATGTTTGGCGATGCGCCTTTCACCAACTTGCCCCCGGCGACCTTGCCGCTAGCCGCGATCGGCGTGGTGAGTCTCGCGATCGTCAATGCATTGGCGGTGAACACGATCACCAACGAACGCGATGGTTTGGCGTTGGACCTGTTGCTGGCGACCGATTTGGAACCGAAAGAATTCCTGTTGGGAAAGATCGTTGGCGTGCTGTTCGTTGCCAAGGAAATGGTCGTCCTGCCACTGCTGCTGGTTGGCTATGTATGGGTATCGGGAATGCTTTCAACGCAGAACTTGGCATTCACGGTGATTGCATCTTTGATTGTCTATCTGTTTGTGATCGTCCTTGGGATTCATTGTGGCCTGAATTACGCCAACGGACGTTCGGGCGCTCTTGACCAGTTTGGGGACGGTCTTCTTTCTGTGCTTGGGTATCGCGATCTGTATGGTCATCATGGTCAGCTTCCGGGGAGCATTTCAGTTGCAGCTTGCTCCGTTCTTGGCGATCATTCTGGGCGGTGGTGCGGGTTTGTTGGCGGCGTTGGGAAAACGTAATCCATCTCCCGCGATCTCTTTGGCATCGTTTGGATTGCCGTTTGCAACGTTCTACGCGATTACGACGTTCTTGCTGCAACGCGGGCAACTGTGGGTGCTGGTTGCCGTTTCGGTTGGCTACGGCTTCGCCGCATTGGCGATGCTGATACCGGCGCTGAGCGACTTTGATGTGGCGATGGGACGTTCGCATTCCGCGGCAGAGGAGAACGAGTGACCGCTGTGGAAGAGACTCTTCCCTGGCTGCCGGCAATGCTGTTGCTGATCTGTATGTCCGCATTCTTCAGCGGCAGCGAGGCAGCCTTGTTTTCACTGCAACCACAAGATCGTCGCCGCCTGAAGAAGAACAAAGCGGTCGGGTTGCGCGTCGATCAACTGTTGCAGGATCCCGAACGCCTCCTCTCGGCGGTTCTGTTCTGGAACTTGATTATCAATATGGCCTATTTCGGCATTGTTTCGATTGCCGGAAAGAAGCTCGAAGCCACGGGGGACGCACGTCTCGCCGTCGGCTTCACCTTTCTGTGCCTCATGACGATCATCTTCTTCAGTGAGATGCTTCCCAAAAGTGTCGCGGTGAAGAACCCGATCGTTTTTTCGTCGTGGGTGGTTCGCTGGTTGACATACGCAATTTGGATTATCAGCCCCGCCTTGCCAATATTGACATTCGCGAACCGGATCGCGCAGCGTATCGTCTGGCCCCGCTTTCAGGCGGAGCGTGAATTGGAGATCGAGGATATCGATCGGGCGATTCGTCTGAGTGCTCCCGATGAGGCATTTGCCGATCGAGAGCGAATGCTGTTGCGAAGATTGATCTCACTGACCGATGTTCGAGTCGATGAATGGATGCGGCCTCGAAGTGAATGCCACATTTATCAATTCCCCTTGCCCGCCGATGCGATTCAAACATCGATTGACGAAAGCGGTTATCTGTTGATCGGTGACGACAGTGACGAAGGGGACGACGCCATCATCGGCTGTATCGCCGTCCGCTGGCTTCGACCAAGCCAGATGGACGATCTGCAAGCGGCGATGGAGCCTCCTTTGATCTGCCGTGGTCGACCAACGTTGCTCATGTATTCGATGAATTGCGACAGGAAGATCGCGATGTCGCGGCGGTTGTCAACGAATACGGCGAGACGGTTGGAGTGCTTTCGATCGACGATGTCTTGGAGGAAATCATGTCGTTGCCCGAAATCCCCGAACCAACGACGGAGGATGACTCGGCGGATCATCGATCCGAAACCGTGCTGCCATTGCGGGTGGAGGGCTCGATGAGCAGCCGCGAATTGGCGCGGCTGCTGGGTGTCAACACAACAGCCGGTCGAAACGTGACCGTCGCGGGCCTCATCCAGTCGATCAACCGTCGGTTTCCTCGGATGGGCGATGTCTGTTTGTGGCATGGCCATGCGTTGCAAGTCGTTGCGGAACTGGATAAGGGCAAAGTCGAGATCGAAGTCACCAAGCCAAAGAACGACGAGGCGCAAAGTTGATCGGTTATCTGATTTTGTTTGCCTTTGGCATCAGCCTTAGCGCGTTCTTCAGCGGCAGTGAAACCGGGCTGTATCGCGTCCCTCGGATCCGCTTGGTTCTCGATGCGCTATCGGGCCGACTGGTATCAAAGGTTCTGTTGTGGTTGGCAAATCATCCCACCGTCTTTGTCGCGACGGTGCTGGTGGGAAACAACATCGCCAACTATCTGACAAGCTTTGCGGTCGTGATGGCGGTTTCGCTGGCGGTCAGTGGAAATCAATCCGCGGCGGAACTGATGGGAACCGTCTTGGTGACGCCGATTGTTTTCGTGTTCGGCGAACTGCTGCCCAAGTATCTATTCTTCAATGCTCCCTATCGGCTGCTGGGTTACAGTGGGCCATTCCTTGTGCTGGTGACGATTTTATTCTTGCCAATTACCGTCTTGTTGGTGCTTTTGAACAACTTGCTCAGTATCTTCACCGGACCCACGCCATTTCAATCGCGTCAAAGCATGGCTCGCGGTGAATTGCAGCAGATGCTGCGGCATGGGCACAATATCGGCCTGTTAAAAGCCAGCCAACAGCGAACCGCGCAGAATATGTGGCAGGTTGGGGAGCGACCTGCGATCGCTTTCGCGGTCCCTCCTGATCGTCTCGCGAGAATTACGCCGCGGGCGACTCTTGAAGAAGCGATAACCGCAGCGCGGCGTCAGGGGCATCCATTAATTCTTGTCGAGGATTCCAAACGACGAAAGACGATTGGCTATATCCGCTATCCCGATCTTTCCGCGGGGCAAAAGACATTACAAGACTGTATTCGCCCAATCGTCAAGACAAGTGAGAAGGCGAACAACCTGGAGGTCTTGTTTGCCTTGTACGATCAAGATTCGGATATCGCCGAGCTGGTCGACACCAACGGCAAGGTCACAGCGATCGTGACCCGCCGACAACTGCAAGAACCATTGATGCGGAACTGACGTTCTAAACGTCGCGTGGTCAGAAATGAGGTGATTCGCTTCATTAAAAGCAAAAGCATCATTCCAGACCACGCACGGTATATACGTCGCGTGGTCAGAAGGGAGGTGATTCGCTTCATTTGACGCGAGAGCATCAGTTCGGACCACGCATGCTTTAATACGTTCGTGGGGAAACACGTCCCTGGACGCGGCTTGGCAAACCTTGAATGCGCAAGAAGCCTTCGGCATCGTCCTGATTGTAGGAGCCGCCCCCTTCCATTGTTGCAATCTCTTCGTCGTACAGGCTGTTCGGGCTGCTGCGACGGCTGACGATGATATTTCCTTTGTAGAGTTGCAGAGTCACCTCACCCGTTACCGGCTTGCGTGCTTCGTTGATAAACGCCATCAACGCATCCATTTTGGGTGTGAACCAAAAGCCGTAATAGACCATTTCAGCCACTTCAACGGCCAGCTTGTCTCGCAAGCGGACAAGGTCACGATCCAGCGTGAGCTGTTCGACATAAAGCAACGCGTCGTACAAAACCGTCATGCCGGGCGCCTCGTAAACGCCACGGCTTTTCATTCCGACGAATCGATTCTCGATCATGTCGATGCGACCGACACCATTGCGACCGGCGATCGTGTTCAGTGATTCGACCATCTCCAGGGCGCTCACCGACTTTCCATTCAAGCTGACGGGAACGCCCGCTTCGACGCCAATCGTGACCTCTTCAGGTTGATCGGGAGCCGCTTGTGGGCTAACCGTCATGCCGAAGTCGACCAGTTCGACACCGTTGACATCCAATTCCTCCAGTCGACCCGCTTCGTAACTGATATGCAAGACGTTTTCGTCGCTGCTGTATGGCTTCGATGACGAGGCCTTGACCGGAATCCCTTTTTCCTGGCAGTAGGCGATCAATTCCGTGCGTCCGGGAAACTGGTCGCGAAACGCTTTGATTCTCCATGGGGCAATCATCTCGATCGTCGGGTCGAGCGCTTCGGCGGCAAGCTGGAAGCGGCATTGATCATTCCCTTTTCCCGTGGCTCCGTGAGCATAAGCAGTCGCCCCCACTTCGCGCGCCACTTGCAGCATCACCTTGCTGATCAGCGGTCGGGCGATCGAGGTTCCCAACAGATAGATACTTTCGTATTTCGCCTGCCAGGAGAGGACCGGAAACGCGAAATCGCGACAAAGTTCTTCACGAACATCGACGATTCGCGCAGACTTTGCTCCGGCGTCCTGAGCTTTCTTGAGCGTCGCGGCGCGATCTTCGCACGGCTGTCCAAGGTCGACGTAGACTGCATGCACCTCGTAGCCTTGATCTTGCAGCCAGCCTAAAATGACCGACGTATCGAGTCCGCCGGAATATGCCAATACGCAACTTTTCATGATTCGTTATGCTTTCAAACTTTGGAGGTCCCGTGCCTCGGGAATGGATGGCATCCAGTATATACGTCCTTTGGCCGAAATTAAGGTGATTCGCTTCTTAGGATGCGAATGTGTCAATTCGGACAACGCACGGTATAATTCGCGGTATCAAAACAGCATGGATGGACAAAGGCTTCACAGGCGTTCGTCACTTGTGAAGGAAGACCCATTGTTTTTGACCATTGTGCTTTCCATCGACCCAAACTGACAAGCGGACCTGTCGTCAAAACATGCAATCTATCCATGAAATCTTGCAAGCCGTTGCGGCGGGGCACTTGTCGATTCTCGACGGGGAGAAAGCCCTGGCCTCGCAGCAATTGGAGTCGATTGACGGCGCGACGCTCGATTATGGTCGGGCCGCGAGATGTGGGTACGGCGAGGTCGTGTATGGCGAAGGAAAGTCGGCCGACTTGATCGATCGGATTCTCGAGAAACTTCTCGCACGAAGCGAATCTGTCCTGGTCACCCGTTTGGCCTCCGATGTATTGGACGCGATGAACTTGTCGGACCGGCACTTTCATTACGAACCGGCGGCGAGAACGTTGCGTGTCGCCCGTGTCGCTGAAAGCCTGCTGCCGGTTCACGAAGCGACATCAACGATCCGACCGGTTGTGGTGATCACCGCTGGAAGCACCGACGAATACATTGCTCAAGAGGTCGTTGAAACATTGATCTGGATGCGCATTCCGGTTCGGCGACTTACCGACGTTGGCGTGGCCGGTCCGCAACGGTTGCTGACCAAACTTCCCGCCTTGCGTCACTGCGCTGCGGCTGTCGTGGCTGCGGGAATGGAAGGAGCCTTGCCGAGCGTGGTGGCGGGCCATGTTCCCTACCCGGTAATTGCAGTGCCGACGAGTGTTGGCTACGGAGCGTCGATGGGAGGCATCGCGGCATTGCTTTCCATGTTGACCAGTTGTGCGTCCAATGTCGCGGTCGTCAATATCGATGCCGGCTTCAAGGCGGGATACTTGGCTGGTCTGATCGCCACCCCCCCAAGAGCGACCACATCGCAAGATCAACTGAAAAACATTACGGCAAAATAACATTAAACGTCGCGTGGTCAGAAATGAGGTGATTCGCTTCATTTGACGTGAAGGCATCATTTCGGACCACGCACGGTATAAACGCGTTCATCATTGATATCGAT
>JAWKTL010000084.1:0-17268 GCA_041399105.1 Pirellulaceae bacterium | reverse complement strand
CAATCACTTGCAAAAACAGACAATCATCGCTGGAGAGGTGCAACAAAAGCATTCCGATGTGCCAGCCGATTGGAGTACGATGGTTGATCATGCGATTGACGACGAAGAAGACGATCACGACGCCTTGCTTGATTTGTTGGCAATCGACGCATCGCTACTGGGAGCGTGAGGCTCCCGCCGAACGACTTCCATAGGCCGATACGCCCGAACTCATCCATGTTCTGGCAACGAATGATTGCAATGTGAAGCGGAGAACGGTATCATTCCCCCTATCGTGGCGTTTATGCGTTGCGCGGGCGGCAATGGAGCGATTCGTTTTGATTTGATGCGAATCTTCCCTTTCCAATCATCACGCAGCGTTTAAAAGGTTGCCGAGACCACCATTTCGGCACTGGTGACGATTCCGTCGACTGATGGAAGTTCGCGCTCGCCATCGAACAGCTTTTCATGCAAGCGATCGCTCCTTTGAGCACCGTTTGCTTTACTAAATTTGATCAATGAAGGTTCACGAATCGGGCTGACAATTACCCAACGGATCGCTTCGACAAATTTGGTCGCCAAACTAAATGATGTACGCAATGATGTTACTGCTCTTTTTTGTCTGTGCTGTGATGTTGCTGATCGTTCGCGGAATTGCAAACCAATGGTTGCAACACGCGTCGCTTGTGGTTGCTCACGCCGTTCCGCGGAGTCGTGTTTATCCCGTCTCCCGCAGCGCCGTTGCATTCAGGTGCCGACAGAATTCGCTATCCCGTACCGCATCGGTTGGGTACCCGGACCCGGTACCCATACGCGCGACGATCGTCGCGCGGCGGAGACTAAAGTGATTCGCTTTGAATTGATGCGAATCTGTCACGTTCGCTCAACCATGGCACCACTTCTCATCTTAGTTCAACGATCGACTTTGACGAACGAGCTGTTTGAACACGGCCGCGCGGCAATTCAATAAGCGACTGTCGACCAGTTGCTGCTTGGATTGCGCGGTCGTCCAGCGCCCGTACCCTTCGTGAATCCTTTAGCTGGAATAAAGGTGAACACGATGATTGCGCACCGCGATTTCTTACCCTATCCCGTCGGCTTGCTTGGCGATGTGAACCGTGAATCCGCGTCGGAGTTCGGGCTCTGGTATGTCGCCACCTCCACGCTCATCCTGCTTGTTTTGGCCGGAGCCCTGGCTGGATTTTACGCCTACTGGTTGTTTCAACGCATGCAAGACAAACGCCGTCGACGTCAGGCCGATGTCGACGCTGAGGCGATTTTAGAGAAAGCCAACCTTGCCGCCGAAAACATCCAAAAAAACGCCGGGCTGGAGGCGAAGGAGCTTGTTTTAAAGATGAAGGCCGATGCAAACCAAGAGGCCACGGCGATCAAGGAAGCTTTGCGGGAAACACAACATCAACTCGACGCCGCCGCGTCGCTGTCGCAGGCGGAAGAAAGCTTGTTGTTAGCGTGGCTGAAACACGCAGCGTCGGTGGCTGGCGCAACAGCTCGAAGCCGTCAACCGAAAACGGAGCGCCTGGACGAAACGCTGGACCGACGAAAAACAGAAGATTTTGCAACAGGCCAGCGGCATGAACCCAAGGAGGAGGTATCCCAGCAATTAATGCAAGCGCTGAGGCAGGAACTGGATCAAGAGATCGGCGCGGCCATCCTGCATCATGAACGAAGACTGTCCGAAACGCTTGACGTCAAATCGCGGGAAATGTTGCTGACAGCGATGCAGCGCTACGCCGCCATTCATACCGCCGAAAACACCACCAGCACGGTCGATATTCCCAATGACGATATGAAAGGTCGAATCATCGGTCGTGAAGGTCGCAACATCCGCGCTTTCGAGAAAGCGACCGGAATCGACGTCATCATCGACGATTCACCCGGCGTTGTGATCGTCAGCGGATTTGATCCGGTGCGTCGGGAACTTGCACGCCAATCGCTCGACAAATTGATCACCGACGGCAGAATCCATCCGTCGCGGATTGAAGAGGTGGTCGCCCAGACTTCAAAGGAACTCGACGAGTTCATTCGTCGCAAAGGAGCCGAAGCCGCCGACGAAGTGAATGTGGTTGGATTGCACAAACGCGTCATCGAGATGCTCGGTCGCCTTCACTTCCGCACCAGCTACAGCCAGAACGTCCTTCGTCACAGCATCGAAGTCGCCTTCTTCGCGGGAATGATCGCCGAAATGATTGGGCTTGACCCCGATGTGGCCCGACGCTGCGGCTTGCTGCATGATATTGGAAAGGCGGCCGACCACGAACTCGAAGGCGGCCACCCGAAGATCGGCGCGGACCTGTTGAAACGTCACAGCGAGTCGCCGGATGTGGTCCATGCCGCGTTCGGGCACCATGACGAAATTATCAGCGAGTATCCGTATACCGTTTTGGTCGCGACCGCCGATGCGTGCAGCGCCAGTCGACCGGGAGCCAGACGTGAATCGCTGGAGCGGTATGTGAAGCGGATGGAGGAACTGGAAAAGATCGCCACCGACTTTGAAGGGGTGGAACAAGCATTCGCGATTCAAGCAGGTCGCGAATTGCGCGTGATTGCAAACGCCAAACAGACCGACGACGCCAAGGCCGCCGCAATCTGCCGCAACATCGCCAAAGCGTTTGAACAGCAATTGACCTATCCGGGAGAGATCAAAGTAACCGTCGTCCGCGAAAGCCGCTTCACTGAACTGGCGCGCTAGGACGCGACCCGAAATCGCTCCATGGTTATTGCTTTACATTCTCTGACCGTCGACTGTCGCTAGAAGCATCTCATTCACCTGAATGGTTCCGACGCGACGCAATGAGGTTCAAGCACATGGCGATCACATCAGTGTGCATGAGTCGAAACGACACATATGCATCGTATGTTGCGACTGGCCTGCATTCGTTCGCGAGATGCTCGCAGAAATCCAATCATCTCGATATTGTTGACTGATCTCATCTGACAAACTCATTCCAACGTCATGGATAGCCGCTGGTATGCTCGTCACTTGACAATTTGATTGCTCGGGCCGTTGTGAATGTCTGAATTTCTTTTGCATACGGCCATGGCACAGATGCTCGCAACCGAGAATTGTGTGGTTATAATCGCTACAACAATCATAATCGTACGGTCGTTTCCGAGGACCGGGTGAACAGGGACTAGCAACATGAAATCGAAGCGAAATCGTCGCGCGAGTGGGAAGAAATTACGGCTTATTGAGCATTTGGAAAGTCGTTTGATGCTTGCTGCGGATTGGCGGAATCCCGCTCGTCCGAATGACGTCGACAACGACATGTCTGTCACGCCGCTCGATGCCCTCCTTGTAATTAATGACTTGAATCGAGAGGGAAGTAGAAGCTTGGGAGTCAGGCCCCATCAGCTCACTAGATATCTGGATACCAATGGAGATGGGAATGTATCCGCTGTGGATGCGCTTCAGGTCATAAATCAACTAAGTCGTGGAAGCGTCCCGCCGTCGGAGCGAGCGGAGGGAGAAGCGGAGTTGGCTCCGGCGGGTTTTATCAGTGTCGTCTTTGCGAGACTTCCAGGCGACAGCTCGCAAATTGTTGAACTCTCCAGCCAGATCAATATTGTTCGTGAGGAGTTCAATGAAATTGGGCTGTTTATCATGGATGGTCCCGAAGGTGAAGTAAATGGTGTGTTACCGACTTCTCCCACCTATTCACAGGAGGTCTTTGAGCAAGCGGAACGGCGAGTACTTTTCTCTCGTCAAGATATTCCGCGTGAGACAAACGAAGATTACGATGCCGGCTGGCTCGATGGTGGGTGTCTATGTGCTTCAGGGCATAGTGACAATGGCAATCCCGAAGACCACCTACGGGTTCAGCAAACGGGCACCTTTCGCCACCGCATCGGATGGGAAGAGCATGTTACAGATTCGCCTTGGGGCGGCGTCGGTGATCGCGGGTACGATGATGTGCTTGTTGATATCCAAATCGGTACACCGCGAAGTGGCGATTCGAGCCAGCGATCATTGGCATACCCAGCCAGTCAGTGGACGAGCTTGTTGAGTTCGCGTTTGACGTCCAGGCAACGGATGCTGATCTTCCCAATGATTCGCTGACGTTCTCCCTGGACCAACGACCCGATGGGATGGAAATTGACGCGGTAACTGGCCGCATCACGTGGACGCCACAGGAGACACAAGGTCCCGGAGTGTACAACGTTGTCGTCCGTGCAACCGATTCGACAGGACTGTTTGATCTCGAAACCTTCACCATCAGCGTCGCGGAGGTCAATCCGGCCACCACGTTTACAATTAGTGAAGCCGGTCAGTTCGCAACGCAACAAAACGTTGACATTGAACTTGGCCAGACAGAAGGTACGCGAACCGTCAGCTTTCGCGTTGAGCCAAGCTTTGATCGCACCGACCTGGATTCGCTATTCTCGGACACGTTAGTAGTTTACGTCGTCGACCCCGCCGCACCTCAGTCGACATTGCTGGACCGAGGCGAACAAGGGACTGCGATATTCTCGCTTGGTGAAAACGGTGCTGACTATGTGCCGGGGCTGGTCCGCTTTGATGGTGACCTCGTCACCATTGACGTGACAAGGCTCGGGACGCTTACCGATGGGCGACTGCGGTTCCAGCTTCTGAACGGAGATGACGATGAGGGCACCAGTGTTCGTGTCACGGATTTCGCAAACGTCACGAATCCGAACGCCCTAGCTCGACCGGCATTCGCAGATCTTCCGTTGGGGATGACTCCGTCCACCACACAGGTAGATCCTGCATCATACTCAGCGGCACAAGACATCGAAGTTGTCGTCAGCAACATCCATTTCGACTCCACAAGCGGAACGTACCAAGCTGACCTAGCCCTGATGAATACGGGCGACTCTCTCTCACGGCAGGTCATTCTTGCGCTAGAAAACTTGCCACAAGGCGTAACCGTTGCCAACGCGTCCGGAACGCTCGATTTATCAACTCCGTACCTGAACTTTGAAGACGCAATTCCGTCAGGCGGCTTGGTTGGCGGTACGACATCCGCGCCCGTGCGAGTCACGCTTTCGAATCCGAATCAATCACTCATCTCGCCGATCGGCACAGTTCTGTCTGCCGGTTCGAACGAAGCGCCGATCATTCCTGATATCGATCCAATCACCGTCGTGGTTGGCGGAGTCGCGACGATCAACCTGCCCAAACAGGATCCCAACGGCGACCGCGTCACCTACACATTGGATGCACCTGGCGACTTGCCTCCCGGGACGCTGAATGGAATTCTTGAATTCCTTCCTGGGCCCGATGACGTCGGCCAATACACCTTTGATCTAGTGGCGACTGACGGTGTTCTGGAGTCACGACGTACGATTGGTTTAACGGTGACCGAGGACACGGTGACAACCACCCGTGTCAGTGGCCAAGTCTTGGATGTCGACGGGACAGTTCTCGATGGGATGGAGGTGGAGATCGGATCCGTCCGTGGACTGACGGACGCTCAAGGGCGTTTTACGTTGGATCTTGGTAACGGACCGCTTGTATCTGACACGCTCAAGATTCGTGGCGAGACGTATCCCGGTCCTGACGTCTATCCCTACATCGCTGAGAAGCTACCGCTGGTTTTGGAACGCGAGGTCTTCGAGGGGATCAACAATGTCATTCGCCGCCCGATCTACCTGCCGAAGCTCGATGTGGCCAATGGCGTGCAGATTGATCCGATGCAAGACACCATGGTGACGACAGCTACCATCCCCGGTGCAAGCGTGATGGTTCGTGCGGGAACGCTGATGAATCAGCAATCAACGTTGTTCAACGGTGTGATGAGCATTACCGAAGTACCAGCCGATCTAACTCCAGCGGCGTTGCCAGACAACCTGCGTCCTGACTTGGTCTTGACGATTCAACCAGGCGAAATGGTTTTCACCACGCCTGCACCGCTGACGTTCCCAAACACTGCTGGCTACGAAATTGGTGCGGTTCTCGACCTATGGTCTATCAATCCGGTCACTGGCGAGTTTGATGACGTCGGTGACATGCGGGTCGTCGCAGACGCCACAGCCCCCGGAGGGTCAATCATCGAGACGATTTCCGGAGGCATTCGCAACAGCAGTTGGCACTTCCCAACGCGACCGGACCCCGAGCCCGAACCAGATGACGACGGCGATGAAGACAACAAATGTGATGAGTGCAAAGACACCAACGGGAACTTCGAAGTCGAATCGCATTCAGGCGCGGTGCTCGATGACCATGGCTTTGTCTCGTATCAGTCGATGGGCCAAACGCAAGGATTTGCGATCCACTACGATTCGCAACGAGCCGACCCTCGCCCTATCCTTCACCTGAAATACTCCAACCTCGTTCCGCGGGACAACCAGCGGTTGGTCGCATCACTTTCGTTCATGAAAGGTGACTTCGAATTTCAGGTGCCCGGTTACGACGGCGACGAATTTGGAGGTCTCCAAGGCGGCGAGCACTTCTGGAATTTGGATGTCACGGGAACAGGCCGTGTTGCGTTGCAGGCTGACTTCACCGAGCTGGAGTCTGGCCGTTACACGTACAATCTCACCTCGGGCCCACTGCAATTTGACGGGGAGGACTTTGCGGGCACGCTGACCACGCAGACCAAAGAACTAACGGTCGTCAACACGATCGACAGTCCTTTTGGTGCGGGCTGGGGACTCTACGGCCTTATCGAACTAGTTGAAAACGAAGACGGTTCCGTCCTCTGGATCGATGGTGGCGGTTCGGAACTCCTGTTCCCTCCTCCTGAAGTCGAGGGCGAACCGTACGTCAATCCAGCTGGCGATTTCTCCGACCTTGTCAAACAGGCAGACGGCACGTTCGTCCAAACGATGCCCAATCAGACGGTCTACACCTTCAATGCTGAAAACCAAATCGTGACCAAGACCGATCGCAACGGCAACACTTGGACTTACAGTTACATCAACGGGATCATCTCCAAGATCGAAGATCCCGCTGGACTTGCGACAATCTTCACGGCGACCGATGGCCGCGTTTCGTCGATTACCGATCCCGCCAATCGGATGACGCTGCTCGAATACGACACCGCTGGAAATTTGACGAAGATCACGGACCCGGACAACACGTCCAAGCAATGGTCTTACGATGGCGGACACCGCATCATCTCCGAAACGGACAAGCGTGGATTCACAGAACGAGTCTTCTACGACTACGCGGGGCGAGCCACCAAGTCACTTCGAGCCGACGGCACCGAGCTCATGTACGACCCGGTGCAAACACAGGTTCTGCGTCCTGTGGAGGAAACGACGGATCCCCTCAATCCGCCGTCGGTGTCTGAGATCCAGCAGATCAAGTCGCAGTTCGTCGACTCCAATGGCAATGTCACCGAGAAGCGTTTGGACAAACAAGGGCAAGCCGTGTCGGGCATCGACGCCGAAGGGGCGCTGGCAGCCGTCGGTAGAAATTCCGACAATTTGGTGACGCGATCAACGAACAGTCGAGGAAGCGTAACTTCGTACGGCTATGATGCCAGCGGTAATGTCACGACGATTCGCGACACAATTACCGGTTCGGGAGCTCGAGGTGTCAGCAACCAAGGTACCGATTTCTGGTTGGCGTTCATGCAGAATGACCGCTTTACTGCCAACAAGTTGCTATTCATTTCCGCGCAGCAGGGCTCGAGCGGCAACGTGTCTATTCCGGGCTTGCAGTTTTCCGAAGATTTTATGGTCGCCCCCGGGGAAGTCACGACGATCACCCTTCCAGATTCTGTTGCCGTCCAAACTAACGACGATGTGGCTCAGCTTGGTGTTCACGTCACTTCGGAGCTTCCAGTCTCCGTATCTGGACTCAATCAGCAGCAGTTCACCACAGACGGATTCCTTGGCCTCGCAACGCCTGTTGTTGGTCGCGAGTACCTAATCGTCTCCAGCCCTAACGGACTCGTGAACGGGACCCACTTTGCCGTGGTTGCGACTGCGGATGGAACAGATGTAACAATTGTCCCCAGCGTGACAACCGCTGGTCGTTCTGCCGATACGCCTTATACAATTACACTCAATCAAGGTGACGTCTACTACTTACAGAACAGCGTCAACAATGCAGATCTTACGGGTTCATCGATCTCAGCAAGTGCGCCAATTTCTGTCTTTAGCGGTCACGAATGCGGGAACATCCCGTTGAATACTGGTGCTTGCGATCACATGGTCGAGCAGCTAACGCCCGTCGAGACGTGGGGAACTGCATTTGCCACCGCTCCGTTGGCGACGCGCCTTAATGGCGACACATTCCGCGTCCTCGCATCGACTGACGACACTGACATCACGATTAACGGCGAGTTCGTTGCGACGCTGAATCGGGGAGAGTTCCATGAAGCCATCCTTACGCAGCCATCTGCGATCATTGGAACCAAACCAATACTGACCGTTCAGTATTCCAATGGGCAGGAATTCGATGGGGTTACGCGGACCCGTTCATGCAGCTAATTCCGCCTCTGGAGCAGTATGACTCCGTTTACACAGTCGCGACTCCTCAAACTGGTTTTGACAACCACTTCATCAATGTCACGATCCCTACAGTTGCGATTGAGAACTTGACGCTCAACGGATCGACCGTTGATATGGAGCTGTTCCGCTCCATCGCAGGCACGGAGTTTTCGTCGGCGCAGATTCCCGTCGAAGCGGGGACGCACACACTCTCCAGCCCCGTGCCTTTCGGTATGTACATCTACGGATTCGGCAATTTCGATTCCTACGGCTTCCTGGGGGGCCAAACCTTTACGCCTGGATCACAGCGCACATTCAGCTACGACGAAGTCTTCAACCAACTCTTGCTGTTTACGGACGATCTTGGGCAAACAACCACCTACGAACTTGATCCACAAACAGGAAATCGATCCGTCGAGCGTCGGATCGTCGGCGAGCCTGATACGCCCGAGAACGGCCAGACCGATGACTTGGTGACACAGTTCACGTACACCAACTTCGGCTTGATCGACACGATGACCGATCCGCTCGGTCGCGTCACGGATTACGACTACGACGCCGTCGGGAGATTAACGAGCGTCACCTACGCGGTGGGCACGCCGGACGAAGCCACAATGACGTACGAGTACGATGATGCGGGTAATCAAACCGCGATGATCGACGGTAACGGCAATCGTACCGAGTACGATTACGATGCACTCAACCGTATGATTAGAACGATCGAAGCCGATCCCGATGGCGATGGCCCGCTGACGTCGCCGATCACGACGTTCGTCTACGATGCTTCGGGGAATGTCGAGTCCAGTATCGACGCCAACAGTCGTGTTTCGACTAGCGTGTTTGATGACCTGAATCGACTGATCGAGTCAATCGGTCCTGATCCCGATGGCGACGGACCTCTGGCTGCACCCGTCACGACCTACACCTACGACCCGGTCGGCAATTTGGAGTCGCTGACCGATCCGAACGGAAACACGACATCCTATGCCTACGACGGGCGCAATCGCCGCATCGAGATGATCGATCCGGACGGCGGTGTGACCAAGTTCGGCTACGACGCCGACAACAATCTCGCGATGGTCACCGATCCGGTTGGGAACATCACCCAGTTCCGCTACGACGCTCGTAGTCGCTTGGTCGAGGAAATCGATCCACTGGGCAACTCGATCCTTTACGCCTACGACGCTGCCGACAACCTGATTCAGAAAACCGACCGTAACGACCGTGTTACCAAGTACAGTTACGATGACATCAACCGGTTGGTCAAAGAGGAATGGGTCGGTGAAAACGACGAGATCGTCAATACCATCGACTACGTCTACGACGCGGCGGGGAACCTGCTATCGGTCGCGGATGCGTTCAGCGCGTTGGCATACACCTACGACGCGCGGAATCGTGTCGCCACGGTCGACAATGCGGGAACGCCGGATGCCCCCAACGTCATCCTGACCTACGGTTATGACGACAACAGCAATGTGTTGACCGTAGCCGACACGATCGAGGGTGCCGCCGGAGCCACGACAACCTACCAGTACGATACACTCGATAGGCTGATCGTGCTTGGCCAGTCCGGTAACGAAGTCAGCGATAAACGCGTGAACTTCACCTACAACGCTTTGGGTCAATACTCGGCCATTGATCGCTATCGTGACTTGGCGGGCACCCAACTCGTCATCGGCACCGACTACAGCTACGACGGGCAAAACCGCCTGACTCGCATCGATCACCAGAACATTGGCGGTACAAGCGTCGCGTTCTACGACTACGAGTACGATGTCGCCAGTCAGATTACTCAGATCACCGACGTCGACGGAGCGACCAATTACGAGTATGACGGCCGCGATCAACTGATCTCCGCCGACAACGTCGGCGCGGCGATGTCACGGCACCGGCTACGAAACCGGCCCCGCTAATCGCCTGCTTTCCGGACGGCACGTACAACTACGAGTACGACAACGAAGGCAATATGATGATCCGCCGTACTGAGATTTACCACCGGCAATTATCAGGGATTTGAATGGATCATCGGAATCGACTTATGGTTGCTGATTTCATCAGCAATCAGCCCATTCTTCGTGTTAATTTCACGTACGATGCAATAAACAGGCGTATTTCCAAGGCGACCGATTTTGAAACTACGGAACCACCTAGATCTACACGGCTCAACTTCGTTACGACCGTGAAAACGTTTTACTTGACCTGTTTGCAGACCAGCAGGCAATGCGATATCTACACTCCGGATGGAATTGATAAGGTCTATTCGCAACATGTTGATGGAATGACATCATGGCTGTTGCACGATCATCTTGGATCTGTTCACGACATTGTCAATCAGTCAGGGGAAGCTGAAGAGAGGATACACGATACGATTCGTTTGGTAGTTTGATTGCTCCGGTGTATACAAGCACCCGTTACCTTTTCACCGGTCGGGAATTCGACCATGAAATAGATTTGCAGTATTCTCGGGCACAGTACTACGATAGCAGTATTGCAAGCTTCATTGGCGATGATCCTAAAGGCCTTGCTGCTGGCGATGAATTTGTACCGATACGTCGGTAATGATCCGGTCAGATTTACGATCCTCTTGGTCGGGAGAAAGCCTAACTGGAACAGTTTGCGGACTGGCTTGGCGAATATTGGAACTCAACAACTGGCGCGAACTCTCAAGCTGGCTGCCCTTGTAGTATCGATGACCTACGAAACGAGAATTCACTCATCACCTCACCTGGGCCAAGTTGGGGTCAATTCGAATCCCTGGCAGCCAGATGGCAATCCGAATCTGGATTCCGTACCCGGCGCTTGCGTGCTCATACCGAAGACCATCTGGTGGACTACGCGGTCAGCAGTGTACGTACGATGCAAATGGTAGCCCTGATCACACACGGTCCAGGTGCCGGAACGCCCGATGGGATCTCACCTGGTGATTCGTTCTGGGATCAAGTACGTGAGGGCATTTCATTATCGATGTACTTCAAATGGATTCCATCAAGATTGGCTTCCGAATCAGGTTGGGCTTCCAGGCATATATGAGCAACCTTGGTCACCGTGGGGCCCAGACAATTCACGAGGATGTACTCCAAACAACGCAAGTGCGCTTCGCCTCAACAATGTATTTCATGTGACCTATAGGGTCGTTGGTTGCGGCTAGCTTGCACGCGCGGGAGAATTCACTGATTGACGACGCAGCCTTCCACGGCGATGAATGATGGTCGTCAAAACCTTCGAAAAACTTGAGGCTAAGACGAGTGCTTGCCAGCTGGCGGCATCCACATCACTGCATGTGATGTAAACGACTCTGGTATCGTATCGCCGATTGACGCACTTCTTGTCATCAATCGGCTGAATCGGAGTGGCTCGGGTGCTTTGCTGGACCGAGGTACCGATTCAACGGAACCGTACTACGACACGAATGGTGATGGTTCGGTTTCGGCAATCGATGCGTTGTTGGTCCTCAATCTGCTGAATCGGGTGCTCCGTCGCCCTTGCTCAACGTTGGGATTGCGACGCGGTCAGTCCGAATGGCAATGGGGTTGACTATCGGAGACTCAAATCGCCGTCATCGGGCAGACGCGACCTGATGGGCTGGTAACTGGGGTGGTAGTTGGCGGTGATTCTACCGAGGACGTTTTTACGCGTGCGGACGAGCTTGGGTGGTTCTCAATGGAGAGTTCCTTGGATCTCGGTCGCAACGAGATTCAAGTCACCACTCACTCAGTGAACTGGCGAATCACTAACGCGACAACTTTCGGTTGTTCGTGGCGACATGCTGCAAGATTGGAACGCCGCTGCTCTGGACGCGGTGTTGCACAGTGGTCGACGACTTCGAACGATCCGTACGAGGAGCCGGATCGTGCTCGAGCGAACGCCTCGCGTGGCTCGCAATCTGGCGATGATCCACGGTGCGATGTTTGATGCGATCAACAGCTTTGACGGTGGTTACGAGTCCTACGCCGCGACTGAAGCCCTCCTGCGGGAGCAAACCGAGTCGCTGCCGCTGCCCGCGCACATCAAGTTGCTTCCTCACTCTACTCGGAGCGTGACGAGTTAGCGGTCTGGGATGCAACGCTGCATGAATCGCTGAGGACTTTTGAGGGCGAGGATCTGACAAATAGCCTGGCGTTCGGGCGAGCGGTCGGCGATGCATATGCCACGCGCCGACGACGGATCGAACATGAAGGAAGCCATACGCCCTGTTGGCAGTCGGTGATTGGGATCGAACCGCTCCGGACTTTATCCCGCCTCTGCTTCCTGCCTGGGTCGATGTGACACCGTTTGCTCTCGACTCCGCCGATCAATTTCGCCCCGCGCCACCTCCCTTGCTCGATTCCGAGCAGTATGCGAATTCCGTTGACGAAGTGATGCGGCTCGGAGCCTACAACAGCACCGTGCGGACTGCCGATCAATCCGAGATCGCCATTTTCTGGGCGGACGGTGGCGGCATACACGCCGCCGGAACCTGGAATCAAATTACCAGCGATGCGATTTCGACGTACCAACTGCCGCTGATCGAATCTGCCCCAACACCTTTGCGGCGCGCTCAACTATGCTTTAGCCGACGCGGGAATCGCTGCTTGGGATGCGAAGTACGCATGTGACTCTGGCGTCCGATCGACACCGATTCGCTATGCGGACACCGATGGTAATGATGCCACAGTCCAGATCAACAACTTGGTTGCCATTTGTCGCCACTCCGCCATTCCCCACGGCCACTTCGGGCACAGCACGCATTTAGCGGAGCGGGTGCCGAAGTGTTGACTCAACTTCGGCGGATTCGCCTTCTCGAGCGAGATCGATCGGCGTCCTCGGCGGCTCAAAAGCCGTTGCCCGAGGACCGCATCGTGACTCGTCATTTCACCAGTTTCTGGCATGCAGCAGAAGAAGCCGGAATCAGCCGCATTTATGGCGGAATCCATTTCGACTTTGACAACACTGCGGGTTTGGCGTCCGGTCGAGGGTCGGACGGTAGTTGCTACACGGCTGCTTCAGCCAGTTGCCGCGTAGTCAGTGGCAAGTTGTATCGATTGTAATGATTATCTAGCCCGCAGATCCGGAAATAGCGGTACAAGCGGCATAATGCTCGCACATAGACTGCCGGATCGACCGAAAGGAATGCATAGAATTCATTATTCCTGATGAGAGGTAATCCGCGATGCAGCGCACGATACCAGCATTTACGGCACTAGTTCTGCTCTCTTGTGTCAGTCTTGAAGCCCAAACGCGGCGGTGCGACGCCTCCACTTCGCCAACGCACCGCCATCATTACATCAAGTGGATGCGACGATATTGGATACGACGATATTGGATGCGACGATATTGGATGCGACGATATGGAGTGGGGAGCATGCAGTACGCGAAGCGGTCTGAGCGACTTATTCGACTGCCAGGTCACGACGCTGCGCAGCTTTCGTCGGCGTACGCCTGCGATGCTTGGCGGATTCTACGGCGGGAACTCGATCGGTATCCGAGGTGCTGCCCCTCTGGATCGTCTCGTTGTCGTCGCCGATGACCTCGATGCTCCTGCGATCCTACCGGGTGGAGCCAATACGTTGACCATCACCGAGCCAGGTCCTGTAGGAATCTTCAGCAGCGGCGTTAGGTCCGTCCAGGAACTTCAATCACTCCTCCGCAGTGGCAACACGATTCCACCGTTTAACCTCGAAGGTTCCCTCGTCGATGACGCAACACTCGCAACACAAACGACAATCGCGGAAATCCAAACACAGCTCGCAGGAACCGGTGTCGGATACGACATCATTCTGCTCGCACCGCCCACGGCCAGCTACGACACCGCGGTGGACGGAGTATTCCAAATCCGCAATGCTACCCAAGGAACAACCGTTTTCAATGCAGGTTCATCGGGGGCATTGATTCAAGGAGGTGTGGACACCCTTAACGGAGGCGAAGACCTAGATGCCTTCTATTTTTATGACTATATCGTTCGATTGAACACATCATTGGTGGACTTCAGCAGCGGAGGCGTCGGTCGGTTGAAGATCGCCGATAATGGAGTTGTCTTGCCACAGGACCGCGTCTTCTTCTGCTACGGCAACATCTATAACACCACCTACGGGGCAGGTTCGCCAAACCTGAATCGTTTTGTTCCTGGTTTCGAGCATGCATTGCTGGACGGCTTACTTTCAGTTGAATTACGAGCCCCCTTTGCTACCGATTCACTCAGTAGCTACTCCCTGCAAGGGAATACATTAGCCAGCGGTACGTCGACACGCTTTGGAAACCTGAGTCTATACCTCAAAGGACTTCTTGTCGACAATGGTCGCTTAGCCCTTTGCGGTGGACTTGGCGTTTCCCTCCCGACCGCCAGTGACACCGTCATCACCCTCGCCAACGGCACCGAACTGATGCACATTTCCAGCGAGTCCGTCCACCTTCAGCCATTTCTCGGCATGCTCTACACGCCAAATCAGAAGTGTTTCGCGCAAGCATTCATGCAATACGACGTTGCAGCAAACGGAAATCCCGTCTTTGTAAACACGGGCACAAACATGTCATCCGCAGGTATCCTGACAGACGCCAATCACCTTCAATTTGATACAGCAATAGGATACTGGGTGTATCAAAGCAACCAGTCGCAAGGACTTACCGGAATTATTCCGACCGCCGAGATTCACCATACTGTTTCAACCGGTGACGGTGACATTGTCGCCTCAGGTCCCTTTCAGATTGGAAATTTCAACGGCGATCGCAGTATCACCACCCTAGTCGCGGGTACCACCTTTGAGTTCGGCACACGCACCCAAGTCGCCGCTGGTTACGCAACAACCATCGGCGACGACCGTGACCATGACGGTGCATTCCAGATACAAATGAACCGTCTTCTCGGCGAGTAAAAGTTTCCAAGCCCACAACGGCTACCGTTGAGATACCGTTAGAAGCTGATGAGGTGTGAACTCCGTCCCGCCATCTCTTATCGCCCCATATCAACCGGTGGTGCGTGTACACGGTTTGTCACAGGCGTGCCGTTCACCGCGTGTCTAGCGACAATTGAAACTCCCTGGTTGCGACAATCGGAAGTCCCTGGCAGGGGCGTTTGCTGGCGACTGGATCGGGTGGAACAGGTTCTGGCTTGGCGACAGTTGAAGTTCCCTGGTCGGCATTCTTTGGCATCATGGTCGGCTCCCCAGGCACCTCAATTTACGAACAGACCATCATCACGGATGGAAATGTATTGGAAATGCTGCGGATGCTGGCTAAGGGCAAGGCGCTCGCCGGTTCGGCAAGGATGACCAAAGTGACTGAAACGATCGCACGCAAGTATCGCGACGACGCCCGCCTTTCCTCGCAACGCAAGCTGCCACGTCAGCATCGCACGCAACGCGACCCGTTCGCCGAAGTTTGGCAGCAAGTGCAAGCTCGGCTTGAAGCCGAACCACAACCCGTTGCATGAATGAAAACGGCGACGTCGAATCGTCCAACGACCAACTAAGGAGAACGGCAAATAACGGTATATCTCCCGTTCTTTTGGCAGGACGGACTTCCAGTCTGCCGATGACACTTGACGACGGCCTGGAACTCCGTCCAACGGTATGCTTTAATCTGCCGCTCGTCGAAGAGATCGTCACTCGCAACAATGCATTTCGCCAGCAGCGGTTCGTAATAAATACCCTGCGTGGTCCGAAATGATGCCTTCGCGTTAAATGAAGCGAACCACCTCATCTATGGCCACGCGACGTATAACGAGCGTGTCTGCAAAACTTACCGGTTCAGCGGGTTGCTTGGGAGACTCTTTGTGGAATATGGACGTAAGTTCCAGCAGCACCATGTGGTTCAAACGACGCGACGACTTTCCAGAACCAAGAGCGTGTCGATTCACGATTGATATCAGATTGATTCGCTCGTGCGAAAGCCTGGTGCATTCGCCAGTGATCGTTATCGCGAACTGATGTTTCCCACGACGCACGTTAAACTCGCGTCTGACTGGGTACGTGCGCGTCATGCGTCACGTGCGTTGGCGGAGCAATTGACCTATCCGGGAGAGATCAAAGTAACCGTCGTCCGCGAAAGCCGCTTCACCGAACTGGCGCGCTAGGACGCGACCCGAAGAACCTGGACCACACTTCGCGAAGTTCTCAGAATATACAAGTCGACCATCACGCATTGAGTACGATCTTGGTGCGTGTCACAGTCCTGCGGACAGTTTTGTCACGTCAGGTGAAGCGACCTATCGCCGTCCGGCGTAGGTGACGGCCCGGTCGCTGTGTCGATCCATTCAGGAGGTGGCGATCAGCAATGTGTAACATTCCTCCATCCTTATCCTGCACATCGAGTCAGCGGCAACAAAGTCCGATCCTGATGAACCGTGCATGTGATGGTCAATCTTTGCGGTGATCACGACCACTCCGACGACCGCGAACGATATCCTGCCAGGCCCCGCCATCTTTAGTCGGCAAGCGACCACCCCTCTTCTTGTCCTGTCGAACCGTAACCTAACGGAAAAAAATAAACGACGTTTTCCTAAAATCTGCGCGCTCCCGCGTTTGAACCGGCGTTTGAGGCGGTAAGCGTTCACGCTCCTTCAGTTTAGCGCAAACAAATTTTCGAGCCAAATGATGTGACGCTATTTCATTAAGCCTTATGTACACGAACTTGCTTCTTGAGACGAATGTTGAATCAAAAGACCCGTCGACTCCATTTTCGCTAGGAAATTCCTCAATGTTAAGATCGCGTTTCGGTTCCGTTGATGGTTCAAAGAAAATTCGTCTGATTCGCCAATTTGAGCGATTGGAACGACGCGTCAACTTTGATACTGGTATCGGCCTCCATCTTGAGTGCATCGAATGGGACATAAATCCACTCACGCAACAACCGATTTGTCTGGAGGAAGCGTCACCAGGCATGTCACTTAATGGC
>JAWKTL010000083.1:0-17546 GCA_041399105.1 Pirellulaceae bacterium | reverse complement strand
GGCAACTTGAGCCGCTGATTCGAAGCGATCTTCGGGGTGCTTGGCCATCAATCGCGCGATAATCCGACCGAGCCATTCCGGGACATCGGAGCTCACTTCACGCACCGGAGTTGGATTGTCGTTGGCGATGCGATGCAACACTCCGTAAGTCGTCTCGGCACGGAACGGCGAACGACCAGCACACATGGCGTACATCACACTGCCGAGCGAAAACAAATCGCTGCGCGCATCGATCGGCTCGCCGCGAGCCTGTTCAGGCGACATGTACTGCGGCGTGCCTGCGATCACACCACTACACGTCATCGACGCATCGTCCACGGCCCTCGCCAATCCAAAGTCAGTGATCGTGACGCGTTCGACACCTTCTTCGAGCAGGATATTCGCTGGCTTGATATCGCGATGCACCAGGCCTTGTTCATGAGCGGCGGCGAGCCCGGCGGCGATTTGAGCGCCTATTCGCAATGTGTCCTTCAGCGGCAATGGGCCCTGCGAATCGATCCGCTTCTGTAACGATGCTCCGCGCACATACGGCATCACCAGATAGGGATTCGCATCCTCGTTGGCAACGCCATGTATCGCGATGACGTTGGGATGCAACACCGCAGCGGCCGCTTTGGCCTCGCGAGCGAACCGCTTGCGAGCCGAACCGCTGCTGGCCAGATGAGGCGACATGACTTTGATGGCCACGATCCGATCGAGCGAACGATCATGCGCCTTGAGAACGACTCCCATACCGCCTGCACCGACAACTCCGGTGACTTCGTAACCACCGATGCGTCCTAGCGACTCTGGATCGTCGGTTGGGCCGAGCGCATCGAGTACTTGACGAATTCGCTGTGAACCTTGAGTTGCCTCTTCGTGGTCGCCTGTTGAATCGTCAGTCAATCCATGCAAGCCTCCGTTGCCGAAAAACTGCTTGGCTTCGTTCCATGCATTTGCGTCCGCTGCCGCGTGTTCGAGTCGCTCACGACACGAGACGCAATCATTCAGATGCAGTTGCAATTCGGACTCCTCCTGGGAACTCAGTTGTCCTTGCAGGAAAGTGAGCAGATGTTCGGGGGTACTGCAATGTTGTTGGGTCTGTGTCATTGTCTTCTTCCCCAAGTTCAGAGATGACTTCGCCGCAGTCGAAACATAATGCGACTGCGCGGTGTAGATCGCTCCAACGCTCTTCCCAAGCTCGGCGGCTATTTGTTCAATCGCCAGATCACCAGCGACCGACAATTCGAACGCCTGCCAGGAATCGGGACGGAATTCGACCTTCACCCTTTCAGCCGCTCGCAGATAAAGTTCGCGACGCAGCTCGGTCTCAATCAAGGCTGTCGTCGCCCCATCGCGATCGACTGCCTCACGCAAAAGTTCTTCGACGGAGGAGCCACACAGCCTGATCTCTGGGCCGCCGCATCAGGGCATTAAGAATCGCGTTTTCGTCACCCGGCTCAGCCAATGCCGAAACCGAGTCGACTCATCCCGCTTCTCCCAATCGCCGATCGCAGCTGGCCACCGCCATCGGAACTTGCTGCGACAAATCCTGAGCGTCCGCGTGCTGCAGCCCTCGAGCCCGAGCGATCCGGACGATCACGCAGGACGGTAGATCCGCGCAAACAGCTCCCACGCCTCCCGATTGGCGGGGTCCTGGACCTGCACCAGCAGGCTATCGCGTGTTTCCGGAAATTCGCTCAAGAAAATGGTCTCCTACAAGGACTAACACAGCCGGAGACACATTCTGTCAGAAAAATCCCGCGATTGCTGGACGCCGTCGATTGCGAGTCAACCGATCGTTTCCCAGCAAAAGCCTGGTAACGCGCCCAACTGGTTTCGCGACAGAGGCGGTATTGGATACAATGGAGTACCAGGAGACTGTCTATGCCGTTGCTCGATCATTTTCGCCCGCCGATTTTCAACAGAGGTTCCTGGGAAGGCTTTCATGGTGGCTGGCCCATGACGATGGTCATGGATTTGTGTAAATCACTTCCTGAGCAATACACCGCCGAGCCTCGCGTGCATTTAGGAAGAACTTTGAAGTCGATATCTGCACTTTCGATGTTGGCGAAAAACGTGCGTTTGAATCGAACGTTCCCGATTCAGGTTGCGACCGCCGTTTGGGCTCCGCCGGAACCGACGCTGGCGTTGGAACTCGATCCAACGGAAATCTATGAATACGAAGTCCTGATTTTTGACCAACAACGAGGTCGCGAATTGGTCGCCGCCATCGAAATCGTCAGCCCCGCCAACAAGGACCGCCCGGAAAATCGTCAGGCATTCGTGTCAAAGTGTGCGGCAGCTTGCTGCAAAGAAAATCTGCGTTTCAATCGTTGATCTGGTGACGGTAAAACACTTCAATCTGTATTGCGAAGTGCTTGAGGTCTTCGGTCAAACGGATCCCGCGTTCGCGCAGATCCACCCTCGACCTACGCCGTCACGTGTCGCAGCCACGCTCTGGCCACACGTTCGCGATTTGAGTCGTGGGCGTATCCCATGGTCGTCGGTCAAACGTTGCCCGTCCTGCCGATCTGGCTGGACAATGATCACGCCATTTCGCTGGAACTCGAAGTCTCTTATCAGCAGACATGCAGTGCCCTGCGGCTGATTTGATGTTTTCTGTTGTCGTTCAAATGACTTCGCTCGCTATGATCGTTGAGTCGACGACAACACAAATTGCTGTTTCTAAGCACCAACGCATAAGTTTTTTCGTTTAACGGCAAGCCGAAGGCGACGTTTTCCAGTGTTTCGCCATCGCCTTCGGCTTGCCGTTAAACGAGTTATGCTCAAGAACTTATGCACGGGTGCTTATCCTAGTGAGACCGTGTTATGACCCAGCAGTTTGCTCGCACGCCTGGACGCAGATACCGCTCATCTGGCCATGAATGATCGCCATCCACCGAGGCACTGATGATCAACGAGACAGCAAACGCCCCCAAAACTGATTCACCGCACTCACGCTCTCCACGTCACCTGATGGCAGTGCAACAAACAGAACGATCCCAGAATCGAGGGCGCGTCCAAGTCAAGTTGTTGTTCATTGGGTTCTCTGTTGGGACGGATAGAGGTTGATGGTAGCAGAAGTCGTACGCAGTCTCGATTCACCAGGTCAACGATTTCGAGCCCCGGAACCTTTCATTTTTTTACAACTTAACGATTTCGAGTCCTGGAACCTTTGTTTTCTCCGTGGAACCTTTGTTTTCTCCGCGGCATTGACTATAGGTCGCGTTTGCGTTGTGTTGGCGGCGGCAAACATCACGTAATAAGGAGGATCATTCGGGGGTTTGATGGGCTGTATTCTGATGGGTCTATTTCCATCGTTTGCCGGAGCCTTATCGAGCTGTTCAAGTAGTTGTTTGATTTCCTTGGTTGCATCTTGGTCTGCTCGAATCGCAATGCGCTTCATTTTTGGCAGAGTTTCGACAATGACATCCGGCCTCTCCCTATAGACAGTCGAAAGGACCGCCGTAACATCGGTAGGAACAACAGCATTCACAGGAAGGATCGTTACTTTAGCGAGTTGCGATTCGTCTGTGCCATTCAATGGAGACGGATCGTCGGCAAACGCGTTGACCGCGAAAACCACAGTCAGGCAAAGGAATGCCAATAGTGGCGTCGAAGTGAATATGGTCCTGGATGTCATTTGTTACTCTCCCAAATGGCTGCGAGATTGTTGTTGCATCGTTGTGGCATGCGCTGTTCGGTGCGGTCAGTTTTCGTTGGCATTATATTAATGGTCTCGTCGCCATTAGTTTCTCTGGGTGCGTCAACTCCACAGGCTTCGAGCCTAATCCTAAGCCGGACAAGCTCAACTGGATTCGTCCTGGTGGGTCGAGTGATGCCGATGGCAGGTTGATTGGGAGTGCCAAGTGCGTATTCCAAACACCGTTCAGCGCCCAATCAGTCCAGTCGATTCGGAATGATCGGCTTCCTCGTGCCGCGACTTCGATTCGAGGGACTTTGGTTAAGTCGTCCTCCAGCCATAGCGGCGAATAGCCGGTGACTAGTATCCCTCGTCCTTTCGAGACGAGCGAAAGATCCAGCTCACTAAAACTCAACAGCTCATCCGTTTGGTTGGCGATATCGACTCGGATGAATTCCTTTCCTGTCTCATCCGTTTCGGCTTTGATCTGAATTGGCAAGTCTCGCCAGCCGGTGTCCTTCTTTTTCTGCGCTCGCACGCCAAACCGCAAGTCCTTACGAACGAAGAACTGTTTCTCTGGACGTGATATCCGAACAACTGAAAGCGGCCACTCGTTGATCAGCCAGTGTTTCCCGTCGGGAAGCCCCGACAAATCGACTCGTTCATCCTTTCCCGACCACGCACACCACGGGTTCTGATCGATGGCACGATACCCGATCGCCGCTTTCTCAAGCCTTAGCCCGTCCGGCACTGGCAAAATCGGCAGGAATGTCGTTTGCGACGATCCGGCTGCCGATTCGTTACTTGTTACCGATTTCAGGTTGAGATCCATCGTTCCTTGGATTCATACTAACGAGCGAGAACTTGTGGGCCTCTGTTTTGAGTTCGCCTGTCCATTCTCCTTCGTGCGAATTCCCTCCGTAAGCGTCACTCCATTCGCAATGCAGCGAATAGTCACCGGGCGCGAGCTGCAATGCAGCCACATAAGGCTTGGTAACATCACTTTTTGCGGCGTCCAAGCGAACGGAAAACTCTTTGACCAGTACGCCGTGGTAGGGAGGCAGGAGGAGATGATCGATTACAAGCAGCCCTTCAAACTGAGCGATCTCCGCGCGATGTTCCTGACCGTCCTTATCCGTCGCCCAGACCTTCAGGCCGTTATCGGAGCGACCGCTTTGTGCAAATTTAACGTCGGACTTACTCAGATTTCGCACCCACAGTTGCACCGTCACACTGCCACCGATTTTCCATTGAGCGTCCCTGGCTACCCGCATGCCAATTTGGAGCGGACTTTCCTGTAGGTTCGACCAAGTCATTGGCCCCATGAGAACGCCCTCCAGGCTCTTCGGATTCTCGTCGTCGATCTTCTGGCAATGGCTCCCGCATTTTGTGTATTTCTCGTCAGGAAGTTTCGTGAGTTGCGGTCCTTGTTGAATGTCAGTCTGAGGAGCGTCGACTTTCGAAGGTTCGCTATCGACAAGTTCACCAACTCTTTGATTGAAATGATCCCAAATGGTGTACTCCTTGGGGAACGTTAGAGTGAAGCGGCTGGTGGGAATTGCATGATTGACCTTTATGCTTTCAGGATCGACGACGTACAGAGTTGTTCCGTAACCAAGAGGCTTCACGTCAAAATTCACTTTCGCTTTCAGCGCTCGACTTCAGACGCGGACATTGCCTCGATCATTTCACGAGTGATTCCCTTCGGTAGCACCTCTGCCGCAACGTGATAGAACGTGGATGACCCGCGAGTCGGGAACCAGATTCCCGGTGACACTTCCTCCGCAGTCTCAACTTCAAACAGGCGGTCCAACGTGTTGTTGAGCAAGTTCTCGAACTGTATCCTCACCGGCAGAAAGCCACGTACGGGGTCGACCCAGACGGTCATTCTTGCGGGGAAATTCTCGGACTGCACGGTCGAGACCAGAACGTAATACCTGTCCGGTGCGTCATCACTCTCGCCGAATTCTGGTGTGACAAGCAGTTTAGGAAGACTTGCAGTCGCATTTGATGTCGGCAGGATGTAGCGACCGACGACTTGCATGGGACCGGCCCAGGTGACAAAGTGGCCATCAAGGGGACCGATTGCCCCGGACTTGTCTTCTTTATGGAGTTGCCTCAATACTCGACCGTCGTAAGCAAAGTCCTGATGAACCAGCTCCACTTGTGTTTGCCGTCGGGTTGACTCAGCGAGTCGCTTCTCCGTGAGCAGCCCCGTGCGCGTTCCGACCAGTTGCCGATCCTTCATCAAAACGAAATGAGTGGCGGGCGGAGCCGTGATCCGCCGCCACTCGAATTGTGGCAGTTCAATCAGCTTAATCGACGCCGCCTCGGCGACAGACCTTGCGACCGGTTCCATTTGCTTGCTGATGTCTGAATCGTTTCCAAACATGACCAGCACGGTGCCCACTTCGGGGAGCCGTTTCAAAAAGTCACTCCACTCCGGCGGGGCCACTTCTGGCGCTGAATCTGTTGGCGTGGCGACCTGGGGTTGCGTCAATCGACGAACAGGTTCAGCCTCGGTAGACGACTCTTTAACTTCCGTTGCCGCTGCCAATCGTTCGCACTCGAAATACATGTCCGCTGTGGGTGAGAGGGGCAGAGTCGCGTCTGCGTCATCGATCTCGCTGATGGAAAGTTTCAGCGAGTTTCCGTTGATCTGAAATCGAGCGCGAAGTTGAAGTTGCTCCAAACCGGGTGAGAATTTCGCAAGCGGGCTCTCCAGAACGTGTTTTGGCAAATGAATATCGAACGTATCTGTCCCAATAGATCCGATGTCGAGCGACATCAGAGGAAGCCTCGCCGTCGCGTGTTGCAACACCAAAGAGCCATCTGTTGACACCTCCAGCACCCACGGACCGGCCAGCAACTCCTCGCGCGGGATCGTCTCTTCCAGTGCAGCTAATTCGCGATCCGGGTCCAGCAAACGACCGTTCGCAATCTCCGTCTCGCCTCCTGCCAAGTAGAGCGTCGTTTTCCATTGCCCAATGATCGGTGACACGCCAAACGGCAATTCCTCCGCGCCAGCTTGCCCGATCGGTGGCCCCGCGCGTTTGCAGTCGAGATACAAAATGCCTTCACCAGACGCGATGACAGCAGGTCGTTCAAAGCGGTCGTCGACGCTTCCGGTTCGCATGGCTATCTGAAGCGTTGTGCCGTCGCACGCGATGCGAGATGGGAGCGGCTGGGGATCATTGTTCGGTTCCCAGACACAATCGACTTCATCGGCAATGTTGCTGTCCGGCCAAACCAGTTTGTACGGTGCTCCACCAATCGCCTTTCCGTTGACAACGGTTTGAAGGTGCAGAACATTTTCGCGGATCGTAACCTGATAGGTCTGCCTGCCGTGTCCTTGTCCATCTCCGGTATCGAACAGCAGTACCTCCCAAGTGCCTTGGAGACGATTTTGCATTTCCATGGCGGGAGATGCCATTTTTCGTGAAGTTGCGCTTCCGTCGAACTCCACGTTGTAACTGCCCGCCAGGTTGCGAGTTGTCGTTTCGTTGCGGGTTATGGACAGGTTTTCAACGACGGCACCTTGCGCGATTCGAATCGGTACTTCGACGCCTTCGGTCTCGATTGTTAACGTGCCCTTGTCTTCCAAAATCCTGTCTCCAGAGAGACGTGGTGCCGATTGACTGTTCTCATCATGGGTCGATCCGAGTTCTGTCGACGGATGGACCATCGCTTGATCTCCTAACGGCACTTCGCTGATCGTCGCGATCCAGGTCTTTCCGCGTGTCACTTCGACTTCATTGCCCTTGATGGCAAATCTTGTGTCGTCGCCTTCGACTTCAATGACGTACTCGCCCACTTTCAACCGCGAAGTGACTCCTTGTTGAGAAACCGTCAAATGCTGGACGACATGGTCGCCCTGCCGAATGGTGATGGGGATATCAACTTCGCTGTTGGATTCGATGCGGATTGTCCCGTTGTTCGTTTCAAGGAGGATGATCGCTCCAGCAACGAAGAAGAACGCGAATGCTGCGGCAGCGATGAGCTTTCCGATCGGTGGGTAGTGGAAGCCGCCACGGCTTTCGATTGGCTTGGATCTCGCACGGGCGGAGCCGAGACCCTTGGCGAGTTCCACTGCGGGAGCAGGTAAGGGCGTTGTTGTGGGTTCTTGTACGTGAGCAAGGCAACTTTCCAGCAACTCGGCGACTTGCTGGGCCGAGTCGAAGCGATCACTCGGCATCTTGGACAGCAGCTTGCTGATGATTCCGCACAACCATGCCGGTATCTCGGGATTGATTTCTTGAATCGATCGTGGCTCATTGTGAGTCAGCCGATGAAGCACACTGTAAGTCGACTCACCACGAAATGGCGAGCGGCCCGTACACATCGCGTACATCGTCGCTCCCAAGCTAAACAAATCGCTGCGTGCATCCACCGACTCACCGCGCACTTGCTCGGGCGACATGTACTGCGGTGTTCCTGCGATCAGCCCCGTGCGAGTCACCGAGGCGTCATCGACTGCTCGTGCGAGACCAAAGTCCGTCAGCAACGCTCGTTCGACGCTTCCGTCAAGCAGAATATTTGACGGCTTGACGTCGCGATGCACCAGACCTTGTCCATGAGCCGCCGCCAGTCCCCGTGCGGTCTGCATCGCGATCCGCAGGATCTCACTCAGCTTGAGTGGCCCTTCGACCTCTAATCGCTTTTGCAAGTTCATTCCCGCCGAGTATTGCATCACCAGATACGGCACGTCTTGCCACTGAGAAACCGCATGGATGGGCAGCACGCAGTCGTCGATCACTGCTGCTGCTGCGCGACCTTCTCGTGCGAATCTCTGACGTGCCGCACCGGAGACGGCCAGATGCGGCTGCATCATTTGATCGCCACGAATCGATTCAGAGCCGCATCGAACGCTTTGAAGACAACACCCATTGCGCGCTGCCGATCACACCGACCACTTCATAACTGGCGATGCGACCCAACATGTGCGGATCATCCGTTGGTCCCAGAAGTTTCAATGCCGCCTGGTAAATGGTTTCCGGCGACTCATGCTCGCCCGTTGATAACAAGTCATCATCCGCTTCATCGTTTTGAAACGCCGGCAGCAATTCCGTCTGCCAACAGGAATCGATTGATCGCGACTCGAGCAGTTCACGACACTCGGCGCAGGTGCTCACATGTTCTTCGCTGCGAGTCAACTCGGTGGGGGCACATTGATCGGTGGCGAGCCGTTCCAGCGCGCGTCACTGAGGCATTCAGATTTGTTGGCGGTGGTCTGTGTCATGACGATCAACTTTCCCAAGTGTGTGAAACTTCCTGGACCTTTTCTTTCAAACGCGCGATGACACGATAGCGGGCCACGTAGATGGCTCCGGTCGATCGATTCAGCGAACGAGCCACTTCCGCGACCGATTCGCCGCCGATGGCCGTGCGCTGAAAGCTCAACCAGACTTCGTCGCTGAACTCGTGCCGGATATGCTCGGCAACCCACAGCACGATCTGATGTCGAGCTTCACGCAGCAACTCCGACCGCGTCGCCTCGGCACTGGGCAATGCGTGCAACTGATCGATCACAGATGACCCACCCACTGCCCGATCATGCGGCTGCCGAGTGAGAGCATTCGTGATGGCATTGCGAGCAATCGTCGCCAGCCATGCTCGGAACGGTGGCCCGCCCGCGACCGGCGACCAGTCTTCGATGGACTTGGCGACCGACACGAACACCTGCTGGACGACATCCAACGCGTCGGCCTGCTGCAAGCCTCGCCTACGCGCCATCCGCAGGATCACTGGTTGGTAGATGCCCACGAATTCCGTCCACGAAGCCCCATCGCCCAGGTCTTTCACCTGTGCAATCAGACTTTCGCTCGTTTCCGGAAACATGGTCACGCTTTGTTCTCCCACCAGTTACCACACAGGGGAAGAACACATTCTTACATAAAATCAGGAAAATTTTGGCAGGTCTCCTCGTGCTGTGGGGAACTGGAGTCAAGGAATGCAGCGGATGCAGGCGTGTTGGATTGATGTGCCGCAACAATGGAATACCAGCGAACACCGACATGCGTGTAACGTGCCGTGACATGCTGGTCGGCGTCGTCCCAAAACTGCTCGGTTTTCGAGGGCGTGAGATCACTGTTCGGCCACAATCACAAATGCATTATGGCGATAGCTAGAAATACCGATCACGCATTCGCATTTTCCAGGGTTGGTCGCCCGCGAGTAGGACCGATTTGTTTAACAAGCTGGACAATGTAGCTCGACGGTCCCCGTCGAGAAAATGCTGGATCTCGACGGGGACCGTCGAGCTACGTTGCCGAGCTATTATGAAAAACAAATCGGTCCTGCGAACATCCGCGTTGCCAGCGGACGCGGTGAAACATTTTTGTTAAGATCAACATTTTACATGGGAGTTCAATCATGAACATATCACGTCGCGGAATCCTTGGCTCGGCGGTGACGGTTACGGCCTTGAGCGCAATGGCGGGAGCGAGGGGGGCCTCGTCGCAGTCGGCTGAAGATACATTGGCGGAGCCAGCGCGTGAAACGCCCGTCGCGGACGATGTCGACGTCTTGATCTGTGGCGGTGGACCGGCGGGAATCGCGGCGGCGATCTCAGCGGCCCGCAGCGGCGCTTCGGTGCGAATCTTGGAGGCACACGGTTGCCTCGGCGGCGTGTGGACCAGCGGCATGTTGTCGTACATTATGGACGCGAACAAACCGGGACTGAACGCGGAACTGATCCGTCGATTGGAAGCGATGGCGGCTCGACGGTCGGTGGAACCACAGCACTATGTGTATGATGTCGAAGCGATGAAGGTGTTGCTGGAAGAGCTTTGTCAAACCCTGAATATCCGGACGCAGTATCACACACGCGTCGTGGCGGTGCAGAAAGATGAAAACAATCGTGTTCGCGGCGTGGTGACCGAATCGAAGTCGGGTCGCCAAGCGTGGCGTGCTCGCGTCGTTGTGGACACGACTGGTGATGGCGATGTTGGCGCGCTGGCCGGATGCCGGTTCGAGGTGGGTCGCAAAGAAGATTGTCCGTGCCAGCCGATGTCGTTGATGGCGATCATCACCGCATCCCCCGAAGCGCTTCGATCAGTCGATACGGCGACCAGCCGCGGCAACAAGGACAAGTTTCTCGCGATCATGAAACAAGCCGGTGTCGATCCGTCGTATTCCAAGCCGACGGTCTGGCATATGGGCGGCGCGGTGGCGGCCATGATGCTGAACCATCAATACAACGTCAAAGCGTTCGACGCGGCGGCGGTCACGCAAGCCACGATCCAAGCCGTCGCCAAGAACTATACGAAATCGCCGGCGCGCTGCATCGGCTCGGCGGCGTGTGGGAAGAGGTGTCGCTTGGTCAGCACTGCGGAGCAAATCGGTGTTCGCGATGGACGACGCATCAAGGGGCGATACTTTGTCGATGTCGATGATGTCACTTCCGGGGCTCGGCATGAGGACGCGATTTGTCGGTCGACATTTTCGGTCGACATCCATGCACTCTCGGCCGAACAGAACAAGAAATCGGCTTATGGGACCGAAGGCATTCACGCCAAACCGTTCGACATCCCGTTGCGTGCGTTGATTGCCGCGGATGTCGATGGCTTGATGATGGCCGGTCGCTGCATCAGTACGACTTTGCACACGCCAGCTACCGCGTCACTGGAAACGCAGTCGCGATGGGCGAAGCCGCCGGAGTCACCTCCGCTGGCGGCGCCGGCGGAAAAGACAACGCCCGATCAAATCCCGTGGCCCAGCATCGCAAAGCGACTAGCCGAAACGCGGGCGATCGCCACGCGTGACGCCTCGGCCTCGTAAGCTAACGATGTTCGGCGGTTTACGTGAGAATCCGAAGAGCCGCCCCGATGTAATATTATGGTGTAGCCGTGCATCGCTTTAACACTTGCTGGTTCGTGATTGCAGCGGCGGCTTGGTTGAATGAGGGAACGCTCACAATCCCACGCTCAGATCTTTTGCATCGAGCGGAAGCTTTTGAATGTTTTGTTCCGCCCAGGCGGCGGCGATGGCATTGAGCGGGCTTTTCACGTTGTAACTTTGATAGGTGATCATCTCGGCAATCCGCACAATGAGCTGCGGCAAGCGTTGCCCTGCGTTCCAATGGTCGCCAATACAAATCTTTTGTGGATCGATATTGGGATGAAACACGGGGAGGTCATGCGGCACAGTGGCGGACGACGTGGGTAGTCCAGCGGTAAAAAAATTTCCGCCGTATGCTTCGTGCCGCGAACGAATGAGTCGTTTTCGTCCGGCACCAGTCCAACGATATTGAACTGCAAGACATACTTTTCCGGAGGTTTACCCTGAGCCCCAATAACACGGATAAACGGATGATCTCGAAACACGGAGACCATCTGTTGATAATCGGCGGTCAATCGTCGAATGCGTGGATTCATCTTCTGTTGGACTTTCCTGATTTATGGCGAAGGTGAGAAAACAATATTCAGCGTGACGAATACAATCATGAGCAACGTAACCGTGATCGAGACGCCGACGGCAATCTTGCACAGCGCGGCATGAAAAGGAGGCAGCAGCGAGATCGATTTTCGGTTCATCGAATACCAAATCGGACCGCCGATCGCCGCGAATGGAGCAGTGCATGGCAACAGACTCACGACCAGCAGGAGCACCGCCATCGTCTTGACAAGTGGCAGCTTCGCTCGATTGGCTTCCTGAGCTTGAAACGAACCGCGATCTTGTGGGTTTGCCGATTCGAAAACCGCACCACAATGTTTGCAACGAACCGCGGCGGCCAAGATCACCTTTGCGCACTGGGGGCACTTCTTGTTGTCTTGTCCCCAATGAGATGGCGGAATCTCAAGGCCGTTCAGGCCTTCCGTTGGCGGTGCTTCCGAGCATCCGTACATGCCGCAGCCTTTGTTATATTCCCAGCAGTCGGCATGGTACGCTGCCGAGCATCCAGACCGCACTGTTTCACCGATTCATTCGGCTCGATCGCCTTGGCAAACGCCACAGTTGCCTTGAGCGGATGTTTGCGGGGGAGTTGTTGTCGCGGTTGATTTCGTAGGTGTCGTTGAAACCGTGGCGTTCGCGGACTGTGCTGCTTTCGGTGCGGATGGCCGGGTAATCGGAACGGTTTCTGACAAGCTTTACAAGTAAGCGTTTTGCCGAGAACTTCTTGCGAAACAAGATATTGCTTTGCACAACCCGGACAACTGATCTTATACTTCCGCGGAGCTTGCGACATCGAAATCATCCCGTGCGGCGACGTTGGAATGCAAAGATCGTGCTGCCGAGTTTGATCTGGTCGCCATGCCGCAACTTCGTTCGCGTAACAGGACGGCTATTCACCAGCACGATGCTCTTATCGACCGCTTCAATTTCGTAGTTATCCGCGACAGCACGGATCGTCGCATGATGCGGCAGCACGTCATCGTCGTTAAAGAGATAGATGTCGCTGGCCGGCGAAGCACCCACCCGTACCAAGTCCTTGAAGATCAAAAACTCTTTGCCAGCCAAGGGGCCACGTATCATATTGAGCCAAGCGTCACGGGCCAGCAATTCCACGATCCCGATCATCAAACCGACCGAAGTCCCCACGGCGACGATGCCCGCCAATCGTGCCCAATGAGCACTGATGGCCGGTTCGGGGACGAAGAACTTCTGAATCGGGTCGAACAACAAGCCACCGATGAGACCTCGATCAAGCCGCCCAAGAAACCGTACAACAACAACCGACCGCTACGCAGCACCAATCCTTGGCCCAGCCCCATTGTCATGCCGGCCAACGCCCACCCCAGGGAGCGACCACCGATTTGCGTCAGGAAACCGAGCGTCGTGAGTTCACCATTGTCATCAACCATGTTGCTCGCCGCCATTGAGATCATGGTGTATACAATATTTGCCAAGGTGTTGGAGACAAATCCGCCGATGAATCCGATTAACAAGCCGGCGATACCACACAGGACGACGCGTCGCATCAGCCTGCACATCAAGCCATCGGCGGCACCAATCCCCAAGCCGACAATGGCGGCAAACGAAGAAGACAGAGTGAGATCGCTCCGGAAGTTTGAACGGCACTTTCGACGGTATCAAACGCACCGCGACCGGGCGTTTCTTCGACCGCAACAAGGACGCCAATTCCGCCCCCTTCCTGAAGATGCACACCATACTCTTTGGCCGGATCGAGTTTCGCGGGAATCAGCTTTGTATGGCCGCCGTCGCTGTTGATGAACACCGCCTGCGGAGAGATAAGCACGGAAGTCCCTGAATCCTCGCCGCCTTCTTGATCGTTTTGATCCACGATCTTAGCAAACGAAAGACCGACACCTACGTCCTCGGGTTGAACATCGCCGAAAGGATCGCCTTCGTTCAGTGACTCCACGCCAGTCACTCTCGCCTTGACGTGAACCGTGTCGCTGTAATTTGGTTCGAGTATCGACCAAGCAAGCGTCGAGAATAATGCATCGGTCAACGCAAAGACAAACCAGTTGCTGTAGTACCATTCCGACTTCGATCGGCTGATATTCCTGTCTCGCCTTGCAGGCTCGCTTGCCGTTTCAGAAGATCGTCGACGTGAGAATCGGCCGCCTCTGCTTCCGTAATGCGTATCGCTCCAGGACGACCACCGTCGGGCGGTGAGAAATCATCTTTGAATCGGCTCATGAGTTGTCCTAAATGGCATTTGCAATAAGTATTATGTCGAACGGCTGACCGGCTAGCGGATAAAGCGAAAGATCAGCAGCAAGAGCGTCAAACCAGTCGCCGCAATAGCCCAATAAAATGTGAACGTGGGACTGAGAAATGGCTGTGCCGTAGCTGCCTGCATCGCTTGTTTGGCTTCTTCACTGTTCGGATGCCGCATGATATCGAGCGCCTTGGCCAGCGCCCGCTGTTCGGCGGCAAGCTCCGCGTTTCTCAATAGGTTTTCGCCATCCGGAATCTCCCAACCAACGACCCGCATGCCGACCATCATCACCTTGTCGTTCACCCGCACGGGCACTCGGACCATCTGCAGTTCCTCCGGCGGCGACGACTGACGCAGAAGTTTCTGAAAAACGGAGTAACTAATGAACCCGGTAATCATCAGCGTCACCAAGAAACCGAATGTCAAAAACAATCGTCCGTGAGATTCACGTTGCGTTTCGGTGGATTGTAAAACCTGGGTCAGCCGTTCTTCGACTCGGGCAAGCCGTTCGCTCAGGTCATCCGCAACATGCCCCGTGGAGGAGACCGATGTTTCGTTGTCGGTTTTCATACCGCGTGGCACTTGCGCTTGATGTTCTTTGCCGTCAACCCAAAACCGCGATACATACTTGATTCCGTTTGCCGTGTTGGCAACCATCGCTTCTTCACCGCTTTGCGGATCGATCACGAACGCAAACTGTGTTTCGCCCGAGAAGAAGTTGCGTTGGATGAAGAGATCCATTTCGGAAAACTGTACACCAAAACCTGGATGCGTGTGATACCACCCAAGGATCGAAAGCTTGGGATACTCCGCATCCTTCACCGCATAAATCTTTTCCCACGTCTTGTGGGTATAAGTAACATGCGTTCCGCCTTGACGGTCCGTTTCACCGCGGAGCGCCACTTCGGCGGAAACCCAAACACCCCGTTCGTCTTCACAAACGGTTCCCAGCAACACACCGCACAATTCGCGATCCAAAGACTCTTTGGCGTGAGCAACAATTTCAGCATGCGACGCTCGCGAAAAAACAACACGCAGCGGTTCATCAATGCTTCCCGGAATGGGAAACTCGCGCTGGTTTGGCTTTTCTCGATGGTCGACCCAGCCACTGGTATGCACCTGCGGTTCCTCGGCGTTCTTCGATGGATCGTTTTCACTAGACATGGCTGGTCTGGTCCCGAACAAGTAGACTCGTCGCATCTCCCGCCAACTCGATACCGATGGACTGGCTGCTGTTTCTGGCCCAAACAACATCCCATTTCGGCAAGCCGAATTCGCCGACCGTATAATGTCGCCAATCGGATTCGGCGTCGAGCGAATGCGTCAATTCTGGTTGGCACTCGTTGCCGCACGCTTCGCATACCGCTTCGGCTTGAGTAATCAAATCGATCGGCTTGAAGAGCTTTCGTGCCGAGCCGCAATGAACACACTGCAGCGATGTGACGATCTCTCGAGAGAAATCGATCGCATCAACTTCGCCCAACCTCGTCGCTGCAAAATCCCAAAGCTCCGCGAAAGTCGTCGCTTGAGAAAACTCAGCCGCCGACTCGATGCGGGGCGACGCTTCGTGCCATGGACAGTCCGGGTTGCGAGTATATTCGACGGTATAAGAGTTGTGCCCCAGCCCTTCGAACACGTAACCCGAACCAGACAGTGTCGCCATGTCGTGCAAACGCTTGACGACTTCTTGTGCCTGAATCGCGCCGATAACCGATGCAGTCGTTGGGGTTGTGGGAGTTCCGCCCCCCGAGAACGCGTGACGGGCGAGCAACGAACATGAACGACGTTGATTCAATACATTCCAATCGGCTTCTCCCATCGTACATTCATAACATGCCGTTTCGGGCGGAGCGAAGCCACGAACGATTCCGTTGAGCACCTCGATTCCGCCGTCGATCCATGGGGTCGCGGTTTGCGCACAATAGCTGTTCACCGCGACGCGTGCTTCGCGATTGTCGAGCGCGCCGACAACGACATCCGCCCAACGAAACCATCCCAGGCCGATGTTGGCGAGCAAATTCCCGATCAACGGAAAGGTATTCAAATCAGGATAGATTGCCTTTGCGGCCGCGGCGGCGACATCGGCTTTGAAATGTCCTTCGTCATCGGAGCGAAACAACACCGACCGACAAAGATTGCTCGCTTCAATGCGGTCCATGTCCACAATCGCCAGATTGCCAACGCCGAGCAACGCCAAGTTCTTGATGACTTCGTTGCCCAACGCACCCGCACCCACGACCAGCACTTTCGCTTCACGAAGCTTTGCTTGATCCCACCACGCGATACGTCGGAAACGATCGAATCGATCCTCGCTTACATCGATAACGGGGTTTGTTCGGTCGGTCATTGCGATCCCGCCGTGATTTCCGGTTGAAGTCGAAGATCATCACCACCTCGAACGCCGGCTTCCGCCAACGTTTGATTGTCAAGCAACTGTTTGCCACTTTGTTTATGGTGAAGTTTATAGCTCATGATCTGGCCGTCGGGTGAATTGAGCGGCAAATTCATTCGCTCCACCAGTAACACCAACAAACGGGCGACGGCGACATTATCCGGCAGTTCCGCTTCTTGGCTGCGGCTGCTGGTGATGTCCCAAATACTCGTGCGAACCATCGGCATCTTGTAGTCTCCATGTATTAAGTAGCCAGTCCACCGATTGCGATAATAATCATAAACAATAACATCGCGATCAGGCCAAGGGCGTTCCAAATGACTCCCACCCATAAAGTCGCGGGATTTCCTTCAATGCGATTGTAACTGCCGATCGACATCCCAAGTCCTAAGCACAACGGCAGGGTTGTCATCGTTTCGGCGATCAAACCGCCATACGGCAGATCAATTACAAAGGATAACAACCCGGAACACATCAATGTTAGCGTTAAAGAAGCAAACATCGCGCATCCAACCGCCCCGTAGATCATCGCTTTGCGGTAAGTCGACAACTTAATGTCCGTATCGGTTGCGCACTTTGGGCAACATGTGATGTTGGGTGGAAAGACGAAGGTACAGGTACGACAGATCGGTGCGCTGCATATCGTGCAGCGATGCACAACCGTAGCGCGAGGATGCTGCTCACAAGTTCCCGTGACGGTTGGGGTGGATGTCCGCGTGGCATGTGTCGGATACTGCGCCACCTGGAACGGCTGCATGCCGGGTGCGGAAGCGGGTTGAGCAAAATTTCCACCAAACGGATCATCGGAAAAAGGATTCGACGTCGGTCCAACGAAATGACCATTCAACGGACTCTCGTCTTCAACAATCTCCGCTTCGTAGACTTCTTCGTCATCGCTGGGC
>JAWKTL010000082.1:0-17947 GCA_041399105.1 Pirellulaceae bacterium | reverse complement strand
AACGTCAACTGATTGGTGGAGGGATCGCATAAAGATAAGTTGGGCATTTCTTAAGGGATGTTCCGAAGTGTTGCTAGTACATCATAACATTGATGGCAACGCTTCGTCATTCTTGAGGCGTGGCTCGCCGATTCCGACGGGACGCGTGAGACGGAAACTCTATTGCCTGAAACGGGATCTCGAACACAGACTTTCCCACGAGGCTAACCATTTCGCAGCCAAGCGGGCTGCGCGTCCGCTGGCGTATCGTCGGACCACGCAGCAACGACAATCGCCCGACACCGACCGCTGCAAAAAATTTGACGACAATCCTTGACCTATGATCTCCGCCCCGATACTTTGAATTGCAAAGTCGCTTGCGAACCATCCGATTCGGAGTCCTTATATCAACAATGAACGCGGTTGATGTTATACCGTGCGTGGTACGAAGTGATGCCTTCGCGTTAAATGAAGCGAATCACCTCATTTCGGACCACGCAACAAATATCTTGCGGCGATGTTTTTCAGTTAATCTTGCGAGGTGATCGCTCTATGGAATTGCGTGACGCCCTTCAGCAGATCGCCGACATTCGGCAACAGATGGCACGTAGTGAAGTGTTTCGCGGCTATCGATCACTGACGGTCGGCTTTGCTGGAACGCTTGGATTGATCGCTGCGGTCGTGCAAACGCGGTGGGTGCCGTCCCCTGCGGATGATCTGAGTCGCTATCTGGTTCTTTGGGTCGGGACAGCACTGATCAGTTCAACCATCGCTGGAGCGGAGTTGTTTCTGCGTGCGCAAGCCGCCGGCCCAGGGATTGCCCGAGAGATGACGCGTTTAGCGATCGAGCAGTTTCTGCCATGCTTGGTCGTCGGAGGTCTGTTGACGGTTTGCATCTTTGAATACGCTCCCGAGGCGGGATGGATGTTGCCTGGACTATGGTGTTTCGTTTTCGCTCTGGGAATCTTCGCCTCATGGCGTTTATTGCCTTCGCCGGTCATTTGGGGTGCGTTGTATTATGTTGTTTGCGGTTGCGGTTGCCTGCGATGGGGACAGGGCGAGCACGCTTACTCACCTTGGCAAATGGCGATTTCGTTCGGCGGCGGGCAACTGCTCTGCGCTCTCATACTTTACTGGACACTGGAGCGAAAACATGGCTCATAATTCGAAGCGGAAATCCAGCACCGCATCGTCGCCATCGACGCGGGCCGGACGCTTTTCGTATCACGGACTCGATCGCGTCATGCACGAGAAAGCAAGGCTGGGAATTTTGGCTTCTCTGGCCGCCAACGCTAGCGGAGTTCTGTTCAACGACTTGAAAGAGCTTTGTTCGCTCACCGATGGAAACCTGAGTCGCCACCTTGGTGTGTTGAGCGATTCGGGACTTGTCGAAATTCGGAAGGGGAATTCCGGATCGCGTCCGCAAACACTTGTGCGATTAACGCCGACGGGACGCGAACGCTTTGCAGACTACATCTCCGTATTGGAGAAAGTTGTCGCCGACGCGCACTCTCAAGCGGAATCAAGACTCGATTCGTCGGAACTGTCCGGCGGTTGGTCGTCGGCTTAGAGCCTATCCGGCTCACCCTTAACGCCCAATTCCGGATAAGCTCTTGGTACTTATTTCTCAGTCAAGGTATCGACCGGCGAAAAATCGACCGAGGGATGACGCAGTTGGCTGACGGAGAGGCCCAGTAATCGCATGCTAGGTTCGTCGCCGGGGCATTCCCGCAGCGTTTGACCAAGTTTTTGGATGGCGTCGGCAAATCGTCGGTTGTGATAATCTTCTAGTGCGGCCTCATACAAAAAGCACAACCGCTGCCAGTTCTCCGACGACTGAGTGACCAACTGTTGGACGACGATCTCTTCGGGAATCCCAACGACCGAAATGGTCGCCAGATGTCGAGTGTGAAACGCGTCTCCCGCCAATGTGCAAGTCGTTTTTGAAACGAGGCAGTCGACGCCGAACTGTTTGGTCGCGCTCTGTAAGCGGCTGGCGATATTCACGACGTTGCCGAACACGCCATATTGAAACTTGATGCGCGAACCGGTGTTGCCCACCGCCGCGGTGCCCGAGTTAACACCGATGCCGATGCGAATCGGTTCGCAAACTTTGTCGGCCCAACGGGTACGAATTTCTTCGATCCCGGCAAACATGGCGACGGCGGTTGAGAGACTTCGGCTGGCATGATCGGGCTGCGAATCGGGGGCACCCCACATCGCAATCAATTCGTCGCCGATGTAGTTAATGAGAACTCCATCGGTTTGCTCAACGCATTGACTGAGCACGGTAAACACATCCTGCATGAAAGAGACCGTACCACGCGGGCCGAGACTTTTTGAGATCGAACTGAATTTACGGACGTCGCAAAACATCACGCTGACGTCGGTCTCTTTCGCATCCAGCAACGATTCATCGTCAACGATATGCTTGGCGACGCGATCGGAAAAATAGACCTGCATGGATGTCCGTTGCCGTTCCTCACTTTGCCGAGCCATCCCGGCAGCGACGGCCCCGGCGAGGATTTCAACCAGTTTGGCCTCCACGTCGCTGAGGGCGAGCTTGGAGATCGGTCCAACGTCACCGTACAAGACACCGACGACTTTTCGATCTTTGTCGAGGATCGGAGCGGCGACCGCTTGGGACAGGTTCGCCAACGAGGCCCTTCGAGCAGGCCGGGGCTCGCCGTGTCAGATCTGCGTTAACCCGCGACGTCGAACGCGATCGATCATCGTGTCGCTGACCTCCGGTGCCGACATACGCAAGCGACTGCCGCGACCATCGCCGCTGCTGTCTTCAAATACCTCGGCGCGGTCCTCGATTCGATCTTCGGAGAAAAGCCGCACGATCGCTCGATTGAAGCTTGGCGATGCGGACGGCGGCGAGCGCAGCGGCTTGCGAAAAAACGAATCGAAGTTTGTCCACACTTTCTCGGATGACGGGAAGGGGTTGCTGCAAATGGTGGACGATATCTTGCCCCTGAACATACCCAGGATCGACGACATGAGTCCCCAAGTCTTCGCCGATCTGCATCGATATCGACATTGGGTCAAGCGGCTGGCTGTTGAGCGTTCGATAGATTTGATCGGAATCGGGCTCAGCATCGGACTTCGCCTGTTCCAGCGAGACGCGTAGCCGTGTTTGCGGACGGATCATCAATTCGACCGGATAGCCGTAACATCGAGATGTCTGGGCGGCGATCGGAGCGTCCCGATGAACAGGCAGTTCGCACTGTTGGTGCAGATTGCGGACACCAATTTGATCATTGCCATCGACGGGAGACCTCAACAAAGTACGCGGCACATCGCGATCGATCGCCGAGGCGACAATCAGTCGCGATCCGCAAGGATTGCCGTCGAACATCCCCGCGGGAGGCTCGCTGCATGAAGGATCTTGTCGACCCACGTTGACCGTTCCGGTGATGGTCCATCGGTCACGGCTTCCGTCGGCGCGTTGCAGTTCGAATTGGAGTGGCTTCATGTCGGTAATTTATCGAATCAAGAATGACTCGGGTAGTCGAACCTTCGAGATTCTTCCGAACGAGGAAGGCATGAAAAGTTTTGAATTTACTGGAGCGCCCGTGGTCCGGCGTTCGTCTATCCCGTTGAACCAACGCTTATCAAAACATTCAGCGGAGAACTGTTGTGAAACGAATCATCAAACCGAGTATGCTTTTCGCATGGATGCTTGCATTGGCAAGCTGGCTGACCATTGGCGCTGGGGTGCCTCGCGATGGGGCAAAGCATCACCATCAAGGTCGTCAAGCCATCCGACAGCGACAAAAAGACGGAAGAAGTAAAGGAGGACGTGAAGCCGGCTTTCAGCGGCAAGCGTCCGGCGGTCGATGTGGCCATCTTGCTGGACACGTCGAATTCGATGGATGGCTTGATCAGTCAAGCCAAAACGCAGCTCTGGAAGATGGTGCAGAAGTTCGCCGAAGCCAAGCAGTCGGGAAAGACGCCGATACTGCGTGTATCCGTTTTTGAGTACGGGAATACAAACTTGCCTGCATCGGAAGGTTACATTCAACAGGTTGTACCGTTGACGGACGATCTGGACAAAGTTTCCGAAGCATTGTTCGCGCTGACGACGAACGGGGGCGATGAATACTGTGGAATGGTGATCGCCGAGTGTTTGAAGCGTCTGGACTGGAGTGGCGAACCGAATGCGTACAAGGCGATCTTTATTGCCGGCAACGAACCATTTACGCAAGGCGAAACGAATTACGAAGAAGCGTGTCGCACCGCGATTGATCAAGGAGTGGTCGTCAATACGATCCATTGCGGAAATTATGACACGGGGGTAAGTGGAAAGTGGAAGCATGGTGCCGAGATCGCTGAGGGGGAGTATTTGAACATCGATCAGGACAAGAAGGTTGTCACGATTAAGTGCCCGCAAGATAGCATCATCATTGAATTGAACGAGCAGCTCAACGAGACCCTATTTGTGGTTCGGCCGCAACGAACGAGCGGCGTTGCCACCCAGACAGAATCAAGCCAAGCAGGATAGCAACGCTGGCATGGCCGGAGGCTTAAGCGTGCGAATCGCCGCGAAAGCGGGTGCGGCCTATCGAAATGTGGGGCGTGACCTGGTTGACAGCTACGCGGAGGATCCGAATTCGCTTGCGAAGATACCGGCCGAACAATTGCCCGCTTCGATGCGAGACATGAACCCGCAACAACGCGTTGAATATGTTCGGGAAATGTCAAAGCGACGCAGCGAAATTCGACAGCGAATCGCCAAGGTCTCGAAGAGCGAGCCGAGTACCTGAACGACCAGCTTGCCAGCTTACTTTGGTGCTTCGGATGAGGCGACGTTCGGGGACGCCTTCAGCCAAACGGTTGAGAAGCAACTGATCGAGTCGGGTTTCAAAGTCAGACCTTGACTTCGTCGGAAGGCTATACCATACGTGGTCGAAATAATTGCCTTCTTGTCAAATGAAGCGAATCTTTCGTTTCTGACCACGCGACGTATAACCTAAACAGGCGAACAATCCGCTGGGGGACGAGACCGGACAGGTTGCTCGCCTTTCAAGCTCAGAGTCCTTGGGTACAACGTTTGCAGGCCGAAAAGAATTTTTTGAGATCTGCTTCCTCAATCTGCAAACGTTATCATGCCAGATGAAACTCGCCCCCAGGTGCTTATTCTCGGTGGCGGTTTCGCGGGGCTTCAAGCCGCGAGATCGCTGTAGCTCCGGTCGATGTCTTGCTCGTCGATCGTCGCAACTTCCATTTGTTCCAGCCATTGCTGTATCAGGTCGCGACCGGCGAATTGTCGCCCGCGAACATCTCGGCACCGTTGCGAGCGCTTGTTGCCGGGACAACGCAACGTGCGAACGATCCTCGGCGAAGCGAGAGAACTCGATCTGGCGAATCGCAAGGTTTTCTTCGCGATCAGGAATTGCCCTACGATTATTTGATCGTCGCCACGGTTCAGTCCATCATTATTTTGGCAACGACGAGTGGGCCGAGATCGCTCCGGGATTGAAATCGATTGAAAACGCAACCGAAATTCATAGTCAGGTTTTGGGAGCGTTCGAGGGCTGCCGAGCGAAGCGATGATCCGGCCAAGATCGATGAATGTTGACCTTCGTTATCGTTGGCGCTGGTCCCAACGGGTTGTGAGCTTGCTGGGTACGTTAGCCGAAATAGCACGGCACACGCTTCGGAACGACTTTCGATCGATCAATCCAGTAGATGCGCGGATCATTCTGGTTGAACCGAGCGATTATCCGCTTGATGTCTATCCGCAGCCCTTCCGGAAAGCGTGTAGGCAGCTGAAACTGGGGTTGAGTTGGCGTCCGACAGATCGTGTTGTAGACATGACCCCGACCGAAGTCGTTCTGTCGGTGAAGGGAGTCGACGAGAATCGCACGATTCGCACCCGAACGGTCTTGTGGGCGGCAGGCGTCCCGCCATCGTCGTTGGCCGCATCGATTCTGACACAAACGGAAATGGCAGCGGCACGTGGCGGTCGTGTCCCCGTCCAAGCTGATACCTCGTTGGCTCAGCACCCGAATGTTTTTGTGTTGGGTGACATCGCGTCGTTCAATACGATGAAAATGGAGAGCTTCCCGGACTTGCTCCCGTGGCGACCCAGATGGGGCATCATGCGGCCTGTTGCATTCCAGGCCGATCTTCAGAAATCTCAGCGACCTTCGTTTCGTTATCGCGACCGGGGAGCATGGCGGTGGTCGATACAGCGGCTGTCGGCGTGATCGGCGGACGCAAGGTCTCCGGCTTCATTGCATGGTTTCTGTGGCTGGCGGTTCACCTGATGTACATCACAATGTTCCGGAATCGCGTCTTGGTCTTGATTCAATGGGGCTGGACGTTCTTTTCTCGCGATCGATCGGCTCCGGTTGATCATTGATCGTCCGACGACGCACATTCCCGATATCGATAGAACGATTGCTGAGGGAAACACCTCCGCCACGCCGAACGAACCGCCGAACGACGCGCATACTGATCGCGGAGCCGGATCGAGGACTGCCGACCGCTGACGCCTAGAGCGACCACGTCGCAAGGTCAATGAAACTTTGGCTGCGTTACGTCGCGTGGTCAGAAATGGGGTAATTCGCTTCATTTGACGCCAGGGCATCATTCCAGACCACGCACGGTATAACACCAAACGCGTTCATTATTGATACAAATCTCCGCGGCGATACAATGGTTTTTTTGGGTTGCCAATGAGCCGCCGGCTTCTAGAGTGCTTCGTTGTTGGAGTTCCAGCGATTAGTCGTGTCTCAATAAGGAACAGATGGTGGCGAAACGAAGCGTGGTGATCGTTGGTGCCGGACCGGGTGGTCTGGCGACGGCGATGCAGTTGGCCGGTGCCGGCTTGCAGGTGACTGTATTGGAGCGAAGGAATCGCGTGGGTGGTCGCACATCGGCGATCGAGGCCGATGGATTCCGCTTTGACATGGGGCCAACGTTTTTTCTTTACCCTCGCGTCCTCCAAGAGATCTTCCGTTCGGTTGGCTGCGACCTCGATACCGAGGTGCCAATGAAACGGCTGAAGACTCAGTATCGTTTAACCTTTGGTCAGGGAGGACGTCTGGACGCGTCGAATGATCTGGGATCGATGGACCGCCAGATTGCCGACCTATCACCGGTCGATGCGGGAAAGCTGAAGAACTATCTGGACGACAATCGCGTCAAACTGGCGAAGTATCGACCGATTCTGGAAAGGGCGTTCAATTCACCGTTGGATTTACTGGACCCGCAGGTTCTCAAAGCGGTTCCGTTTCTGAATCCGCATCGATCGTTGGGAGGCGAATTGCAACGCTACTTCACCGATCCGCGACTGGTGATTGCGTTGTCGTTTCAGGCCAAGTATTTGGGGATGTCGCCGTTTCGATGTCCCAGTTTGTTCAGCATCCTTTCGTATTTGGAGTACGAGTACGGGGTGCATCATCCTATTGGCGGTTGCGCGCGGGTGAGCGAACGGATGGCGGAAATCGCCGAATCGATGGGCGTTCAGATTCGCTTGAACGAAGCGGTCAAAGGCTTTGGTTTTTCGGGACGCGATGTCCGGTCGGTCAGCACCGATCAACAGACATATGATGCTGATGCGGTCGTGATCAACGCTGACTTCGCCGCAGCGATGCGCGATCTGATACCCAATGCCTTGCGACGTCGTTGGACCGATCAAAAGCTGGCGACCAAGAAGTATTCGTGCTCGACCTTCATGATGTATCTGGGCGTGAAAGGAACCGTCGACGGGCTGGAACACCACAACATTCACATCGCCGAGGACTACGAACAGAATTTGCGGGATATTGAAGATGAACACGTTCTTTCCGACGATCCTTCGTTCTACGTGCAGAATCCCGGCATCTCGGACGACACATTGGCACCGCCTGGACACAGCGCGATTTACATTTTGGTCCCCGTCAGCCACGAACATCCGAATATCGATTGGACGACCGAGCGCGACCGGTTCCGAGCTTTAACACTTGATCGCTTGCAACAGATCGGTCTGCACGATCTTGAACAACGCATCGTCTATGAGAGGGTGATCACGCCAGCCGATTGGTCGGGGCGGTACAAGATTTACCGTGGAGCGACGTTCAATTTGGCTCACAACCTGGGCCAAATGTTGCATCGACGTCCTCGCAATCGATTCGAGGACTTAGGGGGCGTCTACCTTGTCGGCGGCGGAACGCATCCCGGCAGCGGATTGCCGGTGATTTATGAATCGAGCCGCATTTCCAGTCGACTGTTGTTGAAGGACTTTGGGGTCGACACCGGTTTCATCGATCGGGCCGCACTTTCACCCGTGGGGTAGATGTCTTCCGATTGCCGAGCAAGCAAAGTAAGACCGGCAGCTAACGACCTCGAAAAAAGTCTTTGGGTGAAATAGCAGCCGATGAACGTTAGCTCACGGTTTTCGGAAGCGTTCTAAATCTCGTCGTAGTCGCGTGTGAACAGTTCGTTGGCGAGTTCGATGTTTCCGGTTTCATACCCTTTGCCGAACCAATAGGCCCGCTGTTGGCTGGTTCCATGCGTGAACGAGTCGGGGACGACGCGTCCCTGCATGTTGCGCTGCAACGTGTCATCGCCGATTGCCTGAGCGCAACGCATTGCTTCCTCGATATCCCCGCGTTCCAAAAAGCCTTTCATTTTGTTGCCGTGATGCGCCCAAACGCCGGAAAGAAAATCGGCTTGCAGTTCCAATCGAACACTTAAACGGTTGGCTTTCACTTCGCCGACCGCTCGCCGCTCGCGTTGCACTTGATCGGAGATCCCCAGTTCATTCTGCACATGGTGAGCGACTTCATGAGCGATCACATAGGCCATTGCAAAATCGCCCTTCGCGCCGAACGTCGTTTGCAATTGATTGAAGAACGACAGGTCCAGGTAAACCTTGTCGTCGCCGGGACAGTAAAATGGTCCGGTCGCACTGCTGGCGCTTCCACAGGCCGAATCGACGCTGTCGCGAAACAGTTTTAATGTCGGATGGTTGTAGCGACGTCCAAGTTGGTCCTGAAAGATTTTGTCCCAAACATCTTCCGTGTCAGCAAGGACAACGCTCACAAATTCGACCAACTCCTTCTCCTCGGCTGATTCCTGAAAATCGCCATCCGCCTCGGCGTTGACCTGTTGCCGAGCTTGCTGCTGCTGGGCTTGCTGAACCTGTTGCACCAGTTGCTGTGGGTCTTTGCCCATCATCAAACCCAAAACGATGATGACGACGATCATCAATCCACCACCACCGGCAACGGCGGGCCCGGTTCGCATGCCTCGTTGGTCTTCGATATTCGTACTCTGTCGTCGGCCCTTCCATCGCATACGGCTGTTTCCTTCAAAGGGAGATTTGCAAAAAGAACGTGATCACAAACGTGCGTGGTCTGGAAAGATGCCTTCGCGTTAAATGAAGCGAATCACCTCATTTCTGACCAAGCGACGTATAAACGTGTCCGCATTATATTACCTAGAGCAACCACATCGCAGAAGCAACTGAAGAACATTGGCGCAAGATTACATCAAACGCGTTCGTTCTTGATACAAACGTATCGCGCAGCTAGGCATCCAGCCTTCGCGATTTGCGGCGAGGCATCCTTGCGGCGAATGAGTCGACGCACTGCCGACTAGCATCTTGCGTCGTGATTCAACACAATAGTCCGATTGTCATTGTCCCTATTCAATCCCTTAATAATATTCAATGTGTGGAATCACCGGCGGCGTTTGGAGTGACCCGCATCGTCCGATCACCGAAAACATGTTGTTTCGCATGACCGAAGCGATCCGACATCGTGGTCCCGATGACATGGGAACGCACCTGGACTCTTGGACACAGGACCCCAAAGGGCCGACGCCCGGTGCCGCACTGGGATTTCGTCGCCTGAGCATCATCGATCTGGCCGGTGGTCATCAACCGATGAGCAACGAAGATCGCACAATTTGGATGGTTTTCAACGGCGAGATTTACAATTTTGCGGAATTGCGTCGTCGTTTGGAAGGTACCGGGCATACCTTCGCTTCGCACAGTGACAGCGAAACGATTGTCCATTTGTATGAGGATTTGGGGGTCAATTGTTTTTCGCATCTTAATGGAATGTTCGCGATCGCCATTTGGGATCGACCTCGTGGACGTCTGGTTCTGGCTCGCGACCGGTTGGGTCAAAAACCGCTCTTTTACACGCTGCAAAATGAAAGGCTGCTGTTCGCAAGCGAACTGAAAGCGTTGACGACGGTTCCCGATTTGAAAAAGGAAATCGATCCCGCCGCAATCGACGAGTTCTTGACGTACCAATACGTCCCGCACCCGAACACGATCTATCGCGATATCCATAAGCTGGCTCCTGGACACATCGCGGTGTATCAAGACCGAAGACTGTCGGTTCAGCGATACTGGCAAATCGACCTGACGCGTGAAACGCCGATGACGAAAGAGGAAGCCAGTGAGCAACTGCGCGAAGTCCTTTCCGACTCGGTTCGACTGCGTTTGCAGGCCGACGTGCCGCTGGGGGCTTTCCTTTCCGGAGGCATCGACTCGTCCCTTGTCGTGGCGCTGGCGCAGCAGTTCCGCGACGACCCGATCCGCACTTTCAGTATCGGTTTCCCGTTGAAGGACTTCGACGAAACCAAGTTCGCCGCCGAAGTCGCGCAGCATGTCGGGACGCAGCACACTCGGTTCGAGGTCACACCCGATGCGGTCGAAATTATCGACAAATTGGTCTGGCACTATGATGAACCGTTTGGTGATTCAAGCGCGATCCCGACTTGGTACCTGTCACAATTGACGCGCGGCGAAGTCACCGTGGCGCTGTCGGGCGACGGAGGGGACGAATTGTTTGCCGGATATGATCGGTACCGCGCACTGTGGCTCAGCCGCAGGATCGATCGGATGCTCCCCATTCAAGGCATGCTGCGATCGAAGTGGATTCAACGTTTGCCCGACTCGTCGCGTCAACGATCCTTGACGCGACGTATTCGCCGATTTTGCGAAGCGATGGGGCAACCGCCGCAGCGACGTTTCATGAATTGGTTGCAGATTTTCCCTGAAAGCATGCGCGCCGAATTGTACAACGACCACTTTTTGTCTCGATTGCCGGGAGACGATCCGTTTGAATTCTTTCACCGAGCGTGGAAGTACGTCGGTGATCGCGACATTGTCACCAAAGCATCACTGGCCGACATGCTGACCTATTTGCCTTGCGATTTGTGTACCAAGGTCGATATCGCATCGATGGCGCATTCATTGGAAGTGCGACAGCCGTTCCTCGATTATCGGGTCGCTGAGCTTGCCGCTCGGATGCCGGTACGGCTGAAGTTCCGCGGACAGCGCGGAAAGCTGATCTTGCAGGACACGTTTGGAAAGCTGATTCCCCCGCATATCTTTACTCGCAAGAAAATGGGATTTGGCGTTCCGATAGCCGCTTGGCTGCAGAACGAATTGAAGCCGATGCTGCATGACTTGCTGATGTCGCCCGATGCCAAGCTGAATGCCTTTTTTCGGGCAGAGACAATCGCCAAGCTGGTTCGGGAACACGAGACCGGTGCAAACAATCACGGCTATCGTTTGTGGAACCTCCTGTTCTTGGAAAAGTGGCTGCGTTGTTGGCAATAAGCACGATGGCTTACTGCTGATCGATCCATGCTTGAACACGCTTGACCCACGTATGCAATTCCGGTTCAAGTTCGCTGAACACCGATTGAGCCGCTTCGATTTCCTGGTTTTGTCCGTATTGTTCAATCCGCTGCGCCAGCGTAACCTCGGGTCCATCGCTGACATACTTCAGGCACGACTTTAACGTATGAGCTCGACGCTGGACTTCCGGCGCATTGCCATCGGAGATTGCTTGTCGCAATCGGCCCGCGACATCGGGAATCTCAATGACAAGGCCTTCGGCAACGGCGACCATCGATTCATGATGATTGCCGGTACACTCTCCCAAACGATTGATCCAAGCTTTCGCGTCGGGTTGATCGTCTTCAGATTCGTCGTTCCGCCGTTCGTTTTCTTGTACGCTCATGCTTCTCAATCCGCCACTGTTGTTTAACGGGAATCCGACGGAGTCGCTTCGCCGGTCCCTTCGTTGCCCGCATCGCCGATTGTATCACAATAAAGATCGCGACTCTCTCCTACTTTCCATTCGGCATGCCGGTTAAGATCATCTTCAACGGAATCATCCAGAAGAGCATTTACTCGACGAGGTTGCCCGCGTGACGACGATCGTTACCCCCGAAGTGCAAAAAAGAATTGCGGACAACTGGCTTGAAGTTCGAGCCGACATTGATCGAGCCTGTCGGGCGGCCGGACGCGATGCAAGCGACGTGACGATTGTTGGCGTCACGAAATATGTGGACGCATCGTTGACGAAAGCGCTTGTCGATGCTGGCTGTACCGATCTGGGTGAGAACCGACCGCAAGTCCTCTGGCGGAAAGCGGAAGACCTCGACGATGTGTCGATCCGTTGGCACCTTATTGGCAGTTTGCAGCGTAACAAAGCGAAACGGACGGTTCCGATTCTTCATCGACTGCACAGTCTCGATAGTCTTCGACTGGCGCAAACCGTGGCCGAGATCACCGCAATGCAAGGGTCGGTCCTTCCCTGCATGCTTGAAGTCAACATCTCCGGCGACGCGGACAAACATGGCTTTGACCCCAAGATTCTGGAAGCGGAACTTTTCGAAATTCAACAGCTCGCGGGTCTGCGGATCGACGGCCTGATGTGCATGGCTTCGCTGGAGCATCCGGGGAATGAAGCGGCGATCGATTTTCAAGCCCTTCGCAAGCTGCGAGACAACTTGGCTGCAAAGTCCGGGCTTCCGTTGACGGAACTTTCGATGGGAATGAGTGGCGATTTCGAAGCCGCCATCGCCGAAGGCTCAACGATCGTCCGAATCGGATCGCGGCTGTTCGAAGGTGTTCGATAGCCTCATTCCCCAGGCTGAAACATCGGGCTGAACGACATCGTCCGTTCAGGACGTTCGCACTATGCGTTCGCGTTATACCGTGCGTGGTCCGAAATGATGCCTTCGCGTTAAATGAAGCGAATCACCTCATTTCAGACCACGCGATGTTTATACCGTTGCACGCGGACGCGTCTGCCTTGGGAATGCCGGTTCTTGGGACCGCTGACAAAGGGATGATCGCGAACGAAAAAGCGGAGCTGCCGTTCAACCGCTTGCGAAATTCCAATACGGGAGGTTGCCACAATCGGGCCCAGCTTGACCTTAGGCGGGCGGTCGCCTATCCAAACGACGGAATCGTCTTTAAGAGATGCCCCGTCGTGACGCAGATCGATCGCCAACGCTTGGCACAACATGGCGGGACCTCGACACAGTCGAAGCGGTTCCTCCTGCTGGCGTCGATTTTGCATCAGACGAACGCCCCACACAGGTTCCAACGCTCGGATGAGAACGGCGCTCCCGATGCCTTCCTGCTGGGTAACAGCGTTGCAGCAGTACTTTGCATGGATCGTGTAGACATACAAGCTTCCCGGCGGACCGAACATACTGCTGTTGCGTTTGGTTTGACCGCGAAACGCGTGAGACGCCGGGTCGTTGGATGCTAGATATGCTTCCGTTTCCACGATCAATCCGCCGCAAATCCCGTCGTCGGTTCGACGAATCAGCGACTTGCCGATCAAATCGGAAGCGACATGCTGCGGGGCGCGATCGTAAAAAGCCTCTGGAAGCGGAAGCGGCGGGGGTTCGAGTTCGTTATCATGTTCCGACATGCAAGACCATCCAGACATACAAAAGCTTTATCGTGCTCGGTGGATCGTACCGGTCTGCTCGCCGATCGTCCACAACGGCGTCGTCAGAATCGCCGATACCCGTGTCATTTCCATCGAACCATTTGTCGGACAGTCAGGCGTTATCGATCTGGGAGACGTCGCGATCCTGCCCGCTCTTGTCAATGCCCACACACACCTTGAATTCTCCGACCTGGAACAGCCGATCGGCCATCGTGGCATTTCGATCGCTGCATGGTTGCCCGAAGTGCTTCGCCAACGACGACAGCTCAACAGCAGTCAAACCGATCGATTGGCGGCAATTGAGCGGGGAATTGTCGAATCGCGGAACTGCGGTGTTCAATTACTAGGGGAGATCGCAACCAAGCCATGGTCGGCCGACGCGGTCAGCGCGATCGTACGAACGCACCAGATGTCCGACTCCGTTGCATCCGAACCACTAAAATCAATCGACTTGAGTATCGTTGCGTTCTGCGAAGTCTTGGGGCTAGCCCCGCAGCGACAGTCCGAATTGCTCGATTGGACCGACCAACAGCTACAACACCGGAAGCTATCCAACGTCCAGTGGGGTATCAGTCCACATTCGCCATACACCGTTCCCGCCGCGTTGTTGAGCGCTTGCCTGGACCGCGCCGCGAAGCAACGCCTGCCGGTCGCCATGCACATCGCCGAATCGTTGGAGGAACGCGAGTTTGTCGAGCAAGGAACCGGACCGCTGCGAGACGCCTTTGAGTCGCTCGGTTTGCCGGGGCTCGATCAGTTTCCATCGGAGACGTCCATTCGTCAGATCATCGAGCGGTTGACAAAGGCTTCCCGCGGACTGGTCATCCACGGGAACTACCTGACCGACGAAGAGATCGAAGCGGTCGCGGAACATCGCGAGCGATTGTCGGTGGTCTATTGTCCACGGACGCACGCACACTTCGATCATCGACCGCATCCGGTTCGAAAGCTGCTGGATGTCGGGATTCGTGTCGCGTTGGGAACCGATTCCCGCGCGTCGAATCCGGATCTCAACGTTTGGAACGAAGTCCGACACCTTCTGCGGCATCGATCCGACCTGCACCCAGAAGAGGTTGTATCCATGGTGACGATGCAGGGAGCCGATGCGCTCGGGCACCCTCAAGCTGGTCGCCTTCAAACGGGCAGTTCCAGTGGCCTGTTCTTGTTGCGAACGGATGCCTCGTCTGAATCGCAGTTTTGGGAACGACTTGGCGATGCCGCTACAGTGCATACAAACGACTGAACTTTGACTTCAGGTAATCGATCAGCGGCTGCGACGTGATTGCTTTCCCCGTTGCGTTCTTAATCAGTTCCGCGGGGGTGTAAACGCGACCATGCCGATGGATGCGGTCGTGCAACCACTGTCTTAGTGGATCGAATTGACCTTTCGAAAACATCGCGTGGAGATCGCCCAACGACTCTTCCGCGGCATGAAACCGTTGCGCCGCATAAAGATTGCCGAGCGTGTATGTCGGAAAGTAGCCAATCAAGCCGGCGCTCCAGTGGACATCCTGCAGCACGCCGTCAGCATCATTGGGTGGCGTGATGCCGAGATAATCCTGATACTTCTGGTTCCACGCGTCGGGCAAGTCGCGAGGTTGCAGCCCCCCTTTTATCAGTTGCTGTTCCAGTTCAAAGCGAATGATGATGTGCAAATTGTAGGTCACTTCGTCCGCTTCAACGCGGATCAAGCTAGGTTCGACGGTGTTGACGGCGAAGTGAAAGTCTCCGGCTTCCACATCCGAAAGCGCGGCCGGGAAGGCCTTCCGCATATCCCCGAAAAAGTGAGTGCAGAACGGCAGGCTGCGTCCCACCATGTTTTCCCACATGCGCGATTGCGACTCGTGGATTCCCAGCGAGACAAACGTTCCCGGCGGGAGTCCGAACCAATCCGATCGCAAACCTTGATCGTAGATGCCATGCCCCGCTTCATGCAGAGTGCCGTAGAAAGCGCCGGGAAACCAGTGTTCGTCGTATCGCGTCAAGATTCTGCAATCGCTGGGGCCTAGGCTCGTACAGAATGGGTGCGATGTTTCGTCCAGACGTCCACGTTGGAAATCGAAGCCGATGGCGGCCGCCGCTTGCAGGCAGAATTTCCGTTGTGCTTCGACGGGGAACGATCGACGCAGCAGATCGGTATTCGGTTTCGTCGTTGATTCGCGAATGGCCGCGACGAGCGGCACCAATTCGGCTCGCAGCGACTTGAAAACTTCAGCAAGCTGTTCGCTCTTGGCGTCGGGCTCATACTCGTCTAACAGCGTGTCGTACAGGTCCCCGCCGTCGGCCAGATGTTCCGCCGATTCGATCTTCAACCGAATGATCTCCTCCAAGCAGGGAAGAAACGACTTGAAATCATTTTCCTTACGGGCATCGTCCCATCGTTGCTGCCCGATCGCGGTCGCACGAGTCATCGCCTCGACCAGCGGTTGCGGAAGTTTGCAGGCGCGTTGGTAATCTTGATCGATCAAACGAATGGTGGTGCCGAAATCGCCGTACGGATCAGCCGCCTGCTCGCTTTCACGCAAGCTGGCGATCCAATCTCCCACTTGCGGATCCGTACGCCGATGATGAATCTTCCCCGCCAAATAGGTCATCTGGTTGGTACGGTGCTCGCGTCCTCCCTTGGGCATGTAGGTCCGTTCGTCCCATTCGAGCGTGTAGCTTATTGATTCCAGAAGAGCCGTTTCGCGGCAGTACTCCGTAAGTCGGTCAAAAACGTCGCGATCATTCATTTGGATGTCTCATTCCTAGAGCGACCACGTCGCAAGATCAACTGAGAAATATTGCCGCAAGATAACATCAGACGCGTTCATTATTGATATAAAGGCGGCGGAACGGCAATGCGGGATAGGCTTCCAGCATGTCGATCCGTGAATTCGACAGGCTGTCAACGATCAGAAAAACGATTGCACCAACGGGCAAGATTGAGGCGGCCAGCCCGCTTGGCTGCTCATTTAACCAACACCATCGTTAAACTTCGGAATCTTGTTTCGAGTAGCTGCTCATGAAAAAATGTACCGTCGATCATCTAACGGGCGATGACGGTTGCCACGTCGGCGAACTTATGATTGCTCATCGATTGGGATGCCTTTGCATTGAAAAACAGACGGCGATCAATGGGAGATCGCCCCGCTGGCGACGTTCGCATCGTTTGAATGTCGATCGAAAACACATGGCGACTCGATTAAAATGGCATGGAATCGCACCGGCGTCCACAACCCGGAAACGTCGATTCGGTGCGACTGACGCGTCAAATCCCTCAACCCACAGACATTCGATGAAGATTTGTTCTTGTTTTTTCGCCAAGCTGATGTTCGCATCAGCGGTTCTTTCCGCCTTCGCGGCGACCGTAAATGTGGCATGCGCCCAGTCGACCTCACCCAACATCATCTACATCTTGTTGGATGATGCTGGTTACGGCGATCTGTCTTGTTATGGTCAGACCAAGTTTCAAACGCCCAATATCGATCGTCTGGCTAGCGAAGGGATGAAGTTCACGCAGCATTATTCAGGAAGTACCGTCTGTGCTCCCACCCGGTGCTGCCTGATGACGGGCGTCCATACGGGGCATTCGTACGTTCGTGGGAATCGAGAGGTCAAACCGGAAGGTCAAGCAGCGATGCCGGCCGATATCGTCACGATCCCTCGATTGCTCAAATCGGCGGGCTATGCGACCGGTGCCTTCGGAAAGTGGGGGCTCGGTGCGCCGGGTTCATCCAGCGACCCAGCGGAACACTTTGATCAGTTCTTTGGATACAACTGTCAACGCGAAGCTCATAACTATTATCCGAATCACCTTTGGAAAAATCGACAGCGAATTGCGCTCGATGGCGAGACTTACACGGCCACCTTGATCGGCGACGCGGCGCTGCGGTTCATTCGAGACAACAAAGATCGACCATTCTTCGCGTTTCTGCCCGTCACGATCCCGCACGCGGCAATGCATGCGCCGGAATCGTATGTGTCGCCGTTTCGCAAGCGATTCCCGGAATTTGAAGACGTGATCGGAAAGTATTCAGGGCCGCAGGTGAAGAACCCCGTCGCCGCCTTTGCGGGAATGATGACTCTGTTGGACGAACAGGTTGGCCAAATCTTGGACTTGCTGGCGGAGCTGCAATTGGACGAGAACACTTTGGTGATGCTGACCAGCGACAACGGCCCTCATCAAGAAGGAGGTCATCGCCCTGAATTCTTCGATAGCAACGGTCCATTGCGCGGACATAAGCGTGATCTCTACGAAGGAGGCATCCGTGCTC
>JAWKTL010000081.1:0-18292 GCA_041399105.1 Pirellulaceae bacterium | reverse complement strand
GGTATCGCCGTCGGGACTCCCCGGTTGGGATTTGACCGCCACGATGTAGCTGAGCCAGCAGGGATGACTGCGAGCCGAGTCGCCGCGTTGCCACTGGCCGTTGCCTTCGCCCGCATCGTCTTCCTGTTCCCAATAGACATGGCTTGCTTGGAAACCGGCTTCGACCAGCATCTCACGAACTTCCGGAATGGTCCAGAATCGCCAGTCGTACTCAAACGCTCCCTTGAGCTTGCTGCCGTCGGCAAACTTGAAGTCGATGCGAAAGCGAGCATCCGCCGTGACGGGATTGAAGCTGACTTGTTTCCAGTGATACTCGAATCCACGTTTGCCTTTCTTGATGGTTCGCTTGTCAACGTTCCGCTCCTCGTAGCACGCACCGCCACCCATCATATCGATCACCATGATCCCCTCGTGCCGCAAGTTCGCATGTGCCGCCTTGAAGTACTCGATAACCTGCGGACGCGTCTTGAAAATCCAGAACGAAAAGTTCTGTGCGGCAAGAACATCGGCCAGAGGTGCGTTCGCATCGCGAACATCCTGTTGCAACAAAGTGATCCGCGACTGCTGATGCTTCTTCAGTTCCGATAGATTATTATCCCGGCCCCATTGCAACGTATCGCCACACAGGTCAACACCGATCGCGACACGCTCCTTCTTTGCTTTCACCCATTCGCAGCAGACGGCAAATGTGCCGCAAAAATCTTCACGAAGAATTCGCGGTTGACGTCCGAAGGCTTCTCGAAACGCTTGGTCAAAGAATGCGACTTCGTGTTCCGGGGTTTGCACCGATCGCTGGTAACAATCGAACTTGTCGGCTCGCTCAGCGAGCGATAGCTTCTTCTTGCGGCGGAGCTTCGCCAACCGGTTTCTCGTGCCTGACAATTCCTCGGTCGATCCATTTGTCGAACCATTTGTCGAAATTTCAGAAGTCGCGTCGTGCATGGATGGTGTCTCTGGGTGATTTCTTGAATCGTGCGAAGCGGAGGGGGAAGACAAGGTTTTACCGCCGCTGAGCCGAAAGCCCAAGCGGTCCGCCTTGCCGGTTTGTCACGGGTTCTACCTGGGCAATCGGCGTCCGTGATATAATCAAAGTAAATTGATCTCCTTTTACCCGTGTTCTTGCAATGCCGCGATCTCGTCTTGGTCCTCTCGCTCTTGAGTCCAAACTGGGGGCTCACCCGTCCCAAAGTTCGGTCTGGAGCGCCGTCCACGTTGAACAACGAATGAAACTGGCAGTGAAAGTTTTTTCGTTGCCTTTTGGCGGAACGATGCAGTCGCGAAAAGAGTTGGCTGCTGAATGGGCGGTGCTGAAGAAATTGCAGTCGCCGTCGATTGCCCGTTGCTTTGGTGGTGGCTTTGAAGAGACCGATGCCTATTTGGCGTTTGAATTTGTCGAAGGGGAGACGCTTGCCGACCAGATCGAGCGTCGTGGTCGGTTGCCCTGGGAAACCGTGCTTGACTACGCCGACGGATTGATTGCTGGACTGGTCGTCGCCCACGATCAACAGATCGTTCACGGCGGTCTGGAACCGGACAAGGTGATGATCGAACCGCTCGGCGAACCTCGGATAATCGATTTCCGACTCAACCGATACGATTCTCCTTATCACACGAACCGTCGGGCATCGTTGCTGCATTACGCCTGTCGTGCTCCGGAGCTGATCGAATCGCCGAACAATCTGTCACCCAAGTCGGATCTCTATTCGTTGGGAGCGTTACTTTACTTTGCCTTGACGGGGCGTCCGCCGATTTCCGGCCAGACCGCCGAGGAGGTGGCGAAGAACGCGGCGACCGACACGCCCGCACCGATCAACACGCTCGTGATGGAATGCCCCGTCTGGTTTGCATCCGTGATCGATCAGTTGCTCGACAAGGATCCCGCCGGTCGACCTTACGGGGCTCAAGCAGCTCAGTTGGCGTTGGCGGAAGTTCGACGCAAATCGGCTTCGGGCATGGGCGTCGCCGAGCATCTCTCCGCCGGTTTCAGCCCGTTGACCATGAAGGCGGACAAACAAGAAGCAAAGCAATTGCTCGGGAAAGTCGAAGTCGACAAGCCACTGCCCCCGGACGGAGCTTCATTTTACGAGAAGACCGCGTTCCTGCTGTTGGCCTTGTTGGCCCTGATTGGCGCGACCACATGGTTCCTGATTCCGCCGAATGAAGAAAAGTTGCGTGCCGGAGCAGAACGATTGCTTGCCACCGACAGCCGCACCAACATGCGAATCGCCAAGGACGACTACCTGCTTCCGATCACGCAGCGTTTTCCCAATGGTGAGCATTACGAATGGGCGTTGGAGCGGATCGATGAAATTGAAATGATGGAGGCCGAACATCAACTGACCATCAAGCTGAAGCATGGCCGACCGATTCGCAACGAAGCCGAGCGTCTCTACTCTCAGGCGTTGCAGTACGAACAGTTTGGCGACATGGTCGCCGCCTTGGATCAGTATCGCAGCATGGTCACCTTGCTGGATGCCGACGACGAAAAATCGCGACCCTTCGTCAACCTCGCCAAACGCCAGATACAGGTGATTCAGCAGGGAGGGAGTCAGTCGGACGAGCGGGCGGCGATGATCGAAGAACGGCTTGCCGAGGCGGATCAGTTGGCTGCGGACGGTCAACCGATCGAAGCACGCAAAATTTGGTACAGCATCGTTGAACTCTATGCCAACAATCAGGAGATGCAGCGCCAAGTCGCCGTTGCTCAGGATCGCCTGCGGGATGAGACCGGGCAAAACGAAGCATTGACCAGAGACGGCGGACGCGAGAGCGGCTTATAATGAAGCCGAATGATTGACGCGTGTGGTCCGAAAAGGTGCAAGTGCGGCATTTCAAGCGAATCCAGTCATTTCCGCACACGCGTTGTAATAAGACTGCCTATGACCCGAGGTAACGATGTTTTATAAATCCGACGTAACATTTTTTATGGCCCTAGTTCTGTTGGCGACCGTCGCGACTGGGCCTATTCAAGCTCAGGAACAGACACAAGAAAAGACTCAGGAACAATCGGTGAACGAATCAAAGAGTGAAATGCTGAAACCGTGGTCTGGACCCTATGGAGGCGTACCGCCGTGGAACGTGGTTCGACAAGACGAATTTGTCGCCGCGTTTGATGCGGCGATTGCGGAAGCTCAGCGTGAAATTGCCGACATCGCGAACAATCCCGAGCCAGCGACATTCGACAACACGATCGTCGCCCTGGAAAAGGCTGGGCATACGCTCGAACGACTCGACACGCTTTTCGGCGTTCACTCGTCGAATTTGAACGTCGGCCCCATGCCCGATATCGAACGGGCTGTCTCGCCGAAGCTGGCCGCTTATCAAGACAGCATCACGCAAAACGAAAAACTGTTCGCACGGATCGAAGCGGTTTATCAAAGTGATCAACGCGACAAGCTTTCGTTGGCACAGCGACGTTTGCTCGATGATCGCTATCGCAATTTTGTCCGCCAGGGTGCGAAACTGGAACCCGAAGCTAAGAAGAAGCTTTCGCAGATCAACATGCGTTTGGCGAGCCTCTTTACAGACTTCAGCCAAAACGTGTTGCACGATGAACAAGCATATGTCACTTGGGTCACCGACAAGGACGATCTCGCCGGACTCCCGAATCGGTCGTTGCCGCCATGGCCAAGCGCCGCAAAGGAACGTGGCAAGCCGGATCAATGGGCCGTGCTGAACACCCGGTCATCAATGGATCCATTCCTGACATATGTGGACAATCGCAAGCTGCGCGAAGAAGTTTGGCGAACCTATTACAACCGTGGCGACAATGGCGACGAATACGACAACAACACGTTGATCGCGGAAATCCTTCGACTGCGCCGGACGCGAGCGAACATGCTCGGTTATCCGACCCATGCCCATTGGCGTCTGGAGAACACGATGGCGAAGACGCCTGAGGCGACGATGGACCTGATGATGAAGGTCTGGCCGAAAGCCGTTGCTCGCGTGGAGGAAGAGGTCGCGGACATGCAGAAAATCGCCGATCAGGAAGGGGCGAATATCAAGATCGAGCCTTGGGATTACCGATACTACGCGGAAAAAGTTCGCAAGGCGAAGTACGACTTGGACTTCAACGAGTGAAGCCTTACATGCAACTGGAAAAATTGCGTGAGGGAATGATGTGGGCCGCCGGAGAATTGTTTGGTTTGCAGTTCACTCAAATCACCGATGTCCCGGTCTTTCACCCGGATGTGCGTGTGTGGGAGGTTACCGATGCCGAAGGAAAACATGTCGGCCTTTGGTATCTGGACCCGTATGCCCGCGAAGGCAGCGCAGCGGTGCGTGGATGAACGCCTATCGATCGCAGCAGAATATCGACAAACCCGTGACACCGATCGTATCGAACAACTCGAATTTTGTGAAAGGAGCCGATGGCGAAGCCGTCTTGATATCGTGGGACGATGCCGTCACCCTGTTTCACGAGTTCGACACGCGTTGCACGGACTGCTCAGCAAAACGACGTACCCTTCGCAGTCGGGAACCTCCGTTGCTCGGGACTACGTCGAGTTCCCCTCGCAATTGCTGGAACATTGGCTCGATACCCCGGAGGTGATGCAAGTACTGCGTCCATTATCAAACCGGCGAGCCGATGCCCGAGGCACTGGCGGAAAAGATTCGCAAAGCCGCAACCTTCAACCAGGGTTTGCGACCGTTGAATACTTGGCGAGCGGCTTTGATCGACATGAAACTGCATACATCCGACCGTGATCAAATCGATCCGGATGCATTCGGAGCGGAGACACTGAAAGAGATCGGTATGCCCGATGAGTTGCCGATGCGACATCGAACGCCTCATTTTCAGCACATTTTCGCCAGCGATAGTTACTCGGCCGGTTACTACAGTTATCTGTGGAGCGACGCGTTGACGGCGGACGCCGCGGAAGTGTTCGAGCAAGCGGGCAGCTACTACGATCCGGTAATCGCCAAACGATTGCACGACACCGTCCTGAGTGTGGGCGACACGATCGACCCCGCCGACGGCTTCCGTGCCTTCCGTGGCCGCGCGGTCGACACCAGTGCCTTGCTCCGCAAACGTGGCTTCCCCGTCGAATAAGCACCTCGGCATAACCCGAACCGTAGAACGACCACGTCGCAAGATCACTGAAAAACAGATGCGCAAGATAACATCAAACGCGTTCATCATTGATATAAACAGTCGCCCCAGGCGTTCCGCCGGGGCTAGGCAAACGGATGGGGCTTTGGCCCAAACTCGCCGTGTAAGCACTTCGGCATAAGCCTTTCAGTTAAACCAGCAGTTGAGCGATAGATTACGGTTCCGAAGAACCCGACGTTAACGAGAGCGTGCCGCTTAGGCCGGAGGCCGACATATAGCTTGCCGGTGGTGTAAACCACCGGATTGTTGCAAAACGATTCGCTTTAGGCCGGAGGCCGGCACAATCGACTAAATGCTAATGTGCCGCCCGCCGGGCTAATGTTGTCATTGTTTCGGTTCCGGGGCCTGACGGCCCCGGCAGTTTTTGTTTCGGCCTCCGGCCTAAGCGGGAAATGAGTGCCTTGTGGCTGTTCCCTATTGAGACTGCGATCTTGAACCGGAAGGGCTTCCGGCGATCGGATGTCCTTCGGGAAGCGGCCTTCCGGCGGTCGCGAATCCCAATCGATACAAGTGTTCTTTCACTTGGCGAAATTCCGCGAAGCTTTCCGGATAAACCCAGACGGTAACCGTGGTTGTACTCGGATCACGCCCAGCCAATTCAAATGAAAGCTGCGACTGCGGCTGCAACGCATTTTGAATCGTCTCCCCGATTGGTTCTCGGAGCGGTTCAATAATGAGTTCGGCAACCTGAACCCTCGCAGCCATGCCAACCCGACCGCCCTGCGTGATCGCTTCCCGAGTCATCTGCATGTTGTATCGCGCGACGAAGTCGCGAATCGGACCGACCGATGATTCCTTGTCTCCGTTGCGGGCACTGGACGCCAGCCGTTGAAAATCTTCCTTGATTTCGTCCAACAATTCGTTGATGGGGACCAACGCCAACAGACCATCCTTCAGCCGAAAGTGAACTTCATCTCCGAAAACCGTCTTCGCCATGGGCGTGGGGAGATGCTCGACAGCCACGACTTCTTCGGGAGCGTCCTCCAATGCGGAAACCTCCGCATTGATCGCCTCCAATTCCTGAGCGGCGAGTTCCCGCTGGCGCTGCAGTTGGGCAGCTTCTTGTTTTTTCTGATCCATGGCGGCCAGGGCTTCCCGCCACTTTTGATCCGCCAGTTCCAACAACTGCATCAACATGGTCCGTTCCTTGCGACGCATTTCAAGCTCAGCGTCATAGGCACCGATCGATTGCTCCAGCCGATCGATATCGCGACTGACCGACGCGGCGGTTTGATACTGTCGTTCCAGCAACGCGACCTCTTCTTTGCTGATCTCTTCGACTTGAATCTCTCGAGCGATCTGATGTGATCGCGCTCCCAAGATGACGACGAGAATGATCAGAATGCCGACCAAGTTGGCAACGATATCGAGAAAGGAATCATGACCGCCGGAAAGCTGATCCGAACGTTTTCGACGACTCATCGCACGCTCCTTGCTTTGACGCTGATTCCGCTTCCCTCCAGCAGACGGCTCAGCGAATCGAAGTTGTCCTGGCCACCTTCGGCAACGGCCACCTGCAAAATTGGCTGCCAGCGTCCGCCAGCTAACGCCAAACCCCAGCGATCCACACGATCACGCACCACGCCCGCCAAGCGAACAATCGCCGCTTCGGGATTTTGAGGATCGACCAGGATCACTTCCGTGTCACTTGATGAATCGCCAAGCACGACGAACCGGTTGGCGAAACACTGCATCGTCAGATTTCGCACAACGGCGGGGCCGGTTGAAGATCCGCCTGTGCCACGCATCGCCCAACCATTGCCTCGCTGATCCGAAAGCGGAGCCGCCATCGAAACGCTCGCGTTGCGCATGGATTGCGGATCAGCATCCATTTCCGTCGCCGTCCCCATTCCCTGAGGGCTCGCTTGCCCCGCAGCCCCCGTCGCAGATGCCGATACGCCATTGATCGCCGTGGATGAGCTTGATGGAGCCGCGTCCGTCCCAGTGGTCGCGTCTCCTTGCGGCGTTCCGGTCAGCGATGTACCGACATTGTTCGGATCGTTGTTGGCCAGCGATTCGGTTTGCGTTCCGCTGGTCCCGGCGGAGCCCTCACCTCCCGACCCGGATCGATCTTGCGAACCGAGACCGTTCGATCCTTGATCGCCTTCGACTCGCGTGAGATCTCCCAGTTCGTAGGCCTTCGCTTGCGCAACCCCCGAACCGACGGTGCTGTTGCTTTGAACGGATGACTGTTCGGAAGCCAATGATGAGTCGGCGTTTTGCGACCATCGCTGCATCGGTTGCTGCATTCCTGAAGCCGAGGATTGGCTGCGGGAACCGTCCTCGCCACGCTGCATTCCCCTGCGGCCTGATCCGGCGAACTGTCGCTGGGAAGCTTCTTGAATGACTTCGCCAATCGGATCCGAACCGGACAATCCCGGTCGATATCGACTGGGAACAGCGCTGACGATCGCGGCGCGGCGGCGGACCGATTCGGCAATCACCTCTTCAGTCCTTTTGGCCAATGTCGCATCCGGCTTGGGAAACGCCAGTTCGACATCCGCCGGAACCAGTTCGTAACCGAACTGGTCGTCCCAGGCGGTCATCGAGACGCGGGCCGCCGTATAGGCCATGATTCCATTGGGACGGACGATCAATAAAGGATAAGGGGGCTCGAACTGTTGGCCCCCTGCGACTCCCAATAGTTTCGGATCGCTCGCAACGCCGCGTCGAGCGGGTTCCCCGGCCCCGTGGGACCTCGCAGTTCGTTGATCGTCACGCGAACGCCTTCAGGTTGCAAGATGATGGAATCACCGACGCATTCGAGATAGATCGGACGACGCTGCGTGCCGTTGGGTCCGCGATGCGGCATGATCGCCACACGTGGTCGCTTCGTTGATCGCTCCTTTTTCCGCTCGTCAAGCTCTTCGCTTTTCTCGTCGATCCGCGCTTGCAGATCGGCGATTTCGGCCTTCAGCTTGTCTTCATCGCCGTCGTCGACAAACGCTGTCCGTACTTCGGCCTGCAAGCTTTCAAGCTGAGCTTTGACGCGGCGAAGATGATCCTCCACATGCGCCAATTCCGAACGACGTTCCTCCAGAACGGCGGTCTGACGATCACGAACGTTGGACAGTTCGTCGGCCCGCCATTTTTCGTCGTCGGCCGCCTTTGCGATTTTGTGTAACACTTCAGTCCGTTTCTGCTGTGCTTCCTGCTTCGCCGATTCCTCGGCGTCTTTCGTGACCAGAGCCAACAGAAGGATTAGTGTTCCCAAGGTGCAGACCAACACTGCAAGGAACGGAAACAGCGACGGCGCAAGACCTGGACGGCGACGCCTGCTCATGCCGCTTTGCCTCGTGTCGTTTGAGTGGGGACGCGGTCGACAAGCAGATCGATTGCCCGAGCCAATGATCGCATCGCATCACACATTTCAGGCATCGAAGTCAGCCCTGCGGTATTGGTCTGCAACAACTGACGCACTTCGGCAAGCTCCTTCGATCGCTCGCCCGCGCCGATCAGCAATTCGTTTTGCTCCGCCAAGGTCTGCTGTTGTGTGGTCAACAAGCGTGCATTCTCACTGAGCACGGTCTGCCACTGATGCCAGCGTTGCTCGATCTGCGCGGCGGCAAGCTGGTGCGTTCGTTCGACATGTTCGCCGTGACTGCGCAGTGTCAGTTCGATCGCTTCGGTCAACGCGGACTGCACCTGATCGCCAGCGTTGCCAACGACCATCGTCCAGTGCTCATGAGCCGAATCGACGGTTTTTCGCCACAATTCGGCTTGAGTTTCCACAAGCTGATTTACGGAGGCCAGGACGGCTCGATTCATCTCCGCAATGGCGTGCAGGGGTTCGTCCGACGCCGATTCCTCAGGCAACGCGCCCGACAGCAACTCGATGGTTCGCTGGTCGACAATCGTCAGCAGTTGCGTCATCTTCTTTTCGACGGGAAACTGCAAAAAGATGGCGACGACCGACAGCACTAAGCCCAGCGCGGTTGTATCGAACGCGACATAGAGCCCCGCCTTCAGCTTGTCGACTGCGTTGGTGGCGTCCGTGAAATCGAGATTTCCAAGTGTCTGGGTGATGCCGACCACCGTTCCCAGGAAGCCCAACATCGGGATCGCCCACACGATGATCCGCACCAATTGCAAGCTGTCATGCGATTGATCGGCTTCGCGATCAGAGACATCGCGAAGATCGTCGTTCAAGAATCGCGTGGTCTTGCGTCGTTGTTGCCGCTTCAGCAAGTCGTCCAATCGATTGACAAGAACACTGCTTCGTTGAACACCTCTCAATTCGCGAAGATGATCGATCCAGCGACTGATGTTACGGTTCAGATCATCCGTCTGAGCGGCGGGTTGAAGGTCCGCGTTGGATAGCCCGCCAACGATGGACAGTTGCCGTAGCGTCTGGGCGTAACGAACCGCCAACCCGACGAAGGCGATGAAAAACAGGATCGTTGCCGCATAGGCGACCGGATGCCCCATGAAGTACCGATGCATCATCGGAACCGGGCTTACATAAAGGACGCCGTAGAAGACCGCAGCGACCAAAGGCCCTAAGAAAACGCTGGCAAGACCGCTCCAACCGTTTGAAGACGAATTATTTCGACCTGTCATCGTCAGACTTTCGTTTGCTCGCAATTTCGTAACCCGTGCGTCCGCCTTAGGACGCGACGATACTGATCCGTCATCGACCGTTACAATCGCAACTTGATCGGATCGTTAAAGTTTGACAAAGTGGCTTGCTAGCACCTTTTGAATCGCTCTTGCCGCTGGGGACTTCGACGACTTATACCGTTCGTGGTTGGAAATGATGTCTTCGCGTTAAACGAAGCGAATCACCTCGTTTCGGACCACGCGATGTCTAAGGCGTTGCGGAAGAACGTTTATACGGGTTTTGCGGTAAGTGTCCGGTTCGATTCGCCAACGGCGAAGAACCGAGTCAAATCTTCTTGAAGTCCACCGACTTTGCTTGGATAATGTGGGCTTGGATCACTGCCGCAGTCACAAAAGGGACGAGGAGACCGAAGCGATGCGGTTGTGGTTAGGCCTTTCAATAGCAGTATTTTCAATTCTTTTGGCAACCATCAGCCACGGTTTTGGTGCCGGTGAGGAGGGTGCGTTGCCCGACCCGTCGCGCCCCGCATTGGTCGCTGGGGCGGGAGAGTTGCTCGGATTTGTGAACCCAAACGCTGTTGGCGGGCAACAAGTTACAATCGTAAATGCAGCACAAAGCACAATGCTTGTGTATCATATAGATGGGCAAACCGGTCAGATCACGCTCAAGAGCAGCCGACGACTGACCTGGGACTATTCCTTAGACGAATTCAATGCAACGGCCCCACTGCCGACGGAGATACGGCGGATGGTCCAGCGATAAGCCGAACCTTTTTGAAACCTAGTTCAAGAGCCATGCCAAGTAAATTTGTACCTCTCGAAGAAGCCGCGGCATTGTTGGGCGTGCCCACCGAAAAACTGGTGCAGATGCGTTCGGATGGCAGCATCCGCGGTTTCAAGGATGGCGCGAGTTGGAAGTTCCCTCAGGATGAGATCGATCGATTGCAAGCCGAAGGTTTCGGTGACGAATACGAGGAATATTCCGGCTTTGGCGTTAGCGAAGATGAGGATGGCTCGACGATTCTTTCAGGCGAACAGGGACGCAGTTCAGGCAGCAACATCATTGGGGGTGATGCTGGCGGGTCGGAAATCAACGAAGACAGCGACTTGGAACTCGATGTCGCCCCCAGTCAGGTCGACAGCAACGAGCTAGTCACCGATTCGTCTGCGGCGCTCTTGGATTCGCTCGATTCCATCGAAGAGAGCGCTGCCGACCGAATAAGCCTCTCGATGGCTGATGATTCTCTGAGCGAAATGGAACTGGGAACTTCCGGACACTCCCCGGTCGATGACGACGATGTCGATCTGAGTATCGATTTGAGCCTTGCCGGTGATAGCCCATCCGATGGCGGCGACATCGATCTAAGCTTGTCCGAACCAGCCTTGAGTGATTCGCACGAAATCAATCTTTCGATGCCTGAACCCTCCACCGGGGGAAGCGATCTGGATTTGGATTTCGAGAAAGATTCGGACGCTCTGGACGGTTCCGGACTGCGAATGGACGATAGTGCGATTCACCCACCACAGATTTCATTGGGAACCGACAGTGATGCTGAAGACGCATCGGACTTGAATCCGCTGGGTTTGATGGATGACAGCGACGAGGACATCGATCTTTCGGACGCTTCGGGACGTGAGCCCTCTGGACGCCGCTCTGGGAATGACGTGTTGTCCGAACTCGATCTACTTGGGGCCGAACAGGGTGGGTCGGGACTGATTCGCGGAGACAGTGGCGATTCGTTGCTGGGTGGTGATGCCGATCTACAGTCGCCGTTGTCCAATCTGTCCGACATCGACGATGCCCTCGATAACGATGACGACTTGGTTATCTCCGACGATGACGATGATCTCGTCATTGGTGGTGCCGGCAGCGACGTATCGGTGATGGACGACAGTGGCATTAACCTTGTCAGCCCATCGGACAGCGGACTCTCTCTGGAAAGTGAACCACTCGATTTGGCTGGCTCGAGTATTTCGGCGCTCGACCTGGGTGGCGACGTCGCGGCGACCCCTGGTTCGGCACCTGGAAGCAGTGGCCGCGCGGGTGGCAGCAGCGGCTCGTTGGTCGATTTCAAAGCTGACGAAGAGTTTCAGCTTTCGCCATCGGGAATTGGATTGGAAGCTGACGACGACAGCGCTTCGCAAGTGATTGAAGTCGAAGATTCCGACGCCTTTGGAGGCGTCATGAATCTGGACGACGGAGGCTTTGTCGATCCCTCCACCGGCGATGGTCGCGGCTGGGCGCAACGGAATGAGCTGCTCGCCGACGACGCGCAGGGAATTGACGAAGCCGGCATTGTCGCCGACCCAATTGAAGAAGAGCCAGTCGCGACCACTGCTCCCAGAACGAAGGGTGGGCCCGTCGTCGTGGGGCACGAGGTTCCCTTTTCGATCTGGAATGTCGCTTCATTAGCAGGCATTTTGTTCATGTTGGGCGTGGGAGGGATGCTCGGCACCGATCTGATTCGCAATCTTTGGACCTACAGCGAAACCGTCTCTCCCATCAGTTCCTTGACCGAAACGGTCTTGAGCGCACTTGGGATGAATGGGTAAACTGAACGTTGACTGCACTGCGTCCGGCGGAGAAGAAGTCCGCATTCGCACCTTCCCCCCAATACTGCAAAGCATGCAATGGATTGCAGAGCACCGACAATTTGCTGTCTTGCGACGATGATGATGATGCTATCGCTGGGGTGCGGCTTGACAGGCAGCGGCAAGATCAAACAACTGGAGGCCGAATCGGAGCGATTGCTTTCCGACTATCGCTACGAACGCGAACGGGCTGACCGTTTGGAGGTTCTTAACCAGTCGTTGACTCAGCGAGTCGATCAACTTGAACAGCGACTCGGTTATCGGCCTAGTCAGGGTACGGATCGCGTCGCGACCCAGCGTCAAGTAGACAAAGGTCAACAGACTCCCTTCAACTCCCCCGGTTCCTCGTGGCAACCGACCCGAAGGTGAGTGATGAACAAAAAGTTAGGGTAGGTCCACTTTAGCTTCAAAACTTAGCTTATGTCGGACAAGCCGACATGGGGCGTGACTCACTGTAGGGCGGGTCAAGGCACACAGACCCACCGCAGTTCTTCGTCTCGATTGATACCCTGCTAAGCAGTGCTACAATCCTTGTTTTGGCCGCAAGCATCAATGAGGACGGGGGCCGCACGCATGACTGAATATGACGTTCCTTGGAAAGAAGTCTTGGATGCCTATCTGAACAGCTTCCTCGAATTATGCCTGCCGGATGTTCATGCGGGGATCGATTGGAGCAGCCCGATTGAAAACCACGAACAGGAACTGCCGAAGCTGTTCCCCGGCAGCGAGGCTTCAGGACGCGTGGCGGACAAACTGTTTCGCGCCCAGTTCAAGGATAGCGACCAGCCGACTTGGTTCTTGATCCACACCGAAGTCCAGGTGACCAGGCAAGCGGATTTTGCACGGCGCATGTTCACCTGCTACTACCGCATTCTCGACCGGTTCCAGGAACCGGTTGTCTGCATCGGCATCTTGGGCGACAGGTCAAGGTCTTGGCGACCAAACTCTTGGGACATCGATGTTTTGGGTTGTCAACTTCGCTTCGTCTATCCTGTCGTGAAACTGCATGATTTCGCGTCAAGCCTTGAAAGCTTGGAGAATTCTCCGAATCCCTTTGCCACGGTGATTTCTTCGCACCTGCAGGCACAAGCTTCAACAGGCAATCCCGATGATCGGTACCGCTTTAAGGTCGCGTTGGTGCGAAGCTTGTACGAAAAGCAGTGGCAGGCTGAGCAAGTGCGAAGGCTGTTTCGCTTTATCGACTGGGTGATGGACCTGCCAGCGCCGCTGGAGTTACAATTTAGGGAGACCTTGAAGCAAATTGAAACGGAGAAGCAGATGCCGTACATAACTTCGATTGAAAGACTTGCCAAAAACGAGGGCAAGATTGAGGGCAAGATTGAAGGCAAGATTGAAGGCAAGATTCAATTACTGCAAGACTTGCTTGGTTTACCGGTGGCATTGGATGCGGAACTAGAAGGAATGAACGCAGCGCAATTGGAGGCCCTGTACCTAGAACTTCGGCAACGCGTTAACTCGCGGTAAACGTGTTCGCGTAGAGCGTCATTGTTCCTTCACCCGTCCTGCTTTTTCATAGGAACAAAGCGCTTGCCGTGAGCATGACCCCATCCACTGCGACATTTATTGATCGAACGATCCTTAGCCAAACATGTCCTCCAATCTGCGGATGTAGTCAAGGGCTTGATCAACGTCGTCCACCTCGACACCAATTTGTCGACCGCCGACATCCGCATCAGACAACGCCACGAGGTCGTCGTACCACGGATGATTCATCAAACGCCGTCGCGCTCGAGCGCCAATCGTCCGATCTCGCAACTTATGTCCCAGCATATGGTGTTCGATCAACCAAGCGGTTCGTGGCTCGATGAATCCTTCGAGAGCCTCCAATCCCGCAGCGACATGGTTGATTGGATCAATCGCTTTGCCGATGTCGTGCAGTAACGCCGCCAGCAAGAATTCTTCGTCATAAGGCATCATGTCGCGACCGATGTCAAACACCTGCAAGCTGTGATAGAGCGCGTCCCCTTCGGGATGATACTTCAAGTTCTGCTTGACCGATTCGAGTGGCCAGAGCAACGCCTCATATAGCTGAAAGCGATCGACTTGCGATGATGCTTCACACAGCTCCGCAGTCTGTTCGGTCTTCGATTGACCGTGCTCGGCTTCGATAAGTTGCTGTAATTGTGAGATCGAGGCGCGCTCGATCGCCTTTCCCGTGATGGAACTCTTAAATCGATGACCGATCATCGACGAATGATAGACGGTCAGTTCAACCGGAAACTCATCGCGGACGTGAATATGCGTGAACACCCGCTCCTGGCCATCCTTGCGAATGCGTTTGCGTTCCAGTTCGCAACCGGCTCCCGTTTCCTCCACTCGCAGAAAGATCGCCTGAGGATTTGCTGAAAAGACATGGACATCAATGTCCGAGCCATCGCGAATGTGTCCCGTCAGCACACTGCCAATGAGATAGGGATGAAACGGCTCCAGCAGTTTCAGCCACCACAAGGCTCGCAACCGCATTCGATGCAGCCGATCGGATAACCCCTGATTCCCTTCCAACAAGCGAGCCATCGCTTGAACCTGATCGCGGATTTCCGCGTTGCTTGGCAAATCGGCAGGCTTCACCCAGCCTTTTTGGACTCTCCGCGCCGCCTTCATTTTCGCGCGGTAATATTCAGATTCTTCGTGGTGATACAGTAAACGGGCCGCTTCCCAGGCGATTGCGTAACGCAACTTGGGTGATGACATTCAACGAGGCTCGAACGATGCGAGCCGGGAAAATCGAGTGGTGAAATATAGCGTTGTATCTTGGTATAACGCACCTATCGGAATGTTGCAAGTGATGTCGCGACGGCTTGAACCTTCCGCGTCTTTCGTTTGAGCGTATTATCATCATCCGCGAACGTAAGGTACCGAATGATCCTCCCAACGATTGCGACAGCTGAACCATAAAACGCGAAGGGCGAAGGGCACATCTCAATCGACCTCTTGTGGAAGCCACAAAAAAAATGAGTTTATAACGTGCGTGGTCTGGAATGATGCTTTTGCATTTCACGAAGCGAACCACCTCATTTTCGGCTACGCGACGTATATACGCCTTGCTGGAAAGTCCTCAAGCAAAATGAAAGAAGCTTGCGGTTCAAAGCTTTGTCTTTTCAACAATGGTCATTCGCTGATTCATTCGAGTTACAGGAACCTCTTGTCGGCGACCTCCAGGCCAAACGATCAGCATCGATTCGACATGAACGCCTTCAGGCACACCCCAGTGGATACAACGCTCCGAACTGGACAAATAGCTTCCTCCACCGACTAGTGTTCGATACTGCACACCGCTAGTTGTTTTTAAGTACGCATGTGCGCCAATCGCCGTCCGGTTCGATTCTGTCCCTATCAAACGAAGCTGAAGCCAATTGCCTTGTATTTCGGATAAATTCTCAAGAACGATTGCATCGGAATTGTTGTGGGAAAAGACGAGGTCGGTTCGTCCGTCCGAGTTAAAGTCCGCTTTTGCAACCCCGCGTCCGAAGTGTTTTTTTCCAAAGTAGGAATCATTAGGAGACTGATGAAGTTCAAAATTACCGTCGCTGTTTAGCAGCAGCAGCGGCATTTGTTCGACCTGCCCGCTTTGAGGTCGCCGGATCGCATGTCCGTTGGACACAACCAGATCTTCGTCGCCATCGTAATCAATATCAAAGGCAACCGTACCAAAGCCGACATACGTTGAGGCGATGGCAAAGATACCAACGGATTGGCTTACATGTGTAAAGGTGGCGTTCCCGTTATTCCTGTAGAGGCCGAATGATTCGTTTTCGTAATTTGTTACCCACGCATCGGGCTGTGCATCAGCATCGTAATCGAGGACGGCAATTCCCATGCTTCCGTTCGGCACGCCGCGGTCATCCGTCGCCAAACCGGAAACCGTGCCGGTTTCGACCAAGGTGCCACCTCCATCGTTCTCATAGAAGAAATTGTCAACCGTATCATTCGTAACATAGACGTCTGTGTCACCATCGATATCAAAGTCCGCCGTGACCACTCCCAATCCTTTTCCTTTCGGTCGTAAGCCCAGCGTTTTGCTCGATTCCACAAACGTGCCATCACCACTAGACAGGTAAACGACATCGTCGAGACCCGAGAAACTGCGAGGTGGACAAATGTCAGGTTCTCCACTGCTGCTGGCACACTGCGGATCGTTGTCCCACGACCAGTCCACATAGTGGCTTATGTAAAGATCGAGTAAACCATCACTGTTCAGATCGCCCCATGCCGCGCTGCTGCTCCAATTCGAGTCCGTAAGTCCGACTTGTGCCGCGACACTCGCGAACGTTCCATCACCCTGGTTCCGGAACAACTGCACGCCCCCATATCCGGTTACAAGGACATCGTCGAAACCATCGTTGTCGAAATCGGCAATCTCGCAACCGTGTGTATAGTGTTTGGATTCCTTCACGGATGCCTTTCCAGAAACCTCCTGAAATTTCCAAACGTCGACTTGCCGGCAAAGCTGATTGACCAGTGGAACTGGCGTTTCGCCGACGTTCAATTCGCCGCCGCCTGGGAAAAAGAGATCGGGATTTCCATCCAATTCATAGTCAATAATGCCGACTCCACCGCCGAGCGATTCCAAGATGCTGTTTGTGTTGTGGCCTCCGCTACTATACGCAAACGCGATTCCACTCGATGTGGTTCGATCATGAAAGACGATCTTCGGAGTGCCGTCAACGATGTTAGCCTCTTGGGAAGCGTGTTCCTCGTTTCCGTGGCGACATCCAAGAGAAATCATTATTGCTAGACAGGCAAACCATTTAATCACAACGCAAACCTTAGGAAATCGTACATATCGATCGGTCCGTGCGCCCCTGCAAGGACAGTTCCATTGGGCACAAAGCCCGACCCTGCTGGCGGATCGCTCGCTGATCCATTGTCAATCGGCGGCAATTGCCGCCCCCCCCGCCAAATGTTCATGATAGCGACCGAGATCACGATACGTTGGATAGTCGTCAACATGCTGGAAGTAGTACGATGCCAATGTTCGGTGCGTCGCGGTATGTGATGGATCAATCGAAAGGACGCTTTGCAACCAATAGATTCCCAAACGAGGCGACTGATACTTCAGGTAGATCTCTCCAATCTGAAAGCGTGTTTCGACGTCGTCGGGGTGTGTCGCCAGATGCGAACGCATCGACTCCGTTTTCGCAAGTTCCTTTCTGGTGAAGGCAACATGTTCAAACTGCTGGTTGGCCAGTTCAACCTTACCGCTTCCACGTTGAGCAATCGCCAGAGCATAGCGTGCATCCAAGTCAAACGGATTCGCACTGACTGCCCGTTGCAAGAGTGTTTCCGCCTCTTCAAAATCGCCTTTGTTTGATTTCAGTTTTCCAAGCTCATAGGCAATCGGATTTCCTTCCAGAGGAAAGCCTATTTGCTGAAATGCCACCGCCAGTGCCTTGGTGTCGGTGTTGGCAATAGATATTAGAACCGTTTCAGCACGTTCGGGTTGACCCAGCATTATCAAACACTTGGCTTCGCCAATGTTGCACGGAACCTGCAATCGCTGGTCAATATCCGCGCAGCGAAGAAACAATCCGAGAGCTTCTTCAGGTTGCTTTCGATCCAACAGCAATCGCGCCAACGAATACAATGCGGGGGCATACCGAGGAGATATTGCGATTGCGGACCGATATTCCGATTCCGCCTTTTGGTAGTTCAGTTCGTGTTCCGCAATTCGCGCGAGTTTCAAGCAAGGCTTGGGGTCTTGCGGAAAATCCTTTCTCCAAGCATTGATCAGCGTCTGCGTCTCGGCAAGTCGACCTTGGCGAGCCAGGGTATTTGTGTATGTGTCACAAACATCGGCTCCATTGCGGCCGGGATGATTCAAGAGAGCAATCAACTTCGCTTCGGTATCTTCGGCCGAACGTATCTGAGCGTCGGCAAGGGTCGTCTCCAACTCAATACGCTGAATGTCTGCGTCAAATCGTCGCGCCAATTCGATCTGTCGGTGGAATCCCGCATAGTCACCCATTCGCCGAAAAATTCGTGACCGTAAGAGCGATGCTTCGG
>JAWKTL010000080.1:0-18977 GCA_041399105.1 Pirellulaceae bacterium | reverse complement strand
TATACAATCGCAACCTCTTGGAAGTTCAGCACAGCACCGGACGATTGATTGAATTCGCCAATCCAGGAGACATCGCGGCTCCCGGCGCGACGCCTCAGGGCGAAGCTAAAGCTCCAGCGTATCGTTGACCTGCAAGACAACCGGCTTGGCGTCGGTTTCGGACGTCACCAAACGAGCCCAGGCGGCCGCGTCCTGACTGATCACCGGCCACGTATTGTAATGCGCCGGTAGAACCTGTCGTGGCCGTATCAGCTTGATCGCCTCCACGCTGTCCCGGGGACCCATCGTGTAATGATCTCCGATCGGCAGGATCGCGGTGTCGATCCCCTTGCGTCCGATCAATTGCATGTCGCTGAACAATGCCGTGTCACAGGCGAAATAGATTCGCGTGTGATCGAAGGTGAAAACAAATCCCGCCGGATTGCCACCGTAACTGCCATCAGGCATCGACGAACTGTGCAGGGCGGGAACCATCTGAACCGCGCCAAACGGCAGACTGAAACTTCCGCCCAAGTTCATGCCGACGGTATTGGCGACCCCCTGGGATTCCAGCCAACCGGCCACCTCCACCATTGCAAGCACTTGGCTCTGGCAACGCTTTGCAATCGAGGCGGTATCGCCAACGTGGTCGGCGTGTCCATGCGACACCAAGATGTGGCCGATGTTATCCAGTTCATCCGCCTTCATCTTGGCCGACGGATTATCGTTCAAAAACGGATCAAGCAGCAAACGATGCCCTTTGCATTCGATCAACCACGATCCGTGTCCAAGCCATTGAAGTTTTGCTGACATTGATAAATCTCCCTCTGAGGGTTCGTTTCCAATTCGTCGAGCCCTTAACCGCGTCCCAGGTTCTTATTCATGTTCTTCTTGTACTGTTCAACCCCCGGTTGGCCGTACGGGTTGATTTCCAGCAAGCGACCTTCCAACACCGTCGCCAACATCAACATCTGGAACAATTGACCAAGCACATGCGTATTGATTTCCGGCAAGACGATATCGGTCGTCGGTCGCCCATCGGCATGCAATGCATCGTTCGTTCCCTGGATCGCGGCGGACATGATTTCAGGAAGCGTCCGATCGGCGAGGTCGTTGAGTCCGTCCTGATTGCGATCACTATGACCGACCGGCAACGGATCGGTTCGATAATTCCGCACGATCACGTTATTGAAGACTTTGTCGGCTCGCCCTTGCTGATGCTGTTGGTGTCGGCTGTGCAAGTCGCGGGTATTGACGGTTGTCAGCGGGGTCGCCCCTTTGCCGAACTTACCCAACGATTCGGCCAACAGTTGATCGTACCAAAGGCCAACCGCTTCGAGCGCCTTGCTCCAGACACTCATCACCCGAATGTTGGCGCCACGATGTTGTTCCAGCAAGTGATTCACCGCGACATACTGCATCACCAGATTCTCCGACGCCGGAGCGGTCTTGAAGTGTTCATACATCGCCGAGGCCCCCTCCAGCAACTGAATGCAATCGAGCCCCAAGATAGCAGCCGGCAGGACACCCACGGCGGAAAGAATACTGAATCGACCACCGACACCATCGGGGACCGAGAAGATTTCCTTGCAACCAATTTCCGTCGCCAAGTCATGCAGCTTGCCGCTCTCGCCGGTCGCCGGAATCACCAATTCAGGCAACAGTTTCGCGGCGTCTCCCCCCAGTGATTTCTCCATCGCGTCCAAAAACTGACGAAAGGCGACGGCGGTTTCCATCGTTCCGCCACTCTTGCTGATCACAACCGTCGCCCAACGCTTCGCTACTGGATCGTTGTCATACCCTCCGGCGGCAAGACGCTGCAGTAATGCGTTCGATGCGTCGTTGTCGACGTTGTTCCCCTCGAAGTACATTCGCGGTTTGCTGCCACGACCGCCGCGAGTCAATTCATTGTGGTATGGATGGCAACAGGCGTCCATCAGCGCCTTCGCACCCATATACGAGCCACCAATCCCCAGCACAACAACGGCATCCACCTGATCATGCAGGCGATTGGCGACGTTGAAAATCCGCCCCAACTCACTGTCGTCACGATGCTTTTCGTAGCCATCGAGCAGTTCTTGCGGAAGCCATGCGAATCGGGCGTCGAGGGGCTGTTTCGATTCGGGAATTTCTCCGCCGCGAAATTGCTCGGGGTCGACGTTCTGGCAATCTCGTCACGCAAATCGGAAAGCTTCCGCGAAAGACCATCGATTTGATCCTGCGTCACACCATACTGATCGTTCAGGCTGCCGGAATAATCGAATTGAAGCAGACTCATACTGAAAATCCTTGTCGTGGGGAAGGCTCCGATCTCACATCGGATTGTGTTGGTTGCATGCGGTGCAGCGATCGCTACAGATCGATCAACGATTCACCCGTCATCTCCGCCGGTTTTTTAAGGCCCAGCAACGCCAACGCGGTGGGAGCGATATCGGCCAAGCGACCGCCGTCCCGCAGTGACTTGCCATCCAATCCCGGTTCGACGACGATCAGCGGAACATCGTACGTGGTATGCGCCGTATGGGGACCGCCCGTTTCCGGATCGATCATCTGTTCGCAGTTGCCATGATCGGCTGTCACAATCAACGATCCTCCGGCGGCCAGTGTCGCTTCAACAACGCGGCCAACGCAGGCGTCCACCGTTTCGACAGCCTTGATCGCCGCCTGCAAGTTACCCGTGTGTCCGACCATATCGCCATTGGCGTAGTTCATGATGATCAGTTCGGAATGACCTGATTGAATCTCTTCAAGCACCCGCGCGGTGATTCCCTCGGCCGACATCTCGGGCTTCTGGTCATACGTCGAAACATCGCGCGGCGACTGCAACATTCCGCGTTCCTCATGCGCGAACGGGTCATCTCGGTAGTCATTGAAGAAGAACGTCACATGCGGGTACTTTTCCGTCTCCGCGCAGCGGAACTGGTTCAGTCCAAGCGAGCAAACATATTCGCCCAGGATGTTCGGCATCTTAGGCGGCTTTTCAAAAATCACGTGGACCGGCAACCCGGTTTCATATCCCGTCATCGTCGCGAAATACAGATCGTCGATCTTTCCGCCACGATCGAAACCGCCACCATCAATCCGCGACCATTCATCGTCGCCGAAGGTGAACGCCTTCGTCAGTTCCCGCGTTCGGTCTCCTCGATAATTCAGAAAGATGACCGCGTCTCCCGCTTTAACCAATTGTTGTGCCGGTATCGTCGACGTCGGGAAACTGAAATCGGAGTGATGAATTCATCCCCGTGCGACTCGCTTCGGTCGGATTGTCGTAGTAGCTCTGAATCGCAGCGGTTGCCGACGGGCGCGATCTGCGATGCCCCTTCGGTCAGCATCCGATAAGCCATTTCGATGCGATCCCAGCGAAGGTCCCGATCCATCGCATAGTACCTTCCGATCACGCTGCCGATCCGCCCAACGCCGGCCGACGCCAAGTTGTCTTCCAATTGTTTGATATAGCCAAGTCCACCGTGCGGCGACGTGTCTCGCCCGTCCGTGATCGCATGCACCACATAGCGATCGGAATCCAGTCCGCCGCGCCGAACCAATTCGGTGACGGCAAACGCATGCTCGAGATCGCTATGCACGCGTCCATCGGACATCAAGCCAATCAGATGCAGCGTGCCACCGGATGCTTTGACGTGCGCGATCGCTCCCTGTAATACGGGATTCTCGTAAAACCGCCCTTCCCGAATCGCTCGAGTGATTCGCATCACTTCCTGATCCACGATTCGACCGGCCCCGATGTTCTGGTGGCCGACTTCGCTGTTTCCCATCACGCCGGCGGGCAATCCGACGTCTTCGCCCGATGTCTTGATCAGCGTTGTCGGATACTGCTGCATCAGCCGATCCGCAACCGGCGTATCGGCGAGATGGACGGCATTCGAGTCGTTCCACTTTGCATCGGGATTCTGGCCCCAACCGTCACGTACAATGACCACCACAGGTTTTCGCCGCACTTGCGTCACAGATCTCTCCAAGCTAATCATTCAATATCATTGATCAACGCGTTTGATGTCATCTTGCGTTAGGGTCTTCCAGTTGATCTTGCGACGACGTCGCTCAAGGCCATTGGAAGGTTCAATTCATCGTACCCCGTACATCCTTTTTTCGATACCGGCCAACGATCCCTTCCACGCTGCGGAAGACCTCCGGAGCGATGAAGATGCAGTTGGCGATGATCATCGTCGTGCCAAAGGTGATCATCCCCAACGCCACCGCGATTCCCCCATGAACCATAAAGGCCGTCGCTATCACCCACGGACGTGTTATTCGCGGCCAAACCAAGGCACAGTAGAAGGTCTCCCAAAAGACCGTCAAATGCGACAGAGCGGCGAACAGAACGGGGTACCGCACAATCCATGTCATATCGAGCGACTGGTACTCATAATTCGAAACAGCGAACCACATCGCCGTGCCATCCCACCACATTTCCCCTCGCATTTTGCTGACTCCGCCAAACAGATAGATCACGCACAGGTGAAGTTGCAGCAGGTGGGTTCCCACATTCGCCGCGACCGATGGCGTCGGCAAGGGCAGCCACCATCGTCGACCATGGGCCGGATCGGTTTGTCGCTTTCGCAACCAAGCGTCAACCGACCAAACCGAACCGCACGGCGTCAACATCAGGTACATCGTCAACATCGTCGTCATCTGGTCGAGACCGAACAACGAACCGGTCAGCCGGTGCATGTACATCAATTGCAGAAACCATGCCAGCGGAATCGTGATTCGGCTCATCAGGCCGCAGGCGAAACAAAAGGTCACCGCAAGAGTCAGTGCGTGGTGAAGCCATAAGATTGTCGGATGATCGATGTACCAAAGATAAGACCATGCGTAGTCGTTGGCATGAAGCTGACGCACGGCATCGGCGGGGACCCATGAATCCGCACCCAGAAACGCCATCAGTCGCGTGGCCAGCACGATTTGCGTATACAGGAGCATCAGTCCCGTCGCGATCCGAATCGCGGCAAGCGTATACGGCAGCCGAGGTGTGAACCAAAATTGATCCCACAAGCGAACAACGTCTCCGACGTAGCCGACTATCCATCCGGGTCTATCTTGCGAAGTCTTGGGTGCCATGTGTTTGATTCATTCAACAGCGATGCGATCTATTTCAATGATGAACGCATTTGATGTTATGCCGTGCGTGGTATATTTATGGTCATGTCTTCCAGTGGATCTTGCGACGAAGCCGCATGATTTCAAACTTGGCTTCGCCGACATCTAGGCGAGCCCCAGCCTTTTTCATTCCGGGAGGTTGAGGCTCCTGCCGGCCCATGCGTTCTATGGTTCGACAGGTCTGAGAGGTGAAAACGAAGGTTGAGCGGGCATGGGGGGCAATGTTGGCAACGGCGGAAGTTGTTCGAGTCCATCGGGCAACGTGAGATACAAGCGTTCATGCTGCAAGTCGATCTTCTCATCGACAAATTCGGGGATGCCCGGCATGCGGTGTTCGACGCGTTCAATCGTCACATTGTCGACTTGATGCTCGTGCTGCAAATGATTCGCAAAGCCATCACGAATCATCTCAAATCGATCTCGACCGACCCGCCAATCGCGAAATGTGGGGCTGTCACGCGGGATATCGGGAGGCAACGAACTCGGTTCGTGCAGATTGTGAAGGAACTCGGTCAACATGAAATGGCGATGATAAAGCAAACGCGGCCATTGATCGGTGCGATCGGGAAAGGTTTGCGATCGCTCCTCTCCTTGCGTGTCGATCCACGAGGCCCGAATCAAGTGGCTCGGCCCTGGATCGGGTGCGAAAAACGCGTAGCCATGATTCAAGTATGCGAAGTCGGCGTAAGCCCCGACCGGACGACGCAGTAATGATGCCGCGGGGGATGGTCCGCCGGGACCCCGCGTTGAGAATCGGATCGGTTCGGCCACAATCGCCCAGACATGGATGGTTACCAAAAGACTGACCACAACCTTGACCGACGTCTTCAACGGAGCCGTGGGCTGCGCTGCGAGCGAGTCAGTTGAACGATTGGCTTTCATAGATCGACTACGTCGCAAGATCAATATTAAACGCGGTCATTATTGACCTAGAGCGACTACGTCGCAAGATCAACTCACAGTATTGGTGTTCTGAGCTTTGCAAACGACGTTCAATATTGATATAGATCGACTACGTCGCAAGATCTATATGAAAAACTGGGCTGCTAAAAGGTTGCTATTGCGTCGATTCCTTGTTGCACGAGTTTTGTGCCTTCGTACTTCGTGTCGAGAAGCAAGGAGCATCTGGGGCTTCACCTGCTCACAGTATTGGTGTTCTGAGCTTTGCGAACGACCCCCATGAGCTCGCCTCATGGGTGAAGTAGATTGATAGCTAGAAAGAAGGCCCTGAGATGTCCCGCCTTTCCTCCGTCCGCCCGCCTGCTGGCGGGCGGACGGAGGAAAGGCGGGATGATATGAGGGGAAACGCGTCCTTAGCCAACAATCTGATTCACCGAACGGGGCAAGCCCGTTGGGGCCTGATACGTACAACCTTAATAAACCAGATGCCGGAGAAGTAAACGTGACATTGACGAACGAGCTTCAATAGCAACTTTTCAGCAGCCCAGCGAGAAGTGCCTGATTCGCTTCATTAAATTCAAAGGCATCATTCCATACCACGCTCGGCATAACATCAAACGCGCTCATCTTTGACATGAGCTGTCGTCCCATGACACGAAAAAACCCGTGTCGGCAAAGCGTTGCCAACACGGGTTTATATATCAATATTGAACGCGTTTGATGTTATCTTGCGTCAATATTTCTCAGTTGACCTTGCGACGTGGTCGCTCTAGGGATAGTCGACAGGTTGTTCAAGTCAACCGCCTATCGCATGGCAACCTTTTCCGAATCGAAATCGAAGGTCAACTCGGGTGTGCTGCCAGCCGTCAACGAGATCGTCTTGTGTTGCTTGACAACACGTCCATCGCGTTGAACTTCGACGGCAATCACGTAATCATTCCATTGCTGACCAGGCTTCAACTGTGTCGTGCGGAAGGTTCGGGTCTGACCTTCGGCAACGGTTGGGTTTCCAGCAAGGATCACTTTCGCATCCGCGGGAACGTTCAAGGTCAGCACGGTTTCCACCGATTGCGGCTCCGGCGAGATTGTCGCAGCGACATTCTGGACGTTCGATTGCGGCGGGACGTAAGCCAACGAACGCGAATCACCAGCGGCCAAACGGATCGTTTTCGATTGACTGACGGCGCGACCGTCGACAACCGCTTCGATTCGTACGTCATACGAATACGTGTATCCCGGCTTCAATCCGCGCGAAACGAACTGACGCAGTTCACCAGTGCTCGTCGTCTTCTTGCCGTTGACATAGACATTTGCATTCGCGGGAACATCCATCGTCAGCAACGCTTCGGTGCCACTGATGTCCGACCGCGATTCCAAGTGAACCGAACCACCGTCAACGGGAGTTTCCATTACCGATCCGCCGTGCGATCCATCAACATGAACGGGTGCGGAATGCTCATGATAAACGGGGGCCGACTCGTAGACCGGCGATGAATGGACTTGAACCGATGGTGTCGAATACTGAACGCTGACCGAACCACCACTGCTTCCGTAGCCGCTTGAATAGCTTGCGTGACCGCTGCTGCCGTAGCTGCCATAACCGCTCGAGTAGGTTACCGAATAACCGCTACTGCCATGGCTGCCGCTGCTGCCGTAGGCGCGATATGAACCGTAGCTTCCGCCGCTGCTGCCATAGCTGGAACTGTAGTATCCACTTGATCCGCCCGAGCTGGCGCGAGATGCGCGACGGGCTGCGTGCTTAGCCCGAATGCGATCGAACAAGCTGACACGTCCCGAGCTTCCGCCTGAACTGCCGTAACTGGCACCAGAGCTTCCGTACGACACCGAGTAGCTGCCGTAGCTTCCGCCTGAACTGGCGTAGCCCGAGCTACCATAGCCGGACGAACCATAGCCCGAGCTGCCGTAGCCCGACGAACCGTAGCTACCATAAGAGCCATAACTTCCGTACGAGCCCCACCCGGCTTGGGCGGTTCCTCCCGTTACGGCTACTGCAACAGCTGCCATTGCAACCGTCATCAATCCAATTCTTTTCATGGGTTAGAACCTCCCGATCCATTTCCAACGTTTACCAGGGTTAAGCAATGAGTGTGATCCAGATTCACACCCAGAATACCCAATTAGGATAATCTTCCAGATTCCACGATCAAGCGAGCAAGGTTAGAATTTAGTGAAACCAGTCGGAAAAAGCGGTTTGCAAAAAATGCGCCAACCTGGAACGGTAGCGAAGGATGCAAGGATGGGAACAAGATTGCGGCGACACACAGTTTTGAAACCCATCAGCCGGCAGCGCTAGCTTTGAGTCCTTTTTTGGGCGCTTCGGACAGCTTCTTCATGATGGAGTAAATTGCACGCGGCCTGAAACAACCGATGCCCTCCCAAGATAGCCCGTCCAAGTATCCATCCAACGATCATCTGCGGAACGTTAACGCGTGTTTAGCGATGGCGAGACCAACATTAACCGGCATGTTCGGGCTGACACCATCACAAGATATCAAGTCGACGAAGGTTCTCCTCGCTTGGGGATCAGATGGATGGAAGGGGCTTTGATCGCAGCGGTAATGCGATCGCCAATCCGCAGGTTCATTTCATCGCATGCGGGGCGAGTCACAAACGCGGTCAATTCAAATCCGCAATCGATACCAATTCTCCGAAGCGGACCTTCGTGCGTGATCGACTGGATCGTCCCCGCAAGCTGATTGCGACTGCTTTGTCCTCCCTGAATGCCTTTCTGCAACGTGACCGCTTCCCCTTTGATGCAGACGTAAACGGGTTGTCGCGGTTTTAACGATGCAACCGCCGTCAGACGGATTCCGCCCACATCAACCGTTACCAATCCGTCCGATGCTTCGATGACTTCACCGATCTGAACCGTTTCCATGCCGACGATTTTGGCGACCTTTGAATTGATCGGCTTCGAGAAGACTTGATCAACCTGACCACTCTGTTCGATTCGTCCGCTTTCCATGACGATTAACTGATCCGCCAAAGCCATGGCTTCCAATCGGTCATGAGTGACCAGTACGACAGGTATCTCGAAGTCGCGCAAAGTCTGTCGCAGCTTCCCGCGGAGTTCGTCTCGCAGGCTGGCATCGAGGGACGAAAGCGGCTCGTCCAACAGAAGCATTCGCGGACGCCTTACCAACGCGCGAGCCAATGCGACTCGCTGCTGTTGGCCGCCGGAAAGCTGACGGGGAAAGCGATCTTCGGTCCCCGCCAATTGAAATCGTTCCAGCATCTCCGCAATGGTTCGCTCACGATCAACAACACCGGCACGCAGGCCATAGCCAACGTTTTGCCTGACGTTCAGATGCGGGAACAATGCGTAATCCTGAAAACAGAATCCGATTCCGCGTTCCTGAGGCGAAAGACAGATCGACTGCGACGCATCGACCCAGACGTCGCTGTTGAAAGTGATCCTTCCATTTTCCGGGCGTTCCAGTCCAGCGAGCGTTCGCAATACGGTTGTCTTGCCGCATCCCGAAGGACCAAATAAGACCGTTGTGGAAAACCTTCCGCTGGGAAGTTTCATCCGCACATTGATGACCGCTCCGCCATCGAATCGCTTCTCGAATTCGCAAGCAACTTCGCCACTCATACCGGCCAACCTCGACGACCCAGCACTTGCGCCAGTGCTAAGACGGCCAGTGAAAAGGCAACCAGTAACATTGAAGTCTGAGCAGCGGAGGCATAATCGAGCGCCTGCACGTCATCGTAGATCGAAATGGAAAGGGTTCGCGTCACTCCCGGAATGTTTCCTCCCACCATCAGGACGACGCCAAATTCTCCGATGCTGTGAGCGAAGGTCAGGACGATCCCGGTCAGAATGCCGGGCCAACTGAGCGGAAACTTGATCCGCCAGAAGGTTCTCCATTTTGATTCACCCAAGCACCACGATGCTTCAATCAGCCTGCGATCCAAACGTTCCAACGCGGCGGTAAACGGACGGACCGAAAACGGCAGATTAAACAAGACGGAGCCGAGTAGAATCCCTGGAAACGAAAACGCCAGTCGCGAGCCAGTCGATTGTTCATAGAACTGCCCGAGTACGCCATTTGGCCCCGTGGCCATCAGGATGTAAAGCCCAGTACCGTCGGCGGCAGAACCAACGGCAATGCCACGACCGCTTCGATCAGGAATCCGCACCGCCATCGTGTTGACGCCAACCAATTGGCCAAGGGCAAGCCGACAACGAACAGGATCGCCGTTGTGCAAAGCTGCCAATTTCAACGATAGCCAGATCGCTGTCCAATCCATCACGACTCATCCGCTGGAAGGTATCCATGACGCGCAAGGATCGATTGCCCTTCCGCTCCGACAACGAACGCTCGCAGTTGTTTCGCCGCATCGAGGTTCTTACATCGATCCAAAATGACGGCGGCCTGATCGATCGGTTGATGAGCATCGGCGGGAACTTCCCAGTACTTCCCGTTGTGTCTCAACTCCGGCGATAACGCCAACGACAAAGCGAGTACTCCGACATCGGCTGCGTCACTTTCGCCAAAGTGCGCCGCCTGCGTGACGTTCTCCGCGAAGACGAGGCGTTCCTTCGTTGCTTCATAAACCTCCAGGCTTTTCATTGCCTCTACAGCCGCCACACCGTAAGGAGCAAAGCGGGGATTGGCGATCGCGACCTTCTTCACCGATGTATCCGTTACCGCGTCGATCCCAAGGACGTTCAAATCGAGGGCTGAATCGTTCGTTACCCAAATGACAATGCGTCCCGATGCGTACCGAAAGAATGCGTCCTCGGAGGCCAGCCCGGCCTCGACAAGCCTTCGTGGGTAGGTCGTATCGGCGGAAAAGAACACGTCCATTGACGCACCCTGAGACAATTGAGCATGCAAGTTACCCGAAGAGCCATAGGTCGCATCGATCTCCACATTCGCATGCATCCGCTCAAATGCCGACTTTATGTCCTCCAGTGCGAACATCAGATTTGCCGCCGCCGCAATGGTCAGCCTTTGCCGTCGTGGCGACTTCGCCGCATCTTGCCCTCCAGGATCGCTAACGCATCCGCCGACAATCATCGCCATCGGCAGAAGAAACACGAAGCTGACGAGCACCTTTTTTGAAGCATTCTACGTCGGGCGGAAGATTGGAGGTGATGCGATGTATACGTCGCGTGGTCAGAAATGAGGTGATTCGCTTCATTTGACGCGAGGGCATCGTTCTGGACCACGCACGGTATAAAGGATGCAAACGGAACGTGGTGCAAGCAATGATAGCCGATCCGCCCATTGCATTTGAATGAGGCGAGCCGTCATTGAATCGCCTGAAAGCATGGCTTTTCTTGGATAGCGTGTTTTCGCGGAAAACACGCAATTGACGCAAATTCGAGCCCACGCTAGACTTGTACGCTTCGCGAAGCGGCTCGCCGGAGCATGTCTTCGCGTCTGTCTATTTTTACTTCAACTTAGCTTCTGGATGGCGAAGGGCGTGTGCCCTGGATGTGACGGGCGCGGATGGATTTCTTCCTATTCCGTGAAATTCTCGCATCTCGAACTCCTTAGCTGCAACATTACGGAAAGCATCACGTATGTCGGACTCCATCGTTAAAGACATGATCGAAGCGGGTGTTCATTTTGGACACCGCACCAGCCTTTGGAACCCCAAAATGGGCGCCCTACATTTTCGGGCAAGAATCAGGTTCACATTCTCGACATCCGAGAAACACTGCGTGGATGCTTCGCGCGAAGAAGTATCTTTCGCAAGTCGCCGCCGGCGGCAGCCTGATCCTGTTTGTCGGAACAAAGCGGCAGGCGGGCGAAGCGATTGAAAAGGAAGCCCTGCGTTGCGGGATGCCTTTCGTTTCGGAACGATGGCTCGGGGGAACGTTGACGAATTTCCGCACCATTCGCAGTCGTCTGACCCGTTTGGAGGAGCTTGAAAGACTTCGCGAGAGCCAAGAGCTGGACATGTACAGCAAGAAGATGCAGTCTTCGCTCAATCGCGAGTATCGCAAGATGTACCGCAACCTCAATGGCTTGCGAACCATGAACCGAATTCCCGAATGCCTTGTCATTATTGATCCAGGCAAGGAACGCAATGCGATTCGCGAAGCCAAACGGTTGGGAGTCACAACGATTGCGTTGATCGATTCGGACAGCGATCCCGATTTGGTCGATCTCCCCATCCCTGGCAACGACGATGGTATCCGTTCCATTGAATTAATTGTTCGGCAGCTTGCCGATGCGATCCGTGAAGGCAAGGGCGAAAGCAACCTTGCTGAACAGAAGGAAGAAGCTTCCGCTGCTGTTGAACCGATCACCGAAGCCCCCGCAACAACCTAAATCGATCTCGCTTTTACGCCAGACCGATGCGATGGTTATCGCGTGCCCAACATTTGTTCCCATTGAAGTACCTAGAGCGACCACGTCGAAAGACAGCTGAAAAAACTCAAGCGCAAGATAACATCTGGCGCGTACATCATTGATATAGAGAATTCAAGTCATGACAACGATTACAGCAAAAGACATCAGCCAGTTGCGCAAGGCAACTGGTGCCGGCATGATGGATTGCAAGGAAGCGCTTAACGAGTCGGGAGGCGACTACGAAGGCGCATTGGACTTCCTTCGCAAGAAGGGCCAAAAAGTCGCCGCCAAACGAGCCGATCGCGATGCCAATGAAGGTGTCGTCGTAACGCGCGTCAGCGATTCGGGGAAGGAGGCTGTCGTCCTCGCTCTCAGCAGCGAGACCGACTTCGTCGCCAAGAACGAAGAGTTCATCGCCCTGGCCAACGACTTGGCCACGTTGGCTTTGGAAAACAAGCCGGCCACAAAGGAAGATCTTCTTACGCTCCCATTCGCCGGCTCGACCGTTTCCGAGAAACTGACCGAACGCACGGGTACGATCGGCGAGAAGATCGAGGTCTCCGCATATCACCATGTGCAGGGCGACAACATCTCGTCGTATGTCCATGCGGGAAGCAAGATCGGCGTTCTTGTCGTTTATGAAGACGGCGGCAAGGCCGATGCAAGCACGTTTTTCCGCAACATCGCGATGCACGTGGCCGCAATGAACCCGTCGATCCTTGATCCCAGCGAGTTCGATGCCGATTTCGTCGCACGCGAAACCGAAGTCATTCAGGCTCAGATCAAATCCGAGAACGAATTGAACGAAGCCGAAAACTTGGGCAAGCCGATCAAGACGATCCCTCGTTTTGTCAGCTCGCTGCAGTTGACTCCCGAGGTGCTTGCGGAAGTGGAAGCCGAAATCAAGGCCGAGTTGAAGGCGGAAGGAAAGCCCGAAAAGATCTGGGAAAAGATCATTCCCGGCAAACTGGAACGTTTCGTCGCCGATAACACCTTGCTCGATCAAGAGCGTTGCCTGCTGAGTCAGTTCTTCGTTCTGGACGACAGCAAAACGGTGGGAGCTTCGATTACACAGTTTTCACCCGAGGCAAAGGTCGTCAAATTCATTCGCGTTGCGATTGGTTAATGATTGGACGCCCGGAGTTCTTCGCTGATACCAAGCAACTCGGCAAAAGCTATTGCATCCCGAATCGATACCGTGTCGGTTCGGGATTTCTTTTTGACTCTTGTGAATGGTGATTGCAATTTGATGTCCGAAGCCGCCGAAGCATCCGCTGAACTGAAGTATCGTCGTGTCCTGCTGAAAATCAGCGGCGAAAGTTTAGCCGATTCAAGTCAACGCGGAATCGACATGAACGAAGTCGGAGATATCGCCAAACAGATCCTTCAGGCGACGCAAAGCGGATGTCAAATCGCCGTTGTCTCCGGCGGCGGGAATATCTTGCGAGGCGCCCAATTTTCCGGACGAAGCGTTCTGATCCAGGAAGCCACGGCGCACTACATGGGCATGCTTGCCACGGTCATCAATTCGCTGTCGTTGCAGGATGCGTTGGAGTCGATTGGCTGTACGGCGCGCGTGATGTCGTCCATTCCAATGGATGGCGTCTGTGAAACCTTTGAACGGCGGCGAGCTGTCCGGCATCTGGAGAAAGGTCGCGTTGTGATCTTGGCCGGAGGAATCGGACGTCCCTTTGTCACCACCGATACCGCCGCAGCCCAACGTGCTCTGGAATTGCAAGCCGATGTGGTGCTCAAAGCGACTCGCGTTGACGGCGTTTACGACTCCGATCCCGAACTGAATCCGCAAGCGAACCTTTACGAATCGCTCAGCTTTCAGCAGGTCATTGAAAAAGACTTAAAGGTGATGGATGCGACGGCGATTGCTCTCTGTCGGGAACAATCCTTGCCGATTCTTGTCTTCAACTTCAACAAAGACGGCAACATCGTCCGCGCTGTATCGGGCGAAGCAATCGGAACCCGAATCGCTTGATCCGCGCAGGCGCTATATCAATAACGAGCGCCTTTGATGTTATCTCGCAACCTGGTCGCTCTGAGCAATCAATTGCGGATCGATGTTGGCGTAATGCTGGGCGACCGTCTGTGCGGTGAAATCGATTTGCTCGGGCGTGTGCTCGCAGGTAATGAAGAATCGCAAGCGAGCCGCCGCTTCTTCAACAGCGGGATAAAGAATCGGTTGCACGTTGATGCCCGACTCGAACAGTGCGTGGGAAAGTTTTAACGCAACCATCGAATTGCCCGTGATGACCGGTATCACGGGCGTCCCCGAACTCATCCCGGTATCCAACCCGAACGATTTCGCTTTCTCGATAAACTGTCGGCTTCGCTGACGCAATCGTTCGACTCGTTGAGGTTCCGCCTTCAACAGACGAATCGAGGCTAGGGCCGCCGCCGCCGAAGCTGGTGGTAAGCCAACGCTGTAGACAAATCCCGGGGCCGTGTATCGCAAGTATTCCACAAGTTCATGACAACCGGCAATGTATCCGCCGCAGCTTCCGAAAGACTTGCTCAGCGTTCCCATCCAAATGTCGACGCTCTGCGGATCGATGTGAAAATGTTCGGACAAGCCGCGCCCCGTCGCTCCCATTGTCCCGATACTGTGGGCTTCATCGACCATCAACAAACACTGATGTCGCTTCTTGATTTCAACAAACTTCGGCAAGTCGGGATAGTCACCATCCATGCTGTAGACCCCCTCGACAATCACCAACACGCGGCGAAACTGCCGTCTCGCTTCGGTCAAGATTTTATCGAGTGAATCATAATCGTTGTGAGCAAACGGACGTCGTCGCGCCCCGGAGAGAATCGCCCCTTGGATGATGCTGTTGTGCGACAACGCGTCGTGAACGATCAGGTCTCCCGGTCCGACGAGGTGACCGATCGTTGTTTCGTTGGTGCTGTGCCCCCCCACGAACACGATGGAGGCTTCCGTCCCCAACCAGCCGGCGATCTCGCACTCCAGTTCCCCATGAACGGTCTTGTTGCCCGATACCAATCGGCTAGCGCTAACGCTGCTTCCGAATCGCCCAGCCGCTTCGATAGCGGCTTGGGTAACGATGGGGTCCCCCGACATTCCCAGGTAGTTGTAGCTGGCGAAGCTGATCAGTTCGCGTCCGCCGATGGTTGTCGTATCGCGTGTCAGTCCCTCATGAACGGTGAAGTAAGGGTTGGGCAAGCCGGTCATCTTCAACGCTTGTTCGGTCTGCTTGAGCCTTTGATACTCGGGGAACAACGCGAATGTATAATCCGACGGCTGAAGTTCTCGGTTGGGAAGCGTCGCGTCGTCGTCATCGGCATGCCCCAATTGAACGGCCTTGCCTCCCAAATGTTCGCGGATGCAGGCGGCGACTTCTTCCACCGTTTCCATTTCCTGAAGGGCGTCTTCCGGAAAGCGTCCACCGTAGATCTTCTCCAAAGCGTGGGCGATCTCCAGTCGCTCCAAGCTGTCCAGTCCGAGGTCGATCGCGATGTTGGTTTGCGGAGTCAGTTGGCCGGCTCGATCTTGCGCAACCGCCTTGACCTCGCGAATGACGACGGAGACGATTTCCGCTGGCGCGGCGGATGTTCCCTGCTTCATCGCCGCCGCCTGCTGAACCGATGACGCGGAATCGACCGAAGCGGGCACGTCCCAGCGTGCCCAGCCACCAACCAATTTCAGATCGTTCTCGCGAATCATCTCCAAACAAGCGTGACGCTGAATCTTTCCACTGCTTGTCTTCGGAACCGAGCCGGGACGGACTAGGTAGATCGCATCGGGAGGAAGCTCATGCTCCGCCGTGATCGCCTTGCGAACTTTGCCGATCTCGACGTCCCAATCGATGTCTCGGCGACGGACGGTTTCGGCGACGATCACCAATTGTTCGCGACCGAGATGATCCATCGACATTGCGGCAACCGCGCCATTCTGAATCCCTTCGGAAGCTTCTTCGCACGTCAATTCGATATCCTGAGGATAGCGATTGACTCCGCGTACGATAATCATGTCTTTCAATCGACCGGTCACGTAGAGCTGACCCTCGTGCAAAAAACCGAGGTCGCCGGTGCGCAGAAAGGGGCCCTGTCCGTCGGCGGTCATGCCGTGGAAAACCGTCCGCGTCTTAGCGTCATCGTTCCAGTAGCCTTTACCCACACATGGGCTTTGTACCCAGATTTCACCGATGCGATCGGACGGATTGACCTGGCCGGTATCCGGCTCCACGATCACAATCCGCTCTTCCGGCAACACCTCGCCGCAGGCAACCAGTGCGCGGGCCGCATCGTCGTCGGCATCGACCGGACGAACGCGCAGCGAATTCAGTTCATCAGCGTTGAAATGCGCAACCGTCGGCTGATGTTTCGGTCCACCGGTAACGATCAACGTTGTTTCGGCCATACCATAGCACGGAAGAAACGCTTCGCGACGGAAGCCAACCGGAGCAAACTTTTCAGCGAACGCGTCCAAGGTTGACGGACGAACCGGCTCCGCCCCGTTGAAGGCCACATCCCAGCCGCTCAGGTCGAGCCCCTCCATTTCTTCGTCGCCGACCTTATCAACACACAACTCGTAGGCAAAGTTCGGACCACCGCTGATCGTTACGCCGTAACTTGAAATCACCTGCAACCAGCGAACCGGCTTTTGCAAAAAAGCCATCGGGCTCATGAAAACATTTGGCCGCCCGTAAAACATCGGCTTCAAAACACCGCCAACCAAACCCATGTCGTGATACGTCGGCAGCCACGAACAGCCGACTCCCTGACGCGATGGAGCAAAGGTGCGCAAAATGTATTCGCAATTGCGGACCAAGTTGGCGTGCGTCAGCATCACGCCCTTGGGATCGCCCGTCGAACCGGAGGTATATTGAAGAACCGCAATATCGTCATCCTCGATTTCAGGCATCCGCCAAGCTTGAAGTGCCGCGATCGTCGGATCGTCACTCGCGATCATGTCAATCGACGATAGGTCCTCGGCATGATCGTTGCTTCCACGAATCTGGTCGATGACCGATTGAACCGATAGTGCGAAGCCGGCTCCCGAATCCTTCGAGATCGAATGAATTCGGGTCGCCTTTCGATTACGCCGCGGTGGAAACGCGGGAACCGCTGTCGCCCCGGCCGCATGACACGCAAAAAAGCCGATCACAAAGTCCAGCCCCGGCGGATAGAGCAGAAGCACCCGTCCGCCTTGAGCCCCACGTTGTTGCAGACAGCCAGCCACCGCCCTGGTCCTTTGCCAAAGCTGAGCGTATGTCAATGCTGTTCCTTCCCCTTCGCCATCGGAAAAATAGAATGCTGGCGCTTCGGGTTGCTGCTCAGCCCAGTAGCGAAGCAGCTCGACAAAGTTCGTTCGAGGTGGCGCGTAACGGTCGAAAAAACGTTCCAAATTCACGGGGCACTTCACTCCAAAAGCAGTTTCCAGGGCGGACCTTAATTATGACCGCCATCGTGCGACAACGGGAGGGCAGACAGGCAATTTACCCAGCATGCGTAGAATTGCTAACAAAAGACATCCATCGCTCCATCATGCGCTCTCCAAATGTAACCGACGACGACCAAGCGGTATCATGAGACTCTCGGTCGATGATGCCTTCACAAGCCACCCTTAACCAGGTAATCTTTCGGCAGGGCTGTTTGCAGACACGACGGGAATGCCCAATGACAACTGACGAGCAATTCCGCCTCATCTTCATCGGAATCATCGCCTGCTTCCTGCCGTTTGCCCTCTACCATCGAATCCGCTCCAATATGAGCGGGGAGAAACTTGATCGCTGGCAGGAAGGCGCGTTCATTCTATTTGGTCTTCGGCTAGGCGCACTGCCATGGTTCGTCGGTTGGATTGCCTGGATGATCGATCCGAAACTTCTGGCCTTCGCGTCGATGCCGTTTCCGCTCTGGTTGCGATGGTGCGGTTTCATCCTGATCGCATTCTGGAGCCTCTTGTTCGTGTGGACGTTTCGGACGCTTGGCAAGAACCTCACCGATACCGTGGTCACAAGAAAGGAACATTCGCTGGTGACATCCGGCCCGTATCGGTACCTCAGGCACCCCTTCTACCTGGCGTTCTTCATCGCAGTTGTCGGCGGCAGCATCGCCGCAGCCAACTGGTTCTTATTCGTCAGCAGCTTTCCTCCGATCGCTTTCCTGATTGCGCGAACGCGAATCGAAGAAGAGAAACTCGTCGAACGCTTTGGCGACCAATACCGCGACTACATGCACACCACCGGACGCTTCTGGCCACGCATGCGATCCCGCTGACACCGAAAGGAGAAGAAATCGGCGCGAAGCCAGTCGTCGACAGGATGTGCAAGCGTGTCGGCGAATTCAACAATCCAGGAAAGGCACGATTCGCTCCCAAAAAACTGATCGATCGTGTTCTTGACCGCCCGGAAAGCAACCATCGTTCGTCGACGATGACTCATCTCACCTGTTGTCAAAAGCATTAAGCACCCGTGCATAAGTTCTTGAGCATAACTCGTTTAACGAAGCGTAAGTAGCTTGCAGCCAAACGCGTTACAGCGAGTGCTAGCATGGTGGCATCTGGCGTAAGTTCAGTGTTTCCGAAATCGGTAGACACAAAACGCATTTGAATGCAAAAACATAACTGCTGACTCCTGTTGAGTTTGCGCTTCGTTGAACGGTATTGCCGTTAAACGA
>JAWKTL010000079.1:0-19934 GCA_041399105.1 Pirellulaceae bacterium | reverse complement strand
GGAAGTCGATCCTACCGTGAAAACGGCAGGTAAACTTCTATTGGCCGTTCGCCATAAGCGCTACAGTCCTGACTGCTTCGTTTTGGTTACATTGGTTCTACGCAACGCTCGTTATCGATCAACCACCAGCCACAAAGCAATATCATCTCGGTTAGACATCTCTGGCATGACATACTTAAACCGCAAGACTCCCGGTTCGACTTTCGCAGGTTTGACCCTTGTTGGATCGCAGCGAACCAGCGTCTTGATACCGGTCTTGCTGCTGTTGATGATGCTGATTGCGGGACTGGTCATCCAATCCACTGTCGACCGTGCCATAAAGCAGGTCGTTGGCGATCAATTGGCCACCATTCGCGATTCGAGCGCCGGCGCGGTTCAACTGTGGTTCAGCAAGCAAGAATCGGAATGTCGACACGTGGCGAAGCTGTGTCGACAACAAGCGGTCGATTTTACCGAGCGTTCGTCGTCGCGAGCGATTTCGCCCCGGTTGTTGGAATCCGATGAAGATTATCAGCAACTTCAGTCGTTGCTCGATGAAAGCTTTCGGGATTCTCAGTTTGTCGGTTGGGTGTTGCAGTCGGTTGCGGGAGTCGTCTTGGCGGCCTGGGACGAATCGTTGGTGGGACGCACCGGATTTCCGCTCCCATCGGATGCCCTGAATCGAGTCTTCAGCGGGTCCGCAACGGTCAGCACCGCGTTTCGCTCTCCGGTTCCGATGCAGCAAGACGATGGGAAACTTCAACCTGGCCGCGCGGTGATGGCGGTGATGGTTCCAATCAACAACGGAAACGGACGGTGCGTCGGCGTTTTGGCGGGGTTGCTTCTTCCCGAGGTTGAGTTCACATCGGTCTTGAATGCGGCCCGCAGTGGCGAAAGCGGCGAAACTTTCGCGTTCAATCGCGAAGCAATGATGATTTCGGGCTACCGCTTTGAAAAGGAACTTCGAACGCTCGGCTTGCTGCCGCAGGACGAAACGGTAACGTCCATCTTGAACGTGTCCCTTAGAAATCCAGAGGCCGATCTGCGATCGGGCAAGCGGTCCAACAAGCCAATGGAAGAACTTCCCTTTACCGAAATGGCGATTGATGCAACGCGTGGTGGTACCGATATCAACGCCCAGGGATACGTTGATATGCGTGGCGTCCGGGTCATCGGTGCTTGGCGATGGTTGACCGACTATGGAATCGGAATCGCAACGGAAATGGAGGTCGACGAAGCATATCGTCCCATGCGGATGTTGAAATGGTCCAACGTGGGACTCATGCTGATATTGGCGATCTCGTGCGGACTGATCGCGCTGACCACGATGCGGGCCAGCCGAGCCGAACGCAAGGCAACCAAGGAGCATCGCATCGCGAAGAAACTGGGCCAGTATCGATTGGACGAAATACTGGGGGTCGGGGGAATGGGCACCGTTTATAAAGCTCAACATGCGCTGTTGATGCGACCGGTTGCCATCAAAGTTCTCGATACGAAAGGAAGCGACGCGCAAGGCCTGCATCGCTTTCAGCGCGAAGTTGAATTGACGAGCCAACTGAACAATCCGCATACCATCGCCGTCTATGACTACGGACAAACGCAAAATGGCGATTTCTATTATGTCATGGAATTCCTTGATGGCTTGGACCTGAGCGAATTGGTGCGGCATTATGGGGATCTGCCCGTCTCGCGCGTGATCGCAATCTTGTTGCAGATCTGCGGTTCGTTAATCGAAGCGCACGGCAGAGGTCTCATTCATCGCGACATCAAACCCGGCAACATCATGCTGACCGAAAGAGGTGGTGTTTTTGATTTCGCCAAGCTGCTGGACTTCGGATTGGTGAAGGAATCAAGCCCTGAAAGCGCTAACATGACACACGAAGGTTCGTTAACGGGGACTCCCATGTACATGTCGCCTGAAGCCATTCGCAACCCCAAGACGGTCGATCCACGAAGCGACATTTATTCCATCGGCGCGGTCGGCTATTTCTTGGTCACGGGGAAACCGTTGTTTGACGCCGCCGGTACGCTGGATGCAATCTTAAATCAAGTGCAGGAGGAACCGCAAACTCCGAGCGAGCGAGCCGGCAAGTCGGTGAGTCACCCGTTTGAGCAGGTGATCATGCTTTGTTTATGCAAGCGTCCCGAGCAACGACCGCAATCGGTCGATATCCTTGTCGAAATGCTTCGCGCGTGTCCCGATGCGGAAAAATGGACACAGCAGGACGCTCGGCAATGGTGGAAAGAGGTTTACACTGGATCACGCCGTCAATCGACAATCTTGAGCGGTCAGGATACGATCGTGCCCAGTTACGGCGACGACGAACAAGCACTTGACGAACGACTGACCGGGTCGGACCCGATTTCAGACGAGTTGTAGGACGAGATTTTTCCATGACAACCACCATCCAATGGCCGACTGTCAGGCAACTGTTGGAAGATGATCGATCGACACCTGCAATCGATGCTTACTTTCCTCAAACCAAGACCCTCAGCTTTGCGGAAGCTTTGCGTCAGTTGGACGCTCAGCGCTGGACGGAGATTCAATCGTCCGGACGTCGCCTGGAAGTCGCCTCGCAGTTGGCCGATTTTCCAATCATCGCCATTGCCGGAATGCTCAACAGCGGAAAGACAAGCCTCGTGGCATCGTTCCTCGGCGAACGGGGACGCCAACGCTCGTTGCGTGGCGAATCGAACGACGCCGGGACGCATCGCTTCGTTCTCTGGTTGCCTGAAAGTTGGCGCGGAGACGCCGAAGTCTGGGGCTTGCTGTTGTCGAGATTGGGAGAGGCTTTGGGGCAGCCACCGCAAATGCTTTCGGACGATCCCGATGAAGCGCATCGACAGTACAACAATTCCGAGGGGGTTGCCGATGCGCTGGCGATCCCGCTGGTGGCGACGGACCCTCGATTGGATGAAGCTCGCGTCGGTCTGCTCGATTGCCCCGACATTGTCACCAGCGAAACGTTTGGTCGCGGCGCGCTGGCGGTTCGTAAAGCGTTGCTCAAACGGGCCGCGACGCTCTGCTCCGCCTTCGTCATCGTCTCCGGATTACGCTTCGATTCGCGCCAACACTGTCGGCGAACTGCTCGATGTCGCCGCCACAAGTATGTCGGGTGTGAGTCGATATCTGGCGATCAATCGCATTCGTCCGAAGTATCCGCCTCATGAGGTTCTAGAGGATTTGGAGCCCTTGATGTCGGCGCATGGCATCGTCGCCACATACCTTGCTCACGACTTCGAAATACCAGCAAGTGAACGTTTCATTCCGCAAGCCGCCGACCGTGGAAACGACGTTGATCCGTTGCCGGTATTCTTTGAAGCCTCCAGTCAAGTTGATGCGGATGTTGTTCAAACACCGCGAAATCAATTGCTGCTTGCCCTCCCCGAACAGCTCAATCGTTCGGAACTGTTCAACGGCTTCCGCCAAGCTCAGCAAACCGCATTGTCGCAAGCTGTCTGGGAGCATGGCGTTGATGTCCTGCGTGATCGGCTGGCGAGCCAAAAGAAGCGGGCCGAACGTGGACGCCAAGCGATTCTTGATGCTTCGCTGGATGTATTCGCGCGTCGCGATATGGCGACGGGGAACATTGTGGAACTGCGGTTGCACCAGTCAGCTCGAATCATCAACCAGTTGACCGACGCCTTTTCGGAGGCGGCACCGTGGTATGCGCGGATCGGGATGAAGATGAATGGGTTTGTCTCCAAGCTCTCTCGAAGCGCGGGAGAGCTTGTCCAAAAGTTCAATCTGTCGGGAGCCGCTCGCGAGAAAGCGGAACAGATTCGGGAGGAGTTCCGCAAGGGAGCCAAAGGCTCTTTGCTTTCTGGTGAGCTTCTGTGTGAACGATATCACCGTCACGATGTACTCGGCCAGATGCGATTGGAAACAACCAATGAGCAATTGCTGACGACCTGCGATCTGGCCGTTCAACGTTTCAACGAAGAAGACAAGACGGCGTTGGACCCGGACCAGTTGCATCGCATGGCGGAAGAAATGTGGAGGCAAATGTCGCTGTTGAAGAAGTTGCAGCACGGTTTAACACCCATCGCAGCGTTATTCGCTTCGTTCGCCGCGGCGGCAATGGTTCCGCTCGATGGTGGCGGAATGCTCATCTTGATGCATGCCTCGATCGGCGAACTGCTGCTGGCAACCGGCTTCACGGGACTTGTCACCGCTTGGAATGGACATGGGACTCTTAAAGCGATGGAATTGCAAGCGGCATTGCAACAGCTCGCTGACTTTGTCGCGGTGCAATGCGATTCACTGGGAGTACCTCGCTGGATTGAATCCGCGTTGCCGCCGTTGACGGTCGTTGTCGCCGACCGAACGTACCCGTTGCCCAAGCCAAAGGTTACACAGCGGGAGTCCGCCGACACGGCAATTCGCATTTGGCAGTTGCGGCAATCGTTTGTCGATCAGTTGCATCGATGCCTGCCACGTTGTTGAAATGCAATGTGGTCGGAAACGCCCCCTCCCGAGCGTCAGAAAACTCAAGAAACAACAACTTATACCGTGCGTGGTCTGGAATGATACTTGTACGTCAAATGAAGCGAATCACTTTCGACGCGTGATACCGTGCGTGGTCTGGAATGATACTTGTCGCAAATGAAGCGAATATCTCATTTTCGGCCACGCGACGTAGATATCAATAATGAACGCGTTTGATGTTATCATGCGTCAATATTTCTCAGCTCAACTTGCGATGTGGTCGCTCTATGAAAGAATCGTTTAACCCCGCACCATCGCAAGATCGTCCGGATCGTTTCGTCACTGGCGTTCGGCGGGCGGCATCGCGCGTGCTAAGCATGAGTCCCGTCGGGGAACGCGTTCAAGAGTTATGCGATCGCTTTGAATCGCAACGCGCGGCGATTTTGCAAACGCGTGCCCGATGCGATCGTCGTGGGCGTCGTCGGTCCCACGGGGCAGGGGAAGACGTGGCTTGTGCGTCAATTCATCAACAGCGCGTCATCCGGGAGGCTTTGCCAAGCGGAGACCGCACGCGGGACGCAACCGTCCGAATCGCGTGGGTCGGACCGTATCCGCCCGCCGACATCAATGATCGATACGAGCGTTATTTGCACTGCGAGCAAGAGAAGATGTTTTCGTTGGGCGTCGAATATCTGATACTCGACACGCCGGGGGCCACCGATCAAGATCCGTTGGTGGTGGAGATCTCCAAACAAACGTTATCGCTTGCGTCGGTACAGATTCTGGTTGTTCGTCGCGATCAATTGCGATCGCATGTGGTTGCCGATCTGGTTAACGCCAGCGAAGGAACATTGGTTTTGCCGATTGTCAGCGTCGTACGCGAACGAGACGACAAACTGTCCAACGACATCGACGCCTATTGTGCCGCGATCCACGCCGCCGCGCCCTCCTCGGAAATTCTGTCTCCCATCATCGTCGACGACTTCGACGTGATTCACGACGAGGCAACGATTGCCAGGCAAACCCTTGATGCGATCGGGCACGCGCTGCGTCCTCGTTTGGTCGAAGCGGGCGGTGCCGAACGACGGCAACGGGCTCGCTTAGCCGCGGCGGATCGACGTTTTCGCAAAGCGCTCGACGACATCATGACTCAGGAATTGCCGTATTTGAAGCGCGCGGTCGATCACCTTCGCGAAGCCGCCGACCAGTTGCCCATCGACGTGGCCAACAGTTTGGTCGGCACCGGCGGATCGCTTCGCGCCGGCATTCGCTCGCGACTGCGCCTGTCACTGCTTGCCGACACGGCGGCGATATGGTTTCCCTACAAATCGCTGATCGGCTTGCTGAATTTGACGCATGGTGCGTGGGATCGTTTGATCCTGTCGTTGTCGGGCAGTCTGCCCAGCTTGATCACTTCGGCATGGACCTCGGCAAAAAACATCGGACAGATGCAGTCACTGGAAGCCGACACTCGCAACGGAATCCGCGAACGCTCCGCCGCTTTGGTTCGAGATCAGTTGGGGCCATTGATTCGTCGCTTCGGACAGGAACTTGGACCACTGCGAGCGGACAATCCGCGAGCGATGGACACCGAAACTCAGTTCGCCTATCTGCGTGGAATCGATCACCTGCAACAGACTTCACAACAAATCTTGGAGGAGGAAATCGATCGGGCATCGCTCGGTTCGCTGCAAATCCAGATTCTCGGCTTCATTGGAACCGCCATCTTCTGGACACTGTTCGCCGGCCCCATCATCGCCCTCTATTCAAAGTACTTCCGCGCATCGTCAGCGGTTGCAACCGATCTGATGGATCACCTGGACCAATTCCCCGCCCCCGAATGGGCGATGTTGCTCACCAGCATTCTATTGTCGCTGATGCCGACGGCGGTCTTCGCCATGCTCGTGATCACGTTTATTCAAGGGGCGAATCGCGTTCGCGACTGTGCTGAGAAAATTCAGAGCCGCCATGCGCGCGAGATTACTCGATTGCAGCGGGATGGAATCCTTCGCCTCGAATTCGACGATCCAATTCTCGCCGAAGCGGAGTTTCTCATCGGATCGACTAAGCAAACGACCGATTCCGACTGAACACGCGTCTCTACGCCGCTTGTCGTAGCGGCTGATGGGTGGGAAACGCAAGCGTCTGAGCATTGGACTCATCGTTGGGTCGATGCGCCGCCGCCAGGCTTTCATAGTTTCGATCGAGCATCGTCCGATACTTTGTTCCCATCAGGCCGGCGGAAAGTCGACCGATGGCGGTCGCCCAAGATTCCACGCGATGCGGTCGGGTTATGCACGCAAGCAATGCGAAGCCGGCTGTCGCGGCGAATCCTCGCGACTGTGCGGCGCACTGCAATTGGAATCCCTCGCGATATCCAACCGATTGCAGTTCGGGTGCTTGACTGGATGTGAACACTCGCGATTCGGACAAGATGTGAATCTGTTTGCGTTCCTCTTCCATCCAACGAGCGAAAAGGGCTTCAAACTCAATCGCGGAATCGACGGCAATCGACTTCAAGCACTTCCGAAGCAACGCAATGTGCCAGAACGAAGCCGCGAAATAGACACCTCGAACACGCTGCTGCTCCAACCTGCCGACCGCTGTTGCCCCTTCGGCGATCGAACGCCGCAGTCGCAAACGATCGTCGGTCCACCCGGCCGCTAGGATTGTGTGATCGCTTTCCTGATCGCAAATCAACGGGGTCGCGCACTGAACCTCTTCGTCGTCGAATGCGTCAACGGCCGCCCGCGTCCAATCTTCCGAAGCGAGAAAGCCGTCGGCAAGCACATGCACAACGGGGCTGGTCGCAATTTGCGTCGCCGCCCAAACCAAATTCACAAGCGCTTGATCATCCGCCACCGCGAAGCAGACTTCACCGGCAAGATCAAACGGATCGTCATAACTTCCGTCGTGCGCGACAATGACTTCACACTCGTCGGGACGGTTTTCCAATACTGAAACAAGGGTTGCTTCAAAAAGTTCCAGGTTGGATCGCAAAGGAATAATGATCGATAAACGTGGCACGTTTACCTCCTGTCAGACATCGCTGGGGATAGCAGATGGACTTCCACCGTGCATGACCTGAAATAACGCGCATCGCATCCAATCGATGCGAATCGCCTCTTTTCTGATCACGCGACGCGTAGAACAGCAAACCTCCGATGAGGTCGTCTGCGTCTAAGATGACATGATCGGGAGCCTGACAGGCTGCAACACAATCAATCCGCTTGAGATGCCGGACAAACGGCATACCGATGCATGTACGGGTCGATCAACCCGCACAAATTACCCATTATATCAATGACAAACGCGTTTGATGGCATACCATGCGTGGTCGGGAGTGATGCCCGTGCGTCAAATGAAGCTAATCACCTCTTTTCTGACCGCGCGGCGTCTATCCGAGTTCCTTTTTTTCAGTTGATCTTGCGACGTGGTCGCTCCAGAAAAAGCTAGCAAAGGAATCGGTCTTCGGTCACGGAGAAAATCGAGGCCGAAGCGGGTTGCGCGTCTCGCGTGTTCCAATACGGAAAATCGCCGTACGCTTTCAGTTCCTTGTAAAGCAGAATGCAGGCGATCAGCAACGCGACCGCCGAGACAATCAACATGACGGTATAAACACTGAGTGCTTGCTTCTGCTTGACGTTACTTGATGGCTGTGTCGACACGGTCGCCCTCTTTCATGATGCCGGTTTGTAAATCGGGAAGAATCTCGGCAACGCTTTGATTTGGCTCGGTCTTCTGCACCCTCAATCGCCCCAGATACTTTCCACCGCGAGTGACTTCCAACAAGTGTCCCTTGCGAAGTCCCTCATCGTATCCGATGGAAACTTGCACCAATCGACTCGGCTGGCTGACCAGCAAAACAACGCCGTTTCGTTTCGGCGGTGCATTGTCGATCGGATCATCCGGGTTGATGTCGGCCGCCGTGATCACTTCTTTGTAACGTGTGTTCTGAGCAATCAACTGGTCATTGCGTTCCTGCATTTCAGAAACGAGGCCCTTGGTGGCGTTGAGTTCATCGCTCACGCGCGCCGCAGTATAAAACAGCTTGTCACGATCCTCGCGTTCTTTGCGGATCTGTGTTCGCAAATCGGTGTTCTCCGTTGTCAAACGCGTCAGCTCTTGCGTTTGCGTGTTGACTTCCTGAGTCAACGCCGTTTTCAAACCTTCCAGTGTTTGAACTTCGTTGACCGCATTTTGCAAATTGGTTCGCAGCTCAGAAGCTTCGGTTTGCAACGCCGCAAGTGCTGTACGACGTGCGGCACGTTCATGGGCAAGAGCCACTTCCGCGCGAGTCAGCGACTCTTGCAATTGTTTGATTCCTCGTTCCTTCGCTTCAACCATTTGCTTCAGCCCGGTCGAAGGATCGATTGCAGCATCACGCCAATTCTTGTGAGTTGCCGTTACCATGATGGCAAGCATCAGGAAGCACAGACTGAGCACAAAAATTAAGGCTGAAAAGATTTTTCCCAGAAAGGTCATGAAAGGTTTTCCTACACGTTACGGAAAGAGCCGAAATTGCCCTTCGAGCCGCTCCAGAATGGGAACGACAGACAAGGTTTGAACGGGACAATGTGCGAGCACGCTTGAATTATAGTCAGGTTGCAACAACTGTTCAAACATTAAACACACATTCTCAGCGCTCGCCAAAGGTGGGGTTCCAATGTATCCGGTCGCAACACTCCGCTCGTCCAATCGATCCGCCACGACGGGTTACCGACCTGCGATCAGCCTTCCCATGTGATCCCCCATCCTTGCGTAGAGTTCTCGTTGTTGCAGCGAGTTTTCAATTAAATCGTCATCAAACTGAATGCAATTGGGTTCAAAGATCGTTATCGTTGACGAGCCTCCGAAATAGAAATAGCCTTTCTCGGAACCTTTTTCGACCCGAGCGCCCGCCTGATAGGTTTGGCAAATTCCACCAACACAGGTGGCTCCGATTTCCAAGAGCAGCACCTTTCCGAATCGGTCGCTTTCCAAGACAGTCAGTCGTCGTCGGTTTGTTGCAAGGATCTGAATGTTCTGGCGAAGCGCGATCGGATTGACCGAAAGCAATGGGCCGTTCAACAACCGGGACGTCCCGGCAACGCCGCCCACCGGGAAATGGAAGCGATGGTAATCGACCGGACAAAGCCGCGAAATCAGCAGGCTTCCCTGGGCATATCGCTTGGCAAGTTCGGCGTCCCGCAGCAGCGTCGGCAAGTCGAGTACTTCACCTTTAACAATCAGACCATCGCACTTCGACAGGTTGGGGACGCAGAGGTGGCGACCATCGGCGGGAAAGACAGCCGACGAAGGGTCCGAATCGATTGGCCTCGCCGCCGACGTCAACCGTCGCGAAAAGAAATCGTTGAAGCTTTCAAACTGGTCCCATGGCTGAGCGAATTCCGAGGCGTCGACATCGAACGCTTCGATGAAGGGGGCGATCTTGGCGCGCGAGGACGCACGATTCATCCGCCAACCGTACCACTGGGAGAACCACAATCGCTTGACGATGGTATGCAGGGTCAATCTGCCTGGCGCGGTCGCATAGGCCCATCGCAAGAAAGCGTCGCCATAGACCTTCTCGGTTTCGAGCGACTTGCGATAACGATCGAAGTAAACAATCGGTTCAACGGTCATTAAAACAGACCTTCCGAACCGCCGGTGTATTCACGACCGAGATGTTGGTAGGCCTTCGGAGTCGCCATCCGTCCGCGACGCGTGCGGACGATCAGTTCGCTGCGCAACAAGAACGGTTCGACTTCGTCTTCGATCGTATCGATGCTGACGTTCATCGTGTGCCCGATCGCTTCGATACCGGCTGGGCCACCGGCGAAGACGCGAATCAACGTATCGAGATAATTTCGATCTTGCTTGTCGAGTCCGAGATGGTCGATGCCAATCATTTCCATTGCCGAAACAACCGTTGCGTATGTCGCCTTACCATCGCTACGACTTTGCACGTAATCTCGGACCCACAGCAATCGGTTGTTCGCAATTCGCGGCGTACTGCGACTTCGGCGAGCGATTTCCATTGCCGCTTCGTCGTCGACGGGAACACCCACCTTCTTCGCATTGCGTCGCACGATCTCGCACAGGTCGTCGAGCTTATAAAAGTCCAGGTGTTCCCGAATTTGAAAGCGATCGCGCAGCGGAGCGCTCAGCATTCCCGCGCGGGTGGTCGCTCCGATCATCGTGAACCGCTGCAAGTCCAAGTTCAACGTCCGCGCGTTGACACCTTCGCCCAACACGATGTCGATCCGGAAATCCTCCATCGCCGTGTACAAATACTCTTCCACCGTTCGCGGAATCCGATGGATTTCGTCGATAAACAGCACCGAATTCTGCGTCAGATTGGTCAAGTACGGGATCAAATCCTTGGGAGCTTTCAACCCGGCACCATTGGCGATCTGCACGGTCGACCGCAGTTCGTTGCCGATCACGGTCGCGAAGGTCGTCTTCCCCAATCCGGGAGGCCCATCGAAAAGAATATGCCCAAGCGGATCGGAGCGTCCTCGAGCGGCTTCAATCGCGATCTGCAAGCGTTCAATCACATCGCGCTGCCCCACCATGTCGACCATCCGTGTCGGACGAAGCTGTTGATCGCGCCGATTTTGTTCATCGTCGCCACCTGATTGTTCATAGATTGTTTCGCGCGCCATGTCCGGTCCGTGGTGGGCAGAAGTGATTAATCAAAACGGAATCAACCCGAACGTGGCGGCGTCCGGTTCTCCCGAACCCATCCGAAAACGCGATCAAGCCCCGCAGCTAGCGCTGTCGGCTCACGGTTTTCGGATTGGTTCTTAACTCAGAGCGACCACGTCGCAAGATCAACTGAAAAACATTGGTGCAAGATAACATCAAACGCGTTTTATTGACATAAACTCCCCTTCGTGCTCATCACACCCTGCACGCGGGAGTCCAATTCGGCGGCCATCCGAACGGCGCGAGCGGCTGCTTTGAAAACCGCTTCGGCAATGTGGTGGCTATTATCACCATAATGCATCAGCACGTGCAAATTGCATTTCGCGTTTGCGGCAAAGCTTTGCCAAAAATGCTCGACAAGTTCGGAATCGAAGGTGCCAATCTTCGCCGAGGGAATGGGTGCCCGGTATTCAAAGGCATACCGACCGCTGAAGTCGATGGCGACGGTCATCAAGGTCTCGTCCATTGGCAACGTCCAATGCCCGTAACGGCGAATTCCCGCCCGATCGCCCAGGGCGTCGCTGATCGCTTGCCCCAAACAAATTCCGACGTCTTCGGTCGTGTGGTGGTCGTCAACTTGCAAATCCCCCTTCGCGTCGACCGTCAAATCGATCAGGCCATGTCGCGCGAACAGATCGAGCATATGGTCGAGAAAGCCGATGCCCGTCGACCGAACCCCGTCCCCTTGGCCATCCAGGTTCAGCGTCAGGGAAATCTCCGTCTCGCCGGTCCGCCGATGTATCGAAGCATTGCGTTGCATGAATTGAACTTATATCAGTGTTGAAAGCGTTTGAAGTTATCTTGCGCAAATGTTTTCCAGTTGATCTTGCGACATCGTCGCTCTACGGAAAAGGGGCTTGGAAACGGCCAAACAAGCGTGACCTCCAGCGGTTCAATTTAATCAACCCCAAGACATCTGAACACGGTGGTCTCTCGACGCATTAGTTTGCTTGAGATACAACTTGAAGATACTCGCGCAAACGTGCCTAAATTGTGGCATGTTCGGACTTTGAACCTAAATGCTTCGATCGCAACCGCTCCGAGGCGTTGAACTGGAGATACAACGGATGAAAGAGACACAAATCCTATCGGCTCGGGCGGGCGAAATCACCCCCGAAATGGAGTACGTCGCCAAGCGAGAGGACTTGGATGTTGAACTGATTCGTGACGAAGTCGCCTCCGGGCGGATGGTCATTCCGGCCAACAAGGTTCACATCGCCGGTCGACTCGAACCGATGGCCATTGGCATTGCTTCAAAATGCAAGATCAACGCCAACATCGGCAACAGTGCCGTCACCAGCAACGAAGGGGAGGAACTCGTGAAACTGCATTATGCCGTGCATCATGGGGCCGACACGGTGATGGATTTGTCGACGGGAAAGAACATCGACCAAATCCGCAAATCGATCATCGAAGCCTCGCCGGTGCCGATCGGAACGGTGCCGATCTATCAGATGCTGGAGGAACTTGGCGGCAACATCGAAGACATGCGGGCGCAGCATTTCCTTGACATGGTCGAGCATCAGGCCAAGCAAGGTGTTGACTATATGACCATCCACTGCGGCGTGCTCTTGGAACATCTGCATCTGACGGTCAATCGCGTGACGGGAATCGTCAGCCGCGGCGGGTCGTTGATCGCCAAATGGATGATGGCCCATCAAAAACAGAATCCGTTGTACGAAGCCTTCGACGACCTCTGCGATATCATGCGTCAATACGACGTCACGTGGTCGCTCGGCGATGGACTGCGTCCCGGATCGATCGCCGACGCGTCGGACGATGCTCAGTTTGCTGAATTGGAAGTGCTCGGCGAACTGACCAAACGAGGACAGGCGAACGGCACGCAGGTGATGGTTGAAGGGCCTGGGCATATTCCGATGCACCAAATCGAGATGAATATGAAAAAGCAGGCTGAACTGTGCGATGGAGCTCCGTTCTATGTTTTGGGCCCATTGGTCACCGATATCGCCCCCGGCTACGATCACATCACCAGCGCCATTGGTGCCGCGATGGCGGGCTGGCATGGAGCCGCAATGCTCTGTTACGTAACGCCGAAGGAACACCTTGGACTTCCCAACAAAGAGGATGTCAAGCAAGGTTGCGTGGCCTACAAGATCGCCGCGCACAGCGCCGATATTGCCCGCGGTCGTAAAGGAGCCCAAGATCGTGATGATGCTCTCAGCAAAGCGCGATTTGAGTTCGATTGGAAGGAACAGTTCCGTTTGTCGCTCGATCCCGAGACGGCACAGCGTTATCTGACGAGACCTTGCCTCAAGACACCTTCAAGAGCAACCACTTCTGCAGCATGTGCGGGCCAAAGTATTGCTCAATGAAGATCACCGAGGAGATCCGCGATATGGCGAAGGAAAGCAATTGGTCGAATTGCCGGCCAATAGCGGGCTCTATATCAATGATGAACGCGTTGATGTTGTCTTGCGTCAATGTTTCTCAGTTGATCTTACGACATGGTTGCTCTAGGTCAATGATGAACGCGTCTCATGTTATCTTGCAGTATTTCTCCAGTTGATCTTGCGACGTGGTCGCTCGCGTGTCGCCATGTGTTGTCATCGATCGCACGACGGAACGCTTCGTTGAAGGAAGACGCTCGTGAAAAGCAATCTTAATCAAGCATAGTTCCTGAACCTGCTGGCCGCGCGCAGTTTTTTCGGAGCCATGAACGACAACGTCTTAAAGATGTTGTTGACGTTCATGGTGATTGATAGTGCCTGGGCCGGACAACTGGGGGACGGTGGACGGGAATCCTCGAGATCCTGCTTTACCATTCCCCTTCATTTTGTTGTCGGGTTACGGAGGTCAGATCGCCGACCGCTACTCCAAACACTTAAAGTAACCCTGCATGGGTCAAGATCGCGGAGATTCCGATTGCGTACGATTGCATTGACGGGATTCTATTTCAGGGAATCTCTGGATCACGCTGTCGTCGCTTGTCGCCTTGACCTGTCAGAGTTCTTTTTTGGCCCAGCGAAGTACGGCGGCGCTGATCCCAGGAACTGGTCGACGAATCGGACCTCAGTCGCGTAATGGAACGATCAACATGATGACGAACATCGCCGTCATCGTCGGAACGTTGCTCCCAGGGCGTTGTCGCCGATCGTTACAGCCCGCAGGATCGCCATCCCGGCAATCCAGTGGCTGCCTGGGGCGTCACTTGTGGCGATCGCTGTGGTCGGCCTGATCGCGGCCATCTTCGTGCCAAACTGGAACCAGGTGACCGATCGATGAAGTTCGATTGGAATCCGTTTTCAACATATCGTTTCCATCGGCGAAATGTCAAAGTCTCGATTCCTGATGGTGATGCTCGCGCTGGGGTTGCTTCTATTTGCTGGCAGGACTTGCCCTGCTGATCCTTCCCGAATATACGCTGGTGATGATGAACATCGATCGGACCGAAGCAAGCGTCACTTGCTGGGTGTCATGGGCATCGCGATCGGCATCCCGGATGCGCCGTCGCCGGACTGATATCAGGGCACCAAATAAATGTCAAACTGGTCCCGATCGGAGCCGCCGGATTGACCGTCTTCTTCTTGTTATTGGCTTTCGTTCCGCCATCGCTGCCGAACATGAAGCCCATGGTTCAGTCGTAACGAGGCAACACCGCCGGATTTGTTTATAAGCGGGCTTCTTCGCGGGATTCTATATCATCCCGTTGCAGGCATTGCTTCAAAAGCTTTCGCCCAACGATGAACGAGGCGTTTTCTGGGCACCGCGAACGCGATCTCGTTCGCATTCTGACCGGAGTACGTCCCTGTTGTATGCTGGATCATGCGAAGCTTGCTTTCGGCGATTCGCCGCAGCATATCTTTTGCGGTCTGCGCGATACTGATGGCCGCTGGAGCCGGATTCTTTTTGTGGAAGCTACACGAGGGCTTGGGATACTGATTGGAACGGCAAACGCGGAAGCGAAGTGATTGCTCCGCACTCGCCGCGCTAGCCAGACGCGTACGTTCTTAGAGCGTCTCGTCACCGCGTTCGACTTCCGCCCAGTCGGCATTGAAGATGTTGCCGCAGTCGCGACGGCGAACCTTTCGCCCCAACAAACGTGGTTGAACCTTCAGGCGTTTTTCCGCACGTTGCACAGGTCACTCGCGGCAAATCTCGTTTTTGCCGACCAGACGGTCGATCGCATCGTTGCCGACGCCTGGAACGACATCCTCCGGCTCCAATCGGGTCAGCAGCTCTTCCGTTAATGGCACGATCTCAGCCACGCGGTTGGCCAACTGACGGACCGATTCCTCGAAACAGTTCGTACCAGTCGCCCGTTGCCGAAGTGACGATCCGGGTGTTCATAGAGTTCCGTGAACGCCAGCAACGGAGTCGATGGCATTTCGCGGTAAAACAAGTGATAATGGTTCGCATCACATAGCACTTCAAGATCTTTCCCAGCTGGCGGATCGTAATCCTCGAACTGCAGTGTCGTTCCGATTCGTGGTCCAAAGGCCCCAGTTGGAACGGATCATCGATTCCATTTCATTTGGGTAACCGGCCAGAATGACCACAAGTCGACTGCGATCATCCTCCATCCGCTTGAGCAATGTTTGAATCGCCTCGCGCGTCCCAAGAGCATCATCCCCCGATTCGTCGACCAAACTGTAAGCTTCGTCCGTCAGCAGCACCCCATCGAGAGCGGAATCGATCAGCTTGTTGGTCTTGACCATGTTGCCCCGCGAATTCCGCAACCGGTCCACTGCGTCGATTCTCCACCATGACCTTGGCTTGAACGAGCCCCATCGCGCCCAAAATTTGTCCGACGATTCGAGCAACGCTCGTCTTGCCAGTACCGGGATTGCCGACGAACGCCAGCTGTGCAGGCTGATCGGCATTGTCGGCCAAACCGCCGCCTTGCGCTATGGTTTGCAGTTTCAAGTAATTCGCCAGCGATCGAATGCGGTCTTTCACCGACAGTAGATCGAGTGAGTCAGTTCCTGAAGCGACGCCTTCAAACGTTGGTCAGGCGGTTGTTGATGTTGGTCGAGACCGACCGATCTGGCTGAAGTTTGGTTCATCAGTCAGCGTTTGCGTCTGTACTCCCAGAAAGCGCGCCAACGGCTGCTGCGCGCATCGGCTGCCGATCGGCCGTGTTGTCCGTATGCAGCAGCAATGCTTCACGACCCCTTGCCAGATGCGATGCAGAACGTCTGTTTCTTCACTGAGCGTCGTCAGCCGTCGCACTTGGCAACCAGATTCGCCAAGCGAGAAACAGACGTTTCGATTTGGCTGTGCCAATCCCGCAACGGCGAATAATCAGCAAATGGTTTCACCAACGCATGCCACGACAACTGATCCGCCTGCGACAACACTTGTTCAGGCCGCGCCGGCGGAGTTCCCGACCGGTCAACTTTGTATTCCAAAGATGTTCGATCAGAATGGCCCCGACAATCTTCTCCATCCACGTCCACTGACCGTCCACTCGAATCACGTCGGCATAAATCTTGATCAATAAGCCGCGATGCAGGTCGTCCATCAATTCCGACGAATCCCGGCAAGCGGTCTCCAACGTAAGAAGGATGCCTCTGAATCAACCGCCTTTGCCCGAAATCGATATGATTCTCCAGGTGTCTTTGACCCTTCGCAGTTGAGAGCGTTAATTCGTTGGCTGGAATCGTCATCGACTTTCGTCGGTCAATCTAGCGGAGGAAGAGATGTTACAGAACCGTTACAACGATGTCTCGTTGCCAAAACAGAAACAATCTATCGGACAGCCTAAGATAACGGTCAGCGTGTCGTAATGGAAATGTGCAACTTGGGTTCGACACAACGGATTTCCTCCCAGCACGCGAGAAACAAGCAACCCATCCGGCAGTCAATCATTATAGGAAGCCGGCTTGATAGCAGCCGTCCACTCAAAACTCGACCGATCAACTTGATGATCCGCAAAATGACATCATTGACACACCTCCGCCGATACGCCAAGAAGACCGACAAGGCACCCGATCTGACGCGGGAGGAACGGACGTTCGTCAACACCTATTCAATCATATGGCTCGTCGCCGCCCATATCGGGCGATTTTCGCCATTTGGACGTTTTCGTGGCCCGCATTGATTGCGACGGTTGTTCTCCATTGGTTTGCAGGCATCGGCATCTGCTACCGAACTTTCACCGCTACTTGACGCATACCGGCTTCCAATCGCATCCGTGGACGCAAATACATGTTCGCCGTCATTGGCAGCTTGGCTGGCGAGGGCTCACCACTGACTGGGTCGCCGATCATCGCAAGCATCACGCACAAAGCGATCAGCAGGCGATCCCATTCGCCGAACGATGGTGCTTGGTGGAGTCACATGTTTTGGCTGGCCTACAGCACTCATAACGGACAACGCGAGGCTATTTCAAACGCTGGATTCCCGACTTGGCGTCCGGCAAGGGGATGCGTCTGATCGACAAGTTGTTCCTGCCATTGAATTTCGCTTTGGGACTTGCCTTGGTAAACATTGGTTACGCCATCGGCGGAACGGAAATCGCCATCTCCATGGTTGTCTGGGGCATGTTCCTGCGATTGGTCTTCGTGCTGCATTCGACATGGCTTGTCAATTCGGCAAGCCACCTGTGGGGCTATCGCAATTATGAAACGACCGACATGAGTCGCAACAATTGGTGGGTTGCCTTGGTAACGTATGGCGAAGGGTGGCACAACAATCATCATGCATATCCACGCATGGCCAAGCATGGACACAAGTGGTGGGAACTCGATCTCACGTTCTTGGTCATCCGCACCATGCGAACCATCGGCCTGGTATGGAATGTCGTCGACTATCGAAATGTCGCCGAGAAGAAGGCGCGTGACCGCAGGTAATGGTTATACGTTGCGTGGTCAGAAATGAGGTGATTCGCTTCATTTAACGTGAAGGCATCAGTTCGGACCACGCACGGTATAAGCCAAACGTTGCCAAATACTGAACTCGCTGGGAACGGAATCCCGCGAACCGGCGGCGACGCGTTCGACAAACAGACAACGCCATTCATCAAGCGGAATCCGCACCGAGGTGTCACCAACGACCTGACTGTAGACACGCGTCAGGTAGAGCCGGTCACAGAAGGGAAGCAATTGTTGATAAATCTGCGCCCCGCCAACAACGAATGCGGACTTCGAGGACATGTCATCGACGATCGACTGCGTGTCGTGATAAACTTGGACGCCTTCATGAAACCAAGTGGCATCGCGCGTGAGAACACAGATTGTTCGTCCAGGAAGGACGCGACCGATCGAATCAAACGTCTTGCGTCCCATAATCAATACGCCTCCCATCGAAAGACGCTTGAAGCGTCGCAAGTCGGAACTCAATTGCCAGGGCATATCGCCATCAAGTCCAATCATTCCCGATGGGGTCGCGGCGACGATGGCGGTTAAGGGCATGGTAAGGTTCCGTCCACGGAATGAGTGTTAGAGCCAGATCGATGGATGGCTCATTCTAGATGGAAAGCGATATATACGTCGCGTGGTCAGAAATGAGGTGATTCGCTTTATTTAACGCCAAGGCATCATTTCAGACCATGCATGGTATAACATCTGGCGCGTTCATCACCGACAAAGGGTTCCCAGAAACGTCGCTTTTTGAGAAACTGATGGATCGATCGGATGTTCGCTTGTTTCGATCCATTCGCTCGGAAAGCAACTCTCGCAATCGAACCTTGATCAATCTTTTATCAAGGATGAACGCGTTTGATGTTGTTTCACAATCAACTTGTGGTGGATCTTGTCAAAGATCCCGTGCGGTAGGATCTTTAACAAGATCCACTACGGTTTGCGGTTGCTTGGCGGACGCCGGAAAAGACAGCATCCGCGGCGATCAACGTTTGGCGGGGCGAACCCAGCCAGCTATCGATTCCCAGCCGAGAGACCGATTCTTTCGCGCTAAGTTGCAAGTCCCATGACGTTTCGATCTTCAAGATCGGCTGGATATCAAACTCCAGGTCGGCACCGACACACGTTCGGACCAGTTCGCACAATCGCTGGTAGCCCTCACCGGCGTTTGCTTCGCTGGGGGGAAGGAAGCGACTAAACTCCTCTTTGCAAAGCGGCCCAACTTCGATTCGGATCTTCTGCTGTCGCGTACGAATTCGCTCTCCCAAGAACGCATCGCGTCCGAGTTTGCTGTTGTCTCGACCGAGCTTCGTTTGCGAACTCTCTTCCAGATCCAACCAGCTCCCCTCGAACTGGCGAACACACACGGGAACTCCCAAGCAACGTGAAAGCGCCGACTGAAGGTTGCTGACGTTCATCGGGCGTTGGGCGAGCAACCCCGCCAGCCCTAACAGTTCGTCTCGCTTGACCGCATCGCCGCTGGGTTCATGACTTGTATCGGACCCACCGACATCCCTGAGTCCCAAGCCACCGATCGATGACAACGCGACATGGATCAACGTCGGCGTCGGCTTGCGGGACCGCGAACGAATGGCTTGACGCCGGATGCCGATGGGGAATCGATATTTCGCCCATGCATCGAAGAACAGCGACACAAACCGATGATTGAAATTGTCCAGCCAATCGCGCAGCGCGTGCCTTTCACGATGCCTTGCGACCAACTCGATCTGTTGCAGCCGCGATGTGTAGGATCGAGGCAACGTGCCGCTGGGTCCCGTCAGCCCCATGAAGTTGATGCTGACGCGAGGACGTCGCTGCTGTGCGTCCCAGGTGACGGCCTGAATTGAGGAACCCGGAAACGCTTGACTGGATGGGACCGTGAATTGCAAACATTCTTGAGCGGGTTGCACGAAGCCGCCGATCGGCCCCGACGGTTTGTTATCTTGGCGGACGCTCGATTGCTTTGAGACCGATGCTTCTTCGGTCATTGAAGAGGCTTGCGACGTCGAGCTATC
>JAWKTL010000078.1:0-23918 GCA_041399105.1 Pirellulaceae bacterium | reverse complement strand
GCGAGACTCTGGTTTCGCTGGAATGCAAGTTCGCCCAGGTCACCGATGAAGGTGTCATCGCGTTGAAATCGGCGAAAGGGATTCAAGTGTTGGGACTCTCTGGACGGCCAATCACAGGCCGATCTTTAGAGGCGTTATGCGAGTTCCCCAACCTGAACCGGCTGAACATTGATGCGTGCGATCGCGTTACGACGGACGATCTTGAATACATTTTCAAGATGCGAAAACTCCGACACTTGTCCCGGCAATTGCCCGCCGAGTTTCGGGAGCGACTGCAAAGCCGCAGATCTCGTTTGAAGCTGTTTCCTTGATAATGGTTCACGTTTGTTCGCGGGGTTCAACGCGGTGCGGCGAGGTTCCCAGCATTGGCGTCTTGCGAACCAGCGTTTTGCAGAAACGCAAGCAGGTCGCGCAATTCCCTGTTGGTAAGGGCGTTGGCCAGCCCGTCGGGCATGAATGACTTTTGCAGCGGAACGATTGATTCAACTTCGTCGCGGTCGAACGTTTCGTTGCGCCCGTTCGCATCGCGAATCGTCTCCTTCACCCACGATCGCAGGCGTATGCCGACCACGATTCGCCCGTCGTTCAAGAGAATCGCCGAGGGTTGATACTCCGGAGCCATATCGCGGCTGGGGAGCAAGATCGATTCGAGCAACTGACGGCGATTGCTCTGTGCATGAACATTGCTGAGGTCGGGCCCGACAACATTGCCGCGACCATTGTGTCGATGACAGTTTGAACACGACGCAATTCGAGTGTTCTGGAAGACGCGACGTCCCGTTTCAACATCGGGTGCCGACTCGATGGAATCAAGCATGGCAAGCCATCGGTCGATGTCGGTCGCATCGGGCCGATTGGTGTTGATTGCATCGGGGATAATCAAAGCATCAAACAAATCAGCCGATTCAGGATGCTCCCGCTTGGATTGTTTCAGCAATGCAATCTGATCCTGACTGAATGCGGTTCGGCGCATGGCGCGAAGCGCTTCCTCGCGGAGTGCTTGGTCGTGACTGTCGATTGTCATCGTCATTAAGAATTCAAGGTGTTCGGCCGCGACAGCGGTCAGGCCAGCGATCGCTTCGGATCGGAGCGTCAACGGTTGCGACGAATCCATTGCAATCCGCTTCAGGAGTTCCGCACCGACGATCGGATTGCCCGAGAGCACCTGAACGGCCTCGAACGAGAGTTCCGCATCGCCAACGGCCACCAATTCGTTCAGCAATTCAATGGTTAGTCCGGCGGGAAATCGCGTGCCAACAATTTGTGGTTGTTTCGGTGCCACGGTCGGGGCGATCGGCAACATGCGCAGGGCGTAGGCTCGCAAGCGAGGGGGCGAGTCCGCATCGGCGACACGTTGCAGCAACAGTTCCGGGTTGTGTGTTCCTTCCTGCGGTCTACCGCTGAGCGTATTCCAGGTCGCGATCGCCGCTTCGAATACCTCAAACGTCAGCGAACTTTCCTTCTGCAGTTTTTCGATGGCAGGTAGGTATTCCGCAAGTCTTGCGTCGGAGATCCAACGTAGCGCTTCAAATCGAACCGCCGGGTCGGAATCGTTCAACAGCAACGCCACCCAAGGCTGATGCGGCAATGGCATTTCGGCAAATCGGTAGCTTTGATGGGCGGCGATTCTCAAAGCAACCGCGGCAGTCGCTCGCTGACCCGCGGGGAGCGATTCGATATCACTCGGTCGCCATTGAAACGCTTGCCGCGACAAAGCGACAATTGCAGCCTGAGCGACAAAAGCGTCGGCGTCTTCGGCGAGCCTCAACAATTCATCTCGCGAAATCCGCACTCCGTCACTTCGCATTCCGTCGGCCAATACGGCTTGCTGCGTTGGCGGTTCCAATTCCATCGGCCCGAGCCAGTCGGCTTTCCTGAGATCAATCTCCAGCTTCCAAAGCCGACCGTAACCGTGGACCTCATAGCGTCCGTCGACCCAGTCGGTCAGATACCACGTGCGTGTTGAAGCATCCGACGTGGTGGGAACCGCGGCGATGCAAGTTGGCCGGAAGTAGCGGCCGCCGCGAAGTAACTCGACCGCGCCGGCTTGATAACTTGCTCCCTGGCGTTGTAGCGGAAAATACTGAATGCGATGCTCGCTCCAGGACGGAACAATCGCCCCCTGGCCGAACGGACTGATTCCACAAGGTGCTTCGCCCGACGGACGGATCATCGGCAACGTGCCTCGCAATTCCCCCAGCCAGCCGACGAACGGATGATGGGCGGCACCACCATAAATCCTTCGGTAACCGTAGTCGCTGTGATCGACAATGTGCAGCAAGCGGCAAGGGGGACGTTCGCCTGGGTCGTTGTCGACGCAAAACAGTTCGCCATTGCTCAGCGAGCAGATCCCGAATGGATTCCAAAGCCCTCGAGCGACTTGCCGCAATCCGGTCAAATCACCGCGGCAACGAAAGACGCCCCCTTCGCCCAACCCGTGAATGATCGCTCCGTCGGGACCACTCAAGGACCAACTTTCGGAATGATTCTCTCCCAGACCGAAGACGAGGTCGCCGCTGGGATGCCATGCCAGCCCCGATAGTCCGTTGTGTGGATAGACCGCGTCGGTCGTCAATGTGAAGGGTTGCTCTTCCACATCGGCTTTGCCATCGCCGTCGGTATCCTTGATCCGAACGATTCGACTTCGTTCGGCGAGATAGACCCAGCCGTCCTCCCCCAGTTCCAAGTCCATGGTTTGGCTGGTCCGATTGTAAAACTGTCGCCGCGTGCCATCGGGCTCGAAGATCAGGATTTCATCGAATTCCGGTCCTTCATACTCGCTGGGTCGGTGATGCGTGTGACTTGCAATCAACCACACGCGTCCTTGATCGTCGACGTCCAATCCGGTCGGTGTCACCAACTCGGGTTGTTCGGCAACCAGCGTGAACTTGACACCCGGTTGCATGACCTCGACGCGCGGCGAACGATCCTTTCCGTCATCACCACGACACGTCGTCGCCAGTAATAACATGCTCAGAGGAGCGAACGACAAAGCAACATTGTCCCTCGTCGCACAGGACGAATCGCCGCCTCCCATCCAGTCCGGAAAGCCCGTTTCGTGGACGTACCGCTGCGAAACGACGGAGGAAACATTGTTGGACGCGTGGGGTTTTGGATCGAATTCATTGTGGCTGGCTCGTTCAATTCGTGCGAGGCTTACGAGGATTGAGTGGGAGGACATTGGCACGTTCAGCGTATGTTTGCCACAAGTCCGCAAGTTCTTTGACCTGCTGAGGATTCTTCTCCGCCAAGTCGTTCTGCTCACTGCGGTCTTTAGAAATATCGTAGAGTTCCCATTCGCCTTGAGCACCTTTGGCGACCAATTTATAGTCGCCGACGCGAACGGCGCGATTCCCCTCATGCTCCCAGTAAATCGCTTCGCGTGTGATGTCTTGGCCGACAAACAACGGAAGCAAGCTTTTTCCCTCCATTGGCTTGATCGGTTGACCATCGTGAAATGTCTTTGGGTAGTTTGCACCCGCGGCATCGACGGCGGTCGCCATCAGGTCGATCAAGTGTCAGAGTGGATTCCAGTTCGCCTTGCCTTTTGATTCTGCTAGGCCGGTGAACGATGAGCGGCGTGCTGATTCCCCCTTCGTGCGTCCAGTGCTTGTATTCGCGAAACGGAGTGTTCGAGACTGTCGCCCAGCCACGGCCATACGCAATATATGTGTCCGCCGCTCCCGCCATGACACCTTTGCCCAGACGCACCGGGTAGCCATCGCGTGTCTGTTTCGGGATCATGTCCGGCTGCAATATTCCGCGTCGAGAGTAGGCTTGGAGGGATCGTTTGATCGTGACTGACCGGGCTTCCCTCGGCCGAGTTCTTCCAGCACATCCGCCGTTATCTTGCAGAAGAAGATCAGCGTGTTGTCGAGCTGTCCCGTTTCGTCGAGCGTCGCTCTGATACGACCGATGCCTTGATCCATGTTGTCAATCATCGCTGCGTAGACCTCCATGTTCCGTTGGTCCCAGCTCGCAAACTTCTGCTCTTTCATTGACATCAGGAATTGGCCAATTCACCGTGCTTTCGGCATCGATCAACCCGAGTTCCAGCATTCGTTGATAACGAGCATCGCGAATCGCTTGATACCCCGCATCGTATTTTCCTCGATACTTCTCGATGTCACGTTCGCGAGCGTGCATCGGCCAATGGGCCGCCGTGTAAGCGACATACATGAAGAAGGGACGATCGCCATGTGTGCCGTGATGTTCCTTGACAAAACGCGTGGCGTGATCGCTGATTGCATCGGTGTAGTAATATGACTCGGGTTGATACTCCGGATCGGCGTATGGCGAAATCAATGTGTTGTCGCGTGTCAGCGAATTTGGGTCGTAGAAACTGCCTGCTCCGTGGATCGTGCCATAAAAACGATCGAATCCCCGTTGAAGCGGCCAGTTATGCTTTTCGGAATCATCGCGTGGACGAACGTTCTTTGTCACGTGCCACTTACCCGCCATATGGTTCGGTAACCGGCGGTGGACAGGACCTCGGCAATCGTTACGCAATTTCGATTCAATTCGCCGCGATAACCATCGTGCCCACGATCGTCCATCATGTGTCCGATCTCGGCTTGATGCGGATACAATCCCGTCAGCAAGCTTACTCGCGTCGGACAGCATCGCGGCTGTGTTGTAGAACTGCGTGAAGCGTATTCCATTTGCCGCCAGTCGATCGAGATTGGGTGTCGCAATTTCGCCGCCGTAGCAACCGATGTCCGAGAACCCCATGTCATCGGCCATGATGATGACGATATTTGGACGACTCGTTGATTCAGCCGCAGTTGGCATTGCCGCGCATGCATGCACCAGAAGCATGACGCATCCCGCAATGAAAACGGAGGGACTTCGGCGTGGGATAAGAATCTGAAGAACTCGTCGACAACCGGATAACATCAGTTGAAACGTCGAAGTGTGATTGAACGGAATCATGTTGAATTCTCTTCGTTTATATAGCTGAACGGCGACTTGCGTTTCACGTGCGAGACGTGGTTTGTGGAGACTGCACTCGCGACGGTCCGCGCGGAGAGTCTCCGCCGGCAGCCAGCGAGCCACGTCAAGTACGCCAATTTCGGATCGGGGTTCCAAAACAGTTTGTTCGCTTCGATACGATAAGTCACTGCGGAGCGATCCTGCTGGAACGCTTCTTCGTCGCCCGCACGAAACGCTATTCGACGGGTGGTTCTTTCGCATCGTGAGATGTGTCCCAGGCTTTGATAATCGCGGCTGTTGTCAGCGGAGCCGTAACCACGTTCCTTAGCGACGAAGCAGGTCTCGATGGATTGTGGAAACGGGCAACTCCACATTCCGACGATTGGCGACGGTCAACATCAATTCCACGTCTTTCAGATGTTGGGACAACCTTGCCTGCGCGCGAAATCGTCGCGAATCATCTTTTCCCTTTGGTGTCCATGATCCGCGAATACGCCGCCCCATTTCGCAGGATCTCCAGGACTTTCTCGATGTCCAGCCCTTGGGATCGGGCGAAATGTAAGCCTTCGGCAAGAGCGGCGCGGTTCAAACCCAACACGAGGTTTACGACCAGTTTCATGCTCTGCCGCTGCCGCACGGTCCGACGTGGAAATAGGTTGGCACCAGCGCTTCAACGATATCGCGGCAGCTCTCGATGTCGCCCTCCGTACCCCCGATAATCATCACGGCTTCTCGTTGACGCATCTGTTGGCTGGAACCGAGCACCGTCGCGTCGATCAAACGAACTCGTTCGGCCAACCGTTCCGACCACGCGACCTCCAACATTGGATCGCCCGTTGTCGAGTCGAGTATGATGTCGCCCGGTTTCAGGACGGGAAGGATTGTCGTTAAGACGTCATCGACACATTTGAGTCTGGAACATAGATCATGCGTCGGCATGCATCGGTCACGTCGGCGGTGCTCGCGAGCGTCTCGGCTCCGAGACGTTTCAAAACCGCGGAACGTTCGTCACTGACGTCGTACGTGCATACGCGAAAGCCCGCATGAAGCAATCGCTCGGCAATTGCCGTCCCCAGCAGTCCGGTTCCGATCAGCCCAACGCGTTCTCGATCCGTCATGATTCTTCCTCAATGGCTTCTCGCGATTTGGGCACAAGAAGGATAACCACCATCCCCAAGACATAGATCAAACTCGTCAATTCACCGACACGGGCGTAGTCACCATTGAAAGCCGCGACCAAGCCGGTGGTGGCGAACACCAACACCGCGGAGATAATGCGTCCACTATTAAACGAAATCCCGGATCCGGTCGCCCGCACACGCGTCGGGAACATTTCCGGCAGGTAGAGAGGTAGCCAGCCAAAGTAGACCGTTGCCACCAATCCCAACAAAAAGACGGGGACCATGAATCGCCAGCCCTGCGACGGATCGAGCATCCGAAAAATGAGGCCCGATAGAATTAGCGAACCGAGACTTACCAGAAAGTATGTCCGCCGACGTCCCACGTAGGCCGCCAACCAACCGCCGCACAAGCTGCCCAAGGACGCACCTATCGCCCAAACGGTTTGCGTATCGGCCTTGAGCGATTCTTCGCCAATCCGCGAACCAACTTGTCCCGCCCAGGGAATGATCCATTTTTGCGCGCCCCAAGCTCCCAACAGCGGAATCGTACCCAGTGCGATGCCGGCTAACGTCAGATTCAGAAGTGGCGGACGAAGAACGGCAACCAACGGCGAAGTGTCCTTCGTGTCGGATGCTTGTTCTCGCTGGGACAGCCAGCGCGGCGATTCGGGCACGATCAGCAGGACGACGAATCCCAGCACTATCGGCGACGCACCCAGCAGCATCATCCATCGCCAAGCGTCGGGTGTCAGTTGATACTCGGGCAGCCAATCACCGATCATTCGGACGACGATTCCCAGCAGAGCAATCCCCACATTCGCCGACGCGCCAATCAATCCAGCCAACGTCGGTCGGGAAACGTCGGGCCAAGCTTCCGACACCAGCGAAACGCCCGCCGGCCACATGCCACCGATTCCCATGCAAGCCACAAAACGGACCATCAGCATTTGCATGGGGGTTTCCACAAAGTACGCCAGGCCGGTGAACCCCGCATACCAGATGATGCTGACTCCCATCGCTTTCACTCGCCCCGCATGATCGCCATACCAGCCGAACACCCAGCCTCCCACCGCAGCTCCCAGCAAGAACGCGGCGATATATCTGGCGAACCATTCGCCAACCTCCTTCTCCAATCGCACTTTGCTTTCTTCGGCCTCCAGCGATTCGGGCACCGGTTGACGCCCCAAGGCGACCCAATCCGAATGCGACGGATCGTCTTGCAGCATACCGATTGTTGCCGCTCGCGCACTTAAGGGAAGCAAACTCATCTCCCAACCGGCAAACATCCATCCTAAGAAGGCAGCGACAAGCACAATCATCCGTCCACGACGATCTAGCTGTTGATGTTTTGTCATATCGAATGATGCTGGCTGGAGTAACGTCGCGCATCGGTCTAAGATTCGACTTCAGTCAAAGCCGGTGCGGCGTCATCACGATAGCTGATCCGATGCGAAACACAACGCGTTGCATCGGAATTTGTGATGGAACAATCCTGAGATGTCAGACGAGAATTTCGCGTAACATGCGCCCATGTACATCGGTCAGACGGTGGTCGCGGCCGCCGTGGCGGTAAGTGAGTCGCTCGTGGTCGATTCCCAACAGGTGAAGCACCGTGGCGTGAACGTCGTGTATCGTGACCGGGTTCTCCTCGACCGCTTCACCGAACGCGTTGGTGGTTCCGTACGCGATGCCTCGGCGAACGCCACCGCCAGCCATGAAGATCGAGTAGCCGTTGATGTGATGATCGCGACCATCCGTGCCCGGACTGTGAGGCGTGCGACCCATTTCACCGGCCCACACAACCAGTGTCTGATCCAGCAGCCCACGCTGCTTCAGATCGAGAATCAGCGAAGCGACCGACTGATCGGTGATGCGCGCGTTCTTCTCGTGATTCGCCTTGAGCGTCCCATGTTGGTCCCAAGGGGAATTGTTGCCATCGAAGCTGGGACAGGTGATTTCGACGAATCGAACGCCCGCTTCGACGAGTCGTCTGGCGCGAAGCGTTTGCATTGCGTAGTAATTCTGATGCGGATCGGTCGATCCAATGCCGTACATCGCCTGGGTCCGCGCTGTCTCACGACTGATATCGACAACTTCGGGCAGAGCGGTTTGCATACGGAACGCCGTTTCGTAATTGGCGATCGCACCTTCGATCTTGTCGGCATCGGAGGCCTGTTCGGCAAAGGCGGCGTTCTGCTTGGCGAGCATCGCTAGTTTGCGACGCTGGATATCGGTGGTGTCGGCGGGAACAATGTTATCCATGGGAGCCCCCTTCGCGCGAACCATCGTCGCCTGATGACTGGCGGGAAGATACGAACCACCGAAGTTCTCCATTCCGCCATTGGGAACCCAGTCGTTGTTCAACAGCACAAAGCCGGGCAGGTCGCGGTTCTCGGTTCCCAGTCCGTACGAAACCCATGCGCCGAAACTGGGATGCTGTCCCGTCACGCGGCCAGTGTGCAACAACAGGTTCTGCTGGCCATGGAGCGGCAGATGGCCAACCATCGAACGAATGACGCAGATTTCGTCGGCCACGGTGGCAATGTGCGGAAACAAGTCGCTGACCCACAGTCCACTGTCACCTCGCTGCCGGAATTCCCATGGACTGGGAAGCCACATTCGATTCCGATCGGTGTACAACGCGTTGGTCGAATGATCGCCGACTTTTTCCCCCGCGTGCTTCCGCAGCATCGGCTTGGGGTCGAACGTATCGACATGGCTCGGCCCGCCATCCATAAAGCAGAATATAACGCTGGCGATTTTCGGATGAAAATGCGGCTCGGGAGAACGCCCCGTCGTTGCGGCGCGCGCATCCTCTGAAAGCAATCCGGCCAAAGCCATCCAGCCAAATCCGGTCGATGCGGATTGCAGGATCTCGCGGCGAGTGACGTTGCGAACAATTGTCATCGGAAATCTCTCGAGCTTATGTCGACCCGTGCGAAGGCTGTCGAGTCCTTCGTCGGGAATGTGCTGCACGCAACGGATTGGAAGCGCGCTGTAAACTCTGGTTATCGGTAATGGATGAATTCTTGTAGGTTGAACATTGTATGGGCGGCGTGTCGCCACGCGTCGCGATCGGCAAGAGAATCTATTGCGGACAGATTCTTGATCAGCGATGTCCAGCGGGACAATTCGTTCGCATCCGGCTTCCGTCCAAGAGCCTTCTCGAACATGAACTCGACGCGATCGTGAATGGTTGAACGGCCGTCCGCCACCAATTGAGCGGACCAATGGTCGGCCATCGCCAGAACCAGCGGATCGTTCAGCATCACCAGTGCTTGTGCCGGGACATCGGTTTCATCGCGGCGGCCGGTCGGGAGTTTCGGGTCGGGCGAATTGAAGCTTTGCAGAAACTTACTGCGGTCCATGATCGAAACTTCCAAATAGATCGACCGGCGACCCTCTCCATCGAGCGGGCCGGAGAACAACCGTTTCGCCGCGTCCTCGACCTGACGCGAAGGGTTGATCGGCTTACCGTACAGTGCGGGATCGAACCGACCAGAGACGGATAACAACGAATCACGAATCGCTTCCGCTTCGAGCCTTCGCGTGGGATAGTGGTGAAGCAAACGGTTGGATGGGTCGGAGACGGCAGCTTCGGCGGATACGTCGCTCGTTTGCCGGAAGGTCCGGCTCAGCACCAATCGCCTGATCAAACGCTTCGTGGACCACCCGTCATTGATGAACTCACGTGTCAGGTAGTCAAGCAACTTCGGATGCGACGGCTGCTCTCCCAGATGGCCGAAATCATTGGCGGTTCGCACCAATCCCTGACCGAAAACCCATTGCCAAACGCGATTGACATAAACGCGGGCCGCCAGCCCATGACTCGGATCGACCAGGAAATCCGCCAGTTCCAGACGACCGCTCGACGGTGACGCGTGATCGGACGCCGTCGATGCTTCGGTCGCGGGGTTCGCCGACAGATGGAACGACGGATCGCTGATCGGTCGATTGCCGCCGGCGAAACGAGGAAGCCCCCGAGGTACGCGATCACCGCGACGATTGATGTCGCCACGAATATGCAGCGGGTAATTCAATGGCGTCACGCTCCGTTCGTCCATGCTGTTGCAAGTGCGTGGGAACGCCAGCGACGACTCGATGTCGCGATACCGTCCCACCAGCGTTGCAAGTTCCGCATCGTCCCCGAGTCGATTGTCAAGCAATCTTCGATCCAACAACCAGTTTATCAGACGCACATCGTCATCGCTGACGGTCCCTTTGCAATAATTCGCAACGCTCTGAGCCAACCAACCTCCAACGCGTCGCCATGCATCCGTCGCGTCGGTTGGGGAAGGTCCATCGAACAAGTCGGCAAACCGCCGCAAGTCGTCCATCGGTTCGCCGGATTGATCGTGGCTGACGATGCCGGTGATGCTGAACCAGCTTCGTTTGCCAAACCCTTCGTCGTCGTGCGGAAGCGTCTTTCCGCCAGCCTTCGCCAGTCCGGTTCGAGGGGGAAAGTTCGGATTCAAGTCGCTCGTGGCAATCTCGTAGGCAACGCGTTGAATCCCGTTCGTCGTCGAGATATCGGATAGCGGACGCCAGGTGGGGCGTGGGAGATCGATAAAGGTGACATTCTCGGTCTGGAACGCGTTGTCGGAAATGCGTAGGAAACCGCTCCATTGCGTTCCGGCCAACGACACGCTGACGAATTGCCCCGGAAGTTCGTCCTGTTGTGGCAGCCTTAGCGCACCAGGAAGTTTGGACGAAAGCGCATGGGTGTGATACCCACGCGGCAACAGTTGCTCGACGGCCGCGTCCCCTTCCAACGCAATCAACGGCTCGCCGCCGGACGTGTAACCGGTTCGTAGTCCATCGCCATCGAGAACAAAACCCGCAGGAAACTCCCCTTGCGAAAAGTCGACCAGCGATTTGAACTTCGTGTTCGCCTCTTGTCGCTGTTCACTGGTCGTCCGCCACTGCGTCGCAAGCTCCCGCCATTCGATGTTGATCGCTGGAGAAAGCAGATGATGCAACAACCACTCCATTTCTCCCGGCTTCGCTTTTGCTAACTCGGCGCGATCGAGATGCAAGGCGGTTTCCCGAAGTGAGTCACCTTTCGCCAATTCGTCGGTCCGCTGAGCCCACAGTATCGCTGTTCGTTCTCGAATCGCGTCGCGCAAATGCCGTAGCTTCTCGATCGTTGCGGCGTTTCCGTCCGCCGTATCGATCGATCGGCATGTCCAACGGGGCGTCATGAACATCCCCGCCAATGCGTAGTAATCTTTTTGTGAGATGGCGTCGAGCTTGTGGTCATGGCAACGGGCGCACGCGATCGTCATCGCCAGGAACGCTTTTGAGAACGCATCAATCTTATTATCGATCATCTCTTCGCGAACGCCATTGATCGTCTCGTTGTCGCCGTGACGATGTTCGCCCAAATGATAGAACATGGGACCGATCAGACTTTCGTTGAGTCCACTGGTCGCGTCAACACGGGCATTCGTCAACAAGTCCCCAGCAATCTGCTCGCGGACGAGCTGATCGAAGCCGATATCGCCGTTGAACGCGCGGATAAGGTAATCTCGATACTCCCATGATCCCTTCGCGGGATTGTCCCATTCGTAACCGTAAGTGTCCGTGTATCGAACGACGTCCATCCAATGACGCGCAATCCGCTCGCCATAATGCGAAGAATTGAGAAGTTCATCGACGACCGACGTTAACGCCGCCTCCCTTTCAACCACAGGTCGCGTTTCAAACTTCCGCACCATTTCGATTGTGGGAGGCAGGCCGGTGAGCACGAACGAAAGCCGGCGTAGCAAGGTCGGCCCGTCCGCATCGGCGGCTGGCTGCAATCGCTGTTGCTGAAGCTGGTGCAGCACAAACCGATCCACGGCGTCCCTCGGCCAATCACCGACAACATCGGGGGGCGGAACATCCGCGACGGGTTTGAGACTCCACCAGTCGAGCCGACGTTGAAACTCGCTTTCCCAGCGGCTCTCCGTCTCCCCGTCGCCGGTTCCCTCACGCGGGTCCGCAGCCCCCTTCCGAACCCATTCGATCAGATCAGCAACGACTTGATCAGGGATTCGCGGCTGGTTGGGTGGCATCGCGGAAGCATCACCATCGTGCCGAATCGCCCGGATCAGCGGACTTTCATCAGGCTTGCCCGCCACAACCGCTGGTTCCCCGACTCCCCACCGCGTCGCCAACCCGCTCTCGCATCCAAACGCAATCCGCCTTCAATCGCATTCGCCTCGCCGCTGTGACACGGATAACAATGTTCCACCAAAACAGGACGAACCTTTTTCTCGAAGAACTCAACGCCATCATCCGCCCACGCCGAACGCAAACAGCATAGGACGATCAGAACAAACCCGAAACGCCAGCAAGAATGAAGGTGCCCGTTCAGCCTGCATCGCTTCGACGCATGGACGGCGAAGAAAGCGGCGGTTCGCATCATCTGATGCAAATGCGTCATTTCGATCACGCCCGGTATAACTTTCTTGTCAAGCATTATCGGCTTTCGCGTTCGAGGTGACGGTCACCAGTGCGAACGCGATTCTAACAAAGTTCGGCAGCGGTCTCAATGAACGTCGGCTCGCAAGTGCTCGATCGGGATGACAGCCAGTTCGTTCGCCGCGTGGCTCTTGTGGGTATACCCAACGAAGAGTTTGCCGTTATGTTCAACCGCGTAAGGATAACTGAAGTCGGCTCTCGCGTCGGACACTCCGGGCGTATCGGCGAAGACGGACGTTCGAATTAGAAGACCTTGCTGAAAACCGATTCACCTGGCCTGCCGACCGCGATGGTTAGCGGTGAACGTTTTGCGCCGGTATCCGCCGTTGTTGTGCATATCAGATAGGGCTGCCCCGTACTTAAGGTCCCCGCGTAGGGCTTGCTGGTGGCCATGGGAAGATTCGACGGCGCGGCGGGTGTCCAGCTTCGACCAAAGTCCTCGCTCACCGAAAGCAATGCAATCGCCTTGCCGCCATATCGCGAAATATTGAGCACGCGTCCGCCGTCCACGATGACCGTCGATTCCCCCAAAGATTGCTTCCCAGATGAGGTGCGGTTGGGATCACGATCAACTCCCACTTGCTGAAGTCGTCCCCTTTGCTAATCGCCACCGCCGGCGGATTGTTGATTGGCCGAAGCCGGCAGCCACTCGAAACCCCGCCATGATCCAATTGCCGTCCTCCATTCGCTGTGGCTCCTGCATCGGCCAGAATCCGTTGTCGATAATGACGCCTTGTGGCTCCCACTGGCCCGAGTTCTCGTTCAGCAGATAGCTCCGCGTGTGAGTGCGTTGAAAATCGTCATGGAACGCTCCCATGAAAGCCCATAACTTGCCCCCTTGCGAGAGAAACACACCATGACTGACGCCGAGATTGCCCGTCCCCGCATCCATCACCACCGGCTTGCCCCACGACTTGCCGCCGTCGTGGCTGACGCGAACGCGCTTCCTCCGATGCCGTATTCTCGCTCCCTTTGTTGAATCCATACGAAGCGTAGAGCTTAGTATCTATCAGGAGAGCCGTAAACGCATCCGAAATCTTGATTGAATTCGATCGTTCAATTCTTAAAGTCGCCGCTCCCCAATGCATTAGGGAGCGGCAAACGGTTGGTAGATCGTCAGGGTCTTGGTACTTGAGACCGTAGGACAGTTTGATCGCCAGCCGTTCATTTTTTAACCCGAACCGTCGCTTGAACTGCTCAGGCAAGTTCGCATTTTACTAGGCTGGGAAACAAATGAAAATGACTCAGAATGATTACTCGTGTGGTAGGTGTTGATGTCTCCAAAGCGAAGCTCGATGTTGCGGAGTTCCGAAGGACCAAGTGTTGAAATCGAGAACGCAAAGGAGCAAATCACCAAACTGTTGATTCAGAAGATTCAAGACAAAGCCCAAACTCTTGTCGTGCTTGAAGCGACGGGTGGATACGAAAGTTTGCTGGTTGAATTGTTGCATCAGGGTGGCATTGCCGTCGCGGTGGTCAATCCAAGACGCGTGCGTGACTTTGCCAAAGGGATCGGACGCGATGCGAAAACGGATCCCATTGATGCGATGTGCATTGCTTACTACGGCCAAGTCGTTAATCCGAAACCGCACGTTGCCAAATCGGATACCGAGAAGAAGCTTGAAGCACTCGTTACGCGGCGTCGACAGCTTCTGGATCTGATCACGCAAGAGAACAATCGTGTTCAGCAAACGTCCGACAAGGAGATACAAAAGCTGATCCGGCAGTCGCTAAAAAACTTGCAAAAGCAGCAAAAATCGGTTGATGATCACATCGCCAAGGCGGTCGCTTCGGATACCAACAATGCACGTCGAATCGAGATTCTCGACTCCGTAAGAGGCGTTGGCAAGGTTACGATCAGCACCTGCATTGCGGAGTTACCAGAACTTGGTTCGCTTAACCGTCAGCAGATATCTAAGCTCGTTGGTGTAGCGCCGATGAACGACGATTCGGGCCTGAAGTCCGGTAAGCGAAGGACAACAGGCGGTCGCAGTAGTGTCCGTCGAGTGTTGTATATGGCAACGCTTGTAGCAACTCGTTACAACCCTCATATCAAAACGTTTTACCAACGCCTGTTATCACAGGGCAAACCGAAGAAGTTAGCCCTCGTTGCCTGCATGCGAAAGCTGCTGACGATCATGAACTTGCTGATCCGCAACGACGAACTGTGGGTTGACACGACTGCTGCACAGACATCGAAGTAATCATAACGAACACCGCCAAGAGAGCACTTGACGGCGTTCAAAGAAGTGAGTCATTGACGCACCATCGGCCTGGCTATCCCTCAAGAAGTTGTGTCCCCACATGGCTTCGTTATGTTTCACCAGACGCCGCTATTTTAGTGCTGCGCAGTTGGAAAATCAACCATCATTGAACACCATCGCCATGCCTAAAAAAATCCCGGGGGTTTGGGGGCTGGCCCCCAACCATCGCCCACTCAACGTGAAAAGAATATCAAAAGTATTCTCGCTCCCTTTGTTGAATCCATACGAAGCGTAGAGCTTGTCCTTATGCCAAGCGAGCCCAACGCCAAGCGTCCAGTTGCAGCCATCAATGTCGGGCCGCTGCCTCTTCAGCACTCGAAAGTCGGCACCACGAACCGACGGCAGGTCGGCGGCTTTGGGCAGAACCTGCGTTTCGTCCCACAATGGCAATCGTTTGGCAAAATCGGGCAAACGATGCTTCGTCAAAACGGGTCGATATGCCGTCGCGATCTCGTCGCCGCTCAACGCTCGTGATTCATATGAGCATTCGTCCAAAGCACCGCGAAAGGCCTGCCGCACGCTCTCCTTATCCCAGATGCCGCCGAGTGTGATCGGAGCCGGTGTCGCTGCGATCGGTGTTTGAAGATCCACCGTCCCGACGAGCTTTCCGTTTAAATAGAGCGAGCCTTGAGTCGGTTCGACGACCAAGGTCGCCAGATGCCATCGTCCGGCAATGATCGGCGTGTCACATGCAATCGTGCTCCAGCCGCGTTGACGCAAATAAGCCTTCACTTTGCCATCCGGCTCGATCGTCAAAGTCCATTGTCGCTCGTTTCGCGAGTAACGATTCTTGCCGACGAGAACCTGCTGCCCGCCGACAAGATCATACGGATTGAACCACAACGAAAACGTAAACGCATCATCGCTGAGCGATGCACTTTTCTCAAGTTCGACAAGCGACTGGCCATTGAACACCAAACTCAAACCGTTCGTCCCCGCAGCCGTCTGGACATCGCCACGAACGATCATCGAATCGTCAACTCCGTCCAACGACCATTCGTCCGCATGGACTGGTGACGCAAGGATCAGCAGAACGATAAGCAAGTAATTAGCATTCATCGGGTTTTTCCAGCAGAAGGATGCTCGTTGAAGATCGGTCCCGCTTAAAGACCAATCGCTAGGGCATTATACCTTGCATGATTTGACACGATGCCTTCAAACCGAATGAGGCGAATCACCATGGTAGCGTCCACGTACGAGCGAGCGACGGCTACAATAAATCCGACTTCTGTCGCTCAGCGACAGATGGAACGTATGCATCTTTTAGCACCAATCCGAAAACCGTGAGCCGAAAGCGCCAGTTGCGGGTCCTATCAGATTTTCCACAGAACATTAGTATCTTGAAACTGAGAAACAGATTGTCATGAATACAGAAACGAGCCAATCGAAAGAACGCCAAACACTGACCGAGGTATTAAAGCGTTTCTCGCTCAGCTACCAAGAACACCAACTCGTCAAAAGTGATGGAATCGGACTCGTTGCATCTCATTTGGCCATACGACGCCGAAGATTCACGGTATTCCTCTTGATGTTGAGCCTAATGTTCGCGGTCATGGCGGGACGTGCCATCTTTGCGAATGACCCATATGTATTTTGGTCGCTGTGTGCTTCCTTAAGTGCGCTTTGGTGTTGGAGGCGACACGCAAAGACAGGCATGCTGCGTGCAGCTCTCGATTCGTACGCGAATAGCGAATGCGAGGGCAAGCCGCATGCTGGTTCATTGGCTGATGATCTTCGGCTCCGATTTCAACTCAGTTACGATGAACATCAAGCAATTCACTCGGGCGACGCGGACCTCGCCGCAAGCAAATTAATTGCTCGTTGCAAAGCGAATACGCTGACCGCGATCAAGAACGCCAGTTACCTGCTTGGTGTTGGGCTACTCTGGGTTGTCTACTCCACAAGCGTTTCAGCTTCTATTACTGAGAGCGTAAGTCTTTGGCTATCAATTGCAGCTATCATTTCGCTATGCGTCGCGGCAATCGCAATCCATGACAGGATAACGATTATGCGTGTTGGACAGCTACGGCAACATACTCCGATCAACAATACGACTAACCGTTCGTCGCTATGAAATATTCTAAAGAGGTGTCGCATTGACAAAGCATGAACAAGATCCGCAACGATTGGCTGCGTGCGTCGCGAGCCTGCGACGTGCTGTGCGATTGTCACCAGTCACCTTCATCCCTCTGGTTGGTATCTCATTCGGGCTCGTCGGCGCTATCTTCGGTGTGGTTTGGTTTGTACTGCTGCTGTCGGTTGGGGCACTCTTGGGATTCTTTCTCTCCCAGATTATTGCTGCCGCCATGGAAACACTTGCACTCATTCTGATCCGCATGAACCAAAGCGATGAATCCTCGGACTGACTCGGGCATTGTCCGACAGTCAACGCGTTTGAAGCGTCGCATCACGGGCGCGACGGAAGACTCAGCAGAAAGTTGCCGCAGAATACTCGGATCGATACACCGGTGCGAGAGCTTGGGAGCCTATCTGGAAATGAGCGTTGAGGGTGAGCGGACGGCGAGCCGATCCCGCCGTTCACGCGAGCCGACCGCCATCCGCTGACATCGCAGGGATGGCCGGAGCTTCTTTGGGGAGACTCTCGGCGGGGACCGCCGAGCTACGTACTGATCCACAATCCTTATGCAGGTCGGACGTTCTTGATGAAGCTAACGAACGAGAATTCGGCCAATCCGTGACGGCACCTTCTTACGTCGTCTGATTCGCGTGCTTTCCTTCGGCGAATTCTTCGATAGCCTTATCGCAGAAGGCGGGAAGATCGTCCGGCTTGCGACTTGTCACCAGTCCTTCATCGCAGACACATTCCTCGTCAACCCAGTCCGCTCCCGCGTTGATCAGGTCTGTCTTCAGGCTCGGCCAAGATGTGACCCGACGATCTCGGACGACGTCTGCTTCCACCAGCGTCCACGGGCCGTGACAGATCGCGGCGACCGGCTTTCCCTGTTTGAAGAAGTCGCGGACAAAGCTGACCGAGTACTGACACATCCTTAGCCAGGCTCCGGGATTGGCGACACCTCCGGGCAGGACAAGCCCGTCAAAATCTTCCGCGGAAGCGTCGTTCCGACAAAGAAGGTCGACCGTTGAACTTGTCCGCTTTCTCGTCGTGATTCATCCCCTGGATTTGCCCCGATTGCGGCGATACCAGAACAACCTCCGCGCCAGCCTGCTGGATTGCTTCCCACGGCTTGGTCAATTCGACCTGTTCAAATCCGTTGGTTGCCAAGAACGCGATTCGTTTTCCTTGAAGGTTTTGCTGACCCATCTTCTCTTTCCTCGATTTGAATGTTCTGAACTTGATCATTGACTGGGCTAAAGAACCGATCCGAAAGGCCAACGAAGACCCGCACCCAGCGGTGTCGGACCATGCGTTCCAGTTCGGTTTCAATTCGGTTGCAAGTCGTCGCGGAGCAAAACCGCGCGGACAACTCTGAAATGGGGTCGCATCTTTCATGCCGCAGCGTGATGGACATTCCGAAGGCATGCTTTCGCCGGGCTTTCGCAAACTGCTGAGAATCCGTAAGCTTAGGTAAACGTTATGCAAGTTTGCTTTTCATTGAATGGATCAAAGCGAGAAGTGTGATGCTCGATTGGCTGAACTATCACCATCTGCTGTATTTCTGGATGGTCGCGAAGGAAGGGAGCATAACCTCCGCGGCGGAGTTGCTTCATTTGTCGCAGCCGACTTTAAGTACGCAAATTCAGAAGCTCGAAAAATCGATGGGGGTGACGCTCTTCGATCGCAAAGGTCGCTCGATGTTGCTGACCGATACCGGCCAGATGGTGTTTCGATATGCGGACGAGATCTTTTCGTTAGGCCGCGAATTAACCGATGCGGTTCGTGGCAGACCAACCGAAGACACGCTGAAGTTGATCGTCGGCATACCCGATGTGCTTCCGAAATTTGTTGTCTATCGAATCTTGAAACCGGCGTTGGAGCTTTCCCAGCGAATCCGCTTGGTTTGCTACGAGGGAAAGCTCAAAGATCTGCTCAGCGAACTGGCGCTTCACCGTTTGGACGTTGTCCTGGCCGACTCGCCACTGACACCGAACATCAACGTGCGAGCCTTCAATCATTTGCTTGGCGAATGCGATGTCAGTTGTTTCGGCACTGCGGAAATGGCGAAACGATACAAGACGGGGTTCCCCGAATCGTTGCAAGGTGCCCCGATGCTTCTGCCGACACAGAACACAACGTTGCGACGGGCACTGGAACAATGGTTCGATGCCAAAGACATCCGCCCCGACGTGGTCCATGAGATCGAAGACAACGCATTGCTTAAAGTCTTCGGACAAGCCGGGGAGGGAATTATCGTCGTTCCTTCAGCGATCGCGCAGGAAGTCAGCGACCAGTACGCTCTGAAATGCATTGGACGCATCCCCGAAGTGATCGAGAGATTTTACGCCATCTCCGTGGAACGTCGCTTGAAGCATCCGGCCGTCGTCGCAATCTCCGAGGCCGCGCGTTTGCGAACCTTCCGCCCCGACGAAACCTGAAAGGGCACATTCATCGGGAAATGGAACTCAGCAAACCATCTCGTCCGCCGGTCGGCAGCCAGGACGATAGAAACCGAGTTTTTCCAGCGCGATATAGACTTCTTCAAGCGTCTTTTCGCCGAAGTTGGAAATCGCCAACAGTCGCTTTGGCGAAGCGTTCAGCAAATCCCGAACGGTGAAGATGCCGGTTTCTTCAAGACAATTGGTTGTACGAACCGAAAGCTCCATCTCGGCAATACTCAATTCCAATCGTTCGGCTTGCAATCGCGAACGTTCTTCGGCTGACTCAGTGGAATGCGGGTCATCTCTACTGTCCTCCTGTGACGTGGAAAAGGGAACGTGCTGGGAGAGAAGTTTAACCCCAGTCGATCCGATCGCAAACGGCGGGGGACGAGAGCCGCCCAAATTTCGCGAAAAAACAATTGCATGCATTGCCTTCGGTGCAGCGTTATCGACCTTCGCGAAGTCGGTAGCCGAGAAAGTTATCCAGGTCTGGTTCAGCTTCGATCATCGCCACGGTTTGTTCGACGTCGTATTCAACCCGATGGAACTCGATGTGCCGACCATCGGCGATCACGTAACAGCTTCGTCGATCGCCATCGCGAGGTTGTCCCACGCTGCCGACGTTGACCATGGCCTTCCGGTCTTTGATCTCGTAGGAATGACTGGCTTCTTCGGGACGCACAAACTGATTTTCCAAAGTGAATATGCCCGGCACATGGGTATGCCCCTGAAAGCAAATTTCAGGAACCAAGGAGAAGATCTTTTCCATCTTTCGCGGGTTGTAGGTATCTTCCGGAAAGACGTATTCGGTCGTCGGACCGCGTGCCGAGCCATGAACATACAAGTTGCCCCCTTCACGTCGCGTGCGGGGCAAGTTGCATAAAAAATCTATCCGACTCCTGCTGGCTTCCTTGTCCGATCCGTTTTACAACTGACGTCGCGTCCAAAAGATGGCTTGTTCGGCGGCGGCATTGAACCCCTCGGGATCGAACAAGGCGCTCAGATCATGATTGCCGAGAATGGTGAAACGAAAGTCGGCGACCTTATCCAGACACTCGCAGGGCTGCGGACCATACCCCACCACATCCCCCAAGCAAACAATGGAGTCCACGTTTTGTTGGGCGATGTGAGCCAGCACGGCTTGCAAAGCAACGAAGTTACCGTGAATATCGCTAACGATTGCCTGACGCGGCATAAGAGCTATCCTGGTTCAGCAGATGCAATTCAAATTGACAAGACCGGATCAACGTCCGTGTTTAATTCGATCGCCCAACATGTTGGCCAGATCCGGTTCGTCGTAGATCTTCTGTGCCGTTGCGTCGACATCGTATTCGACGCGACGAAATTCGACCGTCATCGAAGTCTCGTTCAGCACGACATAACAAGACCTGCGGTCCTCGTCGCGCGGCTGTCCGACGCTGCCGACATTGATCATCAACTTCGCTCCTTCAAGCTGATAAAGATGACCGCATTCGTCGGGAGCGATAAACTCGCACTGCGTCGTGAATACGCCGGGCAGGTGCGTGTGTCCTTGGAAACAATACTGATCGATTCTCGAGAACAGGATCTCCATCTTCCGCTGATCGTACACGTACTCGGGAAACACATACTCGTTGGTTGGATCGCGACTGCTGCCGTGAACGAACATGAACGGTTCCGCTTTGTGGAACCGAGGCAAAGTCCCGAGGAAGTCCCACCGCCGGTTCGATTCGCTGGCGGGGCCGCCGTCGAGCTTGTCGCGTGTCCAGTAAATGGCTTGTAAAGCAACGGGATTGAAGCCGTCGGGATCGAACAATGCGGCTTGATCGTGATTCCCCAAGATCGTGATCTTGCAACGCTTCATCACCAAGTCGAGGCATTCACACGGATTGGGTCCGTATCCAATGATGTCGCCCAAACAATAGATCTCGCGGATCTCTTGCGATTCGATATCGGCCAGCACCGCCCGCAACGCTTCCAGGTTTCCATGGATATCACTGATCAAAGCTCGCTTCACGCTATTAAACCTCTTCGCCGGAAGGTACGGATTACGGGAAAACTATAACCATTGGTCGCTTCCAGTTCTAGGAGTATGATATCGCGTCGGGACCCTGAAAAGGTATTGCAACCCTCACAAAATTCGACGTTTTCCCCTGACATTATCCTAATCATGTGGCATTTGGCGATTGAAACAAGCGGTCTGGAGGCATCTTTGGCGTTGCTGCATTGCGATCAAGTCGTAAAACAAGTCGATTTGCCTCACGAACAACGAACCACCAGCAGCTTCGCGCCAGCCCTTCAATCGCTCCTGGCCGACGTCCCAGGGGATGCACATCCAAGCCTGGTCAGCGTTTCCGTCGGCCCAGGCTCCTTCACGGGACTGCGGATCGGCATCACGGCGGCCAAGACACTTTGTTTTGCCTGGGGTTGCGACCTCGTCGCCGTCGACACGCTAGCAATCTTGTGTCACCAGCAACGCGGCCAAACCGGTCATCCAGGGGGACCATCATCGTCCCATGAGCAGATCGCTGTTTGCACCAATGCTTATCGCGGACAAGTGTTCATGCGAATCGAACCGATTCGCCGGACAGACCATTCCCCGATTGCGGAGTCACGGATCGTTGATCGCGATGTGTGGGAGCAGGCTTCCGCTGGTCCAGGCATATTCGCCTGGGGTCGCGATGTCGAAGCGGAAACCTCCGCTTCCCCCGACCCCACGAACCGCCAGCGAACCCGCGACCGCTGGCCTCGCCCGACGGCTGATGCATTGGGCCAGTTGGCTTGGCAATTTTATCTGGCTGGGCAAAGGGATGATTATTGGACGTTGACGCCTCGCTACCTTCGTCCCAGCGCGGCGGAGGAAAAGGTCAACGCAGCACTGCAATCATGAACCGAACGCGCCAGCGTCGGGGCTCAGCCGCCGACACGAGCGATCAATGCGTCGAGTTCCTCTTTCAGTTTCGGCAAGATTTCATCGTACTTGTAGGCTCCCAGCGCTTCGGTGCCGCGTTTCAGGTTGACATGATTGGGACCGCACCACAGCCCCAAGTCAGCATCGTCGGTTTCCCCGGGCCCGTTCACGCGACATCCCATGACGGCGATCGTGATCGCATGTTGTTTTGCATACGCCGACATTTCCTTAACCTTCGCCGCGAGGTCGACAAAGGCTTCGTTCTCCACGCGGGAGCAGCTTGGACAACTGATGATGTTCAGCGAATTGCGGTCGAAGACAACAACGCTCCGCACCCGACCCTGATGGATATCCTCGATGATGCCGCGTCCGGCTTCGATCTCTTCGTGCTTCCGGTCATTGGGAACCGTCAGCGACACGCGGACCGTGTCGCCGATCCCTTGACCGATCAGTTGCTCGAAGGCGATCCGCGTCTTGATGATTCCGTCGGGGGGCATTCCCGCTTCGGTAACGCCAAGGTGTAACGGAACGTCTGGACGTTGCCGCGCGAACCTTCGGTTGACTTCGATGACTTTCTCCGGATCGCTGTCCTTGAGCGAAACGACGTAGCGATCAAAGTTCAAAGAATCGAGCAGTTCACAATGTTCCAGGGCACTTTCCAGCATCGGCGTGATGGAATCTTCCGAATCGTACTTGCTGGCTTTGTCGGGATCGACGCTTCCGCAATTGACGCCAATTCGAATCGCACAGTCATGTCGCTCGGCTTGCTTGATAATGAACGCGACTTTCTCGCGCCATGGCTTGTCGCGTTGATGATGGTAAAGATGTCCGGGGTTGTATCGAATCTTGTCGACATGCGGAGCGACAAGTTCCGCCAAACGAAAGTTTTCCTGCAGGTCGACGACAAGGTTCGCCTGAGTTCGCAAGCGTATTTCAGCGAGCGCGGCGACATCCTTTTCGCTGTCGACGGCGATGCGAACCACATCGGCCCCGGCTTCGTGCAAGGCATTCGCTTGAGCCGCCGTTGCCTCCACGTTTTGCGTTTTCGTGGCGGTCATGCTTTGCACGGCGATACGGTTTCCATCACCGATGGTAATGCTGCCGATACGTACAGGCCGGGTGGGATTGCGTTTAATGGACACCGAAATACAACTCAATCAAGCGGGGAGACAATGACGGAACGTGACGACACATCAACCGCATTCTAATACTTAAAGGCAACATCGGGCAGGGACCGGTCGAACCTCGAATTTCGTTCATTCCGGCTTTACGTAAAACTTCGTCAGGTCCAAGCCTTGTCGTTGCTCTTCTTCGATAATCTTCAAACGCGTTTCCAGGCGTTCCATTCGCCGTTGCAATTGAGGCAGCAATTCAATTGCCGGATCGGGAGGAACGATCCGCGGCACTTCGGGGTATCCCAAGTGGCGTTGCATCGCGGCGAACAGGAACAGCGGATCTTTATGATGATTGGCCATTGCGATGCGTCCTTCCTTTTCGCCGAACAACATCGGGCGTGGGTGCTGGTAGTCATCCCCTTCAGCTTGTCGCTTGCGCTTGAGATATTCCTCGGAACGAAGGAAAATCAAGTCGGCAAGGTCGACCAAACCAATTTGATGACGCACTTCCAAGATCCATTGCGACCAATGCTCGTCGTAGACAGGATCCTCGCTCATCGCGAACAGGCCGCGATCGTAATGCAGCCGGTTGCGGCAAAGGGTTTCAAACTGA
>JAWKTL010000077.1:0-26265 GCA_041399105.1 Pirellulaceae bacterium | reverse complement strand
CGCTGTAACTCGTTTGGCTGCAAGCTACTTACGCTTCGTTGAACGGTATTGCGTTTAACGGCAAGCCGAAGGCGACGGCGAAACACTGAAAAACGTCGCCTTCGGCTTGCCGTTAAACGAAAAAACTTATGCGTTGGTGCTTAGATTCAGCAAGTTATATCGTGCGTGGTCCGAACTGATGCCTTCGCGTCAAATGAAGCGAATCACCTTATTTCTGAACCCGCGACGTATACTAAGCCTGAACGCTGTGGTTGGAGGTCGGTTGTTCCAACGCGTTGGGGTCGACCACTGCGGACAGGACAAGGTCCAGTCGTCGGCGCAAGAGTTCGATTTGATCGCTGCTCCAGCTTTGACCGATCAAGCTGGCGACATGCAGCAGGCCAATGACGAGGATGCTGAGCGGGATCAACAGCAGAGCCCAAGGACGCGCACCGAGCATCCACTGCGCGTAGCCCCAGATCGATGCGGCGAACATGATGAAGACGGAGAAGGCGTAGACGAACATCACGAGCGTCCAGACTTCCGGGCGTGGCGAGAAGCGACCGAACAACTGCGACTGGCCCGGTTCGGTGTCATGCAATTGAAGGGAGAGGTGCGGCGACCAGTACCGGCAGTCTTCGGGTTCGACAAAGAATTCGGCGACAACTCCTTTTGATCGCGTGCAATGTTGCAGGTTGTGCCTGCGAATTTCGGTTCGGATCTTGTCGGCCGCATCACGCGCCGTGAACGGCATGGAGATGGCGAACGTCGGGCGCATCTGTGTCGCTTGCATCGCTTGTTAGATCCCCAAGTTGGCCAGTCCGTGAGTGATGCGGTGCAAAAGATCGGTGACCGTCGGGTGATGCGTTTCGAACTCCAGCACAAGTTCATCGATCTGGGATTTCAGATCGGTTTCGTCGTCCGAACGCGATTGCGCCAACGCCGATTCAATGTCGGTTGCCAGTTGTTGCAGTTTCAGCCGATGCGATTCGGAAAGCTGATCGCGCTGGGCGAGCATGGCGTGCAAACGTTCCAGTTCTCGGCTTAATGGATCGTCGCGATTGGTTTCATCTTCAAGCATCACGGGGTTCCGTATCGACACACTTTGGATTGGATCATTGGTAAGATCATTTTACATTAAAGTTGAAGGCGTTACATGCTGTCTAGCTTTATACGTGCGTGGTCCGAAATGATGCCTTCGCGTTTAATGAAGCGATTCGCCTCATTTATGACCACGCGAAGTATAGCGTCTTCCAGTTGATCTCGCGGCGTCGTCGCTTTGAGATGAAGTCTCGGGCAACGCCATCTGGCGGGATCGCGCCGGGAAAGGGTTCTTCGGTTCACAAGGAAAACGGACAAAGATGCAAACACCTGCGGAAAAGCTGGCCGAACTGTTGACGAAGTATGAGGTTCGCGTGGTCTTCGCGGAGAGCTGTACGGCTGGATTGGTGGCCGCCACGGTGGCCAGGGTGCCGGGTATCTCGCATGCGTTGTGTGGTTCCGTCGTGACCTACCGTGAGTCGATGAAGACAACGTGGTTGAATGTCGACCCGCGAACACTGGAGGAGAAGACGGCGGTGAGCGCTGAAGTGACCGAGCAAATGGTCTCCAGCGTGATGGAGCGTACCGAAGAGGCGAGTTTCGGGGCGGCGATTACCGGACACCTGGGGCCCAATGCGCCCGAAGGTCTCGATGGCGTGATCTTCGTTTCATTGGCAAGACGGAATCATGGCTCGCCGCTGCAAGTTCAAACGCTGCGACATCAATTGCGTCGAACGGGGCGGGAAGCGCGTCAGTGCGAAGCGGTCGAATATGTTTTGGAGGATTTGTCGGCGTGGATTCCGTTGGCGTAGTGGCAAGCGGAATGTTTGAGCATCGAATATGCGGACCCGTGGGTAGCGCCAGTCGGCTCAGGGGAGGGAGGACAACAGGTTGCGATTGCGTCGCAGTTGACCGCAGGCGGCGTCGATGTCGCTCCCCTTGCGTGTACGGAATTGAACGTTGATGCCGCCTTGCTGAAGCACCTCGCGGAATCGAGTGATCGCCGCGTTGCTTGGCGTTTTGTATGGCAGTCCCTGAACGGGGTTGTAGGGGATGACGTTCAGCAATGCGGAGCGTCCGCGAAGTTTCGCAACCAGTTGATGGGCCAACGAGACGGAATCGTTGACGCCTCCCAGCAGAACATATTCAAATGTCAATCGCCTGCCGCTGATATCGAAGTAGCGGTCGGCGGCGGCAAGGATTTTGTCGATGCCGGTCTTCGCATTGGTCGGCACCAATTCGTTGCGTAATTCATCGTTTGGGGCGTGAAGACTGACGGCCAGATTATAGGCGACGCCATGCTTGGCCAGCCGATCCATCGCCGGTGGCAAGCCGACAGTGCTGATCGTGATCCGTCGCGGACTGATTCCCAACCCGTCAGGATCGCGCGCTACATCCAATGTGCGAAGCACATTGTCCAGGTTCGCCAGCGGTTCCCCCATTCCCATCATGACGATGTGACTGAGCCGTTCGTCGTCGGGCAGGCGTCGCTGGAGAAGTAGCATCTGCTCCAGGATCTCGCCCGATGTCAGATTTCGTTTGACGCCGTCGAGTCCGCTGGCGCAGAAAACGCAACCCATCGCGCAACCGACTTGGCTGCTGACACAAATCGATCGCCGGTCTCCATCGCGCAGCAGAACACATTCGACTTCCCCGCCATCGCTCAGCCGGAGCAGCAGTTTTTCCGTGCCATCATCGGAAATTCGTTCCATCAAAGTCGTGGCGGTGAATAAATCGAAGTTTGTGGCCAATTGCTGTCGCAAAGCTTTCGGTAGGTCCGTCATGTCGTCGAACGCATGCACGCGATGCTGAAAGATCCATTTCATTATCTGCCCATATCGGAACTTGGGCGCATCGTGATCGACAAGCCATTGCAAAAGGGTATTGCGATCCAAAGTCAACAAGTGTCGCCGAGAGATCGAGGCAATTGAGGTTAGGGGTGCAGTCATAAGGTGAGTGGCGGGAATAAACTTACCGCCAAAAGTCCCCTCTTTCCAGTTTTCTGGAAAGAGGGATAGGGTGAGGGGATTCGTCGACGGGTAGCTTATACCGTGCGTGGTCTGGAATGATTCTTCTGCATTTAATGAAGCGGATCACCTCATTTTCGGCCACGCGACGCATATACCGTGCGTGGTCTGGAATGATTCTTCTGCATTTAATGAAGCGAATCACCTCATTTTCGGCACGCGACGCTTATACCGTACGTGGTCTGAATGATTCTTTTGCATTTAATGAGCGGATCACCTATTTTCGGCCCTTATACGTCGGTCTGGAATGATTCTTTTGCATTTAATGAAGCGAATCACCTCATTTTCGGCCGCTCGCCAAAATAAGCCAAGGTACGGAAACGTTCAGGCGACGCATCAACATTAGTATACAGCTTCGTTTGGATCGTCACAGAACGGATGTTTCGCGTCCGCGATCCAAACCGAGACGTGCATCTTGCAGGGGGAGGCATATCGTTCGGCCAGCTTATGAGGCACGTGAAATCTTTGCTTGCGAATGATCGTTCAAAAAAACGAATTTCTTGCATAAATGGACCAATTCACTTGTCAAATCTCTCTTTCGGCAAATGCCAGGATTTGATAGGTACACATTTCAGTCGCATTAACGACGCATTGTTTGTGAAAGGATTCGAGAACAATGAAACGGCTCGGTACCCGTTTGGGAATGTTGGTCGGCGTGATCGGTTTGGCTGTGATGGCCATCACGCAGGCTCAAAAAGACTACTCGTCGTCAAGCTCGCTTGAGTTTGCCGATTTAAAGCAACAACAACTTGATCCGCCGCGCCCGATCGCTGCCGATGGGTTTGAGGGGAGTCCCTGGCCCGCGCCACCCGACACGCAGATCGTCCGCGGATCGGATGGGGGCGTGCAGAAGATTCCCAATTCCGATGACGGAACAAGCGGTCACGTTTCGACACCATCGGTCATTCAGCTCGCCGCTCACCAACAGCCGGTTGCCGAGAGCGAGGCGGATGCATCTTCTGGATTCTCCATGCCGACATTGAGTCCCAGTCAAGGAACTTCGTCCGCGTCTGGGTCCGCTTCGCCAACGTTCAACCTGCCGAACACGTTGCCGATTGCGACCGGTGATGAAAGCATCGGCACTGGCGTAGCGACATCGAATTCGGCGGACGACGCGCCTCCCGCCTTCGCTCCGCCAGCGATATCGGTCGATTCACAGGCATCACCCACGATCAATGCGCAGCCGAAGCCACAGTCGACCGATCCGCAGACCGCCGCTGTTGAAATGCCTGATTCGGCTTTCGCGGGTATTGGCCCCAGAGTTCAGGCCACGCCGCAACCGGTTGTCGATCCAGCAACCGTGGAGGAACCGAACGTCGCGGCGGAAGCTGCGTCCGACCCAATCCTGTCGCAAAGAGGGATCGGAATTCAGGCGGGTCCGCTGGTCGACATGCCTTCGAATTTTCAAGCCGATGTTCAACCGCGAGTGACGCCTGAACAGGAGACGCTGACCTCTCCAGGCTTCAATTTGCCGAGCCCTTCGCAAGCCGTGCCTCAAGGCGGAATGCTCCCGAACGAAACCGGTGCCGTTCCACCGGTTCCGATGGCGACGAACGCTTCGGCCCCTCAGAGAATGCCCAGCGTGACGGTGGAGACGATCGAGCCTGATCCCGCCCCAGCGCAAGTGCCTCCGTCGGCGTATGCTGCGACCCCAACAGGCAATTCGGCACCGAGAACGCCGTCGCCGATGCAACGCAGTGTGAGCACGATGAACCGACCGGTCGACGCGAACATTGTGCTCGCACAACCAGGAAGTCGCTTGCTGGAGGGAGCGCAATCCCCCAGCGTAACAATTCACAAGCGGGCTCCCGAAGAGATCAATGTCGGTAAGCAGGCAACGTTTGCAATCCAAATTCGTAATACGGGAACTTCGGAGGCGCTTAATGTCGTTGTTCGGGACGCCATTCCGGAAGGTCTTGAACTGTTGGAGGCGACACCGCAGCCCCAGCTTCAAGGCAACCTGATGACATGGGACTTCGGCGATCTTGAGCCAGGCGGCGAGCGGACGATCACGTTGCAGATGCTGCCGCATACCGAAGGTGAACTGGGAAGCGTCGCGCGTTTGAGCTTTGAGGCGGCGGCGAGCGTCCGAACGTTGAGTACTCGACCGGAATTGAAGATCGTGCAACGGGCCGCCGAGCAGGTTCTGATCGGACAGCAAGTTGAAATCGAAATTGAAGTTTCAAATCCCGGCACCGGGACCGCCTACGGCGTCGTTCTTCAAGAGGACGTGCCTGACGGACTGGAGCATCCGAAGGGGAAGCAATTGGACAACCTGTTGGGCGATATCCAACCGGGACAGGTTCGACGCCAGCGATTGATCGTCAAAGCGGTGAAGCCCGGCGTCGTGAACAACTACATCCAGCTAGTGTCTGAAGATCAGGTGGTTGCGAAGAACGCGTTGCCGATTGAAATCGTGGCGCCGCAATTGGCCGTTGTGCTTGATGGTCCAACGCGTCGATTCTTGGAACGTCCGGCAAAGTTCAATTTGCAGATCGCCAACGGCGGTACGGCTTCGGCGACCAATGTCGACGTGGTCGCCTATCTTGATCGCGGCCTGTCGTTTGTGAGCACCGAATTCAAGGGGCAGTACGATGCATCGCGTCATGCGGTCTTCTGGAGTTTGGCGGAATTGCCGGTGGGAGAATCGGGAGTTGTTCCCCTGGTGTTGATGCCGATCGAACCGGGTGAGCAATTGGTGCGTCTTGAAGCACAGGCGGATTTGGGGATTCAAGCCCGCAGCGAAAAGCCGATCACGGTGGAAACGCTGGCCGAAATCACGTTCAGTGTGGATGACGATCAAGATCAATCGAAAAGGGATCGTCCACAACATACGCCATCACCATCACCAATTCCGGGTCGCGCGAGGATACGAACGTTCGATTGCAGGTCGCCATACCGCAAGGAATGGAGTTCGTGAAAGCCGACCATCAGGCGCAAGTCGATTCGCAGGGCATCGTGTCGTTTGCACCACTGCCACGGATGTCGACGCAAGATGAACACACTTTCCGCCTGACGGTTCGCGGGACGATTAAGGGAACGCATGTCCTGCGCGCCGTTTTGACCAGCGACCAGTCGCAGGTGCCCGTCACCAAGGAAGAAAGCACGATGGTGTATGCCGACGAGTGAGGCAGTGCTTCGCCGCGCGGGTCAACGATGATCTTTGAGCCGCCACATGCGATAAGCACAGCACGGGGCCTGTGCTTATGGTGTGTGGCGGTCTCAATTGATACCTAACCGAGAACCTGGCAAATAGACCCGCAGCTTTCGCTGTCGGCTCACCGTTTTCGCAGAGGCTCTAATACGAGCGGCAGAATAAGCGTACGGTAGGGCGGACTTCCAATCTGTCGTCATGTGTCGTCATGTGTCGTCGACGGATTGGAACTTCATCCCGCCACGAAAACGGCAGGTATATTCTTATTGGCTGTTCGCCTTAAGCAGCGATTCACTTTCCATATTGCGGATGAACCGTTTCGGTCCACGCGCCACGGACGTCGCTGTTGAGAACAGCGACGACGAACCTTTATCGATACCGAAGCCAAGCACTGCGGTATGGAAACAAGACGGCTGGACGATCACTTTTACCGTGCGTGGTCCGATATGATGCCTTCACAATAGATGAAGCGAATCACCTCATTTTCGGCCACGCGACGTATAAACAATAACCGCCCAACCTTCGTTCAGAACGTTTTACAAAACGTTGGATCGTCCGCCCGGTTGGACGACACGATTGACAGCGGCTGAAACAACGTTCCAGTTGTCCAACTCATTTCGCAACGCGGTCGTCCCTTCATCCGTCAGATGATAGAACTTCGCGCGGCGATTGGAGTCGCTTTGACGCCACTCGCTTGTCAACAGACCATCTTTTTCAAGACGATGCAAAGCTGGATACAGAGAACCTTCCTCAAGCTTCAAAACATCGCCCGATTCCGATTCGATCTGCTTCATAATGCCGTAACCGTGGGTCGGCGACTGGCTGACCACTCGCATGATCAGCATGTTCAAGGTACCACGCAGGACTCGGCTGCTGCCTTGGGGTTGATTATCGGTCAATGGGAACTCCTTAATGCGTTTTGATCTCAATCAAAAACGTACGTCATATGGAAACGAAAGCCGAATTAAAACCGGCTTTTCTGGTTAAACGCGTGACTTTACCAAACGATTTCAACGATTGACCGGCCTGGGCCAACATCCGCGAACGTTTGTTGATGCGTTTTCCGATGCTTTTCAAAACAAAATGTATCGTCAAGCAGCTTTGGAATTCTATACGTCGGGTGGGCCGAAAGGAGGCGTTTCGCATCGAACGATGCGAAGCTTCTTTTCGGACCATGCTCAGTATAAAGTTCGGTGGAACCATCGCAAACCTAACCGTGCCAGCAATCCTTGGACCACAAAAAATACTTTGCGAACTTAGTCATTGGGTTCATCGATTTAACCGCTCTAGTTATAGCTAAATCGTCATTGCAAGCTAGTTGCCGCAGAGGTAAAAGATTTGCCCCAAAAGGACTGGTGCTGTCGTCGTTGAGTCGGTAGGTAAAGGCTTTAATGGCATCTTAAGCGGTCTTTCCCCAAGCGTCCAATTGGGTTTGCATATCTTGTTGAATTTCAGTGAATAAGCTTATCTGAAACGTTTTTCGTAAAAACATTGAAATGCAAGGCTTTCCGAATCGACAGGTTGGCTGGTCGCCTACCACGGGTGGTTGAAAATCGACCATTCGCCACTTGGGGACGGATGCAATGGTAAATCCGACAATGCGTATTGGAGATTGACTTGGGTGGCCGACAATCGATCGATTGTCGGCATCGGGTTGTTCGTTGAGCATTGTCCCGTTGCATGTCCCCCAGGCGGAAGTAAGTTAATTTGCTCGATAGAATGTTATACCGTGCGTGGTCTGGAGTGATGCTTTTGCATTTCATTTGAGGTGAAGCTGGAATCACCTCATTTTCGGCCGACGGCACGGTGTAAGTCGCGAATGGAAACGTAGACCCCGTCAGATATCGAAACGATTGTTCCATGAACGATATTGAGCAAGCCTACAACCGACTTGGCGTTCCAAGAGACGCTTCGCTTCCGCAGATCGAGGCGGCCTTTCAAAGCTTGCGCAGCAAATTCCAAGCAGACCCTGGAGCCGATCCTTGGGATTTTCAGACCATTGAGGAAGCATACCAGTTGGCTCGCGGTGATCGATTGGCTAGTCGTCATGCGGATATCCTCTCAGTTCCCGCCCAACCTGTTGGGTGCGAAACGTAACAGCGAAGGGCTGCGGGAGAACAAGAACGATATCGCGTGATGCCCGTCGTCGAGCAACTCGCTCAGCGACTAACCTGCCCGATATCGATCGACACGTCAAAAGCTTCCATCGCGGAGGAAGCCGTTTCAGCGGGGGCACAGATCATCAACGATGTCACCGGATTGGAAGGCGATCCCCGGATGATCGAAGTCGCGAAGAATTCGAATGCGGGGATCTGCGCGATGCACATGCAAGGCAATCCGCAAACGATGCAAGACAATCCCACGTACGTCGATGTTGTCGAAGAGATCTTTCAGTATCTGGAACTTCGCAAGACGGACCTCTTGCACAGTGGTATTGACGGCGATCGAATCTGTCTCGATCCGGGAATCGGATTTGGAAAGTCGCACGAGCACAACATCGAACTGCTACGGCGTGCCGAACGCTTCGGCGACTTGAATGTTCCAATCTTGATTGGACATTCCCGCAAAGGGTTCGTCGGAAAAATTGTCGGCGACGACCTGACGCTTCGGGATATCGGTACCATTGGCGTCTCGTTGGCGATGGCCGTCAAGGGAATGCATGTATTGCGAGTCCACAATGTTTCGTGGACCGTTGCCGCGCTACGCCTGTTTCAATCGTGCGTTTATACGTCGCGTGGTCAAAAATGAGGTGATTCGCTTCATATAACGTGAAGGTATCATTCCAGACCACGCACGGTATATCTTGCGACAATGTTCCGTCGTTGATCGTGCGACGTGGTCGCTCGAGGGGAAACGACCCGCTACACGAAATGGAGTTCGGGAGCGAGCCAATCATTCAACTCGTTGAACACTTCATCTTCCACGTCATCATCCGTCGCGGCGTAAAGAGGTTGGGAGACGGATGGAGCCTGTTGAATGGACATGCTTGGCGAGCCATTCATCGGTCCTGAAGTTTCGGAGGACTCGGCGATCTGCTCACCTTCGGGCTGGGCTGGGCTGCGGTCTGGTTGCTCCGCCTCGCCAATTGGAGGAAAGCCGCCACCAGGAAGATCTCCCAGGCTGCGAATGGAATTCAATTCGTTGACAATGATCAAAGCGTCCAACGGCGTCAGCAAACCGTCGCCGTTGACATCGATAAAGACGGTTCCATCGAATGGAAGCGGCAACGGGCCTGGGCCACGTGAGTTCAGCGCGTTCAAGATGATCAACGCATCTTGAGGCGTGATCTGCCCATCGTTGTTGACATCCAGGCTCTCGGGCAAATTTTGCCACGGAGAAGGACTCTCGATGATCGGAACGACAATCTCTTCACTGATTGACCCATCGATTTCGTTGCTCAACGAAGCGGTCAACTGAAGCGTGATGGACGGTTCGACGTCGGAGTAAACAACCGATTGATCGTCACGCAGTTTTAGGAAGCCATCGACGATTTCAAATCTGGCGTCATCAACGGTGATCGTATAGTCGTCATCTGGATCGGGGTCGGAAACGCTCACTTCGCCAACAACCGCGCCCAAGGTCAATTCGCGGATACTGCCGCTGACGTTGATGCCCGTGGGCGGGTCGTTTACGTTGTCGACAGTAACGGTTACGAGGTCCGATACGGTCGAACCACCGTTGGCTGGATCGTTTACAAGGACCGTCAGGACCAAGCCATTGTCTTCGGGAAACAGCAAGGCTTCGTCATCGCGCAACTTCAACTGGCCGGCAACAACTTCGAACCGATCATCGCTAACCTCGACAGTGTGGATCGTCAGTGTGTCTTCGTCTTCAACTTCCACCATTCCCAAAACCGAACCAAGGTCATGCTCGATCACGCCGACCGTTCCCGGTCCTCGAACATCGGTTACCGGATCATCAACATCGGCGACGGGAATCGCAAGTTCCCACTGAAATAGCTCTTGACCTTGTGGTTCGTTGGCGGCCTGCACCGTTAGCCGCAACACTGGATCGACCTCAAAGTTAGCGGCCGTTGGATCGGCCAAGATCAGCAAATTCCCTTCAATGCGGAATCGAGAATCGAAAACAGTAAAGGAGTCAACGAACTGCGCTGCGGGGTCCAATACGCGAAGGGTCCCGATAACCGTATCTGCTGGAGAGTTCTCAGGGAGCGGATCTCCTTCCAAGGCGATTCCTTGCAACGGCTCGCCGTCGGCAACGACCATTACCGTCAACGTCAAAGACTCGGAAGCATCACGACCATCGTGAAGGATATACGTTGCCGTGTCCTCTCCGACAAAACCATCCTCCGCCAGATAGCTGACTCGACCATCGGGGGCAATTACCAACTCACCATTTTGCGCCCCAGATGTCTGCAAGGCGACAAACTGCTGTCCGGCGGCGTCTGAACCGTGGCGGCGGACTAATCCATGGGCTGGCAGAACAACAAACGATCGGCCCTCGGCGGTCTCCAAAACGACGCTTTCAGAAGTGGGGGCGTTATTGGTGCCTTGAAGTCGAACACCGAACGAAACATCGGCGACATCACTCTCGTCGTTCAAGGTGACCGAGTGATGCCCACTCGCCGGCGAGGTTAATTGTTGCGTCCCGGTGCCGTCATACATGCGAACGCGGTAGCCGCCAGGCTCTAAATCACCGAAACTGAAACGACCATCATCGCCGGTCAACTGATACGGCTCGTCCTGCGAAAACGCGCCATCGAAATTGCGGTCCAAGTACACCAGCCTTTGGTCGAGGCTAGGTTCAGTCCCATTCTGTGTTCCTGAAGCATCCAGATCGGAATAGACGACGCCTGTTATCGATGCCAGCACACGTCGAGCATCGAGCTGTTCAAAGCCCGCGGTCAGACGACGCATCGTCGTACGACGGAAGCGACCAACTTTCCGTTTCGATCGATCGCGAAACATTTGTGCAAGTTGCATTGACATAAGCCTATTAAAATAAATTCGCCTTCAATTAAACCTTTTCTCGCAGTCACGGTTCCACGGTTTTCAAATCATTTTCAGTCGCATTTCCCAGATTTCATCGTAATCTGAAACAGTACCGTTGAAATGCGTTTTATACATCGCGTGGTTAGAAATGAGGTGATTCGCTTCATTTAACGCGAAGGCATCATTTCGGACCATGCACGGTATAAAGCGGATGAGTGCAGCTTTCACGCCTTCAAATTACCGCCTGCTGCTGACGCTTGGAAGCTTTTTTGTGTCGAAATGGTTCCCTTTGCATACTACAATTTGACCACAAAGTTTTGCTAAGCAAAGCGGTATGTGTCAATGTGTTCATGTGTCGCCATGCTTGGCTTTTGGCCTAGTCGACGCGTATCACCCTGTACTTCATAGGGAAAGCCGATCCTTAACGCCTGCACTTGCTGTAGCCTGCTGGTTTTCCCTCGAACCCGCCGAGCTACGCAACGGGCTGACAAATGCTAGCTAGTTCTTTGCCTTGTAAGCGATTGGCTTCAGTGGTCCCTTACCGCAGGATTAGGGTGTTTTACTCGACAACTGTTTCACGAGACGCCATAATGAATCGGCTCCGCAGCCCGGCGGTCGGTCGGTCGCGTTGGTGAATCGGATGGAGGACGTTGTGTGAACGGAAATCAAAGAAGCGGCTCGCTTCATGATTCCCACCTGACGTTACTTTGTTGCGTGGTCCGAAATGATGCCTTCGTGTTAATGAAGCGAATCACCTCATTGAGCATAACTCGTTTAACGGCAAGCCGAAGGCGACGTTTTCCAGTGTTTCGCCGTCGCCTTCGGCTTGCCGTTAAACGAAAAAACTTACTTATGCGTTGGTGCTTATCAATTTTTCAACAATAATGGACCCTTCGGAAATGAAACAGTATCTATCGTTCGTATGTTGTCTTTCACTGGTCGCCCTTCCCGGTTGCGGGTCGAAAAGTCCTCCCACGATTGTCGTAACACCGTCGGAAGACTCCGAGCCGACGCCGACATCAGGTGCAGCAACCTTCGTCTGAAATGGCAGCTTCGACCTCAACGGGCGAAGCGTCGAGCTCCAGCGAGGCGTCCGTCTCTGCGGAAATGGCGGCGATGGAGCCAGGTTCGGCGAGCCATCTTCGATGGAACCTTCTCGACCGACCCCGCCATGCCTGGTGCCACCGAGGTCGAGCGCTTATGACGATGAGCCCTGAGATGTCATCCTCCGCCATGGCGGATCCGGCGATGACAATGCCGACCGGCGAAATGTCCGCCAGTACGGAAGCAGGCGTGTCGACCGACCCAGCGACAATGTCCCCGAAATGATGGCGATGGAGGCGGCTGCTTCAGGCCAGCCAATGTCGACGGATATGGCGATGTCTTCCCGAAATGGCGATGTCTCCCAGTGGCGATGTCGACTGAAGTGGCGATGTCGACTGAAATGACGATGCCGAGTAACGGTGGCAGCAATCCCGGTGGGCTTCAGTTCGGTGAGCAGCAGCTTGCCCGCCTGAGCCGGAACCCGTTCCGACCGACTGCCTTTATCATGCCAAGCTCGCTTTTGCCGCAGGCATGGAAGAGCGTGCCTATGAGCTGTTGTTGGCTCATTTGGTAGTCGAACCAGAACTTGCAAAAGCCTCTCAATCGTACGATTTCGTCGGCTTTTCTTCTTTAGCTCGGAAGCCGACCTGAGGATTGCGACTTGGTATCACTTAGTCAACACGGCGACAGTGAAGCACGAAGGGGAAATGCATCCGATTAGGCAAAACATGAAAAGAACCCAAGGAGGCCGTTGCCGCTCGTGCTCCGCGGGTGGACGTGGAGCCTCCGCTGGCGGTGGTGAAGTGGCGGGGGGCGGCGATATGGGGCAATGCCGATGATGGAATCGGGGGATGGGGCAAGTCGGCAGCGATTTAAGTGGTCCTCATGGCGAGATCGATCGATACGTGGGATTGGTGGGCACGGTTGCTTTGGATCTGTACGAACAAAGCTTCAAGCGTGGCGACTTCGGACGTGTGTTCGCAACCGTTCAAGCGGGTGACCTGATGCCCGGCGAGCGCCGTGTGGCACCTGGCGCGGGGCGGCCTGGCGTAAAATGGCTTCTGGCGAAATGATGGACGAGGCTGCGATGAACGCGGTCGCTAACGAAGAGGTCTGGAGCGATGGTTGCACCCGGCATGTCAGCCGCTGGCGTACGCACCGCGACAGAGAGGGCCGCAATGGCGGGAGTTGCCCCGACGGAGTTTGACATGGTTGGTGCCGGGGCGATGAACGCAGGTGGTGCGGAGATGATGGCTCCCGCAGCATGAGCGCGAAAACCTTAATGGACTCGGTTTTTTTGGCGGACTGGGTGGAGATTCGAATCGCATTCGTCCAGGGCTCTTCTATCTGGGTACCGGTCGGGCGGACGAGTTGCTGGAAGCTCAGGAAGAAGGATTGGACGCTTTCCTGCGTATTGACGTTTCGGTAAACAAGAATGCGGTCAATGGTTGGGTTTACAGCGAATCGGAGTCCGCTGGATAAGAATCTGGCGCCACAGGACAGTCGCTCGGACGTCCGTCGAAGGAAACTCGACAATCGACTGTTTTCCAGGCAATGGAGATGAAGATGCCGATCCCGAGCAGATCGTCCGTGAGGAGCTTGCTGTGTTCGGCTCCGGAATGGACGATTGGAAATTGAATCCGTTTCCGGAACTGACGCCCCTGCGGCGGCGATGACGCGGGTGGGTCGATTGATCAAGGACACTCCGGAAAATCCGCTCGAAGCGCTTTGCCGAAATTCGACTTTACGAAGCGAAAAGGCTTACTCACGGAAGACCAAGTTCATACGGCGTTCGACATGATCATGGGTGATCGAGGGCTGATTCTAGCCACTGGTCCGCTGATCGACGCGAGGAATTGCTCGAACGCCGATGGTCCCTAAACTGACGTCGCTTTAAGCGACCTGCTTCCGATTGAATCCTCACTCACCTCCGCTTAGGTAGCTTTGTATCTGCGATAAAAAGTGATACGCTGTGATCTCGTCGCAGCGTCTTTCTGGCATTCTTATACGTCGCGTGGCCGAAATTGAGGTGATTCGCTTCATTAAATGCAAACGAATCATTCCAGACCACGCACGGTATAAATCACTGGCGCCCTCCATCGATTGAACGGTCATGAATCAAGCACAACAACAGCAGCCCGAACCACTTTCCACCAAAGCGCCATCCACGTCGATGGAACCATCCAATACCGGTTCGATGCACAAATGGACAGCGCATTGCAGGTGTTGGATAAATTCGGCCTTTCAAACGCGAGGATACGCCGCAAGAGATGATTCACTTGCTGGAAAGTGTCAAGCACGATGATGAGGCACGTGTCTTGGCGATTGCCGAAGTGATTCAGCACGCAGGCACGTTCAATCAATTGGTGCGAGAGAACGTCGAAAACATTCAGGTTGGCAATCGGTATTTGGAAATCACGCAGATGTTCGATTCCGTACGTGAGACAGCAAAATGCTGATCGCGCAGTTGGACGATGGCCGCATCGGCTTTACTGAACGATGGCAGAATTGGTGGATGAAAATCCGTCGCGGGACGCCAGCGGACCGATTCGACAGCATCATCGAAGTCTATCGCGATGTGACGAAAGACACGAAGATCAGCTTTCGCGAGAAGAGGCGATCATGGATGGGTATATCGACTTCCGCTTCGCGTTAAAGGAAGCGGAGGTCTTGGCGGCTGAATTGTTGGACATGCATGGACCAACGCTCACCCAAGCACAGCAGGCCCTTGCCGATGCACAGACGGCGATCGATGACTTTCCGGCGAAGATGAGGACACAGTCTCGCCTGGTGCAGCGAGATGAAGCGCGTCAAAAATTTGAAGAGAGGACCGCACATTTCAATTGTTGAAAAGACATCTCCGAAAATCTTTCGATTGGTTACGATGTCGGTGAAACTTTGATTACAAAGTTGAAGCAGACTCATGATGTCAAAGATCGCGTGTTCCGACGTGCGGTGACCTTCTTTACGACCAACGAGCACGTCTTCACGGTTGCAGAACAGTCTATACGTCGCAGCAAGGCCTGCATGAGGCCACTCGGGCGACCGAAGCGATGAAAGAGGGAGTCAGCAAGAGGGCTCCGAAGACGTTGCCGACCCTGGGACGTGAACTTGAACGTGCCACGCGTGCCGGATACGGTTCAACCGTCAATCCGGAATCGGTTCAAAAGCTCGTCGATGCGATCAAGCGATTTTCAGATCGAATCGCTGACGATGGTGCCGAACTGCAAGGAAAGCGAAAGCACGCGGCAAATTCAGTATTGTCGAAGAAAGAGCAAGAAACGCTATCAGGAAACGCTGTCACGCTACGCACTAAGGCAAAGACATCTCGTCGTTGTAAGGACTGGCCTTGCACGTTGTGGCACAGGCTTCCGGCTTGCGATTAAACGAGGTCGGCCAGCTTGACGCGTGGAACCGGCAATTTCAGCAGCGGAGCGAGCTGCTCAACCTGCTCGTCGACCGTTTTGCATTAACGACTTCAGATCGATAGCGGGGCCTGCGATTGACGAAAGCCATCGACAAACAGCGGTTGCTCCGACCATGTCGCGTCGCTGCAGCAAGGCAGCAATGCAGTAAAGGCGACGCAGGCGTGTCCTCGAATGTCGGTTCCCGTGGCTAACAATTCGTCAACTGTGTATGCCGTTCCATCAACCCCGCAAACTCTTCGGGCAAATTCCATTTTCGCGCCCGAAGACGCCAGCCGCTTCAGCGTGATCCACCCGAATCGGACGCGTTCGAGTGCTCAAACGCAGCTTGTTCGTTTCGCGAACCTCCAGCAAAACGTCGTACTCGGTTGGCAGTTCTTTCAGCAACAGCGGAATCGCCATATCTTGCAACAGCGACCGGCGAAGAGGTCCTCCGCGTTGCGAGAGCTTCAAGACGCGACCAAGTTCTCGGGCGAGAGAAGACCCCTCGTCGCAGCTGAGTCTTGCCGAACTCTTCAAGTCCGAATGCAGCGAGCTTCGGGTTCGGAACCGGCTGAACACAGCGGCTTCAAGGGTGCAAAGTTTGTGATTTAACGGCTTCCGCAATGTCAGTGCCTGATGAACGCTGCCAATTTCGCGAGAAAAAACCGAAGTAGGACGAATTGACGAACTTCAACACTTGGCCCAGCAAACCCGGATCGGCCTCGATCGGAGCAGCATATTGGAGCGGGCCATTGTCTGGATTTTGCGACAATTGCAACAACGTAATCATGGCTGTGCGGCAAGGCTGGCAATTGCGCGACGGTTAAAACGTCGGACAGCTTAGCTGTGGCGGATGCGGTTAGCATGTTAGGTTCTTATCATTCGTAAACGCTAGTGGACAGTTTCACCGCTGAAACGTACGACACAGTTTGCCGCACGGCAACGAAAAATTACCCAGCGACGGCTTCGCCCAGATTAACTGAAAAGACATTGGCAAAGGAAATGTCAAACGCGCTCCAGCATGCACATGCGTTGACTGATTCGATTATGTCTCTTTCAACGACTTTAGGATTACGCACTCGCAGAGGATTTCATCGTTGCCCGGTCATCGCGTATCATCTTTACACTTGGCTTCGATCGTTTCCCGCCTCCCTTCCACGATTCCTTCAAATCATGCTTGATGCTCAAATATCTTCTCGAAAACTCGGATGCTGTGCCGCCAATTGCCGACGATGGTGCCGCATGCGACATTCCACGCATTGTCGAACTTGAAGAACAACGCAAGCTGCTGGCTGACTCGCAAGAGTTCAATCGCCAGGCAAACGAAGTGAGCAACAAAATCAAGTCGGCAAAGGACAATGATCAGCGTCAACAGTTCATTGCCGAGGGACGGTCTCTTCGTGAACAAAGGGCGCCGCATAGAGAGCGGCATGATGAAATCGATGCCGAAGTGGCCGATTTGTTGGCGACCGTGCCAGGCATGACACATCCCGATGTTCCCGACGGCGGCGAGGAGGATGCCCAGGAGCTTGGCTTCGGCGAAACGAAGGTTCCAACGTTTGACTTCAAACCGAAGGATCATCTTGATCTTGCCGAACCGCTCGACCTTGTCGATTTTGAAGCGGGAGCACGGGTGACCGGTTCGGGATTCTACTTTTAAAGAATGAAGCGGTGCTGCTCGGCTTGTGAGCATTGCAGCAGTTCGCCTTAAGCCAGCTTATCCGTAAAAGGTTTTGTTCCCGTGACGACGCCCGACCTGGCGACAACGTCGGTGTTGCAAGGAATCGGATTCACGCCTCGGGGGCCGGAAACGCAAATCTACAGCATCGAGAACACCGATCTTCATTTGGTCGGTACGGCCGAAATAACGCTTGGTGGAATGTACGCCGGGCAAACGATTGACGCTGATGAATTGCCCATCAAACTGTGTGGCCTGAGCCACTGTTTCCGAACGGAAGCGGGAGCGGCCGGCAGGGCGTCGCGAGGGTTGTATCGCGTGCATCAGTTTACGAAAGTCGAGATGTTTGCGTTCACGAAGCCGGAGCAGAGTGATGCGATTCACGAGGAACTGCGTCAGACGGAATGCGAATTGTTCGATGCTCTGGAAATTCCGTATCGCATCGTCGATACGGCGGCGGGTGATCTCGGCGGACCCGCCTACCGAAAATACGATTTGGAAGCTTGGATGCCTGGTCGAGGCGATGCGGGACAGTGGGGCGAAGTGACCAGCACCAGCAATTGCACCGACTATCAGGCCCGCCGACTGAATGTGCGTTTCAAAACGAAAGGGGAGAAAGGAACGCAATTCGTTCACACGCTCAACGGGACGGCGTTTGCAACCGGTCGAGCCATGATCGCAATTATGGAGAATAACCAGCGAGAAGATGGATCGATTCGAGTGCCGACGGTGCTGCAGCCGTGGGTCGGCAAGGAAACGATCTCCCGGTGAACGAATCCCCCACCGCAACACCGCAGGCCCTTCTGCAAGAGGCCTTTGGATACGAACGGTTTCGCGGCAAGCAGCGGCGGATTATCGATCATGTTCTTGCCGGCGGACATGCGCTGGTCATCATGCCGACGGGCATGGGAAAGTCTTTGTGCTATCAGATACCCGCCCTGCACTTTGCACGCAACGGTCGATCACGTTCGCAAGGGGAAAGCTCTCCCCCGCCGTTGACTTTGGTTATTTCGCCTCTGATTGCTTTGATGAAGGATCAGGTGGACAGTTTGAAGCAACGCGACATCGACGCGACCTACGTCAATTCGTCACTTGATCGGTCGGAGCGTGAAAAGCGGTATGAGCAGGTCGCCAAAGGTTTGCACGATCTGCTTTATGTGACGCCCGAGCGTTTTCGCAAAGCCGATTTCTTGCAGGTTCTTCAACAGCGCGAGGTCCGGTTGTTGGCCGTTGACGAAGCGCATTGCATCAGTCAATGGGGGCATGATTTCCGTCCCGATTACACGCGATTGCGCGAAATTCGACAGCGACTGGGTGATCCGACAACCATCGCCCTGACAGCAACCGCGACGCCTCAGGTACAAGCCGACATCATCGCACAGCTTGGATTGCGACCCGAGGAAATGCCAATCTTTCATGAAGGAATCGATCGGCCCAACTTGGAATTGAATGTTGTCGATGTCTGGGGGCAGGACGAAAAACGATCGCTCATTCGTTCGATCCGCGAGCAGGCCAATGGCAGCGGGATTGTCTATTTCACATTGATCAAGACGCTGGAAGCATTCAGCGATGCACTGTGGGCCGAAGATATCCCGCACATGGTTTATCACGGCGAACTTCCGCGTCACGAACGACGCCGCGTCCAGGATGAGTTCATGTCGGGAGACGACGTGATGGTCTTGGCGACCAACGCATTTGGCATGGGGATCGACAAGGATGACATCCGTTTTGTGATTCATGCGGATGTCCCCGGCTCGATGGAATCGTATTACCAAGAGATCGGGCGGGCGGGTCGCGATGGACGCCCCGCGACCTGCACCCTTCTTTACGAAGAAGCGGACTTGGCCACGCAGATGGAATTCATTGCGTGGAGTAATCCATCGGCTGACTATTACCGACGCACATACGACTTCTTAAAGTATGACGCCGAACAAATTGATGCCTACGGAATCGAATGGCTTCGCAATCAACTGACAAAAAAGGACAAGCACGATCATCGCTTGGATACCGCGTTGTCAATGCTCGAACGTTGGGGAGCCATCGAAGGTTCGCTCCGACCGCTGAACGTCGACGTTGTCAGTGATTTGCCTGTTGAACTGACAGACCAGGATCGACTCGACGAAAAGCTGCTACGCGATCAACAAAAGCTGTACGCACTGGTCCAATACGTCAAGCATGAAGGAAATCGTCAAGCCTTTCTAAATCAATACTTTGGCACGTCGAGCGATTGAACTTTGAGTATTAAAGTTCGATCTTCGTACCCAGCAATTCCAGGAACGCTCGCATCCAAGCGGGATGCGCCGGCCAAGCTGGTGCGGTGACTAAGTTGCCGTCGACATGCGCGTTGTCGAACCCATCCGATGCTGGAACGAATTCTCCCCCCGCAGCAACCACTTCGGCCGCAACCGCCGGATAGGCACTGCACTTTCGATCCTTGAGAAGTCCCGCAGCGACAAGGATCTGCGGGCCGTGGCAGACCGCGGCGATCGGTTTTCGTGCCGCTGCAAATGCCTGAACAAGTTCGATGACCTTTGAATTCATTCTCAAATACTCGGGAGCCCGACCGCCGGGAATCACGAGTCCGTCGAACTGATCGGCGTTGACGGTCGCAAAATCGGCGGTGATGGCGAACTGATGACCCGGCTTTTCACTGTAGGTTTGATGTCCTTCAAAGTCATGAATGGCCGTCGCCACTTTCTCGCCCGGTCGCTTGTCGGGGCAAACGGTATCGACGCGATGACCGACACACAACAGAATCTGCATGGGGACCATCGCTTCGTAGTCTTCGACGAAATCGCCGACAAGCATCAAAATCTTCTTTGCTGGCATTGAATCAACTCGGGATCGTTTAGATAGCACGCGCTGGGAAATGCCTTTTGATATCGCAAAATCGTCGCTGCGTCCAGTCGGTCCGATTCACAATTCTGCTTTGTCATCTGGACCCCATCAGCAAGCATTTCAGCATGTCTTGATCCAACAAAAATATTTTTGGTTGGAACAAGATTCGGCTTGACGCGAGCGCTTTCCGATTGGTACTCACCCCCTGTCCAAACTTTGCGCGGGACGCGAGGTCTTGGATGCTCGTGGCTGCCCAACGGAACGGGCAGAGACGACAGCGAGATCGTTCGTTTGCGTCGATCATTGCCATGGATGGCGTGACGCAAGGCGATGTTCTCGTAATCGCATCGAAAATGAATTTCGTTGGCGAACATTGGCTGGCGGGGCGCTTGTCGAAGAGCCTCTCGCGATGAAGGAGATTCGCGTTGACTGCAACGGTGAACAACAGACTTTGGGTCGCATCAATCGCTCTCGCGGGAGCGGTGCTTATCAGCATGAATGCGAAGACGCACGCCCAGACCCCCGTGAATCCGGCAGGTGCCGCCCAGCAGCCGACTGCTGGACAAACACCACCGGACCTGGCGCAAGCCTTTGATTTGATTCGGCAAGCAAAACAAGCAATCGAGCAGAGAAACCTGCCTGTCGCGATCTCCGCGTTTCGGAACGCAGCGAGCATGTGGTCGAAGTTTCCTCAGCTTCGTCCCGAACTCGACAATCTCTACATTCAACTGCAATCAATGGGCGTCGCCCCCAAGGACTTGATGGCGACCATGCCAACGCAGGGCGGATTGCAATTGCAGATTCCCGCCCAGCAAGCGTCTGGAGGATTCAGCCTTCCCCCGATGCAGATGCAAGTGGAATCAGACAACACCGCGTCATCCAATCTCCGCCGTTTGCCTTCAGCACAAACTTCCGCTCCGACACCAGGGCTCAACGGCGAAGCGTATGCTCGGATCACGAAGGACGCCCCGCTGGACCAGCGGCTTGCCGAAGTCGCACGTTTGATGGCCCTCGGCGTCGCCGCATTTGATCGTGGCGAATATCAGTTGGCACATCAATTGGCGGTGCAAGCCGACAGCCTAGAGGTTCCCGATCCGGCGTTCCGCTCCGGTCAAAAGCGACCTTGGGGACTGTTGTTGGACGCTAACGCGATGCTGAAGCGACAATCACAGTCGGCACAGGCGTTCGCACAAAATCCGGCCATCCCCGGAAGCGTGATGCAGGCCGGTGCGGTCATGCCGTTGGGAAATGCCCCTTCCGCGGGGCAAGTTCAACAGGGAGCGTACAATCCCAGCTTGGATCAATCGCAAGTCATGCAGGCCCAGGCCACACTGCCGCAAGAGCCGACCGAAGGGAGCGATTTGCCACAGGTTCCCCAGCCGAAGGATCCGAACGATTTGTATCGCCAGGGAGTCGACGCATTGTCAGCCGGCGATAGTGCTAAGGCAAGGGAGTTGTTCCTGGAAGCATGGAAGAACGAAGCGCAGCTCGATCCGATCATTCGGCGTCAGTTAAAAGACAAGCTGACTTTGATGCAGCCTGCTCCCGCGCCACGTCCGGCAGGCGAAGCGGGTGGCGCGTTCGATGCGGTTACGCAAGAGCAAACGCTCGCCCGCGCACGACTCATGCGTGAGGTCACGGCTGAACTGGCGAACGTCGAACAACAGAAAAAGACGAGTCCAATGGGAGCGTTGGATCGATTGAATGCGTTGCGCCGGAGCGTGGCCGCCAACACCGACGCCGACTCGGCGTCGCGGCAACAAATGTTGTCGATGGTCGACCGGCAAATTACGTCGCAGCAGAAGTATATTGAGCAGAACCGTGCTCAGATCGAGTTGGATATCGAAAACGATATGATCCGCGAAGAGATCAACCGCGAACAATTCGAAACGATCGAGGTCGATCAGAAGATTTCTCAGTTGGTTGAGCAGTTCAATAAGCTGATGGATGAACAGCGATATCCCGAAGCGGAGATCATTGCCAAGCAGGTCAATGAACTGAAACCCGAATCGCCGGTGGCGACGTTGTTGTGGCACAACGCCCGCATGGGAATCCGGCTCAGCCAAGCGGAGGAGATTAAGGGTCGAAAGGAGATCGGCTTCATCGACACTTTGGAATCCGTTGATGAATCAGCGATTCCGTTTGATGATCGTAATCCACTGCGGTTTGCCGATGCCCGTGAGTGGGCACCGATGAGCACAACGCGGTTGCAGAGCGAACGAGCCGCCAACCGTCGGATGGGTCCACGCGAACAAGAGATTGAAAGTCGCTTAACGACACCGGTCGAAGTCCGTTTCGACAATCGGCCTCTCGGCGAGGTGATCGACACGCTCAGCAAGATGACCGGTATTCCGATGCACATTGACGACCGTGCCTTGTCCGCATTCAACATGACACGCGACCAGTCGGTCAGTATCGACTTGAGCCAACCGATTTCGCTTCGCAGTGCGTTGATGTTGATTCTGACTCCGTTGGATCTAAGCTACGTTATCCGTAACGAAGTGTTGATGATCACCAGCGCGGAAATGCAGCGATCCGATGTCTATCCAGTTACCTACCGCGTTGCTTCGCTGGTGTTACCAATTCCGAACTTTACGACATCTTACGAGACAGGTCTGGCGGGAGCCATTCAAGCGGCTCACGCGATGGCCAACAATCGATTGAACGTCGCGACGGTCCCGGTTTCGCTGACGGGGCTGGCGGCGAATCACTCACCGATGTCGCCAACCTCGTTGAATCCCAACGTGATGGCTCAGGCGGGCTTCACACCGCCGTCGACCTTCGGCTTCGGAGGCAACGGCGGAAATCAAGGTCAGACAACGCAGCCCGGATCGATGGGTGGCGGTGCGATCGCCGACTTTGACTCGCTGATGGAATTGATTCAAGCAACGATTGTGCCCGACACTTGGGAAGCGCTCGGTGGTCCGAGTACGATGAGTCCCTATCGGGCCAACTTGAGCTTGGTCGTCAGTACGACCAGCGAAGTTCACGATCAGATCACTCAACTGCTCGAATCGCTACGTCGCTTGCAGAACTTGCAGGTGACGATCGAAGTCCGATTCATCTCCTTGGCGGACAACTTCTTCGAGCGTATTGGCTTGAGCTTCAACGTTGAGTTCGACGACAATGTGTCGGAACTGCCTCTGGACGACCAAGGTCCCGATGTCACCATCGGTCTTGGAGATGCCGCCGGCACGCCAACGGCTGACTTCGACATCGCCTTCAATCAGGGCAGTTTCGGTGCCTCCGTGCCGGCCTTTGGTGGGTTCGACCCTGGATCAGCGGCGAGTATCGGCTTTGCGATCCTCAGTGACATCGAGGCCTTCTTCTTCCTGGAAGCGGCTCAAGGGACAGTCGTACGAACGTACTGCAAGCTCCCAAGGTGACGCTGTTTGATGGTCAGATCGCGTCGATCAACGATCAATCACAACGTCCGTTCGTCATCAGCGTGACACCGATTGTGGGCGACTTTGCCGTCGCGCAACAACCGATCATCGTCGTGTTGAACGAAGGAACCGCCCTCAACGTCCAGGCCGTCGTCAGCGATGACCGACGCTTTGTGCGACTGACATTGGTTCCGTTCTTCAGCCAGATCGGCGAGGTCGATACCTTTACGTTTGAAGGTCGTTCGACGACCAACAACTCCACCCGCCGGGACACCAACGGCGATGGTGTGATCGACGCGAACGACGAGGACGTATCCGAAGAGCAAGTCAACGAAGGAACGACCGTTCAATTGCCGACCTTCGCCTTTACATCGGTCAGCACCACCGTCAGCGTACCCGACGGTGGAACGATCTTGCTGGGCGGCATCAAGCGATTGCGGGAGACACGTTCCGAGCAGGGCGTGCCGATCCTTAGCAAGATTCCTTACATCAATCGACTGTTCAAGAACGTTGGTACCGGACGTGAAACCAACAGTCTGATGCTGATGGTGACTCCGCGAATCATCATTCAGGAGGAGGAAGAATTGGCGCAAACTGGTTTCGATCCGACGCGATAGGATCGGGCGGGTTTGCCGTCGATGAATGAACAGAAGGACAAGTCGTTTGACTTGTCCTTTTTTTGTATCCTCACGAACAAACCGTGGGGGACGTGATGAATATACGTCGCGTGGTCAGAAATGAGGTGATTCGCTTCGTTTAACGCAAGGGCATCATTCCGGACCACGCATGGTATAATTCATTCGCTTCATTCGATTTGCGTTGATGCGTCGCGCGAAGAACAATGAGGTAATTCACCTGAAGGATTTGCCTGGAAGTAACTGTCAAGTTTGAAAGTGCAAGGGTAAGAAACAATGTCGGACCGTCTGGACAACGCTTTCGGGCAACGTCTCGCCGGTCAGGTCGTTGACGCGTGGAGTTCAAATGCGGCGCCTCCTGATTTGTCAACGCTGCTGAATCAGTGTGATTCAGCCCGTTGCCAGTTGGACGTCCTGTTGGCTGATTTGCGATGTCGATGGGAGCATCAGATTTCCGTTCCGATCGAGGAGTACTTCCGTCAGGCTACCCTGGTTAGGACCGACTATCAAACGCGACTCGAATTGCTTGACCAAGAATTGCGTTATCGCAAGCAATTCGGCGATGAAGACGATGTGTCGCAACTGCTGGCGACGTACCCCGAACTGTATACCACCGCCATTCACGATGCGTCGCCAGCAGACTGCCTGGACACGATTGTGAACGCCGAATCGAACGAACGAGTCGACCAAACGGACGGGCATGCTCACGGCAAGCGGTCTCTCGACAAGCGGACGAACGATTCAACGCTTGAAAACTTTGGACGCTATGAAGTCATTCGGCTGCTCGGTCGAGGTGGGTTTGGATCGGTTTATTTGGCCCGTGACAGCCAACTCGATCGCCTGGTTGCGATCAAGTCCCTGCATCAAGTTCAATTTGTCGACGATACACAGTCGAAAGAGTTCTTGCGTGAGGCCAGTTCAACGGCAAGATTGAGCCATCCCTCCATCGTGACGCTTTACGATGTCGCCAAGCATTCCAACGGCTCATTGTTTGTCGTGATGGAGTATGTCGATGGTGAATCGCTTGCGCAGCGGTTGACGGGCGGCAAACTTCCGCTGTCCGAAGGGCTCGAAATCTTGATCCGTGTCGCTCAAGCGCTCGGGTATGCGCATCGTCGAGGGTTCGTTCATCGCGATCTCAAACCGGCGAACATCTTGATCGATAAAGACGGTCGGCCTCGCGTTGCGGACTTTGGACTGGCCGTTCACGAGGAAATGCAACATCTCAAAGCTGGAGAGATCGCGGGGACGCCCGCCTACATGTCGCCCGAACAAGTTCGCGGACGGACACACCATCTCGATGGGCGAACCGATATTTGGAGCCTCGGGGTGATTCTGTATCAGGTTTTAACCGGCAGACTACCCTTCTCGGGCCATACGATCAACGATTTGTTCGACGAGATCCTCAATCGCGATCCGCGCCCGCCAAGGCAGCTTGAACAAAGCGTCAATCCGGCATTGAACGATATCTGCCTGAAGTGCTTGTCGCGGAATGTCGAACAACGCTACAGCAGCGCTGAAGACGTGGCGATTGCTTTGGACAAATGCCTGCCCGACCTAGCGGTCGGTGAAGAGCTATCGATTGCAAGCAATCCCGCGATGATCATTGCCGGGTTGGGACTGATCTTTGTCGGATGCTGCATGACCTTTGTCGGCGGGTTCTTTGTTTGGATCAGTATTCTGGGAATGCAGTGGGCATTCGGCGGATTAAGTAACGCTCAAGAATACCTGTTCGGTTTGGCAACGTTCAGCGTTCTCAGTTCTCCATTTTTTCTTGGGCTACCGACCGTTATTCTTGGTTTGTGGGTTGCGGTTGTGCAAGGCATGCGTTGGCGAGGTCGCACACATTACACAAGCGGAAAAGCGGTCGCCGCGCTCGCCCTCGCATCAATGACTCCTTTGTTCAGCTTGTTCGTCGCCATTCCGGCGGTCCTCTGTGCGCGCAGCGCGTTCCTTGAAGTGCGACGTAAGTATCCGCGTGTTCGAGGACGCGCGTTGGCCGCGCTGGCGGTGTTCCTAGCAGTCGCCGGCACCGGCTTGTCCACATGGCTGATTGCTCGGGCAAGTTATGTTTACACGGCGTACCAGGCGGTCGATCGCTGCCAAGTGGCGCTCAACGACAAC
>JAWKTL010000076.1:0-26608 GCA_041399105.1 Pirellulaceae bacterium | reverse complement strand
GATGACGATCTCGCTGTCCGGTTGACCGGCATCAATCCCAAGAAGGAATCGCAAGCCGGATCGTACGGAGCATCAGCACCGACCGATTGTCCATCGCCGGTCAAATACACAGATACGAGTACCGTCTCGGGTTGATTGACTGGCAGGGAAGCAAAAGCGATCAACGCTCCGGTCAATGTGGCGAGCAAGCAACTTGTCAACGCCAAGCGAAGTCGTCGGACGTTCTTCTGTCGCGGCGGCTCGCTGATCCATCGAGCTTGTCGCGTTCCGTCACCTTGCGACGATGGATCGCTCATCGCTGCCTCCCAGCGTGCAACGACATTTCCAGGTCTTGCAGCAGTTCATGCGTTCGAGTTGTTCGCAGTTGTTTAGCGTCATCTTCATTGTTGAACACGACCTTTGCTCCGACTCGTTCGCAATTGAGTTTGAACTGCGCGATCGAGATCAGTTGGACGCCTTGCAAGCTGCGTTCAGCTTGCTCCTGAGTGACAGGCCACTGGCGAAGCGTGAACTGTCCGAGTTCGGAGAAGCATTGTTCGTCTTCACCTTCGATCTTCAAACCAACGGTTCGCAGACGAAGCGGAACGCCAACTGGACCGCTGCCGCGCAAGACCAAGCAAGGTTGAGCCGTGATCCTTCCCGTGGCATCGGCAACGTGATGGGTTTCAATTGCAGCGGATTTCAAATAGACAGCCCCTTCGCTGAGCTGCCAGCTTGCCGGTGCAAGGTCGTTCAAATGAACAAAATCTTGATCGCGAATCAAGGTGCCGACGGGAGCGGCCGGTTGTTCACTGAACCAGATATTACAACTCAGCTTGGCATTCGAGGCGTTTGAAATCGTAAGGTCATACGTCTCACATGTTGCATCATTGCGTCGCTGGCAACCGACGGCGAGGGACTGGTCTTCATTAAAGGCTTCAATCCACAGATCCGCCGGACGTTGAATCGACATCGCGCCGCCATTTGCCGGAGCCCAAAACATGAGTCGCCGAGACAATGCTTGCTGGCTCGATATCGGTTGTTCGGCCAAGGCGACGGTCCAACGTCCACTGTTGCGTCGTGAAGCCCATGGCCAATGTCGCTGCATGGTTGGCCACAACTGAAGTAGTCCCGTCGCCGTTTGTTCCAAGGTCAGTTGGTCGCCATCATCGATCTGAATCAATGAAGCGGTTGCCTGCTGGGAAGCTTTGACGCGATACAATCCGCTGGGAAGCAGAGGAGTCCAATTGCCTGGCGTTTCGCCGGAACTGATCGGCAGTGTCCAGCGCCGCGCCGATTCCGAACCGTCTCGCGGATGGAGGGTTCGATACTTGCGGAGTGGATGCACCGTCAGCAATCCGCGAATCGCTTCGGACAGTTGTTGCGACTGGTCGGCAAATACGAAACGCCCCGGCGGAAGCAACTGTTCGACGACGGCCAGTTGACGTTGCGTCTTCGCCTTTTCGGAATCATCAACCTTAAAACCGACGACATTCACCGTGATACCCGTTCCGTTGAAACGCTGCTTGATCAACGCTTCGGTCGTCAAGCCCAGCGGATTGGTAACCGCATCCGTCGCGACGCGATTGTCGGCACCATCGGTGACGACCACGAGGCTGCGGACTCCATCGATATCTTTCAGGTCGGTCGATGCGGCGATCATGGCCGCCAACAAGGGCGACTCGTTCCAAGGCTCAACAACTGGATATCGGATTGCCCGCAGCAGGTTTTCCTTTTGCGAAGGATCATTCGCGTTCCAGACGATCGGATCTTGAACGCGGCGGATCGACCCTTCCGCCGGGACGGCTGTCTTTTGTGGGCCGACTGCCTGTCCAAACGTCCAAACGCTCAGTCGGACACCCGTCGGCAGGTCGTCGAGTAGTTCTTCAACTGCGCTGACCGCTTGGGCGTACTTCGTATCCGGGCCGAACGTTTCGCCTCGACGCGTCCCCATGCTGCCGGAGCAGTCGAGTACGAGCGTCATCGCGGCATGATGCGTCGCCCCAACCGGATCGTCACTGCGGATGCAAAGCCGACCACCTTGAGGTCTTGGGTTCTTGATAACGTGACTATCCGGGCGATCGGCGACGGTGACAGGTATCTCTTTCTGAAGTTTCCGTCCTCGGAAATATGCATAAGTACGGATATTGGTCGTCGACGATGCGTCATCCGCTTTGCTTTCCAGATGGACCAGCAGTCCATCGGCCTGGGCAGCATCGACTGGGTTATGCACCTTGGCGACATGAGACAACGGGCGACAAACGCGTTGTCCGCCGATCGGTTGTGTCACCGTGAGACGACCGTCCGATTCAATCCAGATCGCCGCGAATCCTTCCGGTCCTCCCAATACGGTCCGAACGGCAACGTTCACGCAGTCAACGCGCTGCGTTGTCCAGATCAATCCGTCTTGAACACGCAGACCAATTAATGCTTCAGGATCGCTGAGCACGCTGTCCAGCGTGATGGGATGAACGGAGTTGAATGTCGCGATATCGCCATAAAGCAACTCGGCAACACGCGCGAAGTACGCTGGACCTTGTTGTTGCACGGACCAGTAGCCATCGGCGATTTAGCCAAGGCGAACGCCACACCAAGTAGTCAGCGAAATCGTGCTGGATGCGTCGCTGGAGATTCGATTCGCAGTCGAGCGGCGGAACGAGCGCCATTCGCGTTACAATCGTCATCGCGTTCGCGGATGTTCCGTTTGCCTTACTTTGATTCGCGTCGCGCGAGGCGTTCGCGTTTCCGACCACTGATTGCGTGCCGACGGAGATTTGACGGGCCGCATGTTCACGTATCCCGATCTGCCGCCCCGCCGCCTGCAGGGAAAGCCACCACTGCGATTCGGACGCGAGTATTTCCAGTCGATGGAGGACTTGCGCATGCGTTTCTTGGGAATGTTCGACCAACTCATCGAACGTTTTATCGGGCCAACGACAGACAGCCAAACGCCCGATCCACGTCGCGGCTGTTCTGCATTGAAGCTCGGAATGATGTTGGAAATCGGAATTGCCTCGATCAACCGAAGCGTGAGATTCCGGAATCGCCGCGCCCGCCGACAGATGGATTGCTTGTCGCCAAGCACTGGAGCGCTGGATGGCGGTTCCACCTGGTTGGCTTAACGCCGCCAAGAGTTCCGGCAATTGATCCGCATGTGATTGAATGATGTCACGCTGACGGGTGTTGATCCGCGATTCGAGAAGTTCAGATTGTTCGTTAAATCGACCGATGGCCTCTTCCAGTCGACTGAGCGTTTGAATTCGCTGATCCGGATGCGCATCATCGGTTCGTTCGGGAGCGGTCAGCGATGAAGACGATCTGTTTTCGCGGTCGGTTGTCGTGCTCGTCACCGTCGATGAGCAAAGCTGTTCGATCGCATCGAGTTGTCTGTAGAGGGACGCGATCTCTTCGACGTCGTGTTGAAGGTTATCAGCCATCGACGCGAAGCATTCATTCGACAGGAGGTTGCTCATTCGCGCCAATCGCGTTGCCCCGGTGTGGCGTATCGTTTCCGCCATTGATCACAGCAATGTATCGGTCCGCTTCGTGCGTACTGGGCTTCCGCTGCATCCAAGTAGGCGTCCGGCGTCGACGCGCCTCGGCTTCCCCATCAACAAATCGCCCGCGAACCGCCGGTTGCGATCCGCTTCGGCAATCCAGTCGTTGATCCACCGATAGGTCTGCATCGCGAAGGTGCAATCTTCTCCCGTGAAGTGATCATTCCGCAGGTTCAGTTCCAGGAATCGAGCCACGCGAGTCGCATCGATTGAACCGAGCGTTTCCATCGGAAGGTCGCGTGCCAACAATTGAAGAACCAAACCGGTCTGTGGCGTTGGCTGAAGTGGATCAGTGATCGCGGTCACTAGAGCAGCGGCATCATCAAGCATCTTTCGATCGACCTGAGCTTGGTCATGAAAGGCCGTCGCGATCCGAGTGACTTCGTTGGCGATAATCGATCGACGCAGGTGAGCGACATGCGTTGCGGTCGGTTGTTGTGCGGCTCAGACGCAGCCACTGCTCGACCGCATCCGAAAGGGATGCTCCCGAAAGCAATGACTTCGCTTGAATTGCCGTCTCATCAAGTTCCTCGTCGACGTGAAAACCGACCATTTGAGGAGGGAGGACGCCAGCGCGAACGGGCGATCGATTCAATCCGCGTCGGTCGCTGCAAGCTGATTCGCAGGTCGTCGAGTTGCTCACTCAAGCGATCGGCAGCCGACTGCGATCCGACTTGTTCAAAGTGTTCGTAACGCAACAATGTTCGTTCAAATCGACGCCACAATGCCGGCGACCAAACGCAAGGATGTGGCTGACGCGAGTCAAACGCTTCATGCAACAACCACCAATCGCGCAATCGATCGCTGTTGACCGGATCGATCAATGCGGGAATGTCGATTGATGCGGTACTTGCTGGAAAAAGGGGAAGGTTGCGACCGCGTTGAATCGCCGAATCGCCTTCGGGAAGCAAGATGGCGGTCTGTTGCTGATGGCATGCGTTACGCACCCACCGCTCGGTCTGTTGGGCAGCGTGTCGATGCACATCGAGCAAGTCGATCCAGCCATCCTGATCCAGGTCCTCGGCGGCTCCGTTCATTGCGTTGATGAAAGTTTGAGCCCACGCGGTCGTTCCACTTGCCGGGTTGATCCAGCTTTGTTGATGGGTGTCTGCGGACAATATGACGACAAGATTGGGGATCGCTTGTATCTGTGCATCCAGTTGTCGGACCTGTCGCGTGAAATCGTTCAGCAGAATTCCAAGACCAGGTTCGCTTTGAAAATGAACACAGTCCAGCACAAGGATCTTCTTCTGATTCTCGGGGAACGTTGCAATACGATTCAGCAGATCGGCGACTAGAAACGTGTCCGCTTCGCTGCCGGCGTCGGCCGGCAACAGGCCCGCGCCTCTCGCGGTATGGATTCCATGGGCTGACAGGTAGATCAACGACACGGCGGCTTCTCGATTCGTATCGATCTGATCGAAGTCGGCTTTCGTCGCCAGTTCGATTGGAGGTTTGACAAGCTGAATATTCGTTCGCATTTGTGTTCGCGTTCCGCTCGCCCAAGCGGCGAGCCTTCCAATCGCTCGGTCTCCCATCGCATTGGGTGGCAAGTCTAGATTGGCGCGATAATCGGTCCCCGCCAGCGTAACGGCAACATGTGGAGGAGGTCCGATTGCCGTCGTCGCCCACGTCAGCACAGCGGTAAGGGCTGTAAGGATTGCGATGCCTGAAACCGAAAGGCTGAATCGGTTGATCCAGCGGCGCGGCCGACGATTGGTCGTCCCCAGTCGCCAAGATGCAACCCGATCCGCCGGATCGATGGAGCGGGTGTGTGGCAGCAGCGGAGTCTCAGACGATCGTTCGTCGAACGTGGACATTCGTAACCCCAGAACTTTCGCGGGATGGAAGGGGAGATGGGAAGCGAGCGCAATGCCGCAAATGGAAGGTGCCGCAAAAACATAACCCCGAATCAAAGGGATCGCCGAGATTCCGGCTTCATTTGCCCGACTTTGTTGTTTCCGTGAAACCTTACAACCGGTAATGCTTGCGCAGTGAGAACGCTTTGCCGAAATAAACGAGTCGCTGGCGAGATATCCGTGACGACGCTTGTGCCCGCGGACCGATCCGAAGGTTCGACGCAGTGTTTACCGTGCGTGGTCCGAAGTGACACCGTTGCATCTTGCAGCGTGAATGACCTCGATTCCAGCCGCGCGACATGTAGACGGCACTGCTTCAGGAAGCGTCATCGACGACGCCAACCCGTCCCGGCATGGATCGCCCATCAACGTTTCGCTTCGTTGTTCGACCCGATCAGGTCCCGATCCAATGCCCGACTCTCTTTCCACTGATTCAACATCCGTCGTCGCTGAGCCGCGCGTCCAGTTTTATTGTTCGCTGGGAAGCTCGCGTTTTCGTGTGGTGGAGGTCCGAGGGCGCGAAGAGATCAGCCGACCGTACCGCTTCCGCTTGAAACTGCGAACCGAAGCGAGCGATTCAATATCGGCTTCCGATCTGCTTGGCGAACGCGCACTGGTCAGCTTTCAACTCCCCGATCCTGCTTGGGTGTCGATGTTTGTCTCTGGCAGTGGCAATCCCGTCCGTGATTTCTGCGGGATTCTTTCGGAGGTCTCTTACAACGGAAGCGATGATCGCGATCGATACTTCACGGCACTGCTTCGCCCCAAAGTTTGGCAGCTCGGATTGAATCGTCGCTTCCGGATGTTCAGTCAGGTCACGACGCAGCAAATCGTCACCGGACTGCTGACTGGGATGAATGTTCAGTGGCGTCTTTCGCAAGCAACGACGGCTCACAACTACTGCGTTCAGTACGGCGAGAGCGACTTAGCGTTTGTTAGTCGATTGCTGGCTGAAGACGGGTTGTTCTATTTCTTCGAACACCAATACGGCGGACAACCGGCAAACCTGTTGGAGCGACGCGAACGCTTGGTCATTACCGACAGCATTGACGCAGCCTGGACGGCAGCGTCATCGTCCAGCGATTCGGATGACTCAGCGACGTCGGCAACACCCGACGCGCATGAGGCTGGACCGGCCATACCCGTTTACGACTTCGACGATTCGCGAGGTGGAGTTCGCGATGCGATGCGAATCAACCGCTGGATCGAACGCGTGGCGTTGCGACCGACCACGGCGCGATCGCTCGATCGACACTTTCAGCGACCTGGATCATTGGCTGACGAAACGCACAGCAATGCGATTCCGGTATGCACTGTCGCCGACGAGCCCGCCGCGGATCAAGACGATCCCGCGGAGACCACGGTTTCGCCTCCGATTGAGACGCCTACCGATGCGACATGGATCGTCTATCCGTCGGGCGTTGCGGACCGATTCGATGACGTTGCCCCATCCCAGGCCGCTCGCGACCAACTGTCGGGCATGAATGCATGGGCAAGTCGCGATGCAATGATTCGGGCACAACGCTGGAAGTTCACCGAGTCGGAGCGGATTGGATTCGGCGACGTTGCGACATTGTCCGCCGGCAAGAAATTCAAGCTTCGTCGTGACGGTTTGCTTTCGACGACGGCGTACTATCTGGTGCGCGTCGATCATCTGGTCCGACTGACGTCCGGCACGCACAGTTCGGCTCAGCCGGACGAATTGACCTACCGAAATCGATTCGTTTGTCAACCGACGACGACCGCGTATCGCCCTCCGCGCGCGAGGAAGCGACCGTTCATCGCCGGATTGGTTCCCGCGACCGTCGTCGTCGACGGAACACAGCGGACCGATGACGTCTGCGTTGATCAATACGGTCGCGTGAAAGTTGTTTTTCCCTGGCAAGACAATGTCGGCGAATCGAGTTGTTGGGTGCGTGTCAACCAATTTTGGGCCGGTAATCGATTCGGAGCGTTCTTCTGGCCCCGGCGAGGTCACGAGGTCTTGGTTGCCTTTGAACATGGCGATCCCGATCGCCCGGTGATTGTGGGAAGCCTTTACAACGCGGACAACATGCCGCCGCTGACCCTGCCTGAGTTGAAGCTGTCGTGCGGCATTCATTCGTGTACGCACAAGAGCACCAACCCGACTGAAGAAACCAGCTCCGTCGTCTTTCACGACAAAGCTGGGGCTGAGTATTTGGAACTGCATTCGCAGACGCACTTGACCGCGACCAGTGAAACAACGGACGTAAAGTACGCCGCCGGACCCGAAATCACTTTCAAGGGGCACCATTGGCTGTTCGACTGGATGGGAAACAGTGGCGGTGGCGGAAACAATCTCCGCGGGAACGATCAAGGAACCGACACCGCCTTCAAGGCGCAGGAGGGAGAGGGCGATTCGAAGTTCGATGTCGGCGAGATGTTCAAGAACATCTTCCTTTGCAACGATGTTGGCGAAGTTGCTTATACGGTCGGTGAAACCTACAAGAAGCACTTCGGCGGGAACTACGAAACAAAGTTTGGCGCTAACATTTGGCTCGGCTGTGATCCCGTCGAATTTATCGAATACCTAGCCGATCAACTCGGTGGAAAGTTTGGCCTGTCCGCGTATTCGGGCATGCTGGTCCCGTTGTTGCTTGGAGCCGGCGGACAGGGGTCGACGCTTTTCGGGGGCAAACACTCGTTGCAGTATGGCCGCGCGGTTGACAGCCATCGCGGGGTGAAGTTGACGACTCACAAACCGGAAATCGAAGAGCCGATTAAACGCTTCACGAAGACCGAAGCGAGCGCATTCGAGTGGCCTGCTTGGACAGCCGTCAAAATCGCCGTCGCCATTCTGTTAGCGACCGATTTCATCGTCATGATGCTGACGAAAGCCGCATTGGCGCATCAAGGAAAACACTGGAACGGAATCATCAAATTCAGCGAAGTCTGGTCGCTGATGTTGTTACCTCGTTTGCAAGGCCTCCTGGAGTTTATCGAATCCACGGAAGCCTACGTCGGTTCGTTGCTCCGTGCCGCACAGAAAGCGCTGACCGACGCGGTCAATGCCCTGAGCCGAACGATTCGCGCCGCCACGGTGACCGACGGCGCTGCCGATGGGTCGCGTGAAGCGGCTGAAGATGAAGTGAAGGATGCGGTTGACAGCGTTGCCGACTGCGTCCGACGCCTGGAACGAAGCGCAAGTGCTCCCAGTAGTAGCATTCGATCGTAGCGCAAGTCGTTGAACAAATCGCAATCAGCCGGAACGCGTTGACGTCTGGTTTCCCGGAACCGTGAGCTAACGCTCAACGGCTGACATTTCCCAAAGAGAATAAAACCATGGATAACGCCACCTCAACGATGGCCGTTGAAAGCCTTGCATGTGCCGGCTATGCGGTCCATGCCGAAGTTGGCAGCAAGCCTGACGACGCGGACTTGCCACAATTCGGGCGTGTCGACTTGATCGCGGTCGGCCCCGACGATGACGGCAAAATCAATCTTCAAGCGGACGGACGTGTGCAAGCGAAGGCGGGAGAAAGTTATCTCGACATCATTCCCGACAAGATTGTCGCGGAAGCGGGTATGCAGGGAGAGATTGGCTTGCGTTGCGGTATGGCACCGGTTCAGCAGCACATTGAGTTGCAGGGAACGGGCAAAGACATTGTCATCGAAAACGGGCAGATCGATGCTGTGGCACCGACGATACGCCTAACAAGCGATTCGATCATCCTGTCGGTCGGACCTAACGAAATCAAGATCGGCATGAGCGGCATTGAGATCAAAGGTCTGGAAGTCTCTGTCGACGCGAAACTGAGCGCGAGTGTGAGCGGAACGAGCCTTTCGCTCGAAGGACTCAACAGCGCGACCCTTAAAGGGGGCGTCAGCGCTGAAGTCAACGGAGCACAAGCGACACTGAAAGGGGCGGCGATGACGACCATTAAGGGCGGCGTCGTCATGATCAACTAAGCGAGATAACAAGGAATTTGAATCATGCCAATTGCCGCGCGTTGACCGACCTGCACACATGTCCGATGGTCACCGGATTGGTACCGCATGTCGGTGGACCGATCGTAGGTCCAGGAGCTCCCACTGTTTTGATCGGCGGAGTTCCCGCCACGTCCTTGGCGATCAATGCGTCTGTGTGGGACCGCCGGATATCATTATCAAGGGGAGTGCGACGGTCATGATCGGCGGCAAGTAGCGGCAGCGCGAATGGGAGACAGCACCGCATGGCGGAACGTTGTGCTCGGCTGTCCGACCGTGATGATTGGCGGGTGACCGCTTGAAAGATGTACTTCGGTATAAACAAGGCGAGATCCTTACGCGAGACAAAAGAATACTTCGTCCCGGATACCACCATTATGAACAACCGACAACTTCAAACGAAGATCATCCAGCAGATCGATGCGCGCACCGATGAAGGGTCTTGAAATCATGTGTGATCACGCGTCGGCGGAACAACTTGTTTGGTGGGGATGCCTGTGCGGATGGTCCGTGTGGCGACCGCTGCCGCCGAAGAAGTCGATCAATCGCTCGGCATCGCCGCTCGCTGGGTCATGCAACGCGACGAAGCGGTCCGCCAGCAAGCCCGTTCGATGGTGCAGAGCGAATCGAAGACGCAATGTCAGTCATTATTGAACGCGGTGGCCTTCAGTGGCGGCATGTTTCAGCCTGAAGGTTCACCTGTCGCCGTCCAGTTGCCCAATCTTGCCGGAAAATATGTTCATGCGTTCGTAACCGAACTGCTGCGAAAGCATCGTCCGATTGAAAGCTTACAAGTGTGTCAGACCTATTTGCAGTTTGCCATCGATGCGTTGCGTACACCGCTGCCAACGGTCGATCGAACTTCACTTGTGCCCGCCTGACGCCTAAGCACTTCGGCAAAAGTCGTTCAACAAGACGGAACGAGTCGGAAGGCGCTGCGTCCGTTTTCCGGAACCGTGAGCAAACGCTTACCGCCAGATTCTACAAAGTGAACTACGTCAACGTGCAAACGTATTGATGGACCGCACCAAACAACGCCGCATCGCCACGAATGAGAGATCCCGATGAAAGAACCCGAAGACTTTGAAGGCTTGATGGACATGCTTGAAACCTTCCACGGTCAATTGCGTGGTCAGATTGCGATGCTGCCGCCGACTCCGGCAAAGCAATTGATGGATCAGTTGCTCGATACGGTGCAGCCGATGGTCGGGGAGTTGCGAACGGCGTTCCCGGAAGCGAACGAGGCGTTCAAAACCGCACGCTCGGACATCGACGCGATGATCAATGACGCGCAATCCAAGATCGATCAGGCCAAACAGAATTTGGCGGAGATGCCCCCGGTGGAAGAGATCAAGAAGAATCTCGTGCCGCTGGCCGCCACAATTCCAGACGGCTTGACGTTGCAGTACGCCGACGAAATGCGTGACCGCTACTTCCCCTTAAATACTGATCCAGCGATCGACGACGCGCCGGGAGCCGCTTGGCAGGACTGGTCGATGCAATCTTGAACAGGTAGACAATTTCATGAATCTGACTTTAGAACGTCCCACTCGGCGGAAGAGCGATATTCGGCATTGCGGACCGGTCTGTCTTGTTAATGCTTTGAAGCGTTTTGACATCGACCGAGGCATTGCTCAAGTAACAGCCGCCGTCGTGCGAAGCGATCCGTTTGGAACGCGAGCCGCGAAGTCGCACTTGTTGTCCGCCTACGCGCGAGCCTGCGGACTCAATGCGGTGACGCTGCAGTCGAACGAGGCGCATGCTTGGCGGGCACTGCAAAGGCTCGACGAACTTGGATTCACTGTGATCCTGAATCACCAAGCAGCGAATGCTCGTCGCGAAGGTCATTTCACGATCATGGCGTCCGTCGATGATTCATCCATCGTTATTGACGATCCTTTTGACGGACCTGGGCATCGTCATGATCGCGAGGAGTTTCTTGATCTATGGCGACCCAACATGGAATCCGTTGGGTATGTCGCCGTTGCAATCGAAGAAGCTCGATTCGAGCCCGAACCATTTTCAGGTCGCGTGGCCGAAAATGAGGTGATTCGCTTCAATAAATGCAAAAGCAGCATTCCAGACCGCGAACAGTATAACAAGCCAGCGACTGTGCGATGCCCACGTTGCAATGCCGTGACGTCATTGCAACCAGCGGCGTTGTTCGATATCCGTGACTGGGGCGACGGCGGACTCTGGAACTGTTTCTATTGTTCCGGATGTGATGGAGCGTTTCATCCGTCGCCTTGTCGCCATGTCGTTTCCTAAGTTTATTGAAGATCGAGGACATCGTGAGAATCATTCAAATTGCGATCGCGTTAACGACCGTACTGTTGCTCTCCGGATGCGGCGTGATGCGCGGTATCGAACAATGGAAATGCGACACTTGGGGAATGTGCCATTTCGGAATCCGTCCGTCGGCCGCCGCCCCACCTTGTTCAGGACCGACCTGCGGACTAGGCGCACCATGCGCTGGAAATGGTCCTCCGCTGCCGACGTTTCGAGGGAACGACGCACCTTGCTGCGGCGATGCAAATGCCGGCCCGGCAGCATCCTATTTGCTCAGTCCAACTCCAGCAGGCTGAACAGACAAATCGCACCGTCGGGAAAGATTGCTTTCAAGTGAACTATGGCTGCCGATGATCTGTTGATAAGATATACATCGCTTGGTCCGAAATGAGGGGATTCGCTTCATTTAACGCGAAGGCATCATTTCGGACCACGCACGGTATAATATCAAACGCGTTCATCATTGATACAGGCTGTTGGAAATAAGCAATGCTTTCTCGCAGAAGAATCTTCGTTCGTTTGTCGTTCTTGTTCGCAACGCTCGCGTTTCCGTGCGTCTTATCGGCTGCGGATTCCGCAACTCGAGGCAACATCGCCCTCGATGTCGATCGGTCCCCGGTCGACCTTGCCATCTCTTCGGATGGCAAGTGGCTTGTCACCGCGAACGAAACGTCCGATAGCGTGTCCCTGTTGGATGTCGCAAACGCCCGCCTCGTCGATGAAATTCGGGTCGGAAAGCATCCGGCGAAAGTTGCCTTTGCAAACGACAGCAAATTGATCGTTGTCAGCAATCAGTATTCGGGCGAGCTTTCGCTGCTGCAAATTCGCAACAACAAGCTTGAAGCTTCAGGCAGCGTCTTCATCGGACATGAACCATGCGGGATCGCGATTTCGCCCGATGGCCGCCGTGCGTATGTGGGCATGACCGCGTCGGCGCAGGTTGCCGAAGTCGACCTGCGGGAACAGGTCGTTCGTCGCCATTTCGACGTCGGTACATGGCCGCGATACTTGACGCTGTCGCCCGATGGAGAACGGTTGGCGGTCGGCAGCAGTGGCGACTCGGAGATCGAAGTCCTCGACGCCGAAACGGGTGAGCGGCTCTACGATGAACCGCTCGCCAACGGTTTGAACATCGGACAGATGACATCATCGAAGGACGGAGAGTATGCCTATTTCACGTGGATGATCTATCGCACCAACCCGATCACGATTGACAACATTCAACGCGGCTGGATTCTGGCCAGTCGCATTGGCCGTGTCCGGTTGGATGGACCTTCGTACCGCGAAGCGATCTCTCTGGATGTTCCTCGCCTAGCCGTCGCCGATCCGCACGGGATCGCCATCAGTCCAGACGGCAATCGCCTGGTGGCGACCTCATCGGGAACGCATGAGCTGCTGGTCTATCGTCTCCCCGACCTTCCCTTCGTGGCGACAGGCGGCCCCGGCGATTTGATCGAACCGGAGTTGCGCAATGATCGCGATCGATTTGATCGAATCGAATTGGGAGGACGTCCGATGGGAACGCAAATATCGTCGGACAGCCGAACCGTTTATGTCGCGAATTACCTACGCAACTCGGTCCAGTTTGTCGATTTGAAGAATCGTAAACTGGTGGACGAAGTCGACTTGGGTGGCCCCGCCGAACCGTCGCTAGCCCGTCGCGGAATGGCGATCTTTTACGACGCAACGCGCAGTTTGGATCAGTGGTACAGTTGTCACACCTGTCATCAGAACGGCGGGATCAATTCGCGTCCGATGGATACCTGGAACGATGGCAGCGAAATGACGCTCAAGACCGTGTTGCCTCTTTATCAGCTAACGAAGACGGGACCTTGGACCTGGCATGGTTGGCAGGAAGACCTTGACGACGCGATGGAGAAGTCGTTCACATCGACGATGAAGGGTAGGAAGCCGACCGCGGCCGACAGCCGTGCGGTGCTTGAATATCTGTCGACACTTTCACCCCCACCCAATTCGTTTGCGTCCGATGATCAGCCGGTCAGCGAAGCGGTCCAGCGCGGAAAAGCGATCTTCAACAGCTCGCGAGCGGCATGCGTCGACTGTCATTCAGGGCCACAATTCACCGATGGCCAGATTCACGATGTCGGCACCGGTTCAAAAGATGATCGTTACGACGGGTATAACACGCCATCGCTTGTCGGAACGCATCGAAAGGTTCGTTGGCTGCACAGTGGAAGGGCAAAGTCGTTGCAACGCGTTCTCGAAGATCTGCACAGCCCGGAAAGTTTCCGGAAAACCAAAGCTTTCGCAAGCCGAGATCGACGATCTGATCGCGTATTTGATGACCATCTAGCAAATGATCGCCGCACGTCTGGGTGGAGACCACCGAACTACGTTGAACACACCACTTACCGATTGCTCGTACTTATCGTTCGCTTTCAGCGTTTGCATCGTCAACGTCAATATCAACGTCAATCGGCTCGTTGATTTCTGATTCAGCGGGTTCTGTTCGCGGCGGGACGATCTGCTCGGTATTCGAAAGTTGCCGCATCTTGGTTTCCAATTTTTGTTGGGCTTCGCCGACAAGGTTATCGGCATCTTCCTTGGCATCGCGGATTTCTTGCTTGGCCTCCTGCCTGGCGTCGGCAACGATGTCGACCGCTTCCTCTTCGGATTCAGCAATCATTTCGGATGCTTCTTCGCGGGCATCCGCCAAGTTCTCCTGAGCCATTTCAGCTTCCTCGCGAAGCGTGGTCGGTTCGGATTGGCATCCGCCAGATAGTGCAAGTCCGATGACGATGATTGATAACTTCTTCATAGCATGTTCCTTTTTCTGTTGTGTGATTCCGCTTGACAAACGATCAATCCGTCCGCCCAGGAGCACCGTCAAGCCGACAGCGGCTCAGTGCTGATTGTTCAACAATGCGGCTTCACGCGTTGCTTTCGTTAAGAACGAGGTCGAATACGGCGACTCGCTTTCGTAACCTCTTGCCGCTTCCCGCCCAATGCCACCCATCGCTGGGAGCACCCTATTGGCGAGAGCCAACAGTTCGCCAGTTAGCTCGGGGAACAATCTTTGAAACGCAAGGGTCAGGTTCAACGAATTGTGGATAAAGACTTCACCGCGTCCCTGTTGACATGCGGATAAGATCTGTTCAGCCGCTGAGTTAGCGTCCATCGAAAGGACCGGCAGCGAGTCGCTGATGCTGAACCAAGCGTATTCATGACGATGCTTCGACTTGAAGATCGCGTTTCGCGGACTTCCGGTGCATCAGTCCCGGGCAGGCGGTGGTAACAAAAATGTTTTCCCGTTTCAGCTCGGCACGCATCCCATTGGAAAGTCCCACCAGCGCAAACTTGCTGGCCACGTACGGAAGCATGTGAGGGATGGCTTGCGTGCCTCAATCGATGCGACATTGACAGATTCGTCCCCAACCCTGAGATCGCATGAAGGGCAGTGCCGCGCGAGACATTCGCAGGGCTCCCCAACAATTGACGTTCATCGAGTTCTCGAAGTCGTCGTGGGTCATTGAATCGAGCGGGCCGACCGAGATGATGCCTGCGACATTGAACAAGACGTCGATCCCGCCCAAGCTGATCGCCAACCTGTTGGATGAACGTGTGAACGGCTTCGTCGCTTCGCACGTCGCACGAAGCAGCATAGACTTCCGCACCACACTGGCGAAGTTGTGCGGCGGCTTGATTGATCTTGTTCTCGTCGCGGCTGCAGATCGCCAAGCGGGCTCCTTTGTCGGCAAGATGTCTGCCGAGGACGAAACCGAGTCCGCGAGAACCGCCCGTGATGACGACGCGTTTCCCACTCCAGTCAAAGCATCGTTGGGACCGCGAGATAGTTCGGGTCAGATGCAGACCAGCATAGCCGGCTGCTGCGGCGAGCATCGTTTTTGTAAGTAAACTCATCGGATAACCGGAGGGTGGGAATTCTCGCTGGATGCGGACGGACAACGATCAATCAATGATCAGAAGAAGTCGTGGCAAAGCATGTGCCAATCGCCAGGCGTCTTGTGAGCAACTGCAAACGATGGCCCTAACGTTGGATGAGAACGCCGTGTGACATCGCGTTGATGGACGGTTTGTCAAAATTCCGAGGCCTCGCCACTTGGAAGGCATCATTTTTGCCGACAGGTTGATCGGAGTCGATTTCCTTTTGAAAACCCAACGGAGCGATAGTGATGCCAAGCTGGACGAACAAAGACGAGCGTCAATACGAACATGTCAAGGAATCCGCGTGGACCGAGGTCGATTCCGAAGATCCCTTGCCGAAGAGATCGCGGCTCGAACGGTCAGCAAACAACGTCGTGAAGAGGGGCGAACGCCCAATGAGACGACGCAAGGGACTGGAAGCCGAACACCAATCTTGATGACCGTACGGTTGATGAGTTACGAAATTTGGCGAAAGAAATGAGCATCGAAGGTCGCAGCAAAATGAAAAAGGCCGAGCTGGTTCAGGCGATTCGATCACGTCGCTGACCGAACTGCTCCGTTTTATGTGGCAAGCAGTTTGTCAGAAATCATTCGGTCAAGTCAGCCGTTAAACGCGAGGTCACGGTTCCGAAGAACCGGACGCTAATGAGCGTACCACTTAGGCAGGAGGCCGACATATAGCTTGCCGGTGGCGTAAAGTCACCGGATTGTTGCCAAAGCGATTCGCTTTAGGCCGGAGGCGAGCACGCTGAGGCTGATTTCGTTTTGTTCAATGACTTATGCCGAGGTGCTTATACCGTGCGTGGTCCGAAATGATGTCTTCACGTCAAATGAAGCGAATCACCTCATTTCCAACCACGCGACGCCTATACATTTACCTGCCGCTCGCCTTAAATCATGTCTTCCAAAAATTGATCGACAAGGGGAGTCGCAAGTTGCTTTTCTTGTTAAACTACCGTCCGTGAAATTCTTCACCCCCATATTACAAACACGAGGAAGAGCAAACGGATGAAAGAAGTCAACATTGGAATGATCGGTTATGGGTTCATGGGCAAGGCACACTCCAATGGCTATGCTCAAGCCAATCATTTTTTCAATCTCGGACACAAACCGGTCTTGAAGGCGGTGTGTGCTCGTAATGCCGAAAAAGCTGCAGGCTTTCGCCGATACCTGGGGATATGAATCGATTGAAACCGACTGGCGAGCCTTGCTGCAACGCGACGACATCGACGCGGTCGACATTTGCGTCCCGAACAACTTGCACAAGGAAATCTCGATTGCAGCGGCGGAAGCGGGAAAGGCCGTGCTTTGCGAAAAGCCATTGGCGATCGACGCCGCCGAAGGTGAAGAGATGTGCGCCGCGGTGGAGAAGGCGGGGGTGCCGAACATGGTTTGGTACAATTACCGCCGCATTCCCGCCGTTTCGCTCGCCAAGCAGATCATCGACGAAGGACGATTGGGACGGATTTTTCATTATCGTGCCAACTTCTTGCAGGATTGGACCATCAACGCCGACGTGCCTCAGGGTGGGGCGGCGACTTGGCGTCTGGATGCCGATGCGGCGGGAAGCGGCGTAACCGGTGACTTGCTCGCTCACTGCATCGACACCGCGATCTGGCTCAACGGCGGCATCAAGGATGTCTCGGCAATGACCGAAACGTTTGTCAAGGAACGTCTCCACGCGGAAACGGGGAAGAAGCAACCTGTCAAGATCGACGACGCATGCATGTTCCATTGCCATTTTGAAAATGGATCGCTGGGACTTTTCGAATCGACTCGGCTACGCACGTGGCCACAAAGCCCTGTACACACTGGAAATCAACGGCGAACATGGCAGTTTGGCTTGGGACCTGCATGACCTTCATCGTTTGCAGTATTTCAATTATGCTGATGATGGTATTGTTCGCGGCTGGCGCGAACGTGCATGTTTCCGATGGCGATCAGCCTTACATGGGAAATTGGTGGGTACCCGGTTTGAACATCGGTTACGAACACAGTTTCATCCACAAGTGGCTGATTTCTTGAAGAGCCTGGACGAAGGAAAGCCGGCACATCCAACATTCCGCGATGCACTGGAAACACAAAAGGTTTGTGATGCCGTCCTCAAAAGTGCCAAAGAACGTGCGTGGGCCGATGTCTGACCGACGCGTTCTGAAACGAAGATCGATCTTGCGAGCAGGCGGCTTGGGACTGATGGGTCTGTCCATGCCCAAGCTGATGCGGGCGGCTGAAGCGACCAAGAGCATCAAGCCGCGAGCGAAGTCGGTGATCTTCTTGTTTCAGTGGGGTGGCCCGAAGTCAGCTTGATACGTTTGACATGAAGCCAAACGCACCGGCGACGGTGCGCAGTCCCTACCGTGGGATTGCGTCGACCGCCGACGGAATCGAGGTTTGCGAACTGCTCCCCAACACTGCGCGACAGATGCATCATGCGACGCTGATTCGCACGATGACGCACTCGATGAAGAATCACGCGTCGGCGGGGTACTACGCCGTCGCGGTCACGCCCCGCCAAGCGATGACCAACGCCTGCGTGACTCGCTGGATTTGTATCCTGCCTATGGCAGTGTGGTCGACAAGTTGCTTCCCGGGGACAGTCAGATGCCGTCGTTTGTGGCGTATCCCCACGTCATCCGCGATGGGTCGATCGTTCCCGGCCAACATGCCAGCTTCTTGGGAAAAGGGCATGACCCGCTGCTGTTTTTGGAGGACCCGAACGATCCGAATTTCCGACTTCCGGAGCTGAGCCTTCCCAGCGGGTTATCGATCGATCGCCTGCATCGCCGACGGTCGATGCAGCAGTTGGTCGATCAGCAAGTGAGGTTGATGGAACACTCCGGCGAAGCGCGCGGTTTCGATTCGTACTACGAACGGGCCATCGGGATGCTGACCACCGATCGAGGTTCGCAACGCTTCGACTTGTCCGCCGAACCCGAGCCGGTGCGTGATCGTTACGGACGGACAAGCTATGGGCAGAGTTGCCTGCTGGCGCGCGGCGGTTGGTCGAATCAGGCGTCAAGTTCGTGACCGTTTACTTCGCTGCGACATCGGCGGTCGTCGTGTCAACGAAGGGGGATGGGATACGCATGGATTTGACAACACGCGAATGTACAACATCGTTGACAAGTATCAATTGCCGATCACCGATCAAACCCTGCCGACGTTGATTCAAGATCTCCAGGAGAGAGGCTTGCTGGACGAAACGCTGATTGTTTGGATGGGCGAGTTCGGTCGCACGCCTGAGATCAACAAGAACGTGAGTCGCGATCATTGGCCTCAGTGTTACACGACCCTCCTTGCCGGAGGCGGAGTCAAAGGAGGCTACGTTTACGGCAAATCGGACGAGCGAGCAAAGTTCCCGCTGGAACGCCCCGTCAAACCAGAGGACCTCGCCGCAACGATCTATTATTTGATGGGAATCGACCCGGCAACGGAAATCTACGATCGCAATGATCGCCCGTTGGTAATCGGTGGCTCCGTCCTCACCGATGTCATCGCCTAAAAGACACTCCCACACAGTATTCTGGAAGCGTCGCTCAGGCGACGCGGGCCAAGCTGGCGGAGCGTTCCTTGCTGACGCGAGAAACAATCAACGCGGCGTTTTGGCCGCCGAAGCCGATGTTGTTGCTTAAAATGTGACGGCACTTTACATCCCGCGCGAAATTAGGAATGTAATCGAGATCGCATTCGGGATCGGGGGTTTCGTAGTTGATCGTCGGCGGCAAGGTGTTTGTCTTTAACGCGAGCAAAGCGACCGCCAATTCAAGGGCTCCGCAGGCGGTGGTTGCATGTCCGAGCATGCTCTTGGTGCTGGAGACCGGAATCGAATACGCGGCATCACCCAAGGCGGTCTTCAGTGCCAGCGTTTCCACCTTATCATTAAGAACGGTCCCCGTGCCATGTGCATTGATATATCCGAGGTCGCGAACTCCGAGACCGGCGTCTTTCATCGCTCGCGTGATTGCCGATACACTGCCGCGACCGTCGGGATGTGTATCGGTGACCCGAAAGGCATCTTGGGCGGAACCGTAGCCGGTCACTTCGCCATAAATGACCGCCCCTCGTTTCCGTGCTTGTTCGTACTCTTCCGCCACGAACATGGCGGCACCTTCGCCAACAACGAACCCATCGCGACCACGATCAAAGGGCCGCGAGGCCTGTTGCGGTGCGTCGTTGTTTTGGCTCAATGCCGACAATCGGCTGAAGCCTGTCACTCCCAATTCGTGAATGCAACTGTGGGCGCCTCCACACAACATCGTGTTCACTTGACCGCGCCGAATCATTCGAACCGCTTGGCCGATCGCTTGCGACGCGGATACGCAGGCCGCGATGCAGTTCAGCGCGGGCCCTTGAAGGTTCAAGCGACCAGCGAGCAAGATTGCCGGCAGGTTCGGATCGAACTGGCGTTGCGAGTCGGGGTCAAACAGACGCAACGCGGTGTCGGTATCTTGATTTGTCAAAACAACCGGAGGATCGAGGCGTCGACCAGCTTTTTCGACCACTGACGGAAAGGGGGCGAAGGGTTCTCCGCAGCCCAAATAAACGCCGGCGAAACGGGGATCGAATCGCTCCAACCGCAACTGCGAATCGGCCATCGCCATGATGCCCGCTCCCAGTGCGAAGCTTGTCTGCCGTGGCGCGCCGGCGAACTGTCTGGGATTCTCGCCAACATCGCTTAGGCTCCAGTCGTGAACCTCGGCGGCGATGCGTGTCGGATAATTGGACGCATCGAACGTCGTGATTTCCCGAACGCCCGATCTCCCGGACGTCAGGTTCTTCCAGAAAACGTCGAGCCGATGACCCAGGGGCGAAACAATTCCGATTCCGGTGATTACAACGCGGCGATGCATCATGCAGCTCTTGAGGTTTCAAAGGACGAACGACCAAGCAACTTGCCAATCCATTCTTCGTGAGGCCGATACACATCGCCGCGTCGGAACCAGATGGGGATGCGTCCACACCTTGCAGCAGGGCGGCGGCAAGACCAACCGCACCGCAACCGGCATCGGCCCGACCAATCCAAGACGACAGGTTCAGCATCGAGATTCGATTTCCCGATTCGACATTGGGCTTCGCCATCCCGTTCTTGCTTGCCGAGTCGCAGATGAATCGCTGATGCATCTCGTCGGACTGACCGCGCAACGACGCGATCGCCTCAGCGGCTATGTCTTCGTTGTAAACGGTCAGGCCAATCGTCGCGTCATTGATCAGCATCGATTGTCCAAGCGATGTGAAGATCGCGTTTTCAATGGCTTCCAGAGGCTTGGGAACGAGCGTACCATCGTTGACGCAGCTACAACCGATGCCGAGGATCTCGCCGTAGATCGTCGCCCCGCGTGCTAACGCGGCGTCCAACCGTTCGAGAACGAAAGCACCGGCGGCTTCCGAACCTTCAACGGTAGCCGCGTCAGACGGATCGGCGGATTCGTCTTGAAAACGTGCGGTTCCGGTACTGCCGACGATCATCGCGTCGGCATCATCATCGAGCAGATGATACTTAGCTTCTTCAATCGCCATGTTCAACGAAGCTTCCGCTTGGGTGATCGTGTTGCTGGGACCTCGATAATCGCATCCGATGGCGATGTGGCACGCGGGCATGTTTGGCAAGACTCGCAAAATCCACAGTGGATCGACCTGCGGGAGGCCGACCGATCCCCATGACGTCGGGACCGATGTGCCGCCTCGCTGGTGACAAGCCGAAACCCCATCGACGAAATCGTTGGGATCGATCTGGACGTTGCCCGCCCCATAACAAACGCCAATGCGATCGGGGGCATAAAGCTTTTCGGGAAGACGCCATCGGCAATCGCTCGATAGGCAGCGGCAACGCCGAGCTGTGTTTCACGATTCATCAGCTTCAAAGATTTCCGCAGCACGCGGCGCATCCGATGGAACATCGCCAAAGTCTTCGATGCTGCCCGAGAATACACTCAGCGGCCCGACCGGTTCACGAGGCTCGGAGCGACTCGCATGCGAAAGCGATCTGTGCAGCATGTCGTGCAGCGAGTCGATGCCGATGCCCAAGGGACTAATCACGCTGACTCCGGTGACGACAATTCGCTGATGGTTGTGGTCGAAAGGATGATGCATGAGCTTCGTGGACGCTGATAGGTCTGCCACAATTGGTGGCAATTGGTTGAATATGGCGAGTCGATCGTTCGGAAAGGAATTGATCTGCTTGGTCGTGGCCGAGCGGTTTATACGTCGCGTGGTCAGAAATGAGGTGATTCGCTTCATTTAACGCGAAGGCATCATTTCAGATCACGCACGGTATAACATCAGGCGCGTTCATTGTTGATACATGTGCGTTGCTTCGACCACAGCCGAACGAGTTCGGAAGATAGCGACTCGGCGATGGAGGCGTCCAGTTCAAACATTTCGCTAGCAAAGCACGAAATGTGGTGCCCGCGCGTCGTTCCGGCAAAGTCTCCGGCAAGATGTGCCGATAAATTCGAATATGCGCTTTGTATGGTTTGAAGCACTGCGTGGTCTGAACGGGGGATGAGAGACGTGAAATATCAATCGGCAAATCTGAAGCTATGGGGAGTTTGCTGCTGCACGATGGCGGCGATTCTGATTTCCCAAACCGCTTCGGCTCAACGATCACAGCCAATTGTTCCAGGCACCGGCAAGCTGGTAACTGTGTGTGGGGACGATTTCGAGGATCCCAATTGGCGATACATACCACGCAACCCCAAGAGTACCGAAGATATTGACGAGAACCAGCGCGGGCCGACTGGCAAGTCCGTCAACGGTCGTTGGTATGAAGGCGTCAAACGGGGGCATCCCGATATCGTTCGTCGCGTGCCGACACCGCCGGGAGGACTGCCCGGCAGCGAGGGAGCGTTGTTGCTTAAATCGATGTTCACGGGGATTCCCGGACAGGGAAGCCGCGAGCCTCACAATCAAGACGACTTCATTTGCAACATCCAATATCGACTCAATGGGCGAGTCCCTGTCGACAAGCAACCCAATGTGGTCACGCGTGTCTGGCTGCCGAAGGTCAAAGATTGGGAACGCCGCAGTGGTCCGCACTTCGGATTCCGGCTGGCGCTGGAAACGACGGCGATCAAAGAGTCTGAATCGAAGTTTCTGCTGTTCAAAACGACTGGCCCCGAGAACGAAGTCTATTGGCCGGGAATGTTCGTCGAATTGCAATGCAAGGAAAACACGAAACAGGATTATGACTATGCGTACTGGCGAATCCGCTGCAACAGCAGAGGCCAGGACTTCAAGGGACCCGCGATCACGCAAACGGGTTGGTGGACGCTGGGAATGTCATGCACGCTCGATGGCATGGTTCATTATTACATCTCCGAAGGGGTCGATGATTTGACACAGGACGACTATGTCACATCGCAGTTCCCGTACGGATACAAGACCGAGCGATTGCGAAGTTTTTTCTTCAACACGATGAGCCGCGACGACGGGCATACTTGGAGCACCGGTGTCATCGTCGACGACTCGAAACTGTTCTTTGCTAGCGACCGCTGATTCGCGATTTTCGGTACGGAGCGTTCGAGAGCGTTTTGCCTGCTGGTAAGGCTCCGGGAAAATGCTCACAATGGTCGATATGACATCGACGGACTATGAAAGTTTGGGTCGTTACGTCCTTCAAAAACGTTGGACCCAGCGGGAAATTGCGACAAAGCAGCGTGAGATCTTTCACGCCACGCTTTCGTTGTCGTCCACGCTCGACAGCGAAAACTTCTCGCGCATTTCCGCAGCCGACCTGCGTCGGATGTGCATGCTGTATGACGAGCACTACTTCGATGGCCGCCTGTTGTCACTCGCCCGCGGCGAGGGGATCGACTTTCAGCTTTCTCGCCGCATGACGCGAGCAGCCGGCAAAACGGTAACGATCTACGATCCGAAGATTCGTAACGCCGAGGTGCCGGGGGGCAAGCAGCGGAAGTTTGAAATTATCTTGTCGACAACGTTGCTATATCAGACGTTTCACGATCTGGATCGTCAGGTGGTCGTGAGCGGCTGTGTTTGCCGAAATCGGCTCGAAGCGGCTCAGCGAGTCTGCGAACACGAACTGGCGCATCTTGTGGAGATGCTGTGCTTCAACGACAGCAATTGCGCCAAGAAGCAGTTTCACGGCATCACGAAACGTTTCTTCAATCACACCGACTACCAGCATCAATTGATCACGCAAGATGAACGCGCCGCGAAGCGGTTCGACGTTCGCGTGGGAAGCATGGTCGAATTCACCTTCGAAGGTCGCGTGATACGCGGCAAGGTGAATCGTATCACGCGACGAGCCACGATCTTGGTTGCCGATCCGAAGGGACAAATGTTCGACGACGGACATCGCTATCTGCGGTACTACGTTCCACTGGAGCATCTGCGTCGCCTCGATTCCTCGAAGAAATTAGGCACTTGATCCGTCGATGCCCCCCTTCCACAGCTTCTTGCCCAGGCTGGGATTGTAGTTCGTCCAGTTTTTGTCTCCACTGACATCCGAATCAATGACGCTCATCGCGGCGGCCAATTTCGCGTCGAGGTTGTCGATGTGATGAAGCGCGATCGCTTCAAGGGTGAGCGGGATTTTCGGGCTACCATATTCCAGCAGCCCATGATGACTGAGTATCAAATGTTCCAGGTGCCATCGCAACTGTGATGGAAACGCCTCTTTCGAGCTGGCTTCAGCGATCGCGATCTTTTCAGCTAAATACTGCACACCGATCACAATATGCCCGACCAGTTGACCGCGATCGGTGTACGACAGTTCGCCGCCGGCGGAAAGCTCGTCGGTTTTGCCGATGTCGTGCAAGAAGGCACCGGTGACAAGCAAGTCGATGTCCAAGCGTGGATATTGGGGAGCGATCCGCTGAATCAGTTCGATCAGGTCGACCGTGTGCCGCAACAAGCCACCCGGGAATGCGTGATGATTGGTGACCGCCGCTGGTGCTTGTTTGAATCGACCGATGAATTCTTGGTCGGCCAAGCAGGCTTCGACCAATCGCCGTAAATGCACATTGCGAATGGTCGACAGAAGTTCCTTCAAGCGAGTGAAAGCGGCCTCGCTTGCCGACGCATCAAACATATCGAAGTCATCCGGATCGACTTCGGCCGGATCGACGGGCCGAACCGCGGTGACGATCATTTGCATATTGCCGTTGTAAATTTGCGTTCGCCCCTTCACATGCAGATACTCGGAGTCTTGGCACTGCTGGAAATCGCGGTCATCAGCGTTCCAATACATGCCCGTCAAAGTGCCCGTCCGATCGGCAAGCTTTAAAAGGATGTACTTATTTCCTTGACGATTCGCTCGCAGTTGCTTATCGGCGGCGCGGTAAACCTCGTCCACCTGAGATTGTTCGTTTAACTGGTTGATGAATAACCGCTGAGTCACGGATCGCTCCTGGCATTGAAAATTGTCGTCGTGGATGGTTCGCAATCGGACAACATAGAGCGACGACGTCGCAAGATCAACGGGAAGACATTGGCCGAAGACAACATCAAACGCCCCGATCGTCAATGTCGATTGCTTTGCGCGACTTGCCAAGAGCGGACAAACACCCCGTCCCCGAATCGCGTGATTGATCTTACAATGTCCGCTCGGTCCATTCCTTTCCATATCTGAATGAAGCTGCTGTGAATAAAGCAATCAAAACGGCGATCACGCCAACACGGTCTGACGATTATCCCGAATGGTTTCAGCAAGTGATCAAAGCCGCCGACTTGGCGGAAGTTTCGCCCGTCCGAGGCTGCATGGTCATCAAACCCTGGGGCTACGCGTTGTGGGAAAACATGCAACGTGTCTTGGACGATATGTTCAAAGCCACGGGGCACCAGAATGCGTATTTTCCGCTGTTTATCCCGATGAGCTTTCTGGAAAAGGAAGCCCAGCACGTCGAAGGATTCGCGAAGGAATGTGCCGTCGTCACGCATCACCGGCTCGAACCCGATGGCAAAGGGGGGCTGCAGCCCGCCGGCCCGCTGGAGGAACCGCTCATTGTTCGCCCCACCAGCGAAACGATCATCGGTTCGATGTATGCCAAGTGGGTGCAAAGCTACCGCGACCTGCCAATTTTGATCAACCAGTGGGCGAATGTTGTCCGCTGGGAATTGCGTACACGAATGTTCCTGCGTACCGCCGAGTTCCTTTGGCAGGAAGGTCACACCGTCCACGCGACCGCCGAAGAAGCGATGGAGGAAACCCGCAAGATGCTCGACGTCTACGCCGACTTTGCTGAAAACACGATGGCCATGCCTGTGATCAAAGGGGAAAAGACCCCGGCCGAACGCTTTCCCGGTGCCGTTTCAACCTTCTCCATCGAATCGATGATGCAGGACCGCAAGGCGTTGCAGGCGGGAACCAGTCACTTTCTGGGACAAAATTTCTCCAAGGCGCAAGAGATTCAGTTCCAGGACCAAGAAGGGAATATGCAATTCGCCTGGACAACAAGCTGGGGCGTCTCGACGCGTCTGGTCGGTGCATTGATCATGACGCACAGCGACGACGATGGCCTCGTTCTGCCACCTCGCCTGAGTCCCGCCCATGTCGTGATCCTGCCGATCTATCGCGATGACGCCCAACGCGGTCAGGTGATGGACTACGTGCGATCTTTGCAGGCGGAGCTGGCCGCGCAAAGCTATTGTGGGCGTCCAGTCCGCGTTGAGATCGATGATCGCGACATGCGCGGCGGCGAAAAGAAATGGCATCACGTCAAACGTGGTGTCCCCTTGCGGTTGGAGGTCGGTCCGAAAGATATCGACAAGAACGCCGTCTTTGTCGGTCGGCGAGACACCGGAGAAAACCAATCGATGGATCGCAGCCAACTCGTCGGTCAATTGACATCAATGCTCGATTCGATCCAAGACAACCTGTTCCAGCGAGCTTTGAAACTGCGTCAAGATCATACCGTTGACATCGACAACGAAGCCGACTTCCGATCGTACTTCACCCCCGCGAACCCTGATCGCGCGGAAATTCACGGCGGCTTCGCCCATTGTTATTTCAGCAGCGAATCCGACCTCGAACCGTTACTGAAAGAATTGAAGGTCACAATTCGTTGCGTCCCGCTCGATGACAACGAACGTCCCGGCACCTGCTTCCTT
>JAWKTL010000075.1:0-26725 GCA_041399105.1 Pirellulaceae bacterium | reverse complement strand
GTCCTTGTTCGTCGAACCGTGAGCAACCCCATCCATTACGTCCTTGATAAAGCGAGCATCCTGGGTGGCCATAAAGGCGGATCAGTGCAGCGATCTGGTTTACGTCCGCGCACTTGGCTAAGCACTCAATAGTAAGGGGGCCGAATGCATTCAGAGGGATTTCCGGTATTTCGACGTAGCTGTTCTTTCCATCGAACTTAAGAGCGTAGTCGGCACCTTTGTGGTCATGCTTATCGGCGTCGGCGATGAACTCGCGAACGCGGTCGAATTGTAGATCGAAAGCTTTTACAAGAGGCGACCCTGACACAGTCGGTTCGATGACACCACCGTCCCATTCGATTCGACAACGCGGTTGGCTCGCGGCAAGGGTGTCGACGTGGTCCGAGCCGAATTGCGTTGATTGCAGGTAAAGGATCTGCAGTTTCGGCAGGCCACGCAAAACGTCGAGGCTCTTTGGTGAGACGGCGGTTCCACGAAGATCGAGAATCGCCAGGGAAGAGTCTTTCAAATGAGCCAGTCCCGCATCGGAGATCTTGGTGTTGGCAAGGCAAAGTTCTGAAAGCGACGGCCAATGTCGAACCAACCGTAGTCCCTCGTCTGTTACTTGGGTGCCTGAAAGCTTCAATACGCTCAATTCTTTTGAGTTCGCAAGATTGGTCAGGCCGACGTCGGTGACATTGCTGTCGTCGAGGATGACCGAACGCAGATCGTGAAATGTCGCGAAGTTGGCCAGGCCGGAATCGGAGATTTCAGATCGACGAAGGGCCAATCGTTGTAAATCCGGGCAGCCACGCAAAATCGAAAGCTCTTGATCCGTGATCGCTGCGCCAACTCGTAGATACGGAAAAAATGCAGTCGTCAGTCGAAATGAATCATCGGGAAGTTGTGTGACGTTCGTAATCAGCTCGTCAAGACCATTGACGCCGACAACTCCACCGCGATTGATGATCCACTCCGCAGCGCTGCGGTCCTGCCGGTCGGATGTAGCAACGCGGTCGTCCATGGCAATTCGCCGTACACGAACGACTTCCTTCTCATTGCGCGTCAACGTAAATCGATTTGGCTCCAGTTGGAAATCGCCCGCTCCTTCAGCCAAGTGAACTTGCCAGGTTCCTGTGTCGAGTATCTTGAGTGTCTGGCCATCCCCGGGATCGATCGTAACTTTTTTACCCGCCTGTTCGACAATCACTTTCACATTGGGGTCATCGGTTACGATCTCCAAGCTGCCAGTATCGGTTTTCACATAGAAGACAATCGCGGCGGCGATTGCAGCAGCAAAGCCGGCGGCGATTGCGAGTGATCGCGGAATCAATCTGCGCCGGCTTTCGGCTGGCTTCTTTGAGCGGGCGGCGAACGATTGAGTGGCCGCAACGTCGTGGGCTCCCGTTGCAAACCAAGATCCCAATGACTCCGGTGACGGTAATCGATCGGACTGGACTTCCGATTCATCGAATCGTTTCAGAAGTTGTGTCAGTTGAGCTCCTTCGGCCCACGTCGCCAGCGCCGCCGCTAATTCCGCGGGGGTCGAAGGCCGTTCATTCGGCGAACGGGAGAGCGTGCGATCGACGAGCAGCACGAGTTCATCAGGCAGGTTGGGGCGCGTGAGCCGAATCGATGACGGATTCACTTGCGTCTTGGAAACCATCATTTGCAATGCCGATGCATGTTGCTCCGGCGGAAAGGGAACCTGTCCCGTAAGCAGCTTATGCAGTGTGGCCCCGAGACTGTATACGTCGGCTCGGACATCGACGCCGTGCGTGTCGAGCCCCTGTTCCGGTGCCATGTAATCGATCGTCCCCATGAATTGATCGGCGCCGGTGAGTTCCCGGTTTGACGTCGGCTCGTCGAGCAACGCCAATCCGAGATCGAGCACCTTCACCTGTGGTGCCTCGTCTGAATCTCTTCCCACAATCAGATTCGATGGCTTGACATCCCGGTGGACCAATCCGCGTGTCGACGCATGTTGCAATCCGATGGCCGCCTGACGAATCAGTTCACACGCTTCGGCGACTGGCAGCGGACCGAGACGACCAACTAGCGTCGCAAGGTCTACGCCATCAACGTATTCCATGACAAGGTAGTGCTGTCCGTCCGCTTCACCTGCGTCGTGAGCGGCGACGATGTTGGGGTGATGCAGCTTGCCCACAGCCCGCATCTCCCGCTGAAATCGCTCAATCGCTCCCGAGTCCTGCCATCGTTCCGACGACAGCACTTTCAGAGCCACGACTTTGTCAAGTTTTATGTGACGTGCGCGATACACGGCTCCCATGCCGCCTCGACCTAAGACTTCGAGGATTTCATACTGACCAAGGTGTTTTGGCTTAACTCTGCGAGTCATCTGCGTTGCAGGCGCGACCGGTGCGTGCGATGTCGAACCGTCGGAACAGGCAATCGTTTCCTCCAATCCATCGCGGCCAGATGCGTCGTCGACAAACGTTTGACAAGCTTCGCAGAAATCCAAATGAGCCTGTACATTCGTTGTGTCGGATTCACTGAGTCTGCCGCTGCCAAATTCTTCCAACACCTCGACCGAGGGACAATGAACCGCGGCACTGAATAGCGACGGATGGACAGAATCCCCTGTTTCAAAAATTGGCAGAGCTTGCAGTGATTCGAGAAATGCGACTGCCGAAGGCCAGCGATCTTCCGGCGACTTGGCGAGCAGTCGCTCGATGAGGTGGACGACCGACGGATCGCATTGCGGCAACGACTCGCGCAGCAACGATGCAATATCGCCGCGATCCGCTTGCAGCTTATCGGCGAAGGAGCGATCGGCCAGTGGCGGTGCGCCCGAAAGCATGGCGAACCAGACACAACCGAGCGAATAGAGATCCGATCGTGTATCGACTTGACTGGCTTGATCCAAGGCCTCCGGACTTAAGTAATCGGGATCGCCAAGAATGCTGACACTTCCCGTCGCTGACACACCCAGAGCGGCCGGACGCGCCAAACCAAAGTCGAGCAGCTTGAGTGACTTGCCAACGATCATGACGTTGGCGGGTTTGACATCTCGATGTGTTAGCGATCTTTCCGAGGCATATTGCAACGCGGACGCCAACTGACCAATCGCGTCGATCGAATCGCTCAACGACAGTGGCCCCAATCGATCGAGTCGTTCGGCGAGGGTTGCGCCGTCGTAAAGTTCCGACGCCACGAATTGCTGATCTTCATGATGACCGGCTTCAAAGACGCGACCGATGTTAGCGTGATCAAGATTCGCCGCGACTCGCACTTCGTCACGCAGGCGCGACAGATATTCGCAGTCATTGGCAAGGGCCGTCGGCAGTATACGCAACGCCACGTTTTGATTCGATTGCTCATCGCGTGCCCGATAGACCGTTCCCATGGCGCCAGTGCCTAGACGATTCAGGATAACGAACTTCCCTAAACGCAAGCGTCGCCCGGTTCCCGAAAGGAACTGTTCGGTCTGAGATTTCGTCAGGAGTGCGAAGCCAAGGGCTCTTTGACGAGCGAATTCGATCAATTCCCGTTCCCTGTGAGGAGGGCCACCGGCCGCTTCTTGAACTTTCATGTCAAACTCCAGTCTCACCAACGGTCGACGTTGCCTCGAAGAGAATGTTGGGATTGGGTTATTTATTGGGACATTGAAGATACGATTTCAACTGTGCCCTCGACTTCAGCGACAATCCATGCTGCAACTCACGCAAATCTGCGGATTTTTTGAATACCACAATCAATAGTGGGACGACGAACCCAAGATTTCCCGCAATCGTTGGTGAGCCCGCGAGCGTCGCATGAAAACGGCTCCTTGGCTGCAGCCGAGCGAATCGGCGACCTCCGCGATGGGTCGTCCTTCCAAATCATATTGGCGAACGACGGCTGCATCCGCTTCGGGCAGCTTTGAAATGGCAGCTTTTAACATACGATTCGCTTCGCGTCGTGCTGCGTCGAGACTGGGGCTGGTGACGGTGCCGCCCAACATGTTCAACAAGTCTATACTCGAATCTCCATCGACCGCCCCCAAGACGCGATGATGGCCTCTCCCCTTCTTGAGCGTTTGTAATCCCTTTACGGCGTCCAATAAGTTGTTCCGAGCGAGGGTGGTGATCCACCGCAAAAACGCGTGTTCTCCTTTGGGTACAAAATCTGAAATGCCAAGAAAGACATCGATGTAGGTTTCCTGAAGCACATCGTCATCGGAAAGAATTCCTTGCCAACGCGTGTCGATCCGACCTGCGAGCCGTCGACGGAGCAGCGGCGCATAATGCTCTAGCAAATTGGCGACGGCCTCATGATCGCCAGAAATCGCACGCTGAACAGTGTCAGCTTCATCGATTAAAGACATTTCGGATTTCTTTTGGAAAGAGACTTTATGAAGAATTGCACCGATCCAATACCTCGCCCCGTAGGGTTGTGAGGGAGATCGCACGCAATCGATTTCGAGGCTCCTCCCATCGACAGGCTTCTAGACTAGCCCTTCAAAATATGATTGATTGAATGAGACGCGACAACACCCTAAACAGGGTGATAGTGTATCTTGTGTTCAAAATTGCTGGGTCATGATGTCAACCTCTCCGCTCTCGATTGACGAAATCCGCCAAGTCTTTTGGCTGCTTGGCGAATGCACGGAACTTGGGGCCGATCCCATCGTTTGGCGACAGCATTTAGCTCGCGGCTCTGCGACGCTCGTACGCGAGCACTTCGTCAATGTTGTCGAAACGACGGTTATCCGTTCCGAGGACGGGTCACCCAAGCCCGTGACGTTGGGTTATTTCAATGGGGGCGACTTGATCAATGCGAAATTCGAATTGATCCACCAGTTCATGGAAGCGCCCGAACAGATTAACCCCATGATTCCGCGGATGCTTTCGCCTGACAACCCAGCATCGACGCATCTTCGGCAGGAGTTCGTTCAGGACGATGATTGGTATCGATCTCACTTTTATCAAGAATATTTGCGTCCGCTGGGACTGAACGATCAAGTCACTTCGATCGACTTGACCGCTCCTCATTCCGCGTCGGCGATTTGCTGGCTCAGTTACCCACGGGAGACATGTCCATCGCGAGCCGCGATCATCTTACAGTTTCTGCAAACCGAGCTAACTCGCTTGAAACGGATGGGGAAACTAGCTCCGATCGGCGGATTCTCGCTGACCCACCTAACGTCTCGCCAACTGCAAATCTTGTACGGTCTGTTTCAAGGGGACAGTGAAAAGCAACTCGCATTAAGGCTTGGAATCAGCCAGCATACGGTGCATGACCACCTGAAACGATTGCATGCACGGATGGGTGCCAGCAGTCGTGGCGAACTGCTCGCCGCTTGTCTGAAGTTTTGGCCCGCACTTGAAAGTTTGCAAGAAACGCCATGAGATATCATCTATAGTCAAGTGTTTCGTTGACAGTACGTTGCGGTATAATGCCCGGTTCGCGGGCAGGGATTTCCGATGAAGCAAAGTGATTTAGTACTACAGCGCAATAGCAGCAAATTGGCTGGCGGAACAATTGATATTCATAGGACTTGAGTTGGTTCTTGGCGAATCGTGGGAGAGGTGTTTGGGGCTTGTCCTGGCAAGTGGGCGATGGCGTTTTGGCCGATGAGCGCGTGAGCGCATTGCCGTGACTTGTATCACAGTTTTTTGGTGTTGTTTAAGCTGTGTAAGCATCAAGTTGCGTCAAACTTTTGGAGTCGCTTGGCTGGCTAATCGTCATCCCAACAACATCTTTGTGTTTGATTGATGTCGATCCCCATTGAGGCCAGCTTTTTGTAACGAGTCTTGGTGTGGCCTTTTCGCGCTTGAGCGTTGCGCCGCTGATAGTATTGAATGCGAAAGGCCGTGTTTTCGATCAGGGCTGCTGCGGACAGCGCCGGCATCCACCACGACTGAACCAATGCGGACATTGCTTCACGTACTTGACTGACCGTGATTTCGGGATAACTCTCCTGAAGTTGTTTTCGCACCCGCGAGAGAAACAGCAATGAGACAGCGCTAAGCAGCAGATGACGGATCAATCCAGGGTATCCTCTTCCCTCGAAATGATCCATGCCGATATACTTCTTGTCGTCTTCAAAGCAGCGTTCCACACGCCAACGCGAGTACGCGACCTTGAGCAACGTACCGGCACTTGTATTCTCTGGAGCATTCGCCAGAAAGTATTTTATCTCACTGGACATCACATCCCGGACAATCAATAAATGATGAGCCCTCATCGGTAGATGATTTTCATCTTGGGGGTACACCAGGGAGTGTTTCACTTCGACAACTTTTGGACCTTTCTGAGTATCTTTAACATGCCACTGCTGCCACGATTGCTTAGTGAATACGGCCTGCTCCAAAAAGCACGTTTTTACTGTTATCGATTTTGGCTCGCCTGCCGCCAGACGCGGTGTTTTTCGGCTATTTCGCCGGCCTTTCTTGGGATATGAGCGATTCGCTACCCGTGGCCGCTTGATCCAGACACGATGTCCGCAGTGGACTTCTCCAACGTAGTTTTGACCGGCGTGAAACAGCGCGCTGAGGTACTGAGGCTTCGCGCCGTACCACTCGTCAAAGGTCAACCACTGGAACTGGATTCCATTGGCTCGTGTCCGATGGTAAATCTCCAGAGCAAGATCTGATTTCGATCGGTAGATGACATCCTCGGGGATCTTCGCGGCTCGGCATCGCTCGCGATCCTCTGACCAAGACTCCGGAAGAAATAGCTTTTCATCGACTAGACAGTGAAAGTCTTCAGTGGTATAGCTGAGGTGAACTGTGACAACACAATTATCTTGCTTGCCAACGGCTCCGCAGTGCTGCCTCTGAACTCCTGGCGTCTTGTCTCCTTTTTTTACAAAGCTCGTTTCGTCAATGATGCCAACACTGTTGGGATTAGCATGTTCGTTGGCAACGATTTGCTGAAGAGTCGTCCTGAGGCGTTCGTGATCCCAAACGTAACTCGCAAGAAACTCTTGTAAGGTTCGTGGCGAGATTTGAGACCGCAAAGCAATCCGCTCTACGTTCTTTCGTTCCAGCTCCGACAGTTGGCCCCGCAGATACGTGGCTGTAAGCGTTGCTACTTCGTTTCCAAAACAGTACAAAAACTTGCCCAAAAAGTTGTCCAGCTCCGGCTCAAGCCGGCGAATTGTCTCGGCGTCCATATTCGTCCTCCAGTGGTTATCACTAGAAGACCACAACTCCTCCAAAAGTCGATAGCAAATCCCCCTCCATTTCAAAGAATCTGCACTTTAGGCAATTAACTCCGCATTAGCTTGGTCGTAGATTAGTGAATAGCGCAAGCAGGAGCGGGATTGCTACGGGAGCAATTGCACTGCAAATGTCGGGGCGTCTGCCATGCCACCTGTTAGAGCTATGCGCTAAGGCTGATCAGGTCGGCAAATAGTTGCCGAATTTTATTCGTGTCGGCCGTCATGGGTAGACTCGCTGTAAATTGTTTTTCCAGCATTTCACGCCGGATTGTGCGACGACGATCGGCATGGGAGGGACGACGCGATGGATTGTCCCACGGACGGTCCAATCGGTCACTAAGTTCCGCTTGTGGCTTGTCCCAACTGATCAGTTCCACCAACGAATACAGCCAACCGTTTAAATGCCAGCACCCGATGTTCGACCACACATTGCGCACTTGCTGTTGCTCGGCACCCCAGATTTCTTTCGTGTCATGAAAGTGTTCCTCGATTGCCCAACGTGCGGAAATCGTTTCCAGAATTTCACGCACACCAATCTCCGGGTTGGTGCAGAAGTACGGAGCCCATCCACCATCAGCAAAGCGAACGATCACGACGCGTATCACGTCACCGGTCAGCTTCGTAGTCGATAAACGACATTTGTATTGGCGGACCACCTCCGCGCCTCGGCATCGGTAGTTGATCGTTTCCCAGCCTTGGCCGTCTTCAGCAAGCTCCCGAAGATTGATTCGATTGAAGCCGTAGATGCGTGGACGCCCGCGTCCTTCTTTGTCGCTCTTAGGCGGCAGATCAAACAAGACAGCGTCTTTCCGCAGACGACTAAAAACAACAACGCCCATTCCACTGAGCGAACGCAACAGTGGGCCTGCGGCATACGCGCCGTCCATCACCAACCATAGGACGCAGGTCATCCGCATTCTCCGCATGAGCGAGAGCAGCGACGTAACCAGTTGTAGCGCCAAAGCGTGTTTCGTATGGAATTCCCAGTTGTGCTTCTCATTGAGTTGCGGAACATCGGCCTCACGAACATACAGCTTTGACCACAGTGGCATCGCGATCACGCCCCACAACGGATGGACGCACAGTAACGCCATGCAGACCCAATTGTGTCCGTATACCCAAGCGCTGCCAACTGGCCCTGGTGTTGGATTGTGATGCACTCCAGCACCTTCCACATGGCGGCCGTAACGTGACGTAGGTGAGTCGTCGATACCAATTGTTAGATGTCCACCAGGCCCTGGATCAAACTTTTCCAGAATCTTCCTGACCAGCGGTTCACCAACGCTTTGTGACTGACGTCCAATGCTGATCAAGCAATCATAAAAGCGATCCCAGTCGTCTTGAACTCCAGCGGCCGCGAACCACGCCGCCGCCGTCTTTCGACCATCCGCTAGAAACATACCAGCGACGATGATCGACAACCGAAAAGCCATGCGGCAATCCAGCCGTCCGGCCATCGAGCCGACCAAACCAGCGACGCTACCGATCAACGGCACTCTGGCTTGCAACGTCCTACGACGCTTCGGATTTGCGACACCCAAACGGGTACGTCGATCGAACTGAGACTTTTGATGATTCTTTCGATGCCGAGGTTGCGGACGCTTGGAAGAAGGTTTACGCTTGGCCATCCGTGGCTCCTTCAATGATATAGAGGTTTGGTGACTCCTAAATCATTGCTGAGAGCCGCGTCTTTTGGAAATCCCAATTTCAAACTGCAGCCGAACCACATTATAGTTTTTCCCCTAAAGTGCAGCTACAATCACAAGCCAATCTTTAATCATCCATCAAATGCTTCTTCCCTGGGAATACGGTGTTCGCAATCTGGCTCGACGGCCCGTGCGGACGGCATTGACACTCGTTGCATTAGCGACGGTCGTGATGCTGGTGTTCGTCGTGGTGGGATTCATTCGGGGGTTGGAACAATCGCTATCCGTCAGCGGCGATGAAAACGTGGTGCTGGTGTACTCAGTGAACTCGGAAGAGAACATTGAGAACTCGTCGATCGCCGCTCGGACGCCTTCGCTTGTCACCGCGAGCGTTGACGGCACGGTGAAGCGTTTCGGCGTCACGCACGTGTCGCCGGAGCTGTATCTCGGGACGCGAGTGAAAACTGCCGAAACCGATGGCGGTTTCGGATTGGTACGCGGCGTCACTCACTCCGCGCCGCTGGTGCGTCGATCGGTGAAGTTGGTCGAGGGCGACTGGCCCGGTGAGGGTGAAGTCATCGTGGGTCGTTTGGCTGGTGCGAAACTAGGTAGCACGGATGAAGCGATGATGGTTGGCAACCGTGTCGAGTTTGAAGGTCGATCGTGGCAAATCAGTGGACGGTTCGCGGCTGGCGGTGCAGCGTATGAATCCGAGATTTGGTGCCGACTGGGAGATTTCCAGACGGCAACTAAGCGACAGGACTTGAGCCTGGTCGCGATGTTGTTGTCGCCTGGAAGCTCACCCGCCGAAGTCCAGTTGTTTTGCAAAGAACGGACGGACCTGGAACTGCGAGCGATCCGCGAAACGGATTACTACGCTTCGCTGCAAAAGCATTACAAACCGGTGCGGTTGCTGGCGTGGTTCGTCGTCGTGTTGGTATCCGGTGCGGGCATCTTTGCTGGATTGAACATGATGTATGGCGCGGTTGCGGGACGGATTCGTGAGATTGCCACATTGCAAGCGATCGGATTTCGCCGACGGGCGATCTTGATCAGTTTGGTTCAAGAAGGAGTTTTGTTGGCAGCGGCAGGGTCGCTGCTTTCAGGTGTGATCGCACTGACGATGCTTAACGGCATGGCGGTGCGATTCACCATGGGTGCGTTCACATTACGCATTGATAGCGTCGCGATCCTGATCGGTTGCGGCGTTGGTTTGTTATTGGGTGTCGTGGGTGCGTTGCCCCCGGCACTCAAGGCGTTGCGGGCTGAAGTCGCAACGAGCTTGAAAGCTGTTTGATTCCGTTTACTGGAGAAGTTTGATGAAGATGAATTTGAGTGCTGCGATTGTCTGTTTCAGCTTGCTGACGGTTGGTTGTGGCCAAACGGAAACTGCGACGACGCAGGGTAAATCAGTCGAGATTGATACGCGGTACGCCGCGACAACCGAACCCGCTGATGCGGTGCCGGTTGGGGACGCTCGAATTAATAGCGAAGACGGTCAAGACATTACCTTGGTCGGCGTCATCGGCGGATCGAGTAAACCGTTTGTCGAAGGGCTCGCCGCGTTCACCGTGGTTGACCCGAAGGTTCCCTCTTGTGCTGCCGAAGAAGGTTGTCCGACGCCATGGGATTACTGTTGCACGCAGGACCAAGTCAAAGAAAATGTCGCGACAATCAAAATCGTGGATGATTCTGGTGAGCCAATCTCCAAAGATGCTCGGGAATTCCTGAACATTAAAGAGTTGTCGACGGTTGTTGTCACCGGCAAAGCAAAGCGGGATGATCAAGGGAACTTGACCGTTGCGGCTAATAAAGTCTTCGTGAAAACGGAGTAATAGCCATGGCAAACGCTCCCCTCGATCTCAGCCAACTCGCTCTGGACCGATCGCCCAAAGACGCGACGTCGCCAGGCCGGCCGCGTCGCAAACGTTGGGTGACTCGCTATGCACTGCCGATCGGCATTCTGCTGGGTTTTCTTAGCCTGCTGTGTGCTGCGGCTGGTCGACGTTTGTTGCCCCAGCCATCCGTGACGGTAGTTCCGGTAATTGTTAAGCGTGCCGAAGTTCAACTTGCAGGAACCTCGCTGTTTCAGTCGCCCGGATGGATTGAACCGAGGCCGACGGCAATCAGTGTTCCGGCACTTGCTCCTGGAGTGATCGAAGAGCTGTTGGTGGTGGAGGGGCAGCAGGTTGCGAAGGGAGAACCGATTGCGAGATTAATTTCAATCGACGCGGAGCTAGACCTTGAGCAGGCGAACCATTCGCTTGCGATTCGCGAGGGCGAGCTAAATCGGGCGAATGCCGAACTAGATGCCGCAAGAATTCGGCGTGAAAACCCTTTGCATTTGAAGGTTCAGCTTGCGGATTCCGAAAGCTTGTTGGCGCAAGCGAAAACGCAGTTAGCGAAACTGCCGTTTCGAATCGATGCGGCTGAGGCACAGATAAAGTTCACTCGCAGTAGCCTGGACGGAAAACGGTCTGCCGAGGGTGCGATTGCGGCCAGAATTATTGAACAGGCTGCGAGTGAATTTGCGACTTCGGATGCTGAATTGAGAGAGTTGCAACAACGCGGACCGAACTTGCAACGTGAAGTCGACGCATTGACAACGAAAGTCGACGCGCTCCGGCGGCAGCTTCAATTGCTTGTGGAAGAAACACGGCAGGTTGAAGAAGCAAAGGCCAAGGTGCAATCAGCGGAAGCGCTTCGTGACGAAGCCAAGTTGCAAGTTAGGCAGGCTGAACTGGCATTAGATCGCAATGTCATTCGTGCTCCGATGGACGGACGCGTTTTGCGATTGGTTGCATCACCGGGAACTCGCGTGATGGGGTTGGAGTCCACTGCCGGGCAGAGTTCGAGCACAGTGGTGGAAATGTACGATCCGGCCCGGCTGCAGGTACGTGCGGACGTGAGACTCGAAGACGTGCCGATGGTGACTCGCGGTCAGCCGGTAGAAATCGAAACGGCATCGTCCGGCGGAATGATCCACGGACGTGTGCTGCAAGCGACCAGTTCCGCGAATATTCAGAAGAACACGTTGGAAGTGAAGGTTGAGTTGATCAACCCGCCTCCGAGCGTCAGTCCCGAGATGTTGGTTACTGCAACGTTCTTGGCTCCGACAACGGAGAATCAACGCAACCAAGCAACTGATACCGAACGATTGTTTGTGCCCGAGCAACTGATTCAGTCGGATGACTCGGGTACCTACGTTTGGATAGTCGACGCGGACGAATTGGCTCAGCGGCGATCTATCGCAACAGGAACTGCGAGTGCCGGCGGTTTGATGGAGATCAAAACGGGATTGACGGTGACGGACAAACTGATCGCGAGCGATACCAGCCGACTTTCCGAAAGTAGTCCGGTCATTGTGACTGGCGACGACCAAACGATAGGGATGAAGTAGATGGCATTAGTAGAACTGCGTGGCGTTTCCAAAAGCTTCCGAAAAGGCGATGAAACGATCACGCCCTTGGACAACATCGATTTGGATATCGAAGCCGGCGAGTTCGTTTCGCTGATGGGGCCGAGCGGAACGGGAAAGAGCACGCTATTGAACTTGGTCAGCGGCATCGACCGACCCGACTCAGGAACCATTAAAGTCGACGAAACGGAAGTCACGAAACTGTCACGAAGCCAACTGGCCGATTGGCGGGCAGCGAATCTCGGTTACATCTTCCAAACACACAATTTGATCCCCGTGTTGACGGCTTATGAGAACATCGAGCTTCCGACATTGCTGTTGAAGCTTTCATCATCACAGCGACGACAGCGAGTCGAATTGGCGATGGAAGCGGTCGGCTTGAGCGACCGTGCCGACCACTACCCACGTCAGTTGTCAGGTGGCCAGGAGCAGCGAGTCGGGATCGCACGTGCGATCGTTGCTCACCCTAAAGTCGTCGTTGCGGATGAGCCAACCGGAAGCCTGGACACGGAAACGAGCGAGCAGGTTCAAGTCTTGCTGCAAAGGCTTAACAGGGAACTCGACATCACGATGTTGATGGTAACACACGACAGTGATGCGGCGAAGATTGCGTCGAGGCAGCTGATGCTCGATCGTGGAAAGTTTTTAGAATCACAATCGACCGTCGCATAAATCGGAACTATTACCATGTTCACCTATGTATTAAAAACCCTTTGGCGTCACCGCACACGTACGCTGTTGACTGTCACAGGTGCGGCGGTGGCGATGTTTGTGTTTTGCTTCGTTGGTTCGGTTCAAGAAGGATTACAACGACTGACGACGGGATCGGATGCCGATCGAAGTCTTATCGTTTTTCAAGAGAACCGATTCTGTCCAACGAGTAGTCGATTGCCTGAGGACTACGCACGAAAGATTAAGGAAGTGCCGGGAGTTCGCGATGTGATGCCTATCCAGGTTTGGACCAACAATTGTCGCGCGAGTTTGGACATCGTCGTATTCAATGGAGCCGACCCACAGCAGATTCAAAATACGCGACCGATCAAATTGACCAGCGGCAATTGGCAGCAGTTCTCGTCACAACGAGACGCCGCTATTGTGGGTCGAAATGTCGCCAGGCGGCGTGGTTTGAAAGCAGGCGACCAGTTCTCAATTGGCGATCTTTCTGTGAAGGTGGCCGGCGTCTTTGAATCGACGGTGCCATCGGAGGAAAACCTGATTTACACAAGCCTCGCATTCTTGCAATATACTCGCGGACTAGATGCTGCCGGATTGGTGACTCAGCACGAGGTCATGCTGACCAACGACGCCGATCCTGATCGCGTTGCGACCGAAATCGACGCGCTGCTACGAGCCGGCAGCGTGGCAACGAAAACGCGTCGCAAGGGCGCCTTTCAAGCCAGCACGCTTTCCGACCTCGTCGATTTGATTGGCTTTGCACACTGGCTCGGCTATGCCTGCGTCGGGCTTGTGTTGTCTCTCGTCGCGACGACTACGGTGATGAGCGTTCAGGATCGGATCAAAGAGTACGCCGTGCTGCAAACGATCGGCGTCCGTCCAATGCGTACAATGCGTTTAGTCTTGGCCGAGAGTACGATCCTGTGTCTGGTCGGCGGCTGCGTCGGTACCGCGATGGCACTCGCAACTCTAGGCATTGGCGGATATGCGATTGGCGCTGAAGGTGCCACGATAGCCTTTCGTCCCTCGCTTGGACTCGCAGTAAGCGGAACCATCGTTTCGCTGATCGTGGGCATGGCCGCCGGATTGGCTCCGGCCATTCAAGCCGCCACCGTCCCGATCGTCAACGCGCTTCGAGATTCATGATCGAATGACGGACTGTGGATGCGAACTCGAACGGAAGGCGACGCACAGCGAGCAACGCTGCGTGTGGTGCTGGCAATCAACGCTGCAATGTTTATCGTCGAGATTGTCTCTGGCGTGCTTGCCAGTTCGACGGGCCTAATCGCGGACTCACTCGACATGCTAGCCGACGCGAGCGTCTACGCAATCAGTCTGTACGCCGTCGGTCGCGCGACCAACATACGCGGAAATGCCGCAACTGCTAGCGACGTGTTGCAATTGGCTCTCGGCTTCGAGGTTTTGATCGAAGCGGTTCCTCGTTTTATCGGTGGGTGGGAACCAATCGGCGTTGCGATGATGGCGATGGGCTGCGTTGCTTTAATCGCCAATTCATTTTGCTTGTAGATACTTGCCAAGCACAAAGGCGGTGATATCAACTTTCGAGCTTCTTACATCTTCTCGGCCAACGACGTGATCGCCAACATTGGCGTCATCGTCTCGGGTTTGATCGTCAAACTCTCCGGCTCGCAAATCCCCGATCTAATTATCGGCATTCTGATCGCTAGCGTCGTCGTTCGAGGTGGCATCAAGATTCTCGGGATGGCCGGTTCCGGCGAGGAAGCGAGTTAAGCGGTGACGGTAGGTTCCTTCGCTGCGTCAACTGACGGTAAGAGATGGACTTCTCAAAGCCGTTACGCTTGGTGGTGGTCCGTCCATTCTGATTGGACCATCGTCCGTTGGTGGACTGCTTGGCGGTGCCGGACAGTCGCGAGGCGTTTCATAACGTGGACGATCTGGAACCTCATTACGGTTAGGAAGCGTTGGTGCAGTCATCGGCTGACGGTCGGGCGTTCCGAAAGTGGCGGCTGGGTCTTGGGAATTTGGATTCACTGGGCCGTGTGAGTGCCCGTCGTGGGAGTGGTCGCCATGGTCGTGGCCATCATTGGCATGGTGGCCGTGCTCGTTACCCGCTACGCCATTTGGGATTTGATTCTGACGGGGCGCACCGAAGTACGGCGCGTCCAAGTACGGTGAAATCGGTTGGGAAAATCCACCAAATGCCGGCTGGTAATACTCCAGTGGGCAACCGACATCGTCGGGACAGTACATGTCGGCTTCGCCGTGAAGTCGGTTCAGCGGTATGTCAACGTATCCATGAGCGATTGGTGCGTGACCATGATAGCTGTCTGGGTAGTCGTAAGAGTAATCGTGGACGGAGTAATGATCGTCATAGTAGTGCCCGTGAAAATGCCCATGGCCGTTGTGATGATCTACGCCGTGACCATGCCCGTGCCAATGTTGAGCCGTTACTGGTTGAATTTGAAAAATGGCGACGGTTGCGAATGCGGCGATGGTGACGACGGATGGTTTCGGCATGTTTTTCATTTCGTTGTAAGTTTTGCACAGAGACAAAGAGACTTAGACAAGAAGGACGGACGAGACCTGCTCGCCCGTCCAACTGATTCAGAACGGTCGGTAACATTCGCAAGCGAACAACGCTTGATTAGTGATGGCCACCAACACCTAGAACATGGAAGCGTCCGATATCAATGTGCAATCCTCCGCGCTGGCGATAAGGCTGTGATCGGTAGGCAGGAGTGTACTGTTGCTGGTATTGCGGTTGATAGCTCGGTTGGTACGTTTGGCCGTATCCGTAACCGCCGTAGTTCGATGAATAGCCGTAATTGCCATACGTTTGAATGGGTGCGTGAGCGTAGCCGCCATGGTGACCGCCACCGTGATGGCCGCCGGAGTAGACGTGGTGTCCGCCGTGACCACCATGAAAGTAGTCGCTAGCGGTGGCACCGGTATGACCGGCAAAAACGAACAATCCTGCTGCGAGAGCGGCAATTGCGAAGGCACGATTCATAAGCGTTAGTCCTGACATTTAAGGGGAGGTTCACGGCAACTGCCGCTGGTTAGCCCTCTAACGCATTGCGTGCGCCAAACCGAAAAACCATTGATTGACGCGGGTTTTGCCAGATGCCGCGCAGTCACATTGATTACTCGGCGTCGCGAATGGGACGACAGAATGAGAATCGTTGGAAGACTAACATTCTTCCCCTGCCCCTCGGATGGTCTGTTAGACTAACTCTTGGTGGGCGATGTGAATGGTCCGACGGATTGTGATTGTCCCACAGAAATCCCCTCGTAAGGAGTTGAGTTGCTGAGACGTTTCTTCACCATTGTCGTTGCCGTCGTTGCGTTAGCCACCACCGCTCAGGCCCAATGGGTCGTGCCGCACACGACCACGCATCAACACTATGTGCCGCACACGACGACACACACCGACTATGTCCAGCATGGCAACCATGTCGATGCCGTGCCTCATACAACGACGCACATCGACAGCGTTCCTCACACCACCACGCATTTCGATCAGGTTACGCCGTACAACCGCTACCCGACCGTGACGCAGCCGTATCAGCAACAATACCGTTCGGCTCGTCCGGTAACTCAGGGAACGGTGATTCAAGGGCAGTACCCCCAGCAACAGTACATTCAAGGTCAGGCGTACCCGCAACAGATCTACCAGCAACAAGGCCGCGTAATCTACCCGAACGGTGTACGCCAGACTTACACCCAACCTTATCAGTCGTACCGACCCAATTATCAGCCCAGTGGCAATCTGCATACGGAAACGCACACAGACTACGTTCCCCACACGCAGACTCACATCGACTACCAACAGCACGGCAATCACTTACACGCGGTTCCTCACACGACCACGCACATCGACGCCGTTCCACACACGACTACGCACGTTCATGGTGGGCACTGAACTAGGAGCCGTTAAACAAGACGCCACTTCTAAGGCATTGAATTGTTGGAATGAATCATGCCGGAACGGAATCCGGCGTCACGCGGCCACTTACTGGTTGCACTTCTGCGGGCTTCTTCCGCACAACCGGCATCACCCAACCTGAGCAGGTTGCGATTGGCCGGATTGCAAGGATTCGACGTGAAATTCCAATGATGGCGTGCCGATGGAAACCAACGGCTGGTCTATTTTTTCACGGAGGAAAACGCGGTGATCACAACACAACCGACCAGCAATCGTTCTCGTCAATCGCGGCGTCGGCGGTTGCGTGCGGCTTTGGGCATGACGCTAGCAGTCGTCTCGTCGATGAGTTTCACGACGGGTTGCCAGGGTGTCGGTAATCACGTTGCGACATCAGCTCACAATTCCGCACTGCAACGATCAACGCAAGGGAAAGAGGCTTCTACACCGGCGACAGCCATCGTTGTCGCACCCGTGATGACGGTCGCGTACACCGACAAGTCGAAGAGCGACAATTTGGTAGTACCGGAAAACGACGATTCCGACGAGAAGTCCACTGACTCCTTGCGAAACGTCATGGCGTTGGATTCGCCCGATTCATCGCTCAGCGAAGTCGCCGTTGTGCCATTTTCAACCGGCGGTGATGTCTACCTTAGCGAACAACCCGCCGCGTTAACGCTCGAAGCGATCGAGTCGATGGCATTGGCGAACAATCCAACGATTGCTGAGCTCGTAGCTACGACGCAGAAAGCGGCTGGTTTCAAAACGCAAGTCGGTCTGCGTGCGAATCCAATTCTAGGCTACAACGCCACTCAACTGGCCGACCAAGGCACCGATCAGCACACGGTGTTCATCTCGCAAACGATCATTACCGGCGATAAATTGGCATTGAATCGCGCCGTGCTCAACGAAGCATTGCGTGCGCAACTGATGCAGCTCGAAGCCCAGAAATATCGCATCGCGACTGACATTCGCATCACGTTCTACGATGCCTTGGCTGCACAACAACGAGTGGATTTGATCCGCGACTTCCAATCGGTAGCTGACAAGGGAGTCGATATCGCCGAGCAACTCAAAGAGGCGAAAGAAGGATCGCAACTGGAAATTGTCCAAGCAAAGGTTCAGAAGAACGAGATTGACTTGGCCCTGCGGCAAGCCCAAATCCGTTTTGACGCAGCATGGCGAGAGATGGCCGCTTTGGCGGGCAACCCTGACATGATGCCCGTTCCACTCCAAGGCACGCTGCCGGGCGCGGAAACCGCCTTGGACTGGTCGATCGTTGCATCCACCATGATCGCATCCAGCCCCGAAGTGCAATCGGCACAGGCACGAATCAACCAAGCCAGAGCCAATCTCTGCCGCCAGCAGGCTCAGCCGATCCCGAACTTGGATTTGCAGCTCGCATCGGGTTATGACAACGGCACGGACAACGGCTTGATTAACTTCCAGGTCGGAGCACCGATTCCGGTCTTCAACAAAAACCAGGGTAACATCTCAGCGGCCCGCGCCGAGTACGTGCGTGCATCACGCGAGCTCCAGCGAATCGAAAATTCGATTAAGGCACGCCTGGCCCAAGTTTCGCGAGATTACGACTCTTCACTGGTCGCCGTCGATCAATATGCCAACGACATTCTGCCCAACGCAGAAGAAGGTTTGAAGCTCGCCGAGCTTGCCTACAAAGCTGGCGAGACGAGCTTCGTTCAAGTCCTAGTCGCACGCCGAACGTACTTCGATACGAATCTGCAATATATCGTTTCGCGGCAGCAACTCGCTCAAGCCCGCGCCCGAGTTGATGGCTTCGTTCTGACCGGTGCTTTGGATGCCGTAGTGGACAACAGCGGCGACGATAGCTTGCGAGGATTAACTTTCAGTCAGCAGTAAGCTGGATGCCGATTGCACCGGGAACTGTCTCAGGATGGGACAGTGTCGAGGTCAAATTGACAACGTTACAAAAACTTGTCAGACGCCTATTTTGCGGTATTTCCCAACGATTCGCGGCTTTTTCAGGAATGGTACGGCTCGTGCAATCTCTGACCTCCGCAGATTTCGGTATTGCTCCTCACCGGGAAAGCCGATAGAACTACTGCGACGATTAGGTGGAATACGCCAATTGTGCACGTCCCAACAAAGCGACTATGTTTCATAAGTTCCTCACCTATTTGACAATGACTGTTGTAGTGCTTCACGCACTGCTGGGTTGTTGTGTGCATCACGCTCACGCGGATCACACGCAAAGTCACAATGTTGACCAGGTGATGGTGGACGTCCCGCATGTGGTCGGTCTTTGCGACGGTGACCACAATCACGATGGACATTCCCACGAAGATCACAAAGCTTCGTGCCAACATCAGCCCAATGCAGATGGCTCGATCGCTTGCGATTGCTGTAACGACGGAACGAGTGAAATTGGTTCCGAGCAGCCTTGTTCAGAATCGCCTTGTTCGGGATCACATGGACCACATGAATCCTGTAACGAAGCGGACTGTAACATCGTCGCCGATCAACGTGACAACGACATTTCGTTGTACTTGAGTTATGATTGGTCGCCGTTGCTGACGGACTTATTGTCGCTTGGGTCACAAGACTTGCTCGCGTTTCGAACGGGGCACAATCTACCGTTTGATCCGCACGCGGTGCATCTTCCCCTTCGCGTCAAGACTCAAGTCTGGCGTCTCTAACGGTCCGCTCTCGTCCGTGAATGGATGAGAGTGATTAGGCCTCGATGCCGCCGCGGAAGTCGTCAAGACTTTCGATCCTCGTGCATCGGCTCCGACACTCTTGGCGAATTTCGCTTGCGCTGATTGATTCAGCCTGCATTCGCCGATCATCTGCCACGGATGCTTCTTCGCGTTGACCTTTCTCCGATCCACACACATTGAATCGTGGGTTGGTTTCTCCGGCAGTTGTTCCGTTGGTTTCGTTAGCATGAAAATCCGTATGCCTAAAGTGCCCATGAAGTGGGTTTGGTTAATCGCCACGCTGGTCGTTCTGATCGTCGGTGGTGCTACCTGGCAGCTTTGGTTCCCGGCCACGAAGGCGTGGGTCGATCAAACCGCTGTTTCGTTCCGCAATGGTGGCGGTGAGTCGCACGAGGGTGAGGCGGCTGGCGAAGCGGATCCTCACGCTGGCCACGATCATGCGGCTCACGCCGGACATGACGCAACAACTTCGTTAGAACTGTCGAAGCAAGCGATCCGCAATATCGGATTGTCCGACGATACGATCCGCCCGATCAAGTTGGAAACCTTCCGGCGATCAATCACGGTGCCCGCCGTCGTTGTCGAGCGTCCAGGGCGATCGCGAGTCAATTGCGACACCGATGACCGGTGTCGTCACGCATGTTCATGCCGTGCAAGGCGAAGCGGTCGAGCCAGGAAGTCTGCTGTTTCAGATTCGTTTGACACATGAAGACCTCGTGAGTGCACAAACAGACTTCGTGCGCACGCTCGGAGAACTCGACGTCGAGAATCGCGAGATTGCTCGTTTGCAACAGGTCACCAACAGCGGTGCGGTTGCTGGCAAGGTCTTACTCGACCGGCAGTACGCTCGCGACAAGCTAAATGCAAATCTCAGTGCGATGCGTGAATCGCTTCGGCTGCACGGTTTGTCGGACAATCAAGTGGATCAAATCGAACGTGAGCGGCGGCTTCTTCGTGAATTGCAAATCTTTGCACCGAGCGTCGACAGCCACGATGAAGAAGAGCTGCGATTGACCGCTCGTGTCGTTCAAGCGGGTTACGTCCAAGAGAAGCAAGCAGAACACACTGGGCCGTTGATCCTGCAAGACTTGGCTGTTCACAAAGGCCAGTCCGTCAATGCCGGCGAAACACTTTGCATCCTAACGGACTACGACGAACTATTCATCGAAGGACTCGCTTTCGAGCAGGACATCAAGCAACTCCGGAAAGCGTCGCAGAACGGCTGGAAAGTTGATGCGATCTTAGAAGAACCAGGCTCCAAATCCCAGGTGATCGAGGGCTTGGAAATGGCGTATCTTGCCAATCAAGTCGATGCCCAATCACGAACCTTAAAATTCTACGCACGTCTTCCCAACGAAGTTGCCAAAGATCATCGCGCCGACGGCAATCATTATGTCGAATGGCGTTACATTCCCGGTCAACGGATGCAGTTGCGAGTGCCGGTCGAAGAAATGCCGCAGCAGATCGTGTTGCCTGTCGAGGCGGTGGCGAGCGAAGGAGCGGAAACGTTCGTGTTTCAGCAGAACGGCAGTCACTTCGATCGCGTGCCGGTTCATGTGAAGTACCGGGATCAGTATTCCGCCGTGATCGACAATGACGGCTCGTTGTTTCCCGGTGACGTCATCGCCATGCGTGGCGCTCATCAAATGCAAATGGCTCTCAAGAACAAGTCTGGCGGCGGAGTGGATCCACACGCGGGGCACAACCACTAAGGAGCCAAACCATGCTTAATTCAATCATTCGCTTCGCGCTCAAGCAACGCTTGCTAATTATCGCCGTTGCCTTGTTCCTGGTGGGATTCGGGACTTGGCAAGCGATGCAGGCTCCAATTGATGTTTTCCCCGACCTGAACCGTCCTCGGGTGGTCATCATGACCGAGGCACCAGGGTTGGCACCGGAAGAAGTCGAAACGCTTGTGACTTTTCCAATCGAAACGGCAGTCAACGGGGCCAATGGCGTGCAGGCCGTTCGCAGTGCATCGGGCGTTGGCATTTCGGTCATCTATGTCGAGTTCGATTGGAACACGGACATCTACAACGACCGTCAAATTGTCACCGAACGGTTGCAACTCGTTCAGGAACGAATGCCCAAAGGTGTCAAACCGACGCTCGCACCGATATCTTCCATCATGGGCCAAATCCTGATGTTGGGAATGTGGAGCAATGACGGTGCAACAGAGCCGCTGGAACTGCGAACACTCGGCGACTGGGTCGTGCGTCAGCGATTGCTGACGATCCCTGGCGTTTCGCAAGTCTTCACGATGGGTGGTGGTCGTAAACAGTTTCAGGTGCTGGTTGATCCTGACGCGATGTTGCGATTCGGAATTGCGTTACATGAAGTCAAGCAAGCCGTTCAAAACAGCAACCAGAACGCGACTGGCGGATATTTGGATGAACAGGGACCCAACGAGTTACTCGTCCGCGGTCTGGGTCGGGTCCAAAGCATCGAAGACCTCCAAAAGGTCGTCGTCAAGATGAAGGAAGGCCGGCCGATCGCATTGGGGCAAATCGCGAGTGTCGTGGAAGGCCCGCAAGTCAAACGTGGCGATAGTTCGCATGGGTGCGGATGAAGACGGACAATACAGTGGCGGACCAGCGGTCATTCTAACGATCAACAAGCAAACTGGGTGCCGACACGCGGCGAGTGACTGAGGATGTGATGGCGGCCATCGAGGAGCTACGGCCTTCCTTGCCCGGTGATCTTCGCATCGAACCACTTTACACGCAAAAGTCGTTCATTGACCGCGCCATTGAAAATGTGGTCGAAGCTCTGCGAGACGGCGGCATTTTGGTCGTCATCATCTGTTCCTGTTCCTGATGAATGTTCGCACGACATTCATCACGCTTACGGCGATTCCGTTGTCCTTAGTGATGACAGCAATCGTTTTCTCGATCTTTGGATTGTCAATCAACACGATGACGCTGGGTGGATTGGCCGTCGCCATCGGTGAACTGGTTGATGATGCGATCGTGGATGTCGAAAACATCTATCGACGACTCAAAGAAAACCGGGCGAGCGATAGCCCCAAGCATCCATTGCTGGTCGTTTTTCGAGCCAGTATCGAGATTCGCAATTCAATCGTGTTTGGAACGATGATTGTTATCCTCGTGTTCCTGCCCCTGTTCGCTCTGTCGGGCATGGAAGGACGGTTGTTCGCTCCGCTGGGTGTCGCTTACATCGTTTCGATACTCTCGTCGTTACTTGTGTCGCTGACCGTCACACCCGTGCTGTCATATTGGTTGCTCGGTCGCCAAAAGCTCAAAGGACACGAAAAAGACGGATTTGTCCTGCGAGGCATAAAATGGATTGGTGACAAAGTCATCCGCTTCAGCCTGACGGTTCCGCGATTCAATCTAGCCGTCACAGCGGTGCTAGTGGTTTGTCCGGGATGTTCCTGATGAGTCTCGAACGCGACTTCCTGCCGCCGTTCAATGAAGGCGCCGTTCAACTCAATGTCGTCTTGCCGCCAGGCACGTCACTGACGACTTCCAACGAGATATCTAGCCGCGTCGAAACTCGATTGCGAGAGATTGAAGACATCGAAGGATTCATTCGACGTACTGGACGCGCCGAGTTGGACGAACACGCCGAAGGCGTGAACATGAGCGAGCCTCATCTTGGAACTCGATCCCAAGTCGCCGCGTTCCCGCGAAGAACAACTTGAAGAAATCCGCGAAGCAATGGCGGATATTCCCGGCATTGTCACCGCGGTCGAGCAACCAATCGCTCACTTGATTTCGCACATGATCTCTGGTGTGAAGGCGCAAATCGGCATCAAAATTTACGGCGACGATCTCGATCTGCTTCGACGTAAGGCGAGCGAGATGGAAGCGGCGATGAAAGCGGTGCCCGAACCAAGGATGTACTGGTCGGAACCGCAGGTCATCATCCCGTAACTACGGATCGAACTCGACCGAGACAAGCTGTTGCTTACGGACTCAGTGCCGTCGAAGTCAACGAGTTCATCGAAACCGCGCTCAATGGACAAGTCGTTTCGGAAGTTCTGATCGGCCAACGCACGTTCGATTTGATGCTGCGTCTCGATGAGGATTACCGCGAGAATATGCAAACGCTCAAGCGGTTGACGATCGACCTGGCCGACGGTGGCAAATTGCCTTTGGAATCGGTCGCGAACATCTACGAATCAGGCGGACCAAACACAATCAATCGCGAAGACGTTCGTCGTCGAATCGTGCTGCAATGCAACGTATCCGAGCGTGGCGTCGTCGATGTCGTTCAAGACATTCAGAAGAAAGTCCAGCCCATCGTCGAGTCGCTGCCGCCGGGATACTTCGTTCAGTACAGCGGACAATTTGAAAGCCAGCAATCCGCATCGCGAGTGATCGGCGTCCTGTTCGCCGTTTCGTTGGTGGGCGTGTTCTTGGTGCTGTACACGATGTTCCGCAGTGTCAACCTCTCGTTGCAAGTGATGATGGCAACGCTGCCAATGGCGTTCATCGGTTCGGTGATCGCGTTGGTCGTCACAGGCCAAACGCTGACCGTCGCTGCGATGGTCGGGTTCATCTCATCAGCCGGGATCGCATCGCGAAACGGAATCTTGTTGCTGAACCATTACCCGCACCCCGTCCAGCACGAAGGCGAAGACTGGACCAAGGAAATGATCGTTCGAGCAGGTCTGAACGACTCGCCCCGTTCTGGATGACGGCTCTGACTTCCGGCATCGGCTTGGTGCCGTTGGTCATGGCGTTTCGGTGAGCCGGGTAAAGAAACTCTATATCCGGTCGCGACCGTGATTCTCGGCGGACTGATTAGCTCGACGCTGCCTGCCGACTTCGTCCACCCGGCAATGTTCTGGCTGATCGGACGAAGTCCGCTGAACGAGTTGTCAGCGAATCGAAACTGACATTCCTCTGACAGTAGAAACTGAATATTTGCCAACACCCGTTGCTGCATAGAGACTATGGACCAATCTGCAATCAACATTCACCAATCGTAAATCAAACCTCCCTCGGTCAATGAAGACAGAGACATCTCAACCCCTTTCCGAAACAGCAACCTAAGACAGGAAGCGATTGGATCAACTTGAAGGAAAGTTTTATGTCAAACCGAATCAGCGTTTTGTTGTGTGCCGTTGCACTGGCATCGCTGGGCAGCGTTGCCAGCGCGGCGGAGTTCGTCGCGTTCTGTCTGCCTGAGTGGAAAGAAATGCACTTCGATGACGCGGGCAAAGCACAGCAGCATTTGGCGGCAGTGCAAAAGCTCGGATGCGAAGCACGTATCGACAATCACGACGGTCATACCGACGTCGTTTACCGTTCACCCAAATGGAAGAGCCTGGAGGTCGCCGATGACAAACTGGCCCATCAATGGGAAGGCTGGCTCAAGGGAGCCGGTTTTGAGACGCTGCACGGACACGCGGCGGATCACGGCGAACACGATGGAGCGGGAAATGAAGGTCACGACCAAGCCGCACACGACCACGAGGGTCACGGCCACGGTCCCGGCGAAGCCGAGGAGGTGACTTACCGAATCGTCGATTGGAAATCTGTGCACTTGGAAAACCAGGGTCAGGTTGCCGAATTGAAGGCAATGCTGCAAGGACTTGGATGCGAATTGAAAACGACCGAGCATGCAGGTCACACCGATCTGAACTTTCGTTGTCCCCAGTGGAAACACATCGAAGTCGGCTCTCACGACGTCGCGACGGTGTGGGAAAAGTGGCTTCAAAAAACCGGATTCGAGGTGAAGCACATGCACTAACAACAATCTCCCAACTCCCAATTCTTAATTCCCAAATAGAAACCCCTTCCCAAGAGAAATCAAATGAAATTGACAAACACATTCCGCACGCTCGCATTGGCATCCATGACTTTCGGCTTCGTCGGCTGCAAAGACGCTGGCACGAACGTGGAAACTTCGGCACCCCCGGCAACCGTCGACACACATGACGACCACGAAGGTCATGACGACCATGAAGGTCATGCCCACCCCAGCGAAGGACCGCATCATGGCGGATTGATCGAATTAGGTAACGAAGAGTATCACGCGGAACTCGTGCATGATGAAGCGACTGGTTCGGTCACGATCTACGTGCTTAATGCGGCGGCAACCGAGCAAGTTCCGATCGACTCGACCGAAGTGACAATTAACGTCAAACATGATGGCAAACCGGAGCAGTTCAAGCTGACGGCAAAACCAGACGCCAGCGACCCGCAAGGCAAATCGTCACGATTCGTCTCTACCGACGCTGAACTCGGCGAGCACTTGGACGAAGAGGGAGCCGAGCCGAAACTCGTCCTTACGATTAACGGAAAGTCGTTCCGTGGAACGATTGCCCACGATCACGATCACGAAGATCACGACCACTAGGAAATGATGATTGAAGATTGCAGATTGGAGTTTTCCAATCTGCGTTCTTCAATCTGCAATCAACAATCTCAAATCATCAGCTCCCACACGCCGGGGTGGAAACTGATGAAACAACTTTTCTCGGCACTCAAAAGGAATGACGACGATGAAACGGATTTTCAACCAAACAGCAATCGCACTAACCATGACCTTGGTGACAGCTTGCCTTTCAATGGCACAAACCGCGAGGGCGGCAAGCCCTGCGGAGCAGGCGATTCAAACCGCAGCGGCGAACAACCAGTTCGCCTTTGTGATGTTCTATCGCGGCAACGATGCCTCAACACAAGCCATGCACGGCACGCTGCAATCGGCTCTGGCCAATCGGCAAGACGCGGTGATCGTGCCAGTGCAAATCGGTGATGCTGCCGAACAAGCCCTGGTCAAACAGTACGACGCGACCCGGATACCAATGCCTGCGGCAGCCGTGTTGGCTCCTAATGGTGCGGTATGCAGCGTGTTTCCGCGAAAGGCAACAGCGCAGCAACTTACCGCTGCAATCGTATCGCCCGCTCAGGCTCAGTGCCTGAAGGCGTTGCAAGATCGTAAGCTCGTGTTGCTGTGTGCTCAACCGAGCGCTAACGCTTCGATTCCGATGGGCGTTCGACAGTTCCAAGCCGACACGCTGTACGAAAATCGGACCGAAGTGGTCAAGGTGATTGCAAATGATCCTGCAGAAGCCAAGTTCTTGCAGCAGCTTCGAGTCAAGACCGATCAACCGGCTCCAGTCGTCGCCTTCATGGCACCACCGGGCGTGATGGTTGGCATTTTCAATGCCAATGTCAGCTTTGACGTCTTGGCGCAAAAGCTCGCTGCGGCAGGCAAGTGCTGTGACGACGAAAACTGCAAACATCACAAGTCGGCACAGGC
>JAWKTL010000074.1:0-26770 GCA_041399105.1 Pirellulaceae bacterium | reverse complement strand
TGATGACGATACGTTGCGTGTTCTCGTGAGCGGCAATCCGCAGCCCGATCAGTTCCAGGACTTAACCGTCAGTGCGGGAATCGAAAGGATGCTGGTCGACAACACCGACAATCCGGCAGCGGTCGACTGGATCGTATCGCAAGGTTCGTTGTACTTTGTCGACGGCACGGCGTCGATTACGAACATCGACCTGGCGACCGAAACGTTGACGATCACGCCGAGCGGAACTTTGCAGACACGTCCGCTGGCCAATGGTGATCGCGTGCTGATCGATTCGCGCATTGCTGGAACCACGCCGGCGAAAGTTGGTCGCATGCCGAAGTATCTTTCGCCGACAAGCCTTACGAACAAGGAACTCGATGCAGCGCAGTTCTATTATGTGACACAGGTGTCGGGAAACACGGTTAAGCTGGCGCTCACACCGACCGATGCGGCGCAGGGCATCGCGATCGATATGACTCAGTTGACCGATGATACATTATCGCTCCGGCGTGTTGAAAAATTGGTCAGCTTGGAAGGGGCCCAGCATTCCGAAGTGCTCGGTGGGGGTGATGAAGTCGATACGCTCAGCGTGGTCACGCCGCTCAATGCGACCGTCGACGTGACGGGCAACGAACTGCGAATCATCGAAGGGGCGTTGGTTCTGGAGCATGAAAGCAATCTGTCAAAGGCGAGCTTTCCGCTGGGGCGAATCGACGGACTGCAAGGGGTTCAAAGCGTTGTCGCGATGCAGACCGCTCCGTTTGTGTTCGCCGCCGGGACGGGGGAAGACAAGCTCGCGCTGTTCTATCGCGTCGCCGATCCGAACGTCTTGCAAGGATCGACGCTCAAGTTCGCCGGAGTCGTTGATACGAATGTCCCGATCACGCCGCATACGCTTAAGCTGAGCCCGGATGAACGATTCTTGTACGTACTCGGCGAATCAAAGATCAGCGTTTTCCGCATCGACAACCAGTCGGGCCAACCGCGACTGTATTGGTTGCAAGACGTGTCCGGCGGCACGGTTGGCGAGATCCAATCGGTGAGTCGCAATGCAACCGATCCAGTGCAGACGGACACGACTAATTTGCCAAAGGCTTCGTCGAATCTGTCGCTGTTGTTTGAAAGTCCGACCGATTTGGAAACCAGCCGAGTAATCGTGTTAGGCGAGGATATTATCGACAAGGGAACGCGACTGTATGTGACTGACAGCGGTTCGGAGGATGGCATCGTTGTGTTTCAACGCGATGTCTCAACAGGTCTGTTAACGCAAGTCGTCCAGAAGCTGCGAAAGACGAATAGCTTCGGCAAGGCGGTTGATGTTGGCAATGATCCGGTGGACCAAACCTATGCCGGTACATTGAGCGAGGGGAATCCGATTGTTCTGGACGAGCCGTTCGTGCAGCCGATCAATGGGAATGGCACCTACAAGTTCTATGCTTGGAACCAGTCTCAGATCACTCCGGTATTGCTCGCCGCTGGGCGAAGACGATCACACCGATCCGAATTCGCTGGATGCTTGGGAAATCGTAGCGACGGGAACAACAAGGGCTATCCCCGGTCCGGTTCATGAGTTTGAATTTGGTTTGGTCAGCGGAACAGTTGCACAGCAATCCGGTTTGTATTTTGGCTGGGTCGACGGTGGGGCAATTCAACGTTAACGGTCGTGGAACTAGAGATCGGACGAGCATCGAATGCCAGTCTGCAGCACCGATATGAACAATGGTGACCAAGCTGGATCGGTCAGCACGTCGGCATGTACAAGGCGGGGGCCTATTCGATGGAAGCCAGTTCTGAAGTCATCGGAGTCAGTGGCCTCGACGATCCGCAAACGATACTGGTTTCATCCGACGGTGGTACGTTGTACACAGGTGACAGTGCAGGCGTGATCGCATCATGGATCAAGCAGTCGGACGGAACATTCCGCTTGAACACGCAAGAGCAGTGGTTTGCCGAGCCCAGCGTGGTGGGAGGTCCCGATTTCGGACAGGCTGTCGATTTGTCACTCGATGCCAGTCGCAACCTGAAGGTTTCCAGTTACGGTGCGCTGGCGTCGATCGCGAATGCAGGAGCGACTACGTTTGTGGCCGATACGGGATCGCGGACGGTACAAGCCTTTGACAATGTCACGGGGATTGCGATACAGCTTCAACCCGCCGCAATCGACAAGCGGTTTGCAAGGAGCATATCACAGCACCACTTTTGATATCGACGCCGATCCGGCAGCGGTCTCAACGAACGGTCAGTTTCTGATGGTCGGCGTCGGCGTCCGGATCGCTTGCGTCCAACCGATCCCAACGACCTGTGGCGACGACATTGGTACGGTCTTAATTTACAAGATCAATTCCGATCAAACGGTCAGCTACTATCAAACGATTTCATCGTCAACGAACCTCAATTTCGCAAATAAGAAGTTTGGATCGAACATCGTAATGGATGGCGACACGGCGGCGATTCCATTCGTTGACGCAAGTGGTAACTGGGTGCAGATCTGGCGTTACAATCCATCGACCAGCACCGCAAGAAGAAGCGACTTCTCCGGCGGTTCTCGAGTCGATCTCGATCGCGACACTTTGATCACGTCCACAGGTCTGTTCGGGACGGGCGTTCAGATCTATCAACGCAACGGCAGCACTTGGTCTGACAAAGCGTCGTTTGCACTGACACCGGTTGGTGTGACGATCGATGGCAACACAGCGTCGGTCGTGGCTGCTTACGGCATCCATATCTTGCAACAGAATGCCACCGGCCAGTGGATCGATACGCAAACGATCAGCTCGCCAGTGGAGAGCTGTCCGTTCTGATCACCGAGAACAATACCGCTCCGACGCGGCGTTGCTCAGATTACGAATCTCTTTATCCAGTGGAACCGAATCGGCTGGCAACGGTAACGAAGAGATCTACATTGTCTGTGACAACACGCGATCCGAACGTTTACAACGCCTACCATGTCGGGCCGAAACGAACGCGTCAATTGGCCGGTGTCGGTGAATGAACCATCGGCCCGGTCGTTTACGCATTCTGGGAAGACGCCGGGGGGACGACTTTATCGGACGCATCATTTTCTACGATTCAGGACTTGTCCAATCGCAATCGTCGATTGGTGGTGCGTTTGTAACTTGCCCTGGAGTTACCTGTACATTGACCGGATCAGGGACCGACGTTCGCGTGACCGTTGCGGGTGGATCAAGCGGAGTGATTCCGATCCGCTGGGGAGTGACCGACAGTGTCGATTCGCTGGGCAGGGCGATCGCGGTGGGTGTCGACCGCGACAATGTCTTTCAGTACACTCAGTCGCAACGTCAGGCGGGAATGTTTACCAGCCAAGGTGCGATTACCGATCTGGCTCTCAGTCCCGATGGGGCCACCATTTACGCAACGGCAGATTCCGGGCGAATCAACGCGCTGCGAACCGCCGTTCCCAATCCGGCTCGATTTCGGGCGACACGCTGTCGCTCTCCTCTCAACAGCAACTCACCCACGGGGCCGAAGCGAATCTTCTCGATCAAGCTCCACGTCATCTCGCCCGATGGCAGCAAGGTCTTGTCACGGCGGCTGGTTCGGACGAAGTGACGATTTTCGATCGCAGCATCGACAACACGCTCAGCAAGATCACCAGTTTGCTGAACCGCCAACAAGCGGTCTCAACGGTGCAGGGTCCAGCACTTGGGAACGCCCCGTCGACGGCACGGGCAATCAATTCGGAGTCGTCGCCAGCACCGATGCAAGCCGCGCTGATGACCTTCCGTTTGATGACTTCTTCCTGATCGATCCCGATACCGGATCATCGCGACGCGCATTGTGTTAACGCCCGATCAAGGTCCAACCAAAATGGTCTGTATGGCTGGTGCGATGGCGATCCCGCCGGAGCGGCGACTCGCGTGCAGTCATTGGTGATCAATCCCGTTGCATCGGCGGCAGGGGTCGACACGTTTTACATGGTGTCCCCCGAAGAAAACGCGATGCACGTGATTGAAGCCGCACCGCCGACGGACAGCAGGTTGTTCAGCTTCTGCAAGACGACATCCTGGGTCGATCGGGCCAGTTTGATCGCAGTTTGGCCGGTGCAACGGAAGTGGTGGTCAGCCCCGATGGGAACTTCGTCTATGTTGCTTCCACGGGCGAAGGGGACGGTGGCGTGATCGCGATCTACGAACGAAACAGCTTGCCACGAAATGACGGATCGGGAACGAACTTTGATGGATTGATGTTTAAAACGGCTTTCTCTATCGATGTGTTTAATACCGATGGGGAGAACGCGACCGCGTCGTTGACGATCTCTCCCGACGGCGAGAATGTTTACGTTAGTGGCCCTTTGGGTCTCGATTCCTTTGTTCGCGATGCCGCCAGCGGCACATTGACCGGACAGTTTCCCAAGCTCGATTATTCGGTTGCCGAACTAAAGTTCCTGAGCGACACGATCGTTTACGGCGTCGAGCCGGCGACCGATCGATTGCTTGTCTTCTCGCGTTCGATCAATGGTGCGCTGACCAAGACGGGGGAGAACGATGCTCGTTTGGACAATCCAAAGTCGGTTGTCATCAGCCCTGAGCTTTATGGTGTCGACACGATTCCCGCAGGCCGGTTTGTTTATGTCGCTTCGGCGGGCACGACGAATTCGATTTCTGTCTTCGATGAATTCAGCGACGACGGAAGCGACACAGCCATTGACGGCGTGCTGCATCATCGGCAGGTGTTGCTCGAAGGTGTTGGCGGAGTGCGCGGGCTGCTGGGCGTTCACACATTGCAGTTGAGTGCGGCGATCGATGAAGCCGTGCTGCAATTTGGTGATGCTGAACTGATTGCCGAGACCAATACGATCAAAATGGAATCGTCTCACGGATTGAGGACTGAGCAATCAGTATTGTTTGCCAAGCCAGAGGACGCGCCGCAGGGAATCGATCTGGCGCGCGATTCGTTGTATGTCCGCAAGATCGATGATCAGCAGTTCCAGATGTATCGCGATCTCTCTTTGACCGCTCAAGAATCGGAACTCGATGCGGCCACCAACACGTTTAACACTGCGCTTCCGCATCGATTTCAAACGGGGATGGCTGTTCAATTCCCGGACGACTTTCAAATGCCAACAGGCGTTGAATTCGGAATCGATTACTTTGTGCGAGCCATCGATGCGGACAGTTTTCAGTTGTTCACGACGCTTGAGGCGGCACGCTCGGGTGATACGCAATTCCTGGTCGATCTCGGCCAGTCGACCGGACCGTACCTTGTTTCGGCCAGCAAGAGCGGTGCTCAAGCGGCTCGCGATGGCGACGTGCAGTTCCTCGTTGAACTCTCGCCCGGCGATGGCACTTACGCATTGAAAACCAGCATTCCCGCAGGTGCGTTCGTTTACGCTTTGGGAACCGACGCCAACACGGGAAACGATTCGATTGCGATCTTTCAGCGTGATCTCGATTCATTCAGCCCGACCGTTGGTGAACTCACGTTCCAACAAATCATTCTCAATCGCGTCGGCAACCGCAGCGGTTCGTCGAACGATGGATTGTTTGAACCCAATTCGATCGTGGCGTCGTCGAGCAATCAATCGACCGTCTTTATCGGATCGGGCTTCGACGCATTGGTCGATCAAGCCCCAGGCGGTTTCGTGAGCCTGCATAACAATCTCAGCGACAGCCCGTCGCTGCCGACCAGCGAGATGTCGTTGACCTTTTCAAACATCAACCGATTGACGGTGACGACCGGTTCGGGAGTCGACGATATCACGGTTCACGAAGCGGCCAATTCGGGCGTTGCGGACGGTCCGAAAAAGCCGATTCCACTGGAAGTCAGCACCGGCGGCGGCAAGGATTCGCTGGCGATCAATGATGCCGCGATGGGAGCTGGTGGTCAGATCATGACGATGGCGAATCTGGGAGCCGATCGCGATTTGTTGACCATTCGAACTCGCGGCGATGCGTCGCTGGTCGACATCGATTCCGGCGACGGTGCGGACGAGATCGTGGTTGAATCGATCGCCGGTGGAACGATCCTCGATCTGAGTACCGGTCAAGATGATCAGGAACAAGATCTGGTTCGCGTGGGAGGTCAAGGTTTGCAGACCGGCAGCCAAGTTCGGCTTTCCAAAGACGCGACCGATCAGTTCAGCTTCGAATCCGAACGGGATGTGACGACTCAATCCGCGTTTACCGTCACGGCGAGCAACATCGATGGCGTGCATGTCAACGATGCCAGTGGCGGCTCGTTCGGTGCGGTCACGGAAATCAACATCTTCTCCGGCGGCGGCGTCACGGCACAGAGCCTCGACACGGTTTCAATCGCTAGTCTCGGTGAGGAATTAGTCGCGGGCGCGGCCGTCGCCGAAGAAGGATCGAGTGTTGTGCAAGGTGTCGCCCAAGCGACCGTTGCCGAAGGGAAGGGGATCATTTTGGCGGGCTTCAGCAATATCGCCCCGAATGCCTGCGATGCCGATTGCGAACGCGAAACCATCACCTACGCGTGGGATCTGAATCGCGATGGACGCTTCACCGAACTGGTGACAACCGAATCGCAGGTCATGCTCTCGTGGGACGAATTGGTTGACTACGGCTTTGACGACGGACCGCTGGAAGACGACGCGACCGCCGACAAACGCCGACGTCGCGATATTCCACTGCGAATTAAATACGTCCTTCAGCCGATCGATGCCAATCGTGCCGTGAATCAATCGCAGTCGATTGTTCAGTACAGTGATACTTCGGTCACCGTCGACGTGACCAGCTCGCGCAGCGTGTTGACCGTCGAAGGAACGCCTACGTCGACGCTGACACCTGGTGTGCCGTACGTTTTGTCGTTGTCCGACGCGGACGGACAGAGCGGCAACGTGGGTGCCGATCGGATTGTCCGCTGGATCATCGACTGGGGCGACGGCACGATCGAGACGATTCGTCCCGCGGAAGATTCAAGCCCCGGCGATGTGATCCAGGCACCTCACTATTACCAACGACCGGGTGAATACCAACTGGCAGTCTCGGCCGTCGATGACGATGGCGTGACGAGCACCCTGTTTGCAAATTCGCCTCTTGGCAACGAACCCTTTGCCGTCAATCCAGCCGATGGCCAACGATTCGACACCGTCACGATCGGCATCGATGCAAGTTCGATCAGCGCTGGTGGACCGTATCAAACCGTCGAGGGTCAGGGAATTGTTCTGCAAGGGAGTGCGGCGGGGATGCCGATCGATGGCTTCTTCCGCTGGCTGATCAACGATTTGCCTGTCGGTACCGGCACGACGTTGGAACTCAGTTGGGATGAACTCGGCTCCTTTGGCATCGATGACAACGGTACCTTTGATGTGCAGACGGTCGCGACGTATCGCGATGCCGACGGCGTGGTCCGTCCTGATGTTACATCGGCAGCGACAACGTTGACGATTTTGAATGTCGCACCGACGGCGAGGTTGGTTTCAAGCGGACCGACGACGCAGGGAACGCCGGCAGTTTTGAGATTCGTGGACGTGAGCCAACCGATTGCGTTGCTCGATTTCAGCTACGACTTTGGTGACGGCAATGGTTTTGTTAGTGGTTCCGCCGAACAATCGACTCCCGCTGGTTTGTCGCCGGGAACGCGAACGGTCACGGGACGAATCGACGATGGCAGCCAGATCGTCTCCTTCACAACTGAGCTTACGATTCTCGATCAGCCGCCGGAATTGAGGCTCAACGCGCCGATTGATGGTGTGATTCAGATTGTCGAAGGTGAGACGGTGACGTTGCAGGGAACATATGCAAATCCCGGAAACGGCGCGGTGACGTTTAGCGCAACAAGCGGAGTCGTCTCGCACGACGACCTTGCAAAAACATGGACGTGGACGTATGCGACCAACGATGATTCCGACGGAACGCAAGCCGAGTCGATCACGCTGACCGACGCCGAAGATTCCAACGATCGAATCGCCTTTGACCTGCTGGTTGAAAATGCAGCACCTGACGCGGCGTTCATCCTTCCCGGTGACATCATCGAAGGGGCGACAGGCGTCTCGATCGGATTGACGCTTGCTGGCGATGCATCAACGGTCGACGTCAGTGCAGGTCTTCGCTATGCCTTCGACTTTGGTAACGACGGCACGTTTGAGATCGGCGATGGAACGTACGCCGCAGGCTGCGTCGGCATCCGCCGTCCTGCCTAACGCGTTGCTTGTCAACAGCGGCGAATTGCCGATCCGAGCACGAATCATTGACAAAGATGGCGGGCTGACAGATTTTGTCGAAACATTGTCGATCGGCAATTCGTCAGCGATGATCACGAATCTTGTCGCATCATCACTGCAGATCGATTCGACAAATCCGATTACAATCAGCGGCACGTTTGCCGGTGACGCGGGGATCAACGACACGCATTCGATTCAAATTGATTGGGGGGACGGACACGTTGACCGCTTGAGCGCGACACGCTTGCTGGCGATTCAAGCTGCTGGATCGGGTTACGTCGATGCTATTGGCGTTCCGGTGACCGGTGGCAGCGGAACGGGAATGACGCTGAATATCGCAGTCGATAACGGACAGATCATCGAAGCGACAATCAACTCGCCTGGAAGCGGTTATCAAGTCGGCGATGTGCTAAACGTCACTGGTGGCGGCAACGATGCGATCGTTTCACTGGGTGCGTTCAGTCAAGCAGCCGGATCGTTCGCGGCATCGCATGCGTATGCCGTGGGGACGCAGTTCCTATCGAATCCTGTCACGGTCAAAGTGACAGTATCGGACCAAGAGGGCGGCCAAGATGTTCAGCAAGTTGATTTGGCGGTTGTTGGCGGTATCGAGTTGGACTTTGGCGATGCGCTCGACTCTATCGCGGCACCACTCTACCCAACGCTCTTGGAAAACGATGGGGCTCGGCATGTGATCGGTTCGCTGTTCCTTGGCAGCCGAGTCGATGCTGACCCTGATGGTTTACCGACGTCGAACGCCGATGGCGATGATTCGACCGGACAAGACGACGAGGATGGGGTCGCGTTTGTCGCAAGCCTTGTCTCGGTCGACGCGTCGACAACAAAATCCAGTGTGTCGGTCGTCGCATCGGAAGCGGGCAAGTTGGATGCTTGGATCGACTTCAATCAAGATGGAGATTGGAACGATGTTGGAGAGCAAATTTTCACGAGCGCCACGGTTTCCGCTGGTACGAATTTGCTCAGCTTTGATGTCATCGCTGGGGCGACGCCCGGGGAGACTGCGGCCAGATTCCGGCTCAGCCGTTCCGGCGGCTTGCTGCCAACGGGGGCCGCGGACGACGGAGAGGTCGAGGATTACGTCGTCACGATTCTCGATGGTGATGCGCCCGGTGGCGTCGATGTTCAGATTCGGCCCGCAACGGCCGGCGTGATCGATGTTTCAACCGAAGGGGCCGATCTGGTCGTTCGCAGCGGAGCCGTTGAAATGTTCCGAGTGCCAGACGCTTCATTGCACTTGATTGACATCGTCGGGACCGATGGTGACGACACGATCAACGTTGCCGATGTTGACGCCGTCTTCAGCGATGCGTTCACTAGCGATGCCGGTGGCGGCAATGACCAACTGCGTCTAACAGGCGCGGATCAAGATCTTGACTTGACGTTGCTTGCCGACGACGCGATTCGTAGCATCGAAACGATCGACATTCGCGGTACGGGAGACAATCGAATCGTGTTGCGGGCTGCCGAAATAATTGCGCTCGCAAATGCCGGCAACGAAGTCACGATTTTGATGGATTCAAATGATGTGCTCGACACCAGCGGCGATGACTTCAAGATCACGGCGACGGAAATCGTTGACAACGTGTTGCAGATTGTCGCCACCGGCGGTGGCGTGACGCTAAAGATTCGGGGTGCCAACTGGACCAATCCACTGGACCGATACGATGTCAACAAATCGGGTAACGTTACACCGCTGGATGCCCTTGTGATCTTGAACCAACTCGTTCGTCGCGACTTGATGGTCGGAACCACCTCCCGTCTTGTCGATCCGACGACGCTTGATCCGCCGCCAAGCAATTTCTACGACGTCACTGGCGAAGGGATACTGACTCCCTGGACGCACTACGCGTCTTGAATTACCTGAACCGAGGCGGAGCCAGCGGCGAAGCCGCGCCAATGGCGATTCCTGTTCTGTCGGTTAGAAACGCCAGCGATGATGATGAAGATGATGAAACGTTTTCACCCGAGCCAGAAGAACTGTATGATGCGTAAGTCGAAGCACTGTAGCTCCGTTATTAAAGACGGGCGAAGCAGCCCCTGCACAATGGCTTTTGGCAACTTTCAATCCGCCGGAAGACGCTAACCTCCGGCTACTACGAAAACCGCAGCGATCGCGTGGCGGATGATGTGGTGGGAGTTTCGTAACGGATACTGGTTTCACGAACATCGAGTTTCAAAGCTCCGATGGCGTCATGGTGTTCGTTACCGTCTTATACTTGCCGTCAAACTTATATGTGATCTCGCACTTGGGGAGCAGCATGCCGAGCGGTGTTGGATCGACCGTGCCAGGCCGATGGAAAATGAGGCTTTCAAGCCGTTTGAGCTTCGCCAATTGAAGCAGGTTTTCGTCAGTAACTTGCCACGCGTGTTCTGGTGCGTCGATCGTAAGATGCGTCAATGACGGTAATTCCACCAGCGCAGCAATGGTCTGGTTGTTGAGCGCCGCTAACTTCAGATGCGTGAGGTTTGGCAGCTTGGCGAGATGTTCAAAGCCATCCGTCGTTAGCGTCATCTGAATGTAGAGGTTCGTGATGCTTGGTTTGTTGCTGAGCATTTCGGCCCATCGATCGGCGTTACCGCTGACCTGCAAGTTGGTTAAATTCTGAAACCTGCTGACGGCTTTAAGGTACTCGTCGCGCGTTGCAAAATGCAGTCCTGTTAGATATGGCATGTGCTCATGAAGCATTTCGATCCATTCGACAGGGGGCGTCTGGTACTGAAAGCCAACCGTTTGCAGAGAATCGAGGTTTGCCGCGAACAGTCGATCGAGATCTTCTTGCGTTGCTGCGCGGCCGTGATGTGCGTGAAACACCAAGCTCAAGATTTTGAACGGTTCGGTCGGCAGCTTGTTTTTTCCATTGATCGTGATCTGTTCGTCATCGAGCTTTAATGTCAGAAGCCGGCCTGGTCCTTCGGGCCAAGTGGCAAATGCGCGATCGGATTCTCCCGTCGTAAGCGATTCGCGAGTAGCGGCGTCTTCAACCGTATTGGCACCTGCGAGAGACTTTGGTGACACAGTTGGTGGCATCGGTTGAGAGTGCAGCGTGTCATCGCCTTGTTTCACGGCGACCGTTCCGTTGACAATCGAAACAGTGACGACCGCCTGCTGCCCTTCTTTCACAATCAGTTTGTTCACCTCGAACTTCAGCCCCGGCCCGCGACTGACGATCAACGTCTGCTTGCCTGGCTCGATCGATGTTTCCGTCTGGCCCTCTTTGCGCAGCACGATCTGCGTGCCCTTGACCGCAACTTCGATCTCGGGATCCTTGATCTCGACGCGCAGCGTTGTTCCGTCAGGAAGCTGCACGAAGATCACCGAAGCCGCGATCACAATGCTGATCATGGCCAAGGAAACCGCTCCGATAAACCACTTCGAGAAGCTGCCTCGTTTGAAGGACGTAACCTTGGCGGGCTCAAGGACCGCTATGTCGCCCTGTGTTGCAGTGGATTTCCGCGTTTTTGCAACGACTGGCGCGAACGTTCCTGAATGCGTTGAGATCTGGATCGCGCTTAAGCGATCGGCGACCTCAGCCGCAGATTGCGGTCGATCATTGGGATCGCGTTGCATTAATGCATGGATCAACGCAGCCAGCGAAGGGTGAATGTCTGGCATTAACTGATCGATCGGCGTTGCCTGGGCCCGCGATACGGCGATCAACATCGCAGGCAGATTCTTGCCGCCAAAGGGTGGCTTGCCACTGACCAGATGATACAGCACGCTTCCCAGGCTGAATAAATCGCTGCGATGGTCCACCCTGCCGCCGGTTGCCTGTTCAGGAGACATGTACTTAGGCGTTCCCAAGACCGTACCGCTTTGCGTCAGATTCACTTCGTCTTCAGTCATCCGAGCTAGACCAAAATCCAGGATCTTGATGCGCTGGCTGTCGCCTTCCATCCAGATGTTGTCAGGTTTGATGTCGCGGTGAATTAAGCCACGGGCATGCTGCGGCCAGCCCCGATGCGACCTGTGTTCCGATGCGAATGACCTCAGTTTGACCGAGCTTCTTGTCGCTGAAGAATCGCATGCAACGACTCGCCTTGCAGCATTGGCATCGCGATAAACGGAACGCCTTGGTCTTCACCCACTTGGTGAATCGTGACCACATTGTCATGATCGATTGCGGCAGCCGCTTGCGCTTCCAACAAGAATCGGCTTCGCACCCTCGGTGTTACTCGCCGAAGGCTTCATCACCTTCAAAGCGATTGAACGTTTCAGTTGTGGATCTTCCGCATGAAACACGACTCCCATGCCACCTGAACCGAGCACTTGCAAGATGCGATAACCACCCAGTCGCCCAAGTTCGTCGTCGCGTTGTGCTGGACGCAGGAAACCGATCGCTTCGCTGTGGGGCGAATCGCGCGACGATCCAGCCCCGAGCGTAGGATCGCTTTGCAAAAGCGTTTCCGATAACGCATTATTCAGCGTTTCCGAAATATCCTTTACGATTTGGCAAGCCCGCGATTGAAGCAGCGCAAATGCATCTTCCCTGCGGTAGCGGAAGCTTGCCTCTGGCTGGCGAAGATCTGCAAGGAAAGAATCAATTTCGTCGGACACCGCTTCGATCGCGTCGCAACATCGCGGGCACGAATCCAGATGCTGAGCGACAGACTCGGCCAATTCCGGTTCCAACACACCCGTGGTCAGCTGTTGAAGAACGTTTTCTGGAGGACATTGGCTCACTTCACGGGGCTGGGCTTTAGGATTCATGATGTTCGCATTACTGATCAAAGGAAAACACTGTTGTTTAAAGAGTGTATCGAGAACATCTCACAGCAATTCACATAAACCCATCAAATTCTGTCCTCAATCGACGCAACACCTTATATTTCGCATTGTAGACCGCACCGACCGTCATCCCCAGTTCGCTGGCGACATCCGCAGGCGGCCGCCCGTCGACAGCTACTTTCAAAAAAGCTTGATACGTCGACTGCTCAAATTCCGATTGCAGCAACTCAATCGCCTGATCATACAGAGCGCGTATCATGGCTGAGCTGTTGATCGTCCCACGTCTCGGGAACCTCGTCGGCTAACTGGTTCCACCTATGCTGAGCGGTCGAACCGCCGGAGACCATTGGACGTGATGCCGAACGCGAAAGTGATCCAAGATTTTGAATCGAGTGATTCCCCACAACCAGCCCCGAAACGTATCGCCCTTACGATCGCGATGAAAATTATCCACCTTGATCGCTACCGCTTTGAAAACTTCCTGAGTTACATCGGCTGCGTCTTGTTGGGCAACCTTGGCTCGGCGACACCATTCGTACACCAATGGGCTGTACAGGCGTACGAACCTCTCCCAATGCTGTGGTTCGCGATTACGTATCCCTTGCAGCAGAGTGATTGAAGTGCTTTGACCTAGCAGATGGTTGCTGTTACTGACGCTATTGTCGCTCATGATTGGATTATGCCAGAAATCGAAAAAAGGTGTGAGACTCATTCGATATTACTTACGTGAACACTATTAAATCGTGTCGACACCCCGTGCCATCGCTGCGAGAATGCAGATCTTCGGCAACAACCACCTTTGGGGTTGATTACAGTATGAACTAGGAAGAAGCACCCACCAACACAATTTGATGCACTAAGTTTGTTCCTCCGAGCGATCGCCTTGGCACCCCACAGGCTGGCACACCGTCGGCCCAATGTAAAATTAAAACATGAAAAATCTCTTTCGCCGCACACGAAAAGCTCGCAAAACTCAAACTTCCCTGGGGCGTCAGGCACAGCGTCGGGCGAAGTTCAGATCGCTGGAGGATCGCCGGTTGCTGGCGACTTTTGTGGTCAACGGTGTCGAAGATAATACGACCGACGACGCATTTGTGACCTTGCGCGAAGCGATCAACAGTGCCAATGCGACACCTGAAGCCGATACGATCACGTTCGACACGGCTTTGACATCCAGCGGGGCGGCAAAAATTGATCTTCTGCTGGGCGAACTCGTTGTCACCAATCCGGTGACGATCTCTGGGGCCGGCTCAGAGATGTTGACGATTGATGCAGGTGGCAATTCGCGCGTTGTTCGTGTAACGGATACGGCAGGCAGCGTCACGCTGACCGCAGTAACACTGGCACATGGAGCGGCACCTACTGGCGAAGCGGGGGGAGCGGTTTTATCGGACTCTAGCGACGATTTGACGATCATTGACAGTGTCATTCGGGACAGCGTCGCCGACACGAATGGTGGCGGCGTGCGTACGACGGCAGCAGCAATCATCGTCACCGACAGTACGATCTTGAAATCAGGCAGGTACGAGTGGTGGGGGTTGGATGGCCATGCCGGTCTTGTCGTGACTGGCAGCACGATCGTTGGTAACCGAGCAGACAATGGTGGCGGGTTGGCCGCCGGTGGACGGATCACGGTGGTCAACAGCACCATCGTTGGTAACACGGCTGGCAATAGCGGTGGTGGGATTTACGGGCGATCGACCGTGATCGGCAGCACGATTGCCGGAAATCATGTTGAAGCAGATAGCTTTTTGGTGAAGCTGGCGGTGGTGTGCTCGTGCTCGATGGAGACGTCACGACCTTTCAAAACACGATTGTGGCCGGGAACACAAATCTGTCGGAGGCAGATGATGTGCAAATCAGCGGCTTCGGCACCAGCGACTCCGTGGAAGCGCGCAGCAGCCTGTTCGGTGTCGAGACCCTTGAGGTCATTGCCAACGACAATGATGGCGATCCGAGTACGGGGACCAACAATATTGTCGGAGTCGATTGGAAAAGAGTTCTGCAGAATGACGGCACGAAACCAATTCTGGCTGACAATGGTGGACAAACGAAAACGATCGCCCTGTTGCCTGGCAGCCCTGCAATCGATGCAGGCAGCAACGAGTTTGCCGTGTCGCTGATCAAACCCGTGTCGGTAACGACATCCACCACCGGGGATGCATTTCCCGTGGGGCAACTTCTTGATGCATCGCTTACAACATCTGGTTTTCCGGAAGCAGATCCCAGCGGATTATGGGCAACAAATGATCCTAATGGACCGTCGGGAGATTACTTTGCCGGCGGCACGGCGTCTCCCATACTCACATTCGATCTTGGCTCGATCCAATCGTTCGATCAATTGGTCGCTTGGGGATATACCGCTTCAGCACGCAACAGCGTGAAGTCGCTGACTTTGGAATTCTCGACCGACAATGGTGCGACTTTTGGGCCAGCCGTTGCGTTAGAGATGCCGATTGCATCGGAGTTGTCGGTGAGCATGTTGCCGATCGGACAAACCGTGCAGGCCAATGTCGTTCGCATGACGCTGACGGACAACTACTTTGAGGCGGGCCAAGCTGGAGGCGACCGCGTGGGTCTTGGTGAAGTTCGTTTTCTTGCAGGACGCGACCAGCGTGGCGGCCAATTCAGCAGAACTTTGGACGGCAACGGCGACGGATTGGGCATTGCGGATATCGGAGCCATTGAGTCACCGATTCCATCGCCATCGCCTCTTTACCCGGTAAGTGATCCTGTTGAGCAGCGGGAACTGATTACAAAAATCAATGAAATCAAAGACTTGCCCCGATCAGGTTCAACCACATCCTACGGCCGAAGCAGTCTACGGTTCGATACCGCACGACGCAACACGCGTGAATCAAACAGTTTCGCTGGACACGACAAAGTCACGTTGGCTCAGCACGGGGCTGTATGCAGTGCCCGGTGAAGTCGTCACCGTCACGGTGCCAGAGTCGCTTGTCGGCAAGGGATATAAGATCCAAGTTAGTGGCCACACGAACGACATCTCGCCACGGTCAAGCTGGCAGCGTGTTCCGTTTGGCGTCGCCCGAGTCTTTGACATTTCGTCCACATCCATTGACGTTGCGGGGGCGTTTGGCGGGGCGATCTATATCGATGTGGGCGCGCACCGCCGAATCTTGGGGATGTCGATATTCAGATTACGGGTGCAATCGCAGCTCCTACTTTGTACTCGGCCAGACGACCGATGCGGATTGGATCGCTTCGATTCGAGACAATCCCGCACCCTATGCGGAACTCGTATCCGATGGCGTCGCGTTCTCGCTGCCATCGCAGTGGATCCGCGATCTGGGCAATCCAACAGCATTGATGACATACTGGCAGCAAGTGGTCGATCGCCAGGATTACGTTGCCGCGCACGAACATCTGCGCACGAATCCTGAACGAATTAACGTCGATGTGCAAATCAGTGCCGGGGCCTTGTTGGCAGGGTATCCGATTTTCGGACCGACGGCCGATTCCCAGTCTCGTGAATTAGTTCAGTTGGATGTGTTGATGGCCAAGGGTGCGTGGGGATATTTCCATGAACTTGGACACGAGATGCAGCGTCGCCCGGACAAAGCTTGGCCGTTTCTGAATTACTACGCGTTCAACGTTGATAATACCGAAACGGTTGTTAACGTCTTTTCGAATGCCGCTTTTGAGCAGCAGGTCGATCTGGATGGTCTCGACCCGATGGTCGGCTGGAACTGGTCAGCATTTCCATCGGAAGTGATGGCCAGAAGCATCGATGCGTTGACCGATCCCACGTACGAGCATTTCACGCAAGACACGGTTGCTGGTCAAAACGTCAACTACAAACTGGATCGGCAGACGATATTCTACTTCCAGTTGGCCGACGGGTTTGGCTTTGACACCTACCGCGATGTATTCGCATCTTACAACACCGATTTTGAAAGCAACCCCGAAACGCTGCCCGTTACCTCGGTGGAAAAACAGAGTCAATGGCTGATCCGATGGTCTCGGGCGGCTGGGAAAAACATGATTCCGTTCATGGTGGGTGCTTGGAAGTTGGACGTGTCACAAGATGCGATCGATGAAGTCAATTCAATGAACCTGCCGGCGTGGATGCCTACTTTGCCGGGAGCCGAATCGTTGAGCGTGAGTCTGTCAAAATCAACGCTTTCCGAAAGCGATGGTGTCCAAGCCGCGATTGGAACAGTTATTCGAACAGGTGATACATCCGAGCCGTTAGTTGTGTCGTTGCATTCTGGGGATGTATCCGAAGCAGCCGTTCCCGCTTACGTTACGATTCCCGCAGGAACCGATCGGGTCAGCTTTGACATCGACGCAGTCAATGACGATCTCGTCGACGATTCGCAGGCGTTTGTCATTAGTGCAGCAGCGATCAGTTACGCCATCGGAACGGCTAACGTCACTGTAACCGATGACGATGTGTCGATGGTCGTTGATAACTTGAGCGATATCAACGATGGCGATTTGACACCCGGAAATATTTCTCTTCGTGAAGCCTTAATCGAGACCAACCGACCTTCAACTGGGCAGGGAATGATCAGCTTCGATCCCTCATTGACGGTTGCTGGCCCAGCCACGATTAACCTTATCAATGGAGAACTCACAATCACTGGCGATGTTCGCATTGTTGGTCCTGGATCGCAACTTCTGACAATCAACGCGGGGAATTCATCGCGCATTTTCAACATTGATGACCAAGTTGGAGGCAGCCAGATTGATGTGGAAATTTCTGGATTGACATTGTCCAATGGTCGCCAAAATGAAGGTGATGGTGGTGCAATTCGCACATCAGAAAACTTGAAACTCTCTGACACAAACCTGCGAGACAACCATGCGGCTCTTGGTGGTGCCATCTACGCCGTCGATGGTGATGTCGAAATTGCAAACAGCACGATTTTTGGCAACGCGTCGTCCGGTGATGGCGGAGCGATTTACGCAGCGGACACGAATCTGCGGATCGTGGACAGCACAATTTTCGACAACGCCAGCTTGGCGCGAGGTGGTGGTCTCTTTCATGTATCCGATATCGAGGCGCGGTCGTCCTCAATCGATCATTCCACGTTCTCCGGCAACACTGCAGCACAATTCGGTGGCGGTGTCGCCAACCAGGGTGGGCGCATCACGATCGATCGAAGCACATTCACACAAAACGTAAGTCCCTTGGGAGCGGGCATCAGCAGTCTTGGAAACGCCACAACCACCAGTACCGCACTTGGATCGACGATCGTTTCTGGCAATCTTCCTTCGAAAGGCGCGGTACCAGGCAATGACATCGATCTTGCGACACAGGGCGGTGCATTCAATGTCACCTTTGACAGCAACGGACATAATTTGATTGGGACTGGAACTGCGACCAGCGCGTTCATAAAAGTTGGAGACCAAGTCTCAATCATTGATCCGCGTTTGCTTCCACTGGGTGATAATGGCGGTTCGACGTGGACGCATCTGCCACGCGTCGGCAGTCCTGCGATTGATGCGGGTGTCGACAACACGCTTGCCTTGATCGTCGCTCCCACCTCAGTGCAATCGTCCGTGGTTGATGCTTTCGGCGTCGTGAATTTGATCAATCGAAACGGCTTCAGCGAAACGGCAACGATCGATAATTTTTCCGGACTGACACATGGCACTGCGAGCAGCGAAAACGCGTGGGTCACACAATCGGTCGGTTCGGATTACTTTGACGATGGTGGTGCTGTACCACAATTGACCTTCAACTTTGATGAGGTCGTGTCGCTTACGCATCTTGCTACCTGGGGCTATACCTTCGGCACGACTGCCAATCCGAACGAAGCGAAAGTTTTCACGCTCGAATTTTCTGATGATGACGGCCTGTCATTCACGGATTCCGTCGAGATCACTCGCGTTGGAAGCGGGATCAACCAAGAAACGCATTCCCTGGGGGGAATCCAGCGTGCCAATGCCGTTCGCATGACCGTAACGGACAATTTCGGCGGCGATCGCGCAGGTCTGGGCGAGGTTCTGTTCCTTGGGGATGTGTCGACTTTGAATGATCAACGTGGGCCTGGATTCTCACGCGCCCTCGACGGCAGCGGCAGCGGCACGGCAGTGGCGGATATCGGAGCCGTCGAGTTTTCGCCAAGTGGTGTTCAGGACTTTATCGTCGACACCTTGGTGGATGAAGACGATGGCGATTACGCCGATGGCGACTTGAGCCTTCGCGAGGCGATTCGATTGGCCAATGAACAACTTCAATTTGGAGCGATCTCGTTCGATCCTGCGTTGACGTCCGGCGGTGGAGCAACGATTGAGCTGTCGATGGGCCAGTTGCAGGTGATGGACACAGTCTCAATCATCGGCCCTGGATCCGATCTGTTGACAATCGATGCCGGCGAGCAATCGCGGATCCTGCACGTTACTAACGCATCTGGGGCGGTCACAATTTCTGGCCTCACCTTGACCAATGGTCGGGCTCCTGGCGGCGAAGCTGGCGGTGCTGTGTTGTCCGAATCAATCCAAGATTTAAGGCTGGTTGACAGCGTTATTCGAAACAGTCGATCCGACAGCAACGGCGGCGGAGTGCGGACAACGGCCTCGGCAATTCGAGTTTCTGGCAGCACGATCTCGAATAACCAAGGCTCGATCGGCGGTGGACTCGATGCGGATGCAGGACTCTTCGTGACGCAAAGCATTATTTCCGAGAATATCGCAACCGTGAGCGGTGGCGGGCTTTCTTCGGGCGGCGACATTGCGTTGATAGATGCTTCGGTCACAGGCAATACGGCAAGCAAGCATGGCGGTGGCATCAGCACCGACGGCAGCAATGTTTCGCTCACGAACAGCACGGTGTCAGGCAACACTGTAAGCGATAGGAATGGAGGTGGTGGTGGTCTCCGTACGGTCACGGGTGATGTTTCTCTGTTCGGTAGCACGCTCTCGAACAATCGCACAACGGGCATTAATGCCGATGGTGGTGGCATCTATACGAGATCAGGAACTGTTTCGGTGACCAGCAGCACGATAACGGGAAACAGCACAACGGCAGACGAATCCGAAGGGGGCGGCATTTTTGCACGTGATTCTTCGTCAATAACACTAACAAACAGCAGCCTGGCGAATAATCAGACAATGGGCAATGGTTCCGAAGGTGGCGGTATTTTCACTTCTGGTGAACTTGCTATCGTTGGCAGTGTGATCTCTGGGAACAGCACATTAGGTACGGGTGCCTCAGGTGGCGGAATTCGAATTTTCAGAGCGCCATTAACCGTTACCGATAGTACGATTTCGATGAATAGGACCGAAGGCAGCAATGCGCACGGCGGCGGTGTTTATGCAATTGACGCTGTTGACGCGTTATGGACTGGCAGTACGATCTCCGGAAATTCGGCGACTGGGACAGGTTCGCGTGGGGGTGGTCTGAGTTTGGAAGGAACTTCGCATTTCGAAAACAGCACCATCTCCGGAAATGTCTCCAACCGTGGCGGTGGAATTTTCAACACGACCTCCGCAGTATCGACCATCACAAACAGCACGATTACAAACAATACCGCAACGGAGTTTGGTGGCGGAATCTACAGCCAAGGCACCGGGACGGTTACACTCAGCAACACGATTGTCGCGGCCAATTCGAACACCGGACATGGGCACGATATCTTTGGGGCGGCTACAGCGAACTACAGCTTGATTCAGAACACTGCGGGCGGGACTCAAACGGGATCCAACAACGTAGCGGCAGATCCGCGGCTAGGACCTCTGGCGGACAATGGTGGCAAAACCCAGACTCACGCCCTGCTGCCTGGCAGTCCTGCAATCGATGCTGGCGATTCAAGCTTGGCCCTTGATGCGCAAAACAAACCGCTGACCTCCGATCAACGTGGCGAGGCGCGGGTGTTCGATGGGGATCATAACGGATCTTCGAAAGTTGATATTGGTGCTTATGAATCCAACGAACTGATCGTTGACTCGAATTCCGATAACGTCGATGGCGACTACTCGGCAGGCAACCTGAGCCTGCGAGAGGCCATCGTATTGGCGAATCAGGAGAGCGGTGCGCAGACGATCACCTTTGCCGATAGTTTTTCAGGCACGATCACATTATCTGGTACGGAGCTGCTGATCACCGACTCGTTGACGATCGTCGGGCCAGGGCCTGACCGTTTGACCATCGATGCGAATTTGCAGTCACGCGTTTTCCACGTCAGCAGTGCCGCGGGTGCTGTCTCATTCGAAGCGATGACGTTGGCCCGAGGGACTGCACCCACTGGCGAAGCGGGGGGAGCGATTTTATCGGACTCTAGCGACGATTTGACAATCATTGACAGCGTCATTCGGGACAGCGTCGCCGGCACGAATGGTGGCGGAGTGCGTACGACGGCGGCAGCAATCATCGTCACCGACAGTACGATCTTGGGAAATCAGGCAGGTACGAGTGGTGGCGGGCTGGATGGCGATGCTGGTCTTGTCGTGACTGGCAGCACGATCGCTGGTAACCGAGCAGACAATGGTGGCGGGCTGGCCGCCGGTGGACGGATCACGGTGGTCAACAGCACCATCGTTGGTAACACGGCTGGCAATCGCGGCGGTGGGATTTACGGGCGATCGACCGTGATCGGCAGCACGATTGCCGGAAATCATGTTGAAGCAGATAGCTTTTTTGGTCAGGCTGGCGGTGGTGTGCTCGTGCTCGATGGAGGCGTCACGACCTTTCAAAACACGATTGTGGCCGGGAACACAAATCTGTCGGAGGCAGATGATGTGCAAATCAGCGGCTTCGGCACCAGCGACTCCGTGGAAGCGCGCAACAGCCTGTTCGGTGTCGAAGACCCCTTGAGGTCATTGCGCAACGACAATGATGGCGATCCGAGTACGGGGACCAACAATATTGTCGGAGTCGATTGGAAAAGAGTTCTGCAGAATGACGGCACGAAACCAATTCTGGCTGACAATGGTGGACAAACGAAAACGATCGCCCTGTTGCCTGGCAGCCCTGCAATCGATACGGGCAGCAACGAGTTTGCCGTGTCGCTGATCAAACCCGTGTCGGCAACGACATCCACCACCGGGGATGCATTTCCCGTGGGGCAACTTCTCGATGCATCGCTTACAACATCTGGTTTTCCGGAAGCAGATCCCAGCGGATTATGGGCAACAAATGATCCTAATGGACCGTCGGGAGATTACTTTGCCGGCGGCACGGCGTCTCCCGTACTCACATTCGATCTTGGCTCGATCCAATCGTTCGATCAATTGGTCGCTTGGGGATATACCGCTTCAGCACGCAACAGCGTGAAGTCGCTGACTTTGGAATTCTCGACCGACAATGGTGCGACTTTTGGGCCAGCCGTCGCAACCAGCGGACACGACAACATCCAGCATCGCCGTCACCGCATCACTACCAGGTAAGCTGGATGCATGGTTCGATTTCAGCGGCAACGGTAATTGGAACGACGATGGCGAGCAGGTCTTCACCAGTGTCGATCTCTCCGCTGGCTCGAGCCTGCTCAGCTTTACGGTACCTGCGGGCTGCTGCAGGACAAATCGCAGCCGTTTCCGACTCAGCAGCACTGGAGGTCTTGCGACAACCGGATCGGCAGCCGATGGCGAAGTGGAAGATTACCTGTTCAATGTCATCGATGGCAACATCAGCGGAGCGTCGAACATCCGGCTCCAACCACAAGAACCTGGGACTGTGGATATCGTTGCCGAAGCAACCGACATCGTGATCCGCAACGCTTCATCTGAAATGTTCCGCGCTCCTGGATCGTCGTTGCAAAGCATCGACATCACGAGCACCGTTGGCGATGACACGATCAACCTTGCCAATGTGGATGCCGTCTTCAGTGGTCGAATCATTGGCGATGCACGCGAAGGCAATGACCGACTGAACTTGACGGGATCCGACCAAGACTTTGACATGACCTCAATCGACGATGGTGCCATTGGCAGCATCGAAACGATCGACATCCGCGGCTCGGGCAACAATCGCCTTTCGCTAACCGCGGCCGACATCATTGGCCTGTCAAATGCCGACAATGAGGTTACGTTGCTCATGGATTCTAACGATATATTAGACACGAACGACAGTGGCTTCACGATCACTGGAGTCGAAGTGGTTGAGGGCGAACTGCAAGTCGTCGCCACCAGCGGCGGCGCGACGTTGAAAATTCGTGGTGCCAATTGGACCAATCCACTGGACCGCTACGACGTCAACAAATCGGGCAGTGTTACCCCGTTGGATGCCCTGGTGATCCTGAACCAGCTCTCGCGCCGCGATGCTTTAGTCGGATCAACATCCACCCTCGTCGATCCAACAACCCTGTCGCCCCTGCCGGTCAACTTCTACGACGTTACCGGCGAAGGCCTATTAACCCCATTAGACGCTCTGCGAATCTTGAACTACCTGAACCGAGGCGGAGCCAGCGGCGAAGCACCGGAAGGCAACGGCGACGGCCAGGCGATGGTGAGTACCTTGCCGACACCCTTGATCGGCGTGGATGAAGACGAGGAGGAGAAGGACGAAGTGGAACCAATCGAACCGGAACAATTGACCTGAACCGCCCGCGGAGAGTTGATCTCTAACGCGTCAAATAGGGTGCGAGTTCCGGCGTGGCGACTTTCAATTCTTGAAGTATCAGATCGGCAGTCGCCTTCGCGCCATAAACGCTGAAATGCGTTTTGTCATTCTCATTGAAGTCGTACGCCGCGCTTGCTTCTCGACCAATGCGGTTGTGATGCTCGACACTGATGGAGTGAAGATCAATAAACGGAACACCGTGCTTTCGGGCAGCTTCGCGCGCCGTCTTCGCGTAAACCGACAGGTTCGCTTTAAGTCCCTGTTCCGCAAATAAAATCTTGCCGTCGTCGCCAAACCGACGCCGCGTCACCGAACTGAGCACAACGGGTTTCGCATTCGCACGGAGAACGCGTTCGATGTACGATTCAAGCTTTTCCAGATACGCATCGGGGCCGTATCGCTTTTGATCGTTGTGTCCAAACTGAATCAGCACAATGTCGGGATGAAGTTCCAACAATTCGTCAAGCTTTCCGGAAAGCGATTGTAAGGTTGCGCCGTTCTTGGCGAAGTTCAGCACGGTTGCTCGCTGGATAAACCGCGTCGCAAAAGCAGGTCCCCAGCCATACGTATCGGCAACGGTTGAATCTCCGATCAAGCCAATGGTGATCGGCTCCGGTTCGACGGCAAAAACGTTCATGCACCCAAACATTGAAACGATAAAGCAATATCGAAGCAGTCTATTCATTAGATGGCACTTTCGGCGGAAATGTTGAAGCAACGAAACCCAGCGAAACCCATTCCGGCATGGCAGGATGTTGTTGTGCGGATTGGTGGGTAGGCTTTGGACCGCGTTATACGCGCTTAGGGCGGACAGTAGTATACGTTGCAGTCGGCACGATATCGATACTTGCTGAAGTTTGCAGTTGTCTTTGTGTCCACAAGGCTGATGGGGATCAGCAAAGATTCGGTTGAATGACCGCACTCCGTCGTTTGGGAAGCAGTGAAAACGATTTGGAACAAGTTAAAGTCAAAATAGACAAGGCACATCACGCCACACTCTCCACGACTTGGTCGATGCGTGGAAACACATGTTTGATGACGGTGAGACAATCTAAAGAATTCTGCGCGGCTTGGGTCGCGTCGTTTGCCCTCTGCCTGAGCGTGCGCCTTCGGTGACTACAGGTCTTGTTGCTTCCTGCCAGAGTCTTGCTTCATCGTTTTACTTGAGCGATGACGGTCAACGATCAATGATCCTGAGCTCGAATGATCGAAGAAGTTGTGGGTGGGAGGTGAACAAGGTCCCCAGGTAGCTCACGGAAATGGCGTTTTTCGGCAGCAGCAGCAAGCAGACATGTCGATTGAAGACGAAAAAAGCCCGCAAAACGCTGGGTCTTGCGGGCTGATGAATGCTGGCGATGGTGATAACGAATACCGAAGGAGGGACTCGAACCCTCACTCCCTTGCGGGAACTGGATTTTGAATCCAGCGCGTCTGCCAATTCCGCCACTTCGGCCTCAGGTGTCGCCACATTCGATTGATGACTTTCACGCGTTGCTTTCGATGAGCTGCGGTGAATTATCGAACGTCATCACATCGGTCGTTTTTGACTGCCGTCAAAGTATGCGTGAAATGACGCTCGTTTGCAAGCGGCCCTGGCTTTCAGATTTCCTGATTTTTGATTGGCCAACGTTCAGGCTGGTGGATCGTGAAGAGCCAATGTCGGTGCCAACGCTGGAGGGATGCACATATTTGGGACTCGTTTCCCCGCCGCGCGGCCAGATCCGAGGAGGAAAGAAGGGTGGCGCGCTCTTTGCGGCCTCGAAAACATTCACGACGGCTTGATGCAAACGACGGATGACTCATTGCGAAGCTCCGCGCGCCAGTCCGTCCATTCCCCTTCCACCAACTTACAGGAGAAACCAACATGCAGATGAACTTGAACCGCATGTCCCCGCTGCCGATGCTTCTGGGAATATGCATTTCCCTTCCCGCCGCCGCGCAAGAACGGAACCGAACGCAGGATCAAACGGATCGAAATGATCGACAAACACAAGATCGAAATGAGGGAGGGGAGTCCGAATCGCGTTCGCAGCTTCGGCTCGATCCACTCGGCCAAGTCGTGATCGGCATCGATAGCGATGGCGATCAGCGGTTTGAGACGGTTGAGAAGATCTCCTATTACGATTTACAGAATGCTCGCAAACAAAGTCGTCAGCGGATGTCGCGGGAAACGTCCCAGCAACAGCAGACTTCAAATCAGCAGTCGTTCGATCAGAGACAATCGGATGGCCGACAAATGAAGCAAGGGACCGACAACGCCGATGTGAAGAAGTTTTCCGGAACGGTCACGGAAGTAGCAACGTTCAGGCTAGTCGATGGTCCAGAACACAACTTCATCAAGATCAAGACAAAAGAGGGTAAACGCATACCAGTCGATCTGGGGCGTATCGAGGATCTCAAGCAATTGGATCTGAAGGATGGCGATCAAATCACCGTCTTCGGCAAACGCGTGCGTGTCAACGATCGGAAGATGATCTGTGCGCGACGCATTGAAGCCAGCGGGAAGACCCTGGACACGGGCCGCGAACGCGATCGAGATCTGAAACGGGTCCAAGGAGAAATCTCGAAGTTGATGCGAAAGCGTTTTCGAAGTCGCGATGGCGAGTTCACGATCGCCCAGGTGGAACTCAACGGCGGTCGAACGGAAACGGTGATCCTTGGCCCCACGGATCGACTGCGGAATCTAAACCTTGAAAAAGGGGATGATGTGCAATTGCTGGTTCGCAGCGGACGCTACAACGACCAATTCGCATTGATCGCCGACCAAGTTCGCGCTCATGGTGAAATCGCACGCGTCGCTCGTCCCGAGGGAACGAAGTTTACCGCTCGCCAGAGAAGCGATTCTCGGAACTGAGCGACAGAGTCCCCTTGCGAGCAAGAACAGACAACTTACTTACAACGATAGGATCGGAATGATGAAGAATTTTCGCGGCAGCCATTGGTCTGCTTGGGTGATCGCCAGCGTAATATTGATGTCCGCTTTGGCGTTGTCCGTCACGACATCGAACGCCCAGTACGGCGCGACGCCGGGTTTCGGATATGGAGCTGGATACGGACCAGATCATGGCTACGGAACGGGATACGGACCAGGTTATGGTCACGGTCCTGGATATGGCTATGGCTTCGGGTATGAAGACTACGGTCTTGACAACGATTGGTACTACACGGACGAGTGGTATGAAGACGAGGGAATGTTTGATGACTGGTACGACGACGATTACGACTACGACGACTGGTGGTAGGCTCCCGTTGCGGCGATTTGCAGTGTCATCGAAGGGCCGTTGCTCGCAACGACCAACAGCTCCGCCATCTTTGACAACCCTGATTTTACCGTGCGTGGTCTGGAATGATGCTTTTGCATTTAATGAAGCGA
>JAWKTL010000073.1:0-26979 GCA_041399105.1 Pirellulaceae bacterium | reverse complement strand
TGCGTTTACTCTTTATTGAAGGAACAAACCGTAAGTGCGAGACGAGCAACGAATCGAGAGCGTGGCCAGCGAGCGAAGTGTGCTGGTGCGGCTGCTGTTACCCGAACAAAAGACCGAAGACGATCCTCTGGCGGAGTTGACGGGATTGGCGACCACAGCGGGAACGCAAGTGATGAGCGGGATCGTGCAACGCCGCGAGAAACCGGATCAGAAAACGTTCATTGGAAAGGGTAAGGTTGATGAGTTGAAAGCTTTGGTCGAACAGTTCGATGCCGACGTTGTGATCTTCGACAACGATTTGTATCCCGGCCAGACGCGCAATTTGGAGCAAGCCTTGCATACGAAGGTCATCGATCGGACGGAGCTGATTTTGGACATCTTCGCATCCAATGCGCAAACGTATGAGGCCCGTCTTTCGGTTGAGTTGGCGCAACTGGAGTATTCGTTGCCCAGACTGAAGCGAATGTGGACGCACCTGTCGCGTCAGTCGATGGGCGTAGGCATGCGTGGTCCCGGTGAAACGCAATTGGAAGTCGACCGTCGACTGGTCGAAACACGCATTCACGAATTAAGGCAGTCATTGTCGAAGGTGGAGCGACGGCGAGAACGTCAGGTCGCGGCGCGGCGTGACAATGCCACCGTCTCGTTGGTCGGTTACACCAATGCCGGGAAGAGTACGTTGATGAATGCGCTGACCGGTGCGGATGTCGAAGCGGCCGACAAGCTGTTCGCGACACTGGACACGCGAACGCGGAGGTGGCAGTTGATCGGTTGGGGGCCGGTTTTGCTGAGCGACACGGTCGGATTCATTCGCGATTTGCCTCACCGTTTGATCGCCAGTTTCAAAGCAACGCTTGAGGAAGCTCGGCAAGCGGAATTGCTGCTGCATGTTGCCGACGCCAGCAATCCGGCTGTCTTTGAGCAGATCCATTCGGTTTACAAGGTGCTTGAGGAAATCGGGATCGAAGAAAAGGATACGTTGTTGGTGCTCAACAAGATCGATGCGGTTGAATCACGTCAATCGCTGGAGCGGATTCTGGACCGGTATCCCAATGCGATCACATGCAGCGCGAAGTCGGGGCTGGGCCTGAAGGACGTTTCGCTGGCCGTTGGGGACGCCCTAAGTCGCGAGTTTCTTGACCTGTATGTCGATCTGGCGCCTTCCAATGGAAAGCTGCTGGCGTATCTGAGCGCCAAGGGGGAGGTCCTATCGCGAGAAATTACCGACACCGTCATCACCGTGCATTGCCGCATGCCACGTAAGACGCTTGGCGAGATTCGTCGGACGGCGCTCAATGTCCGCAGTGCCGACCATCGACCGTTGCCTGCGGAACGATCACCCGACGACATCTATCGAAGAAAGAAGTCTTCGTAATGATCGCCGGTGGGATGGGAAGGGCTTTTGGGTGACGGATTCAATCGGTCTGGGCCTGCGTCTGTTTCGATGGCAATTCCTCGGCGATGGAGGAGTATCCGAACAGCATCAAGATTCCGCCGAGCGCGATTCCCGCTCGCGAGGCGGAGTAGCCTTCGGTCATCCAACGATAAATCGCATAGGCCAAAAAGGCGCAAGCCATTCCCGCGTAGCCGACCAGGGCGATTCGCCTTTGTTGCCACAAGAGGATTCCACCGTGATGGCTGAGAATGCGATGGCATAGGTGAGGCTCTTGACCAAGGGATCATCAATGATCGGGCTGGCGACGAGATAGAACCCGGTCGTGACGAAAGCGAGCGAATAGAAGATCAGCCAGTGAGACCGCGGTGTGACGCTCGTTTGTGTATTGTTGTCGTCGCTCCCCTGCGAAGCTTCGTGATCTGATTTCATTTCCATCCCCTGTCGGCTTGCTGACTGACTATTCTTGGAAGGTGCCTCGCTTGATCCAGACCGAGGAGCGTTTCCGGCGATCCATGCGCAAGCGAGTTCCAAATCTGATGCGTCGCGGCACTGAGGTCATGATAGCACGTCGGTTGTCGGAACGTCGGATGCACCGTTGCAAAAGCGACATCCTTCGCCTACTGTTTTCGGAAACGTCGAGCATTTATACCTTGCGTGGGCTGAAATGATGCCTTCTCGTCAAATGAAGCGAATCACCTCGTTTCTGACCACGCGATGTATATGAGCGATGTTTCTGAACCGCGATGCTCAATTGGAGGATTTCGGCAAGCTTTGGTCGATGGGTGGAGGGTCGGCGGTGATGACCAATCGCTGAAACTCACTTACGGTTTCGTCCTTAATCATTGAAAGTCACAGGATTCATGACGCTTCAAAACTTACTGCTTCTGTGTATCGTGCTATGCGTGGTCGGAACCCCGACGGCGGCGTTTGGGCAGATCATCGTCGGACATCGAGGGGCGTCGTACGATGCGCCTGAAAACACGCTGGCGGCATTTCGATTGGCGTGGGAACAGAATGCCGACGGCGTGGAAGGGGATTTCTACGTCACCGCCGACAAACAAATTGTCTGCATCCATGACGACAACACGAAGCGAACGGCGGGCAGCAAGCGGGTTGTTGCGGAATCGACCTTGGACGAGCTGCGGAGCTTGGAATACGGCAATTGGAAGAACCCGAAATATAAGGGTGAACCGATTCCAACGTTTGCCGAAGTGATGGCTTGCGTTCCCGAAGGCAAGAAATTTGTCATCGAGTTGAAGACCGGACCGACTGTCGTGCCGTTGTTGCGAGACGAGCTTGATCGGCTGAAACCGGATCGTTCGCGGTTGCTGATCATCAGTTTCAATAAGGACACGATCGCGCAGAGCAAGCGGATGATTCCTGACGTCAAGACGCATTGGCTGACAAGTTACAAGCACAACCATTTGACCGGGGGCTTTCGGCCCACGATCGATCAGATCGCCAAGACGCTGCGTGAGGTCAAGGCGGACGGATTGGGTAGCAAGGCGGACCGCAAGGTGCTGACGAGTGAATCGATTCAGCGGTTGAATGCTTTGGGAATGAAGGAGTTTCATGTCTGGACGGTCGATGATCCCGACGACGCGCTTTATTATCAGAAGCTGGGAGCGATTGGGATCACGACGAATCGACCTGGATTGCTGCGATCGATTCTGGAGCGGTAACAAGCATCGACGCGACGTTTAAATAGGGTGATTTTCCCGCCCTGTGAGGCGGAAGCTTTCAGTCGAATCATTTCCCGAGACCGAACATGAGATCGCCGCGTCTGCAGATGATTTTGTTGGTTAGCGGCGTTGGCGTTGCGATGCTGATTGGGTTATCGTGCGCGTGGCTGGGATTGAATCCGGAAGCATGCTGGAGTGCGGCGACGGGCAACGCCAGTGCTTCTGGGTGGTGGATTTTGAATGTTCCGCCCACTATGGCGACCGCTTTATTGCCATTTGTCGTCTTTCCGATAACGGGCGTGTTGGATCATCGCGAGGTCGCAGCATCGTACGGACATACGATGATCCTGTTGTTGCTGGGCGGTTTTCTTTTATCGGCGGCAATGGAACGCAGCGGTGCCCATCGGCGGTTGGCGGTCGGCTTGGTGCGGGCCGTCGGGGGACGTGGCGAACGCCGTCTTGTCTTGGGCTTTATGTTGGCGACGGCAATGCTTTCGATGTGGATCAGCAATACGGCGACCACGTTGATGATGCTGCTGATCGCGCTGGCCGTTCTGGAACGCCATTGCGACGACAAACTGCATTCCATTGTTGCTGGGGATCGCCTACGCGGCGTCGATTGAGGAATGGAACGCCTGTCGGCACGCCGCCCAACGCGATAAACCGGTGGGTTCTTCGAAGAGAAGCTGGGACGGTCATTGTCGTTTGTCGATTGATGGCGTCGCCTTTCCGATCGTCGTCATCTTATTGCCAATTGTTTGGCTTTGGATGACGCGTGGGCTGAGTTCGGACGCGAAGTTCGAGATGCCCGATGTTGGACGTTGGCGATCGTCGGAGGTCCGCGTCCTGATCGTTTTCGGTCTGACCGCCGTTGCTTGGATCACACGCACAACGTCGCGTGGATGGCTGGCCGGCGTGGACGCATGTGGTTTCCACGAATCCTGACGGCACGCTCTCTCGTGTCCCCTTGTTGGCGACGCGACCGTGTGGCTTTGGCGGCTTCGCTGATGCTGCTTATCATTCCGTCCGGCGATGCCGACTACCCCGGCGGCCTTTTGGACTGGGACACGGCCCAACGCATACCGTGGGCTATTGCTTCTGTTTGCGGCGGACTCGCGTTGGCGAAAGGCTTCGAGGCATCGAAGCTGAGCAGCGCATTGGCGAGTCGTTAGCGGGCATCGCTTCTCGGGCACCTTCGCTGTTGGTGATCGTTGGCATTTGTTTGATGGTCACGTTTTTGACTGAGATCACCAGCGGAACGGCAACGACATCGCTGTTGTTGCCAATTTTGGCTGGGACGGCGGTCGCCGCCGATTTGGTTTTCGCCGGAAATGATCATGATTCCCGGCACGATCGTGCCAGTGCGTTCATGCTTCCAGTCGCGACGGCTCCCAACACAATCGTTTACGGTGCGGGAGGCATCACGACCGGCACCATGGCTCGCAATGGATTTGTGTTGAATTTCATTGCCGCGACCGTGATCAGTCTGGTCTGCTGGTGGTTGCTGGGTTAGTAATCGATAGCGACGACATATACGTCGGTGGTGGTCAGAAATGAGGATTCGCTTGATTTGACGCCAGGTCATCATTCCGGACCACGCAACGATAATCGTTGCAATCGGTCCGCCCGATCGTTCAGGTGATCGTTAATCGTTGGTTGCAATCTTCTGCGTTTGAGAAACAGCGACATGCAACTAACGTGGAAGTCGCTCCATGGTCCCGCCTTCTGGCTGGCGGATGGTAGCGAAGCTCGGACCCGATTAACGTTCACAGGATTCCGCATCATGTTCCGTCGCTCATCGATAACCACCAGCCTGTTCCTTGTTTGCGGCAACCTCGCTGCCTGCCTCCGCATTTGATTTGGCCGCCGTCTGGTTTCTTCGGCAATTACCAACCGTACGGACTGCAAGTCGATCGAGTGTCGCCACGCCCCTTACTTTTCGGTTCACCCGCCGGTGTACTACGGTATAGTCACACGCGACCTACGGCATGAGCCCAGTTCGCCATGTATCCGCAAGTCGCCGCCCAACACTTACAAAGGGCCGACTCGCTTCGGATTTTTGTGAACCCTCCGCGAACAAACCCGTTCTGTGAAAACGTCCCGGCCGCCAGCGGCATCCATTCGGCTGGCAAGCAACGTCGCAAGAACGGCGTCGTTCGTCACAATCCTTTCGTCGAAGAAAGCAATGTCGCTTTGGTCGGCAGCGATATTTAAAGACATGCTTCTGTAAATGAGCACTCGTCTGAGCGCGACCACATCGCAAGACACCATCAACCGCATCGGTTATTGATTCAGTTCGTGCTGAACCAGTACACTGGTGGACGTTTGGTTATTCGCCATCCCACGTGCCATTGCGGCATCTGGGATTATGCATGGTATGCTTCCCGTTGATTGAGGGACTCTTGCGGTGTGGTTGTACAATTGGCTTGGCCTTGTGCCGACCGTGGTTCTCGTTATTCGATGCTCATCATCGTTACGATGCTGGAGAACGCGGGCTGGAGCGGGCCTCTGTTGATGTGTATCCTTTGCATCGGAGTTACGCTGCCACTGTCAATCTGGTTATACGATTGACCGCTGCGATAAGCCCGGCGTTTTATGGCCCTACTCGGGATAACTGCAAGCAGATTACCTATCACGTACGGCATAGTCAATCCCGATTACAATCCATTTCGTCGCACAGCCTATTTCCTCTGCCACTGGCTCTGGGGCCCTACTCTTGTGGTTGCTGATCTATCCTTGTATCGGACTGCTTTGCCATCGGCGGCGATCCGTTCTCGGCCTTGCCATATCTAGGGGAGTGGTGGTCAGGGCAACGCGTTGATCGGTGGCGCGGCGTCCAGCGCAAACATGAAGACCGTCGGGTCAAGAGCGAGCCGTGCGTGCTAAGCTCGTCACCACTTGGCCTAACCGATCGAACTTCCGCGAGGGGCGGTCATCCGCAAGATCAGCAAAGGTCGCTGATACCCGTCGTGCGGTGCGCAGCTTTCGATTCTGCGGCTAGAGGCGATTGTGATCCGAATGGCGTGTTGCGGTGTTGTAACGTGTGCGGTCCAAAACGGCACGATTGCATCGGTTGAAGCGAATACCCTCATTTACGCCCCAGTCACGGATAAAAGGCAGTTTACTGGGGCAAATCTTTGAAAACGGATGCCGCTTGACCAGCAAAGGTTTATACTGAACAAGAACTGAAGTGCTGGAGATCCTTGTTGTTGCGGCAAGCAACTTCCCCTTGCCGAGCTTTCCATCCCACCTTTTACAATACATTCCGCGCGTGGTCCGAAACGAGACATTTGCATCCCCGATTGCAGATCAATTCATTTTCGGCTGCGTGACGTATAACTCGGACAAATCGCCGGAGTTTCTTTTATGACGCGAGTTCATCTTGAACCAAATCCCCGCTGCGGAGGGGTGCTCGGTTCTGTATTGGTCTTGTTTGTGTTGGTATCCGTTGCTGGCGGTGTTTATTGGTACACCAAGGTTCGCCCGAACAAACAACGAACGACGCAGAATCTGATTGTCGACACGGTGTCGCGTGGTCCGTTCGACCACATCGTGCTGGAGCAGGGGGAGATCGAAAGCAGCAAGAACATTGAGCTGGAGTGCAAAGTCGAAGCGCGTGGTGGCGGCGGCACGGCGATCTTGTGGGTCATCGACGAAGGGGCACGCGTTAAGCAAGGTGACAAGCTTGTCGAACTCGATTCGTCGCAACTGGAGCAAGACCTAAAGGCTCAGAAGATCGTGATCCTCAATGCCGAGGCATCGGTGACCAACGCGGCCGCGTTGTTGAAGCAGGCCGAAATTTCTCGACAGGAATATCTTGAGGGAACCTTTAAGACCGAGGAAAAGGCCATCTTGAGCGAACTGGCGGTTGCGGAGCAGGATTTACGGAAGGCTCAGTTAGCGCTCGCCAGCACACAGCGTCTGGTCGCGAAGGGATTGGTGAAGTCGTTGCAGATGGAAGCGGACGAGTTCGCCGTGGCCAACACGAAGAACCAGCTTGAAGCAGCCGAAGGCCGATTGAAAGTGTTGCAGGAACTGACGAAAGAGAAGTTCTTGGTGCAGTACGACAGCGATATCGAATCGGCGCGAGCGGTTCTGGAAGCAGCCAAGAGCACGCTGGATGAAGAGCGATTGAAGTTTGAAGAGATTCAAGCTCAGATCAAAGCCTGCATCATCATTGCCCCCAGCGATGGCGTGGTTGTTCACGCCAACCGATTCAGCAGCCGTGGTGGCAATGCGGAATTTGTCGTCGAAGCGGGAGCGACGGTTCGCGAACGGCAAGCGATCATTCGGTTGCCCGATCCGACGCAAATGCAAGTGAAAGCCAAGATCAATGAATCGCGGATTGCTTTGGTGACCGAAGGGATGCCATGCAAGATCAACGTCTCTTCGCTTAACGGCGTTGAATTGCTCGGTCGCGTGACGAAAGTAAATCGCTATGCCGAACCGGGTGGGTTTTTCTCGTCGTCGGTGAAGGAATACGCTTGCTCGATTGAAATTATTGATCCGCCGGAGAACATCCGTACGGGGATGACCGCTGAAGTGCAAATCTTCGTTCAGCAGAAAACCGATGCCCTGCAGATGCCGATCCAGGGAGTTTATGAACACAACCAGCGTACCTTCGCACTGGTGCGCGAGCCCGACGGCAAGTTCGCAACGCGGGAGATTGAGATCGACGCTACGAACGACAAACTGGCCGCCATCGGCGGTGGGTTGGAGGAAGGGGACGAAATCGTTTTGAATGTGCGGCAGCATCTCGACTTGATGACCGATCTTCCCGTTGGCAATCCTGAATCCAACACCGAAATCGCGGGTGTGATTGAAGCGAAGACGGGAAAGTCGGTAACGAACAACTTTGGCGCGGATGTGTCCGCCGCTGCTGATGGCCCTAGCCCGACGGGAGGCCCCGCCGACGGGGCGGGTGCTCCGGGCGGACGGCCGGGCGAAGGTGGGCCTTCCAGGCGTGAAGAACGTGGCGGAGGCGAGAGTGGCGGACGCCCCGGCTTTGGTGGCGGCGGTCCACCGTCCCCCGCGAATATTGTCAAGAACATCTTCGATGCGTCGGACACCGACAAAGACGGCTTTCTTTCAGCGGACGAAATTGGACAGATGGATGATCGTCGGCAAACGATGGCCAAATCCGCGGACAGCGACAGCGATGGCAAGGTCTCGCGAGCAGAACTGACGAGCGCCTTCACCGCCCGTTTTTCCGCCGCGGGTCAAGGGGCTGGCCAGGGTGCCGGACGGTGAGCGTGATGGTGCGTCTAGCAACGGCGATTCGAAATCTGAAGAAAGAGTATGTGCTCAAGAGCGAAACGGTGCGTGCTCTGCGAGGCGTTTCGTTTGATGTGCCCGAAGGGGATTATGTCGCGATCATGGGTCCATCGGGCAGCGGCAAGAGCACGTTGCTGAATATGCTCGGCTGCTTGGACAAGCCGTCATCGGGAACGTTGATGCTGGGGGACGATGATGTTTCCAGGATGAGCGACGATAAGCTTGCCGAAGTCCGCAGCCGCAGGATCGGGTTTGTGTTTCAGTCGTACAACCTGATCCAACAATTAACCGTCGTTGAAAACATTCAAGTTCCGCTCTACTACCAGGGTCGGCTTGGCCCCAGTGAACGCAAGCGTTGTGTTGAACTGGCCGAGCGTGTCGGTTTGGGCGATCGGCTCGACCATCGTCCCACTCAGCTTTCCGGTGGACAGCAGCAGCGTGTTGCGATCGCCCGTTCGCTGGTCAACGATCCGTACTTCATCTTGGCGGACGAACCAACGGGAAACCTCGACTCCAAGACAACCGCCGAAATTTTGGCGATGTTTGATCATTTGAACAATGAAGGACGCACCATCATCATGGTCACTCATGAAGATGACGTGGCCGAACGGGCTCGACGGGTGGTGCGTTTGAAGGACGGATACTTGCAAAGCGATAAACAAAACAGTGAGGAAGAACGCAACCGCGCTCGACAGGCTTCGATGGCCGCGGCGCAGGCGGTGAAAGACTAATGTTATTGCTGAGAACCTTTCAACTGGGCTGCAAAAGCTTGATGCTGCATCCGCTGCGCAGCGGGCTGACGATGCTGGGCATTCTGATCGGCGTCGCGGTCGTGATTGCATTGACCGCGATCAGCAACGGTGCCAGCCGTGTCGTGCAGGAGCAGATCGAAAGCCTTGGTGCCGACACGATCATTGTTCGCACCGTCAAACCGCCAAGCGATGTGTTTGCCGGGCGCAGTGCCGTTCCCTACGGATTGCAGCGGGAAGAACTCGATCTGTTGGTCGCGTCGTTGCCAACGATTCGCAGCGCCCTGCCGATCCGCGAGATCAAACGTCAATTCATGTATAGCGACCGAGCGATTGATGGTCGCTTGGTCGGCTGCAACGCTGGAATATGCCGAGGTCACCAAGTTGGAACTGCAAACGGGCATTGATGGTCAGCAGGGTCAGTTCATCACCGACCTCAACAATTTGAAACGCGACAGTGTTTGTGTGTTGGCCGCAAAAGTCGCTGAAAAATTGTTCCCCTTTGAAAACCCGATCGGCAAACGGATCTATCTGCCCGAACACACCGACTTCTATCGCGTCATCGGAGTCTTGAAGCATCGCACCGCATCGGCGGCGATCGGCGGATCGCTCGATTCCCAGGACTTTTCGAACGATGTCTACGTTCCACTGCAAACACTGCAGCAACGCATTGGCGATACCATTGTCACCCGCGGCAGCGGAAGTTTCGCGCTGGATATTGTCGAACTGAATCAGATCACACTGAAGATTGACAATGTCAATAATGTTCGCACCAGTGCCGAGTTCATTGAAGATCTGCTGGGGCCTCGGCACGCAACTTTGAATGACATCTCTGTTGTCTTTCCGTTGGAACTGTTGGAGCAAGCGGAGAACATGCGGTTGATGTTCATCGGCATCGGCGTGCTGATCGCGTTCATTTCTCTGTTTGTCGGCGGTATCGGCATCATGAACATCATGTTGGCGAGCGTCACGGAGCGGACGCGAGAGATCGGCATTCGACGCGCGTTGGGAGCGAAACGGGGCGACATCGTTTGGCAGTTCCTTGTGGAAACGATCGTGCTTAGCTTTGTCGGTTCGATGCTGGGAATCGCCGTCGGTTTGTTGAGCCCATGGATGTACGACGGGCTTCGTCTGACGGCCATGGAGTTTATCCCCGACAAACTGGCGTCTTTGCCGGAAGCAATTCGCGAAGCAAGACCACAAATTGTCGAGGTTTCAATACCGATCGCCGTTGTGATCGCCATGACCGTCGGTGTACTCAGCGGGCTTTACCCCGCCATCCGCGCGGCCAAGATGAATCCGATCGAAGCCTTGCGTCACGAATAAGGCGATCGACTCGGCGTTCTCAGCCGCTCAGGGGAAGCGAAACAGCTTGCTTGGTTTTCGCGGCTTCGTAGATCCCCAGAATGATTTCGACCGAGCGACGTCCTTCGGTGCCGTCGATCAATAGCGGCGTGTCGGTCGTGATGGCCCGCGCCACGTCGTTGAAGACCATTGTATGTCCATGGTGACCAATCGCCGCTGGATCGGCGGCACCGCCACCGGTCTTGTTTTGACCGAGCATCTCCTTTTGAATGCGACGGTCTTCATCGGTCATTTCCGCGAATTCCCAGCTTTTGATGTCCTCTTCTTCGAGAACCGCCGTGCCATGTGTGCCGGAGATTTCAATGCGTTTCAAGCTGCCGGGAAATGCCGCCGTCGATGCTTCGATCACTCCCAACGCACCATTGGCGAATCGCAAAGTCGCCACGGCAACGTCTTCGACCTCGATACGTTCATGAGCCAAGGTGCCGACCGTGGCGGTGATCTCGCTGACCGGCCCCATCACCCATGTTAAGAGATCGATGGTATGAATCGCTTGGTTCATCAACGCCCCGCCACCATCAAGCTTCCAGGTGCCGCGCCAAGCTCCGCTGTCGTAATAAGCTTGCGTGCGATACCACTTCACATACGCATCCCCCATCGTCAGCGTGCCGAAGCGTTTTTCATCCACAGCCTTTTTAATAAGCTGAGCACTCTGATGGAATCTGCTTTGAAAGGTGACCGCCAACCGAACGCCCGCCGCTTTGCAAGCTTCGATGATGGCGTCGCAACGCTCCAGCGTGATTTCAAGCGGTTTTTCAACGATGACGTGCTTCCCCGCCTGGGCCGCGGCGATCGCTGGCTCCATGTGGGCACCGCTGGGTGTGCAGATGCTGACCGCGTTGACGTTCGGATCGGCCAACAATGCGTCGATCGAATCGTAGCACGCGATTCCGTGTTGCTCGCCGAACGCCTTCGCTTTCTCCAAGTCGCGCGCGTAACAGGCCACCAATTTGGCACCGTCCGCGTCGGCCAAAGCCTTAGCGTGAAAGTTCGCGATCATCCCGCAACCGATAATTCCAAATCCAATCGTCATCGCGACGTACTCTTTCCCAAAAAAAGGATGAAGGGGGCAGAAAACGATCGCATTATAAGGACTTCACGGCGGATCGTAACCGCCCGGATGCCACGGATGACAGCGTCCAATCCGGCAAGTTCCTTTCCATATGCCGCGAAGCACGCCATATTTTTGGATCGCCTCGATCGTGTATTGGCTGCATGACGGGGTGAACCGACATTGCGGCCCCAGCAGCGGACTGATCGTCCGCTGGTAAAGGCGAATCGGCAGGATAAACAGCCAACGCACATTCAACCTGAAGTCTGTTTGTTTCCATCCAACAATGTTTCAACGCGCAAATGGATTTCACGCGAAAGCGGAACGGACGCTACTTGGCTTCGACCAAGCCGGCAACCGTTTCAGCCAAATCCTCCTGGGGACCCATCGATATCTTGGCGACATTCCCCTTCGCGTCGACGACCACCGCGAACGGAAATGATGCGATTCCAAGTTGTTTTGCCAAAGGATCCTGGATTCCACGCGTCTCGGGATCGGGATTGCGAACGCTGGGGAACGGCAAACGGTAGGCTTGACGGAATCCCGCTAATTCCTCGTCGCTTTGATCCAGGTTGACTCCCAAAACCTTTATCTGTTCACCAAACTGTTGCTGCAATTGTTGAATTGCCGGCAGGATCTGAAGCGAAGCTGGTCGGGTCGCCGCCCAAAAAGGCATCACGACCACCGAACCACGGTAGGACGCCCAATCGATGGGGGCACCGGCCAAGTCGGGATAGGTCAATTCGATCGGCTTTCCAACGATTGCGCTACGGCTATCCCGAGCGTTCAAGAACGCCTTCGCTTCGGTGACGATCTCTTCGGGCGTCGATTCGGCATCAGCGATTTGTTCTTGGATTGCGGCATACGCCAGCTCGGCAACCTTCGACTGCCCCTGTCCTTCGGCGCTGAGCACCAATCCCGCCAGATACTGAAAAGTGTTGGCATCGATCGGCTTTCCAACCAAAGCATCGATTTCCGTCCGCCATTTTTCCGCAGCGACTTCTTCGCCCTTCAGCAATTCAGCGTGCAACTTGTCGAGCGGATCGAATTTCGATGCCGACGCCATCATTTTTGCGACTTCGGCGATCTGAGGTACGGAATGCTCCGCAAATCGCTTCGCGACGATATCGCGAATCTCCCTTGCGGCCTCGTCGTATCCGTATTGATTGAGCACACCGAACCCTTGGCGGAGCGAATAGAAAACCGGCACATCAAGTTCCCCTTCGCTAGCCGCAAATTCTTTCGCGAGATTGATAACTTCGTCGGGGGTTTCCGTCTCGCCGGTCCGCAGCTTGTCCAAGGCAAAACCGAAGCGAACCACTCGACTTTCGTTCACGAGAACCGGATCGTCGCTTTCCGCAAGTTCGTTGGCATACTGTTTTAATTGCAATGCGGCTTGGGGGTCGCGTAATCCCGTCAAATGGCTGAGTGCCTCGAGCTTCGTTCGTTTGGCGACACTCAACGAATCGGCGGAGATCCCCTCGATCGCGATAGCATGCTCGGCGGCGGCAAGTTTCTCCCGGCTCACCCGTGTCATCTCAGAAACCTGGGCTTCCTCCGTCGCCAACGCCATTTCGCCTGACGATAACCGACGAATCGCGTCATTTGCCTTCCCAATATAAGCGAGCGTCGTTTCCAAATCGGCGTCATCCGCCAAAGGGGGCAGAGAGCCGGCTGGCCGATCGGATTCCGTCGCGATACCGTCGACTAGCGGACCGGCGGCTGGGTCGCCCGCTCTGGAACGCGTCATCGGAACCGATGGTGTTGCCGCTGGTTCCCCCGTGTCGACATCGACATCAGGCAATGCACCCTGCCCAAATGTTCCAGTGTCCGGGGAGGTTGAACCACCCGCCACCGACGCGGAATCCGAGGAATCATCTTCCGCTTCGTATTTCGATGATTTACTGGTCCTTTCTTCGGTCTTGGACGAGCAACCGGAGATGAGCCCCAAGCAAGCAAGAGCCAACAGCAATAACAACCGGATCATATGGGACCCTCCCTGATCGTGATGGAATGTTTTGTAACGGTCGTTCTTGGTTTGCATGCCGGGTGCAAATTCCGTTGACCGCCGGGTGGATATAAGTCGCGTGGTAAGAAATGAGGTGATTCGCTTCATTGAACGCGAAGGCATCATTTCGGACCACGCATGGTACAGTATATACCTTCGTATCATACGAAGCGAGGCACATCGTTTCAGCCCACACGGCGTAGGTTAAGCGTCAACGCTGAAAAGCACACCCGCTCGCCTAAACATCCTTGAACGGTTGCCATCGGCTGAGTGATACGATTCGATCACTGGCTCTTGGAATGACGTGCCATTCTGGGTGGGAAGCGTTCAAGAGCATTGTTTTCCAATTCCGAAGGCCCGCATCCTTGATAGTAAAGTGGTGGGTTTCAGACCGAGCCGTTCCGCCGCGCCGTTTTTTCCGTAGACCTTGCCGCCGCTGTCTTCAAGCACGGCGGATATTGTCCGCTTCAGACGTTCGTACTTCTTGTTCCGTCAACACTTGATTCGGCGAAACTTTATCAACGATATGTTGGTCTGGCAGCGGAGCGTCCGCTCGCGTTGACCGGTCGATGTGCTGCGACGGAGTCTCTTCAGGAGGTCGAATCGCAACTTGCCATCCGTGGAGATGATGACCGCACGTTCCAGCACATGCTGCAGTTCGCGGACATTGCCGGGCCAACGATAACGCTGCAACTGCTGCACGTTCGCCAACGTAAGCTTCAGTGGCTTGCGACCAAGTTGACGTGCGAACTTACGCAAGAAATGCTCCGCCAGAAGTGGAATATCCTGGAGCCTTTCGCGGAGGGGTGTCAGTTCGATCGGAAAGACGCTAAGCCGGTAGAACAGATCTTGCCTAAAGCGACCCTCGGCGGACTCTTGCCGCAGATTGCGATTCGTCGCGGCGATGATTCGCACATTCAACCTTCGCGTCTGTTCTTCACCGATCCGTTCCAGTTCCCCTTCCTGCAAGACTCGCAACAGCTTTGCCTGCAGATCGAGCGGAATCTCCCCAATCTCATCAAGAAACAAAGTGCCGCCGTCGGCCAACTCGAATCGCCCGGCACGATCGCGTAGCGCTCCGGTGAACGATCCTTTGGAATGACCAAAAAATTCGCTTTCATACAATTCCCGAGGAACCGCCGCACAGTTCACCTTGATCAGCGGACGCTCCGCGCGTCGGCTACGGCGATGCAGTTCACGAGCAATCAATTCTTTGCCGGTCCCGCTCTCGCCAAGAATCAGGACCGATGCATCCGTCGGAGCCACCAAGTCGATCTGCTGACTGATCATCCGTAGCGGCGGACTGTTGCCAATCAGTTCACCGAACGACGCTACTTCGACTTCCTCGCGCAAGTACTCGTTCTCCTGTTCGAGCCTCGCCTTGAGCAACTCGATCTCATCGACGGCCCGAGCGTTTGCGATCGCGGCTGCCAAATGATCGGCGATCATCCGCAGCCAATCGCAGCAGGAAACATCCATCGGCTTACGGGAAAACAACGCCAGGACGCCGAGCGTTTCGTTGCGATACCGAAGCGGTAGACCAAAGAATGATTGGATCGCTTCATCACGCACCCAATCAGGTCGCGCGATCCAGCGTGAGTTGACCGAGACGTCATCGATCTGAACCGTCTCGCCGGACGCCGCAATGTGACCAATTTTCCGTATGGCCATCGGCATGCGTCGAAAGCCGCCGTTCGTCCGTTCCCAATGTCGATCTTCGCCAAGCCGCGCATGACCGTAGCTGGCGACCAGATGCAAGCACCGCTGGCGATCGCTGCATTCGCTGGCCATGGGGCAGTTCAAGCAATCACCTTCGTCAGGCGGACGCACAAGCCAGATTCGGACCAACGCAACTTGTTCGTCCGGGGCCAGCAGTCGGACGGCCAAGGGGAGCAGTTCCGGCAGGTGGTGTTTTCCGGAAATCGCCAGCAAGATCTCGGCCGGGTCACCGAAGATCGCGTGTTTCTGAAGGCTCATCCCACATTCTCCCGGGAAACGAAATTTCGTGAAAGCAGCACGAGATATCGATGTCCACGAAAAGTCGTGGTTTGCAACCTGGCGACAGATTGGACGTAAACCATTGCTGCTGCTGGTCTTGCGCCATTCATGACACGATTGGCACGAAACGTGGATAAGCAGTACTCCCGATCTGACGCAATGGACGTTGGAGAAAAATTGTTTTCCATATCTGAACCCTGTAACCGGAGAAACGAGTCATGTCTCGAATTCATCAAATCTCGCCCGAACACGCCACGGGAAAATCGGCTGAGCTGTTCAAAGCCGTAAATGGCAAGCTCGGCATGGTCCCCAATATGATGCGCGCGATCGGTAATTCCCCTGCGGCACTCGGTGCGTATCTGCAGTTCAGCGGCGGGCTGGCTGGCGGATCACTATCAAACCAACAACGCGAACAGATCGCCCTGGCGGTTGGAGAGGCGAATCAATGTGGCTATTGCCTGGCGGCTCATTCAGCACTGGGCAAGATGGCTGGCCTCAGCCCCGATCAGATTCGCGACGCGCGTCAAGGGACGGCGGTCGACTCCAGAAGCGATTCGCTGGTTCGCTTCGCACGAAAGTTGGTCAATGAGCGTGGCCATGTTACCGACGCGGATCTGCAAGAGCTTCGCGATCAAGGCTTCACCGATGGTGACGTTACCGAAGTGGTGGCGAACGTTGCGTTGAACATCTTCACCAATTACTTCAATCACGTCGCCGATCCTGAAATCGACTTCCCTCAAGCCGAATGCTTGACTTGCAAAGTCGCTTGATCCTCAATGACGGACGCCACCGCCGGGGAGTCATTCGCGGCGGCGGCGCGTCGGTCTCGTCACTCATCATCCGATCGTTCAACAATCCAGACCACGCAAGGCCAATCATGTTCACCACGCTATCACTAGCCCCGCCGTTCAACCATGAATCGGCGTCCGCCAAAGTTCGTGCGGCCGAAGACGCTTGGAATTCACAAGACCCGGTACGTGTCGCGCAAGCCTATTCGCTCGACTCCGAGTGGCGCAACCGAGATCAGTTCGTTCGCGGTCGCGATCAAATCGTTCGGTTCCTTGTAGGGAAATGGCAACGCGAACTCGACTACCATCTCGCCAAGTCGCTGTGGGCTTTTGCCGAGAACCGAATCGCGGTTCGCTTCCAATATGAATACCGGCTGGCCAGCGGTGACTGGTATCGCGCGTACGGAAACGAGAACTGGGAATTCGATGCCGATGGCCTGATGCGACGCCGCGAAGCCAGCATCAATGACGTGGCGATCGACTCTTGCGATCGTAAATTCACTTGGCCCTCAGGAAAACCACGTCCAGCAATTGGCTTCGACATTGAAGAAGTCCGCTGACCGACATAGACGCGAGAACGGATTGCTTAAGCTTCTCATCCCTCGTCATCTGGCGAAGCGCTTCACGAAGCAGCTTCTGAATAAGTACCTGGACCAAAGTCTTTCAGTCAAATCAGCAGTTGAGCGTTAGCTCACCGTTCCGAAGAAACGGACGCTAATGCGAGCGTACAGCTTAGGCCGGAGGCCGACACAATCCACTCACAGTATTGGCGTTCTGAGCTTTGCGAACGACCCCCATGAGCTCGCCTCATGGGTGAAGTAAAATCGATAGCTAGAAAGTAGGCCCCAAGATGCTGCCTTTCCGCCGTCCGCCCGCCTACAGGCGGCGAACGGCGGAAAAGAGCGATGGTGTGGGGAACGCGTCCTTAGCCAACAATCTGATTCACCGGGCGAGCCGTTGGGGTCTGATAACAGTCTGGCAAACCAGATGCGGGGGAAGTCAACGTGACATTGACGAACGAGCATCAAGAGCAACTTTTCAGCAGTCCAGCGTTACCGCCGGTTTTTGCGGGAACCGACGCTAACGTTTCGGCTAATTCGGTAACTTAATTGCGGACGATGTCCCTAGCTCAAAATTTCCGTTCGCTTCTACTGATTTATTAGTTGACGGCTGATTTATCAGTAGACTTGGGGCAATCGGTATTTTTCGTTTCGCATCTTGCTGAGCATCAGCATGCCACGGAAACGACAGGCAACTCCAACCGAAGTCGAAATGGAGATCTTGCAGGTTCTCTGGGACATTGAACCAGCAACGGTTCGCGATGTCGTCGAGCGTTTGAATCAAGTTCGTCCGCGTGCCTACACATCGATCTTAAGCATGATGAACGTGATGCATACGAAAGGTCTCGTCACGAGGAAATCAAGTGGCCGGGCTCACGTTTACCGAGCGAAGCATTCGCGGGAGAAGACGCTTGGCGGTGTGGTCAAGGAATTGCTGGGGCGTGCGTTTCAAGGATCTTCGGCGTCGTTGATCACTCAGGTTCTGGAACAGTCGAAGCCGTCGCCCGAGGAACTGGCGGAGATTCGACAGGCGATTGAAGCTTGGCGGCACAACGAGGAACAGTCAAATGGGTGAACTTTTTTCCAGTTCGTTGACGACGACACTCGCCTGGACGTTGGTCCATTTTGTTTGGCAAGGGCTGTTGATCGCCCTCGTCTATGGTTTGGTACAGGCGACATTGGCGACCTCGGCGTCCAACGCAAGATACGCAGCCGGGCTCATGGCTTTGATTCTGATGGCGGCCTGCCCAGCAGCGACTTTTATTGTTCTTAATCAACGATCTGATGATTCATCAGTCTCGATTGTCGCCGCCGGACAGCAGCAGTTGCGTTTTCAGAGTTCGGGATTGTCAAGCGACCAGGCACCGCCGAGCCGAACGGAGTGGGCACCGAAAACATCAATCGATCGCGTTGACCGTCAGCAGACTGGCGTTTCTCCGGCTCTCATGACGGGACGATTTCATTCCGCAATTGAAGCTTGCGGACCCTACGTGATCATTGTTTGGATGCTGGGCGTGATGGTATGCGGGCTGCGATTGTTGTTTGGCTATGCGAACGTGATCTGGCTGCGATCCCAACGCGAGCCGATCGAAGGTGTACTGTTTCGGCGATCGAAGCAAATTGCTTCCCATTTGGGATTGAAGACGGTCGGCGTCTTTTCATCACCACGTATCCGCCAAGCAGCGGTGGTTGGCTTTTGGCGTCCGGTTGTGTTGTTGCCAACATCATGGCTTACATCGTTGCCCACCGACGTTGTTGAAGCGGTCATAGCGCACGAACTGGCACACATACGTCGCTGCGATGTTTGGGTCAATCTGTTCCAACGGGTCATCGAAACAGTTTTGTTCTATCATCCCGCCGTGTGGTGGCTGTCCAACCGAATTCGTGACGAGCGCGAGCTGTGCTGTGATGCGTTGGCGGTTGCGGCGACTCGGCAGCGGGGTGCCTATGCGATGGCTTTGGAGCAGGTTGGCAGATTGCAGGTTTACGAGGATTTGAGTTTAGCAACGTCTTTTACGGGAGTGAGAAGAATGAGCTTGTTGAAACGGGTTAATCATGTGTTGAATTCGCCGAACCGTTCGCAGCATGAATCGGTTTGGTGGGTTGGACTGGTCGCCACGACAATGCCAATGTTCGTCTTTGTGATATGCGGGTTGTTGGTGATGCAGGATCACGCAACCGCGCAGCGTCGCGAAGGGGACGCGGCAGTCGAGCGTGAAGGAGATCGACGTCCCGCCGCTGAAGGTGAAGGACGTCGTCGATCGCCGGAAGCTGAAGCCGGTCCGCGTCGATCACCAGAGGCTGAAGCTGGTCCGCGTCGATCACCAGAAGCTGAAGCTGGTCCACGCCGATCGGCCGAGGGAGACGCGCGGCGTGCGGAAGGTGACAACCGAGAACGTCGGCGCGACGGCGATGCTGGCTTGGCTGACTTCAATCCTCAAACTCCGCGTGAAGCTGCGTTGTATCAGATGATTAGGAATCTGCAACGCGAGCTTGCCCAGTTGGAGCGACAGGTCAACGCGCGACGCGATGGAGACGCGCGACGCGATGGAGACCGGCCCGAAGGAAGATCACGCGATGGTGATGCCCGAGAGGGTGACAAGCCCTCTGCCGAAACACGCCGAGGAGACTCCAGCAGTTACCCGTTGCCCGAGCGATGGCGGAACTCGAAGGAAGGACGCGTCTTTCAGTCCTACGACAAGAATCGCGATGACGTTGTGTCGCTGGAGGAATGGTTGGCCATGACCAATGGAAACATCAACGAAGACCGACGCGCGTTGCAGACACAGCGATTCAACGAAGCCGAGCCGAGCGGGGACGGGAAGTTTACGGCCAGCGAGTTTATTTATTGGTACAGCACGGGGCGTTTTGCCTCTGCCGAAAAGGAAGGTCGACGAGGTGAGACCCCGCGGGAAGGGGATCGTGGTCGCCGTCGGGACGGAGATCGTGAGGAGTCTCGATCTGGCCCGCGCGATGGTGAAGTCGCCGGCCGGCCCGCGGTGAAGGCGTTAAGGCCGGACCGCGAGCGGAGATTGAGGGTCTGTCGATCATATTTCGCCGGAACACGGACGTCTCCGGCTTTCTTTTGCTGAGCATAAAGGGTCCATCTTTTTGAAGCGGACCAGCGTTGTCAGCGTTGATTCAATCGGAGGCGATGTCGATGGTAGGAATGTTCGAATGATTGCGGCTCTGGTGGTGTTGTCGGCTGCCGGATATCAACGCGGTGATGCTAACGCTGCGGACTGGAGTCAGTTGATGCAGCCACCTGCCGAAGGGTTGGGCATCGTGCTGGTTCAGGATGGCAAGCCGGTTCACAATATGATTTGCCTGCCCAATGACCAGGCGGACCCGGCTGCGGTTCTGGCGTTGAAGGAGTATCGCGATTTGGTGACGAAGGCGACCGGGAGCGAACCGGTGCGTGTTGCCGAACCAGTCCCTGGAACGCCGACGATCTTCTTCGGACGCAATCCATGGTCGACCAAAGCGGGTGTTGTGGCGGATGACTTGCCAAGCGAAGGATTTCGAATTCGGTCCGTCGGCCAAGACATTCACATCGTCGGTCGCGACACGCCGAAGGTCGGTGCCCATCAAGTCGCTGGTCGTCTCGGCATGGAACCTGGAACGCTCTTTGGAACCTACGAGTTCCTTGAACGATGCTACGGGATCTTGTTTGCCTGGCACGATGATTTGGGAACGGTCGTCCCCACGTCGCGAGAGATTTCGATTCGGTCAATGCATTATGTCGATGCGCCCGACAATTCTTACCGTCAGTTTACGAAGTCGCCCGGCGGACAGGCGAACGAACTCTTCGGTCGACGCTTGCGTTTGGGACACCCTATTGATGTCCGCCACGAACACAATTGGCATCGCATCATGTCACCCGATGTCTACGGCAAGGCGCATCCGGAGTGGTTTGCGGAGATTGACGGCAAGCGATATCCCAAACATTATTCGGAGAAACGGGGTGGACAAGTCTGCACAACCAATCCGCAAGTTGTGGAGCATTTCGCGAATGCGGCAATCGAGTATTTCAATAAGAATCCGCAGTCGCAAATGTTTTCCATCGCCGCCAACGATGGACGCAAGTTCTGCACATGTCGTCAGTGCCAGGCATTGGACAGCGGCAGGAAGCGTCCGGATGGACGACCGGTCATCACCGACCGAATCCTTACCTTCAGCAATCAGATTGCCGAACGCGTGTCGCAGGTTCATCCCGATAAACGATTGGGGACGATTATCTATCTCGATTACAAATACCCGCCGGTGAAAGTGAAGCCAAACCCGATGCTGTTTTTGGTGCATCCGACAAACAGCGGGTTCAGCCAGGGCGTGACGTATGAAGGCGATCAGTGGTCGGAGGCTGCGATGGAACGCGGTTGGCACAAGGCGGCGGGGCAATTTTATAAGTATGACATCTGGCACTACGACGAAACACCGCTGTATATGATGGCACCGGTGAGCAAGCACATCATCGAAAAGTGCCGCGCACAGCAAGCTCATGGAATCGATGGCGGCTACCATTACATCGCTCGATCGTACGAATTGCTCGGTGCCGGCCATTACTTGCTTGGACGCCTGTTGTGGGACGACCAATTTAACGCCGAAAAAGCGGAGGCTCATTACTACAAAATGCTTTACGGGCCGGCGGCGGAGGATGTCAAAGCATATTACGATCTGCTGGAAAACGCGTTGATCAAAGTTTTCAAGGTCGGGCCGGGGGCAGCGGTTCAAGAACCAATGGTCGCATCGTTCTTCAACCGATATCCAGGTCTGAACAATCCAGGAATGTACCTTGCAGCATATTGGCCCATCCTGTCGAAGATGGACACGGCCATGGAACGCGTCGACAGTCACAAGAACGAAATGACTTCCGACCAACAGGAACGCGTGCGTCGTTTGATCGATCATCATCAATACACGATGCATACCGTTGCCGCCATGATTTTTGCGGGGCGAGGACTCAGCGGAAGGGCGACCGCCGCGGATCGCAAAGCATTTGAGACGTCGAAAACCAAACGCGATGCCGCGATTGCCAAGATCGGTGAGTATCGTCCGTTCTATGCAAAACTGATCTCCGATATGGACGGCAATGGGCACACCGGCATCTTGTACGGCAAGGAACCCACCATCGATGTCCGCGCTCCATCAGACTTCAACGAATGATTACGTAAGCGTTCGTGACATGTCGGTAGCGCTCAGGAACGCCGCCCCCAGGTGTACAGCAAGTGGAAGATTCCGTTGACAAGTAAGACCGCCGCGATCGCGCACAGCAGCGGCACGCCGGTGACTTGCTCGCTGAAGAGCGTCCAGACATACTGCCCGATGCACAGCGCTGAAACAATGATCAACGTCGGCTTTCGCGAGATTCGTTCGACGACGTAGGCGCCCAATGGGGCTCCGCAGGCAACGACGGGAGCAGCCGCCAACCAGTTCGCGAAAACCTCCGGATCGATCTGAAACTTCTCCGGCCAAACCCTCGCCAAGATGGCATTCGTTGCAATGCCGACAACGGACGTGAACGCCATGATGAGGACCGACGTGGGGATGGCGATTTTCAAGTCTGCTTGAAAGAGCAAGACCATGATCGCATAAAGCATCATGTCTATACCGACGCCTGTCACCGACGAAACGATACCTCCCGTTACGCCGACGATCAGTCCAATCTGCGTGAACCAAGGCGTCAATCGTTCATTCTCACCCTGGTGATCGATCAGCTCTTTAAGTTTCACCAGATGCATAACGCCAAAACTGCACCACACGACGGCAAACACCAGCTTGACCCACAGATCGGGAAACACAGGGGCGACGAAAAGGGCTCCAAAAGGCGTTCCCAACAAACTGCCCAGCATCGCCGGGCGAAGGATACGCCACTCCAACGGTTGACGAGTGGAAACGATAAAGATGCTGGCCGAAACCATGCCGATCGACTGCACCGACAAAGCAAAGTTTCGTCCCAACGATCCAGGTAGATCAAAGAACAGCACCAGAACCGGAAACCCGACGGTTCCGCCCCCCATCGGTGTCGACCCAGCGATGTACGATCCAAACGCCATCGACAGCGCGATTGGCCAATGCGCGACAACGGTCGGCCATCGCTCGCCGAACACCACCAAAATCAACCATGTGGTGAAGAATGTGGCCAACCAGCCATAAAACAAGCAGATACGCTTCATCAAACGCTCGATCGAACGGTACTTCAGCGAAACGAGGCTTCGGATGTTCGCCATCGTTTCATTTGCCCACATTATCCAGAACTGTCCAATTGGAAGAAGGGCTCTAGCCAGAGATGCTTCGTCATGCACATTCAAACACGCGCGGCTCATTCGTCCAGAGCGAATACTTCGCAAGATCAACTGAAAGAGATTGTGGCAAAACAACCTTCATCGCGATCATCATGGATAGACGTCGCGTGGCCGAAAATGAGGTGATTCGCTTCATTTGACGCGAGGGCATCATTCCGGACCACGCACGGTATAAATGCAAAACCATCATTCCGGACCACGCACGGTGTAAATGCAAAACCATCATTCCGGACCACGCACGGTAAAAGCACCTACTTCCACCTCCCACACAGCCACATCGTCCGATAGAATGGCGAGAAAAACGAACTGCAAAAAAGGAAGGGAACATATTCAATGAGCGGGATACACAATGATCACCTCGAGGGTGCCGAAGCAAGCGTATACCAGCGATATTCCGCTGCCGCACAGCAGAAGGAAGCCGCGCTCTGCTGTCCGGTTGAATACGCCGCCGAATACCTGGCCGTCATTCCCGATGAAGTGATCGAGCGAGATTACGGATGTGGCGACCCGACCCCTTATGTATGGCCCGGCGATACCGTGCTCGATCTCGGTTCGGGGGGCGGTAAGCTTTGCTTTATGGCCGCTCAAGTCGTCGGGGCCGAAGGGCGAGTCATCGGCGTCGACTGCAACCGAGAAATGCTGAACCTCGCAAACCAACATGCACCGACCGTTGCCGAGCGAATTGGATACGCGAATGTGGAGTTTCGATACGGCATGATTCAAGACCTTCGACTCGACCTCGGCTTGTTGGAGCGTCAATTGGTCGATCAACCCGTTCGCAATGCGGAAGACTTTCTGCGACTTCGGCAACTGCAGGATCAATTGCGACGCGACCAACCGCTGATCGAGGACGACTCGGTCGACTGCGTCGTATCCAATTGCGTGTTGAACCTCGTTCGGCAGGAAGATCGGCGTGAACTCTTTGCTGAATTGTTCCGCGTCCTCAAACCTGGGGGACGAGCCGCGATCAGCGATATCGTCTCCGACGAGACCATTCCCGAGCAGATGCAACGCGATCCTGAACTGTGGTCGGGCTGCCTGTCGGGTGCCTATCGAGAGGACGAATTCTTAAAGGCCTTTGAAGCTGCGGGGTTCTACGGCATTCAGATCGCCAAGCGCGTTCGAGAGCCTTGGCAAACCATCGACGGAATCGAGTTCCGTTCCGTAACGATCATCGCATACAAACCCGAGCAGACCCCCTTGCTTGAACGCAATCAAGCGGTCATCTACCGAGGTCCATTCAAGCAAGTCGAAGATGACGACGGAAACGTCTATCACCGAGGCGATCGAACGGCCGTGTCCGACGTGACGTTCCAAAGACTTGGCCGTCCTCCCTACGATGGACTTTTTGAACAGGTCGAACCTCGAGTTTCGATTCCACAAGAAAAAGCAAAACCATTCGACCGCAAACGGTCCACGATTCGCGACCCGCGCGAGACGAAGGGACAAGCTTATCGTGTGACGCTTGAAGTCGTCGACCCGTGCTGCGGCGGGAATTCCGATTGTTGCTAGTCCTTTGTCACAGATAAGGTTTAGGGTACGGTGGGTAAGGAGGCACGACGCAGACCCACCAATTGTTTGATTTTGGCAGGTTTGCGTTCCTTGCCCCACCCTGCTTTTTAATCGTGACAAACCACCATCGCGACAACGTCGCGAGATAACATCAAACGCGTCCATGATTGACATTGAGGCAAAACTTTCGAAAACCGATGACGATACTCAAGACGCTTCACCGAACAGGACATCCCCTTTCGTCTCCCGCAGCCCAGCTCCGCATTTTGCAAGACGACAGTCGCGGCGTGGCAACCCCATTCGGTGATCGCCTTGCTGAAGGCGGATTGCCAGTGCTCCACCGCCGGACGTTGGAGACCCTTCAGGTGAACGTGGGGAAAGTTTGCAATCAAACATGCAGCCATTGCCATGTCGATGCTGGTCCGGATCGACGCGAAAGCATGTCGGAAGAAACCGCCCAAGATGTGATTGATTTTCTGGCCAGATCCGATGTCGCGACACTCGACATAACAGGCGGGGCTCCCGAGATGAACCCAAACTTTCGAATGCTCGTCCGCGAGGCGCGGCGGTTGGGGAAGCAAGTTATCGACCGCTGCAACTTAACCATCTTGCTGGCTGGCGGCTTCACCGATCTGCCCGGTTTTCTTGCCGGGCATCACGTCAAAATCATCGCGTCGCTTCCGTGTTATTTGGAACAGAACTGCGACGCTCAGCGAGGTAGCGGCGTGTTCGCGAAGTCGATCGAAGCGATCCGCAAGCTGAATGCTTTGGGATACGCACAACCCGATTCGCAACTGTGTCTGGATTTAGTCTACAACCCAACCGGGCTCGGGCTGCCTCCAGCGCAACCGGAACTCGAAGCCTCCTACAAAACCGAGTTGGAAAAGCGGTACGGCATTCAGTTCAACAACTTATTGACGATCACCAATATGCCCGTCAGCCGTTTCCTGGACGACTTGCTGCAACGCGGTAAATATGATGAGTACCTTCAAAAATTGGTGAACAACTTCAACCCCGGCACGATTGACGGCCTAATGTGCCGGTCCTTGCTCTCGATCGACTGGAACGGGTTCGTCTACGACTGCGACTTCAACCAAATGCTCGACCTGGCGATTCACGACGAACAGGGAAGACGACATATCTCCCAACTGAACGATCGCTCGCTCGAAGGCCAAGCTATTCATGTCGCGAATCATTGCTATGGTTGCACGGCGGGAGCCGGCTCAAGCTGCGGCGGCAGCATCGTTTGAAAGTCCCCGTTGCCGTTTCAAATGACCCGTGCGGATGATTCTTCGTTGAACAAGTTATGCTCAAGTCATCGATCAACAACACTTCCTTCGAGCATCGCCTCAAACAACGTCGGACATGAACAACGCGAATCACCTTCTCATCTTCGCGCGGCTCCCGAAGCCGGGCACCAATAAGACAAGGTTGATTCCCGCTCTCGGGGGCGACAAGGCGACACTTGTATATCGCTCTCTGCTGAATAGAACACTCGACGAAGCACGCCGTTCGGCTGCAACTGCATCCTGTGTGGCGACCATTTGTTTCACGGGTGGATCGACCGCTGAAGCAATGGACGAGTTCGGTGACGCGTTCACTCTCGTTGAACAGACCGGCGAATCCTTGGGAGACCGGCTCAAACACGCGACCACATCGGCTTTCGTTGACGGCGCTAAGCGAGTCGTTGTGATTGGCACCGATTGCCCGAGTCTGACGGCGGACGATTTGAAAGCAGCCTTTCAACAACTTGAACGACATGACCTTGTCATTGGCCCGGCGTTCGACGGCGGATACTACCTGATCGGTCTGGCCGGAAAACACAGTTCGCTCTTTGACGGCATCGACTGGAGTACACCGATTGTTTTTCAGCAGACGACGGCGAAGGCTCAGGCTTTGAACTTGAAAACCCACTCATTGCGGCAGCTCGGCGACATCGACTATCCGGAAGACTTGTTGGACCATCGACGCGGTACGGCTTGGACAACATTGCCACTAGCGACCGACGCCGGAAAACTTTCCGTCGTCATCCCAACATGGAACGAAGCGTCGAATATCGCCGAAACGCTACGCCGAGTCGGCAACCCTGAACAGGACCTCGAAATCATCGTTGTTGATGCGGGAAGCTCCGATTCAACAATGCAAATCGCGCAGCAGCATGGATGCAAGTGTTTCGCGAGCAACCCCGGACGCGCGATCCAGATGAACGCCGGAGCCGCCATCGCCACCGGAGAATACTTACTGTTCTTGCACGCCGATACGCTCCTGCCGGAAGGATATCGAAAAGAGATCGT
>JAWKTL010000072.1:0-27268 GCA_041399105.1 Pirellulaceae bacterium | reverse complement strand
CACTTCAATCAACAGACCTCGTTCGTCGCCGCTGCGCAAAGTGACCTGATTGGCCCGACGGTAAGTTCCACTGGTCGTCAGTTCTCCTTTCAATTGAACGGCGGCCAGACGTTGAACGTCTCCTCCTTGCGGTAAGAACAACGTACCGGGAACGACTTTCAACGTCATGTCACCAGCGGTTTGCTTTCGCACGAAGACCTTCATGCGGTCTCCCATCGCACCGCCTAAGAACTCGAAACGTACCGAAACGGAACCCGCCTTCGCAGCGGCATCCAGCGAAACCGTGGCCGCCGCACAAACCTGCGGTATCGTCAACAGCAGCAAACAAAACAGTGATCGCTTCAGCAATTGGACCCATAACATGTTCGATAGTTCCTGTTGGGTGGAGCAGAAAGTCTGGCTAAGCGAGCCGCGATGCATTATAAAAGATGTCCAATGCTTTTCCATCAGGCTTCCGCACGCCTCGCGGGCGGAACGCGAAACGGGTCGATCCTCGGTCCCGAGAACCCCCAAACTTCAAGGCTGCTTTCATGAAGCGACAGACGATTGCGATTACCCAAGCCCTCTCGATTCTCTGCATCATGGTTACGTTTGCGTTCGCACAGAAACCTGATGCCCAGCCGATGTCAAAGCAGTTCGTGCCCGGCAACGCGATCGCGATGCTTCAGGTTCAACCGCAACCGATCATGAACAGCCCGGGGATGAAGCTTGCTCCCTTGGAGGTGATCTCGGCAATCGGAAAGGAGCACGTCGGGTTTGATCCGTTGACCATCGAATCCCTGCGGCTTGTTGTCGGCATGATCGGCCCTCAGGGTCCGGAGTTTGGAATCGTTATCACGGTGTCCGATCCGGTTTCCATTTCGGACTTGAAAGATGATGTCGTTGACAAAGAGGATTTTCGCGAAGTCGATGGCCTGAAGCTCTACACGGTCAAAGACATGCCTCCCAACATGGGCCTCCATCCGGTGAACCCGAAGCAAATGATCTTTGGGACCGAGACGTTCGTCTTGCAGATGGCAAACGCCAAGTCGGAGGAAGGAATGCTTCCCTATCTGGTCGGTAACACCGTCGCTGACGTTCCGGCTGTCGCTTTTCTAGCGATTGAACCGATCCGACCGATGTTGGGAGCGTACATGAATTTCGCATTGCGTGAAGCGCCCGAAGAACTTCAAGGACTCAGCGAACTTCCTGAACTGCTCGAATCGGTGGAGTTGCGGTATAACCCGTTGGAGGGCACCGCTGGATCATTGACACTTCGTACTCGCGACGACTTGTCAGCCGAAAAAGCGGAACTGACGTTGCGAAATACACTTGAGTTCCTTCGGGAAAGCATGTTGGCGTCAATGCAACAGTCCATTACCGACAAGGGTCCGGTTGCCGATGCGATGCGAGCTTACTACGAACGCCTGACAACCGAGATCTTCAAAATGGTGGAGGTCGACGCCGATGGAAAGACGATCGCCGTCAAGTCGTCACGCACACCGGTCGATGTGGCGACCACGGGAGTGCTGGTTGGCCTGCTGCTCCCCGCCGTTCAAGCTTCGCGTGAGGCGGCTCGTCGGATGCAATGTTCAAACAATTTAAAGCAGATGGGACTTGCCATTCACAATTATCACGCCGCACATGGTCAGTTTCCCGCGGATATCAAATCGGCCGATGGCAAACCTTTGCTGAGCTGGCGGGTCGAACTGCTTCCGTTTGTTGAAGAGCAGGCGTTATACGAACAGTTCAAAAAAGACGAGCCCTGGGACAGCAAGCATAACCGCCCGTTGGTCGATCGAATGCCGCGATGGCTGCAGTGTCCCAGCGGGACTGCCGAACCAGGCACGACTCCTTATCAATCGCCCCGAGGCGAAGGGATTTCAATGACGTCCGATCGCAAACTTGGCTTTCGCGACATCCTTGACGGGACATCCAACACGATCATGATTGTCGAAACCGCGTCGGACGCGTCGGTCGTCTGGACAAAACCGAGCGACTGGGAATTCGATCCTGAAGATCCGCTGAAAGGACTTGAGTCAGATCATGTCGGCGGTTTCCAAGTCACGCTCATGGATGGCTCGGTTCGCTTTGTTTCGTCAAATGTGGAGCCCCAGTTGTGGAAGAAGCTACTGACGCGTGCCGGTGGTGAAGCCATCGAAGGCTTCTGAGCCGATGCGCGATCGCATTGCGAACGATCGCTATAAAACGAATGTTCGTATTTTTTGGCAGTTAGATGGGCGGAACTCAGTTCCAATTTGGCTTTCGCCTTTCAAGCGATTAGGATTTTATACCGTACGTGGTCTGAAATGATGCCTTCGCGTTAAATGAAGCGAATCACCTCATTTTCGGCGACGCGACGTTTATACCGTGCGTTGTGCAAAATGATGTATTCGTATCAATTGAAACGAATTGACGTTTGATTTACTTTGTCCGCCGATGTTTTCTTGACATTTTCAATGAATCGACTTCGAAAAACCGCTGTTTGGGCTCCCTGCTTGCTGTTGATCTCAAGCGGTCTGGTGGCTCAGGAGAACGCTGGTATCGACGATGCCGCGCGGTTTGCACCGGGCATCGTTCGCGTTATCGATCCTCCGCCGCAACCGGAAGAAACGTTCACCGGACCGCTTCCTTTGCAGGAGTTCTTGGCGAACAACGCACAAATCGATTGGAAGGCCCCCGATTTTCCCGATTCGCAGCCTCATTTCGATGCCCGCTCGCGAACGTTGATCGAAATGGCCAAGAATGTCACGTTTCGGCGTGAAGTGCATGGATTTGAATTCGCGTTCAAGCCGATGCGACAGATTTATGTCGATGTCCCGCAAGCCTCCGGTGTAATGAAACGCAAGTTGGTCTGGTACATGGTGTTTCGTATTCGTTATCGCGGCGGCGATCTGCGTGGCAAGGAAGTGGTCGACGAATTTGGCAACAAGACCTATCCAGACATTGAAGCGGTCGCCTATCAGCAGCGTCGCTGTTACCCGATGTTCGTCTTGGTGAACCATGGCAAGGGAAAGGAATACATCGATCGTATTCTGCCGATGGCTCGGGACGTGATTGCCGAGCGTGAGCAAATCAAGTCGAAGCTTCACAACACGGTGGAAATTGGTACGGTCAATATCCCGCGAAGCACCTCACCCGATGCCCCTGGTGTCTGGGGATACGCCACCTGGGAGGATGTCGACCCGACAACCGACTTCTTTTCCGTGAACGTTCGCGGCCTGACGAATGCGTTTCAGATCGTTCAAGAGGGGGGGGAAGACAAAGTATTGCGTAAGGTGTTGCAATTGAATTTCTTCCGTCCCGGCGATTCCGTCAGGCAATTGGCCGACGAAATTCGCTTTGGCGTTCCCGCTTACGATGATCCGCAGGAACAAGCTTACGTATTAAAGCAATATGGTTTGCCTGAACGCCTTGATTACCGCTGGATCTTCAGGTAAATTCCCGTTTGCAGAAAATAGAAAAGCGGGCAGCTACACGTCGCGTGGTCAGAAATGAGGTGATTCGCTTTATTTAACGCGAAGGCGTCATTTGGACCACGCACGGTGTATACGTCGCGTGGTCAGAAATCAGGTGATTCGCTTTATTTAACGCGAAGCCATCGTTTTGGACGACGCACGGTATAACCATTCACAAGAGATACAGGAAGCACCAACAATGGCATAAAAAAGGACAAGGCTCCAGCCGCAACGGTCGTGACAGCAATGCTCAACGTCGTGGAGTCAAAAGTTTGGCGGCGAGAAGGTTTCTCCAGGGAACATCATTGTTCGCCAAGTTGGCACAAAGGTTCATCCCGGTCGCGGCGTCGGCATGGGGAACGACTACACTTTGTTCGCCCTAGTCGAAGGGGTGATCAAATTCGATCGCAATGGTCGTCGCGTTAACGTCGTCGATGCGGCGTAATTTGGCGACAGCCTCGCTACACACCCTGCATTGCTGAATACGACTTCAGGCGTCAATCATTTTAAATGGTTGGACGCCTGCTTTCTTGTAAAGTTGAACAACCATGTTTGTTGATCGCGTCGAAATCGAAGTCACCGGTGGCAAAGGGGGCGATGGCTGCCTAAGTTTCCGGAAGGAAAAGTTTGTTCCCAGGGGAGGCCCCGATGGTGGCGACGGTGGTGGAGGCGGAAGCGTCATCCTCATCGCGCGCGATGGCGTCAACAGTCTGAATGACTTCGCTGGTCGCAAATCTTGGAAGGCCGAACGTGGAACACACGGTTCGGGAGCCAACCGGACCGGACGCCACGGACACGACCTGATTCTGTACGTCCCGCCTGGAACGACCATCATCGACGCCGATCAAGGTTTTGTGATCAAGGACATGGTCGACATCGGCGACAGTGTTACCGTTGCCCGCGGCGGCAAAGGTGGCAAGGGGAACACGGCGTTCAAGTCGGCCACCAATCAGGCACCGCGTGAACGAACGCTCGGCGAAGAACCGGAAGTCCGCAAGCTGATCCTGGAATTGAAGTCGATCGCGGATGTTGGGTTGATTGGAATGCCCAATGCGGGCAAAAGCACTCTGCTCAGTCGGCTCAGTCACGCTCGACCCGAGATCGCCAATTATCCGTTCACGACAAAGCATCCCAATCTCGGTCAGGTTCAGATCGATCGCGATCGGTCGTTCATCTTGGCGGATATTCCCGGGCTGATCGAAGGTGCTTCCGAAGGGGTCGGTTTAGGTCACGAGTTCCTCCGGCACGTGGAGCGGGCCGGTATCCTGGTTCATTTGGTCGAACCCCTTCCGGCCGATCAAAGCGATCCGATCGAAAACTATCAGGCGATTCGGCGGGAATTGACGCAATACACCAGCAAGCTCAGCGAGCGACCGGAGATCGTTGCCGTTTCCAAGTCGGAACTTCCCGAAGCGGCCGATGTTGCCGCGCGGCTGCGTGAAGCAATCGATCGACCGGTTCATCAGATCAGTGCCGTCACCGGGGCTGGTTTGAAACGGTTGTTGGAGCAGATTGCCGAACAACTTCTTCAGCGTGATGCATCCGCTGCCGCGTCGGCAAGTGAAAACGCTGGTCAAACACGTCGCGTTCCACCTCATCTGGCTGGACCAACGTCGAAGCTATCCGACGCCATGCAGGCACAAGATTATGTCGCCGAGGATGAATCGCGGTGAGCCGACGTGTGATGATCGCAGTCGATGCGGGGAATTCATCCATTAAGCTGGCGTCGATGGACCCAGCGCGAACGAACGAGGCGACGAACATCACCGCCCGTCGGATTGCTTTGTCCAGTCGCGACTTTGAATCGCAGCTCGCCGATTTTGCATCAGCCCTCCCCGCGACCGAGCCGGAAGTCTGCTGGCTGATCGCAAGCGTCAATGCAGCGGGAGTCGATCGCCTGCGTCGATGGATCGAAAGGCATCGCGGTTGCGATCGTGTTTATCAGATCGATCGCCAGCACATCGCGATCACGGCGGATGTCCGTTTCCCCGAACGCGTCGGTATCGATCGTTTGCTGGGTGCAGGCAACCTACCAATTGTCGGGTGCAAACAGCGCGCATTGGTCATTGACGCGGGAACGTCGATCACCGTCGATTGGGTGGATGACGCAGGTGTTTTTGAGGCGGGGCAATTCTGCCGGGAATTGGATTGCAGCCCCGGTCGCTGCACGAAGCAGCGGGCAACGCGATCCCCGCCGCCGAGCCTCTCACAACTCGAATCGCCGGGACGCACACAGGCCGCGATGTATCTTGGTGTTGCGCGGGCGTGACCGGGGCGATTGACGGACTTGTCGAATCGTACCGGAAGCGATCGACGCACGCGCTGGTTTATCTCACGGGGGGCGATGCGACATTGATTTCCGACGCGTTGCGGTGTCGACCGACTGTTGTCGCTGATTTGCCCCTCCACGCTCTGTTTGCCGTGGGGCGTCATATCGTCGTGGAAGCATGAAGGAACCCGCTCAAGCCGCATCGCTGCATGTTTGCGTCCTGACTCCCATCGGTCGTGGCGCGATCGCAACCATTGGGATTTCGAGAACGGTGCGGACGAAGCGGTTGAACAATACTTTCAGCCCGCAGTCGGATCGCTCACGCGTCAGCCAGGACGAATTCGTTATGGCGTTTGGAGCGGCAGTACGGATGGGTCGGTCGGCGAATCCGTGGTCGTTTGTGCAACGGAACCGCACGAATGAAATCGGTGTGCAGCGGACGCGCGCGGTTGATGCGATCTGAACGACCTAATCGATGCCGGAGCGGTTCGCATCCGTCGCCACGTGGTTGGCCTTGCATTGCGATGACCCCTTGGAAGCGGAAAACCTACGTGTCTTGACACAAACGCGAACGCGGAAAGCGTAATATCGCGATGGATCAAGTGCGTGGGGCATTGAGAGATGAAGTCCTTCGAATCGAACATCTTGGTCGTGGCGAAAGTCAATTAGCGCGAGGGGTATCCGCTCCCTGATCGCTCGTGCAAAGATCGGTCAGGCCGTTTCAACCCCTTTTCGTGTCGCGATCATTGGACCACCAAATGTTGGGAAAAGCAGTTTGATGAACCGGCTGCTCGGTTTTCAACGGTCGATCGAATTCGACCAACCCGGCACAACACGAGACGTTCTCACCTCCATCTCACCTCCGTCGACGGCTGGATGGGTCAAAGACAACCGATGTGGCCTGGCATCCATCAAGCGTCAGCAATATCAGGATACAAGGAATTCAGCAGGCTCGCGAAGTTGCGGCCACTGCGGATTTGATTCTGCTGATGTCGGACATCACGCAACCCGCAAATCAGGCTGATGAATCGATGGTCCTTGCCTCACAACCTGTTCTTCGATTGCTCAATAAAGTTGATCTAATCGAATCGGACTTGGTCGATTGCTCACTGGAATTGGGATCCGAAAGATCGGTGAAATCACGAGCGTCCGCAACGGACACAGGTCATCCGCTGCGAATCAGTTCGTTGACCGGAGCCGGAATCGACACAATGATGCGTCACATCATCAGGCAACTCATTCCCGAAACGCTTCCCGTCGGAGCCGCTGTTCCGTTAACAGCAAGACAGGTCGACTGGCTACGACGTGCGTCTGATGCCGCCAACACTCAAGTTAGTATGAACTCCCTGCACCGTCTGCTCGACGGCTCTGAATGAGATCACCAGCGAAGAAAATCGTACCCGAAGTTGGGCCAACATCTCGAAGTACTCACAGATCAAACTCGCAAGTCGGCGTGAAACGCCATGGCACCGCTGAAACAAACAGACACGAAATCATTATTCCGGGTTCGACGTGGCGCGCTTCTGAAATTCCTTCGCCAGGATGGGGAGCAAATGCTCAGCCAGAACCTGGTGTCCATAGATGTTCAAGTGGTGGTCAAATCGCCAGTAAAGCTCGTGTGATTTGTCGTGTTGGAACGCAGCGAGCAGAGGTTCGCGCATATCGACGAGCGAAATCTGTAGGTCGCTAGCCAGACGGACGACGAGTTCCGCAGCTCGGTCATCAACCTGTAAATCGTGTTCCGTTAATTGCAAATGCTCGACGGCCGCATCGTAGGCGAGGGAGTCCGTTTCAGGATGAACCTGTCGAAGTGTAGGGAGAACAACAAGTTGAAAACTTGTATTCAGCTTATTCGTTTCGTCTCGGAATGCTTGCAGTACGAACCGCATCATGGCGGCACATTCGTCCCACGCCTCGGGATTGTTGCGAAAGAACTGTGCTTGGCCAAGACTTTGCCAGTATCCCCCGCCGCAAATTGTGGCGGCTTCCACGGCCAATTGACGTTCCTGGTCGACTTCCGGCAATTCGCCAAAATTACGCCTGAGAGATCGGATGCTGGCCAGTGCCTGATAGGTGGCGAAAGCGAGAAGGCAAGCAAATTCTTACATCGCCGAAACAGACTAACGTCCGTCGGCGGTTTCTCAATCGCGGGTTCGACGTGTTTAAACGAATCGCCATCGCGCTCTAGATGGACTCGATCGGACATCGTGAGATCCCAAAGATCATTGCCGGCGTAAAGGTAACCACAGGAGCCGTGGTTGATGTTGCCGCAGCACCTTCTGATAGATCCATAATTCCTGATACGGCGAAAACGTCCCAAACCCACCATTGATCACATCAAACTTCTCTCCCACTGCATCCGTTAAGCGATCTCCAACAGGTTTGCAGCGTTTTCGTTGTTCCACACAGCTCCGTCGGTGTGACTATCGCCGGTAATGATGATCCTGCGCGTATCGACCGGCTTTTCGACGGGTGTCTCTTGGTTCTCTCGGAAGCTGCTACCATTGCGTTGGAAGACAATCTCTCCTTTAGGATGTTCGTTGGTCAATTTAACCGAACGCGTGAGCGGCCAGTGCATCCAGCCCTTCTCTTGCGCTTCGCGAATGAACGCGACATGACTGAGTTTCGTTCGATCCTGCGACGAGAAAAGAAAGGAGAAGGCTTTGGTGGCGAAAAGCCAAGAACTCTGCACTTGACACCTCCAGCAGCAAGAAGGAGAATACGCAGGACACCAGAAGCAACATTATTTTTGCTTTCATCGCGTGCCGACGTTTTACATTTCGTGTTGGGACGTTCGCTGTCATAGAAAGTCGACCGATGCCTTCGTATGGGGCCCCGTGTGTTGTGCCAAAGAACGTATTCCAAGAATCCGAAAAGGCCCGGCAGCTAGTGCTGCCGGTTCACGGTATTGGGTCAGGTTCCAGGGATGCATCGTCGCCGCGTAAAATCGAACGAGAATTCGACGCACACACATCTTCTCTGTACAAGATGTCGGCTATTCTAAGCCTGCTTGGCTGTGAGTAGCAAGGCGTTTGGTCGTTGCCGAAGTAACGCGATCTCTGGCGTCGGGTAGCATCCCAAGTTGCTCGGCGATGAAAACGAATTCGTTTCGCTGTGCGGATTCTTCAATCGCCACGGCGATTTGCTGGACGCTATGCCCCTGAATTCCCGGCGATGCCTCGCAGCCGATGACGTGATTGAGTGATTTGCTCACGCGCGTGCAGTCACCAAACTTATTGGACGTCAGCCAATACTAAGAGAGGGACATACTAAGAGAGAGGGACAGGCAATGAATGGTTGCGGGGCGGGGAAAATTTGGTAGAATGTGATCGTTGTTAAGAATTGAGATTGCGTTTTTGGAGTTTTTTGTGGCATGCCCAGGCAGGCTCGTGGGAAGTTGTTGATCCGGCGGAGAGTTCAGATCGTTCATGCGGTACAGCGGTGTGTGCGAAGAGCGTTTCTTTGTGGCGATGATCCGGTAACGGGGCAATCCTTCGAGCATCGTCGTAGCTGGATTCGCGATCGACTGGAGTTCTGGCATCGTGTTTCGGGATTGACTGTCTGACCTTTGCGATCCTTTCAGATCCACATCCATCTCGTTTTGCGGCACTGGGCGGACGTAGTGGCAGCTTGGTCCCGGATGAGGAAGTTGCATGTCGCTGGCTGCGATTGTTTCCAAAACAGCGAGACAAAAACGGATCGCCTTGCCGAGCCGACGGAGGCTGAGATTGGTATGATTGTGAATGACAAGAAGGTGTTGGCCGAGCGACGCCAAAGGTTGTCGGATGTCAGTTGGTGGATGCGATGCACGGCGAGAATATCGCTCGACGAAGCAACGCCGAGGATGGTGTCACGAGGCCATTTTTGGGAAGGAAGATACAAGGCTCAGTTGCTGCTTGATGACGCGAGCCTGCTTGCTTGTGCTGCTTATGTCGATCTGAATCCGGTTCGTGCTGCGATGGCGGAGACTCCAGAATCGAGTGAATTCACTGGAGCGAAGAGATCGCATCGACGATTTGGCGGACGCTTCTGAAGCGGAGTCGCAAGCAATCCCATGATTGGGAACGTAGTCGCCGACGCACCAAAAGCGGTTGGCTGAGTCCTGTTGAAATCAACGAGCGGGACGACGCCATCGGTCCCGATATCGAAAAGAGCAAACGCCGCGCTAGTCGTAAGGGATTTCTATCGATATCGCTGACGGAGTATCTGCAATTACTTGACTGGACGGGACGAGCGATTCGCAGCGACAAGCGGGCGAAGCATTCCCGATCACCTCCCGCACCGATCTTCAGCTCGCATCGGATTGGACTCTCCCGCACAGCGGTACGATCTTGTCAAGAAACCGGTCGCCTCTTCAAGCGGAGCCGCTGTACCGCCGAGCCTCGCCGCGAAGCCCAACGTCGCGGCCAAGCCTACGCAAGCCCCCGGCAATCCGCTGTAATCTCGTAGCAATCTTCATCGCTCGCACCCGCTTTCTCATTTGCAACATTACTTAGCGATCCAAGTTGCACTTGACGCCCAATGCAGAGCCACCTCATGCAATCCTTCCAGCTGGCCAGCGATGTCAATTTCTAATGCTCATTCCGATCAACTGCTATAGTTCCCGCCCCTTTAAGTGCCTTTAAGTTCATCGTGGCTGTCCTCGAATCAGTGCCACCAGAAAGACGTCCGCGGCTCCATATTGCGAGACGTTGCCCCGAGGCCAGGTCGACCTACATTCAGACAAGCTGATGAGTTACACTATAGCCTTCACCCATGTTCACTATTCATTTGGAAGGTCTGCTTGAATGGCTCCACCGTCTCGCGCATCGGAGGTTTGTATTGGCATCGACCTCGGAACGACCAATTCGTTGGTCAGCATCTTCCGCGATGGCAAGCCCGAACTAATTCGCAACACACACGACAGCGTAATGACGCCGTCGGTTGTGGAGTGTACTTGATAACGGAGCAGGTGTTGTGGGTCAAACGGCCAAAGAATTGCGCTTTATTGACGGCTCCTGAATCGTGCGCGTGGTGCTTCAAACGTTCGATGGGACATGATCGACGATACAAACTGCGATCAAAGGAATTCACTGCGCACGAACTAAGCAGTTTAGTGCTGCGTTCATTGAAGGACGACGCTTCGGCGGCGTTGGGTTTTGAAGTCACTGAAGCCGTGATCACGGTTCCAGCCCTATTTCACCGATCACGCGCGACAGGCAACGCGGGTCGCTGGCGGATGAGGACTGAAGGTACGGCAGATGATCAATGAACCGACCGCTGCGGCGGCTGGTCTACGGTTTCACGATCGCGATGATGAAGAACTTGGTCGTGATCGATTTGGGCGGCTTGGAACGTTCGATGTGACGGTCATGGAAGTCTTCTCGGGAACGTTGGAAATTCGCCAGTGCTGGCGAAAGCCTGTTGGGAGGTGAAGACTGCCGATCGTCTGGTGTCGAAATTCTGGCGTCAGGGTTGCGCGTCTTGAACTTGCAAACTGAACGATCCGCTGCGTGTTCTTCGGCTGCGCAGCGAATGCGAAATCGCAAAGCTAAGTTGGCGAAGTGCTGAAACAGAGTACAAGTTCAGTACCAAACGCGACGGCCAATTCGGCGAGAGCAGCCCAAGCAATTCCGTATTGACCGTAAGACATTTCGGCAATTGTGCGATCCCCTAATGCACCGAATTGCAGCTCCGATCACACAGGCGGCACGAGATGCTGAACTGACTGCAGGAGATCGACGAGATTATTCTTGTTGGCGGAGCGACACGGATGCTCGTGTTCCAACAGTATGTTCATCGGTATTTTGGCCGCGAAGCCTTGATGCATTCAATCGATAGTCGCGTTAGGGGCGTCGGTGACGGCTTGATCGATCAGGATGCTGCGGTCGATGACATGGTGATGACCGATGTTTTGCCCTTTCACTTTGGGTGTTGAAGTGGCTCGCGAACTGGGAGGCCAGATTCAAACAGGATTCTTCACGCCGGTGCTGCATCGCAATACGATCCCTGTTTCCAAAGAGCAAATTTTTTATACGATGGCCCCCAATCAAACTGAAGTTGAAGTGCGTGTCAGGGCGATGCGCAAGGTCGCGGACAACGTTTTCTTGGGTGAATTGATGGTCAGCAACTTGCCGCCAAGCCCGGAAGGCACCCCGTTCTTCATTCGTTTTTCATATGATGTAAGCGGCGTGCTTGAAGTGGAAGCCTATGCTCACGGCGGCAAAAAATTTCGCACCGTATTGACCAGCCATGTTAAAGGAGCTATCCCAAAAATCGATCGAACAAGCTCGACGCAGGATCCGCGAACTGAAGTTCTATCCGCAAAGACCTTGCCAATCAGCAACTCGCCCACGGTTTGCCGAGCGGATGCTGGGCGAACTGCCTCCATCGCAACGATCAGCTTGACGCAGTGATTGATACTTACGAAGCGGCGATGAACCGGGCGGATCACGAGTTGCGAAAGTGCTCGTGAGATGCTGCTCGTGTGTTAACATCTGGGAATTGATCCTGATGGAGATCGCTGATGGATGCAGAAACACCGGATCGAGATCTTGTTGGCACGATCGAAGAAGCCTACGTCCGCGAAATGTTGGAACTGAATCCACTGTGGCAGACAGCTGAGATCCTTCGTCGTCGACGCGAATTGTGGTCGGCTGACGAATCAATTCTTCCGGCCATGCGGCAACCCGTCGGCCGGATGACAGAAAGCCCTTCAAAAACTGCGTGAGCGTGCAAGCCAGTATCTCGAAATCGTACGAGCCGAATTTTATGAACTTCCCGACAAGCTGGATCGATACCTGCAAGTCATCAGTAACAAGCAGCTGCCTGAATTTGCGCTCACGCATGGCGACTACGCGGGGTGCCACACATCGACGAAGTTGCGCTGGGTCAACAAGATTTTAACGATCCCAAGTTCACGCATGCGCTGACGCAAGGATTAATTTCGACAGCTGCTGAAGCGGGATCACTGAAGGAGCAGTTTATCGAATCGCTCGTGGCTGAAACGCCGTCCATATACGGTCGGTATGATGGTGAAGCAGTTTGTATTGCGACATCCAGAGATCTATCAACTCGAACGCGACTGGTTCGATTCCTGATGGACGAAATCAAGCTGGCTGGAACGATCGACGACGACTGGGTGCGAATGTTGACGGTCAGGACCGAAGTGCGGCAAACATTGCTTTTCATCGCGATCCCAATCATTGCGGTCATGATCGGTACAATGATCGCAGCGATCAACGCCGATCGCAATCGGCGACAAGAAACGTGGCAATCTCCCGTCAGTGTAACCACGTGCGGTGGGGCATCCAAAGCCCATCGCGAGAATACACCGAAATTCAACCGGAGCATTCTGGCGACTTTCTGAAAAAAGTTGATCGAAGCACGCTGCGTTCACGATTGTCGGAGTCCAGCGTGAGGAACAAGAGAGCCGAATGAATCAGGAGGGCGTGACTGCACAGAACCGAACGAATTCACGTTATCGAGAACTACTGAACGAAATCAATCAAGCGGACAAAAACGGATGCAGCAAAGTCAGCAACGCATGGAAGAAATCATGCAACAAATTCGTGGTAAACAACTTGGCCCAAAGCTATTCTCCACCAAGCCGGCCAGCGCGACCAAACATTCCACCTCAGATTCCGAGACCGCAAGGCGCTCGCCCTGCAAGCCGCAGCCAGTGCGAGCCGTAATAGTCAGCATTGTTTCGCCAGGCTTTGGACGCTGATGTTTTTGATTTGAATCTATTGCCACACGATCCAGTGGCATTCTTCACAAATGGATTCGATCGACGCGATTTAAGCGATCCTGTGGACCTTGCGTCCGGCAGTACAACCCTGAAACTCACTCGACTGAGTTCAACCAAATTCGGCGTGACGCCTATGAACGACTCGAACGCAAGCTTCGATATGGCAAACAGCAGCAAGAGAATCAGCAGGCAACAAGTAGTGGGAATTTCCCGATGTAACGGCCGATGTGCCGATCGATGACTGTTCAGTTGAGCCGGCGGATATGTCATCGTCGCCAAGCTCCGATCTCGAATCGTAGCAATCACGCTACGTCGGTTGGCGTTGATCGATCCATTGAAGGCTAAACAGCAGCTTAGCGAATCGCTGCAGCGTACGCCTCAGGACTACTACTTGGCAGCCCGGTCTTAGCAGACGTTGCCGCTGGCAAACCGACGACGCAATACTTGGTTGAATTACTCAGCGGCTTGGTTACCTATCCCGACGACCCAGGACTGAATCAACTCGTTGGCGATTTTGCGACACGAAATTCCCGACAGCGAAGCGTCGGAGATCGTAGCTTGTTGCCAGAGAACTGCGTTCGCCCGCCTTCTACATGCTGACAGAACCACTTTGGAGTCGCGCTAGAACAGTTGCCGTTCGACGTTTTGATAACCTGCTTGTAACTCGAGCGTCAATTGCAGCAGACCGACGACTCGTTGCCTTCTACGTCAAGCTGATCGAGTCGGCAGTTGGAAAGCACCGCAATCTTGGACAATCAGATTGCTGAAAGAATTGGAAAACCAATCGGCGAGCTTAGACTATGGATTGGACGCCGATCTGGTACGATCGCTGACTTAACGCAGTTGATTCGTCGCAGTGACAACGATCTGGCTCAACCCTGTTCGCAAAAAGTTGATGGAAATTTTCCGTCTTTCTGCACGCGTTGACGATCCGGAAGTCGAACGCTGATGATCGAAAAGTTCTCAGATCTGTCACGCGATGCGTCAGCAATGCAGCAAGCGTTTCCATTGCTACCGCCAGGACGACCAGATTTGGTACTTGTTGACCATGCGTATTGTGAATCAGATTGATGCGTTCGCTGTTGCCCCTGAACCGGCAGCATCCGAACGGCAGAGCATCTGCCTTCCATTTATTCCGAGACTTGGAACCATCATTCGGAATGTTCGATAAGATCGCGTCAGCTTGGTGGGCTTACAAAATCCTACCGCTAATCACACTGCTAACAGTTACCTTTTTAGTTATCGCTCCTTATTCGGAATGACTCGCTTACTTTCTATCGATTGGGTTACACCAGTAAAGTATGGTACGACGTGTCTTGCTGTTCGCTGGAACGATTACTTTGTTCACCGCTGGATGTATCCGAAATACCTGCAGTCAGGATACTGCAAGTTCGTCAAACAAGGAACAACGCGGCATACAGTCAGCGTCCCGATTATTTCGCTGGTTCATTAATCATGCATCGTTGGACATTCACGCCTCACAGTTAAACCTACAGCAGCAAAACGGACCAAACTCTTCTGACTCGGACGATTCATTCCTTCCTGCTTCGCGACACCGGGCTCGCGATCCATGCATCCCATTCACTTATTAGGATGAGATGACAAACACGGCGATATATTGACAAACTGCGACAGAGATATGTATCATTTCTGCTGTGACACTAATGGTCTTTCCTCGATAGACCCCATCAAAAACTGCTTGTTTCCCTCAACATCTTGCATTTGCTGGTCGGTTGTGGTTCCGGAGGGAGTGGCACGCCAAGTGGTGAAACGGTGGCTAGCTGGAGGGTTTCGGTAGTTTTGGTCTTGTAGAACTGTTACCAACGTATTCGTTTTGTGATCAAGCCCGCAACGAAGGGCGTAACTACTGGCTGTATCTTCACCGATTGGCTGGGACTCGTTCAGTCACCCGCTTGTGATGTTTGTGTCGCAGCTTTTGGATTTCTCGGGATCGCTGGAGGCAAAAAGCGAAACGTCTTCAAAAGCAGCTCGATCAACAAAACAGTCTGCTCCAGGCGACCCGGTGAACTGCATCAAACGCAACGACTCAATGAGCAGCTTCGTCAGAAATCCAGTGCCTCTCCGAGTAGTCGACTACGACACCAATCGAACACGAAAATCTTCGGGGCATCAGTTCAGCACTCGATGATTTACCTGTGCTGTCAGCTCAGCATGATCGTCGGCATCCGAACGTACCAAGGTCATTGAAAGGAAGGAGCAGATTATCGCCATGCGGAATCGGCTAGCCGACGGAAGGCTGAAGTATGGACACTGCGACTGTTGGCTCGAAGTCGAACTACAGAGTGATCTCCCCGGTTAGCCACGAAACCGTGCGTCAAACGCAAAAAAAACGAATGGCAACTTCAGGGACGGTATGTCTGGGCGGCGCATCGGCGAACTCGCGAGTGCAGCGAGAGATCGGTGCGTGGTCAATCGACGTCAACTCGGACGCTGTCCGGATATTGCTGTCGAGCAAAGGCGAAACGTAACCCAATGTGTTAGCCAGGACTTGCGGTGTTGACCGGCTCGCTAACGCTTTCTGATTGCGATAAGTCGTTTTCGGGCAAAGCCCAACCAAATTACCTAGCCCAGCCCGCGGGCTGAGTCCACAGCAGCTGAGATTTAAAGGGCCAGCTTGGCCCGACAATTTGATCGAATCGTTCACGGAGTTGTTTCCATCGGTCGGGCCTTTTTTGGCCCTTACGTTCATTTCGATCGACCACCAAGCCCGCCGGGCTAGGCTAGGCAATATGCTGGGCCTTTGGCGGAACTGAACGAAATAACGCAACTTCAATAGTATTTGCTTTTAGCTTCGGGTTTCCCGTTTCCGGACAGCCAATCAACACAACGCGGCGTTGACTGGCAAATGAAAGTCGATGATGCTCGCTGCAAACTCAAGTCGGTCTACGCTAAAATTCGATTCTGGCAAACCACTAGTACCAGTAGACGCCGAAGTCGCCGAATCGGATGCCGCTGCGTCCGTATCCGTAGCCTCGACCGCTGTTGTAGTACGAGCGACCGTTGCGACGGTAGTAGTAGTTGTTGTATCGCGGACTGCGGTACGACCGATCGTTGTAGCCACGGCGGTATCGATTTCGCCAGTCGTAGTCATTGTCCCAACCACGGCGACCGTCCCAGTCTCGACCGCGATTCCAGTTGCCACGTCGACCACGATTCCAATCGGGACGCTTGATCGCGATCACGACCGCGATCCCAGTCTCGATCTCCGTCACGGCCTCGGTCGCCTCTTCGACCATCGCGGTCACCACGTTGGGCGACGAGCAGGAGTGGCTTTCGGTCATATAGTGCGGCAAAGAATCCCCGCATCATCGTCGACAGGTTTTGCATTGCCGTTTTGCTTGCTGGAAAGCTCTTCAACCTTCTTTTCCAGCTCGCGTATTCTGCTTCGCATCTCGTTCAATACGTCATCAACCATGTCGTCCGAACCGCCGCCGAAATTCCAACGATTGCCCGCTCGTTGGCCATCCCGCATGCCGGACATCGCATCCCGCATGAAGCTCATCGGGGCGTTGCTCATGTTTCCGAGGACAACCGAGATTTGCTGTGACTCGCCGCTGCGATCGATTGTCAACCGCATCTCGCTGCCTGGGCCTTTGTCCAACACGCTGTCGATGAAGGACTCGGGGTCGGAGACATCGATATCACCATGCTTCACGATCTTGTCTCCCGGACGCAGTCCTGCCTGCGATGCGGGGCTTTGCCGCGCAACACTCTGAATCACGACACCGTCATCTTTGGCTGGGACCAACATGACACCGAGCCAAGCCCGATTGCCGGCAGGTTCTTTCAGTCTTTTCCGCGCCCCAAGTCAACTTCTTTCTCGATTTCCTCGCCACGTCGCCAAAGCTGCAGTTTGACCGAATCGGCGTCTCTCGCGCGCGATTGATGACATCCATCAGTTCCGCAGGGGGTTGAGACGGCTTTGCCTTGGTGACCGACATGACGTAGTCGCCATGCGCGACGCCAGCTCGTTCCGCAGGGCTGCCCCAGACGGTGTCCAAGACGCAAGCACTTGTCCAGGACACGACCGACAACTATTCCAAGCTCAGGTAGAGGAAGCTCGTCTTCGGAATGTTGGTCGTCCGAGGCGGTTCGATCGAGGCGGTTCGATCCGCCTTTCGTCGTTCAGTAACGTTATCGTCCTGAGCCGACGGGTAAGCGGATTGCGGTAATCGGCGTCAAGCAGGAACGCCGCCAGAAGTACGGCAGCGGCGAACTGGGTCGAGAAGATGGGAGGTGGATTCCGGTGCAACATGCGTTTGCTCCGGGGAAAGAGGGTGTGTAGGGGTAAAGGATGAGAAATCACTTGTCCCAACAAATGATCTCTTATGACCACACCGGGGATGCCAAACGACGCGCCCCAGCGTTCCGACAATAGAATCTCGCTCGTCGCATGGAGCCGCGAAGCATCGCATTGGCCGGAAGAAGGTGATTCGCTTTATGTGTCGAAAATGCGTCATTCTGGACGACGCACGCTATCGCGATTAGATCTTTGGCAGCTTGGGAGTTTTTTGCGGTTTCAATTGTTCCGCATTCTCAACAACCGGCGGGAAACCGTTCATCTGTCGCCAGAACTCGTACCACAATGGAACCTGTTCGAGCAAAACCCACCCGTTGGTGCGAACACCTTGACGTAGATAATTTTCGTTCGGCCAAGGAATATCGGAAGGATCCGGTTTGATGAGCACGCGAAACTTGCCCTGAGCATTGTCGGTGGCGTCGACGGAGATAACTTCGCCCCCGAACGTTCCGACGGCGACGCTTGGCCACCCCGCAAACTGAACCGCCGGCCAACCTTCAAATTGCAAGCGGACGTGGCGTCCCGGTGACACGAGCGGCGCATCGTTGCCATCGAGCCAAATCTGCACCGAACGATCGGCCGTATCGGGAACGATTGTACAGATAATTTCTCCTTCCTTCAGAAACTGGCTGCCTGCATTTGCATTGATCTGTGTCAGGAAACCATCGAACGGGGCGACAATCTCCTGCGTCTCCTGCCGCGCAACTTCGGTCTCTGCTTTGAGAAGCTCCCTTTCTGTTTTTCGCAATTCCGCATTGTCCTTGGCGATTTCCGCATCAAGCGTCTCCAGTTCGCTTAATTGTTTGCGGATTAGGGATGTTGCATACTCGATATCGGCCTGCGCCTTGTCTTCTTTCGCACGTCGGTCGCTCTGTTTATTCTCGAGATCGGCCAAAGCTTGCTCGACATTCGCCTTTGCCTGAGCGACCTTTGCGTCGGCCTCTTTCTTCTTCCGTTCGGCCTCCTGCAATTTCAAATCCGAAATAATGTTGTCGTCATGGAGTTCTTTTTGGCGGATGAAATCGAGCTCGATCTGCTCCTGTGCCGCGATCGCCTCCAACGCTTTTTGACGCTCTGATGCGACCTTACCGCGCGCCGACTCGACAGCCGCGTCGGCGGCGGCGATCGTCTGAGCCTTGATGCTCTGATAAGATTTTTCCTGTGCTTCAAGGGTTTCGACTAGCGAATTGAGTACCTCTTTCTTTCGCAGCTTTGCTTTGATCGTATCTTCAAGGTCACCAATTTGTCGCTCGGTTGCGGACACTTGGCCTCGCAATCGATCCAAATAGGACGCATCCAAGTCTTGAATCCGCGCGATCAAGTCTCCCTCGGAAACGTGGACGTTCTCGACAATATCCACGCCCCAATGAACGATGCGTCCCTTGATTGGTGCTTCGATTGGCTGTGGACGTTCGAGCGGCGAAAACGCAAGCACACTGCCGCTTCCACGAACCGATTGTTGCCAGGGGGCGATGGCTAGCAATGCAAACAACAGCACCATCACGCATGCCAAGACCTTTCCAATCAGACGCGCGAATCGTGCCGAGCGGGCCAGCTTTAACGAGGGCATTACGTGTTCGTTGTACGCTTCGGGGCGAAGCATGGAAACACGTTTCGTGCCGGAGCGGGGATTTGAACGAAGCATGAAACGGTCCTGTTGGAACAAATATGGAAGGGTTTTTGGCGTTTATACCGTGCGTGGTCTGGAATGATGCTTTTGCGTTTAATGAAGCGAATCACCTCATTTTCGGCCACGCGACGTACAAAGCCTTTATTCAACTTAGTACGTCAACAATAACTAGTTCAATACGGTTTGCGAATCGGGAAGGACGATTTGATGCTGGAAACGCCGTGCGATGTCGGCGCGTCCCGTTGCGACAACCAGCGTCCAACTGCCCGAAGGGTCGGTCAAACCTTCAATCGCTTGTTGCAACTCCTGATCGGGGAGCGCATCCAACAGCCCATCAACAAGGATGATTGTGGGGGAGGCGGAAATTGCACGCGCCAGTAGCAGCAAACGTATCTGATTGGAAGTCAACGGCGCGCCGTGACTGGCGATTTTTGTCGCGATGGCCTTGGGCAGTAAGCTGACGGTTTCCAACATTCCGACCGCTTGCAATGCTTCACGAACATCATTGTCGGAAATGTCGGGCCGATGCAGATGGACATTCTCCTCGATCGTGCCGGCGAATGTTTCACCGTCGCGAACCAGTTCCACATGCGACCGGTAATCGTCATTGTGCAGATCACACGGTTGACGACCATCGACTTCCAATCGTCCCGACCCGGGCCGTCGGAGACCGTAGATCAAGTCAAGCAACGTACTCTTTCCCGAGCCAGCCGGTCCATAGATCGCCAGTGAAGCTCCCGCTGGTACTTCCAGCGAGATGGGGGCGAAAGGGGATTTCGAGCCCTGCCGTCCGCAGGTCACATCGCGGAACGAAATCGTCGATGCGCCATCGTCGGCCGCGCTTAGAATCCCGCCCCCCTGTTCGGGAGGCAAATCGAACAATGCACCGAGCTTGTCCACCGAAGCCAGCAAATCGTAAAAGCTCTCGAAGTGCTTCCCCATCTTTGCGAATGCGCCGACGATCACCGTGACGATCAATTCCGCGGCGACCAACTGTCCCAACGTCAATTCACCGGCAACCACCAGATACCCCCCCAAACCCAAGAGCAACGTACTGGCAACCGCTTGAAGGCCCAGCGAAAAGATGATCTGTCGCAACAGCACGCGGAAATGCGAACGTCGAGCGATCAAGTAATCATGGATCAAACGATCCGATCGACTCGACGAAAAGCTTTTCCCAGCGGCCGACCGAAAGGTCACATTGCATCGTGCAACGTCCTCAAGCCATGCGGCCATATAATACTTGCTTTTGGACTCGATGATCGCCGTCTTGACCGCGCCACGACCAAGCACGATGATCACAAACGCTATCGCGGCCAGCAACAACAGGTCAAATCCAAACATCCACGGGTGATAAAACGCCAACACCGCCATCCCGATGAACGCACTGGTGACGAGCCCCACGCCGTCCAGAAGCAACATCGCGCTCACTTTCTGAACCGTCACGACGTCGAAGAAACGGTTGACTAATTCAGGCATGTATCGACTGTCGTAACCCTCCGTGCAGACGCGGGGCAACCGATTCGCCAAGTCAGCCGCGACACGTGCGAACAATCGCTGCTGGATGATTTCGACGACATAGGTTTGCAACGCCCGAATCGCCGCTGAGAGTCCAAGGAACGAAAGCACAATCAGCGACAAAACTAAAATCGGTTGCAGGAATCGACCAAAGGCGACGGTGTTGACGAGCGATTCCACCGCCAATGGCGTCACTAATGTGAACAGTCCAACGGCAAACGCGAACACGAGCACCAACCAAATGTCCGACCATTCGGGACGCAGCAGATGGCGAAGTCGATGAATGGGACGCGTCGAAGCCGCCGTTGAATGCAAGTCGTGCGAAATCAAATCGCGCCAGTCGAACGCCACGCAGCGAACCGTCTCGGCATTGACGGTTGTCGCAATCTTCGACTTGAGTTTCTTTAATCTGCGGATGCGGTTTTCTTCATCTCCACGCGCATGCCAGACGACAAACCCCCGCTTCCTTCGCCCCCGGATCGCCGTCCAACCTGGCCGTTCGTTGTCGGTCGACTCAGGAACGTACAACACCACGTCGGCACCGTTATCCACCAATCGCGTCACCTGATCGATGGTGCAATCCAAGATGCTCGGTCGAAACCCGAGTGACGCCGCGGCATCGGCAATCGGCTGCCACCAAACCTGTTCGACATCGTCGCCGGCAACCTGACAGTACTCATGAAACACGCGGTGCATCACCGCTCGTTCAAGACTGACGCGATCACCCACCAACCAGTCAAGGGTTCGGGCACCTTCCTTTGCAAAAAGTTCCGCGTCGCGAGTTAAGCTATTACTCATCCAAGTTCTTCCGTCTCAGAATCTCAATTCAAAAATCGACGTTGCGTGGGCGGCAATAAAATGATTCGCTCACTGGGTTGCACGGGGCATATCGGGGCACACACGGCAACGTCGCAAAGTCCATCGAAAAATGACGCCGTTCTCATTATTCATCAACACTCGACAGTTTTCAGCAGCGACCTCAATTCGCCAAACCAAGCTTTTCACCGTAATGAGTACGCGCGAACTGGCAACTCTTACGCTCCAACTGTCGCAAACGTTCGGCCGAAATTCCAAACCGCTTGCTGAGCTTGCGGAACGATAGCTTCCGCTCATTTCCATAAAAACCATAGCGTACTTTCAAGAGTTCTCGCTCGCGGTCAGGCAATTCTCGGAGAATCTCCAACGCCAACTCTTGCTGCTCGGAATCGAAATGATCCCCATTGATCGGCATCGGTATCTCCTCGATGGCTTCCGTTGCGGCATTGTAGTGCGGAGCACTGATCCGACGCGTCATGCTCCGCCCTAGCTCACGCATCAGAGCCCGCATCGCGTACGTACTGAACTTGAATCCAAAGCCGACATTAAAGTGCTCGACAATCCGAATCAACGCCAAACTTCCTTCGCCATAAAGTTCTTCACGCGTTTCGCCGTCCTTGGACAATCGATTCGCGACACTGCGAACCAAACCAAGATTCGCTGATACGATGCGGTTTCTGACATCGATCGCTGAGTCGAGCAATACACGAACCCTTTTTACGTCCCGTTTATTGTCGGTGCGATTGCGTTCTCGTGAAGCCATCCACTTCAGACAATTCATTCGAAGGAAGAGCGATCGTTCCTGTGACGCCGTCAAAAGTGAACTTTCCGTTGTGGTTCCCGAGGATTCGTCCCACACGGTTTCGAGTATCTCCTCACGCGACGAGGCGTCGTGAAACAATGGATCGTCCACAAAGAACAGTTCTCCCGTTTCTTTTCGGTTCGATATCGCCATCATTGGTCTCTCGCTATCAATTCTGTTGCCGTCGGATCGCCGCTGGACGGCGGTTTCCCAAGTTGAGCCTAGATAAGTATCGGGAACTATGACACATAAGGCAAATAGATACATGCGATCTCGCTTATAGCTATTTTCAATACTTCACTTAGTTGGTGGATGCGATCCGCCGACCAATGCTAATTCATGTCGAGATCTGTTTTTGCAATACGGAACGTTTCATGAACGTCAATTTTCAAATCGAACCTCAATTGAAATCCTATTTTGCACCCATGCTGGATCAGTGGACACGGCAAGCCGAGCAGGTCCTGCTGCGATACTCGACGGCGCTCATATCGATAACCATTGATATCCATCAAGTCCGGGAAGGTTCCGAAGACTGCAAACCGTTTCGATGTTCATTGACGGCAGCAACGCTGAACGGTGAGCCAATCACGCTTTCCACGCAGGACCGGAAAGTGCAGATCGCTCTGATGTTCGCTCTTCAGCGATGCCGTCGCACCCTCGCGCTGTCGACTCGATCTTCAACGGATGGAAGCGGGAATCTGCTCCGCGATCAATACTCAGCGTTATACCGTAGGTGGTCTGGAATGATGCTTTTGCATTTAATGAAGCGAATCACCTCATTTTCGGCCACGCGACGTATAGCAGGCTCGCATCGAACTGCCGATCAAAAAGCCGACGGACTCAAGTCGTTCGATGGTCTCCCCGAGACTCTCCACGGGGACCATCGAAGTGCTTGCATAATCGATCGTTTCCAGGATTGCTTGACTCGAACGCTGCGGACCTACCTACGGCAACGCTTGCTGTTTCCGGGCGAGATGCGTGGCAAGTAACGTTTCGATGAACAGAATGCCGATCGCCAGCACGATCAACCACTGCCAAATCCGTTGTCGGCTTTCTAGTTCAACATCCTGCAATTGTCGCCGCGCGGCTTCGATTTCCTCCGTGGACTGCCTGCGTTGAAGGCTGATTCCAAACTTCTCTAAATCTTCCTGAGCCAGCGGCACCGTTTGGCTTTCGCTGGCGGGCAGATTCAATGCGAATGAAACAGCGTCGGCGTCCGAATCGACGTCCGCCCGCGCATTCGATTCGCTATCGTCGTCAGCGGCGGGCGATTGATCCCGCGCAGCGTTCAGCGCGGCAAATCGGTAGATGCCTGGAAGCTTCAACGATTTCAACTCGAGCGGATCTTCGATCGTTTGCGTTGATCCATCAGGAGAAGTGAGCCGACCGGGAAGTTCCATCGGCACCAATCCATCTTCGCCGATATCGTATCCGGATCGCAACGTTTCGGATGGACGATTGCTCAGCATCATCCCCGCCAACAGCGGAACAAACTTCGATGAAAGCGCGAGTTGACTTTGTTGCGGTTGCCAGCCGGCGGCAAGCAACATCATCCGTCCGTTTCCAATTTCCTGCTGCAACAAAGCCGGATTGCCATCATCGAATGACGCAATCGTTCGCCACGGGCTCGACGAATCGACGACAAGTTGTCGATGCTTCCAAAACCGCACACGCGTGAAATCATTGAACTTCGGATCGTCAAACGGGCGGAAGATGGGGTCGGCAAAATCGATCTTCTCCAGCATTGCATAATCGCCGACTTCGGCGTCGGCAATTTCGATCGTCGACCCGTCCGACAGATCGCGTATCGTGTTTTCGATCGCCGCGTATCCCGATGAAGATTGATCAAGAACAAACAAGACGTTTCCGCCATCGGACAAATATCGTTTCAGCAAATTGATCGTCGGCTCTTCGAGCGACCCGCTCAGAATGACAAGCGGCGTGTCGGAGGGATCAAGATTTCGCGATGCATCCATTGCTTCAGCGCGCGTGAACCCCACCGTGCGCCAGAAGTCTCCCAGCGTCACCTGACGCAAGAAATAAAACAAATCGTCCAGCGGATTTTGCTCGTCGACGACAGGCCCAATGTAAACCACTTCCTGGCTCACCTTCCGGGGAAGGACGACATGCACCTGGTTGTCGAATTCCTCGCTGTCGCCGACAAACCGCAGCATGCCGGTTGATGATGGCGGAATATCGACTTTCACAACACGCGATTGGCCGGCCGGAACTTGGACGACGTGGTCTTGTGAATCGGGATCGTCGTCCCAGAAATACATGAATTGGTTCTCCACCGCATCGCTGGTGTTGGTGAATCGCACTCTCAACTGCGGCGCACGGCGTTCCTCCGCCGTATCGATTTGTGGCAAGACGGTCGCGCTCAAATTCCCCGATTCAGCAGCCGTCACGGCTGCGATCGAAACGGTTATCGATTCAGGCCACTGGTACGTTTGCAATGGTGTCAGGTCGCATCCGGATTGCAAGTCGCTGATGATGACGATCTCACTCGGTATCGAAGCCGATTGTTCACTCGAATCGCCGGTCGTCAGCAGCAAGTCCGCCGCTTCAATCAAAGCCGCACCGAGCCGCGATTGAGCATAACCGGGCTGCATCGAATCGACGGCATCCAGCAACCGCTGAGTTTGCGACGTTCCCGAATTCGATATTGCCGAATCGAATGGGACGATGGTGCGAACTTCGCTGTCAAAGGCCATCAGTGCAAGCTGGTCGTTGACCGTTGAAGCTTCGATCACCGATGTCAGTTGTTGCCTGGACTGTTCCCACAAATCGCTTCGCCGCATGCTTCCACTGGTGTCGAGCAATACGACGACACGACGTCCGATGGCATCGAGAGGGCGGGAGGCCGATGATCGCCAAAACGGTCGGGCAAACGCCAATGCGATCAACGCGATCGCCAACGCTCGCAGCAACAGCAACGGCCATTGGTCGAGTCGGCTCTTCCGCGTCAACCGCGGCGGCGAGGGGCTGAGAAACATCAACGAACTAAACTGAGCTTCGGCTTTGGGACGTCGCCGAATCAAATGAAAGACGATTGGCAGCGCGATCGCCAACGCACCCAGAGCGTACAGCGGTGCAAGCAAACTCATGATCGACTCCCTTTCGACTGCCCAGCGGCATGACGACTTCCGACCCTTCGCGACTCGAGCGACAATAAATCGAACAACGCGCGATCCATCGGCTGGTCGGTGATCATCGACGTCAGCCGAATTCCCAGCGAATCGCAAATGGAAACCAATTCAGCTTCATGACGTCGAAAATTGGTCTGATATTGTGAACGGGCGACATCGGGATCGACAAAGATTTGGGCTCCCGTTTCCATATCCCGAAGCATGGACGCTTCGGTCAGCTTCAATTCGATCTCAGCCGGATCGTTGATGCGTAGGATAAACATCTCATGCCCGCGCGATCGAAGGTAGCCCAGATGCGTGCGAAGGTGCTCCAGAGGCGCGAGCAGATCGGAAATGAGAACAATCAGACCGCGCTTATTGACCAGCGCCGCAAGCTGTTCGAGCGGTTGACGCAAATCGGTTCCGGTGCCAGCGGTTGTTTGGTCTAGGCAGGCGAGCAACCGTCGCATGTGTCCGGTGCGATGTCTGGCGGCGATGAATTCGTTGACCGATTGGTCGAAGGTCAACATGCCAACCGCGTCGCGCTGCAGTGTCAGGAAGTGCGCCAGGGTCGCGGCCAGCGTCCGTGCATAATCGGCTTTCGTATAATCAAGCGATCCGAAACCCATCGATTTGCTTTGATCGACCAGCAAATAACAGCGTCGATTCGTTTCATCTTCGTAACGTTTGATGTAATACCGATCGCTGCGCGCATACAGTTTCCAGTCGAGTGTTCGTGGATCATCGCCGGTGGTGTAGGGACGGTATTCACTGAACTCAACCGAAAAGCCGTGAAACGGGCTCCGGTGCAACCCGTTGTAAAAACCTTCGACAACGGCTTTGGCTCGCAGTTGAAGATTCTTAATTCGCATCAGCGCGACCGGATCGATCGACGTCCGCGTACTTTTATCATCGACATCGCGTTGCGTCGCTTCGCTCATGGCCTGATAACGTCCAATAAGCGATCGATCGTCTCGTCGACCGTGACCCCTTCGGCTTCGGCCTTATAACTCATCAACACGCGATGACGCAGCGTTGGCTTGGCCAGCGAGCGGATATCGTCGATCGAAACATGAGCATTGCCACTAAGCAGCGCGCGTGCCTTGCCCCCCAGCACCAACGTCTGAGCCGCTCGTGTTCCGGCTCCCCACGTAACCCATTCATTCACAAAATCGAGCGAGCCTTCGCGATGGGGGCGTGTCGCGGCGGCAAGCTTGACGGCATAGCCGGCGACTTCTTCGGCAATCGGAACACGTCGAACAACCTCTTGAAAATTCAACACATCCATTGCGGTAAACAATGCGTTGATCGGAGCCGGGCGACGCGAGGTCGTTCGCAGCACGACCGCCAATTCGTCCGCCGGCGGAAGGTAATCGATCAGTACATTGAACATGAAGCGATCCAGTTGCGCTTCGGGCAGCGGATAGGTGCCTTCCATTTCGATCGGATTCTGGGTCGCCAGAACGAAGAATGGTTCAGGCAGGGGATGTCGCGAACCAGCGGCCGAAACCTGATGCTCCTGCATCGCTTCGAGCAGAGCGGCTTGCGTCTTGGGAGGCGTCCGATTGATCTCGTCCGCAAGGATCACATTCCCAAAAATCGGCCCGCGGACAAACTT
>JAWKTL010000071.1:0-28613 GCA_041399105.1 Pirellulaceae bacterium | reverse complement strand
GGAAACCATCATTTCATGCAGTTTCGCTTTTTCGTCGTCGGATGCTTCGCCCGCAGTAACCTTTTTGATCAACGGACCTTTGAAGCAATCCTTCATGCAGGCCTTGATCGTGTGCTTGGCTCCTTCCTCTTCAGCATTGACCGCTACCGCCGATGCAGACAACGCCAATGCAAAACCCAACAAAATCGCAATCGTTCGCATTCTCAATCTCCTCGTGTGTAAAAATAGTTCGAAGTGAACGAACGCATATTCTAGTAAGCCATTTAATGCAAAGGAATCAGCGAATTGCAAATATTTCGTTTCGTTTTCGCCTGTTTTTTTGAATCGAAAAGAAGCTCGCCCATTAAGCCGGTGCCCGGGACGATCATTTCATCGCCATTTTGCAAGAGACGCGGGATTTCGGGACTTCATTTCTTCCCTCGGGTTTCATAAAATAAATGCTGACGTACCAAAGGGCGTGACTGACCATCGAGGCTCGATGTTCGGCTACGATCGGCTAATCTTGAGGAGTTGAAGATGAAGAGCGTACAGACGTTTGCAGACGAACCATTGACCACAGAGCGTGCCCCACGCTCCGAATCCAGTGCTATCGGTGAGGCTCTCAGCCCCGCTGTTCCATTGGACTGCGTGGTCCGTTCCATTCGAAATGACAGTCAATCGCAGCCATCGGACTATCTCGAGGAGACGGAGGCTCTAGACGGAGGCGAGTAGTGCCTTTGTTGGACCGATTGATGGGAATGGAGACCGAGTATGCCATTCGGCTTCCAGCAGGTTGCGGCATCGCGTCCCATCGTGATGCCTTTCTGGCAGTTATTGGTTCGCTGCGTCGTCGGCTTCCCACCGCCGACGCCGATGTGTTGCAGAGCGGCAAGGCTGGCTTGTTTCTTGCCTCCGGTGGTGCCGTTTGGATTGAAAGCCTTCGACCCGCGACCAACTTCTGTTTCATCGAAGGTGCCACCCCCGAATGCCGGACGCCTCTTGAACTGCTTGCTTGTCAGCGGGCTCAAGATCGACTGTTGGAACGTTCGGCGGGTGAACATGGGATTTCGCTCCTGAAGAATTGCTGCGACCACCGCGAGACGATTTATGGTGCGCAAGAAAGTTTCAATGTGGAGCTCCTTAGCGGCTTTGGGCTTTGGGTGTGGCGGGTTCTTGCGGTCTGCGTCTTCTTGCCCCTGGCGCTTGCAGCACAATTGCTTGCAATCGGGGCAATTCTGGTTTGGCTTATCTGTGTCCCGCTGACCGCAATCGTCTATCGTTGGCGATCACGAGGGAAACGAAAATCGGAGCGAGACGCGCTGTTTGATTTTTGGGTCGGTCGTGTCTTTCGCAGCGGTTGGGACGGAGTCGAATTGCCGGGGAGCGGATTGTTCTCCGGCGTCATTTTGATCGGGTTGCTGATAGCGGTTGCGCCGCTGGCTGCTTGCGTTTGGTTATCGGTTGAACTCACACCTTTCGGACGACGACAACGGCAACTGGCTGGTTTCATCGCTTCGCGAATTATCTTCACTGGAGCCGGACACGTTGATCAGCGGGGGCACTTTTGCCTTGCTGAAAAGACGGCCAGATGTCGTCGCGTCTCGACGATCGTGGAGTATGGGCACGGATTTTTTAGCTTGGGCCAGTTTATCAAACCGGTTCTGACGGTCGTCCGATTGCCGGAACTTTTTTCGTCGCGTCAAAGACTGCAGATCACCATGTCCGATGCCAACATGTGCGAAGAATCCGAGTACTTGCGCATCGGAACGACGTTGCTGATGATCGAAGCGATTGAGGCATCCGAAGCGAGCGAACTGCCAATGCTGCGAAATCCGGTGAAGTCTTTGTTGCGGTTCAATCGCGACCCAAGCTTTCAAGCTCGTTGCAAACTGAAAGGGGGTGAGTCGCTGACCGCGATCGAATTGCAACGCCGCTATCTCCAGTTTTGCCGTCAACACCTGACGACTTTAGGCGAAGTGCCTGACGAGATTCAAGATGTCGTGGACCGTTGGGAGAACGTGCTCGATGAACTTGAACAATCACCCCAGTCGCTGATCGGTCGGCTCGATTGGGTGACAAAGAAGTATTTCATCGATACGGCGGCGGACCCCGAACACCACGACGCCATCAAGAAGATTGATCTTCGTTATCACGAACTCTCCGACGAAGGTTACTTTCGCCAATTTGAAAAAACCGGCCTCCATCAACGCATTCTGCAAGAAGACGACATTGAAAAAGCGACGCGAATGCCTCCAATGAATACGCCCGCCCATTGGCGAGCACGCTATATTCGCGAGCATTCGATCAATGGTGTCGGGATCGGATGGAAAACCGGCGCGCATGGACGCTGGGAAACGCGTTAAGTGATGGGCGCGGTATGGACCCAAGAGGCGTGGCCGATTTCATGGAAAGGTCTCGCAGACAATATGAGTCCCACGAAAGCACTAACGCGTGAAGGATGCGACGTTTGCAAACGATTTCGAGAAAAGCGAAATTTTTGGCACTTCTCGGTGATCGCCGTTCCGCCCCCAACGACCTCGCGTCGTTGGAGCGAACGTTTGGCAAGCTAAAAAGGACAAAATGGCGCAAGTCTCGACCCCAACGGGCTTGTCCCGTTTGGTGAGTGAGTCTGATTCACCAAACGGGACGAGCCCGTTGGGGTCTGGATGAATGATCCCACTGTCTATTAGCTGTCAAACGCTGGCTCCAATGGGCCAAGCCCATTGGGGGCCGAGAGTAACGTACCGGCGATTGCCGAGAAGTGTCAAAATTTTTTCGATTTTATGTCAGAAATCCTCCGCACCCGTCATTCTGCTTTGAGTGCCGACATGCCGACGTACGCGGAATCGCAACGTCTGTTCTTGACGAAACCACAACCCGAACCCTAGACGTCGCGTCGGCAAGTCGAGGTGATTCGCTTCTGCGAGCGACTACGTCGCAAGATCAACTGAAAGACATGACCACGCACGGTAAAACATCAACGGCGTTCATCATGGATACAGGATTTGAACGGATCATTTCGGGTCACGTACGGTGTAAAGGTCGGGGTGATGTCCATCAAGCAGGTATATTCATGATCCATTCGGTCTGCCTTCATGAAACGTTGTTGCACGCTTACTGGTCGGGCGAGGTGTATGACGAAAACGATCAAATCACCGTTGATAGGCATTTGGAATATTGTGAATCATGTGTCGAGAAATTGAACCACATTCGTGAAAAAGATGCCCAGTTTCGCGAGCAGGATATGGTCGAGACCGCGTCTGTTGCGGATACGCTCACCATCCCTTCGGTTGACCGAGAGCCAAACATCCCGCAGGCAATGCCGATTGAGATTCGTGAATCAAGCTCTTGGCAGTGGCTGGGGCGACTGGGTGGTGGTGGTGGCGGGGATGTCTTCTTGGCGAGAAACCGAGTGCTGGGGACCTTGTTCGCCGTCAAAATTGTTGGATTGCCCAATCTCCAAAGCCGTGATAGTTGGAAGCGTTCAGCCCGTGAAGCCATTGGCTGTCGTATTCCGCCACATGTGAACTTCTTAAGAATCGAGCCACCGACCTTGGTGGGGTCGCATTTGTTGTTCCCGATGCAATACGTCTTCGGCCAAGATTTAGAACAATTGGCCAGAAGCAACGGTGGCACGCTGTCGATAACCTGGGCGTGCCACTTGGTTTTGCAGTCGCTGATCGGCATGGCGCATGCCGAGCGATACGGAATCGTTCATCGTGACCTGAAGCCAGCCAATCTGGCGGTTGGGCAAGACGGTGTCGTCAAAATCTTGGACTTTGGTTTGGCGAAACAGATTGAATGCGACACAACGCTCACCCAAACCGGTTTGACTGGTGTAGGGACGCCACAGTATCTGGCACCTGAGCAAGCCCTTGGGTTTAGGCAAGGGGACACTCAATCGGATCAGTACAGCCTTGGATGTACGCTTTACCGCCTGTTGGTTGGACACGCGCCGTTTGATGCTCCTGGCGATGAACTGTCACCCGATCAGATCATCCAAGCGAAATTGAAAACGACTCCGCCCGAAGTCCATACGCTCAATCCCGCGATTCCACGAGAGCTGAGTAAAGTCATTGCTCGAATGCTGCATCGTAAACCTGCGATGCGTTACCCTTCCATGCAGGACGCAGCACGAGCATTGGCTCCGTTCGTCACACTTGATGAGATCCCGGATTGTCCTCCTTGGGTACTAAGCGCCATCATCTTCCGCACGATTCGCTTCTGAATTCAACAAATCTGCTGACACGGACTTCCGCTTATATTATACCGTGCGTGGTCCGGAGTGATGCTTTTGCATTTCATGAAGCGAATCACCTCATTTCTAACCACGCGACGAATATCTCCTGTTCGTACTGCTGCGGGGATTTGGTTGAAGGTGACAATCAAATCGGGGGACAGCGAAGTTGAGATTGACATCGCCAAGCGATCGCCGCTGCTGATAAGGCAATCACCATTTCAAATGCCGAGCGAGAACTCGACAACGATCTTCGCGGTGGTCACGGCGATAACAAAGACAAGGCCGAACCAGTCGCTTCGGGTCTCCCTGAAGAACCGGAAACAACGCGGACCGAAGAAGATAAGACAAACGACGCCGTCCCCACCATCGTTCCGAACACCGAAGTCGTGCAAACTGGGGGAGGCAAATGGACGAAAATTGATGAGGGTTTCAAACTCCAGTCTTCGAACGTCGAGTATCTAGAGATGTTATTGCTCGACACAAACGTTCTTTCAGGCAGCTTTGATTTTCATGCGACCATCAGCCGACCGAACAAAGGGGTCCGTGGATTAGTGTTTGGGGCGGAGCCCAATGCCGCGCCGCGATGCATACTGCTTTGGTCATGGGTGGAATGGGGGCATCGTCGACGGGACGGAATTTATTCATTCAGGATTAGGCGAAATTCATCTGCCAGCTCCTTCGTCGGGCGCGTGGTTACAGCAGGCGAAGGTCGGAGAAGCTCAGTCATTTGATTCCGGTTCTTGAACCGCTTAGCTACAAAGATCTCCGTTTACGCGTGTCGGTACGAGAAGGCGGTTGTAAGTGTTGGGTTGACGACAAACTAGCCTACGAAGTTCGCGATCTTCTCCGAGGACAGACGGAAGGGTCGTGTCGGATTCTTCTTCATGGCACCTCAAGTCTGCAATGTGTCTTTAAAGAGATAATGTTAACGATGAAAACGGGAATTCCTTGTTGCTCAAATCTCAGCAGACGGAAATTTCTACTTTCTCCGGTCATTTCCTCTAGTTTAATTCCGCCCTGTCGACATTTCGCGCAAGAAGACGAAGGTGAACAAGCCGGAGTCGTGCCCGTCGCTGAACTGGATGTTGTAGGCATAATTTCCCACCGGCCGCATGCCTAGGATCTCCAGCGGGCGCGTTTCTTCCGGAGACAACACGGTCAACTGGAATGGGTTGCTTGTCCCGACGTCGGCTTGTTCCGAATCATTCTTTCGACGTTTCTCCCGGCATGTGGCGCAAGGGCATGCGTCTCGCAATTGCCGAGTGCTGTACTGTGTGGCGGAACCGTCGGACCATTGGATTTGCAGCCCATGATCGATTCGAGTGATCTGCGTCGGATGGATGTTCATGATGAAAGCTCCGTCATTCGATTTGTGGATCGCGGTTCGGCGCCGCGGTTGCCTTCAAATCGACCGAAAGGATCAAGGCTGCGGCGAGCCACGCGATGAAGACGACCGGACGATGATTTGGGGCGGGCCAGGCCGTCCACTGCGACAAGGTTCGCCAAGCCGCAAGGTGCAACGACATCATTACCGGAAGGGACACGATGAACCAATGGAAACCATCGCGACCAATAAACAAGCGACGTAGAATTCCAGCGGCAACAATCGACACGACGCTGATGGCGATCAAAGCATGCCATCCTAAGACGATTCCAGGGATCAACAGCAGGACAATCAGGTCGATCAAGCGTGCGGTTTCCTTGCCGAGGGGATCAAGTTTGGGATCGGCTGTTGGACAAGCGTACCGACCAATGATGCGAGCCAACAGTACCGCTGCGGCGATCCCCGTGATGACGTAGAAGAAAGCAACCAAGTGGCTCTGATTGTTCCAGCCTGGAAGGGTCGCCATCTGCCAGGGAACCTGTTGCAGTTTCGGCCATGCGACAACGGGAACCGCTGCGGCGATCAGAATGAATCGGACCAGTTTCGGTGGAAGGCGGAAGCCATCGAAGCGAATCAGAGCAAGCGCCCACAAGGAAGAAAGCATCAACAGATGGTAGACGTTGATCGCAATGTCTTCACCGGAAATGACCGGCATGCGAAGCGGACTGTCGCTCAATAGCTTCGGGGTCGCAAACGGGAGGTTCTCGCCCCCGGTGTAAACGCCGAACAGACCGACCAACATGACTGTCAACCCGACGGAAACTTCGACGATTGGATATCGAGCGGCGATCGGCAATCTGCAAGCACGGCACCGACCACGCAGCTTCATCCAACCGAAGACGGGAACGTTGTCTTGGAATCGAATGGGTGTTCCGCAAAAGGGGCATCCGGAATGTCCATTGATCGATCGCCCGCGAGGGACACGCCACGCGACAACGTTCAGGAAACTGCCGATCGACGACCCAAACCAGAAAAACCAAACGGCGACAAAAAGATCGAGCAAACGGGGAGGCAGTAAGTCGTTGAAACGGTAGTCGTCCCCCAAGTAAGGCGTTATCGAGGCCAAAACATATCCGCAGCATATGGCGATCAGGGCGGCGATCAACGACCACAATGGCCAGTTTGGTTTTCGACGTCTCCGTCTCTTCTTCGGCCTCGCAGGAAGTTCATTCATCGTTCAGTTGAAACAGCTTTCGCAAAGCATCCAAAAGTCCATGATTGCCACCACTGGCAACGTCATCTTTTAATGAGGCCAAAGGGGGATGCAAAATTTTGTTGACCAGGCGATCGAAAGACTGTGTGACTTCGCGTCGCACATCGTCGCTGGCGTTGAGAGATTCTAGCTTCCCGATCAACCTTGCCAATTCGTCCTGCTTGATTTGTTCCGCCTGTTGACGCAGGCGTTTGATCACCGGGCCGGTCGCGCGGTGATTGAGCCGCCGCGATGAATTCACGCGTCTCTTCCTCGATAATCCGTTTCGCTTTGGGCCATTCCTTTTCTCTTTCACGTTGATTGCGGCGACAGGCTGCTTGCAGATCGTCCACTGAATAAAGATAAACGCCCGACATGCCGCCGATGGCTGGATCGAAGTCGCGTGGAACGGCCAGATCAAGGATCAGCAGCATCCGTCCGTAACGTGCGGTATGAATGTCCGCGAACTGTTTGGCATCCACGATCGGCTCCGTCGCGGCGGTCGTGCTGACGACCAGATCGGCGTCGGCGAGCAAATGCGGAAGGTCCTCCCAAGCCGCAGTCTCGGCCCCCAATTCGGTCGCCATCGCTTCGGCGCGTTCGCGACGACGATTGACCACGCGAATGTTTTGTGCTCCCTTGTCACGAAGGTATTGCAGCGTCTCGCGTCCCATTTCGCCGGCACCGATCAGGACGACGCGCTTGTCGTCCATGCGTTCAAAAAACTCGACCGCAATCTCGCCAACGGCGACGCTGGGGATGCTGACACGTTTTTTGTGAATCGCCGTTTCGCTGGCGACCCGTTTCGCCACGCGGCTGGCCGTTTGAAATATCGAGTGAGTCAGCGGGCCCGCCGAACCGAGATTGCAAGCGAGTTCATAGGCTTGTTTCACCTGCGCCAAAATTTGCGGTTCGCCAACGACCATGCTGTCCAAGCTGGCCGCGACGGTGAACAAATGTTCGACCGCCTCCGGGCCGCTCAGGTGGATCAAGTGCTGCATTAACTGATCTTGCGCCAGGCCTCGTTGATCAGCCAAGAAATCGAGCACCTGCGATTGCTGCAGTTCCGTATCGTCGTCGGATGCGGTGTACAGTTCGACACGGTTGCATGTGCTTAACAAGACCGCTTCGGATTGCGGAAAACGGAGGCGAAACGCGTCGAGCGCCGACTGGACCTGATCGCCCGTAAAGGACAAACGCTCACGAAATTCGACGTTGGTTTGATGATGACTGCAACCGACCATTTGAAGCTTCATTGCGGAGCCTCCAATGTTCGCGAAACTTGCGAAGCGGTCGACTGCTCCGTCGTCGCGCCATGATTCGACATGAGAAGCCCGGCCATGGCGACGACAAGAAATCCGAAACTCGCGAGGGTCAGGTAAGCGATCTTTCGACCGCGCCGCGCCGGTTTGTAGATCGCTTCAAACAAGCTGGCGATCACCAGCCAGCAAAACAAAATGCACGACAGCAGAATCCCGCGATCGGTCCAGACAATCGCGCCGGACCGATTCAACTGCATCGCGATTCCTGAAAACAGACCGACCGACATCAGGAAGGTGCTTCCCAGCAGACACAATCGGTTGACCGTTTGCAACCATTCCAAGCTTGGCAGCCGGAGGCCCGCCGATGAAAGCTTTTTGTGTTTCAAGCGATGCGACTGCACCAAATACACGATCCCCGCGACGAAACCCAGCAGAACGGCGACGGTCACCAGGAGCATCGCAACCCCATGAACATTAAGCCAAAAACCGACCGCCTCGTCACGGGAAAAGGGGGGCGATTTACGCAACAGCCCCGACAACCCAATCAACCCCAAGATGACCGGCAGCAGAAAATAACCGAGCGTTGAATCGGGACGACGCAGCAGCATGATCCCGTAGCAGAGGGCTAGTCCCAGGGCAAGCAGCAGTGTCCAGTCGTACCAACTGGCCAGCAAGCCGATCCCACGTCCATCCATTTGCTGGCGAGCGCTCAGCGTCAAGTAGACGGTATGCGTGAAGAGCCCGGCTGCCGTAAATCCGATCACACCGAACATCCGGCCGGGAAAACGGAACATGCCGCGCGTGATCTCAAGCAACAGCGCAACGATGTAGCTTCCCACAAAGCAAGTGACGGTGATGTTGGAAAGCGATTGCATGGACTTTGGGATGTCAAGGCTCTGTCGAAACGAAAACCGAAAGGGAATTCCCCTACGCCTACGGTCATCATAGCATCCGCCTGGAAATTCGTCTCACCCCCACGTGCATGCGTCAAATGTCGAATCGCACCGATTGTGACGATTGTACCGCCTCAACAAGCCGACCGCCGCATTCAAGGCATATGCATGTCGGCGCAAACGATTCAACAAACCAAAGTCGGCCGGAACGGGTTGGCGTCCCCTTCTCCGGAACCATCAGCTAGCGATCAACGGCTGATTTGCCCGAAGTTGCCGAACGAACCGGGCCAACCGGCACCGGATGTCCGCTATCGGCACTGTGCATCGCCGCGAAACAGAGTGCTAGTGATTGAAGATTCCCGCGCGTTGTTGCTGGGAACCGTCGAGCTTTCAATCGCACGCAGCAACTCGCACATCGATCCTTGAAAACCTTCCTCGAACCAGCAACCGTGCAATGGCACTTGGCGGCATCCGGTATCCAAATGGACCTCCATTTTCGATTGATTGTTCAATCCCGGTCCCGTCGAACGTAGCGTCCCCTTCGTTCCCACGACCGTCGTCGTATCTTGTTCTCCAAACAGGGTGTGGCCGTTGAAGGACATTCGGACTTGCGCGTCCGCGTATCGAATCACAGCCGACGCAAGGGCTGCCGGACGATACTTTTGATTTTGCTGATGAACGGTTTGCGCAAACACGTCGATCGGCTGGCGACCTTGCATGAAGCATGTGGCGATGTCGAACCAGTGAATTCCAAAATCGAACAAGACCAGATGCTTGATTTCTTCAAGTGCCTCAATACCGGCAATCCAAGTTTGATCCCATTGCAAAGAAAAATCGACACTCACCACGTCACCGATCAAGCCTGAGTGAATCGATTCCCGGATGTATGCGAAATGGGGAGCCCAGCGTCCGTTTTGATTGACGGCAAGTTGAACCTTATGTTTCTCCGCCAGTTCAACCAATCGTTCGCCGTCGTCCAGATTCAACACAAACGGTTTCTGGCTAAGAACGTGCTTTCCCGATTCGATCGCGTCGCGAAGAATCGGCAATCGGTCAAGCGGATGAGGCGTCGCATCAATGACTTCGACATCGTCGCGATCGAGCAGTTGCCGATAGTCCGCCATCACATCGGCGGCGGGGAAATAGCGATCTCGCATACGAATCGCTTTGTCGAGCGTGCGATCGACCAAAGCCACCACGTTTAAACCGGCTTTGTGATAAGCTTGCAGATGCGACTGACTGATGCCGCCGATGCCGATCACTCCGATTGGACGATCGCGTTGCTGTGGCGACGGGGGACGGTAGTCGATAGGCGGAGCGTCGATTTCCGTCGTCGTTTTGGCCGGACTTAGGCCGTAGTGATTGTTATCGGACAAGTCTCTTTATCCTCTGGCTGAAGGCTCGATCTCAGCCGTTTTCTAACTCGGCCAAGACTTCGTCCAATTCAGTGTCGGACACCAGCGATTCACTTTCAAGCTGAGAGTCCTCCGTCGCGAATAACTCGCGATGTGTCCGCAAGGTCTTTTGAAGCAACAGCAGTTCCCCGGCGATTGCTTGTTCACGTTCGATGACTTGTTGTTGAGCTTCGACCGTCTTGCTGAGTTGCGCCCGACCGTGCTCGCGCCAGTTTCAGTTCCGCCGCCAGTCGTGCGTTCTGTTGCTTGGCGTCCTGAAGCCGTTGCGATTCGACGTCTCCCTCGTCGTGCAATTTGATACGTTCCCGCATGGCATCGGCAATTGCATGAAGCGAACCGCCGTCCCCTCGGACGATCTGATCCAATTTTTCGGAGAGTCGCGAAAACAGATCGACATCCGCCGCTTGGATCTCTCGTTGACGTTGTTCCACCCAGGAAGCTCGGGCTTCGACTTCGTGACACAATTGATTCAACCGCCCCAGAAGATGGTCGATCTCCGTCGCGAAAGCGGCTTGCTCGTTGTTGATACGGTCGAACGCCTCGGTGATTGGTTGAAGTTCCTGATGCGACATGTGGGGACTCTCGAAGGGAAACGAACGTTTGGCGGGTACATAGCAAAAACCCGAGACAGTCGCGAAAGGTTTGCAAGCGTCGCGTGACGTTTTCGCGTCTGCTTCGGGTTTTCAAATTCCTAGAGCGACCAAGTCGCAAGATCAACTGAGAAACATTGGCGCAAGATAACATCAAACGCGTTCATTATTGATATAGCATCGCGTGAACGATAAATGTTGGCTCTCGGTAGTGGACGAGGCAACGAGTCCCCGCATGAGGACTCGTCGACTCGTCCACTACGTCAGTTGTCGAACGAATGGAACGTCATCCGTCCGCTCGCCTAAAAAGGTCTCTATCCTTGTGTTCGCAGACTAACGCGAGCGTTTCCCCGCACGAAATCGACCGCGGTTTCAAGGGCAAGATCGCGTTGATTGTCCGTCTGCGTTACAACCTCTCCCGCTTCGCTGGGTCGTAGAACAACCGTCGGCTGGGCGACGTCGATATGCGGCGTGACGCCACTGCCGCTGATCGGTCGTCCATTGGGCGAATAAAACTTGGCGGTTGTCAAACAGAGACCTGCGTGAGCGCTCTTCATTCGGAAGATTCCTTGAACCGTTCCTTTGCCGTACGTCCGATGTCCCACGATCGTTCCGCGACCGTGATCATAGATCGCGGCGGCAAAGATTTCGCTGGCGCTGGCGCTGTCCTCGTCGACCAAAACGACAAGGGGAACGTTCCATGTGCCGCTGCGATGGGCGACGTAATCGAAGTTCTCGTTGCTGTTGCGACCGCGTGTTTGCACGATCTTTCCTTCGCTAAGAAAACGATCCGCCAAATCGACTCCGGCGGTCAATAAGCCCCCCGGGTTGCCACGCAGATCCATAATCAGCGTTTGCATTCCTTCACGGTGCAATTGCCACAAGGCTTGATCGATATCGCGAATGGTCGTCTTTTGAAAGCTTGTCAGCCGGAGGTATCCGATTCCATTTGTCTTGTCCTGAATATGCACGTTCTCGACACTTGGAACTTCGACGCGACGGCGCTGAATGCGAAGATCCGTCCGCTTGCCTTCCGCATTTGCGATCACGACACGCACGAAACTTCCTTCGGTTCCACGAAGCAAATCGGCAACAAATTCAGGGGACGCCGAATGGGTCCAGTTGTCATCCACGGCAAGAATCGAATCGTCTGCTTTCAGGCCGGCTTCGGCGGCGGGCCCTCCTTGGATGACACTCACGATGCGTAAGCGATCCGCTTCGGGTTTCAATTCGACGCCGAGACCGACGAAGTTGCCTTCAATGTTGGCGAACGTCTCGTCCAACTGATTGCCGGTCAAAAAGCGAGAGTAAGGATCGAGCGTGGCGACCGCGCCACAAACGTATTCCCAAACGGTGGCCGATGGCGACAAGCCCAGATGCTGCTTGGCAACCCCCGCAACATATGAAGCATTGGCGCGAAGGTCGAATCGCGTTTGTTGAGGCCGATCCTGAACATAGAAACGAACCGTTTGTCGGAACGCCTCAATCTTGTCCGCTGGAACATTCGCCAGATGCCGTGTCAGGAACGGCGACTCGATCAAGGCGACCTCCAATGAGGCGGTTCCGTGACGCATGACTTCGGACCATGCAGGTGCATCGACGTAATTGCGTTCAAGATTTTTCAAGATTTCGTCGTACATGTCCAGCACTTGCGCCATGGTCATCGTGTCGACCGATCGCAGAAAGCTGGTGTCTTGATATCGCCGACGCACATCGAAGTGCATGCGGCTGATGGTGAGTCGATCCTTGAATGCCTGTTGATCGGGATATTGGCGAGTCGCCGACTCGTAGTGCCGAATCGCTTCGGGCCACTTGCCGGCACGTTCGAGCGCGATGCCCGCTTCGTATTGAACCGAGATCGGATCAACCAACTGCGATGCCGTCGGTTGTGCCGAAGCGATCGATGGGCACGCCAACAAGCATGCCAGGATGGCGAGGGAGGGACGCCAGCCCTTGTGTTCTCGTAACATTTAGAATCCATCGGAGCGCGGAAGGCAGTGGTGGGGAAGGTCACCACTGGTGGCTGCCGAAACTGAAAACGCAGCTAGCAACCACGAGAATATAGGTCACGCGAAGTGCCCGGTCAAAAAAAGCGGCGTTTTTTCCGATGTCCTTACCACTACGATCCGAACAACATGATTTCGCCGTTCGGAATGCGCCGGTGATATTGGGTTTGTGCCTGGTTCGATGCAAGCAAATTGGCGATGCAACGGAGCCGTGATGAGGAAACATCAATCGGAAAGCCGCTCTTCGTTTCGCATCCCGCGAGAAGGAAAGCCGGTTGGTTCTGCTGAACCTCCAACTTTGGGCGTCGAATCATTTTTAGGAAGCTAGCGTTTCCGGGTCAACGGGCTCCTTTTGCAATTCCGTCCCGAAAAATGGATTTCAGCAACGAAACATTGCGAAAACCGGCAATATCGACAGTCTTTCACAAGCTTGACAGCCCGCAATCGAGCGTTTCGGAGGCGACATGCCACGAACAACACAGCTTCGATGACGCTCCAAATTGGACGGCTCCGTGCGGTTTGTAACGATTCTCTTCAGGCTTCGCGGCATTGATCGCCGATATCAAGTGTGGACGCTGTCCAAGGGAATGGGGCTGCGCCGCAAATTATTGTTGAGTTTGTGGAGGGATCCCAGTGCGAAACCGATCGTTCTTGCTGACGCTTTGCCTGGGCTGGACGCTGCTGCTTGGGACTCGCGGCATTGCCATCGAGACCATCCCGGATCGTTTATCGATTCGTTTGCACGCAGTCGGCAATCGGGATTACCCACCCGTCGTCACCGCCCTGGCTATCAATGCTTCCGGCGACCTGCTCGCCGCCGCCGGGGACGATCATGCGGTTAGGTTGTTGTGGGGCGAGGACTTCTCGCAGCAGCGAGTGATTGGTCAGCACAGCGATTGGGTGCGATCGCTGGATTTCGCTCCCGATGGCAACACGCTACTGTCGGCGGGAAATGATGGTCGAATTCAAATTTGGCGAAAATCAGACAATTGGAAAGAGCCCCGGGATATCGGTGGCGGGCCGGCGCTGGCTTGTGTCCGATTCAATCACAACGGCAGCCGCATCGCGGCCGTCGGCTTTGACCCCGAAGTCTTTCTGCTGCAAAACGGACCCGCACCGGCGCTCAAATTGACTTGCGAATGTCGCGATCTGAGGACCGCGTTGTTTACCGAATCAGGGGAAGTCTTGGCGGTGGGGGGACGAAGTGGCGAACTGCATTTCTTCGACCCAGCGACCGGACAATCCTTGGGCGAAGTTGCCTTGCACGTTGGGCGTCTGCGTGACACCACGCTCGTTCGAGGTTCCAACCTGATTGTCTCGGTGGGGGAAGACGGGCGATGCGCGATCGTCGATGCAAAGCTCCGTACGAAGCTTCGCGAAGTGATGATCCCTGGTTGCAAGTTGCTTTCGGTTGCCGCCATCGATTCGGGACACGTCGCCGTTGGCGGATCGGATAATTTGATTCGGGTCATTGATGTCACGACAGGCGAAATCACAAAGAAGCTGACCGGTCATCATGGTTCCGTCGCGGTGCTGAAAGCAAACAGCGAGCATCTAATTTCCGGCAGTTATGATACATCGATCCGGTTTTGGCGGCTGTCGCAGATCCAGCAGCGCGAGACCATCGCAGGCATCCCGGGTGAAGAGCCGACGGGTACCGCCACGGTCTTGGCGACGGAACGTTAGCAACTATTGAAGTCATGCACGCACAGGGAGGTGCGTCGTGTTGCACCAAGCACTGAAGAAAATGAAATGGTTCCGCTCGCAGCCCGAGGCTCCGACGCGCCGCAAGCCAGTCGCCGAGCGATTGGAGGCACGTTGCGTGATGGATGCCGCGCTCCCCATTCATGTCGGGTTGGTTTATATCGAAACCGACTATCTCGAGACAAGTTTTGGCGATACGTCGATCGACCAGGGCGATGACTCGCAAGCCGACCAATTCAAACTCTCATTTGTCGGTGGTGCTCCGGGAACGACATTGACCAAGCTGACGATCGACTTGGACAAGGAAGGGGACGGCAAAACGATTGGCGACGCGATCTTCGACACACGGACCGGCGGCTTGGGGAAGGCGGGGGCTCACGATTTCAAGGTGATCAATCTGTTTACCGCTGACCCAAGCGCAACGGTAACGGCGGAGGTCGTCGATGGCGGAATGCAGCTTGTATTGACCTTTTCAAAGTTTCAAGCCGGCGACAAGCTTGTCTTTGGAATCGATGTTGATGAAATCCTCAAACTGGACGATGACGTCGCGGTCTTCAACAGCCGTTTGGATGTCATTAAGTCGGGCCAGGAGTTTCATGATTCGATTCTGACGGCGTCGTTTGTCGCCCCGCATTACCATCCTTTGACAGGTTCGGACATCTTCGAGAATGATTATGGCGATCCCGGTTCGCTGTATGGTCTCGACTTGCCCCCCGACGCTGGCGAAGATGTTCGCAGTCATGCCGACCGAACGGCGGCCGCCTTGTTTTCCCTTGTCCAAACGCCCAAGCCAATCTCGATTGCGGGGACGGTGTATATGGACAATGACCTCAACTTGACGCAAGGGTCGGGTGAACGTGGAATCGGCGATGTCCAGTTGCGACTGTTTCGCAAGGACACGGCGAGCGGTAACTTCGTCTTCACTGGACACACAACCCGAACCAACGCCAATGGAGACTATCGTTTTGGCACCGAATTGAATCTGTTGCCGGGTGAGTATCGCGTTGAAGAGACGCAGCCAAGCGGTCTGTTCAGCGTCGGTGCGGTCCCTGGAACCATCGATGGTGCCCGCGTGGGAACCGCGGCGACCGACGATGTCTTGACCGGCATTCAAATCCCGCTGGGGGATCTGCATGCGATCGACTACGACTTCGCCGAAGCGGAGCCGGCTCGCATCAGTGGCTTCGTCTATCGCGATGACAGCGACGACGGGATCAAAGATGTCGGTGAGCCCGGGCTTTCGGGAGTCACCGTGCGGTTGATTCCCATCGATACGATCGTGGCTCAAGCGATTGTGGAAACGACGACGGCGAGCGATGGATCGTATGCGTTCACGAATCTCGCGCCTGGCCGTTATCGGATCATCGAAACGGCGATGCCGCACGACTTGACCGACGGGCTCGACACGGCTGGAACCATCGCCGGCCAAACGGTCGGCATCGCGGTGAATCCCGGCGACGAAATCAACGCGATCGATCTTGGCGGCGGAGCGGTCGGCATCGATTACAATTTTGGCGAACTCCCGTTGGGCTCGATCTCGGGCTTCGTCTACCTCGTCGCGCCAGGCGAGGACTGTTTCGGTCCACATGACGACAACGATATCCCTTTGGAGGATGTGCGCGTCGACTTGTACGACGAACAGGGAACGTTGATCTTGCAGACACGCACCGACGCTACGGGAGCGTACCGTTTCGATCGATTGGCGAAAGGGAATTATCGGATCGTTGAGCATACACCGATCGGCTTGCTGGAAGGGTTGGCGCATGTCGGCGTGATCGACGGCGTCATGGTCGGCAGCGTTGATGGCGGAAGCCGAATCACATCCATTCAGTTGCAGGCGGGTGACAACGGCACACATTACAACTTTTGTGAAGCGGCCCCCGCCTCGATCTCTGGTCATGTTTATCACGATCGTTCCAACGATGGCGTTCGCGATGCCGATGAAACGCCGATACCCGGCGCTCGCGTTGACTTAATCGACAGCGCGGGGAATGTCGTCGCGACGCAGCAGACCGACGAAAGCGGGTACTACGAGTTCATCGACCTGGAGCCTGGGAACTATACGATTCGCGAAACGACTCCCGCCGGATATCTTGACGGGCTCGATGCGGCCGGAACGATCGATGGTGTTCGCGTTGGCGTGGCGGACAACCCCGGAGACCGGATCGCCCAGATCAGCCTTCGCCAAGGCCAAAAGGGTTTGAACTATGACTTCGGTGAGTTGTTGCCTGCAAGGATTGCGGGGCGTGTGCATGTCGATACCGACGGTGATTGCGAAATCGATCCCGATGAGTTGATGCTCAGCGGTGTTGTCATCGAGCTTTATGATCATGCCGGAAACTTCCTGAAGCGCACGACGACGAACGCCGCCGGGGAGTATTTCTTCAATGAGTTGCCACCGGGCGAATATACCGTTGTCGAGATACAACCGGTTGGCTATTACGATGGCGGCCAGAAAGCCGGCACGACGGGCGGGGATGCAACCGTCACCAATCGCATCTCGCGGATACCGCTCACATCGGGCGATCAGTCGCGCAACAATGACTTCTGTGAATTGCCTCCTGGGTCGATCTCCGGTTACGTCCATGTCGACAATGACGGCGACTGCATCATCGATCCAGGCGAGCCGATGCTTCCCAATGTGGAAATGAAGCTCTATTCGGAGGCGGGCGAACTGATCGCCACAACGTTTACGAACAGCGACGGATTCTATGAATTCAAGGATCTCGCTCCAGGAAGCTATTCGGTTGTCCAAACGCAGCCGGCGGGCTTATTTTGACAGCGGTCAGAAAGCCGGTACAACTGGAGGAGACGCATCGGGGCTCAACAGCATCGTTGCAATTCCGTTAATGGCTAATGAGCATTCGTTGCACAACGACTTCTGCGAGCTACCTGGATCGATCTCCGGATATGTCCATGTCGACAATGACGGAGATTGCGTCATCGATCCAGGCGAGCCGATGCTTCCCAATGTGGAAATGAAACTCTACTCGGAGTCGGGCGAACTGATTGCACAACGTTCACAAACAGCGATGGATTCTATGAATTCAAGGATCTCGCTCGGGAAGCTATTCAGTTGTCCAAACGCAGCCGGCGGGCTTGTACGACGGCGGTCAGAAAACCGGCACAACCGGTGGAGACGCGTCGGGTCTGAACACCATCATTGCAATTCCGTTAATGGCCAATGAACATTCGTTGCACAACGACTTCTGCGAGCTTCCACCTGGATCGATTTCCGGCTACGTGCATGTAGACGATGATGGCGATTGCATCATCGATCCAGAGGAACGTCGACTGGCGGACGTGGAGATGAAGCTGTATGCAGCAAACGGAACGCTCGTCGCCACAACGTTTACGAATTCCGAAGGCTTCTACGAATTCAAGGACCTCGCGCCGGGAAGCTACTCGGTTGTGCAGACGCAGCCGGGAGGCTTGTTCGACGGCGTCCAGAAAGCCGGTACCACCGGTGGCGATGCGTCGGGGATCAATCGCATCGATGCGATTTCTTTACTGGCCAACCAGCATTCGTTGCACAACGACTTCTGCGAAAGCCTCGGCCAGCATCAGTGGCTACGTTTTTCAAGATGGCTCCACGCAAGCTGCCCGCCGTTCCGCAGCCTCAGGATTTGCGAAGCATCAGTGACGGCAAGCGAACTGCTGATGACAAGCCACTGGCCGGCGTGACGTTGGAATTGAGGAACGTGTTGGGACAGCCATTTCTCGGCGAGAATGCGTTGCCGGGAACCTATCCGGACGGCCCGATTCGGACCGTCACCGACGCCAATGGGTATTACGAATTCAGGGGACTCAACGACGGTACCTACCATGTGTACCAAGTGCAGCCCGATGGTTACATCGACGGCTTGGATACGCCTGGCAGCAGCGGCGGTTTCGCCGTAAATGCCGCCGACCAGCCGACCGACAACACAACGCGGTTTGTTCTGCAAACGTTGACCTTCGACAGCGACAAACCCGAACAACGATGGCATCATTCTGATCGATCTGCCCGTCGGTGGCCTATCGATCGAGAACAACTTCAGCGAGGTTCTGATCGAACCTCCGACTCCGGTCCCGCCATTGGAATTCGATCCGCCACCGATTCAACCCTTCGAACCGGTGATCGAAGAGTTTAACTACGCTCCGCTGTACATCAACTTCGCCGACGTATCGAATCAAGCAGCCGATTTGGGCGAACGACGAGCCGGGAATCACATGGCACTTGAGCGTCATTGACGGTGGCTTTCCGCGAGGCGAATCGGTTCTGCAATCCAACGGGGGCAAGATCGTTCAGAATGCGGGAGTCATCGTCGATCCTGCCGTCTGGAGCGCCAACAGCCGAGATCTCGGACGTTGGTTGTTGTTCGATCGCGAAGGAAACATTCTGCCTGAGTCCACGGGGATGGAACTGGGCGATAAAGACGCCACCGCGTTGGCGGGGGATTTTAACGGTGACGGTCGCGATGAAGTGGCGATCTTCGTCGCGGGTGACTGGTTTATCGATATCAATGGCAACGGGAAATGGGATTCCGCCGACCTTTGGATCAAACTGGGAACCGAGATGGATCGACCGGTGATCGGTGACTGGAACGGTGACGGGAAGGACGATATCGGCATCTTCGGACCCGAGTGGGATCGTGATCCCGAAGCGATTGTGCATGAACCGGGACTGCCCGATCCCGATAACCAGCGACGGGATCGTCCGAAGAATCAACCCCCTTCAAGGCATGAAGCGACCGAGGGCAAACGAGTTCTTCAGTTACGGCAACACGGTGCGCTTCGTAGCGATCTGATCGACCACGTCTTCCGGTACGGACACAACGCCGACACGCCCCTTGCGGGAGATTGGAACGGCGATGGCATCGACACCATTGCGATTTACCGTGCCGGTCGCTGGATGCTGGACAGCGATGGCGATGGTCGTTGGACTTCGCGGGACGAGGCGGTCGAATTCGGCGAACCGGGGGACAAGCCGGTTGTCGGCGATTGGAATGGCGACGGGATCGATGACCTGGGCGTTGTTCGCGATGGGCTGTGGATCATCGACAGCGATGGCAACCGTAAACTGACCGAGGATGATAGGCGTATTCGGCAACCGGGCTCAAGCAACAGTCAGCCGATTGTAGGCGACTGGAACGGGGACGGCGCGGACGAAGCGGGTTCCTATCAAACCGACGAATCGGCGGGCGAAGAAGAAAAGGCGGCATAGTTCACCTCCATGCCGTGCATGGTACGAATCATTCCCTTTGCGCGATGAAGCGAACCTCTTGACGCTGAAGTCATTGGCGGGGCATCTGGGGAATCTTTGCGGTTTCTTCACATTTTAATGGTTGGCACTGGAGTCGACAGCCAATAGAGCTTGGACCTGACCTTGTTTCAGGACTTGCCTTCATGAACCGAAGAACCTCAATCCTCATCTCTTTTTTTGTAGCGTTGGTGTTGAATGCACTCGGTTCGCGGCTGACTTAATAACCACGCTCGATTTCAGTGATGTGACGCTGTGGAATGTTGTCATATACGGGCAGTGGTGCAAACGCCGATTCCGGCGTTCAAGATGGAGGCAGTACGTTACATGCTGATCGCGCGCTCAATCGGAAGCGGCACAATACGTACCACAGCGACACTGATAGGCTCAATAAGCACTGCCGGTTTCACTAACATCACCATGCAGTTCAACCAACTTGACGATTCAATAGGCGGAGACACGTTAGACTGGGATACAATTGGGGCCTCGAGTGGAGATGGTCTTATAATCGCTTCAACTCAAGGAGTATCGTTTGATACGGATGATGCGGACGCATCGTTTGAATCGGATCTCGATACCGGACAACTATGGACCCCTGCGAATGCTGCTGTTCGAGGGTCAAGATTTAACTTTTAACGCAACTGCGGATAACGGTTTTCATAAGCAATCTATCGTTTCTGTTGCAAATAAATTCACAAGACGAAGCCCTCACCATTTCAAACGTCCAATTATTCGGCGATCCCATTCCCGCAGCCATCCCCGAACCAAGCGTGATGGCATTGCTTTCAGTCGCCGGCGGGTTCGGTGTTGTCGCGAGGCGTCGCCGAAAGCGAACGGCTTGACAACTTACCTGTGGCATCATCTCTTCTTTATTTGCCGTCAATCCAGCAAATTTGATTGCGCTGACGCTTCGACTTCGCTATGATGACAGGCAACGGTCTGTCCGTAGGTTTTTGCCTCCCCCACATTTGTGAGTCCTTCTGATGTCTGCTCATGCTGTTTCATGCGGTCGTATTTTTCTTTCGGCTTGTTGCGTCTTCGGCGTTGTTGCCGGCGGGATCGCTCAGGAGAAGCCGGTATCGCTCGCATGGAAGTTTAATCGCGGCGAATCTCAGAAAGTCGAGATGCTGCAAAACGTTGACGTTCAGATGTCCATCGCCGGGCAAAATGTAAATTCCACAACCTCCAACAAGAGTTGGATGACTTGGGATGTCTCCGATGTCACAAAAGAAGGGCATGCGACAATCGCCACGACCATCGATCGGATGACGCTGGATATCGGCGGCGCGGTTGAGATTCATTTCGATAGCGACGACAAGGAGAAGCAAGAAGCTCAGGCGGAGGCGATTGCCAAGATGATTCGCCCGTTGATCGGCGTTGAAATGCGTCAGAAGATGCTGACGACAGGGAAGATCACGGAGGTTACCATTCCCGACTCGATCAAGGAGGCGATGGACTCCATGGGAACGGGGGGAAGCCAGATGTTGGAATCGGTCAGCCGAAATGCAACGCTGGAGTTTCCCGAGAAGGCGCTTCGCGCGGGGGATTCGTGGTCCAACACCTTCGAGACAAAATCGGCGGTTGGCTTGGTGACGGTCGATACCACGTACACCTACAAAGGGCTCGTTAACGTTGAAGACAAGCCGTTGCATCTGTTTGACGTCGATTTGCAAATGAAGTTTGCCGATGGCGAAAATCCGAGCGGTGCGAAGATTGAGATTGTGAAGCAGAGCACCGATGGAAAGATGTATTTTGACGCTGCCGCCGGACGCATCGACCATTCGTCCGTCAAGCAGAACGTCGAAATGAACATCAGCGCCGGTGGGCAAAACATCCAGCAAACCATGCGGCAGACGATCGAGATGCGATTTACGGAAGCGTAGACGCAGCGAACCGGCGGCGGCTGGTCGCCATCTGCCACAGTGACACGTGTCCCAAACGGGACGCTCGGGCGTTAAAGACTTTCCATAATGGAAAGTTTTTTTTCTTTAAAAAGCCCTGCATATTCCGGTGGTGGAACTTCTGAAACGACGCAGGAACTTGGATTGGCACAACGCTTGCTCTCCCGCACAGCAACATATTTAAGTGCCAAATGGTCCGTGTCTGTCTTGCCCACCGTTTGGGTTGGAGAACTGGATCGTTCAATCGGATTATAGAATTTAGACTCAACCGTTTTGGAGGTTTGACGGAAAATGGCAGTAGCAACGAAATCGAAGACGAAGATTGGCCTGCAACCGCTGGGGGATCGCTTGGTGGTCCAACGTGAGGAATCCGAAGAAACGACAGCAGGCGGTATCGTTCTTCCTGGGTCCGCTCGCGAGAAGCCGGCACGCGGGACTGTGGTCGCACTGGGTGATGGCAAGTTGTTGGACGATGGCACGCGTGCGGCACCGCAAGTGGCTGTCGGTGACCGAGTGATCTTCAGCAGTTACGCCGGTGAAACGGTCGAAGTGAACGATGAAGAGTATTTGTTGATGCGTGAAGACGACATCTTGGCAGTCATCGAAGGCTAAACGCCCCTGTTTTTACCGTGCGTGGTCCGAACTGGCACCCTTCACATTGATCCGTGAAGCGAATTGCAGCATTTCCGCCGGTGTAACGTTTAAGAAACCATAACGATTTACTAAGACAACATTTTTTGGAGCGAACAGAAACGATGGCAAAAATCATCGCATTTGAACAAGAAGCCCGCGAGTCGATTCGACGCGGCGTCAGCAAGTTGGCGCGTGCCGTGAAAGTGACGCTCGGCCCAAAAGGGCGTAACGTCATTATTCAGAAGAGCTTTGGCAGCCCGTTGGTGACCAAGGACGGCGTATCGGTCGCAAAAGAGATCGACTTGGAAGATGTCTATGAAAACATGGGCGCTCGCATGGTACGTGAGGTCGCCAGCAAGACCAGCGATGTTGCCGGTGACGGAACGACGACCGCAACCGTGATGGCCGAAGCGATCTTCAACGAAGGTTTGAAAGCTGTTGTCGCGGGTGTCAATCCGATCCAGATGAAGCGTGGCATCGATCGCGCCGTCGTCGACATTACCGATCAACTCAAGAAGATGGCGATCAAGGTCAAGACGAAAGACGACATGGCCAACGTCGCAACCGTTGCGTCGAACAACGATCGCGAAATTGGTGGTTTGTTGGCCGACGCGATGGAGAAAGTTGGCAAGGACGGCGTGATCACGGTTGATGAAGGCAAGAGCCTTCACACCGAACAGGAATGGGTCGAAGGCATGCAGTTCGACCGCGGTTACCTGTCGCCTTACTTCGTCACCGATTCGAGCACGATGCAAGCCGTCCTGGAAGACGCGTTCGTCTTGGTCTTCGAAAAGAAGATCAGCAACATCAAGGACATGGTTCCCGTTCTAGAGCAGGTTGTTCAACAGGGCAAACCGCTGTTGATCGTCGCTGAAGATGTTGATGGCGAAGCGTTGGCGACTCTGGTGATCAATCGATTGCGTGGAACGTTCAACTGCTGTGCGGTGAAGGCTCCCGGTTACGGTGATCGCCGCAAGGCCATGATGGAGGATATCGCGATCTTGACCGGTGGCGAAGCCATTTTCGAGGCTTTGGGTACGAAACTGGAAAACGTCGGTATCAAGCAACTCGGTCGCGCCAAGAAGATCATTGTCGATAAGGACAACACCACGATCATCGAAGGTGCCGGCAAGAGCAGCGAAATCAAGGGACGCATCGAGCAAATTCGTCGCGAAATCGATAACTCGACCAGCGATTACGACAAGGAAAAGCTGGAAGAGCGCTTGGCGAAACTGGCTGGCGGCGTCGCCAAGGTAAACGTCGGTGCGGCGACCGAAAGCGAGATGAAGGAAAAGAAGGCTCGTGTTGAAGACGCTCTTCACGCAACCCGTGCTGCTGTCGAAGAGGGTATCCTTCCCGGTGGCGGCGTGGCATTGCTGCGAGCCAGCAGCAAGGTGAAGCCCGCCGATCTGACCGACGACGAGGTCGTTGGGTACAACATCGTCGTCAAAGCTTGCCGTGCTCCATTGACGATGATTGTCGAGAATGCTGGTCAAGACGGCGGTGTCGTTTGTGAAAAGGTTTTGTCGGAAAAGGGAAATTTCGGCTACAACGCTTTGACCGATACCTACGAAGATTTGGTCACCGCCGGTGTGATCGATCCAACCAAGGTGACTCGCACGGCACTTGGTAACGCGGCAAGTGTTGCCGTCCTGTTGCTGACGAGCGATGCCCTGATTGCCGAGAAGCCTAAGGAAGGCAAGGCGGGTGGCCACGGCGGCGACCACGACATGTATTAATCCTGGCGACGACGCACTCGATTTCGATTGATTGCCTCGCTGGGCATCGATACATCGCGTGGTCAGAAATGAGGTGATTCGCTTCATTTAACGCGACGGTATAACTTTGAAACCTCGGTTCTTGCGGACCGAGGTTTTTTCGTTTGACGTTCTTCAATTTATCGACCGATTCAGCAAACCACATACTCAACTTCACCCATGACGAATCATTTCGATAAACTTGCTGGTCGTTCGAGTGATCCAGGTGGGGGAACTCTATCAGTCAGGGAATCCTCAACGGATGATAGCAAATTGCTGATTCGATTCACGTGGCATGCCGATTGACGAGGATGGTCCCTGCTTCCCGTTTCAATTAACCCGACTTGAAAAAGCACTGAATCTTGGCAACTGGTTCGCGAACTGAGGTTGCGGAAGTTGCCGTGCGGAGCCAACGTCCATGTCCCAGCCAGCCCCGACACCAGCCACTCCGCGAAGCATCCGTCGCGATGTTGCCGGAATTGGTTTGGCCGCGGCGTCGATCATTCTGGGGCTGTCGTTGTTCACCTTCGATCCAGCCGACCCGGTGGAGCCGCCGGTTTGGCCATTGTCGTCGTTGTACTCCCCCGATGTGCTCGTGTTCCCCCAGAATCCACGGATAACGAACGCCTGCGGATATTGGGGAGCGATCCTTGCCGGAGCGTTACTGACGGCGACGGGCGTCGGCGCTGGGTTGATCGCATCCGTCGTGGGCGGGATGGCGATCAGTGTGATCGTGCGGGGAGGCGTTCGCGCACCGATGTTGCGTTCGCTCGGCTGGACTCTCGTCCTGGTGGCCGTCACGACGGCTGCCGCGTTGGCTCGCCTCCAATTGTCCAACATGCCTGTCGTCGGTGCCGGGGGCTATCTGGGCGCGATGGCGAGCACATGGCTTCAAATGCATTTCGCCTCCGCCGGCGCATGGATACTGGCGCTGACGTGTCTGTCGTTCGGCATGTTGATGGCGACCGACTACGTCTTGGTTTACGCCACCGGAAAAGTGGCGACGACAAGCGCGAAGACCTCCGTGGCGGGCCTGCGTCAAGTCGGCAAAATGCTTCCCAAGCACGGTTCGCATCGCGAGCGATCGCATACCGATGTTGATGATCCGATCTTCCTTGACGATGAAGATCAAAGCCGACCGACCGTTGCTCCCACCGTTCGAATTCGTGGCCGTAAGCCCGAACCGCTTCCGCCGACTGCGGACCAGGAAGCACCTGTCAAATCCGCGCAAGATGCGGCTGTTGACGGAAAACCGGTTGACCATGCCGATGATGATCATGCGGAGAACGATGCGCAACCGTCAACGGTCGAACCTGAACCGCAGCCCGAGACGCGCGAAGTGGTTGTCGAAGGGGAGAAAGTCCAATTGCGACTCGATCCGGCTCACCAAGAGACGCCGGAACATCACGAGCCGAAGATCAGGACCAAGCAAAATCGAAAGTCCGGCGGCGACTCCTTGGCCGATACCATGCGTGAGCAGTTGCCCAACGGCGCGGATGATTATCTGTTGCCCTCGGTAACGTTGCTGGATGAGTCGGATGACATTTGTTACGACGACCAGCTCGAAGAAGTCCGACGCAAAGCTCGTCTCCTTGAACAAGCATTTCAAGATTTCAACCTGAACGTCCGCGTGAAGGAGATCGAAACGGGACCTGTGATCGCCCAGTATGAAGTCGAGTTGGACAAAGGGCTGCGGCTGAACAAAATCACGGGACTGGCGGATGATCTGGCGATTGCCTTGCGGGTGCCAACGGTCCGCATTGTGGCCCCCATTCCGGGAAAGAACACGGTCGGAATCGAAGTGCCCAACGATACAAGGCAGACGGTCCGCTTGCGAGAGGTGATTGAAGAATGCAGTGGCTCGGCGAACAAAATGAACATCCCCGTCTTCCTGGGCAAGGATGTATCAGGAAATCCGTTGACCGTCGACTTGGCCAAAATGCCTCACCTGCTGATCGCCGGACGAACTGGTACCGGTAAAAGCGTTTGTTTGAACTCGATCATCACGTCGATCTTGATGACTCGCCGTCCCGATGAGGTCAGGATGCTGATGATCGATCCGAAGATGGTTGAACTGTCGGGCTACGGACGCCTGCCGCACCTGATGCATCCGGTCGTCACCGACATGAAGAAAGCCGAAGCCATCCTCGCGTGGGCCGTCGACAAGATGGAGGAACGGTATTCGTTGCTCGCCAAAGTTGGTGTGCGTCACATCAACGGGTACAACCAATTGGGTCGGGAGGAACTGGAGCGACGATTCCAGCCCGAAGACGAAGAAGCCGCACGCAACATTCCCGATCACCTGCCCTTTATTGTGATCGTTGCCGACGAAATGGCTGATTTGATGATGACGAGCGGCAAAGATGCGGAAACGCACATCATTCGTCTCGCACAGAAAAGTCGCGCCGTGGGGATTCATCTGATCTTGGCGACGCAGAAGCCGACGGTCGATGTCATCACCGGATTGATTAAGAGTAACCTTCCCGCACGGCTGTCGTTCCAGGTCGCCAGCGGAAGCGACAGCCGCGTCGTCCTGGACGCCAACGGAGCCGACAAACTGTTGGGCAACGGCGACATGCTGTTTCTGTGGCCGGGAACGAGCACCTTGATTCGAGGACAAGGCACCTATCTGAGCGATGACGAGATCGATCGCGTCGTCGACCACTGCAGCATGACGGAGCAGAACTTCGTCGGTGAATTGATGAACTTGAAGGTTGCCGACGATTCCGATGGCGAGAATCCCAATGGCACGCAGGCTTTGAGGCGGCAAGACGCGTTGTACGAAAGTGCGATCGAGGTGGTCATCAATGAAGGACGCGGCAGCCTCTCGCTGCTGCAACGGGCGCTGGGAATCGGATACGGACGCGCCGCGAGAATGATCGACTACATGGCTGAAGACGGAATTGTCGGTCAGTACAACGGTGCTCAAGCGCGTGAGGTGATCATCACTGCGGCGCAGTGGGAGGCCATGAAGAATGGCAACAAAAATGGTGGCGACGCCGCTTCATCCGCTCGAACCGACACCGCGAAACTTCACGCTCCGTCACGTCCTTCCAACGCTCGCGATGCAGAAGCCGCCTGGCAAGACGATGAGGACGACGAAGCATACGACAATGCGGACGGCTACGACGACGCCTCCGATGACGACTGGGATTGAAAGTCTCTCGGCTTGCCGGAGGCCCGCGAAGTCCGCCCGTGTCAATAGGCTTCGGGCTGCCGCCACGCAACCAGTAAGGTCTTGAACAGGATTTTGATGTCCAGCCACAACGACCAATCGCGAATATAGCGATGATCATAATCGACGCGGCGTTGCATCTTGTCCAGCGTATCGGTTTCGCCACGACAACCTTCTACTTGTGCCAGACCGGTGATTCCCGGCTTGATCTTGTGTCGCAGCATGTAGCCGCGAATCAATCCTCGGTACTGTTCATTGTGAGCCGAAGCGTGCGGCCTCGGCCCAACCAATGACATGTTTCCCTGTAAGACATTAAACAACTGTGGCAGTTCGTCGAGCGAAGTCTTTCGCAACACCGCCCCCAGCGGAGTGATTCTGGAATCTCCTCGGCTCGCCTGCTTTACAATAGGACCGTTGTCGCATGTGGTCATGGATCGAAACTTCCAGACAAAGATCTCTCTTCCGTCCATGCCATAACGTTTTTGTCGAAAGAAGACGGGGCCGACCGAGGTCAATTTAATCGCGATGGCGATGAGCATCATCGGGATCGCGGCAACGAAGAGCGCCGCCGTGGCCAATGCGATATCGGTCATTCGCTTCGACAAGCCATCGACACCATACAACGGCGATTCAAAGACGCTGACCGCCGGTATGCCTCCCATGTTCGTCCACTGAGAATGCATCAATTCAAACACAAAGAAGTCCGGCACAATGTACACCGAAGCGGTCGAGTCACTCAATTTGTCGAGGATGAACTTGATCCGTTCTTCAGCCCGCATCGGCAGCGAAATCATCACGACATCAAGTTCATTGGCCTGGGCGGCGATGATCAGGTCGTCGATGCTGCCGGCAAACGGCGGCTCGTCCGAACCAAGTTCGCAACGTCGACTTGCATCGCGGTCATCGTAGAATCCCACCAGTCGCAATCCCAGACCTGGATTCTGTTGAATGTTCCTTGCAACTTGCAGCCCCAGTTCGTTTAAGCCCGCGATGGCGACACGTTTGGTTCCCAGCCCTCGTTGTAAACGGATACGTTCGGCGATTCTCCAAATCATCCGCAAGAAGCAGATCATGATCGGCGTTATGATCGTCCAGCTTAAGATCACCGTTCGCGCAAAATATTGACCATACCGCGTGTAGAACGCCAAGCACGACATCGCGGCGACGACCAGAGTCCATGTGATGGTCACGCGAACGATCTCTTGATTGGACGACATGTCAAAGCCGACGCGATACAGTC
>JAWKTL010000070.1:0-30883 GCA_041399105.1 Pirellulaceae bacterium | reverse complement strand
AAGAAAGAGACGACATACGTCGGACCGGATCGGTTCAAAGAAACCAGCCAACGATCCAGAGGATGACAAAGATGACGCCCATGAACGCGACGATCCAGTAAGCCGTGTGCCACGCCTGTTTCAGAATTTCTTTCGGATCTTCGTGACGGGTTCCGGCATAAACAAAACTGACTGAAACGAGCAACGGTATGAAGTAGAGCATGTAAAGCGGTGTCATCGGCAACATTAGGCTTGATCCTCCGACGTCGATTCTGCTGTGTTGTCCTTCGCTGTAACATCGCGTTTCGCCGAGTCATCGCCACCTGTCGGCTCCTCTTTCTTCTCCGCGTCATCGGGTGGCGAACGATCGGTCTTCCCGCTGATCGGAATTGCCAGCGGGCCGGCATACGCATCGAAGATGACCAAGATGTTCAGCAAGCCGGCGATCATGGTGTACCACGTTCCCATCTCGTATCCCGCGCCGCGCTGAGCATACCAATCGGCAAGCTCGTCGCGATCGTTTTCGCGAAGTGGACGCCTGGGGGGAGCCATCAAGCCTCCGAAGATCGGTCGCCAATCGCCGGTGGTGACGCCGCGAACCGTGTGCTTGCGCATATTGTTCCCTTCGATCAGCGCGGGAAACGCGACAATGCCGATCGGCAACTGACAGATATAATGCCAGCGTTTATCACCCTCAATCCAGGACGCATACACCACGTGGCCACCTCCGATTGCAAATCCGAAGAAGTAGGTAACCAGGATGCAGATCATGAACATCCAGCCTTTCCGCGTTCGACCTTGATAGATATGTCCCGCCCCTGGGATCAACCAAGCCAGAACGGCCGCCATCACCGGCTTCCGCAAATAGACCGGTTGCCCGTCGACTTCGACGATACGATCTCCCGGGCCGGGCCTCATCAACGCGGATGTGGTTTGTTTGCTCGGACTGGACATGCACATTTCCTAGGTAGATACGAAGATCGACAAAGATGCCTGCGGTATCATTGCAGCAACACCAGAAAGGGGACATTGTGCCGCAAATCGCTGCTCAGAACTAGATCAGCAAAGGCAAACTCCGCCGGATTGTTTTGCCCAATCGAAATGAGAGGTCTGTAAATCCCGATGGCGGAGCGAAAATTCGCCCGGTTTCGTTTTACCCGTCGTCATCGGGTGAATATACTTCAGCAAAAGCAATGCGACCGCATGGGAGACCCTTGCATGAATCCAACCAGTTTGCCCGTCCCCACCGCCGGAATTGTTCCGCCGATGATCACCCCTTTGGCGGCCCGCGATCGCCTCGACCACGAAGGCGTTGACGCCTTGGTGGAGCACATCCTCACATCGGATGTTGCCGGATTGTTCCTGCTGGGCACCTGTGGTGAAGGACCCGCTTTGCCGTTCAAGCTGCAAACGGAACTGGTCGAACGTGTTTGCTCGCAGGTGAACGATCGTGTTCCCGTACTGGTGGGAATCAGTAATCCATCGATCGACGACGCATTAGGTCTTGCCGACCATGCCGCCGATTGTGGTGTGGCGGGTGTTGTCAGCACCATGCCCTACTACTTTCCGCTTCCCGACGAGCAGCGTCTGGCCCATTTGGTTCAACTTGCCGAGCGAAGTCCGTTGCCCTTGATCGTGTACAACATGCCCTCGTGTGTTCACGGGACCATTACCGTTGAAATGCTGCGGCGATTGTCCGACGAACCCAATGTTGCCGGTTTCAAAGACAAGCGCCGGCGATATGAAAGCCTTTGAAGCGTACTGCAACTTCGCCATTCGGCATCGTCCGGAATGGTGCCGTTTTAGTCGGCCCCGAGCATCTGCTCCCCGAAGCCGTCTCGCTGGGAGGCACCGGAGGGGTGAATGGCGGTGCGAATGTTTGTCCGTCGTTGTTTTGCAATCTCTACCAAGCCGCCATCGACGACGACCAGGCGGGCGCTGAATCGATATCGCAAACAAGCCGGACGTCCTAGGCCGTTTGTATGGGCAGCCTCGGAATGTCAGTAGCGTCATTCGGTGGCCTTAAGATGTCGTTGGCGTTGCTGGGAATCTGCAAGCATCACACGACCGACCCCTTTGTGCCGCCGACGAACGAGCAATGGAAGATGGCCGAAAAGCGTGATTGCTCAACTCGCCACCTGGGGACTCGTCTCGGCTTGATGTTATACTTCGCATGGTCAGAAATGTGGTGATTCGCTTCATTTGACGCGAAGGCATCAGTTCGGACCACGCACGATATAACTTGCTGAATCTAAGCACCAACGCATAAGTTTTTTCGTTTAACGGCAAGCCGAAGGCGACGTTTTCCAGTGTTTCGCCGTCGCCTTCGGCTTGCCGTTAAACGCAATACCGTTCAACGAAGCGTAAGTAGCTTGCAGCCAAACGAGTTACAGCGAGTGCTAGCATGGTGGCATCTGGCGTAAGTTCAGTGTTTCCGAAATCAGTAGACACAAAACGCATTTGAATGCAAAAACATAACTGCTGACTCCTGTTGAGTTGAGTGCGCTTCGTTGAACGGTATTGCCGTTAAACGAGTTATGCTCAAGAACTTATGCACGGGTGCTTATTTGCGAACGAATCCTTAGAACGAATCCTGGGCGATGAACGATATCGCCGCTGGTCCAACGAGGACGACGAAGATGCCCGGGAAAATGAAGATGACCAGCGGGAAGATCAACTTCACCGCACTCTTGGCCGCTTTCTCTTCGGCGATCTGCCGCCGCTTGACACGCATTGAATCGGATTGAACGCGAAGCGCCTGCGCGACACTGCTGCCGAACTTATCCGCCTGAATCAAGATCGAGGCCAAGGCGCTCAAATCATCGACGCCGCTTCGTTTGCCTAAAGCCTGAAGGACTTCGTTTCGCGGGCGTCCAAGTTGCAACTGCGCGTTGGCGACGCCGAATTCCTCCGCAATCACCTTGTATGTTTTCTGCATCTCAATCGAAACTTTTCGCATCGCTTGATCGAGACCCAACCCCGCTTCGACGCATACAACCATCAAGTCCAAAGCGTCGGGAAGCCCCAAGAAAATGTTCTGACGTCGGCGGCTGATGATGAAGCTGAGAACGAATTCAGGAATGAAGAACATCAATCCGCCGACAACGAACACCTTCATGATCGCGTCTTGGCTGAATCCGTTCATGATCAAACCGATGCCCCCGCCCAGGGCGACCCCCACCAGACCGCTGATCATTTTGATCGTCAGGAACATCGTCGGCGCGCCTTCGCCTCGAAAGCCCGCCTGGACGCAGCGCAGTTTCAATTTATCTTGACTAGCGTCGTCTTTGGGCTTCAGCGAATTCGCCAACGGGGCGGCGCGATTCAGCACCGAAGCCAGCGCTTCCTTCTTCGTATGTTCACGGTCGTCGCGTCCGCCTCGACGCGCCGATTGCAATTCGGCCAAGCGAGCTTCGGCGCGATGAACCTCTTCGCCGCCGGTCAACTGTCCAATAATCAGCCATGCCACAGCCGAGACGCCAACAAAGATTGCGGCAATCACGACGTAGGTCGTTGTTTGTGGATCGGCAAGCATTCGAGAAACCCTTGATTACGGAAGCGACGGAACAGTTTCTAAGGTGCGAAGAACAACCAGTTGGATAACGATAATGTCATTGACTCGGACGACTGATGGACTGTCGATGGAACATGAAAGTCGGATCGATGCGGCTTCCTAGACGCGGATCGTAATGATCTTGCGGATCACCAACGCCCCAAGAACCTGCATCACCAGGGCTCCAGCCATCATCTTGCGACCAATGGGATCGGTGAACAGCAACATCACATACTCATAGTTCAGCCAAAGCATGGTCAAGAACAGTCCCGGCGGCATGGCCAGCAAAACGATGCCGCTCATGCGACCTTCCCCGGTTAACGCCGCCACTTGGCCAAGGATTTGCAGGCGTTCACGAACCAGATGACTGATCTTGTCGAGAATCTCCGCCAAGTCACCACCGGTTTCACGCTGCAGAATCACGGCCATCGCGAAAAACTTCAAGTCCATATTCGGGACGCGCTCCGTCATGTCGTTGAGCGCTTCCTCAAGCGAAACGCCCAGGTTTTGTTCTTCAAAGCAACGAGCGAACTCTTTGCGAATCGGGTCACGCATCTCGCTGGCGACCAATCCGAATCCGCTGGCCAACGAATGCCCCGCGCGCAAACTGCGGGACAACAACTCCAACGCCTCGGGCATTTGATTGCCAAACGTTTTCAAGCGTTTGCTTCGCACCCACATGACATAAAGGAAGGGAATGGATGCCAGCATCGCGCCCAGGATCGGACCCAACAAGATCGGAATGGGAGTCACCACGCAGACGCCGAAACCGGCCAGGAACAGAAGCGCGACGATGCCGAAAAACTTGCCGGCATCCAGATTCATGTCGGCCTGTTCGAGGTATGTTCCCATCCCCGGCAACGCTTCCAGCAACGATTGATACCGGTCTTTGGTTTCGTCGAAGCCGTTCCCGCTCAGCAGGGAGGCTTCATGCTGGATATCGTTTCCCGTTCGCAGCCGCGCCAACGAATCGAGTCGGTTCTCCGCGGCGGTTGGCCCCCCAGCGTCCGAATCGATCATCAGCCAAGCACCACCGATCAATGCGGAGATACCAACGCCAACGGCAACTACAATCACAATCGTTAACATGACTCGCTTCCCCTATGCTTCCATCATGACGCGTTCGCGGAACGCACTGGCGGGCAAGCGGATGCCCTTTCCTTCAAGCTTGTCCATGAAAGTCGGGCGAACGCCGGTGCAAACGAATCGACCTTTCGCCTTACCGTCGGGACCGACGCCTTGTTGTTCGTATTTAAAAATATCCTGCATGACGATCGTATCCTGCTCCATGCCGACGATTTCGGTGATGTAGGTCACGCGTCGCTTGCCCCCCTGCAAGCGGCTCGCTTGAATGATCACATTGACCGCTCCGGCAATCTGCGACCGAATCGCCTTGACCGGCATTTCAAAGCCGGCCATCATCACGAGAGTTTCCAGACGTGCGATCGCATCACGAGGATTGTTGCTGTGAATCGTCGTCAACGATCCATCGTGCCCGGTGTTCATCGCCTGCAACATGTCAAGCGTTTCCCCACCACGACATTCGCCAATGATGATGCGTTCAGGCCGCATACGCAGCGCGTTCTTAACCAAGTCGGTCGCCGTAACAGCCCCTTTGCCTTCAATGTTCGGCGGACGCGTTTCCAACCGGACCACGTGGTCCTGTTGCAATTGCAATTCAGCCGCATCTTCGATGGTGACAATACGTTCGTCGTGCGGGATGAAGCTGCTGAGCGTATTGAGCAGCGTCGTCTTACCCGAACCCGTACCGCCGGAGATCACCATGTTGATCCGGCTTTGATGCACCCCTCCAGCAGCATCACCATTTCGGGCGTGAACGCTTTGTAGTTCAACAGATCTTCAAGCTTCAGCGGATTGCTGCCGAAGCGACGAATGGAAACCGCCGCGCCGTCCAAAGCCAAGGGGGGAATGATCGCGTTCACGCGGCTGCCGTCCTCCAGGCGAGCGTCCACCATCGGACAGGTCTCGTCGACGCGACGACCCACTTTCGACACGATTCGATCGATGATTTGCAGCAGATGCTTGTTGTCGCGAAATTCAACTTCGCTCTTTTGAAGTTGGCCTTCCTTCTCGACGTAGATGTTCTTTGGCCCATTGATCAGGATGTCGCTGACTTTCGTGTCCTTTAAAATCAGTTCCAGCGGACCAAGGCCGAATGTTTCATCCAACACCTCGTCGACGATGCTTTCGCGTTCCTGACGGTTCAGCAGAGTATCTTCGGCATCGCAAAGATGTTCGACGACCATGCGGATTTCCCGCTTCAGCGTATCCCCCTTCAGATCGCCGATCTTCGAAAGATCCAGCTTATCCACAAGCTTGCTGTGGATGCGTCCCTTGATCAGTTCAAACTGTTCTTGGCGACTAAGTTCGGATCGAGAGGCACCAATCGGATTCATGGTTCGTGACATTTCAGCTTTCCCGCAAGCAAACATGAGTTGGATCATCGAGTCGCCGACCCGGCGACCAGAATGCCGATTGCTCCGCACAAGCCCCCACGCTTGGTCCACAGATCGACCTTCTGTGCAAACTTAGCTTACGAATTGCACGAGACTAAAGAAAAGCAGCGGTTTGCGGGGGGATTACAGGCAGGTCCCTTCCAGCAACTTCCAGCACGTAAGCTGCATTCGCGGCAGATGGAAGGGACCTTTCCAGTGGCTCCCTTTGAGCGTACTGCTGCGATGACCGTCACGATGCAAATAACCGAACCATTCGCCATGTTCAGGGTCGGCAAAATGATCATAAGCCCAACGATGCGCCACATCGTGCCAAGCGGCATACTTCGCATCGCCGGTTAATTGATACGCCAGCAACGTCGCAATGATCGCCTCGTTTTGAGGCCACCAGAATTTCATGTCGTGCCAATACTCCTGCACCGGCTTTTCCTCGACATCGACGAAATAGAACAACCCACCATAGCCTTGATCCCAACCCCGTCGCCACATCCAATCGAGCATTCGACAACCCATTCGGACCAGTCTTTCATCGTCGCGAATTTTACCTTCGTACATGATGAACCAAGCCCCTTCGATTGCGTGCCCCGGATTCAGCGTGCGTCCATCCACATGATCGATCATCGCCCCGTCGGCACCAACAGTCTCCATCACGCAACCGATTTCCGGCTTGTTGTGAAACTGATGGATGGTGGCGATCGCGTCGTCGATCACGGTGTCGGCATCCTCCAATTGAATCGATGAACGCAACTGCTGTGCGGTCGCAATGGTGATCATCGGCACGGCGAGGCTTCGCGTGCGTCGCAGGCAAGTGAACTTTGGCTCGCCGAATCGATCGGGGTCGTGCGTTACGAAACGATGAAAGCACTTGCGAGCGAGTTCCGCATATCGGGTATCACCGGTCGCCAACGCCAGTTCCCCAAAGGCGATGGCCGCAAAGCTTTCCGAGAATGCATAGCGTCGTTTACGGATTGGTTTTCCGCCACGATCAAGATGAAACCACATACGACCATCCTTCTGGTCGAATCCGTGTTGCTCGACGAAGTTGGCGACGCGCAGCGCGGCATCCAGCCATTCGGGACACTGCTGGACGTTGTTGTAGAGTTCGCCCATCAACCAGATGAACCGACATTGCTGCCACATGAGCTTGTCGTCGTCGAGCAGCGTTCCGTCACGATCGAGCGACGTCATGATGCCGCCATGGATGGTGTCGACGCCGTGACGCAGCCAGAAGGGGAGCGTGTCATTCAACAAACCATCGCGATAGACAGCGATCAGTTCGTCGGAACATTGCGTCAGCAAAAGATTCGAATTGGATGACATCCGTCGCCCCCGATGTTCAAACGTCAATTTTCATATTAAAACATGGGTTTATACCGTGCGTGGTCCGAAATGACGCCTTCGCATTGAATGAAGCGAATCACCTCATTTCTGACCACGCGACGTATATAGACATTACTGCACTCATCGTCCGCACTGGATAGGCCAGTGTTATTGTCGCGGCGCTGTGTCAACAATATCAGCGAGAACATGGAAGCATCGTTACCGGAGCCAAAGCTATCGTTTACCGATCTTGATCTGTCGCCCATTATGCTGCGCGCTTTGAAGATTTGTAATTTCGAGACCCCTTCGCCCATTCAAGCCGGATTGATTCCCTTGGCATTGGATGGCGAGGACGTTATTGGACAAGCACGTACTGGAACCGGCAAGACCGCTGCGTTTTCGATTCCAATCCTTGAGCAGCTTGATCCCCTGGAGCCACGGTGCTTGCCGCAGGCCCTGATATTAGTACCAACTCGGGAGCTTGCCGATCAAGTCGGCAACGAGATGACTCGTCTGGCAAAGGGCGTTCCCACCCGAATTGCGGTCCTGGCTGGCGGGAAAAATTTGCGAAAACAGACGCAGCAGCTCAGCGAGGGGGTGCAGGTAGTTGTCGGAACCCCCGGCCGCGTCCATGACCATCTCCAGCGCGGCACCTTCAAAACGCATGACATCTGGTGCGTCGTTCTCGATGAAGCCGACCGGATGCTCGATATCGGTTTTCGCCCGCAAATTGAACGCATTTTGCGCAAATGCCCCGAAGACCGACAGACGCTACTGCTCTCGGCGACGATGGCGCCCGACGTCCGCAGATTAGCCGAACGCTACATGTTCGAACCGAAGATGGTCGATTGCAGTTCCAAGGACATGTCGGTGGAAACGATCGAGCAGCATTATTTCACCGTCGACGCCGACAAGCGTTTGGATTTGCTGATGCGACTGCTCGAACGCGACCAGCCCGACCAAACGATCATTTTTTGCCGAACCAAGCGAGGCACCGACAAACTGCATCGCAAGCTGAGCGAACGGTACGAAGACGTCGGCTGCATGCATGGCGATATGGCGCAACGCGAACGAGATCGCGTCATTAAACAGCTCCGCAGCAAAGACCTGAAAGTTCTTGTGGCCACGGATGTTGTCGGGCGCGGAATTGATATCACGACAATTTCGCACATCATCAATTTTGATGTGCCTCAGGATTGCGATGACTACGTTCACCGCGTCGGTCGCACCGGGCGCATGGGACGCGACGGTGTCGCCTACACATTTGTGGTTCCCGGCGAAGGCGAAATTCTGACATCGATTGAGCAACGAATTAACAAGCAGCTCATCAAAGACACGATGGAGGGTTTCGATCACCCCGTTCCGAAAAAGCGAATGACGGCGGAAGAATCCGCGGCTCCCCCCGCGGCCGACTCGACTCGATCAAAGCTCAACCGCATCACTCGTCGCACCAAACGAAGATTCTAGACGCAAGTTTCGCAAACGAAGACCTTCGCGCGTCACATGTGTCATTTGAAGCATGAAACACATCCGCAACTTTTGCATCATCGCTCATATCGATCACGGCAAGTCGACTCTCGCCGACCGCCTGATCCAGGCCTGCAACGGAATCTCCCAGCGTGAATTCCATGATCAGATGCTCGACTCGATGGACATCGAACGCGAGCGAGGGATCACGATCAAAAGCAATACGGTGACCCTTTCGTATCAGACCTCCGCCGGCGAAGAGTATCAATTAAACCTGATCGATACGCCGGGACATGTCGACTTTTCACATGAGGTCCGCCGGTCGTTGATGGCATGCGAAGGGGCTCTGATCATCGTTGATGCCACGCAAGGGGTTGAGGCGCAAACGGTCGCCAACCTTTATTTAGCGCTGGAGGATGATCTGACGCTGTTGCCCGTCATCAACAAAATCGATCTTCCTGCGGCCGATGTCGATCGAGTGCGTGAGGAGATCGATGCCGATCTGGGGCTCGACCCCTTTGCCGCGATTCCGGTTTCCGCGAAAACAGGTGACGGAATCGATGCCGTCTTAGCCGGCATTGTGGAGCATTTGCCGAGTCCGACCGGTGATGCGGATGCGCCGTTGAAAGCGCTGGTGTTTGACGCGCATTTCGACAAATATCGAGGCGTCATCCTGCAATGCCGCGTCATGGAGGGGACGCTGCGACCTCGCGATGTGATCCACTTCATGCATGCCGATCGCGATTACAAGGTGGACGAACTGGGTTACAACCAGTTCAAGCTGGTTCCGAAAGAACAGCTTGTTGCCGGCGAGGTTGGTTACATCGTCGCCGGAGTCAAGAGCGTCCAGGATATCGAAATCGGTGATACGATCACGCTGCTCGATCGACCCGCCGAAAGCCCGATCCCGGGTTATCAACCCGCCAAACAGGTTGTCTTTTCATCGGTCTATCCGATGAGTACCGACGAATACCCCGACTTGACCAAGGCACTCGAAAAACTGTCGATCAACGACGCCGCCCTGACCTTCGAGAAAGACAGTTCGGCGGCGCTGGGCTTTGGTTTTCGCTGCGGTTTTCTTGGGCTATTGCACCTGGATGTCGTTCAAGAACGGCTGGAACGAGAGTACGATCTTGGGCTGGTCATTTCAGCGCCGTCGGTCTCGTATCATCTGAAGCTTAACGACGGAACGACGGTCGAAGTCGACAACCCAAGCTATTGGCCCGATCCGACGACGATCCTGTCTGCTTCGGAACCCTACATCAAAGCCTCGATCTTGACGCCTGAGGAATACGTCGGCCCCGTGATGGAACTCTGCCGGGAGCATCGATCGGAAAGTCAATCGATGAATTATCTCTCCGCCGGGCGTGTCGAGATCATCAGCGAGATGCCTCTCGGCGAGGTCTTGTTTGACTTCTACGGCAAATTAAAGATGATCACCCGGGGTTACGGATCGTTCGACTATGAACCGATTGAGTATCGCCCGACCGATGTCGTCAAAGTTGATATCCTTGTCAACAAAGAGCCGATTGACGCGCTCTCCTATTTGGTTCATCGCGACAAAGCGCGAACCCGCGCTTTGCATTACTGTGAACAGCTTGCCGAAGCGATCCCGCGCCACCAGTTCAAGATCCCCATCCAGGGTGCGATCGGAGGCACAATCATCGCCCGGGCCACGATTCAGCCCTACCGCAAGGATGTGACCGCGAAGCTTTACGGCGGCGATGTGACTCGCAAAAAGAAGCTATTGGAAAAACAGAAAAAGGGGAAAGCGAAGATGAAGCAATTTGGAAGCGTCAATATCCCGCAAAAAGCATTCGTTTCGGTCCTCCGAGCCGACAAAGAGTAGCCGTCGGTGTTGATCCCCGGTCACCGCGACATTGCCGGAAGTTCCACGATAAAGCGAGCGCCGTGTGGGGCGGAATCCTCCACACGAACGGAGCCCGACAACGAAGTGATGATTCGATTGACGAGGGCCAACCCCAAGCCTGTCCCTTCGCTGTCGGAAGGATCAAGCCGCACGAACGGTTCAAAAATTCGTTGTCGATCTTCTTCCGCAATTCCCGGTCCGTCGTCGTTGACGTGAATGGTGATCGAATCGGCCTCCCGATGGGTCGACAGTTGTACGCTTTGGCAAGCATACCTTGCCGCATTGGCGACCAGATTGCCGATCGCACGCTGCAAACTGGTACCATCGGAATAGAAATCAAACTCTTGGCTTTCGGGAGCGATCGAGAATTGAAACCTCGGGTTCAGTGGTGCGTAGGTCTGAATGACGTCGGACAACAGTTCGTGCGAGTTGATCTCTTCGTACTGCGTTGAACTGGCTTCGGAATCAATTCGCACGTATGTCAGCAGTTCGCCCACCAAGTCGTCCAATTGTTGCGTCGCCGTATCGACCGATTCAAGCCGCGCCTTACGCGTCTGGTCGTCCGTCGCGGATTCGATCAGGTCCGCCGCAAAACGAATTCGAGCCAATGGTGTCCGCAATTCATGGGAGACGGCTTGCAACAGTTCGCGTTGACGTTTCAACAGATCCTCTGTCCGATCGGCCATGGAATTAAACGCAATCGCCAGCGGAAGCGTTCGCTTGACCGCCGTCTGATCAATCCGAGCCGAAAGGTCGCCTCCTGTGATCGCCGTGGCCGTCCGTTCAACGGCACGAAGCTGCATCGCGACCGGACGCAACAAAATTGCAATGGCGGCCGCCGCCAGCGTCAAGATAAACCCAACGCCAATGAACACCTCGGCGCGACTAGGACCAACAAATTGCGGCAACGGACCAAAATAGAGCAAGAATTCATTGTCGGGCAATGCGATCTTGATTCTGCTGGCGTGCAAGACAACATCTCCACGCAGCAGGCGATCCTTTAATTCGGCTCGCAGTGAGTGGTCCTCCAGCCGCACAATTTCCACGGGATAATCAAATTCCTTTTGTAAGGATTGCAAAACCTTCGGCCATTCATCCCGCGGCGCGGCTTCAAACTGCTGACGCGACAGACGCGCCCCACCCGACAACGCCTCCTCGACGACGCGAATATTCTTGGAGTCGCTTCGTTCCCGAAAGACATACCCGAGAATCATCCAGGCAATGATCAGGATCAGAACGACACCAAGGTAGAACCGCAGGAAGAGTCGTGTCATTGCAAAACGGCCAAAAGGTAACCGACGCCTCGAATCGATTTAATTCGTTTCGGCAGATTGGGATCATCACCGATCTTCTTGCGCAAACGCGAGATTCGCAGATCGACCGATCGATCCAGACCGTCATAAGGCATGCCAATCAGATCGCGGTAAATGCGACGGCGGTCGACAACGTGCCCCGCGTTTTCAGCCAGCAACCACAACAAATCGAACTCCGCGGTCGTCAAGACAACATCTTTTCCTTCGACCTGCACGGTTCGTCCGGCCGAATCAATCTTCATTCCGCTCACTTCGATGCGAGAAGCGCTGCTCGATTCCGTCGGTGCTTCGACCCGACGCAGATGTAGTCGCAACCGAGCCAAAAGCGCACGCGGACGGACCGGCTTGGACATGTAATCATCCGCGCCGACCTCGAGCGCGATCACTTCATCCACTTCATCGCCCCGCGCGGTCAGCATCACGATCGGCCCGCTAAACTGATTGCGAATCCGTCGACAGACTTCAATACCGTCGATTCCAGGCAAACCGATATCAAGAACAGCCACATCAAAGGGCTCGACCGACAGACGCTGCACGGCTTTCAGACCATCATGTTCAACCGACACGATGAACTGCTGAGCGGTCAAGAATTCGGCAACCATCGAAGCCAATTCTCGATCGTCTTCAACCAGCATCAATCGATAGGATTCGAGCGATTGCATCAAAACCTAAGTCTCCGATGTTGAAAGCCCCATCGCCAGGTCGAATCGCCGATTACAGTAAACCATTGCGTTTACGCAGCAGCCATTCGACGCTCAATAGACCAACAATCCCCAGGAACCACGGCCAACTTTGCCACAGCAACGTGTCCGATTCAATCACGCGTCCGGCACTGAGCGGCTCTAGCAGTTCGACGATCTTGTCGACATCCTCTTCACGCAAGTATTCCCCCCCTCCAGCAGACGCCATGTCGGTCAGCAACGCTTCGTTGCAGGCGATCTGTTCCAATTCCTTGTTACTCGGCTCAGCCACGACGAAGCCGGTCTTCGCTTGAAACGCCGACTCGTTGAATCCGCCGGCGCGGATGGTGACTTCGTAATCTCCCGGGGCCAACGGCCCCGTTTCCGCCCGATAGCTGCCCGGCATGTTCGGTTCAGGAGACATGCTGATCGTCGAAACAATCTGACCATCCTTCCAGACCAGTGCGTCAACCGTCGTATCGCTGACAAGCTTTCCATCGGGACCGCGCAGTTGAACACGCAACGGCGCGACCGCCCCTGCGTCATATCGCGTGGCGCCTGCATCGAGCGCGAGGTACTGATCACTTACAGCATACGGTCGCGGCATCACCCAGCGTGCGATCTGATTCCAAAATCGCTGGTGAAACTGATCGGCAACGCGATAACGCCAACGCCATGTTTCATCCGTCGCAAAATAAAGGACACGTCCGGCACCAAAACTGCGACCAATGATGACCGGGAGCGTTTCATTGCCGACGACCGCTTCCACGAGGACCTCCGCGTCGGCTGTCGGTTTGCCGGGAATAACTTGCGAAGGTGCCGGCAATTGCTCCCAGAATTCGCTGTTTTCTCCCGCATCGTTCACCAACGTCAAAGCCGGATTCGCGTCGCCAATGTCGGTCAGCACCAAACGATCCGCTTTCTTCACCTCCGCATCGGGCAGCCACGATACAGGAAGCAATACCCCCAGCGAATCGGCCTGCATTCGATGCAGTTCCTTGCGGACACCATCGATAAATATGATTCCGCCCCCTCGCGATTCAACAAAATCTTGCAGCCAAATGATCTCGCCCGCATTGAACGTCGACGGCGCGACATCTCCGAAAATAATGAAATCATATTCAAACAATTCATCCTTTGACGTCGGGAACATCCCGTCCGATTCGCCCCGCTGCAAGCGATTGTTTCCGGTCCCCGATTCCAGAATGATGGAATTGAGTTCCCAACCCGAGTCACGTTCGAAGAGGTTCTTCAAATAGCGAGTCTCCCAACGACTGCGGCTGTCGATCAACAGTAAGCGTTGACGCTGCGTGATCGCGGCGAATCGGAGCGTCTTGACGTTGTTGGCCGTATCGGTTTCGCCATCGACCGGGACGATCCGTGCCGTCAATTCAATCGGCATGCTGTGATGTTGAACATCCGCCTCAAACCGCTCCCCCGCCGCATCGACCAGCGGTTCGACCGGAAAGCTAAACTCAATCTGACGCTGAGCAACGTTTAAAGATTTCAGTTCGTCTTGCCAGACAACATTCTTGCCATCGCTGATCTGCACGACAAACGGAAGGCCTTCGCGCATGCGATCTTTCAGCACCAAGGTCCCACGAATCTGGTCGGTCTTGTGAACGGTGTCGGGATACCGCGCGTCGAGCATGACAAGGTCGGTCGGTTCGTTCTGCGTGCCGAACCCGACGGTGTAAATCAAATTCTGCTGGGTTTTCGCCACGCCCGCGATCTGCATGGGCGAGGGACCGGCATTGTGCTGTCCATCGGAAAACAAAACCGTCGCGGCACCCGTTGCGACCGGTTCGTCGGTGGCGTCCCCGACCGAAGCATCACCGCTTTCAATCAATCCTCCGGCTAGATTGGTTCGCATTGCGGAAGCAATGTGATCGAACGATTCGGGCATCTCGCTGGTACCACGTGAACTCCAAATCGCAACTTCTTCATCTCCCACCAAAGCCGCGACATCGACGTGGTGTTGATCTTTCAGGCGAGCCAGCAGCCCGGATTCCTTCGCCAGCAGTCGCGATTCGATCCGCTTGATTCGCAGCGACTGATCAAACAATTGCAGCGCGGCGCGTGCCGCATCACCTTCTGATTGCAACCAAGCTTGGCAATAGCCTTCAAACGCGGTCTCATAATGCTCCGCCAAAGGCTGCAGCTTCCCCGCCAATAAAAGCAAACGATTGCGGACCTCGCTTGACTGTTCATCATTCTCGATCGCCACCGAATTCAGATTGTCAATCTCATCCATGACGCTCGATTGCAACACCGCCGCGGGATCGATCGATCCGGCTTGATCATCTTCTAGCTTGGCCGACATTTGCCGGACCGAGGTCTGCATCGCTTCGACCAACGTGTTCAACTGGGTCACCTGTGCGATGAATTCCTCACGAATTTCAACAACTTGCTCCTTCGTGACCGCTTCGTTATCAAGCGCCTTCAACGTTTCCAAACGGACCACGTTGATCCGATCCGCCAAATCGGAAAGCCGCGAATCGAATTGCCCCTCGGGAAGCCAACCTTGTGCTTGCGCAACGCGCAGTTTTCGCGCAAGCGGCATTTGTGGATCGGCGACCGTCATGCTCTGTGAGGTATCGACCAGCAATCGAACGCTGCCAAGCTGTCCGACCTCCTTGCGATGATGCAACACCGGACCCGTCAAAATGACAATCACCATCCAAATGGCGAGGGCTCGCAGGGTCGGCAGAAACCAACGCAAGCCCTTTGGCAAATCAAAGCTCTCCCGACGGTAATACGCTAGCGCTAGCCCGGCCCCAAGAAGAGCCAAGATGATGCCGAGCCAAGCGGGCAAGTCTCCGACAAATCGCAAGGTTGTCATGATCGAACTCTCGAAAACCGCTGTTGGAAGAAGAGTTCGGCGAACATCAGTCCCAACAATCCGAACAACGCCCATCGCCAAACTTCACGCCCGTGCCGACGGCTCGCATCGAGCTGCAAATAGGCCTCCCCATCGTCCACGACTTCGGCACCAAGCGATTCGGCAAACTTTTGAAGCTGTTCGCGATCGATCGATTCCAGATCCGATTCCGCGCGATCCGTCTGGACGGCGAAGTTTCGCGGCGATGCATCCGGTTGCGTCAACGTATAGATGCCGGGCTGCGCGGTGTCGGTATAACGAATGATCGAACGGTTCTCCTCCGCGACCGGACGCAACGATTTCTGTCGTTCCCCCGGCAGCGATAAGACCTGCGTTGTTTCGGAAGCTTCCGGCGCAAAGAAAGCAACGAGTGTTTGCCCCGTCATTAAATTCGACGCCGGGACGCCGCGAGTCGCCATTGATGTGACAAGTTGTTGGACCAACGGCAAGTAAACCGGACGCAGCGGAAGTCGGTTCCAGTCGGCGTCGGCGGTGCTTGCACAGGCGAGGACATAGCCTTTGCCAACAGGCTTTTCCACCAGGAACGGATCGCCGGTATCGAGTTTCATCAGCACGGAGGCCAACGGATCGAGGTTGTCGATCGGGGATGTCGCTTTGTTGGCAACCGCTTGAATTCGGTTCTCCGACGTGTCGGCCGGCTTACCAAAAACGTAATACTGTTCGATCTCGGCCTTCGAGAGTTCGTTGCCCCCACTGTTGAAGAGCTGCAATGCCGGATGATCGTAATGCTGAGCCACAATCCTGGCGGACAACGCCTGCTTGCCATCGGCCGGGTTCGGACGCGACTGCGTCGCCATTCGTTGAATGGGAACGGGAAACAGACGTTCCTTCTCGTGGAAAATGCGGTTGTACCAATCGACATTCATTTGATCGCCGGCGAAAACGATCAGTCCACCCCCTCGATGAACGAACTGCTGAACCTTACCAAGCCGGTCGTCAGCCAGTTTCGCCACATTGGCCATGATCACCACGCGAGCCCAATCGAGTGACTCATCGTCGAGCTGACTTTCACGAATGATCCGCGTCTCCACGAGATCAGCCAGTTCCATCCGTCCCATCGAAAACGGAGTCAACGCGACGGCTAAGAAATCGGTTTCGCCGCGCATCGGTTCGTTACTGGGAGCCCCATCGATCAGCAGAACTTCGATGCTGTCAATCACATCGACAACCGCGACGTAACTATTGTCGGTCTTTAGATCGTCTCCGGCATCGACATCGACCTTCACCACGTGGGAACCGGGTTGCTCGAATTTATGCACGAACAGCGTCTGCGCGGTTGCGTCGGCGGCGATTGCGACTTGCGTGATATTCTGTAATTGATCGTCGACGAAGAATTGAAGCCTTGCTTCGGGGATGTCCAGTTCGCCAAAGTTCTTCAGTCGAACACGCACTTTCATTTGTTGCCCAACGCCCAGCGCGGTCGCCGACAACTCCAGATCCTCGATACTGACATTGTTCTTCACTTCGCCGGAACGCTGAATCAGAGTCACTTTCGGCGGCACCGCTTGCTCCGCCAGTCCCTGCCGGAACAGGGCAAGCTGTTCGTCGCTGATTGCTTCGACATCCGCCTTCTGAAAGTCGCTGATAAGGATTAAATTGCGCGCGATGTCGCCATCCCGCTGATCATCGACGTCGCCAATTCAAGGCTCCGCTGAAGGGATGTCGCACCGCGTCCACTCGGCAAGAACGGCAGTTGATCCGTGATTGCTCGCGGGTTGAAGACGGCCGTGTCGAACAAGGGAGTCGGCATGCCACCGGTCAGCACCACGGAAGTATCCGAACCCTTACCGACACTTTCGACGATCCGCCGCGTGTCGTCGATTGCTTCGGACAAGCGGGTTCCCGACTTTCCCAGGGCATCCATCGAATAGCTGTTGTCCAACACAATCACAGTCGACGAAGGAGCGTCACCAGGGAGCGCTTGCCATCCGGTCAGCACGGGACGCGCCAAGCAAAACGCCAGCAACGCGGGGATCGCACAACGGATCAGCAGCAAGATCAGTTGTTCGAGTCGGATTCGCTTGCTGTTGCTGGCGATCACGGATTCGAGCAAATGCATCGCGCCCCAGTCGAGCGTCTTGAATTTGCTGCGGTTGAGCAGGTGAATGATCAGTGGAATCGCAACCGCCGCCAGTCCCCCAAGCAATGCGATATTGATGAAGTTCATCGCAGACGCCTCCTTGTCGCCAGATAGGCCGCCAATGCCTCAGCATAAGGCTGGTCGGTGACCATGGGAACCAAGTCGATCCGATTTCGATGACACCCGTTGGTGATCGCTTGGCGAAACTGATCCAAGTTCTTCAAATAAGCCTTCCGCAGATGAGCCGGATCGATCAGCCGACGATGCGATTTTTGCTCCAACGATTGAAATTGTGTCCACTGGCGAAACGGAAAATCCAATTCGTCGGGATCCCAAATCTGAAAGATGACGATCTCGTGCTTGGCATGGCGGAAGTGAGCCAGTGCTTTCATCAACTCTTCCGTGTTGCCGAACAAATCCGAAAGAATGACCAACAATCCCCGACGTGGAATCTTGGGCACGAGTTGGTGAAAGACGGACGCCAATTCGGTCTCGTGCTCCGCCTTGATCGCACTCAGTTCGTTAACAATCGCGGAAAGATGTTTCGGCTTGGAACGTGGCGGAATGATGCGACCAACCGTGGCGTCGAAATGAATCAATCCGACCGCATCCTGCTGCGCGAGCATTAAGTGACCAAGGCAAGCGGCCAGCCGAACGGCGTAGTCGTGCTTACTGAAACCGTTGGATCGCGATCCGCTGTAAGCCATCGAACCGCTCTTGTCCAGCAACAGATGACAGCGAAGATTCGTCTCTTCTTCGTATTCCCGAATGTACAAGCGATCCGTTTTTCCGAACAGCTTCCAGTCGATCGTGCGAATCTCGTCGCCGTGGACGTACTGCCGATGCTCTTTGAATTCAACGCTGAAACCCTTGTGCGGCGACTTGTGCAAGCCACTGCAAAAGCCCTCCATCACCTGGCGAGCAAGAAGCTGCAGGTTGGTCGTGTTCGCAAGATCTTGCGGCGTTAGGAAATCGGTGACCCGGGTGATGGCGGTAACCTCGCATCAAAGAATGAATCCAGGCTATAGCAATTGGGCTTTGGGACGCGGAACGTCTTTCAGCAAGCGCGCCACGATATCGGCAACGCTGACACCTTCTGCTTCGGCATTGAAGGTCGGCACAATCCGATGCCGCAAAACGGGAAGCCGCCAATGCTTCGATGTCGTCAAGCGTTACATGGTGACGCCCATGCAGCAACGCCCGAGCTTTCGACGCCAACACGAGTTGCTGGCACGCTCGAGGGCCAGGTCCCCAGTCGACCAATTGACGCACCCATGGCAGACAACTTTCCTCGCGAGGTCGAACGCTGCGTACGATGTCCAGCACGAAATTGCGAACGTGTTCGGGCAGCGGAACCATCCGTACCGTCTTCTGAAACTCGATGATTTCCTCTCCAGTGACGACCGGTTCCACCTTGTCGTCAAACTTGCCCGTCGTGCGGTCGATGATCATCGCCTCTTGTTCGCGGGTTGGATACTCGACATTAACGAGAAACAGAAAGCGGTCGCGTTGCGCTTCCGGCAACGGATAGGTCCCTTCCTGCTCGATTGGGTTTTGCGTTGCCAACACGAAGAACGGCTCTTGCAGCTTGTACGTCGTCCCTCCGACGGTCACTTCATGTTCCTGCATCGCTTCCAGCAGTGCGGCCTGCGTCTTGGGCGGCGTGCGATTGATCTCGTCGGCAAGCAGCATCTGCGTGAAGATCGGCCCACGATCGAAAACCAATTCGCGGTGACCGGTATCCGATTCTTGAATGATATCAGTGCCGGTGATATCGGCGGGCATCAGGTCGGGCGTAAATTGAATTCGATGAAACGAAAGATGCATCGCATCGGCAAGGGAGCGAACCATCAATGTCTTGGCCAAGCCGGGCACCCCTTCCAGCAAGCAGTGACCCCGCGCGAGGATCGCGATCAGCAATTGTTCGATTACGGTATCCTGCCCGACGACGATCCGACCAACTTGTTGTCGAATCTTTTGACACGATTCAACCAGTTGCTCGGCACGCTGGGAATCAGTTACTTGTTCAGACACGGCAGTCGTTCCTGTGGGAGCGTTCTCTGGCTTGAGGCAAGCGAGAGACGAAAACGCTTGATTGAAGGTGGGTTCTTGATTCGCGTCGCAAATTCCAAACTAACAGCATAAGCAGCGTCGTTGTTGTTTGCACGATGTTCGCTTCATCGAACAAGAAAATTGTCGGAATTCGTTTCTTTCAGGGCGGTGATCGCTTGCGAGATTCGACGAATCTTCGCAATCTGGCGCTCAGATTCAAGCAAACCCTTTGCCAATTGATTAAACTGTTTATATGCTGTCGCTCCGCGCGAATCCGTTTAGACGTCGCGTGGGCCGAAATGAGGTGATTCGCTTCATTGACAATGTGAAGGTATCGTTTCAGAGCACACACCGTATAACGCATCGGGATCAGCCTGCCTTCAAAGGCGTTTTGCTTGCCCGCCTTTGCATCTCCGATCGATCATTCCCTTGATGTCGATCCCGCGCCGGTCAAATTCCGTTGATACAGCATCAATGTTAAGAAATGTCTTCCGCCCCCTCAATTGTGGAGCTTCCATCAATGCAACGTTTTTTTATGGCAACATTGTTTTCAGCTTTGATTGGCGCGTCTGCGACGTTGCCTGCCGAAGAAGCGAAAACCGCCCGCGTCAATCTTGGTGAATCTTCGCTTTTAACCGGTATCCCCGGCGAAGGTCCGCTAAGCGAAGAAGAGATCAAAAACTGGCTCGCCAAACCGGAGAATCACGTCAAGTTGGAGGTCGTTCTGCCGAAGGGTCTCGATGCCGCAAAGGCCAACATCGTCATTCCCGAAGATAACCCGTTGACCCGTGCGAAGATTGAATTGGGACGCCAACTGTACTTCGACCCGCGTTTGTCTTCCGATCAAAGCATCAGTTGCGCCAGTTGCCACAATCCGACCGAAGGTTATGGCGCGTTGACGCAGTTCGGCGTTGGTGTGCGTGGACAGACGGGAAATCGCAATTCGCCGGTCAGTTACAACCGGATCGTCAGCGGGGCCCAGTTCTGGGATGGACGCGCGAAATCGCTGGAAGAGCAGGCGGTCGGACCGATCGCCAATCCGATCGAAATGGGGAACACGCACGATGCTTGTGTCGAATGTCTGGGTGCAATTCCCGGCTACCAAATTCAGTTTGAAGCGATCTTCGGTACCGGCGTGAATATTGACAGTGTCGGCAAGGCGATCGCGGCCTTTGAACGAGCGATCGTCACCGGGCCGGCACCCTACGATTACTGGAATCCATTGGCCAAATTCAAGGAAGTTTTTGCGTTGGACCTGGAAGACATGGATGCATTGCGCGAAGAAGACCCCGATCTGGCAAAGCAATACGACGATATGGTGGCCGCAGCCAATGCTCATCCGATGAACGAGTCGGCTCAACGCGGGATGAAGCTGTTTTTCACAAAAGCCAACTGCGCTTTGTGTCATGCTGGAGCCAACTTTACGGACGAACAGTACCACAATCTTGGTGTCGGGATGGACGCCAAGGAACCCGATCTGGGACGTTATGTGGTGACAAAGGAAGAAAAGGACAAAGGGGCTTTCAAAACGCCCACCCTTCGAAATGTCGCCGCCTCAGCTCCATACATGCACGATGGCAGCCAAAAGACGCTGGAAGAAGTCATGCAATGGTATAACAACGGCGGTCACAAAAACCCGTGGCTGAGCGACAAAATGAAACCACTAAACTTGACGGAACAAGAAGTTGCCGATGTGGTCGCCTTCATGAAAGAAGGTCTCACCGGTTCGTTCCCCGAGGTGGAAACGGGACGTCTGCCGAAATAGGCATTGCGGCAAAAAACGTTGTCGCCGATTGCATCAGCGAATCAACAACGCTCCCGTCTTGGCGGCGAGATTCTCATCGACCGTCGCGAGCATCTCGCGACGAAGCTGCGAATAATGGGCCGCTCCCAGCCCGTGTACAAACGTAAGTGCTTCGCCGAGCAAATCTTCGACGACGGGTGCAATCGGGTTCTTGCGTGCCACGGTCGTCTCGTCCGTGGCCGCAGCCGTTTGGCTGAAACTATATTCCGCCGCGTGTTGATCGGACGAATGTGTATCAATGACCTCGTGCCAATGATGTAGCACGAGATAGTCGATGCTGACCGCGGCGGCTCCCAAAGCGAGCAGTTTAACAAGGTCCAGCGCCGTCATCGTCGGCGCGGCGACCCACATCGTCGTGTTTGCCGCGTCGCTCTGATCGATCATTGTGCGACAGGCGGCGGTCTGCATGGCAATCAGGTATCCCGTCGACAACGATGTCGGATCGAGATCGAACCGAAGAATCACGCCATCCGGTTTGGCAACGAGCACGTTGGCTAGATCGCTTTGCAAATGAAAGGGGCTGATGGCAACAAAAACCGCCGCTTGAGGAGCGAGCACGCGCAACTGGTCAATCTTGCGACGTAAACGATCAGGCGCGGCGACATCGGGTGGCCATCGCGAGCCCGTGATGACGGTTGAATCGGGTAACGAATCGGCTCGTTTGTCCCAGCGCCGCAATTGCTCAATCGTATAGACGCTGCCGTCCCCCACTTCGCTGGTGAGTCGCAGGTCGACGATCGATGCGGCCGCGAGATCGTCCAGCGTTACGCCATATCGTTCCGGTCGGTAAGGACACATGTGGTGGGCCGTCGGCGGCACTCCCTCGATGTCTTGACTCAGGACGCTCGTAAAGACCTGGGCTTCGGCAAGGTCATGCGCCAGTCGGGCACCTTGAGTTGGCGTCAACAGATGCCACGGCAAATCGTATGCGAACAAAGGGCACGGCAAGGGAATCGAATCTCCCGCCGCCCGCGTGATCTCCGAAGCCGGGGCGACACGTCGACCTGTCGGGCGCGGACCCGACGGCGGCGGTGCAAGATGAAGATCGCCCAGCATTGAGCGGTTCAGATCACGATGCATGAAGTGCTCAGTTGTCAGATGAGGAAGGAATCAAATTGGAAAGAATCTCCGCCGCCTTGGCTTCATATATCGCTTGCCACTGCGGAGCCAATATACAATCGCTGTCTTCTTGAGCACCGCCCACGTTTCGCAACTGCTCCGCTGTCGGTGCGTAGTAGATATAACCGTTCGTGTAACCGGCCACAAACGTGTTCGGATGTGGCGACGCTTCCTTGATGTTCAAGCCAATCCGCACCGTCAACTCGCCGGGAAATGTTGTCATCACGAAATCGCCGATTCGCAAACCCAACAATTCAACGTCGATCGTCCGTTTTCCGCTCTCCAGCATCTCGGCTTGATGTTTCTTCAACAATGCCAGATTGGTGTTCAAACGCGTGATCTTTTCCATCGTATGAATGTTGCGCGTGTATGCCTGCATATTGCGGCGATTCTCGGCATCCAAATGACGCATGTCCTGCCGCTGCAGCTTGTCATCATGGAGGTATCGATGTGAATAGTACGATGGAAATTGGTCGTCCAGGTGATACTTGACCATCAACGGCAGATAGGTCTTCAGGTTCAAGCTCGTCCCGGTCAGGGAACTCACCAGTCGTTCGCGTTGAATCTGCATATCGGCGATCTGCTGCGCCACGTCGGCCCGCGGAAGCTCGAGCTTTTCCTGAATGAACTGAAAGCGTTTATCCGCTCGCGGAGTCGCCTCTCGCACAGCCTTCAGCGTGCTAAGGGCAAGCATGTTGCCAAGCGTCCGCGCATGCCGCGGATGATCGGTGTGTTTGTAATCAATCGGGTTGATGTCTCCGGCACATCCTTGAACGAACAAGGCGACCGTCGAATCGCCGAGATTCTCTTCGATCACGGTCGAGGCGATACCGGTCAGGTCGGCCGTGTTCGCCCCGCCGGGAACTCCCTGAATCGGATGACAAGCGAAGTTGTAGACGATCGCCACCGTTTCGCCGGAAACGGCATCCAGCCTTAGAACGCCGATCTGCGGGTCGATGGGACCAACGTCGGCGACTTCGTCGTCGGGAGGAAGCGAATAGGCGTGACGCACATCGATCTGTCGACCATCAGACATCATTAGCCGACGATTCTCCATGATCCGATCTTCGTGCCCCGTGCTGACGCCAACATGCACCGGGACCATGCTTTCGGCCGCCTGCTGAACCGCTTGCACCGTCAGTTCCGCGGCATCGCGACGAACGATTCCGTGACAATGGCTCGCATTGGCCATCACATGTTGCGGATCGATCCCGAGCGACGTTTGCAATGCGCCGCGCACCTTGGGCAAGTAGTCATCTCGAATGTAGCCGATACCGCCGATCGCGACGGCGTCGACCGTGATGATTGCGGCTTTTGTCGTTCCGTCGCTGATCACCAACGCTCGGGCATACATCCGATCGTGCGCGGGACCGGCGGTCGGCTCGGTGATGTCCACTTTACCGACACCAGCCATCAGCGTGTCGGCTGCGTCAACGAGCGAGATGCCGCCAACAATCGACGCGCAGAGAACGGGAATAACAGCAAGAAAACGCATGGTCAGATCACTCCAGCGATTGTCAACGAATTGCCGCGGCGACCCTTGCGGAAGCTAAATCGCGCGGATGGGGAGAAACAGCAAGGGCGGGCAGGGTCGTCAGGATGACGCAAATCGTGTCGGTTGCCGGATCGGCCCAACAAATGGTTCCCGTGGATCCGGTGTGGCCGAAAGTCGCCGCGCTCAGATGAGGCGTGTCTCCAATCGAGCCAACATCGAATCCGAGTCCACGCGTTTCGACGCCAGACGGGTTTTGATTGGTCACCAGCATCTTGATCGTCTCATCGCGAAGGATCTTCCCGCTGGGATGAAGCAGTTCGTGCAGGAACGTCGCCAAGTCGGGTGCCGAGCCATGCGCCGTCCCCCATGGCGCACCGAGCTTTCGCCAGTAGGGGCTGTTCCAATCCCACGACTTCGTTGATGGGTCGCCGGCTCCGGATTCCGGCGCGGCGCGGTCGACTTGATTCATCACGATATCGGACATCTTGAACGGACCCAGTCCCATTGCGGATCGTTTCATCCCCAGCGGCTCGAAGATTCGATCGTGTGTCAGTTCGGCGATCGTGCGACCGCTGATCCGCCGAGCCACCTCGGTTGCCAGCAAGATCGCCATCGAGGAATAACCGAAGCGTGTGCCGGGCTCGAACAACAGCGGAGTCTTCACCGTCTCGGCGACGAATTCCGACAAAGGTGCGTGTTGCGAACGCAGTCTCGCGTTTTCGGGCAATTGATCCGGTAGGCCGGAAACATGCGTCATCAACTGACGCATCGTAATCCGCTCGCGTCCGTCCCCTTGAAACTCAGGAATGTATTTGGCAACCGAATCCTCCAGTTGGAAACGCCCTTCGTCGAACAGCGTCATGACGGCGGCAATCGCGATCGTCTTTGAGATCGAAGCCAACAAAAAGATCGCGTCGATGGAATCCGCCTTCCCGAAGGACTGCGAAAAAACGTCCGCTCCCCGCCGAACGTACAGCACTCGATTCGATCTCGTTTTGTGCCGTTGCTTTCGCCAAGACGTTCGCCGCGTCCTGCATGCGATCCCGATCCCATGCTCCCAGAGCGGCTGTGTTGATACCGATCGCCAATCCACCGGCGACAAATTCACGTCGATTCATTGCTTGATCCTATATCCATCTTGAACTTAGCGAGGCGAAGGGGCGTTCACGCCGTCCACCCATCATCGCGAGGAAGGGAATTCTTTTCACACCGCAGCCACAGCCGCGGTTGCGGCGGTTGTGATGATTGTTGCTGGGGAGTGACCGTGACCACGACCCCCTTGAACGCCGGCGTCTTGCTCTGCGGATCAACATGACGACTCACCAAGCAGTTCGACTCCGGATAATACATCAGTGAATTGCCGGGGCGAATCGCGTCATATCCCCGCGCCAAGTAGCCATCGATCCGACCGGTGTCACTTTCGATGCTGACTTTCTGATCATGCTTCAGCCCCAATCGCCGCAGATCGTCCGGATGCATCAGAATAATGTCACGACGCGTCTGATTACGGTAAAGGTCTTCCTCTTCGTAGACAACGGTGTTGAACTGCCCTTCGCTGCGAACGGTCATCAACCGCAACTGATTCGATTCCGTCCCTTTCAGGTCCGGCAGCGAGTGAACATGCATGATCGCTCGTCCATCGGCGGTCGGGAATTTCGGTTCGTGAAAGGTTCGCCCGTCAAGCTGGAATTCTTTCTTTGTCTCTTCCATTCGATCGATCTTGCCGTATCCCGGCACAACTTGGCTGATCCAATGGCGAATGGTCGCCGTTTGTTGCAATTGATCCCAACAGATGACATCGCTGTCGCCGAGGACTCGTCGTCCCAAGTCGGCGATCACGTGAACTTCGCTGCGCGGACCGGGAACGCGGCGCGGCCCTCCATCGCTCAGACGGACGAAATTAAACATCGATTCCTGCGTCGTCGGTTCAGGTTCCTCGTCGCGGGCGAGCACCGGCAAGATGATCGTTTCATCCGCCAAACCGTTGACATGCCCCGTGTTCAATGTCGTACTCATCATCACCGACATCTCGAGTCGCGACAACGCTTCGTCGGCATAAGTCGAATCGGGATTCGACCCGTACAAATTGCCTCCCAAGGATAGTCCAAATTTGATCCGCCGTTCAAACGCCGCGTCCATGCAGGCAAGCGTGTCCATTCCCGGCGTTGTCGGCAACGTGACGTTGAACTTCGTTTGAAGATTTCTGAAGATGTCGTCCTTCAATTTCGGCGTGACTCCCACCGAGCCGATTCCTTGGACGTTGCTGTGTCCGCGAATGGGAAGCAATCCGCATCCGGGACGCCCGAGCATGCCGCGAGCCATCGCAAGATTGGCGATCGCCTGAACATTATGAACTCCATGAGCGTGATGGGTGATTCCCATCGTCCATGCGAAGACGACGCGTTTTGCCCGCGAATAGACATCGGCAATCGTTCGAATTTCGTCGCGTTGGACCCCCGACTTGGCAACGATCTCCTCCCACGTCATGGCTCGCACCGCGTCAAGCCACGCTCCCGAATCGGCACAGTGCGCATCGAGAAATGATCGATCAATGGTATCGTCTTCGACGCATTGCTTCGCGATACCCCATAACAACGCCAAGTCGCCACCGATGTGCGGTTGCACGTAATGCGAGGCGATCTTGGTGCCAAACAACAGGCTGAACGGGTCGCTTGGAATGCGGAAGTTGACCATGCCCGTTTCACGCACCGGGTTGATAACCACAACGTTCCCCCCGCGTCGCCGGACCTGCATCAAACTGGTCATCATTCGCGGATGATTGCTCGCCGGATTGCCGCCGATGACAAAAACCAAATCGGCATGTTCCAAATCTTCCAGCACAATCGTCGCCGTGCCGCTGCCGACGGAGGATTGCAGACCGACACCACTCGCCTGATGACAGTAGTAGCTGCAATTGTTGACGTTATTGGTTCCGTACAGCCGGGCCAGCAATTGCAACAGAAACCCCGCTTCATTACTGCTGCGACCACTGAAGTACCAGAAGGTTTCATCGGGTGTGAGGCTTCGCAATTTGGCGGAGATTCGCGAAAGCGATTCCTCCCAAGTGATCGGCTGAAAATGGGTCGCGCCGCGTCGATAGATCACCGGCTGCACCAGACGCCCGCAATGTTCCAACTGACGAGGGGTCATCCGCGACAATTCACTGACCGGATGTTCGCTCCAAAACGTTGGCGGAACCCCCGGTTGCAGATCGGCGGCCATCGCCTGCAGACTCTTCTTGCAAACTTCTGGGAACGAGCCGGACTCATTGACCATGCCACCCTTTTGGCCTCCCATCCCCAGAGCGCACGTTTTGCAGGCGTTTCGTGACCGCATGGCGCGATACATCTTCCAGACGCCACCCACCTCGCGCCCTTTCTTAAAGGTATACCAGATCGCCCGAAAACCACCGCCGCTGCGAACTTTCATGGAGCACTCGCCATCAATAGAGGATGCAATGTTTTGCCGTTCATTTTAGCAGCTCGATCGGGTCGCTGCATCGTCCCCTTTGCCGCGGGGACCCTTCCCGATACGATTCGGCAGCTTTGTCAATATTGAACGCGCGTGATGTTATCTTGCGTTAATGTTTTTCAGTTGATCGAGCGACGTGGTCGCTCAATGTCAATATTGAACGCGTTTGATGTTATCTCGCGTTAATGTTTCTCAGTTGATCGTGCGACGTGGTCGCTCTATGTCAAACGGACTAAATCCTGCACAGAACGACGCCGTTTCCACGCTCGCCGGGCCGTTGCTGGTTCTGGCGGGGGCGGGGACCGGTAAAACGCGAGTGGTTACGTTTCGGATCGCCAACCTGATCCGCAACGGTGTTGCCGCCGATCGAATTTTGGCTGTCACCTTCACCAACAAGGCAGCCGGTGAAATGCAGGAACGAATTGCCGAGTTGCTGGGTATCCCCAAGCGCCCCTCCAAGAGCGACAAACGCCCGCGTCCGACGATCGGCACCTTTCACTCGCAGTGTGTCCGTATTCTGCGTCAGCATGCCGACAAGCTGGCTTACCCAAAAAAGTTCGCCATTTATGATCGTTCGGATCAAGAGAGCATTGCCCGCAGCGTGCTTCGCGAACTTCGGCTGCCCACCGCGGCGCTGAAACCAGGAGACCTGCTGGCGATCATCAGTCAGTGGAAGAATAACTCCGTTCACCCCGATGCGGCGGTCCACCAAGCGTCCACCGACAAAGAGCACCTGGCCGCCGCCGGATATCGTCGATATCAGAATGCATTAAAGGCCTGCGGCGCGATGGACTTTGATGACTTGTTGCTCAACACCGAAGTCTTGTTCACCGAACAGGAAGAGGTGCGCGCGGCCGAAGCTTCCAAGTTCGACCATATCTTGGTCGATGAATATCAAGACACCAACGGCAGCCAATACCGCATTATCAAAGCGCTCGCTTCGCTGCATCGCAACCTGTGTGTCGTCGGTGACGACGATCAATCGATCTATGGCTGGCGCGGAGCCGATGTGCGTCATATTTTGAATTTCAAGAACGATTGGACCGACGCCAAGGTCGTCCGTCTGGAAAGCAATTACCGATCGACCGGTTCGATCCTTGAAATGGCCAACCGGTTGATTCAGTTCAACACCATTCGACACGACAAGTCGCTCAAACCGGCCCGCCCAGCCGGGAAGAGACCACGTATTTCTCAGTTCAAGGACGAGACCGAGGAGGCGCTGAAGGTCGTGGGTGAGATCGGTCGGATGATCGAGTTAAATCGCTACCAGCCGGGCGAGATCGCGATTTTGTTCCGCACAAAGGAACAACCGCGTCTGTTTGAACAAGAGCTTCGCAAAGCAAATCTGCCGTATGTCATGATGGGTTCGCAGTCGTTCTTCGATCGTCGTGAAGTCCGTGATATCATTGCCTTTTTGAAATGGATTGAACAACCTGACGACGAGGTGTCGCTGCTGCGCATCGCCAATACGCCCCCCCGAGGACTTGGGCAAACAACGATCAAGCACTTGATGGAAGCAGCCGTCAAACATGGCGAACCGGTTTGGCGGATTATGTGCGATCCCAATGTTGCGTCAGGCCTTTCGTCAGCGGCCCGCCGAGGCATCGACGACTTAAAAGGGATCTTGGCCGATGTGCGAACACGGGCTCGCGACGATGGCTTGACCGAAGCGGTCAATACCCTTGTGACGCGAACGCGCTACTTCGACGAAATCCGGACGCGCTACAACGAGCCCGAAGAATGTGAAGCTCGCATTGCATCGGTTGGTGAGGTTGTAAACGCTGTCGATGCCTACGCCGATCGGGCGAACGAACCGAGCTTGACGGAGTTCCTCGCTGAGATAGCACTCTCCGGGCGGGAAACCGGAAGCGAAAAAGATCGCGCCGCGCAAGCCAATGCGATTTGGTTGCTTACGATGCACGCTGCCAAAGGACTGGAGTTTCCCGTTGTTTATATGGTCGGCATGGAAGATGGCATCCTGCCTCACCATCGCAGCACCAAGGGGGATGAAGATTCCATCGCGGAAGAACGAAGGTTGTGCTACGTCGGGATCACGCGAGCCCAGGAGGAATTGACGCTTTCAATGGCTTTGACACGCCGAAAATGGGGCAAGCCGGTCCCGACGACTCCCAGCCGCTTCCTGTACGAAATCATCGGTCGAGCCGAAAACCCGAACCAGTATCGTAAGAGGTAGTCATTCTTTCATTTCGGACCACGCACGGTATAAACGCGTTCATCATTGATAAAGATCTTCGGATTGAAATTGACGACAACAAACACAGACACCGAACACCCTTTGTCAGCAGTGCTGGGCGTCATCGATTTAAAGAAGGGACGGGCGGTGCATGCTGTCGCAGGTCGACGGGACGACTATCGTCCGGTCTGTTGTTCAGCGACAACCGATGGCGACGCGATGCAACTTGCCCGGATGTATCTTGCAACCGGAGTCGCTGGGCTCTATGTGGCTGATCTGGACGCGATCACGCTCGGTCGCCCAAACCTGAGTGTTTTACATTCGCTTGTCGAACTGAATGCCCCCCTTTGGCTCGATGCCGGTATCGCCGAGCTATCCGGCCTAGAAAGCAAATACCTGTCGCGTGTTGTAGGCACCGAATCGCTGAATTCATTCAGGGAACTCCAAGACCTGGCTGATGCCTGGAGAATCGAAACCTCTTCGATCGTGGTCAGCATCGATCTGCGGGGGGAATGCGTCTTGGCGAAGTCTCGAACATTGATGGATCAAACGCACCTTCAGGTCGCGTCCGAAGCGGTGGAACTTGGATTCGAGCGATTCATCGTTCTCGATCTTTCCGCCGTCGGAACCTCCGATGGCGTTAAAACCGCTTCGATTTGCAACGGATTGTCGAAGAAATTTCCCTCCATTGAAATCGCAACCGGCGGAGGAGTCCGATCGACTGTCGACATTCAAGCCTTGCGAAAGCAGGGATGTCGATACGTTTTGGTCGGCACAGCCCTTCATAATTGCGGAAAGAACTTTAACTTTACGCCCAGATTTGATTGACACACCCCACGTCGTGGCGATAGTCTGATACTTGGCACCTTTGTGCTTATACGTCGCGTGGTAAGAAATGAGGTGATTCGCTTCAATTAACGCCAAGGCATCATTTCAGACCACGCATGGTATAAAGCTTATCAACCGCTTGTTTTATGTCGTTCACGGTCCGAAATGACCGATTCGCATCAGATCGTGCGAGTCACGTCATATTTGATCGCGCAACGCCTAGAGCGACCACGTCGCAAGATCAACTGAGAAATATTGACGCAAGATAACATCAAACGCGTT
>JAWKTL010000069.1:0-35697 GCA_041399105.1 Pirellulaceae bacterium | reverse complement strand
CGATCGACGATCAGATCGGTTTCGTGACGCAAACCACCATCGGGCATCGACTTGTAATAGGGATTGCGACCAATCGCTTCGAAGACATCAAAATGCTCTTGCGGACGAAAGCCTTGCGGCATCTTGGCGTGCCACTTACCGAAGTACCCGGTGCGGTAACCTTGTTCCCGAAGCAGATCGGAATACAGCGTCTCAGCGGCGTCGGGGCGCGCCTGCTCAGGATTGTCCGACGTCCCGAAACTGCGACCGAACAAACCGGTTAAGATCGTCGTTCGGCTGACCCAACAGATCGAGTGGCTGACGAAAGCATTGTCGAAACGCGTTCCCCGCGCCGCCAACGCATCAATGTTTGGCGTTTTGACAACATCGTTGCCGTAGCATCCCAGCGTGCTGGTGGTTTGATCGTCGGCAAAGAAGAAGACGATGTTGGGGGGCTGCTGGGCAAACAACGTGTGGCAACAAGTCAGCAGAAAAATCAAGTTCAGCAAAATACGCAGTGTCATTGGGTTTCCAGCGGTTAACGGCCGAAGGGTTCAGGTACTTGGGAAGTTCAACGTTCAAGCGTTCCATCGTGATCGGTCATGAAGCGTCTGACAATCGCAGACTGGAAGCTTACGCCACTTATTGTACGTCGCGTGGCCGAAAATGAGGTGATTCGCTTCATTAAGCACCCGTGCATAAGTTCTTGAGCATAACTCGTTTAACGGCAATACCGTTCAACGAAGCGTAAGTAGCATGTAGCTAAACGAGTTACAGCGAGTGCTAGCATGGTGGCATCTGGCGTAAGTTCAGTGTTTCCGAAATCGTTAGACACAAAACGCATTTGAATGCAAAAACATAACTGCCGACTTCTGTTGAGTTTACGCTTCGTTAAACGAGTTATGCTCAAGAACTTATGCACGGGTGCTTAAGTCGCAAGGTGAACTGACAAGTATTGTCGCAACAAAACATCGAACGCCTTCATCATTGAAATAAGTTATTCGTTTACTAACCAAGTCGTCTACATATCGCTTGCTTTGCGTTGAGCCATGTGGCTTGATGGCGATTGATGTGTGGCGCGTCACCGTCAGGAGTTGCAACGATGGGTTTTGATGTTAAGGGAAAAGTCGCTTTGGTCACGGGTGCCAATCGTGGAATCGGAAAAAGCATCGTGGAGAAACTGCTGGCAAGCGGGGCCGATAAGGTCTACGCGGCGGTTCGTAAGCTCGATTCAGTTGACGAAATGGCGGCTGCATCGGCGGGCCGTGTTGTTCCGCTGAAGTTGGATTTGTCCGATCCGCAGTCGATCGTTGCGGCTGCGGAGCAGGCGGGGGACGTGCAGCTTGTTATCAACAATGCGGGTGTGCTGAAGAATGCGAGTCCGCTGGCGGACGATGCATTTGACGCTTTGAAGTATGAGTTCGACGTCAATGTCTATGGGTTGATGCGCGTCGCCGGAGCATTCGCCCCTGTATTGGCAAGGAATGGTGGGGGAGCCTTTGTGCAACTGAATTCGGTGGTGTCGCTGAAGTCGTTTTCGGACTTTGCAACGTACAGTGCCTCGAAGGCTGCGGCGTACTCCATCACGCAAGCATTGAAGGATGTTCTCAGCAAGCAAGGGACACTGGTTGTCAGTGTTCATCCTGGACCGATCGCCACCGACATGGCGACAAACGCCGGTTTGGCGGATATTGCGGAACCGCCGACGTTGGTTGCCGATTCCATCGTTGACGCTTTGCAGGCGGGCGCATTCCATGCCTTCCCCGACTCGATGGCCAAAAATTTCTGGCAGGCCTACGAAGGTTTCGCGAAAGCATTTGTCGAACCGATCCCTGAAGAGGAAGGGGGTGAGGCATGATCGTTACGCGAAGAGCATCCGATCGCGGACATGCTGATCATGGTTGGCTGGACTCGTATCACACCTTTTCGTTTGCAACCTACCGTGATCCGGAATTCATGGGTTTTCGCTCGTTGCGAGTGATGAACGAAGACGTCATCGCACCGGGCCAAGGTTTCGGGACGCATCCTCATCACGACATGGAGATCGTTACGTATGTTCTGAGCGGAGCGCTCGAGCATAAAGATTCGATGGGGAATGGCGAAGTTCTGACGCCGGGCGAGTTTCAAAGAATGACGGCTGGAACCGGGATCACGCACAGCGAGTTCAATCCTTCGCCAAGCGAGCCCGTGCATCTTTATCAAATCTGGTTACTTCCCCAGGAACGCGGTCTGAAGCCGAGCTACGAGCAGAAGCGATTCGCCGACGAGGAGCGTTTGAATCAACTGAGGCTGGTTGCTTCACCCGATGGCGAAGACGGGTCGCTGAAGGTTCAGCAGGATGCCCGGATCTTCTTGAGTTCGCTGGAGATTGGCTCGGAAGTCGTACATCGATTTCAGCCCGGCAGGCACGGCTGGCTGCAAGTGTTGCGAGGCGAGGTCTTGGTCAATGGACAGACGCATCGAACTTCCGATGGTGCGGCGATCAGCGACACGTCCGCGATCACCATTTCAGCGGTGCAATCCGCGGAGGTCATGTTGTTCGATCTTGCCTGACCCGGAAGGAAATCGGTTGAAGTCGTGGTGTCGGGCCGGTCTTCCATTGATCGTGAAGGGTCGTCGTGCCGTGTTGTGTGGTCGGGTTGTGACAGAGACGAACGGTCGACTATCGAATGCGTTTTTGGAATCGGAAGACGCTCAGCGACAGCACGACGACACCGCAGACCGATAGCCCAACGATCGACGGGATCAGATCTCGGAACTCGGCGGCACGCAGAACGATACCTCGCAAGATTTCGATAAAGTAGGTCGCCGGGATGCCGAAGGTTGCCAAATAAATTGGCGTTGGCATTTCGCTGCGGGGAAACATAAACCCGCTCAACAAGACCGAAGGCAACATGATCACGAACGCGAGTTGCATTGCCTCCAATTGGGTATTGGCAATCGTCGAGACCAGCAGTCCCAAGCCGAGCGAGCAGACCATGAAGAGCATGGTGAGGCCAAGCAGCAATGAAATGCCGCCGTGAATCGGAACGCTGAAGACGTAGATCATGACCGTCAAGACAAGCAGCATCTCGACAAAGCCAAGGATCGCGTAGGGCATAAGCTTTCCCATCAGCAGCCCCATGCGTCCAACAGGCGTCACGAAAAGCTGTTCGAGCGTTCCCACTTCGCGTTCACGAACGATGGCGAAAGAGGTCAGAAACAGGGTCACCAACTGAAGGATGATTCCAACCAAGCCGGGAACGAAGAACGAAGCGCTTTCGAGATTTGGGTTGTAGAGCAATCGGGTGCGAACCTCGATCGGCAACGCACCGTGCCCGGCGGGATCGCGGGCCGGGGCCAGTTGCAATGCTTCCCCCTTGGCGGACGCCATCTGGATCGAAAGATTCAGTCCCAGCAACTGAGCCGTGCTTTGGGCGGTCGTCGCAACCTGCGAGTCGCTGCCATCGATTAAGACTTGAACTTGCGTTTGCTCCGCGTGAATCAATCGATCGGAATAGTTCGGCGGGATCTTGACGCCCACTTTCGCTCGCCCCGAGGCCAGCGCGCGACGAAACGCTTCGTCATTGTAAACGTATTGCGTGATTTTGAATCGCCGCGTGTTTGTCATCGCTTCGACAAACTCCGACGCGTATCGGCGACCGTCCAGGTCGAGGACGACGGTGGGAATGTTCTCGATCTGCGTGTCGATTGCATATCCGAAGATGATCGTTTGCATCACCGGAACGACAAACATGAAGAATAAAGTGACCGGCTGCCGGCGAATGTGGAAGAGTTCCTTAACAAAGATCGCCCACAAACCGTGCGTCGATCGATGCTTTCGCTTGGGGATCGATGCGGACGCCTGCGGTTGAAGATTTCCATCTGGTTCGGGGGCCTCGGGTTGGGAGACATCCGGACGAGGAACCTCCGCGACCTCGTTCTCACGTTGATCAATGTCACGCTGGGCCTTGGCTGTCAGCGTGACGAAAACATCTTCCAGCGACGGGCTAATCTCTCGCACCTCCGCTTCCTCGTCCGAAAGAGCCACGGCCGAAAGAAGTTGGTCGGTCGACATCGACTGGTCAACGAGCGCATGAACTGTTTCGCCGAACAACGTTGCGTCGCTAACGGCCGGCATCGATCGCAGTTTGCTCAGTTGCCGCGCCGGATCAGCAATCCGCAATTCCAGGCGTTTGGTTCCCGCGGGACTGACGTCCGGCAAGGCTTTCAGGTCGGACGGCTTTCCCAGCACCAAGAGTCTTGACAGATAGATGTATCCGACATCGGTGCAACGTTCGGCTTCGTCCATGTAATGCGTCGTCACGAACAGCGTCACTCCGCGGCTGGACAATTCAAACAACAAGTCCCATAGATGCCGCCGTGCAACCGGGTCGATCCCGGCGGTTGGTTCGTCCAGAAACAAAACTTGCGGCTGATGGACCAGAGCACAACCCAAGGCCAATCGACGTTGCCAACCTCCGCTGAGCGTTCCAGCCAACTGGTGGACAAACGGTCTGATTCCCGTCAGATCGAGGACATCGTCGATTCGTTTCCGCAACGGATCGTTGGAAAGTCCGTAGATGCGGCCATAGAACTGTAAATTTTCATGCACCGACAGATCGCCGTAGAGACTGAATCCTTGGGACATGTATCCAACGCGAGGCTTGATGGATTCGGATTCTTTGGCGACATCCAAGCCCAACATTGTCGCGGCGCCTGAAGAAGGTGGCAGGATTCCAAGCAGCATGCGGATGATCGTCGATTTGCCGCTGCCATTGGGGCCCAGGAGTCCGAAGATGGCACCGCGTCGAACCTGAAAGCTGACGTCTTCGACGGCCACTTTGTCGCCGAATCGTCGGGACAACGATTGCGCTTCAATAACCAGCGAATTCATGGCGAATTGCTCGATGCGGGAAGCCACACATCGGCGGTCATGCCGGGCCGAACATCCTTCGCGGCGTCGACCGCGACCTTGACCCGAAAGACTTGCTTGGATCGCTCTTCAGGGGTTTGCACGTTGCTGGGCGTGAATTCAGCCTGCCGGGATATATAGGTAACGCTTCCTTGAAAGCTTTGACCGGGAAGGCTGTCGACCGTTACCTTCAGAGTCTGACCAAGCTGAAGTCCGACGCGATTCTGCGGCACATAGGCCCGCACCCACAGGTGAGTACTATCGATGATTGTCAGCACGGGGCCTCCCGCCGGAACCAAGTCCCCAGGCTGAAGATCGCTTACCTCAACGGTCCCGTCGACCGGACTCCTGATTGTCAACTCTTCTTTTTGTTGTCCAATCACATCCAATGCCGCTTTTGCCGCATCGCGAGCCGCTTTCGCCTCGCGCAGATCCTCGGCACGCGATCCGGCCTCGGCAAGTTTGAACGACTGCTCTGCTTCGTCCAACATCGCTTCCGCTTCGCGAATCGCTTCGGCGCGCGTTCCCGCCTGGAGTAAAGCCAATTCCCTCCCGTCGGACGGTTGCCTGAGCCGTGGCGGCATCGAGTGATTCAACCGTCGCGTCGAACTCCGCCTGCGAAATCGCATTTTCTGAAAGCAGCTTCTTGTTTCGATTGTAATTCTGTTGTGCCAGCGACAACTCGCTTTCCGCCAACTGCAGCCGGCCTTCCGCAGCCCGAATCTCTTGATCCCTTGGTCCGGCCCGCAGCAGATCGACGCGTGCCTTTGCTTGGTTCATACGTGCCCGTGCTTGGGCGATCTCCTCGGGTCGAAGCCCAGCGACGACGCGGTCATAACGCGCCTCGGCCACGGCCAACGACTGAGCCGCTTCCTGTCTCGCGCTTGCAACAAGTCGTAGGGTTCCAGCTCGACCAACCGGTCGCCGGTTTTGACGGGGGCTCCTTCCCTGAACATGCATCTTGGCGATGCGCCCGCCCAGACGTGAACCGACGCGAATCTCGTCGGCTTCGATAAAACCAGAGACGCGATCAACCATCGGACGATGCTGGCTGTAATAGATCAGGCCGCCCAAAACGGCAACCACGAGAATCACTGGGACCGCGTGTCGAAACATTGTTCTCCCGCCCTCGCTTTGATCTTTGCACGGGGAAGTTATCGGATCACCTGTCGTACCGTTCCGAACCACGGCGAACCGACTCGCCAGTGTTTTTCTATGCTCATCAAGGTACATCAGCAAATCAGAGTCGTCAAAGGCCCTGGTGAATGGCGTTTGGTCACCTCTGACGGAAGGCGATGATCAGCCCTGCACATTTGCTTTTGCGCCGAACAGAATGACACCTTCGCAAAGTCTGGTGCATCGTCCACAACTTTAGAATTGAGTTTGTTACCATCCATCTCGAATACGGAGAGTGTCTAATGATTCGACTCGGTCGTAACGTGATCTGTTGCGTATTGATTTTGTTTTCGGCGACCGCATGCCCAGCCACGGCGTCCGGGCCGCCCCAGTTACCCGCCCGAGATGCCTGGTGCCATCGAAAAGGTTTACAAGCGGATCGATGATGTCGAGTTGAAACTTTACGTTTATCAGCCGCCAGGGCACAAGCAAACCGATTCCCGCGGTGGTCGTTTTCTTTTTGGCGGCGGCTGGAAGTCGGGTACTCCCAAGCAGTTCGGAACCGCACTGTCGGCACCTTTCCCAGCGGGATGGTCGCCATTTCCGCTGATTATCGTGTCGCGACGCGGCACGGCGTTGTGGCGAAGGATTGTGTTGCCGACGCGAAGTCCGCGATTCGTTGGATTCGGGCGAATTGTCAATCGCTTGGAATTGATCCGCAACGGATCGTCGCGGGGGAGGTTCCGCTGGCGGTCACTTGGCCGCTTGCACCGGGACGATTGATGGTTTTGATGACCGACGGACGATACTTCGGTCAGTGCCGTTCCAAATGCGATGGGCGGCTGTTCAATCCCGCGTTGGTCCTAGCCCCAGTGAACGACCAACAAGCCATCACTTCCGATAAACAGGATGAACTTCAACAGCGGATGGGGGTCGATCCGCAAAAGCTTTCGCCGGCGCACCATGTTCGGTCCGGCCAGCCGCCGACGATTATCTTTCATGGCAAAGCGGATACGACGGTACGTTATCGGACGGCGGAATTGTTCACCGATCGGATGAAAAAAGCCGGTAATCGATGTGAGCTGATCGGATACGAAGGAAAGCCCCACGGCTTCTTCAACTTCGGACGCGATAATAACGAAGCATATCAATCAACGTTGGCGGAGCTTGATCGGTTTCTGGAATCGTTAGGCTATCTTGAGCGATGAACGCGTCTGTTCAAGATTTCGGCTTCGCGGTACGTTATACCGTGCGTGGTCTGGAATGATGCTTTTGCATTTAATGAAGCGAATCACCTCATTTTCGGCCACGCGACGTATATAGGCTGCGAGGGTCGAAACGACTCGTTCACGATCGATAAGGACCTCGTCTTGGAGCGATCTCCGTTGTTTCCACCTTCGCATCGAAAAGCCTATCGAAAAACTGCCGTTTCTGTGACTTGTAACCAGACCACCAATCCGCATGCGCGTTTTATCCGGGATCCAACCGACGGGACGTTTCCACTGGGGTAACTTTTTTGGAGCGATTCGCCAATACATCGACCTTCAGCATGAACATGAGGGGTTTTACTTCATCGCCGATCTGCATGCGCTGACGACCGTTCGCGATCCGGACTTGCTGCGCGGATACGTTCGCGACGCGGCAATCGATCTGCTGGCGTTGGGGCTCGATCCGGAGAAGGCGACCCTGTTTGTTCAATCGCACGTCCCCGAAGTTTGCGAATTGACATGGTTGCTGATGACCGGCACACCGATGGGGTTGCTGGAAAGGTGCCATGCTTACAAGGAAAAGAAGGAAAAGGGGATCAAGGCCGATGCCGGGCTGTTCACGTATCCCGTGTTGATGGCCGCCGACATCTTGGCCTACGACGCTCAATTGGTTCCCGTCGGTGCCGATCAGATTCAGCATGTGGAAGTCTGCCGCGATCTGGCGGGAAGCTTTAATCACTCGTTCGGCGAGACCTTCGTACTCCCCAACGCGAAAGTGATGGAGGATGCCGCGAAGGTCCCTGGAACCGACGGGCAGAAGATGAGCAAGAGTTACGACAATACGCTTCCGCTGTTCGGCGACGTCAAAGCGATTCGCAAAATGATCATGCGGATTACGACCGACAGCAGGCCGATGAAAGAGCCCAAGGATCCAGAAGGCGATCATCTGTTCGACTTGCTGCGATTGGTCGGAGCCCGTGATGAGATCGACGCGATGGCCGAAACCTATCGGCGTGGCGGATTCGGTTACGGCGACGTTAAGAAGGCCGTTGCGTCGGCGAGCGAACGGTATTTCGTGGACGCGCGGCGGCGTCGTGAGGAGTTGGAGAAGGACAGCGATTATGTCAATGAAGTCTTAAGACGCGGAGCCGAAAGGGCTCGATTGCAGGCGGGGGAAGTGCTCGCCCGAGCCCAAAGAGCGTGTGGATTGCGTGACGCGAAATGACATTCGTACCCGGTTCAGAAAAGTTATGAACATTATCGGCATCGGTACCGACATCGTCGAATGCCTTCGAATTCGCAGAATGATCGAAAAGCATGGCGACCTATTTTTGAACCGCGTTTACACCGCTGGCGAGATTGATTATTGCAGTTTGCGCAAAGCTTCGATTGAACATTACGCCGGTCGATGGGCCGCCAAGGAAGCAGTCTTGAAAGCCTTGGGGACCGGTTGGTCGAAAGGAATCCACTGGACCGACATCGAAGTCCGCAACGAGATGGGAGGGCGTCCGCGAATCGCTCTTGGCGGTGAAGCCCGACGGCTTTGCGAATCGCTTCAACTGCAGGAAATTCAGATTTCAATCTCGCACTGTCGGACGCACGCCACCGCTTTCGCGATCGCTCAGACCATTTGACTCGCGAATTTCCCAACAACGTGTTGTGCGGACACGAGGTCGAATCTCGCCGCTGATCAGAAACATTCTCTCGCCATGACGAATCGCCGGCGTTGTGACTTGATTGACCGGCAGGTCGAACGCCGTCCAAGATTTCTGTTTGGTATCGTAGATCCAGCTTTGAAGCGGAAAGCCGGGATGATCGAAGTCCTCCATGGCGACACCCTGCCGCAAGGCTTGAGCGATTCGTGAGCCATCGGCGTAGCTGAGCACCGCGATGCGCTGATCGCTGATCGGCAATGCCGTCCCGGCCGACATCGGCACAGGCGACAAAGACTCTTGCCGCCAAGCAAGCTGGCTGGCTGTCCGGTTCGAGTGCGACGTTCTCTTCCGGCCTTCGTACGCCGACGGATCAAATGACCAAACATCACGGAAAAACTTCAAGTTTGCCGGATCGGATGTGTCGGACTGCGGTTCAAAACGACGCCCTCCGAGAACATACACCTTTCCCGCCTGAACCGTCAGCATCGCGTGCGTTCTGGGCAGAAACTCGGCTGGAGGAACCATCGTTTCCCAGAGCGTATCGTTGCCGGACGACGCGTCCCGATGTTGCTGGCCAATGGCCGCCAGTGGCAGACGCCACAAAACGCCGGACGGCTCGCTGCTGCCATCGGCTTTCGTCACTTGGCCCGGCAAGACGTAGAGGTATGAATCGTGGATCACCGCGCATCCCGAAGTCGATGCCTGAGGCAGGTCGGGAACAGCATGATCGTCTTGAATCAAATGAATCATTCCGTTCATCAGGGACACGCGCAGCATAAACGCACGCGACGTGGCACCTTCGGAATCTTCCCCTCCCAGACAGATAACCCCATCCGCAAACGACGCCACGGCGCTGTAAGCAATCGGTTGATCGAGTCGCCAGGTCGGTTCATCCGCCAGCCATTGAATCGAATCCGTCGTGCAGCGAGCGATCCAAACGTGTTGAAGGTAGCGTTTGGGGAGACTCCATAGCTGTGGATCATTCGGCGCGGCAAAGTTGGCCCCGCCAGCCACGATCAAAAAGCTGTCATGCCCGCCAACCAAAGGTCCCGCGACGCCAAGGGGATCGGGGAAGGAAGGCCGATTGTGAAACTGGATCGCCTGAAGTCGAACCTCTTGGGCGAGGAGCCACTTTTGCGATAGCAGACTGAGCAAAACGATTGCAATAGCTATCGGAAGCGGATGCGGATGCTGGGTGACTCGAACAACGAAATGCATGGCTTGGCGTCCCTTTCACTTAGAGGCTTTGCGGAAACTGCTGTGAACGAAGGCTAAAAACGTAATCCGATGCGTTGGCGGAGCCGCTCCGTCGCAAGATCAACTGGAGAATAATGCCGCAAGACAACATCAAACATGTTCATCATCGATACAGGTAGGTCCCAAGTTGTCATTGCCTGGAAACGCAAATTGACACGGAACGGTTTGTCTAATCGGAACAGCTTACCAGATTAGGCGAATCGAGCGTCAACGCGTTGTGACAATTGTAGCGTCCGTGCTGATCGTATGAATTCTTTCGACCGATAGTTCAGTTGGATCGTCGGAATGATCAGGCAAACCGCGTGTCCAAGGTAAACTAAGAACTATGAACTAAGATGGGTTTTGATTCGGCGGGCAAATCCTATTCGTTTGATTAAAGACGAAAGGAGTCAGTGAGATGTTTCGATGGATTGTTTTGGTTATTCCGGTGATGTTCTTGTCACCGACGTTAGCGCGAGGAACCGAGCCTTTTCAAGCGATTTCGCAGGTTGCCTATCAGGCGAAATGTGATTGCGGTGCTCCCGTCTGCGGATGCGAACCCGAATGCGGATGCGAACCCGAATGTGGATGCGAACCCGAATGTGGATGCGAGCCCGAATGTGGATGCGAAACGGTTTGTGACAGTGGGTGCGACAGCATGCCGGGGGGATGCTGTTTGGGAGGTGGTGGCGACCCCTTCTCGTTGTTCAGTTGCATGCCTTGTGGGTTGACGGTCGGTGGCTGGGCTCAGATTGGCTATCACAGCCAAGGAAGTCCGGCTCGTTTCAATAGCCGTCCCGACGACGTTCAAATCCATCAAGCATGGATGTACATGGAGAAGGAGATCGACACATCCAACGGTTTTGATGTGGGGGGGCGTATCGATTACATCTTCGGTACCGATTCGCAGGATACGCAGGCGTTTGGCATTTCCAATGATCACTGGGACAACGGCTTCGACGCTGGCGATGATTACGGCCATGCGATCCCGCAAGCATACGTTGAGGCCGGTTATGGCAATTTGTCGGTGAAGGCTGGCCATTTCTACACGATCATCGGATGGGAAGTGGTCACGGCACCGGACAACTTCTTTTACAGCCATGCCTACACGATGTACAACAGCGAACCGTTTACGCACACGGGAGCGTTGGCGACCCTTTCGCTTGGCGACAATGCATCGGTCTTTGGCGGTTATACGCTTGGATGGGACAGTGGTTTTGAAGACAATGGCGACAACTTCATCGGCGGCATGAGCACTGCATTGGGAGATTGCGTCACCTTCACCTATGCGACGGTCTTCGGTCGATTCGTCGAAGAAACGCTGGAACGTGGTTACATGCACAGCGTCGTCTTCGATGTCGCGGTTGCCGACAACCTGCAGTACATCTTTCAAAGCGATTGGCTCAATACCGACGATGCGGCTGGAAACGCAGCGCGGGAGACGATCGGCATCAATCAATATCTGATCTACAGCGTGAACGACCTGCTTTCGGTGGGAAGCCGCTTTGAATGGTGGAACGTTCTGGACACGGCAACCGATGAGACGGCGGATGTCTTCGATTTGACATTCGGATGCAACATCAAGCCGCACGCCAACGTGATCATCCGTCCAGAGGTACGTTGGGATTGGGACAGCGATGGCGTCGGCGTGAACGAAAACAATGCATCGTCGCAAACGACGTTCGGCATCGACTCGATCTTCCTGGTCTAACGATGAACATTATCCGCGGGATCACTAGCACCTCGCGGATCGGGAAGAAGTGGCGTAAGCTTCCAGCTTGCGGGATTCTTCAATCGCAACCTGCAGCCCCTGCGCCACGTTCAGGTACGGTCCGCCCGAATTCGATACGTTTGGGAAGGTTTTCCCAGACCGAACTTCGGGCGATCATCTTTGCAACGGATTGTCCCCAAAATTTTTGCCGACCTGGAATTTGTAAGGTAGGGTTGGTTGTTATACCGTGCGTGAACCGAAATGATGCCTTCGCGTTAATCGAAGCGAATGACCTCATTTCTGACCACGCGACGTATATCTTGTGCGTTGGTTTTGATTTGAACGGCTTTCCACGCGAGCAATCGCGATGGTGTCACAACAAGGTCGATCGACCCAAACGCGGTACAAGCCTTTGCAGGACATGGTTTCTTCTCAAGTCCCTGCAAGGAAACTTCTTGAAAAGGGGATCCCATGCAGTCAACCACCATTTGCCCACCGGCTCCACCCGAATCGAGCACTTTCGTCGATCGTCGAGGGAAGCAGGATCCAGCGGCGGCACTTTCGGATCGGAGACAATTCGCCAGCTCGCACGACGGCCTGTCGCCCGATGCCAAGGAGCTAGCGATGGCGATCGACAGCTACAAACTTCAATATCGCCGTCGATACATCACCTTTGATGAGATGCTTTCGGTGGTCAAGAGCCTCGGTTATTCGCGGTAGGTGCTTTTCAGCGAACCAAAAATCGGCGCTGCGTGTCTTGACCGCCGAAGCTTCAACGCTCATAATTCGTCCGCAGCAAATGCGTTGCAAACACAAAACACAAATTGAAAAGCACGCGACCGTGAATCACCTTCTACCAACCCTACTGCTAAACTTGCTACTCTCTGCAAAGGACGAGTGTTAGGGTAAAGATTGGATTCGCGTTTTACTTGCGAACGAAACAAATCACAAATCCCGAGACTTGTCGAACAAGTCTCGGGATTTTTTTTTGCAATGTCACCAGCATTCTCAGGATCTTCATTATGTCAGGCAGCGACAACGGTTCAGCATCGGCACGGCACATTCGCATTTTTGATACCACGCTTCGCGACGGCGAACAGTCGCCCGGCGCGAGCATGAACTTAAACGAGAAGTTAGAGATCGCTCAGATGCTGGTCGAGTTGGGGGTCGACATCATCGAAGCCGGATTCCCGATCGCGTCGCCGGGCGACTTTGAATCGGTCAAGGAGATCGCGCAGACAATTCGCGGCGCCACCATTTGCGGATTGGCGCGATGCAATGACCGCGATATCGACCGGGCGTGGGAAGCGCTCAAGGGTGCTCCCAAGCCGAGGATTCACGTCTTTCTCGCCACCAGCGCCATTCATCGTGAATTCAAACTGAAGATGACGACCGACGAAATCGTCGACCGCGCCGTGGCGGGCGTGTCGCGAGCGGTCAGCGTTTGCGATGACGTTGAGTTTTCGCCGGAAGACGCCGCTCGCACCGAGCCCGATTTCTTGTGTCGCGTTGTTGAAGCGGCGATCGAAGCGGGAGCGACGACGATCAACATTCCCGACACCGTCGGATACGCGACGCCCAACGAGTTCTATGATCGAATCAAGATGTTGGTCGATCGCGTGCCCAACATCGATCGAGCGGTGATCAGTGTTCATTGTCACGATGATCTCGGTTTGGCCGTCGCCAACAGCTTGGCGGGCGTGCAGGCGGGGGCCGGGCAGATTGAATGTACGATCAACGGAATCGGCGAGCGTGCTGGCAATTGCTCGTTGGAGGAAGTTGTAATGGCGATGCGAACCCGAGCCGATTTTTACAACGTGAACACGCAAATCAATACGCATCGGTTGGTGTCAGCCAGCCGATTGGTCAGCAGCACGACAGGGATGGCGGTGCAACGGAACAAGGCCATCGTCGGTCGTAATGCCTTCGCGCACGAAGCGGGAATTCATCAAGACGGTATGTTGAAAGAGCGTTCAACATACGAAATCATGCGTCCCGAAGATGTCGGCTTTGCAAAGACCGACCTCGTGTTGGGCAAACACAGCGGTCGGGCCGCGTTGGCGGATCGCGCACGCCAGCTCGGTTTTGTTCTGACCGGAGAGCAATTGCAGGATGTCTTCGAAAGCTTCAAAGTCTTGGCCGACAAGAAAAAAGAGATCTATGACGGAGATATCGCGGCTCTCGTGCAACAGCAGATCGCTGGAGCCCGAAGCGATGAATGGTCCCTTGTTGACTATGAAGTCCGCAGTTCCCGGAAGGGGTCGCCCACCGTCAGACTGACGCTCAAGCGAGGCGAGCAGGAAGAGACCGCCGAAGTGAATCAAGGAGACGGCCCGATCGATGCCGCGTTTTGGGCGGTCGAACAGATCACGAAGATGAAGGTCGTCTGCAAGGATTTCCAAGTTCACAGCGCCACCCTCGGTCGCGACGCGCAAGGGGAAACGACCCTCGAAATCGAGCACGAAGGGAAGTCATATCGCGGAATCGGTGTGAGCACCGATACGGTGGAGGCGACCATCCTCGCGATGCTCAACGCGATCAACCGCATTGCCTCCGATTTGGAAACCGCTTCATAAAACGTGAAGGCATCACCTCAGACCGCGCATGGTGTAAAGTGGTCTACAGTCTCAAGGTTTCTTCCCTCAACAAGAGTTATCAGTTCAATGCGTTTTGTCCTTCAATGTTTGCTCGCTTGTGTGGCTGTTGTTTATGTCTGCGATCCGATGCATCGAACGGCCTTGGCCGCCGAGAAATCACCGAACATCATCCTGTTCGTTACCGATGACCTTAGCCCCGATATGGGATGCTACGGAAATCCGGTCATTCAAACGCCCAACTTGGACGCGCTGGCCACCGATGGCGTCCGATACACGCATGCGTTCTGCACCACGGCAAGTTGCAGCGCCAGTCGTTCGGTGATCTTGACCGGACTTCACAATCACAAGAACGGACACTACGGCCACGAGCATTCGTATCATCACTTCAGTTCGTTCTCCAATATCAAGAGCCTTCCGGTGCGATTGTCCGACGCAGGTTATCGAACGGGTCGGATCGGCAAATACCATGTCGCACCCGAAGCGGTTTACAAGTTCGACCAAGCCCTTCCGGGCAACAGCCGCAACCCGGTTCAGATGGCGAATAATGTTCAAGACTTCGTGAAGCAATCCGATCAACCCTTCTTCCTTTACTTCTGCACATCCGATCCACATCGAGGCGGTTCACGTCCCGACCTTCCGCTGGAACCCAATGCGTTCGGCAACAAGCCTGATGGCTACCCTGGCATTGAACAAATCAAGTATTCCCCCGACGAGGTGATTGTTCCCCATTACCTTCCCGACACGCCGACGTGCCGCGCGGAGTTGGCGCAGTACTATCAAAGCGTTTCGCGAATCGATCAAGGCGTCGGCCGCTTGGTCGAGATTCTCAAAGCGGCAAACCTTTGGGACAACACCGTGATCTTCTTCACCAGCGATCACGGAATCGCTTTTCCCGGAGGCAAGACGACTCAGTACGAACCCGGATTAACGGTCCCGATGCTCGTTCGCGATCCGCGTTCCCAGCGACGCGGTTTCGTCAGCGACGCGATGGTCAGCCTTGTCGATCTGACGCCGACCATCCTGGACATTGCGGGGGCTCCGATCGACAAAAAAGATTTTCATGGTCGCAGCTTTCTGTCGACGGTTTCGGATCCGGACGCGACCGGCTGGGACGTCGTTTATGGCTCACACACCTTCCACGAAATCCAGATGTATTACCCGATGCGAACCGTTCGACAACGGCAATACAAACTGATTTGGAACATCGCTTTTCCGCTGCCTTATCCCTTCGCTTCCGACCTGTGGGCCGCGCCCACATGGCAAGCGCAATACCAGCAGGGTTCCGACGCGATGTACGGTCAAAGAACGGTCGGGCGGTATATCCAGCGTCCAGAGTTCGAGTTGTTTGATCTGGAAAAGATCCGCATGAAACAAACAATCTGGCCGACGAACCCGCACATGCCGATCGGCTGCGTCAAATGCAAGCCGAACTGAAGCAGTTCCAAAAGCGAACCGGCGATCCTTGGATCATGAAATGGGATTATGAATGATCCCCTTCGAGGGCGTGCATCGCGTTCTTGTAGTAGATTTTGTCAAGCGTCTCTTGGTCACTAACGATCCGTTCCAAGAACGCTTGCAGTTGCGTGGAATAGCATAGACCCTTGAAGTTCAATCCTTTTCCGTCACGACACGGGCAATCGCTGCCAAAGAGCATCTGATCGGGATGTCGTTCGATAAACCGGGCGGTGAATTCCTCGTCACGTGAAAGGGCGTTGAAACCGCTGCCGGCGGACATGTCGGCGTACAAGTTGGGATACTCGCCGAGCAATCGATCGAGCAACCTGCCTGGTTTCACCGGACCGGTCGGATAGAGCCCACCTTGATCGACCGGCGGCACATCGGGCGCGATATTCGCCCACCATGTCTGCGCATGTCCGATGATGCGGACGCGTTTATAACGTTTCAAGTACGTTTCCAGGTGTTCAGCCAGGCCTTGATTGTATCCTGATTTGCCGTCTTGAAAGTGAATCGTGATCGGCCAGTTCAAGTCGTCGCACAGCGCGATGATTGCTTCGACACGACGATCGTTCAAAGGAAGATGCTCTTTCTGTTCCCCGATGCCACGACATCCTAACAAGTGGTAGCGCGAACCCGCTCCAAGACGTCGTCGCGTCGGATGTCGGTTTGACAGAACGGGATGATCCGATCGGAATGTTGGTGCCACGCATGCAGCACGGTTTCAGCCCGCAGCAACACACCCCCTTCGCCCGTTTCCAGCGGCAGCACAAAAGCCTTGTCGGTGCCGGTGGCGTCCATGTGAGCGATCGTGTCTTCAATCGAACGATCGAAATGATTGATATGCAAGTGACAATCGATCTTGCGATGCGCTGGCTTCTCGCTGTTCGCTGTTTCGTCGGCCGTCAGCCGTGATGGATTCAATGTTGCAAGAGTGGCGACAGAGCCGAATTGCGCGAGAAATTTACGTCGATTCAGATTCATGAGCGAGCGCCTTCATCGTTTGAAAGGTCGGAAGCCAGCAATACGGGGGCAATGCATGATAAAGGATCAAACAGAGAAATCAACGCAAGCGGCGTGAGACATCGTTCGCCAACAACTCCCCAGGCCGCTCGAATTCGAGTACAATACAATGCTTCCAGCGCGACCACCTCGCAAAATCAGTTGAAATACACTGACGCAAAATAAGATCAATCGCGTACACCTTAGAGCGACCACGTCGCAAGATCAACTGAGAAATATTGACGCAAGAAAACATCAAACGCGTTCAATATTGATATAGATATACCTTTCGTGACCCGTGAAAATGGATCACGCCCCACCTCTGGAGCCCGCCATGAAACGATATCCGTTCTTGTTGATCGCCCTGTTCTGTAGCATCTTACCGGTTATGGCGGAAGAACCGCTAAAGGTCGGCATCATCGGCCTGGATACGTCGCACGTGATTGCATTCACGAAGACGATGAACGATCCCAAAGCCGAAGGGGACTTGGCGAAGATGAATGTCACCGCCGCCTTCCCCGGTGGCAGTCCCGACATCGCCAGCAGTCGCGATCGCGTCGAAGGGTTCACGAATCAACTGCGCGATATGGGCGTGGAAATCGTCGATTCGATTCCCGCTTTGCTTGAAAAGGTCGATGCGATTATGCTCGAAAGCGTCGATGGCCGGCCTCATCTGCGGCAAGCTCTGCCTGTTTTCAAGGCGGGCAAACGACTCTATATCGACAAACCATTGGCCGCTTCCCTGGTCGATGCGATGGCGATCGAAGCACTTTCCCAAGAACATAACGTCCCTTGGTTCAGCAGTTCGTCGCTCCGATTCAGCCCCGAGATACATCGCTTTCGTGACGGCGATCCGAAGGTCGGAGCCGTCCGTGGCGCGGTTGTTTGGAGCCCCTGTTCGTTGGACCCAACCCATCCCGATCTCTTTTGGTACGGGATTCATGGCGTCGAAACACTTTACACGATCATGGGAGCGGGCTGCACGGCGGTCACGCGCGTGTCGACCGACGGAACCGACCAAGCGACCGGCGTTTGGAAGGATGGACGCGTCGGAACCTTTCGCGGCATTCGCGACGGCAAGTCGGGTTACGGCGGGATCGTTTTCGGTGAAAAATCGATTGCCGATGCCGGGACGTATGCGGGATACAAACCGTTGGTCGAACGGATCGCGTCCTTCTTCTTGACCGGAGAGGTTCCGGTTCAACCGAGCGAAACGATCGAGTTGATTGCGTTCATGACCGCCGCGGACGTTTCCAAAGAGAAGCAGGGAGCATCCGTTTCGATCGAGTCGGTGATGCAAGAGGCGAAGGAGAAAGTCGCTGATCGCATTGCGGAAGTCGAAAAAGAGTCGAATTGATCCGAACTTGGATGTTACTCACATGAAACGCCTGGCACTGGCCCGACGAAGGTCCTCGGCAATCGGAATCGTCCTGTTGCTGTTCGGTTTCGACACCGCTGACGCGGCGCAACCGCAGTCGTTGTTCAACGATGAAATCCGCAGTCTACTGGCCGAACGTTGTTTCGCATGTCACGGCCCGGATGATCAAGAGGCGGGCTTGCGCTTGGATACGGCCGAGGCCGCGACCGCCGAACTCGATTCCGGAGCAAAGGCAATCGTCCCGGGCGATCTTGCATCAAGCGAACTGTTGGTGCGAGTGATGTCGGATGACGAATCCCTGCGGATGCCGCCCGATGGCCCACCGCTGTCGAAGCAACAGATCGACGGTCTGCGCCGCTGGATCGAAGCGGGGGCGACCTACGATCAGCATTGGGCATACACTCCTTTGATCGACGATCCGCCACCGGAATCTGCGTCATCTTCGTGGGTTCGCAGTCCGATCGATGCGTTTGTGCTTGCGAAACTGCAAGAGAAACAGATCGCTCCGTCCCCGCAAGCGGATCGGCGAACGTTGATTCGCCGCGCGTACTACGACTTAATCGGTTTGCCGCCCGAATCCGCCGACGTTGAAGCGTTCGCAAGTGATCCCGATCCGAACGCCTTCGAAAAGCAGATCGATCAATTGCTGGACTCTCAGCATTTCGGCGAACGTTGGGGACGACATTGGCTGGACAAAGCCCGATATGCCGACTCGGATGGATACGAGAAAGATAGGCCGCGTCCCAACGCATGGAAGTATCGCGACTGGGTGATCGACGCGATCAACCGCGATTTGCCAATGGACCAGTTTACGGTCGAACAGCTTGCTGGCGATTTGCTGCCCGATGCAACGGACGATCAGCGTCTGGCGACCGCTTTCCATCGGCAAACGTTGACAAACACGGAAGGGGGCGTTGATCAAGAGGAGTTCCGTGTCGAAGCGGTCTTTGATCGAACGGAGACGACCGGAACCATCTGGCTGGGACTGACCGTCGGCTGTGCTCGCTGCCATACGCACAAGTATGACGCAATCACGCAGGACGAGTATTACCGTTTGTTCGCCTTCTTCAACAATGGGGACGAATCGACGATCAAGCTTCCCAAGGATGAAGCGGGGATGCGGAAGTACGTTGCCGACAAAGCATCGCATGACCAGAAAGTCTCCGATCTGAACCAACAATTGGAATTGGCGGGACAAGAAAGTGCCGAAGCATTTGACGCTTGGCTGCGATCGACTGCGGAACGGTTGGCGGAATTGAAGCCTTTGGTCTTGCACGATATCAAATTTGAAAAAGCTTCCGCCACGATCGACGGCGTGGACTTTGAACAACAAGAAGACGGCGGTTTTCTGGTCACCGGGACGACGCCGAACGAACCGGTTGACTACGTGATCGAAGCGATGGTTGCCGGTTCACCGGAATCGGAAGATCAGCAGTCCGCAGAACGGGTGACAAGAATCGATCAGCCGATTACGGGTATCCGGCTCGATGTCATCGCTGACAAGCGGCTCCCTTCATCGGGACCGGGTCGAACGCCGCATGGAAACTTTGTTCTCAGCGAGATCGAGGTCGCCGTCGACGAAAAGAATCGTCAGTTGGCGGGGGCGAGGCATCGTTCGCTCAGAAAGATTTCCCGGCATCGGAAGCGATCGATGGCGACTTGTCCAATGGCTGGGCGATTTCGCCGCAAATGGGCAAAAGCCAACATGCAACATTTCAATTTTCGGAACCTGTCTCGGCGGAGCATGCGACGCGGGTGACGATCCGTTTGCGGCAACATTATAAGGATCAGCATTCGATCGGTCGTTTTCAGTTGCGATTGATGACGGGGGAGGCATCCGCGGATTCGATCGCTCCGACGGCAATTCGAGAATTGATTGCCGTTGAGGCTGACAAGCGAAACGATCAACAGACCGTTCAATTGCGGGATCATTTCCTGCGAACCGCGTTTGAGCCAACGAAGAAACTGCATCAGCAGATCGATCAACTTGCGAAGAAAGCTCCGGTCCCGCCGTTGCTGGACGTTCGCATCATCAGTCAAAGCAAGTCGCTTCGAGAAACGAAGGTCTTCGATCGCGGTGCGTTCTTGAATCCGCTGCACTCGGTTCAATCAGGTGGCTTCGCAACCTTGCCGCCGATTGAGGCGAGAAGTGGCGACCAGCCGGACCGACTCGACCTGGCTCGTTGGCTGGTCTCCGATCAGAACCCGCTGACGGCTCGCGTACTGGCGAATCACGTTTGGAGTCATCTCTTCGGTGAAGGAATCGTTCGCACCGTGAACGACTTCGGTGTGCGTGGTGAAGCCCCGACGCATCGTCTGTTGCTGGACTGGTTGGCCGCTGAGTATCGACGTGTCGGCTGGAGTCGTAAACGATTGATCAAGCAGATCATGCTCAGTTCGACCTACCAGCAGGCGTCGCATCATCGACCGGAGCTGCTGGATATCGATGCGGAGAATCGATTGCTGGCTCGGCAGAACCGTTTCCGCGTTTCGGCTGAGATCGTCCGCGATTTGGCGTTATCGGTTTCGGGATTGCTGTCCAACAAGGTGGGCGGTCCGAGCGTCTTCCCGCCGCTTCCCCCGGATGTCGCGGCCCTCAGTTACGCCAACAGTTTCAAATGGCAGACGAGTTCCGGCGAAGATCGTTTACGTCGCGGGATGTACACGTTCTTCAAGCGGACCGCGCCCCATCCGAATTTGATCACCTTCGATTGTCCCGATTCCAATACAACGTCGGTTTCGCGGCGCGTCTCCAACACGCCGTTGCAGGCGCTAACGCTGCTCAATAACGAGGTGTTCGTTGAAGCCGCTCAAGGCCTGGCCTCTCGGGTTGCGAAGATTGACGATTCGGCTGACGCTTCGCGTATCGATGCGATGTTGCGGATCTGCTTGTCACGCCCTGCGACCGACTTCGAGAGGCAGCGTTTCCTGAAACTGTTGACGACCGCGCGTGACTGGTATCGGCAAAATCCCGAGTCGGCGAAACAATTGAGCGGTCGATCGGCAAGCGATTCGCAATCGACCGCGTCGGAGGACGAAGCGATCAACGCGGCGGCATGGACAGCGGTGGCGCGAATCGTTTTAAACTTGGATGAGTTTGTAACTCGTGAATAGCAGGCAGACCGACATGAATCCATTGAACCATTTTCAGCAAGAACGTTCGCGTCGGGCGTTCTTGAATACGTCGGCAAGCGGCATCGGCGGAATCGCTTTGGCGAACATGCTTACCAACGACGCATCGGCAGCCGACGTTTCGTCGGAACCCGGACAATCGCGGGTTCCGTCAACGATTGATCCGTTGGCCGCGAAGCCATCGCATTTTCCGGCAAAGGCAAAAAGCTGCATCTTCATTTTTATGGCGGGTGCTCCCTCGCAGCTCGATCTGTTTGATCCGAAACCGAAACTGAACGAATTGAACGGACAACCGCTTCCCGAGTCGATGACCGAGAATGTTCGTTTCGCGTTCATCAAGAAGGAATCGGCGACGTTGATGGGTTCCAAGCGAACCTATCAGCCCCACGGTGAAAGCGGAATGATGTTTTCCGACTTGTTGCCGCATTTGGGTTCATGTGCCGATGACTTGCTGATGGTCAATTCGATGCATACCGATCAATTCAATCATCATCCCGGTCAATTGATGATGCAGTGCGGTCGCGGAAGCTTCGGTCTGCCGACGATGGGATCTTGGTTGACGTATGGTTTGGGAAGTGAATCGCGGAATCTTCCCGGATACGTCGTCTTGACCAGCGGTCGTGGCAGCAGTGGCGGCGCGACCTTGTGGCAGTCTGGTTTTCTGCCGAGCAGCTATGCCGGGGTTCGCTTCCGCGATCAAGGCGAACCGGTGCTGAACCTCAGCAATCCTCAAGGTCTTCCGTCGGAATTGCAACGAGCCGGCCTGGACGCCTTGGCTGATGTGAATGCATCGCGACTGGATATCGTCAATGATCCTGAGATCGCCAGCCGCATCAGCAGTTATGAATTGGCGTTCCGCATGCAGATGGCGGCTCCGGAATTGATCGATCTTTCGACGGAATCGCAAGAGACACTCGACGCTTACGGGGTGGATCGCGCCGAGCCACCCAATGGCGGTCGCGGCAAGCAAGGTGAGACGGCGAAAGGCTTCGCTCGAAATTGTTTACTCGCGCGGCGAATGGTCGAACGGGGTGTGCGATTCATCAACATCATCTATGCATCGTGGGATCATCACAGCAGTTTGGATAAGGAACTGGGGTACAACGCAACCGTTGTTGATCAGCCGATTGCCGCGTTGATCAAGGATCTGAAGCAACGCGGTTTGCTGGACCAGACGATGGTCGTTTGGGGATCGGAGTTCGGTCGGACACCGCTGGGCGAGAACCGTCGAGGCAGCACTGTGGTCACCGGTCGCGATCACCATCCGTCGGCGTTCACGATGTTGCTGGCCGGCGGTGGTATCAAAGGTGGTCAAACGTATGGTCGCAGCGATGAGATCGGCTGGGGTGTCGAGGACAAACCGGTGCATGTCAATGATCTGCATGCGACGATGCTTCACTGCTTCGGTCTGGATCATTTGAAACTGACCGCCCGATTTCAAGGACGCGACTTCCGGTTGACCGATGTGGCGGGGCATGTGATCGAGGAATGGATTTAAAAGATGTGGCATCAGAAACAGATCACGTTGGCGGCGAAACGACGCGGCTTCCATTTGGTGACGCGTGAGATCGTCGATCAGCTTCCCGAATTGAAGTCGATCGACATTGGACTTCGCACGTTTTCATCCAACACAATTCCAGCCATCGCTGACCATCAATGAAAACGCCGATCCCGATGTCCGGACTGATATGGAAATGGCCGCCAATCACTTGGTCCCCGAATCGTGGCCTTACGTGCATACGACGGAAGGAAGCGACGACATGCCGGCTCATGTCAAAGGTTCCCTGATGGGGTTCAGTTTGTCGATTCCGATCCGCCAAGGCCAGCTCGCGTTGGGAACGTGGCAAGGGATTTACCTGTGCGAACACCGCAATCATGGCGGCGGTCGCCGATTGATTCTGACGATTCATGGTGAGGCGTCATGACGCAAAGTGAATCGCCAAAATGCTCGCAGGCGATGATCGGCATCGTCACCGTCTCGGATCGCGCCAGTCGCGGCGATTACGAAGATCGAGGCGGCCCGGCGATCATCGCCTACTTGGAACAGACGCTTCAATCGCCGTGGCGGAGCGAGTGCCGCGTCATCCCCGACGAATTGGACCTTGTTTGCCGGACCTTGCGTGATTTGGCCGAGCAAGGTTGTTGCTTGATCATCACAACAGGAGGAACCGGTCCGGCGAAGCGAGACATCACTCCCGAGGCGACTGAAATTGTGTGCGACAAGATGATGCCCGGCTTCGGCGAGCGGATGCGCCAGGTGTCGCTTCAATACGTTCCCACCGCCATCCTGTTGAGACAGACGGCGGGCATCTGCGATCGCAGTCTGATTGTCAACTTGCCAGGACAACCAAAAGCAATCGCGGAATGCCTCGACGCCATCTTTCCGGCGATCCCGTATTGCATCGACTTGATCGACGGGCCTCGACTGGAAACGAATCCGGAACGGATCGAAGCGTTTCGGCCCAAACGATGATCATCAATCCTCCGGGCGTTCACCCGCCGGAGCCATCTTCACCAGCTTGGGTTGAAACTTTGCCACGATGTCGACCAGGTCTTGCTGAGCCTGCATCACTTGATCGATATCCTTGTAAGCCATCGGAACCTCGTCCAGCCCAGCCGACATCAGTGTCACGCCGCGATCATCTAAGAACTTCTGGACGTCCTTCCATCGAAACTGCTTGATCGCGGCGGTGCGACTCATTCGCCGTCCCGCACCGTGCGAAGCGCTCAGCAACGATGACTCGACACCCTTGCCACGCACAACGTAGCCGGGGGTTCCCATCGATCCGGGAATGATGCCCAGCACGCCCTTGCCGGCCGGAGTCGCTCCCTTTCGGTGAACGATCAACTCTTCGCCGTCATGCGTTTCGGTCCACGCAAAGTTGTGATGATTTTCAACGTCCAGCAAGACTTCGACTCCCAAATGCTTTGCAATTTCGCGGTGAATGCACGCGTGGTTGGCCGCCGCATACTCTCCCATCAGGTTCATGGCGTTCCAATATTCCCGCCCTTCCTGTGAATCGAGGTCCAGCCACGCCAGATTTTGCAACTCGCGCGGCAACTCGGGATGCAGCGTCTTCGCGACGGAACTGTAATGGGCACAGACCGCCGCCCCCGTTCCGCGCGAACCACTGTGACTCAACAACGCCAGATAGGTCCCCGCCGACAATCCGAGATCATCGGTTGCAAGCGACAACGTCCCGAATTCGACAAAGTGGTTCCCGCTGCCACTGGTCCCAAGTTGCTTCCAAGCCTTATCCTTGTTCTGCTTTGTAATCGGCGAGACATTCCAATCCGCGTCCATCACATCGTGCTGTCGCTTCTTACGGAAGTTGGCACCGATGCCGAAAGCCGTTTCACGGTTGATCGCATCCTTCAAAGAATCCTGACGCGATTCCAGCGAATCGACCGGCATGTCCAGAACGGTCATCTTCATCCGACATGCGATGTCGACACCGACGGCGTAAGGAATCACGCAATCCTTCGTCGCCAGCACGCCGCCGATCGGCAGACCGTATCCCAGGTGTGCGTCTGGCATGAGCGCGCCGGCAACGGTCACCGGCAACTTGCAAGCGTTGGTCATTTGCTCAACCGCTCCGGCTTCCAGGTCGTCTCCCCATTGCTTCCACGGAGCCGATTCTTCCCGTCCAATGTAACGCGATTGGGCCGCGAAGGTCTGATTCAATGATTCAGCCAGCGGCCCCCAAACAGAATCGGTCAGAAAGTCTTCAGGCTGATCGACAACACGGGCCACGTGGGCTCGCAATTCCGCCCGTGAAAGCCCCTGCTGGGCGGCATCCTTGACTGCGGCGACAGCGACCTTCATCGGCCCGCCTTTTGGAACTCCCAAATTGTTCAGTTCTCGAGTCTTCATGTTGATCCAATCTTTATTCCCGGCATCACGCGAAGTTAACAACGATCGACGAATCAGTTTGCGTTTCGGTTCCGATCGATACGTCTAAGAACCTTTGAATCGTCTGAAGGTTCGTGAGTGTATGCTGACTGAGTGATCGCGTTCGGAAGGAACCGCCCCCCGCGAGGGCGAACGGCAGCAGCAACTGATCGGCCAAGTGTTCGCCGACCGGCGCGTCGCTCTTCAAGTATTCATTCAACTCCCGAACGGCACGTTGCGCAACCCTTTCGGCGGGAAGGTTCTTCTCGCCGAAACCGGAAACAACTTCGGTGACCGATTCGTAGGCAACTCGCAACAGTAGCACGTTTCCTGGTCCCGGCGAATTCGTAATCTCTTCCAAACGCAACATCTTCTGTTTCCAGCCCAGTTTGCGACGAACAACATCAAGCTCGCGAGCCGCTATCTTTTCGGGCAAATGAGATACCATTGCGATCGCTTCTTGCTCGATCAGTTTTCCACGCTCCAAGAGTTCCTGTTGCCGCAACACAGGCGATGGCGTGATCCTTGCGATCAACCTGCCACCTCCTGCGGGATAGAATCCCGGTCGGTCGAGCGTCAGTTCGACTTGCGGTCCGCTTCGGTTGAGCAAGGGGAGGAACGATTGCTTCAGGAAATCGAACGGCGGAGCGAACGGATTGTGGGTCCCTCCCTGTAGGATTGCCGTGGACGTTCCGTCGGCCATGATCAAAGCGGGGAGAATCGTTTGCAGAACGAGCGTGCAACTTCCCGCCGATCCGACATCGAAATGAAAGTCGCCTGACTGAATCTTGTTGGGTACAAACGTAAGGTTCTGCGACCCAAGGTGATCGCCTTCGGTGGATGCGGCGCAGACCGCCGATGCCGCTTTGACGGCGGTCAGATGCTGTCGCAGCAGACCCGGGCGACTGCGACCGGGCGCGGATTTTGGAGAATCGTACCGGCTGATTCGTTACCATCGACAAGGCAAGCGACGTGCGTAAAATCTGTCCGCCACCTTCCCCTTCGGAACCATCAATTTCAATCATGTGTTGTATCCTAAGGCGGCGAAGCCGCACAAATCAATTGCAAGATAACATCAAACGTGATCATCACTGATGTAATGTCGGTCGCCCTGGAATGGTGAAAACTGAACCGTCGGCGATGGTTGCGGGTCTCAAATGGTTACTTCGCGTGGTCATAAATGAGGTGAATCGCTTCATTTAACGCGAAGGCATCATTTCGGACCACGCACCGTATAACGTTCATCCATCGACAAGACCCCAGGCTAGCGTCATCGGTTCACCATCGTCGTGATTTTCATCCGGCCACGGTTCGGCTGTGTTGATACGCAATAGCAATAAAAAAAGAGGTTGACGAAACCTATTCGTCAACCTCTTTCGCTCGACAATGACATGCGTTTTTGGGAGGGTGGACATGCCATCGGAGACAATCGTGGGGATGTATACCGTGCGTGTTCTGGAATGATGCTTTTGCATTTAATGAATGCGAATCACCTCATTTTCGGCCACGCGACGTATAATCAGGCGAGCATTAAGAATTGCTCGGTGCCGCCGTTCGACGACGCGTACGACGTTTCTTCTTTTCGGAACTCCATTCCTTGGTTAAGGATTCAAAGACTTCGGGCGATTCGTAGCGAACAACATTCTTTCCCTCGGGGATCGGGCCGACGAGCCCCTTGAAAACCGGCATTCCGCGCAACCCCAAGTCGGTGCTGCAGTCGTCGATTCCAATTTGAGAATGCATGTGAAGAATAGGATCCGCTGTTGGAAAGTCTTGTATTTGCAGATTGCCATCGCTCGCTCGCGTCACAATCCGGAACGTATCTTTGTTGGCCATAAACGCCTCCTTAGCAGGTTACTTGCTGGGATGGAAGGAAGGTGTGGCGGTTGGTTGACACGTCGCGTCGGTGGAAAGGGCTCAGTTGGTGCCGACATTGTTGCTCACCTTTGGTGCGAAGGTGAAATGCCTACTGAGCCGATGGATTTGTATGCCAGTTGACCGATCGTGCCCCCTACATCAGTGGTGACGTTCGTGGAAGTCGAACGTCACTCCAATCGCCACTATGCAGTCATCGGGACACGCTAGCATTCGACCTTAATCGTTTGGCCGCAGTCGTTACGGCAGGCAAAATCGTTTCGCAATGCATCGACTTTTAATCAAGCAGATGCACCAGCAAGCCGCTACGGAGCTTCGGTTCAAACCAAGTGCTCTTTGGGAGGCATGATCTCATCGGCGTCGGAGACATTCATAAGTTGTTCGATTGACGTCGGATACATTGACACGGCGCACGCCCAGTTTCCGGAATTGACCCGCTTTTCCAATTCCTTCGTGCCACGGATGCCTCCAACAAAATCAATCCGCGAATCGGTGCGAACGTCCTCAATCGCAAAGATCGGTTTCAAGACTCGATCCTCTAGAATCGCTACATCCAGACTGCGAATCGGATCGTTTCGCTCAATGGAATCCGGTTCGGCGGTCAGACGATGCCAGGCACCATCGAGATAGAAGCAGAACGATCCCGCCGAGTTGGGCGTTGGGTCGGCGTTTGATTGCAGTTGACCGAGCGGCTTCAATCGTTCAAGAACTTCCTGCGGCGACTGACCGTTGAGATCTTTGATGATTCGGTTGTAAGCCAAGATATTCAGCTCGCTGGCTGGAAACAAAACCGTCAGGAACCAGTTGTATTCTTCATTTCCATGGTGAGATGGGTTTTCGCTGCGACGTTGAACCCCCGCGCGCCAAGCGCTTGCGGCGCGGTGATGCCCGTCGGCGACATAGAACTTGTCAATCGCGGACAGCGACGCGACATAGGGTGCCGGATCGGAAATTCGCCAAACCGTATGTCGCACTCCGTCAACGGCGGTGAAGTCATAGAGCGGTTGCTCTTTGATAGCCTCCGAAACTCTTTCGTTTGTCGGCTGGTCGTCTCGATATGTCAGGAACACCGGACCAGCGTGAGCCCCCAACTCCAGGACATGACGCGTTCGGTCGTCCTCCTTCGCCTTCCGCGTTTTCTCGTGCTTGAGAATGCGATTGTTTTCATAGTCGTCGATGTGGCAACAGCAGACGACTCCCACTTGGCCGACCCCATTCATGACCTGTCGATACAGGAAGATCGATTCTTCAGCATCCTGCCGCAAGACTTCCTCCCGCAAAAAACGATTCAAGTTCTCCGATGCCTTCGCATAGATCGCGTCGTCGTAGGGATTGGTGTCCGCTGGTAAGTCGATATCCGGGCGAACGACATGCAGGAAGGAATGCGGATTGTCTTTCGCCAATTCGACGGCTTCCTCGCGATCGACCACATCATAAGGAACCGAAGCGACGGTGGAAGCGAGTTCAGGTCGCGGACGCAAGGCACGAAAAGCTTTGATTTTTGGCATCGGATGGCTGTTGAAGGGCTCGGAAAATGTTTGCTAGCGATGGAGATAGGCCTCTTCGCTTGAAGAAAAGCGTATCGAAAGTTGCTCGTTTCACAAAGCCCCTGCCTGACGGCGACCGACGGTCGAGGGCGCGGCAGTTGTCGCTTCAACTTTTTACGCGAAAGTACGTCCGGACGAGTAAAGTTGTGCGGATTATTAGGCCGATAACGATTCTAACGCGACATCCATCAACGCCACCGTTGGGGCGGAAGCAAGCGAACGCGAGCAGATTACGTCGAAACATTCAAGAGACTGAACGATGCCTCCACAGAAATCATCACGCTTACTCGAAATCGTTGGCTGTGTCTCCCTGTCAGCAATGCTCGTCGCTGTCTCCACAGGCTGCCAGTCCACATACGCGGGACAAACGTTGCCGAGTCCTTATTACTTGGATGACGACGTTCAATACTTCCCAGCCGGTCCGGAATTCAAACTGCCACGTGAAGCGGCTGCGTTGCGAGCGGCCCGAGCTGAAGAAAAGCTACGCGGCAACTAAGTCCACGAACCTCGGTTCCTTCCTCCAGTACCAAGGGCGATGAGGAATCTCAAAATCCTGTGCCCTCTGTCGCGTACCAAACGATCGTCAAGCGGTACAGAAACCTGGCCATCGGCACGGTTCGCTTGACCGCCCACTCTTTCCGATTCGCGCGCACTCAGACCCAAGTGTTGCTTGCGGTCAAACTGCGTCCAATTTCTTTTTACCAAAGCCGCTTTTTTAGTCGCCAGCTCACTTGCCAAAAACGCAAAACTGGTACCAAGGAACAGTGGATCGTGAACGGGCGTTCTCGGCGTAGTCCCCTGAACGCCATCGAGACCTCGGCGGAGACTGGCAAGCTGCCGATTGATTGACCGTTCCCTAGCGATCCTCTCTTTTTACCTTTTCACTTTGCATTGCAAAGTGGTCGAATCTCTGACGGATAACAACGTGAGGACAATCATGGTTATGCGACGCACGAGCGAAAATGAGATGACTGGCACGAACAGACGCCAACGAGTCATTCCAGACCATGCTCAGTATAAGTACTGGATTCCTCGCGACATGCGGATTGCGCCGGCATTGGACTGCTCCACGCCGCATGGTCCGATACGCCCTCAACATGCTCTCCTGATCAATCCGTTCTACCCGAAGGATCCGCATGCCAGTTTCGGCAAGCACGTCCTCACTCCGACACTGGGCGCTGACCAGCATCGCGGGAAGCACGCCGGATCATTGGCATGTTGAATACTGGGACGAGAACCTGTTACAGGGTCCGCCACCACGCGATCCGATGCCTGCCGTCGTCGGGATTACGGTTCACCTGACATTTGCGGATCGAGCCTATGCGTTGGCTCGGTGGTATCGCGAGCGGGGATCGATCGTTGTATTGGGCGGCTTGCATGCGATCTCTTGCCCTGACGAAGTTGCCGCCCACGCCGATGTTCTAGCCATCGGCGATGGCGTTCAACTGTGGGGCGATATCCTGCGTGACATCGACCAGGGCTTGATGCACCGCGTCTCCCGCGGGGGCTATAAACGACCGTATCGCGACGATCCATCGCCACGTCGCGACCTGCTGAAGCGAAACGGCTATCTGACGACGACCAGTCTGATCGCCACGCGCGGCTGCCACAATCGATGTGGCTTCTGTTATCTATCGACTCGTGGATTGCACATGCCGTACTCGATGCGCGACGTTCAACAAGTTGTCGAAGAGTTTCAACAAGAAGATCAGCCGTATGCAGTGTTCACCGACAACAACTTAGGGTCCAACCCGGAGTATCTGCGGACGTTATGCCGCGCTTTGCAACCGCTGGAAAAGATTTGGAGCGCGGCGGTGACGATCGACGTCACTGATGATCCATCCCTGGTGCGCGAAATGGCTTTGGCCGGATGCACCGGTGTCTTTATCGGGTTTGAGTCGCTGCAAAATGACAACATCACCGATGCAAAGAAAAAGAGTCCCAGGACGGAGGATTACGCACGTCGGGTTGAGGTGCTGCATCGCCACGGAATCCAGGTCAACGGAAGCTTTGTGCTGGGGTTCGATCACGATCGAGAAGACGTCTTCGAGAGGACAGTGAACTGGGTGGAGGAAAACCATCTGGAATGTGCGACGTTTCACATTCTGACGCCCTATCCCGGAACCCCGTTGTTTCGACAGATGGAATCCGAAGGGCGGTTGTTGCACACCGATTGGAGCAAATACGACACGGCCAACGTCGTCTTTCAGCCTAAACATCTGACCCCCGAGCAATTAGCCGCGGGCTATCAGTGGTGTTATCGACGTTTGTTCTCCACGGCATCCATTTGGCGACGTCGTCCGAAAGACTGGCGAGCCGTTCCAGCCTACTTGGCCATGTCGTATCTGTACAAACGCTCGAACCGGTTTTGGCATCTGTTAATCAAACACCGGATGACCGCCCGTGTCTGGCGTCCCTTGGTCGAACTAACGCGGCGTCGGCATCTGCGATTCCGTCGCCGATTGGCGAGGGAGGGAGCGTGAAGTCGGGAAAGCGTGTTCCCGACCGAATACGATACGTCGCGTGGCCGAAAATGAGGTGATTCGCTTCATTGAATGCAAAAGCATCATTCCAGACCACGCACGGTATAAATCAACGATGTACGCGTTTGATGTTATCTCGTGCAAGTGTCATTCAGTTGATCCTTCGACGTGGTCGCTCTAAGGCATCTTGAAATCGCCAGCGACGGAGACAATCAGACGTTCGGGATCAATATACTTCCGCAGTGCGGCGTTCACCTGATCGATCGTAAGATTCGCAATCTCTTTCTCCTGCTGCTCGGTGAACTGCATCGTCCGGTCGGTGAACATATTCAACACCAGTTGCGATACGATGTAACTATCGTCGCTTCGCCGAACCGCCTCACGCTGCAAGTAGCCTTCTTTTGCCTTTGCTAATTCGTCCTCCGTGATTCCGTCGGCCAGCAGCCGATCGATCTCTTCGCGAATGACCTTCATCAGCTTGTCTTTGTTGTCCGGATTTGTAATCGCAAAAATGGTGAATTCTCCGCGATTATCTTTCGTGCTGACACTGAAGCCGGACCGAATTCCATAACTCAAACCTTCCTGCTGACGAACGCGATCACCTAACCGGCTCGACAGCCGCCCTCCGGCACCAAGGATGTAGTTGCCGATCACCATGGCGGCGTAGTCGGGGTCGGTGTCGCTCATGTCGTACTGCTGTCCCGCGTAATAAACCGCATTCGCTTTGTCGGGCGTGACAATCGTGTCGACTTGGCCGGGAAGGTCGGGGTGTGCCGGGCGATCGATACGCTGGTAAGGAATATCGCTGGACCAATCTTGCAACGCAGGCGTCAGCTTTTCCTTGATCAGTTCGGGATCGAAGTCGCCGACGACGGCCAGTTCCTCGACTGATCGCTGACAAATTCGTTGTACAGCTTACGCACTTCATCGATCTTCAGATCCTTGTACCGTAGAATCTCTTCCGCGATCGTCGGTCGATAACGAACGTCAGTCTTCGGGTAGGGTGTCAGGCTCAGCGCGTCGAGATCGGTGCCAACGCCTGCGGCTCACTTAGCTGGCTCTCCAATCCCGTGATCGTCTGCCGACGCAACACCTCCAATTCGTTCGCGTCCAAGCGTGGCTTCCGAATGACGTCAGTCATCAAATCCAAGACTTCGGGCAACTGTTCCCGCTTCGTTTTCAGCGAAACCTGGATCAGACCGGTGGTGCCGCTCACGCTCAACTGAGCCCGCAGATTGGCGAGCTTGTCTTGCAACTGTTGAAAGTTAAGCGATTCGGTTCCGCGGCCATCAATTGCGGCAAGATATCCGCTTCGGTAACTCGAGCTTGCAAAGTCTCCGGCGTTCCATAACGCAGGGTGAGCATCAAATTCACCGACGCGCCACGCGTCTTCGGCAGGAAGGCGTACTGGACGCTGGGTGTCAACTGTCCGCGTAGGGTTCGCTCATCGATCGCCGCCGGCGCGGTATCGAACGCTTCACCCGCCTGAATCGATTCACGTCCTTTGTAATCGGCCATCAACGCGTTCAGATCGGAGCTTCCGGAATCGAAACCCGCTGCCTTGTCGGTCGGTATAAACAGACCCACGTGCGATTGTTCCGAACGAGGTACCTCTCCGCGACCGCTTGGACATCTTCGGCCTTCAACGCTTCGATTCGATCGCGGAACAAGAAATACAAACGCCAGTCCCCCTGCGCCGCCCAATTCGACAGGGACACGGCTAAGCGGTCCGAATCAGCCGCTTCCAGTTCCCGAGCTTTCAAAATCTGCTGACGGCCCGTTCAACCTCCTCTTCGGTTACCGGCTGTTCGGAAAATCCTTGTTCGATCGTCGTCAGCAACTGCTGCCGGGCGACTTCGATATCTTTGTTTTCGGGGACCTCCGCCAAAGACATTGTCAGTCCTGGATCATGAAACCCGAATCCAAATGCATAAACATTACTCGCCTTCTCCGTTTCGACTAACGATTTGTACAACCGGCCACTCGGTTCGTCCCCGAGAACATAAGACAAAACCTTGGCGGCGGCGTACTCCTCATGGCTTCCCGCCGGAATGTGATATGCCGCCCCGACCCACTGCACGTCGCCAACGCGTCGCAACACAACGGTCCGTTCGCCATCCTGGTCCGGTTCGACGGTGTAAGTGCGATCGATTGGTTCATCCGGCGATTCCAAGGTGCCGAAGTGTTCCGAAGATACTTGAGCCGCCTTGTCCGGGTCGAACTGTCCAGCCACCACGATTAACTACATTGTCCGGACGATAAAAACTTCTTGTAAAAGCGTCGCAGGTTGACAACCGGTACGCGTTCGATGTCGCTACGGTTTCCGATCGTGCTCTTGCCATAGTTGTGCCATTCGTAAGCCGCCGACTGCATTCGCTGCATCAAAATGCGGCTGGGATCATTCTCACCGCTCGAACTCGCTGCATGACCGACATCTCGCTGGCCAAGTCCTCCCCTTGATGTTGCTGTTGACCAAACGATCGGCCTCCAAGCGGATCGCGAACTCAAGGTTCTCGTCGCTTGCGGGCAATGTTTCGTAATAATTTGTCCGGTCGGTCCACGTCGTACCGTTAAACCGAGCCCCATGATCCTGCAACAGCTTGGGAATTTCGGGATGTGGGTGTTCCTTGAAAAGCATGTGTTCCAGCAGATGCGCTATTCCCGCTTCACCGTAGCCCTCATGACGCGAGCCGACGAAGATCGTCACGTTGACGGTGACCACCGGTTTGGACGGGTCGGGAAACAGCAAAATCTTGCATCCATTGTCCAACCGATATTCGCTGATTCCTTTCAATTTCCGTGACTTTCATGGGTCCCTCGCCAAAAGTGTTGGGGCACAAACGGCGGCCAGAACAAGAAGGCCGGTTAAACAAAAACTTGTGCGATTCACGATCGTATCCTTATTTTGAATCTTTATCTTGAAACCAATCGATGTCATTGTATCGTGATTGAGCCATTGTTCCAATCGAACCAAAAAGAAGGTCGTCAGATGCATCCCAAACATTCTTCGATGGTCGCTCGTTCCGTCTCCGCAACGCAACCAATTCCCAGGCATTGGATGACTCCGAATCGATCGTTCGCGGCCTGCACGCGATCGATCGCCTGTTGTCTTCTGTTCGTCGTCGTCTTTTGGTCGGATTCGCTGCTTGCTCAACCAAATGCGATTGAACGGGAAAATCGCCAGCCGGGAACCACCGCTTGGCAGTTGACTCGCGTTCGCCCTAACGCCGGAAAGTACCGGACCTCATTGGTGGAAGGGTATTGCTCGCATCAGTCGATCGCCGCCGGGGAGAGACTAAGCGTTTTTATCAGCACCGATCCCGCTTGCCCCGTCAACGTGGATATCTATCGCATGGGTTACTACGATGGCAAGGGAGGGCGGCTGGTCGCATCGCATCAAAATATCGAAACGCAAACGCAACCGGTGCCCGATGCGGGCAAGGATCGCGTTCGCGAATGTCAATGGCGACCTAGTTTGCAGTTTACCATCCCGGAGGATTGGCTTAGCGGCGTTTATCTGGGAAAGCTGACGACCGTAGCCGACGAGAACCAACCTTATTGGCAGAGCTACGTCATCTTTATCGTTCGCGACAATCGCAACGCCGAAGTGATGTTTCAATGTTCCGACAATACGTGGCAAGCATACAATCGTTGGCCCCTGAACGATTCCCTTTACACCCACCCCGACGGCGCGCAGAAGCCCGGCGTTGCGGTCAGCTTCGATCGTCCCTACGGCATGTACTGTCAGATCTTTGAGCACCCGTTGTCGATCGGATCGGGAGAGTTTCTCTTGTGGGAGTTCCCACTTTGCTTCTGGATGGAACAGCAAGGCTACGATGTGACCTATGTCAGCAACAGCGACTTGCTTCATCTTGAAACGCTCAACCGCTGCCGGAAGTTTATCAGCGTGGGGCACGACGAATATTGGGACACGCGGCAATACGATACCGTCGCCAATGGCATCGACGAGGGCGTCGATATTCTCTGGCTGAGCGCCAATAGTGTCTATATGGTCAGCCCGTTCAGCCCCAGTTCAAGCGGCCAGCCGAATCGAATCATCACGCGAACGGGAAGCTTTGGTCCGCTGCGTGAAGAAGAAAGCAAAACGTACGGCAAGATCATGGGGCCCTTCGAAACGCACGGGCCGGACGAACGAGCCATCATCGGCGCGCGGTCGGTTGTCCCCTTCAACGGTGGCGGCGACTGGGTTTGCACCAAACCGGAACACTGGATCTTCGAAGGCACAGGCATGAAGAAGGGGGATCGCATCGAAGGCTTTGTCGGATGGGAACATCATGGCGATCCCGATCTCGAAAGAGAGGGCCTGCAAGTCATCGCTGAAGGAACCACATGGGCCGGCGGAACGCAGCCGGGCCATTGGACAGCCACGATCTTTCATGGTCCCCAAAGCAACTTCGTTTTCAATGGATCGACTATTTACTGGGCTCAGGGGCTTGCGACGCCTCCCGGACACATCCTTCCCTGGTCGCATTACAGCCGCCCTCACGGCCCCGACCCAAGAGTCATCCAGATCACG
>JAWKTL010000068.1:0-35795 GCA_041399105.1 Pirellulaceae bacterium | reverse complement strand
TTAACGCGAAGGCATCGCTTCGGACCACGCATGGTATAGATACTGATTGTTCCAAAACAAAGCCACAACAACTTCGATGACGCAGGTCATTTCACAAAAATCGAATCAGCCGACGCTGTCAACCGGGGATGCGACATCCTCTCGGGAACCTTTTCAAGCCGATTCGCTGGCGGTGGGGTTGTTCGTTCTGTTGACCATGTCGCTGATCCAGCGCAGCATCGGCTTTGCTCGAAGCATCGGGTTCTGTCGATTTCTTGATGAGGAAACGCTTGGCCAGTGGGCGATGGCGCTGAGCTTCATCAATTTGATCACGCCGATGTTTCTGCTGGGGTTACCCGGCTCGATCGTGCGATATGTTGAACATTACCGTCGACGTGGGCAACTGCAATGCTTCATCCATCGGGTTGTCTTCGGGACGGCGGTGCTGACTCTGATTGCGGCGGCGACGATGACGTTGCAACCGAAATGGTTTGCATCGTTAATCTTTCGCGAGGAAACGATCGTGCAACCGATCGCCGCGTTGTCTGTCGGCCTGATCGCGATCGTCGTCTTCAACTTTCTCGAACAATTGGTCAGCGGCTTGCGTCAGGTCCGTGTCGCGTCCGTGATGCAGTTTGTACACAGTGTCGGTTTCACGGTCCTGTCGCTCGGCTGGCTCATGATGGGAGGCGACTTTTCGGGGTTGATTCTGACCTTTGCACTGGCGGCATTCATTGGTTGTCTGCCCGCCGTGTGGATCCTGATGCGTGACTGGCGGGAATTGCCCCGTGCCGAAGAACGTTTGACGAACGTGGCATTTGTCCAACGGATCGCACCGTATGCGTTGTCACTCTGGGCGATCAATCTGATTGGCAATTTGTTTGATATCTCCGATCGGTACATGATTTTGCATTTCAGTTCCGACAACCCGGGTGTTGGTCAGGCGATGGTCGGTGAATACTTCAGCGCCAGGATGCTTCCCGTGTTGCTGCTCAGCCTAGGCGTTATGATCAGCGGCGTCCTGATGCCCTACCTGACGGCTGACTGGGAATCAGGGCACCGACGTCGTGTTGTTGCTCGACTGAACAAGACGTTGCTTTTGATATCGGGAACCTTCACGTTTTGTTCGGCCATTGGAATGCTGGCCGCACCGTGGATGTTCACTTACTTGCTGGATGGACGCTACGCTCAGGGGCTCGATGTGATGCCGATCACCTTCATTTTCTGCGCGTGGAGCGGCCTGATTCTCGTTGCACAGGATTATCTTTGGTGCGCCGAGAAAGGAAAGCTGGTGGGGATCGCTTTGGCGATTGGATTGGGCGCCAATATCGTCCTCAATGCCGCGCTGCTTCCCCATCTGGGACTGTATGGCGCGGTGCTGGCGACGACGATCGCCAACCTGTTGGTCTTGATGCTGGTACTTGCGTTTATGTGGTGCAACGATTTTACGTTCGACCATTCGCTGGCATTCGTGCTTGTGATGCCGGCCACGTTGATTGCCGGCCCAGTGGCTGCACTTGCGGCGACCTTGATCGTAGCCGCGGTCAACCCGCACGCGCAGCGTTACCTTCGTCAGGTCAAAGTCGAAGTCCAAAAGCGTTCGTCCCAACTGCGGTCCGTTTGGACGTAAGGCAAACCGTCCAGCCGTTCTCGAGTCGGCACTGTTTCAATGATGCCCGCGCATCGCTATCCATCGCCCGACGTATTTCGCAATCGTTCTCGTGCCGCGGCGGCCCAAGCTGACTTTCAGGAGAAAGTTCCAAGAATCGCCTCCAGTGATGGTCGGCTTCGACCTCGCGCTGGAGATCATCCAACGTCCGTGCAAGGTTGTAATGGACATCAGGGTAGTCATCGTGAATCGCAAGTGCTCCACGAAACGCGGCCACGGCAAGTTCGTTGCGTCCCATCTCGGCAAGCAACCCGCCAAGGCTTGACCGTGCTTCGACGAACTCTTGATCGATCTCGATTGCAATCAGGTAACGTTCGCGCGCGGCCCAGTTCTCCCCCATCCGATAAAAGAGCTCAGCAAGTTGAAAGCTGATATCGGGCGGCGTGCTCCATCGCGAGCCAAGATGGCGTGGTAGCAATCGATTGCCGCTTCAAAATTGCCTTCATCTTCAAGGTCGAAGGCTTGTTGCAACAAGAGATCCGATGCAATGCTATCGTTTGAAGCGGACTTCGCGGCTTCGGCTTCGGCTTCGAGCGGCTTTTCAAACGCGATCACGGAAGGACTGAATTGCTCGTCCTTGGAATCATCAAATGGCAACGAGTCAAAGTCGATGCGAAGCTGTCCCCCCGGCTCGATCAATCCCTCCCCTTGCCGAAGCAGCAACTGCTTCCCTTCGACGATTACCGACAGTTGAGCAAGTGGTCGATCGACGTTGGGCAGCACTTGTGTCAACGACGCCAGCTTGCGTTCGATCGCTTCGACACTCGCTCCCGCCGCCAACAACTCGGCTAGCCTTCGCGCGGTCGCGATTTCCTGGAACTCAAAATAGGGAAGCTGATGAACCGTTCGCGCGGGCACGATCAATCCGCGCCGATGCCATCGACGAATGACTCGCACCGAGACGCCAAGCAAATCAGCTAGCATGGCTGGCGTGTACAAGCGTTTGACTGCCTGCTCGGCCTCAACAAGTCCCAAGCGTTGCCAAAATTCCGTTTCTGAGAGAATCTCGACCTGGCCGCCCGCCGAGGCCTCACGGATTTCAGGAGAGAGCAAATCGTCTTGCGAAAGGGGAGATTCCTCGGCTCCAATGACGACAATGTCGACCGTTACGGTCGCGGAGTCGCACGCAATCGCGTCATGCTCGCGAATCAGTCGAACAGCGTCCCGTCGGGACAAACCGCCCAGCTTGCCTAAGAATACAATCCGCTTTCCTCGGATCGGGGAGATGTCCGATGATTCAGCGTCCGTGTTCACAAAGGTCGTCGTTGAATCAGCGGCTGTCTGATCCGCTGTAATTGAATTGGTCACGCTACTTCCTTAAAGCGAGCGGCAGATAAAAGCGTACCGTAGGATGGACTTCCAGTCCGTCCTACCATGAAAACGGCAGTTATATTTTTATTTGCCGCTCGCCTAAAGCGGTCCAAGGTGCAAGTCTATCGTTCGGGTTCACGGAATGTAAAAGGCTCGCAAGATGTTGGCATTAAGGCAAGGACCATCGCCGAATTCCGCAAAACACCCGACAATCTACATCCGCGAACCGATTGGTGCGGACGGATCGACTGTGGAACGATTGTCAGAATTTATCTCAATGATGAACGCGATTGAAATTGTTTCGCGCTAACGACTTCCAGTTGATCTTGCGATGTAGCCGCTCTAGGGAAATATTGGAAAGCTGGTCGGTTGCGGAGTATATTCAACGCAAACAACCGACCACTTGGAGCCTCAATCAATGATCAACACTTCGCACCAACGAGCCACGATGCTGCTAATGTTTTGCGCCTTTGCGCTTTCGACCACTTCCTTGACGCTGGCCGACGACGCCATTCCGGAATCGCCGACACAACGTTGGTGGAAGGGGAACCTGCACACCCACTCGTTGTGGAGCGACGGAGACGACTTTCCCGAGATGATCGCCGAATGGTATCGCAATCACGGATATCATTTCCTTGTTTTGTCCGACCACAATTTGCTCAGCGAAGGTCAGCGATGGATGAAGCACAACGACATCGTCAAAAGGGGCGGAGGGGACGCATTGGCGAAGTATCGAGCACGATTTGGCGGTTCATGGGTCCAAACGCGTGGCGACGGCGACGCGATGGAGGTTCGGTTGAAGCCGCTCGATGAATTTCGATACTTGGTGGAGGAGCGAGGCCGCTTCATCATGATACCGTCGGAAGAAATCAGCGATCGGGCAAGCGGCAAGCCGGTTCATATGAATGCCACGAATATTGGCGAGGCCATTGAACCGCTGGGTGGCGAAACTCCCGCCGAGGCGATGACGAACAATCTGCGAGCCGTCCGAGAGCAAGCCGAACGACTTGGTCGAGAAATCATAGTGCATCTGAATCATCCGAATTTCGGATGGGCGATTACAGCCGAAGAGCTTGCTTCGGTCATCGAAGAACAATTTTTTGAAGTATACAACGGGCATCCCGGCGTAAACCATTTGGGCGATGAAACACGTCCTTCGGTTGAACGCATCTGGGATATCGCCAATGCAATGCGATTGTCCGTATTGCAAGCAACGCCATTGCTCGGGTTGGCGACCGACGACAGCCATGACTACCACAACAAAGGGAACTCGAAAGGGAGCAACACCGGACGTGGGTGGGTGATGGTCCGTTCGGAATACTTGACGCCGGAACACTTGATCGATGCATGTCGCCGCGCCGATTTTTACGCATCCAGTGGCGTATCGCTGAAGAGCGTCTCCTTCGACGAAAAATCGAAAACCCTCGAAATTGAAATTGCCGCGGAACCTGGCGAATCGTTCACCACCACCTTTATTGGCACCAAGATTGGTGACGACAAGTTAGCGATGCCCGCAAGCGATCAGGTCGGGGTAACGCTTTCAGAACAGGAAGGGCATTCGGTCCGGTACACCATGCAGGACGACGATCTCTACGTCCGTGCAACCATCACGTCCAGCCAAGCAGTTGATGATCCCTCGTTTGCGGGCCAGCGAAAGCAAGCCTGGACGCAGCCGGTTGGCTATCCCCTCTTCGATCAAACCGACGGTACTAGCAAAGCGGAGCCATCAACGAATCCGTGAACCCATCGCTATGTGTGGCGGCCGTTCATCCTGATCCATCCGTTGTGGACAAGCGCGTTCCGCAAAACATAAGGTTAGGCACTTCAGCACAAGTCTTTCAGTTAAATTAGCAGTTGAGCGTTTCGGTTCCGAGGCCTGACGGCCCCGCCAGTTTTTGTTTCGGCCTCCGGCCTAAGCGGGAGATGAGTGCGTTGCGGCTGATTCCGTTTTGTTTAATGACTTATGCCGAGGTGCTTACCTGGAGAGCGTCCTAGAACGTGCAGAGGAACCAACTCCCCGCCTCCCCCGCCAAAGCGGGTGCATAACCCAAGGTTTGCAGAATTTGACTTGCATCGACGATATGTCTTTGATGGCAAGCCGCCACAACACCGTACGGAGCTTCTTTGAAACTAACGATAGATTGTTATAGCCTGGCATTACGGGTCGGATTGTTTCGCGCCCAGGCTGATTGCGATCGCCACTCCGCGGCAGTACCTAGAAAATACAGACCGGAACAAGCAATGATTAGATGGCGGAATTCCTCACCATCCGCAAACCGTCATGTAACCCCACCATTTGCAATTCTTACTCCTGGTTGCAGCGCGCCTTCTCGGGTACTGCTAGAATCCGTCTCCGGTCCATCGACCACCCCAACATCAAAACCACCCGCGTTGGACCGACCGACAAAGTTCAACGCACGATCTATCATTGCATCCATGCAACGTTGGATAGATCGCAATTCGTTCTTTGGCTCGAACCGCGGCCCGACTCCAAGTCCCAAGCCGACCAAATAACGGCGAACCATGACAGTGCAAGGGGAGGACGGCATGGGGCGTTTACAAATCGACAACAAACCCACCATCACCGCTGACGTCGGTCGTCCGTATACTCAAGAGTGAGCTCGACGGATTTCGATTCATAGTTAATGTGGCTAGATTCCGTTTCGTCAATAAGCCCGTTCCCAATAGGGAAATCGCCCCTCATTCTCAATGACTTGAACTGGGACTCTATCTCCAAACCAATCAACAACGCAAAAATATGACTCAAGTGAGACTTTCGATCCATCTGCAAGGATAGCCTCTGTCTCAGCTAACGCGTCGAGTTTGAGTCTACTGATTAACTCTCGCGAAAAGACTAGATGCCCGTCGAATGCCGTGTCGATCCACGCGATGACCTCGTTCGTGTCAGATCGAAGCCCGTTCGCGACATCAGATCAATGCACGATCATCGACAAAACCCTTCCACGCAATAAATCCTCCGATGTGAAATGCAGCTTCATGGCCGATTCTAATCACGAACGACTTCCCGCTCTGGATAGGCCTCTTTCGCCGCTAAGGCAACTTCAAGAAGTCTTTCCCAGAAAGTATCTACGTGAAACTGGCTCGATTGCTACAAAATCATCTCTATGCTCCCGCTCCAAGCGAGAACGCAGATCTTCTTCGTAGACCTGTTTGGCTGCTTCTGCTGGCCCGACATCAATATTTCTCGGAAGGCACCGTGTGTCGGAATCCCAATTGTACCATCCAACATGCTAGAAAAGAACGGACGAACCATCGGATGCACGTGGGCGCTACGGTGGCCAGTCGGTTTTTGAAATCAGGTCAACTCCCCCGCCCCGTGATGCGGTGCATTCCGGCATCGATCAATCGCGGTGCTGAATTTGGTCCCTTCGATAGTGTCCATTGAAAGCTCATGTTCTGGATCGATGCGCTACTGATTGGTGCGATTGACGAAGGATGCGCGCGGAGAACGTCGCGTTTGCTAATCGATGCGTTTGTTTCGCAATTTACAATCCGCTGATCCAATGCTAGCGGCACCTTCTCCCCGCCTGATCCCCTGCTGTCGACGTTGCGGGATACCTTCAATGAACTTTGCTCTTGAGTCGAAGGCGAAAGACTGCAATCACGTCGGTAGGAATCCCAGGAACCGACAAACATTGCACTTTGGTTCGCGTCCGGCACCGTAAAGCACTGGGGCGATGGGACAGGATGCGTGGGAACGGGGAACAGACGAACCAATTGGGCTTTGACATCGCGACCAGTGCGGAAGATTGTCGGCGGGGTTGAGGGGACAGCGAAGAGAGAGAGTGGCCTGGCTTTTGACGAGCCGAGGTTCAAGGCGTTTGTTCAAGAAGCCCAGAACCGATACCGGACAGGTTGGAAATGGAAGTTCGTCTTGCGCGGTTCGCTTTGGATGATCGAGCGTTCCGCAGCAACAGGTTCTGTATTGCGTACCGAGAACAATTTGAAGGGGGATTACTGCTCGGATCTCATCGACTCCAACAGGGGCTCATGCAATTGTCGAAGTTTGCGGGAATGCCGATCACTTTGCGGTCATTACGTCATCAGTCCATTGATCTCACCTTCGACATCGGTTGTCTGCGTGTAAACGCCAGCCGCATTGACGCAGATCGTTCCAGAATTTCCAACGATTGGATGTAGCGGTCTCGATATTCCGCTTTCGTCTTGGGCAACCCACCGTAACCCCAGTTTTCGCGTTGTGCATCCCAGAGATGTCCGGTGACGGGAAATCCGTGTCCACCAAATTCGCCGACGACTTTAATGTAGTCGTCGTATCGCTCCGCATCGAACGGAAAGTTGGGATGTGGATAGCTGTGATGATCGGCGATGTCTCCGATCGGCCAAAAATTTCCGCCGCTGGCGATATTGACCAGTCGGCTGGAATCTCGTTCGGACATCCACTTGCCAACCTCCATGGTGCGATGCTGGCCCCACGCTTCGTTAAACGGAACCCAAACAACAATCGAAGGATGGTTTTCCAGCGTATCGACCATGCGTTCCAATTCCAGCATGAATTGCTGATGCTGTTCGTCCGGCCAATCAGCATCCGTCGGGCTGGGCTTCATGCGCGTCCATGGCGGGTTCTTCCCTCCGCTGGCGTGAACTTGCCAAACCATCATCCCAGCCGATCGCAGTGATAATAATAGCGTCGCGGTTCAACATTGATATGCTTACGGATCATGTTGAAGCCAGCCGACTTAAGCCATTCGATATCGAACAGCATCGCTTCGTCCGACGGCGGCGTGAGCAAGCCGTCCGGCCACCAACCTTGATCGAGCGGACCCCAGTGAAATAAAACTTTGCCGTTGAGCGTCATTCTCCAATGGCCATTTGCGTCTCGGGTCTTGCCGACGCTGCGGATACCGGCATACGACGCGACGCGATCCATCACTTCGCCTTTGTCGTTCAGCAGGGCGACACGCAAGTCATAAAGATGCGGCGACGTCGGCGACAGAGCTTTGCATCCTTAACCTTTATTGTGACTTGGCCGACATTCTGCTTGACCGACGCAATGGTCTTCTCGCCGTCTTTGACTTCGACTTGAATCGCCCCGATCCCCTCGGGATTCACGATCTCCGGTGTGATTTGAATAAGTCCCCGGTTCCACGCTGGTCTGAATCTTCAAATCCGCGATGTAACTGGAGGAAACTTGCTCGATCCAAACGGTCTGCCAAATACCAGAGACTTGCGTGTAAAAGATTCCTCGCGGATTGATTCGCTGTTTGCCGTTGAGCTGCCAAGCCTCCGTCGCGTCTTCAACCCGAACGACCAACCGATTGTCGCCGTCGGCGATCGCATCGGTTATGTCAAAGCTGAACGGCGTATTCCCTCCCTGGTGAGTGCCGACCGAATCGTCGTTGACAAAAACTTCGCATCGGTAGTCGACCGCTTCAAAGTGCAGCAACGTTCGCTGGCCCTCATGGCGTGTCGCCGTGAAGGTTCGTTGATACCACAATCCCTCGTCCCCCTCCAACCGTTCCCTGACGCCTCCCCAGTTTCGATTCCAGGCAGAAAGGGACCAAAATTTCGCCATCCCACTTATCCGGCGACTGCTTTTGATCGACGGCGGTGATCGCATGATCCCAAACGCCATTGAGATTCTTCCAGTCGTCGCGTTGCAGTTGCGGACGCGGGTATTCGGTCCACGCATTGTCAGCGGACACCTCCGCTCCCCAACGCGTCAGCAATTCCGATTCAAAAGGTTTTGCTTGCGGCAGCTTCGGTGGCGTTCGGCATCGCCAACGAGTGCGTCAATGAACTGCCCGCCTCGTGTCTGTCGACAATGGATCGCCAACAGGTTGTTTCCTGGACGCAGAACGTTCGATGTTCGGAAATGTCAAACAACTCGTACTCGGTCGTATAGCCATCCTTTTCGAAAACCTTCGTACCGTTGATAAAGACCTTCACGTCTTCATCGTGATGCATCAGCAAGACAGGCTTTGCCGGAACCGACGAGAGCTGGAACGAACCGCGCAACCAAATGTCGTCGGTGTTCCAAACCGTTCCGACACGCGAACCGGGAGTCTCCCGTGTGCCGAAGCCGCCACGGCCTAGCTTCCAGTTGTTGGCGTCAAAGTCGACTTGAAACCACGTGTCGGCCGGTTTTTCCGTCGTGTAACGCCAAGCGTTTTCATCCGCTTGGCAGTGTTCCAACATGGCTGTCGCAACGAGGCAAATCAGGATCGGACGCAACAAAGGATGGGGTTTCAAAGACATTGGTAATCCGGCAACGAACGAAGGATGCGAATGCGACGAAAGAAAAGGCTTTTCGCATGATTGCTCGCCATCGGAAAATCAGAAAGTTTAAACCGACAGCCGGCACATCTTAGAACGACGACGTTGCAAGATCAACTGGAAGAGAACGTCGGAAGATAACATCAAACGCGTTCATCGCTGATGCAAGCAGTCCGCTGACGTGTCACAAGCACGCCGTCGGGGCGGTGTCCGCTTCAGCCGCCTTTGGCCAGTTGGCAATCGACTGCTGCGGGGCTCGTCTTGAAAGCGTTCATCGTTTACGCTGAAAACTCGATATCACGTTATGCCGTGCGTGGTCTGAAACGATGCTTTTGCATTTAATGAAGCGAATCACCTCATTTTCGGCCACGCGACGTACAAACGCGTTCAGCATTGTTAAAGAGCAGACGAAGAAATGGATGCAATTCTCGAAAACTTGACCGACGCTCAGCGTGCGGCGGTGACTCACATGGAAGGTCCAATGTTAATGCTGGCCGGTCCAGGGAGCGGCAAGACGCGTGTGGTCACCCATCGCATCGCCCATCTGCTGCGGCAAGGGGTTCCGTCGTCGCAGATTCTGGCGCTCACGTTCACCAACAAAGCCGCCGAAGAAATGTTGACTCGGGTGCAGAATCTGGCCCCCGGCGAGGCGGTTTGGATGAGCACCTTCCATCGCTTCTGCGCCCGCATGTTGCGTCGTTACGCGTCGCTGGTGGGGTTGCAGGAGAACTACTCGATCTACGACATGTCCGACGCCAAGCAGACACTGAAACGGGCGATCGAAGTTTCGGGGGTTTCGCTCAGTCATACATCGGCGGAAAAGATCGCTTCGGATATCAGCCACTTCAAGAATCAGTTGCTGACGCCTGAATCGTTGCAGGGACACAACATCCCCGCTGGTAAAGTCGTCGCCGCCAAAGTCTATCCCTACTATCAGCAGTTGCTGCTTGTCGCCAATGCCGTCGATTTCGACTGCATGTTGCTGCACGTTGCTCGTTTGCTGCGTGAAAACTCGGAAGTGCGCGAGCAGCTTGACGCACGATTCCGCTACATCATGGTCGACGAATATCAAGACACGAACCTGGCGCAATACGCCATTGTCCGTTCGCTGTCGATCGTTCATCCGAACCTCGCGGTCACGGGGGATCCCGATCAATCGATCTATGGTTGGCGGGGGGCGAACCTCAATAACATTCTCGATTTCGAACACGACTATCCAAACGTCAAAACCGTTCGTCTGGAACAGAACTACCGCAGCACTCCCAACATCCTTCGCGTCGCCGATCAACTGATCGTCAACAACACGCGGCGCAAGCACAAGGGCTTGTACACCCACAATCCCGAAGGGGCTCCGGTTCGCTTGCGTGTCTATGATGACGGATACCAAGAAGCCGACGACATCGCCGATCAGATTGTTCATCGAATTCACAGCGAACAGTGCAGCCCTAAGGACTTTGCGATCCTGTGCAGAATGAACTATTTAACACGGTCGCTCGAACATGCCCTGCGTAGCCGCGGTGTCCCGTACACGATCCTGCGTGGCCTTGAGTTCTATGATCGCAAAGAGATCAAGGATCTTATCGCCTACCTTCAGCTAATTAACAATCCGTCCAACGACGCGGCCCTCTTCCGCATCGTCAACACGCCGACGCGCGGTATCGGCAAGACGACCATGGATCGCGTCATTCACTTCGCCGGCGACAAACGCATTACTTTGTTTGAGGCAATCTGCCGATGCGACGAAATTGAGGCGATCAAACCGAGAACCCGATCGCTGCTGAAGAATTTCATCGGTTTGATCGACAGCTTGACTCGTCAAGCTTCTTCATCTCTGGAAGATCTGTTACGCGCGGTCTTGGATGCGACGCAGTATCGAGATTTCTTGAGCTATTCTTCGGCGGATGGCGAGGACAACGACGCGCTGGCCAATGTCGACGAACTGGTTTCGGCAGCCGTCGAGTTCGATCGGCGACATCCCGATGATGGATCTTTGGAAACCTATCTCGAACAAATCGCGTTGGCCTCCGATACCGATGCGTGGGACGAGGCGAGCGATCGTGTGACGTTGATGACGTTGCATGCGGCCAAAGGACTGGAGTTTCCACACGTCTTCATCATCGGCATTGAAGAGCAGGTCTTGCCGCACCATCGCAGTCGCGACGATCCCAATCAGTTTGAAGAGGAGCGGCGATTGTTGTTCGTCGGTATCACGCGAGCGGAAAAGACTTTGCAATTGAGCATGGCCAAGCGACGTAGCCTGCGCGGCGACATGCGTCCGGTCGCCGCCAGCCCGTTCTTGATGGAATTGCCGCGAGAGGAAATGGAGCTTGTCGATTCGCGTCAGCGAAGTACTTTCACCGACGATGACGATGCATACGTCCATGCCGAACCACCTGATCAGTGGGACGCCTTCGATGATTCGTATGACGACATAAACCAACTCGATCAGGATGATCGTGTCGGCGAATCGAAGCGTCCCGGCGGTCTATCCCCCACGGCGATTGTGACGACCGCCGCGAAGCTCCTGCAACAACAGGAACAGCTCAATCGCTTCGGACCTGAGGTCTATCGGGTGGACATGATTGTCAATCATCCCGAATACGGAAGCGGAAGAATCAAGAGCCTTTCAGGTGCGGGAATCAAACGAACGGCAACGGTTCACTTCTTCGTCGACAGTATCGAACGTCGGTTTCGACTCTCGCATGCCAATCTGACACCCGAAGAGGATTGAAATCGCTCCTTTACCAGTGTTATCATATATAGTCTATAACGACGATGAACGCGTTTACGTTATCATCACGCCAAGGTTTCTCAGTTGATTTTGCGACGTGGTCGCTCTGAGATTCTTCAATCGCTAGAGCCATTTCATGAACGCATCCAACAACTACGAACATGGCTGTTCGAGTTTCCGAGCCATGCCGCGCCGTCAATTCATTCAGGCTGGCGTGATTGGCACGCTCGGGCTTTCGATGGCCGATCTTTTTCGTCTGCAAGCTGCGGAGAGTTCGGCAATGTCGATCGCCGCCGGGAAGAAGATCGCCCCTCGGGCGCTGAGCGTGATTCAGATCAATCTGCCAGGCGGCTTTCCGCATCACGAATCGTTCGATCCGAAGCCCGAAGCTCCCGTTGAGTATCGCGGTTCGTTCGGCGTTGCCAAGACGAAGACCGGGGACGTGTTCAGCGACAATCTGCCCAAACTTGCCTCGATCGCTGACAAGATGACCGTGGTGCGTACGGTCGTGGGAAAGATCCCCGACCATGGCCTGGCGACCTATCACTTGCACACCGGGTACACACCTTCGACCGTGATCGACTATCCGCAAATGGGTTCGATCGTTTCGCATGAACTCGGGTCTCGCGGTGAACTCCCTGTTACATCGCCATCCCCGGCAAGAACGGTTCGGGCGGGGAACCGGTTTTCTCCCCAGCAGTTACGGACCGTTCGAGACGGGTGGCGATCCGGCGACGCAGAAGAAGAACTTCCAAGTTCGTGATTTCTCGTTGCCGTCGGGGCTTTCGGTTGAACAGCTTCAACGACGGCGGACCGTTCGCGAAATCGTCGATCAACGAATCCGCTCGCTCGATGCGAATCCGGAGTTGCTTGATACGATGGACGAGTTTCACAATCGCGCGTACTCGCTGCTCACGTCGTCCGACGCCCAGAATGCGTTTTCGTTCAACGGCGAGAGTGACGAAACGTTCGAACTTTATGGCAGCGAAATCACTGGTGATATCAAGGGCCCCGACAACCGACTGCATCCCAAGGGACTTTCTGAAAGACTGATTATCGCGCGGCGATTGATCGAATCGGGCGTCCGCTTCGTGACCCTCGAGTATGGATCGTGGGATTGCCACAGCGGCGTCGAGCGAGCGTGTTTGGACCAAATGCGTCCGTTCGATTACGCGATCGCCGGGCTCATCACCGACCTGGAGCGTCGTGGCCTGCTCGAATCGACCATCGTCTGGGTGACCAGCGAATTCGGTCGTACGCCGAAGATCAACAAGGAAAGCGGTCGAGATCACTGGGCTCGTTGTTACTCGATGATGGTCGCCGGTGGCGGGTTCAAACAAGGACTGGTTCATGGCGCCAGCGATTCGACTGGTGGCGAGCCGGCTCGCGATGCCGTCACGCTGGAGAATCTGATCGCCACCATCTATCACCAACTGGGCATTGATGCGAACAAAGAACTGGTCGCCTTCGGCACTCGACCGATCGAGATCATTCGCGATGCCGACGTTGTCGAACAGTTGATCAGTTAGGGTTCGGCGATCTTCACCTGGACAGAGGTTTTCCGCGGGAGACAACAAGGCATGCGTGCGTTTAGCTGGACGATCATTTCGTCCGCAATCATTGTCGTTCTATTTGGAGGTGTCGCGTCAGCGGACCCTTGGATCGCTGGTGTAAAGCCGCGATTGATTGGTCGTGGCACAACAAGCGAGATCATCGTCTCGCCTTGGCGTCACGAAGCGACCGAGGTCATTTTTTATCCGCAGCGGATGAACGGAGCCGATGGAGAGACGTCGGCGATCGGCGTTCGCTGTGTTGAAACAACATTCGAACCGGAAAAGAATCAGCTCATCTGTCGGCTGGAGGTTGCTGACGACTGCTCGCCGGGTGAATACCCGTTCCGTGTCCTCACCGATGTTGGCCTTTCGTCGATGGGAACCGTACACGTTGGCCCCTTTCGCGTTATCGACGAAGAGGAGACGAAAGCCAATACCAACGACGACATCGAAACCGCCCTGCAAGTTGAACCGAATGTCACCGTTCGCGGAACACTGTCCAACAGTGCCGCCGACGACATCGATTGCTTCCGTGTCGCGGGCAAAGCTGGCGAGAGACTTTCCGTTGAAGTCGACATGGTCAAGATGGGAGACGACTTGAGGTGGAATCCCGTCCCCGAAGGTTACGATTCGGTTCTCACGATTCTCGATCCGTCTGGAAAGCGACTTGCTCGCAACGACGACTCGGCGCTCAACCGCCAAGATCCGCTGTTGTCTGTGGAGCTGCCGGTCGATGGTGATTACACGATCGTTTTGCAGCGATCGATGTTCATCCCCGAGGCACGAGAATACGCAATTCATATCGGTCGCTTCTTCCGACCGCTGGTTGCGTATCCGCTTGGTGGACCGGCTGACCAGCCGCTCGATATTCAATTGCTGGGCGATCCGCTCGGCCCGGTTTCGCGGACGGTCGTCTTGCCCGATTCGCCAGGGACCTATCCGCATTTCGGCGAAGCCCCTCTTCCCCTTTCGCTTCGGTCCAGTCCGTTCCCGAACGTCCTCGAAACAAGTGACGCATCACACACGCAGGTCCCATCGACGCCGATTGCGATCAACGGAATTCTGGCCAAGCCGGATGAGATCGACCAGTTTCGGATGACTGTGAAAAAGGACCAGCCGCTGCAGGTCCGCGTTTGGGCCAGCGCGCTCGGTTCACCCGTTGATCCATCGATCAAGTTGCGTCGCGTCGATGAATCGGGGACAGCGGGAGAGGTCGAACTGGAATCCGACGACGCCACGCTGCATGAACGGGACATCTTTGGCGGACACGGCGACTTTCCCGACACGTTTGATCCGTCGGTTGTCTGGACGCCGAAGCACGATGGTGAATATCAGCTCGAGATCTATGACTCGCGTGGCTTCGGTGGTCCGTCGCACGTCTATCGAATCGAGATCGCTCCGCCATCGAACACGCTTCACATCGGTCTTTCCTGGGAGGACTACAAGCCGGAACGACCGCGCAAGACATCGCTTTCGGTCCCTCGTGGCGGGCGTTGGACCGTCAGCCTTTCGCTTTATCCAGGACAAGGAAGCAGCTTCCAGGGGCCGCTCGACCTGAAAATTGACGGGCTTCCCCCGGGCGTCAGCATGCTCTCGCCGCGACTTCCCGAGTTCCAATCGGTTTGGCCGATGACCCTTGTTGCCGATGCGGACGCCCCGTTGACCGCTTCGCTTGTGCGTGTGGCCGCCCATCCAGCCGAAGGGGGTGAGCCATTCCCGACGGTCAACCAGCAGAATCTGCAACGCGTGTCGTACTCGCATTACCCATGGCGAAACATCCGTGTCGACGAATTCGCCATGGGCGTTTGCCAGCCGGCCGGCTTCGAGGTCGAACTGCAAGCACCCAGTCAGCCATTGATGCGTGGATCGGAAATGACGATCCCGGTCGTCGTCAAGCGGCAGCCGGGATTCGACGAACCACTGGAGATGCAATGCGAGTTCGCTCCGTCGGGTGTTGGCGTGTCGCCGGCGGCGATCATTCCGTCCGGCGAGAGTGTCGCCAACCTAACGCTTTCCGCATCGGCAGGTGCGAAACTTGGCGGCTCGCCGTTGTATGTGATCGTTACCACCACGCAACCTCGCGGTGGCAAGGACGATAGTTCGGTGAAAGGGGACACGAATCTCGGCTCCGAACGCATACGGGTGTCGTCGGATGTTGTTGATATCGAAGTCGCGGAGCCGTTTGTGTCGCTAGCCAGTGAACCGCAAAGCGTTCGACGTGGCAAGAAGATCGAATATCGCTGGTCGGTCAAACAGATGCGTCCCTTCGACGGGAAGGCCAGTGTTCGCATGATCGGATTGCCCGTTGGGTTGTCCGCTGTCGGTCCCGAACCGACGATCGATCAGACGTCGACCGAAGTCGCCGTGGAACTTGAGGCCACCGATGACGCGTTGCTTGGTCTCGTCAGTGAACTCGCATGCGATGTGCGGTTCTCCGTCGGTGGCGAGGAAATTCATCTGCGAACCGGCTCGGGCAAGCTGCGAATCGACCCCAGGCTCGAGAAGTAATGCAAACATTCATTCGGAACGCTGAAAGGCAAGGAACAACATCGTGAACATGAAATCGATTTTCGTAATGCTGCTCGTCGGCATAAGCTGGGTCACGAATCCGGTTTATGCCGTCGAAGACGTCTCCAGCGAAGCCAACTCCAACGCTGGGCCGTCCTCAAACGAATCCGGCGTTCCCAGCTTTCGACGCGACGTCATGCCGATCTTCTTCCGAGCGGGCTGCAATGCGGGAACGTGTCACGGTTCGGCACGCGGCAAAGACGGCTATATGCTTTCGTTGTTCGGCTACGATCCGGCTGGGGACTACCGCCGAACGGTCGAGGAAATTCCTGGCCGCAGAATCAACGTGGCGATCCCCGAGGAAAGCCTCTTGCTGCTCAAGGCGACGGGAGCGGTTGCTCACACCGGAGGCAAACGGTTCGAACGGAACAGCGACCTTGCAAAAGTATTGCTTGCCTGGATTGAAGCGGGGCTCCCGATGACGTCGGCACCGTTCCCGATGTGGCGGACATCGCCGTCTCTGATCCTTCAATGGTCTTTGACAAGCCAGGCGAAACGAAGGATCTGCGGGTCACCGCGACCTACACCGATGGCTCCACGCGTGATGTCACCTCACTGGCGTTGTTCGGAACCAACAATCCCAGCGTCGCCGACATCGACGCCGACGGGCGCGTCACATCGAAAGGATCGGGGGACACAACGGTCTTCGCCCGATTCAGCCGCTTCACGGTTGGTGCCGAGGTAATCGGTTTGCCTCCCGCCGAGGGGTTCGTTTGGACGAATCCGCCGGAAAACAACTTCATCGATCGACACGTCTTCGAGCGTCTGCGAAAGCTCCGGATCGTACCTGCGGACCTGTGTGACGACGAGACATTTCTCCGACGCGTGACGCTCGACCTGGCCGCTCGTCCGCCGACGGTCGACGAGTACAAAGACTTTATGGCTGACACGTCCGACCAAAAACGGGCTCGGAAGATCGACGAGTTGCTCGAAAGCGAAGACTTCGTCGATTATATGACCGCGCTGTGGGGCGAGCTTTGCCGAATCAACAGCCAGGACTACACGGGAAGGGCCGATTCGCATAAGCCGGCCAACGCGTTCTATTCCTGGATTCGAGATCAGGTCGCTGCTGATCGTCCCTTCGACGAAGTCGTCGCCGACATGGCAACCGCCGTGGGGAGCACGAACATCAACGGCGAGACCGGTCTCTATACAATGCTCATCAAGGACTATCGGCTCAATCCCAAGGTGCTTGCGGCCGACTTCTCGCAGCTCTTTTTAGGCGTGCGGATGCAATGCGCGGAGTGCCACAATCATCCATTCGATCGCTGGACGATGGATGATTATTACGGGTTCGTCAGCTTTTTCACTTGCGTGAAGCGAAAGCCCGGCAGCGACAGTCGCGACCGGCGCGTCATCTTCGATCCATCGGCACCTCCCGCCAAGCATGCCGTCGATGGTCGGCCTGTCCCCGCAAAACTGCTCGGCGCGGTCGAATCGGTTGAAGGGGACGGAGACCCCCGGCGCGCGTTGGCGGCTTGGATCAAAGACCCCACCAACGATCTCTTCAACCGGAACATCGTCAACCGATTGTGGGCGCACTTGTTCGGCGTGGGGATTGTCGATCCCGTCGATGATTTTCGAGCAACGAACCCGCCCGCCAACGGACCTTTGCTGGAAGCACTTGCTGAACGTTATGCCGAGCATGGTCGACGCCTGCGTCCAATGATCCGTGATATCTGCAATTCGCGAGTTTATCAGCTATCCGTTGAACCGACCCCATCGGGCAAGAACGATCATCGCCAATTCTCGCATGCTCGGCTACGACGTTTGCGAGCTGATGTCCTGCTCGATTCGATTGTGGCGATCACCGGTGTACCTCGTTCATTCCCCAATTCGCCGACCGGTACGAAAGCGATCAGTTACATCAATCGGCAGCACTATTATTCGAAACGGGCGATTTTGTGCTCGATACCTTTGGCCAATCGCCCCGCAAATCGGTATGCGCCTGTGAAACGCGAACCGATCCTTCGTTGTCGCAAGTGATGCATCTGTTGGTCGGCGACACAACGGGACCTCGGGTGCAAACGGCGGCGACAAGCGGAGTGCTGAAGACGATCATGGACGAAGAGTCGACGCCCGAAGGTGTGATCAATGCGATCTTCATTCGCGTCCTTTCGCGTACCCCCACGACCTCCGAGTTGGAGACGATGCTTGATATGGTGCGGGAAGCCGAACCTTCCGTCGTCTACAAAGACATCTTCGCGGGCTTGCTCAACTCCAGCGAGTTTCTTTTAATCACTGAGCTGTCTCGTATAAGTTGAGATGTCTTGTACGAACTGAGATTCCCCTCCCAGGTTGCTCGTTTCTCGCAATCGACCTTTGCAAAGGGAGGGTGTGGTACGTAAGGACCGTCGTCTAGAACGCTGCCCCATCTTTACAAGCTGCTGCTAAATTCGGAAGCGGCCAACTTCGGTGTTGAGCGTTTCAGCAATTCGCTGGAACTGTTGACTGTCTTCTGAAATCCGAGTGCAGCAAGCAGCCGACTGCGTTGTGCAGGCGGCCACATCGTTAACCAGCCGATCGACATAAGTTGTCTGACCGGCTTGACGTTCCGTCGACTGAACGACTTGGGCTATCTGTTCATCAATCGATTGAACCGCGGCGATGATCTGCCGCAGTTGTTCGGTGGTTTCACCACTAGCAGCCGCACTATTGTTGACGCACTGCAGCGATTCACGGATCAATTGGGAAATGCTTTCCGCGGCCGTGTTCGATTTTTTGGCAAGCTCTTTGACCTCGCAGGCCACGACCGCGAATCCTTTGCCGGCATCTCCGGCACGCGCCGCTTCGATGGTTGCGTTGAGCGCCAGCAACTTCGTTTGCTCGGCGATCTCCTGAATCTTGTTGACAATTTCATCGATCCGTTGCGAACTGGCGAGCATTTCGGCGATCGATCTTTCGGAAACGCTGATCGCCGACTCGCTGAGCTTTGCTTGCTGGGTGGCGTTGTCTTTGGCTTCAGCCGCCGAACGCAACGAAGCACGGATGTCATCGATCGTCGATTTCAGTGTCTGCGTTGCCTTATCGATTTTGGTAACGGAACTGGTTTGTGACTGGATCGCCGTGAGAACCTCGGTGGCGCTGCCATGAATCTGGTTCGCTCGGTTTCGAACTTGCATCGATTCGCTGGCGATGCGACCCAACATTTGCCGTACGTCATGAAACATCTGCCGAAGTTCGCTACTAAGCGACTGAGTCTCTTCAATCGAGCTTTCATCGATCTCCACGGTGAAGTCACCTCGCGCCGCCGCCGAAACCGCGCCACGAAGCTTGCTCAATTCGGAACGCAGCACTTCTTGTTGACGGATCCTCGACAAGACTTCTTGGCTTGCCGCATCGTAGGTTTCGCAACGGCTGTAGTAGATGGTCAACAAAACGACAAAGTCTTCGAAGACGACCCAGGCGGCATGTTCGATTGATCGCAACAGCGACATTTGATCGACGCCGTAGATCGACATCGGCCAGAATACCCCTCGCCCGACATGATCGACGGCGGTTATCAGCGTTCCAACGATCACGACTCGCCAATCACGATAGGCCGATAGAAAGGCAATGGACACGAATACGTGGAAATGACTTTCAATGCGACCACCACTGATGTGAATAATCAAACCGGAAAAGGTCAATTGCGATATCGCGAACGCAAACCGATTGAACTCTCGTCCGGAATGCCTCCAACCCCAAATCGCCGTGGGAACCGCTGCGATTCCGCCAAGAATGATTGCCGCCCAAACATGGGAATGAATACTGCTGTCGACACCGCTCCATGTTCTCGGTGTCAACAGAAACGCGGCAACAATGCAGCCGACGAACTGTATCAACATCAAAATGGAAAACAAGCGATCCGTCCGTGCGGCGATGATCTGACAGCGCTTGCGAAAAGACTGTTGGATCTCTCGAGTAACTTCGACGCTTTCAAACGATTCAATGGTTGACATGTCAGAATACCTGTTAATTCGTCAGACTGCATCCGTAGACCGGATAGTTTTTCGTGTCAATGTTGTCGTTAAGTGAGAGCCTGAATGCATGGCTGCAAGGTTTTCCCCGTCATGACCACGACTTACCGTTAAGCCACCTGAAAAGCTAACATGACCATCGGGTTGGAACACCAGACAGTGTCCTGACGTCTTAACGCCGTAGCTTGTTGCCAACACCCCGTCGATATCAGAGATGACACTGGACTGGTCGATACCCCTTGCTAGCCGGATATTGGGTGTATCCTCCCATCGGTCTTCCAACACTGACGGCTGATAAAACAGAATCCGGGTCGTTAGCGACTCACCCCTTACAAGTCGCTCCAACATCCTGAGGCTTGCTTTCGAGCAGGGGCACTGTGGATGCACGAACATCAAGACAGTCGGCTGATGGCGATCAAGCTCAATCGCTGGATGGTCGATCCAGGCGATACAATGGGTATCGATCGTCGCGCCAGGCTTCTTTTCGTACGACCACAGCAGTGCCGCACCAGCGACCATGGCAAGGCACCACAGCCAGACGGTTGGAGTTCGCGTGAGTGGAACTGAGGTGATGCGATTCATGCAGCACGTTGACGTCCTATCCGACCGCCCAGGGGACTTCGGTGTCCACGGACGTTCGGAGACGATCACCTTCATGGGAGACTTTAACGATTTCATACGAAAAGTTATGTCGTACAAATCGCAACGCAAGCGATTTTCCAAGAAGTGATCGCGTCGTTTCGTCTGATTAAACCAACGACGCTGATCGGACCGGTTTGAGCGGTTGTCGTAACGATCGGGCTGTCGCGAATGACGAAGCCCGCGACCGAGCTGGCGGCGAGAAGCCTATGTCGCGGGCTCATCTGTGATTTGCACGTCGATCTGCGACTGGGGGCTCCTCATTGCCACACCAACATTCTCGCGAATTCAATCTATGCCTTGGCCCTTCTTGCAAGTGAGTCTCATTAGCATTAATATCGCGATGTGCTAGTAAGCCAGCCAATCCCGAAGTGGAGAGCCAGCCAATGCCGCTAACCTGAAGAAGCCCCACCCCGGTTGAGAGCATTTGAAATGTCACAGATCATCAGAATCCGAAGCAGGAACGGATTTACCCTAGTCGAACTGCTTGTTGTTATCGCAATCATTGGCATCTTGGTTGGATTGCTATTGCCAGCCGTTCAGGCCGCACGCGAAGCAGCACGGGCGATGCAGTGCAAGAACAATCTGAAGCAAATTGGTTTGGCGTTGCACAACTATGAGAATACGTTCCGAACATTTCCCCCCGGCTTCATCTCGGAAGTGACCGGACCTTGGCCGGGGGGTGGCAACGATCCAGTCCCCGAGATAGGTCCGGGCTGGAATATGTTTTCAATGATTCTGCCGAATGTTGAGGCAACCGCCCTGCACGAGCAGATCAACTTTGGATTCCCGATCGGCGACCCGATCAATCAGCTGCCGCGTTCGACGATTGTTTCAAGTTATGTGTGCCCCAGTGATACGTGGTCAGGCCCTGTATCGGTCTGGCCAACATCTATTGGTATCAACGACTTGGCGTCGACATCTTACACTGGTCTGCTTGGTGCTGCTGATCCATCGGGTACCGGGCCAACGGGGACCTATCTAGCAAGGTATGAGGAATTGCCGTTTAACGGCATGTTCCACCGCAACCAAGCGATTCGACATGCGGACATCACCGACGGCACGTCAAACACGATCGGCATTGGCGAGCGGGCAAGCATGTTTTCTCCCAATGGCTGGGCGGGCGTGATCCCGGGAGGTCAAACCGTGTTCTCCCCGTACATCGCGGCCCGACGTGGGCAAGCCGTGGGTGATACCGTTCGTCCGGCAATCACGATGACCACTGTTCATGTTCGATCAGGGGGGCCGAACTCACCGACCGGAAGTCCCGGCGGTTTCTGGGGTCCCCACGCAGCAGGGGCACAGTTTTCTTTAATGGATGGCTCAACGCGGGCGATCGTCGAAACGGTCGACATCAATGTCTTCCGCGCTTTGGCTGGACGCAACGATGGTGTTCCAATCGGGCAAATTTAGTAGACGGTTGTAGACGTCGTTTTTATACATCACGTGGCCGAAAATGAGGTGATTCGCCTCATTTAGGGCGAAGGCATCATTCCGGACCACGCACGGTATATCTTGCGGCAATATTTCTAGTTGATCTTGCGACATGGTCGCCCTATGAACGCGTCACAACGAATCCGATCGTGTATCTAACGATTCGTCATCAGTGGCTTCCCCACGTTGTCACTGACTTCGGCGGGTCGACACGTCGCGACTGGTCTGCTCCACGTTTGCTACCGGAATTTGGCACCTGCGGAAATCATTTCCGTAAGCCGGGCGATTTGCTCACGATCGTGTTGGCGCCACGCATCGGACAACGGCCATCCAAGTTCGGCGTACACGAGACACGCATCGCCGAGCGGGTGCTTATTGAAGAGATCCTCCGTTCCCACAAACGGGAAGCAATCGAAAGTGATGGGAAGTGGCGACTGCTGAATGGTTGGCTCGGCACACCAAGGGGGAACATTAACCGTCCAGCGAACAATCCGCGTTTCGCTCGGACCGATCACAAATCCATCTTTGTTCTCGGAAACGGGTCGTGACGCGATCAGCTCAAGGGGTTGTCGCCTCGGCTCAATCGCATGTTTCAGTTCAAACGGCTCGGGAACCAATACCGGCGTGGGACTGACATTCACCAACGCGATGTTCAGTTCCATCGCTGGCGACCCTGATTCCAGCACAATGATTCGAGACGACAGCGTACGCGCGGCGAGATAGATATCTTCCAGGTGCTGCTGTTGGTTTCGGATTCTCAGTTCGGCGATGGTCGATCTCAAATCAAAACTAATCGCGTTGACGACCGTCACGCCACACAACACCGACGTCGAGGCGAGCAATGACACCGAGGATGCCGCGATCCACGAACGAGATGGACGCTTGGTCCCCGCAATGCGTATCACGTGATAGATCGGGCTGATCGACAATACGATCAACGTTCCCAGGCAAAACAAAATTGTCTGGTCAAAGATCCGTTCCGGCAGCAAACGCGATTGACCCGAAAGAGCCTTTCCCAGAAGGGCGCATATGCAACTAATACCAATCATGCAGAACTGAAAACCGGCGACATAGCAGACAGCGCGAACCACTGGGTTTTCAGTGAGGTTGATGGCGGGCATTGTCGAACGCGCGGTGACGAACCCAGCGATTGCGACCAATACGACCCCTGGTACGGTCAGAACAAAGATGTCGTCAAGCGATATTGAGCGAACTGCTTCGGCCAATCGATTCATGACCGTGTGGTCTACACGCTGGCCAAAGAACGCAACGCCTAGACGAAGTCCAAATCCTCCCAAAAGCAAGCTGAGGATTAAGAATGAATAAGGGGGTGCGAGCGACTGGTTCGACTGGACGATTTTTTCGGCAAAGCGGCGTGGTAAGAAGAGAAGCTCGACAAACGTTCGCGCACTCTGGGCAAGTAACATCAGAACACCGACAACCGTCCGCTCGAGAAAAACGGCTTGCCCGGTATCCCTCTCCTTGGCGACTAACGATTCGGTGGCACTTTCAGACCCCGTCGGCTTTGCATCCATGCGCGACCCTCCACAAGCTGAAACACCTTCACTGAAACATCGAACCTATCCGCAAACCCAAGGCGACCCGCAGCTAGCACTGTTGGCTCGCTTTTTTTGGATCGGTTCATATCAAGTACGCCATTCCGACTGGAACATTCGCTTCGGAAAAATGGAATCAACTCTTCCCCGCGACGTATCCATAACCGTGAAGCTATCAACTTGCCGCTCCGACGTGAAGATCAATCCTCGTCCTTCAATGGCTGTTCCGATACGAAGCGGGCGATTTCTTCGATGGTTCGTTGATCGGGATGTGGCAATTTCCATCGTCTCACGGTGCCATCTTCGCAGCCAATGTTCAAGAGTGTCCTGTCGGCGTTGAAGGCAGCAGTGCTGACACGGGCGGGCAATCGATACCGAGTCGACAGCGGCTCACCGCGAAACCAATCGAACAATTGTGCATCCCCATTGGCGGCGACGGCGGCGACGATTCTTGGATCGTCGAGGAAGTCCAGGAAAACGGAACTGTCATTTAATCGAAACGCGCTTCCCAAGGGTGTAAACGTTACACCCGACCAAACCTGACATTGATCATCGTAGCGCGCGGTGACAAGATACTTTCCATCCGAGCTGAACTTTGCAAAACGAATCCCGGACACAACGCGATTGGAATCGAAGAGTTTGCCACCATGCTGGCTGTCCCAAACAACAAAACCGAAGTCTCCGTAGGCGAGCAATTCATTACGTGTCGGATGCCAAAGGGCGCCTCGAAACTGCGAGCCACTCGGCGGAGAAAATGATGCGACGTGCCGCCCGTCGTCCGTTCGTAGAATTTGAATCGCGGCTCCATCGTCACCGTCGGGCAAGAAATCGCGTCGTTTGATTGGTTCACCGACGGCGTCGGCTGGACGCGGCGTTTCGTTTTGAACCAGCGCAACGGTCTCGCCATCGGGAGAAACAACAAACTGGTCAATCCACGATTGCCCCGCGAATTCTCGATGATGTTCGAACACCGGAGCATCACCGGCGATGTCGATTGCAGCGAAACGAGACGAACGTAAGACAAAGAGTCGATTGCGATCGGCATCAAATTGAAGTTGGCAATTGCACGGATGAGAGTGTTGCTGGACCGCGTCGCACATGGCTTTGGGGGAATCGTCGCTCAGCGACCAGCGATACAACTCGGTGAATTCATCGGTGTGCAATCTGCCGGTGATGATCGCCAAAGTATCGTCACCTATCCACTGGAGCGAACGAACCGGTGCCGACAGCGGATTTGAGAGCGCCTTGATACACGTTGAATCCTCGAGCGACAGTACGCCAACTTCGCCCGCTTGTGTTCCGACGGCCAAGCGTTTCCCCGCGTTGCCGAGCTTCATCGCCGAGATCGCTCCGGTCCATTGAAGCGGTCGATCTCGAGCGATGGTGTGAAGGTCCCAGATTTGAATCTTTCCATCGGTCAGGAGCACCGCCAACAAATTTCCACTCTCCGACCAACAGAGCGCGGCCACGGAATCGTGGTGTGGCAGAAGCGGAATCAGCGGATGTCCGTTGGATGCGTCCCAAACACGCACCCCACCGTCGACGGAGCCGGTGGCGACATAGCGTTCGTCGGGACTGAACTTCGCAGACTGGATCGCTTTGCCATGTATCATCGCGCGACCAATCGGAATCTGGCGATCAACATCCCATATCCTGGCGGTGCCATCAGCGCTGGCGGTCAGCAGTCGTTTGCCGGAGCGATCGAAGCGCAGCGCTGTCAGAACGTCGTCGTGAGCCATCGATTTCGATTCAGCGTAGCTGTGAACATGATTAAATCGGTTGGCTTGCTTCGATAAGGTCTCCACTGCGAAATCGGATCGCAACAAGTCAGCGGTTAGGAAGGAAGGAAACGGTGATTCCGCCTCAGGGTGTTCAATTTCGTGCAGTCCCAGTCGATTAAGATTTGGAATATTGAATGGACGGTCAAACGGAGGCTTAAGGTCGTGAAGCAGCCCGATCCGACCGCGATTCGCAATAGCCGCGGTTGTTCCGTCGCCAGACAGCGCGACCACCGGTATGTCATTCGGCTCCGTTCCAATGTTGTTGCCGTAGCCGGTTTTCATCAGGCTTTCAATGCCCGTTTGGATCACTCTGCGGCCATTGATGACGGTGGCCCACCTCATGCCTTCGGTATACCAAAGACTTGCGAAACCGAATCGATGTCGCACCATGACGCGATCACCCGTTTCGCTAAAGAACGCTGCGTTGGGAGCGGTGGTGCATATCGATTGCTTGTTCAGGATTGTGCAATACTTTGCCCGACCGCAGATCCCAAACGAAACCGTACCACACGAACCATGCGTTCAACGATGTGCCAAACACGCTTCGGTCGCTCGCCAATTCCGCATCCTGAAAGATTCTGGTCGTAATTTCGGGACACCAGACTTCCACAAGCAAGCGTGTTCGATCACCGCTGATCCAGGCACCGCCAAAACGATGCGCTCCCAGATGCTGGAACGGATTATCCAGACCACAAATAATGTCATCCGTTGATGTGTCATACAGTCGAAGCGAAGCATCATGACCTTCGACGACCATGATTGACGTATCACGGCACAATGCACAACGCTCCGGCGCATTCTCCAAGTAGTACGACGGATCGGCTCGCGAGACTGATGTTGAATCGGCGACCTTGCCATCGACGAAGGTTGAACGTTGACGATCGATCGTTGCGTTCTCCAGCGAATCCAAAAGAGGCTTAAGATTCCATCGTCGGAACTCTCCCGTCCGAGCGTTGACTTGACACAGGAACTGGTCCTTGCCTGTGAAGTAAAGTTCGGGATCGATTTGCCACTTCGATTCCCAAGTGAAGTCCCGCCACGCAAAACCTGGAAAACCAGCAACCAGCGGAGGTATCTGTTCCACCACGGAACCAATGCGCCAACGCAGCACCGCTTCCAACGGCAACGCGTCCCGTGATTCAGCGATCGGATTGAGCAATGACAATCGCTCGATGGCTCGCTGGTTCGCAACTAACGATGCGACAGGATTGTCGTTCTCGATCAACTGTAAACCGGCTGCCGCATCCTGTTGGGCGAGGCGTCGCATCGACAAATCGGCGGCTTGTTTTGCACGTGCATAAAACCACGAAGTCAGCAGCAGACCCAACACGAGCGAAAGCACCACGCCGGCGGACAAGCCAGACGTCAACGGATCACGTCGCGCCCATCGTTGTGCCTGTTCCAAACGTCCTAGAGGCCGAGCCGACACCGGCCGCTGATCGAGGAAGCGTCCAAAGTCTTCCGCCAATTCGCCAGCGGTTGCGTACCGATCGCCCGGCGATTTGGACATCGCTTTGAGAATGATCGTCTCCAAGTCGCGAGGGATATCTGGATTGATGAATCTTGGACGCGGCGGCTCGATCCGAATCACTTCACGCACCAGCGGAATGTGTGTACTGCTCTTGAAGGCGCTGCGCAGCGTCAGCAGCTCGTACAGCGTGACGCCCAACGAATAGACGTCACTGGCTCGACTCCAATGACCATCAATCGCTTCGGGTGGCATGTAGCGAAGCGTTCCGATAAGGTCACCGGTCGTTGTAATACCAGCATCAGCATTCTCGGATTTCGCTAAACCAAAGTCGCTGAGCAGGACGTGATGATCGCCTTCGAGAATAAGGTTCCCCGGTTTAATGTCCCGGTGCAAGATATCCAGCCGATGCGCATAGTCGAGCGCCTCGGCAACCTGCTTGCCTATCGACGCCACCCATGACGGCTCGAAGAACGGTTCGATGCCATTCGCTTCGTCCATCTTCGCTTGCCGCTGGGCGACGAGTCGGTTGAGGCTTGGCCCGTCAATGATCCGCATCACGAAATAAAGTGTTCCATCCGTGCATCCGCAGGTGTGGATGGGAACGATTCCCGGATGATTCAGCTTGGCAACCAACCCTGCTTCGCGCCGAAAACGCTCGACCACCCCCGGCATCCACAAGACGCTCTGCGGCAACACCTTCAACGCCACGCGTCGTCCCAGGGACTCTTGCACGGCTTCGTAAACAACGCCCATCCCACCACGCCCGATTTCTCGAACGATGCGGTACTCTCCCAACCCCGCGGGAAGACTTATGGGTTCAACCGAAGTCGCATCGTCGCTTTCCGGCTGAGCGCCCACGCATTGCAACGCGGACCGCACCGAGTCCTCAAAAGCTGGAAACCGAGACAGGTATTCATCGAGTGTTGGCACATCTCCAAGATCGCGGCGCAGTTCCCACTCGATCGCCAATAATTCACAAAGCACCGATGCCCGTCTGGATTCATCCTCGGGCAAGTAGTCTTCAATCCGAGGTGCTTGCTTCTGAAACCATGCGCGCTCGAATTGTCGACACACGTCGTTCGTTTCGACCAACGCCAGAAGGTCGGCGGCGGTGCAGGGTGTGGGCGGAGTAACTTGACGATCCATCTTACATAAGGCAATTGGCGAAGTCGTACGAGGATAGATTTCAGATTCTGTGACTTGTTGTTTCATCCGTCAGCAACGTGCGTTCGACGTTGCTGTGAAAAGTTTTGGATTGGTGAAGCGATTATACATCGCATGGTCAGAAATGAAGTGATTCGCTTCAGTTAACGCGAAGGCATCATTTCGGACCACGCAAGGTATAGCGTTTCCAGAATGGTGCAAATTAGTGCAAATCGAATTTCCGCAACCAGGAATTCCGGATGATGCTGAGCATTCGGTAAACGCTACGCTGACTGGCCTGAACGGAACCGGCAATTTCCTCGACGGTTTGCCCTTGAAGACGAGCCAGAGCGACGCATCGTACTTCGTCATTCGGCAGGCACGAGAGAAGTTCCTCGCACTGCTCTTTCATGATCGCCGCGAATTGCGGATCGCTCAGTTCATTTCGGGATGCAAGCCCCTGGCCGTCAATGGTGTGCGATGTTCCCCCAAGCCCGCCACGTTTTTCGGCCGCCTCTCTCTTCAGATAGTCGTTGGCCTTCCGAATCGTGATCGTCGCCAGCAACCGCCACAGATCGTCACGACTATCGACCGCATCGAATTTGCCCATGCGGATCGCCTGATAAAAGACACCGAACGCGCTGATCGCAACATCTTCTTCGTCGAAAGCGGCCACCGGATATCGTTTGATTCGATTTCGCGCGATTTGCGTCATTTGCGAGAAATAAACCATCCACAGCTTCTCGGCCGCGGAGCTTTCGCCATTCGTCAAAGCATGAAACCATCCCGTTACAGATCCTGAGGAAACCATATTTTTAAAAATCCAAAAATATTTGGCAGGTGGCGGCGAGACTTTTCCTTGTACCGGGAAACCAGTCTAGTGGAACGCAGTCAAGTTTTGCCATGCCCAAAGCTCCCGAATCGACGATATGGATGGACGATGCCCTGAATTATATTCGCAATCACGCCTGCGAAAATATTTCAGTAAAAGACGTCATGCGGCATGTCGACAAATCTCGCAAATCGCTGGAACGCCATTTCGTCGCCGTCCTGGGAAAGACGCCCAAGGAGGTCATCCACGACGAACGGTTACGCGCCGTCGTCGCGATGGTTGACGAGTCAGAACTAGCGATCGGCGAGCTTGCTGAAAAGTGCAGCTTTTCGTCTCATTCCGCGTTCACAATCTACTTTAAGCGCATGGTTGGCGTAACCCCGACTCAATATCGCGCATCAAAACGTACCGCACTCTAACCGCGACTTCTTTGCGCATCTTCGCGCGAGCTTCATCTTAAACTTCCTTCGATTCACGACGGACGATATTCGGCTGCGCTCCGACCACGGCGTTGAATTCTGAAGCGGTCCCCTTCTCCGTAGGGATGCGGTCGGCCAACGTAAAATCGGTCAACACCATCTCAACCATAGTATTGGAACAACCCGATTTTTGTTTTGCGTCATTGCTATCACCTTTTGCCGTTCCTGCCTTCGATTCCTTGGTTTCGCTCCGATACGTTCGGGTAATCGCGAGTGTGTTTCCAGTACGGAACACCAACACCCTAAACCGTGAGCGATTTCAATCACCATCAATCGGCAGCGTGGCACCCTCGTCGGTGCATCAAGCTGCCGACCATTAACGTTAATGGATCGAGGATACTATGAAGGAACGATTATCTATCTCCGTCGTATGCTTGCTCGCGCTCGCTACGATGCCCGCCTATGCCGGGGGCATCGTGCGACTCGCTGAGGAACCGACACTTTCCGACGCCCGTAAAACGGCGGAAGTCTCGAAAGTGAGCAAGGTCAAGCGTGTTGCATATCAGAACGACTTTGAAGACTCGCAATATGCCGAATCTCTTCCAAGCGTCGTCGAGCCACATAGCGCTGGACAGCCGGTCGAATCATACGTCGAGGGTCCGACCCCACCGGTTGCGACTTACCATCAGCCGGGTCAAATGGAATATGAATTGACTCCTGGCCCAACCTATCCGGTTGGAGAGCCTTTCGCCGTAGGCCCCATGCATCACGCGGGTCCCGCGGGTCCCCCGATTCCCCCTTTCGCGGGCATCCCCCATTCTCATGGCGCAACATGGGCGGGGCCTGTTGCATGTGAATTCGACTACGGCTGCGGCCCAAGTTACGTGGTTGTCCCGCGAAAGAAGTGCTGCTACCGCCAACCCACCTTTCTTGGATTGGGATGTAGCTGCGTCGGACCTCACGGACGATCGTGCAACACATGCTGCAACGGATACTGCGTCGGTCGCGGCAACAAATACTGCAACGATGGATGCTGCAGGAAAGGCTGCTGCAACACGGGATGTTGTGGTGATTACGGCTGGCGAGGCGGTTGCTGTTACACCGGCTGCTGCAAGCCACGCTGCTGCGTTGATCGAAACTGCACCAAACCGGTCGGCAACAACTGCTGGAACAACGGTGGCGGAAACATGAACCACTGCTGCCATCCATGTTATTCAACCGGCTTGCGCACCGCATTGAATGATCTGCTCTTCTGGTAAGCGGTTCGCTGGATCAGAGACATCTTAAACGTCGCGCGGCCGAAAATGAGGTGATTCGCTTCACTAAATGCAAAAGCATCATTCCAGACCACGCACGGTATAAACATTGGAAATGGATTTAAACCAAATTTTGGAGGGTACCATGAAGGTACGTTTACTATTAAAGAGCCTGTTCGCGGTTGTCGTCTGCTTCTCATCGCAACCGATACAAGGCCAACAGTTTTACGCGGGGTTCGACTACCTGCATTTAGATCGTACGGAAAAGGGAGGCTCGAATCGAGACTACCTCTATTCGGACAATCTGGCTCGGCTTTCCGATTCGATCGATCCAGGTGGGACAGGCGTTCCCAATGATCTTGTCGAGCACAAGCCGCAGAATGTCGCATTCAGCTCCGCAGACTTACCATTCGATCGCGAAGAAGCTTTCCGCGCATACATTGGTGCTCGGTTGTGTGACTGCGCTCGAATCGAGGCCAGCTATTTCTGGATGGACGAGGACTGGGATTCGTTCACGCAAATCGTCCCGCCAGCGGACTACTCGCTCGGTACGCAGTTGCAGAACAACAATCAAGACCTCGACAATGGTGCGGCGCTCGACGTCGTCGGTATCATTGACACCTACATCGCCGCCCTCGAAGGAGCTGGCGAAATCGTTGGTGGTACCGCTCGGCGAGAGTCGGACATCGAAGGATTCGAGTTCAACTTCATCGGTCGATGGCAGAACGGCGGCTTTCGTTTGGACCCCATCTTCGGTGTTCGCGGTTTCTCGTTGCGAGAAGTGTTGGACATGAACTTGATCGTGGCTCCAGGCCCACAAGTCCTGCCCGACGTCGTCAACTATTCGTCTCGCGCGGACAACTTCATCATGGGTCTTCAGGCCGGTGGTGACCTCGGATACACGATCTACGGTTGTGATTGCATTGCCGATTTCGGAGTCTTCGGAAAGGCGGGTATGGGTTTCAACTCTTACGATCACGAGATCAACATTACCAATGTAGTTCCGACAAACTTTGCGACGAACGCACCAAGTAAATCCGACCTGGGCATCGCACAGTTTGCTGAGTTCGGCGGACGCATGAGCTTGACATGGCGATGCTGGGAAGTTCATGCGGGATACCAAGCGGTGCTGATCAATGGGGTGGAACTCGGGGGCGTTCCGCCAGACATGTGGATCGCCGGTGCCGACATCGCCCCGGCTGACGACTTCGTCATGTATCACGGTTTCTTCGGAGGTACATCCATTACCTTCTAACTGAGATCACGAAACGAACGGTCGCTATGAGTGGGGAGCCGCCGGTGCGGCACGAGTGTTCAATCGCTCGTGCCGCTTTTTCGTGAAAACGCATGCGATGTTCGCCACTCGCCCCTTTTTAACTTACGTCAATTCGACGAATCCGTTCAAGAGTTGAGAACGGCTTTTCCATGCGAGTTTCCGACTTAGTAGTTTCATTCAGGCACGATGAATTCAAGTCAACAATCCAGGCGTGTCGGTCGATTTCAAAAAACTGTTCACTGTGGAAATGTTCCATCTCCGCGTCCATTGCCTGCTGCTCCGCAAACCGGAAGACCGCCGATGTACCAGACAACTTCCAAAATTCACGACCGCATCATAATCATCGGTTGCTGTTTTATCCTGATGCTGATGTTGCTTCCATTGCGGGTGTCATGGGGGCAAAGCGCGACTGCCCAGCAAACTCTGCCGCCGATGCAAATCGTTTGCCAGCATCCGAATCGAATCTGCAAACCTGGTGAGACGGTCACCTTTCAAGCCACACCCGAGCGCATCCCGCAAACACCCAATCGAGTCTTTCACTGCGAAGCGTTCCTCACGAAGGACGGGCGGGAGATCGTTCTCAGTCGAACAACCCGTGTCGGAATGACCGATCGCTTTGGCAAGTTCAAGCCATTAAGGCCCTTCAAAATGGAATTGCCAGGGATCGAAGGAGAGTATCAGATTGTCGTGGAAACGAAAACCAATTCCGATGGAGGTGGCACGGCAAATGAATTAATCGACGTTAGTCGATTGGACATCCTCGTTCTTGCGGAGTCTTCCCCCGCTGGGATCGAACGAAAATCGGTTGCCGCCTCTGGTGAGTTCTCCGACGAACAGAATGATTGGTCCTTTCTACGACAGATGAACCTTTCAGAGATTGCAACGGTGGATCGTCCGTCCGATCTCTTCTCAGGCGATTTGATTGTGCCCATGGATGGCGAGCCAAAGCCGGACCTTCCCGACGATGCCGTTCGGCACACCGTTCGGCAACTCGAGTTGGATGGCCTTCCCATTGATCAGCCGATCCTGTTGGAAGTCTTGATGCCTGAAGAGATAGCGATGCGATATCGGTTTCAACTGCGGGACTCCACAAGCGATTCCGTTATCTTTGACTCGGTCATCGACGTTCAAGGCATCGTCGATGAAGCATCGGCTTCGGTCGTGGTCCATCGGTTGCCATTTTGGAGCCATTCAGGAAACGCGCAGCTGCGAATCGAACAGACCAGTGGTCAAGTCGAAGATTCTCGGTCGGCAATCATTCGCCTTCATGTCGGACGAAATCGCTTACCTTCTTTCGTTGCGGACGACAACATGTCGACTCGACGTGTCGTCCCGCTTGTGAACTTGAATTCGGTGTTCCGCCGTGTTGGCGACGATACGTCGTCGGCTAGAGTCGCACCACCCGAGAAGTCTTGGACGGTGTTACAGCAGACTGGCGAGCGATTTGCCCAGTTACTTCAGTACCATGCACAAGACACGGTGTTTGTTCAGGCAATCGATGTCGACGTCTTCGGGAATTCGGTGGATCACCTGGGCGTGCTAAACAATATCGAGCGGGCAGACGACTCCGTTCCGTCGGCTCGGTCGTCGACAAAGGACGTGCTGGAACTGTGGCTGAGACTATTCGATCGCGAAGGCATGTCGCTAATCCCCGCAATCTACTTCGACAATCTGACTTCAAGCACGCAAGCGGATGAGTTCGCTTCCGACGCGAATCCAAACGTGGGCTTCGATTTGATTGAAGATCTCGTTCGGCAAGTCGCGGAGAAGTACGAACATCATGAATCATTCGCCGGCGTAGCCATCGTGATGACGGACCGCAACAAGCGAACCTCGGCGAAAACGGGTGCCGTTTCCGACGATCTGACCGCCGCCATGAAGGAACGACTCGATGCGTTGACCACGCAGCTTTTTGCCGAACATCCTTCCAGAAGACTCTACGCACTCGACACCCGCAAGCATCCCAACGGGCCTTTGGTGCTCGGCGAAACGCAAACTCGGAAATATGGTGGCGTTGCGTGGTTGCAAGGTTCCGAAACCTCCGACGTCGCACTTCCGTATGAGTTGTTGACGACGAGCACGAACGCGATCCAAGCCCAATGGTTGAACGATCCGACTCTCACCAGCTGCTCGATCAATCAGTGGCTCGTCTGTCCCCGATGAAGGTCTCGGCGGAGATCACTGGGCTACGTTAGGTACGCCGGTTCGTGATCGGCCGGTTCTAGATCGCTCCACACCCCATAAAGCGGGAGATTTTTCGGTGATTCCGCTGTGTCGCGTGTTGGCGGACTGCGATAGCGCCATGCTAGTCGATACCGCTTCGCCTTTCGGAAACGGTCAGGTTGACCACGCACGCCGATTTCATGCGACGTTTCAGAAGATTTCCAGCGCCGAACACCACGATGTGTCGGGTGACAACGAAGCAACCGACCCGGCGATCCGGGTTCGATTCGAGCCACGATCCAAGACGGGCTACGTGGTTAATGCTTCGCCTTGGGAAGCCGCTGTCGAACTGCGATTTGCGGGAGGCGATCGAATGGCGATCGCACTGAGTCCCTTTGGCCTGCAAAGCTTCACCGCGCCGCGATCCTCCACCGGGATCGATGGCTGGGACTCGGTCCGCGGCGAACATGACCGCTCATTATTGTTGGCTTGGTGCCAGGAAATGCAGGACCGCCTAAACCTCGCGGAATCGCTGACGTTTACGCCATGTGCGGCCATTCGCAACCCTGGATTCAACCTCGTCGATGCCAACGGTTGGCCAGCGAACTGGAAGTTGTTTCGCGGCCACGGAATTGAAATGACGCTGACGAGTCAAATCGCTGGAACGCAAGACGTCGCGTTACAAATTGCGACGCATCGCTCTCGGTTTTGGAATACGCCCCCGGTTGGTTGTGTCCAGTCAGCTCCCTTTCATCCGCCCGTGACGGGACGAATCGCGTTGAAGGGTCGGATTGCCGTCGCACCTGGTACGCAAACCGGTCAAATCCAGTTCGCAGTGATCGATCAAGCCAATGGAGAACGAATTCCAATTGAATCACAATTTACCGCCACGGGAGTCGCTAGCGCAAACGCTCCCATCTGGTACGATTTTATCATGGAGCCCGAACTCGGCTCGCCATCCGAAAAGCGAAACGTATGCCTTCGGATTGAACTGCACGACGGTGGCTGCATTTATCTGGATCATATCGAAGCGTACGATTCCTTTCTGAACAACGATGAGCGGACGATGCTGAGGCAGTTGCTTGCTGCGGCTCGCACGTCGATCGATCAACATAACTTTTCGGGTGTTGACAACATCAGAATGCATCCACTTACGAGAGTCCTGATGTCGGAGATATCACTGGTTTCCGACACTTCCGTTTCGACGTCCAGTCCTTCGATTGCCCATGACCCGCCCCCGACCACCACTCACAGCAACGCTTCAACTGAACGTGACGCGATATTCCCCGTTCCGCTTCCCGACGCCGCCCCTTTTCCAGACACCGTCGTTAGCCCCGACTTGGTAAACCACAACGTAGCGATGATCGGCGGAACGGGACAAACGCTTCGCACATCTTCCGGTCGACCGTTGGAGATTCTGAACTCGGATCATCCGAATGAATCAAACTCCGGACCAGCAAAGCTGGATATCAATCATGAGAACTCCACCACGTCCGGCCAGGATTCAGCGACATCAGCGACCTGGAAAGGGACTTCTCCATCGCGACCCGGAAAACACCACGTTCAACCTGGGCTATTTGATCGCTTTCGTACGAACGAACCAAACGCAAACGAAACCAGTCCAAAGGACAAACAGCCCGTTAATGACGTCGCGGAAACGAAGGAGACGCTCCCACCAAATCAAACAAAACCGCAACCTCAGCAAACGACACCAACCGGCAACGCTCCCAGCCCACGAAGATCAGCAAGCGCAGAAAAGAACAGCCCTCCTCGACAGATCGGACTGTTTGAAATGATTCG
>JAWKTL010000067.1:0-35984 GCA_041399105.1 Pirellulaceae bacterium | reverse complement strand
CCGTCGTTCCTCAATTATGCGTGAAGATGGAAGCTGCGTTTTGGTGCCGCGCGTTTAAGAGCTCCTGTGACAGTCCCAGTTCCAGGATTTGCAGAGATTAGTGACTGGCCAGGTCAACCGTGTTCAACTGAAGCTTCTGACATAAGCAACAGCTTATGCAAGGGACATACCGAACATGGCCAAGATCCATCCCATCTTGACCACGCGAGAAATTGCATTTAATTCTTTCGCTCGATGGTGCTAAGATCGATACGAACCGTCAGTTAAAGGTCGAAGTAGACCAGCGACTCGCGATTGTTACCCGCTTTGCGGCTAAACCCCGTCTTCTTTCCCTGCACCGAAAGTGTCGGTCTGTTTCATAACTCTTTAGACCCTGTGTTCAGTCGACTCGCGCAGCAAGTGAAACGCATCATCCGATCACCGAACCGTCGAACATCACGTGCGAGGAAACGCGTGCAACAGGACTCTCCAAGATACGCGAATCATCCAATTGCTTTGGTCGGGATTCTTGATGGCGACGATCGGAATTCCCGCTGCGACTTCGCATGGCAGGATCGGAGCAATTGTCGCCACGCTGCTGCTCGTCAACCTTTTTGCCTGCGTTGCGTGCTTTTGGGATGTTCGGCTCGGGTGGCTAACGGGAATGCTCTTTGTCGGCGTCGTTCTTACACAGCAGCTTTGGGCAATGCTAACTTTGATGGGAAGATTGGTTCTGGACAATGAGCCAAACTCTCTTGGAATGACGATGCTGATTGTCGTCAATAGCTCGCTTTTGATCGCACCGGCGATTTTCATTTGCGTTGGGTGCGTCATCAATCGTCGGAGGATTGCTCAAGAACTGATGCCACAAAGCTCGACGAGACAGGCCACCAATGCGAAAACGATCGAAACTGATACCGCCTGTGGCAATCCATACGATCCTCCTCGGAACAATGTATGTGAGTAATTAAGGGACTTCGTTGCCTGGCGGTTGGGCAATTCATGGTGTGATCAGTTTCGAGCCCCACCACCCGCTGATTCATCTGTGACTTTAATAAACGCGAGGTGATGTTGGCAATGTCGGAGATGAAAGCCAATCCATTCCTTACGCGTTAATGGACCCAGCACGGGATGCGGCGGATGGACTCCGTCAAATTCACGGAACCTTTCGATGCTCTCAAGCAGCCGGCGTTTTTGCGTTTCAAATTCAGCATCGGCAGGCGGTTCCAATCGATCCCGGACCTCTTCGGGAATCGAAATGAAAGGAGGGAACTTGACCCGAGTGACAAACCACCGAAGTACTCTGCCAACTTTTGGTTTGACCGGTGGCGAGCCACTGGGCCGAGAGATGACGGTCGCTTCAAAGGCCGCCGCCAGATGATAAAAGTTTTGGGCCGCAGACCACTTCCCCAAGACTTTATGGTTATCGCTCGTAATCGATTGGACACGCTTGCCGATATCGTCGATCGTTCTGAACTTCATTTCGATTCATTGGGCTGGCGGGGAATGCATGGTCATCCACGGACAACACGCGATTCTAGCGGTTCATCAATGGGCTCGGCTATTGGTCCGGAATTTGCCTTGCGGGAGATATGTCGCCATCCCCTTCAAGGTAATTTGAGATGAAAACAGGTCGCTGTCGATGCGGCAATCGCATTTATTTTAACAACCATCATTGTCTTGCCTGTGAGGCAACGCTGGGGCGTTGCATGCTTTGCGATACACTGACGAGCTTTAGCGTTAAACCGTGCGTGGTCCGGAAATGATGCCTCCGCGTTAAATGAAGCGAAGCATCCCATTTCTGACCACGCGAGGTATAAACATGACGTCGTTCACTGTGACGCATGTCAAAAGAAGGTTCACGCGTGCATCAATCTGAAATATGATGTCTGCCACTCCTACAACGAGAACCCCGACGCGCTTTGCCGATGGTGTCAGTTCACGGAAACGGTCCCGCCGCTGGCAACGTCGGAGAACGTCGACCGTTGGGCTGCATTGGAAACAGCCAAGCGTCGATTGCTTGTGCAACTGGATGAACTGAGCCTGCCACCGTTTGCGGATGATTTGCAAAAATCCCATCCCTTGAGGTTTGCGTTTCTGGAAAACCAAGTCGACGCCAACGGCAATGAACAACTGGTGACAACCGGACACCATGAAGGATTGATTACGATCAATGTGGCGGAGGCGGACAGTGTGCATCGCGAGCGGCTTCGTGTCGAGTTCGACGAGCCACAGCGAACGTTGATTGGACACATGCGGCACGAGGTGGGGCACTACATCGACTGGTCATGGGCGAGCCGGGTGGCCGCCGACCGATATCACGAGTTGTTCGGCGATCCATCGGAAGTGCCCTATTCCGAGGCATTACAAAAGCACTACGACTCTGGACCACCGAAAGATTGGGCGTCGACTTATGTCAGCGCCTACGCGTCGATGCATCCTTGGGAGGACTTTGCCGAAACGGTGAACGCCTATTTGGATGTGATGGCGATCGCAACAACCGCCAATGACATGGAACGTCGGAAACTCGATCTGTCGCCGGAAGCCGATGCGATTGAACTCGTCACGTCGGTGTTGACGATTGTGGTCGAAGTCAGCGAGTTCAACTTTGATCTAGGCCTGAAGCCCCTCCTTCCCGAACGGCTTGCTCCAGCAGTGGTCGAAAAGCTGGCCTTTGTTCATTCGCTGCGAGGCCTAGGTCCGGCGCGAGGTCGGTGACGCGTAAAAGCGATTCGAAAGAAGCTGCTCCAAGACGAAGATGCTACAGACCAGCAACATCATTTGGGCGTAAAACGGCTGCGCGGCGGAGCCTGTCGTTTCCGACCAATCCATTTGCTCGCGTTGCGTAATCAATTGGTAACGATCCCCTCCCAAGATGCCCGTCAGTTCGTCCGGATCGATGCGTTGCATCACGCTGTCCGAAAGCCGAACATTCGCACTGTAACCGATCGTGCCCGCAGGGGATCGCAACCAATAGTTTCCCGCCAGCATGGGCGGTCCAGGCGTTATCCGGCTGCCACTCGATTCGACCACGACTGGCGTGGTTTGCGCGTTGAACAGTTGATATCGCGTGACGGGATTATCGGCGGCCTCCAGCCCCACCGGTTGGCCAACAAGGACGTTCAAGGTACCTGGATCGCGATCGGTCAAGTAATCGAAGATGCCTCGAACCAATAAGAACGCGGGCCAGTATTCCTCGCTGGTGCTGAACAGTTCGTTCCAGCGTCGGCCCGCCCCATCGACGCCCGGTATGGGGGTCGTCAGCAGCATCATGCGTCCATCCCCGATCGGTCGATCGATTAAGCAGGCATGTGGCGTCCCCGAATATCCCGCCACGACCAAGTCATTATCCTGACGTTGCATCTGCCAATATCGGGAGACTGGATAAAGCTGCCACGGCACGGCATCCTGGACCGCAGCGAATGGTCGCAGTGCTGGATGGCCTTCACTGCGTGGATCAATAAATCGACCGGGGGGCGGAACACGCCATTGCCGCACAGCGCGACCAATCAACAGATCGTGAAGCTTGCTGTTTGAATCGACTTCTTCCCAGGCGGGCCCTAAGCTGACCATAAGTTTGCCCCCCTGCTTGATCCAATCCGAAAGAACGCTTTGTTGTGAATCGGACAATGGGGGCGGATCAAGAAGACCGACGGCGTTGTATCCCGTGAGATCCATCGTCGCCAATTGCGGATAGGCCGCCCCATCGACCTGAAAATCGACACTGCCGCTGCCGCTGATACCGGGCAAAGCCAATGCCTGCTCGATCACCCGACGCTCGTTCGGGTTATCAGCCACCAGCAGCGCGCGAGGCGGTTGGTCGACCATCACCGTGACATATCGCGTATTATCGATGGGAAGTGGATCGGAGAACAGCATTCGCACTTGGGCGTGGTGAACGCCGGGTTCCAACGGAGGCAATGACAGCCGGACTTCACTGCGAACGCCGCGATCAACCCCAATTTGCTGACGATCCATGACACGCAGTTCAGGATAAATCGTCTGTCCGTCACGCTGCACAGGCAACGACGGGTCACGCTCGTAAAGGGCCAACTCAACGGTGATCTCTCCAGCGGGGACGTCTCCTTCGGCAACGACCGGAACCTGCACGGTTGAAGGAATCCCTTTCGATATCGATTCCGAAGCAATCTGAGGATCGCCCAAGGCAAGATTCCAATGACTCTCCGAACCCACGTCGATCAACTTCAACTGAACGCTCGGCGGCAGGTCGATACGCGGCTCGGCGCTCCAACTCGCGGCGGTCCGATCCGTGATCACATAGAGAATTTGATTCTCCAAGGGGCTCTCCGCGATCAATGTGGCGGCGGCCTGGATCTGTGATTCCAGTGGTTGCACGACCTGCGTCGCGCTAAGCCGCCGAATGGTTCGTTTGGCCGCCGAGACATCAATGGCGGCGATGGCGGGACGCGGGCTGCGGTCGAGAATCACGAAGGTGCTGGTCGGGGGATAATGATCAATCAACCATTGAGCCCATTGTCGAGCGTCCTCCATGCGAGGGCTTTGATCGTTCTCGTAACCCATGCGGATCGAATTGTCGACAACAACGGCAACGGCCGAGGGGCTTTGTGTTTGCACCACGGGGCGATCATGCCGCAGCGCGACGACCATGCCCCAAAGTGTTCCACCTAGCAACAACATGATCGCCAATGCGGCCAGTGAAAGATAAAGTCCCCGCGTCTTCTCCGCAGCAAACGCCCAAGCGGCCAGCCCCGCAAGACAGATCCCCAGCAGTAAAAGCAACCCGATCGATAGCCAGGTGCCGATCGCGGATGATGCAATATGTGGTTGCGCGAGCGCCAGGGCGAAAGCCGCGATCGCGATCATGCGCAAGACAAGCAGAGCCCAGTGCCGGATTCGCAGTCGGCGACGATTCGATTCGATGCGCTGCGTCAGAAAACGCAGCGCCGGAAATTCAAGACGTTTCGGTTCCCGTCGGCCTAACAAATGGACCACAACGGGTATTGCCGAAGCAAGCAAACCAAATAAAAGCGTCGCGTTTAAGAAGCCCATGAGACGCCGCTACGTCTCGCTGTCACGCAAGACCCGAGCGGCGGCCATGACGTATTCGATGCCCGAATAAACCGTTAGGCCAACGGCCCCCCAAAGCGTGATCGTCCCGGCGGTCCAGACCCATGCGGGCGCTTCGTGCATCCCCAGGCAAATCATCACCAGAATGATCGCCGCACACTGCAGAACCATCTTCCATTTACCGGACCAGCGGGCCGAGAAGTCCCCACCGCTTCCCTCGATCATGCCGCGCAGCGAGGTCACCAGCAGTTCGCGTGCAACGATCACAATCGCCATCCAAGGGGCAACGGTCGAATTGCTGATCGCAACCAGCGAGATGAACGTTCCGCAGATAATGATCTTATCGACGAAAGGATCGAAGATTCGACCGACCTTGGTCACCTGGCCGTACTTACGCGCCCAGTAACCATCCATCCAGTCGGTCGATGCCGCAACGGAGAAGGCGATCAAGGCGGACCAATATGCATCGTAGGCCAGCAATGCCACGACGGCAATTGCAAGGAAGAAGCGAAGCGTGGTCAATAAATTGGGGACGTTGTAAATCGACGGGCTCGCCGACGTTGTCGATACGGTCGTCATCGATCCTTCTCCTGATTTAAACTTCATGCGGTTCAAAATTGCATGTCCTCGCAGCGGGTTGAACGTGCGTGCGTCCAGCCATATTTTACCGCGCCGAATCGATCGGTACAGCAACTAAATCGTAACCTTGTGACGCAACAATTTCGCATGAAACCATCGCGCCCCGCCAAAGCGAATCCTCTTCCTGCTGGGTGACAAACACAAGTCCGTCAATGTCGGGAGCATCCGCCGACGTGCGACCGATCCAAACGCCTGGCTGGTCCTGCATCGGACGGTCCAGCAGAACGTCGGTCACATGCCCAACCCGTTGCTGATTCCACTCAAACGCTAGTTCCTGCTGTAATTCCATCAAGCGTTCGCGACGTCGCGCGGCAAGCTTTGCCGACACATGGTTCGGCAACTTGGCCGCCGGTGTGTCGGGCTCCAACGAATACGTGAAGATCCCCAGTCGCTCGAAACGATGGCGCGCGATGAAATCATACAGTTGGTCGACATCTTCGTTCGTTTCCCCTGGAAACCCGGTAATGAATGTCGTCCGAAGCACCAGATTCTCGATACGATCACGCATCTTCGTCAGCAAGGTTTCCGTATCGGCGCGATTCACGCGACGAGCCATCCGACGAAGCATGTTGTCCGATGCATGCTGCAAGGGCATATCGATGTAAGGAATAATTCGCTTGGCCGAAGCAATCGTCTCCAACAAGGCGTCATCAATATGCATCGGGTAGAAGTACAGCAGCCGGATCCAATCGAGCCCGTCAATTTGGTCCAATTCCACCAGCAGATCGCGCAGCCGTGTTTGACCGTACAAATCCAGGCCGTAATAGGTGGTGTCCTGAGCCACGACATTCAGTTCACGAACGCCCCCCTCAGCCATCTTACGGGCTTCCCTGACGACTTGCTCAATCGGTTTGCTGGCGTGCTTGCCTCGCATTTTTGGAATCGCGCAAAAAGTGCAAAGCCGATCGCAACCTTCGGAGATCTTCAGATAAGCAAAGTGACTTGGAGTGATGCCAAGACGGCGATCATCGGGGAGGGCCTGTATCGGAGCGGGGCGAAAAACGGATCGCTGCTCCGTTATTCCGTCAACGAAACGATCGGCAACGGCGACAATGTCATCGCGACCGAAGACTCCCAACATGCCATCGATCTCAGGTCGAGCGGCCAACAGTTGTTCGCGTTGACGCTCCGCGAGACATCCGGTGACAATCACACCGCGAAGCTTGCCCCGTTGTTTCAGGTCGAGCATCTCGTCGATCGCACCCATCGATTCTTTGCGTGCTGAATCGATAAAGCCACACGTATTGACGACGACGAAGTCAGCCCCGTCGGGATCGTCCACCAAGCGATATCCATAGTCATGCAATTGCCCAAGCATTTGCTCAGTGTCGACGGTATTCTTCGGACAGCCCAAACTGATCACGGCATAGCTTCCCCGCACGGCGTCCGTCGAATCGCTCGTCGGCTTGGGGCTTAAGTTGGGCTCGGCAGTAACAATCGGTAATTGCATTTCAACATCATTCTTGGCTAAGAAACCACCACTGTTCAAAAGCGTACCTGACACAGCCTTTTTCGGCTATAGTCAATCGCCAGTGGCCTCGTTAATCTACACCATTCCCCGCTGGCCGGTTATCGATCCAAGAGCCCAAATCGGAAACATGTTTCGCGCTCAGCACCTCGGCTTCAGACTTTACGTATAACAACGAGGCCTGACGGCCTGGACAGTTGTTTTTTCGGCTTCCGGCCAGCCAATTCCGTTTTACCAAGTACCTGTATCAATGATGAACACGTTTGTTGTCACCTTGCGCTAATGTCTTTCCGTTGATTCTGCGACGTGGTCCCTCTAGGCCTGGGTGCTTTCAGGTTATTTCCCGCACTGCGAGAAGATGCACCCTCTGACTGGGCAAATCTACAGCTCTGATGCGAAGACACGTGTGACGGTCGCGATCGTGGAACGCCAAGCGGAACGGGTTTCGAGTCCTCGCTCACAGTGCGGCACCAAGTCTTCATACCACTTGGCGATCGCGTCAACGGTTGGGCGATCATGGATCGCAACCGACAATTCATAATTCAAAAAGAAGCTGCGGACATCGAAGTTTGCGGAGCCCACGAACGCAACGAAGTCATCCAGAACGCCTACTTTCGCATGAACCATCTTTTCAGGATATCTCAAGATCTTGGCACCGACCTGTTGAAGGTCGTCGAAAAAATCGTATCGGGCATAATCGACCGGTGCCAGGTCGCTGCTGTTGGGAACCATGATGCGGACGTCCAAACCCCGTCGACATGCAAGTTCGAGCGCTCGAACGGCATGGGGTGGCGGAACGAAATATGGGGTGCAAATCCAAACGCGCTCCGCCTGAGCCAATCCCAACAACCAGAAGTCATCCACGATCTCATGCGGAGCATCGGGTCCAATCGGCAGAACGGTCAATCGCCCAGGCGGATTTTCCCCTTCAACCGGCTCGCAACCGGCGACCTTCGATGGCGGTAAGTTCTCGGCGGTAACGAAATTCCAATCGCTGCAGAAGACCGCCTGCAAATGGGCCACCGCAGGCCCTTCAATTTCCAAACTCAGGTCGATCCACGAATCATCCGTTTCATGCGGTGACATTTCTTCTTCAACAAGATTAGCGCTACCGAGGATCGCCCGCTTTCCATCGACAACCAGCAATTTTCGATGATTGCGGAAATTCAGATAGGCAAGGCGACTCAAATGAGACATCGGCTTAAAACGTCGCGCATTGCCTCCGGCTTCAATAATTCTTTGCAGTGGAGCATCCGAGGCCAGGAACGATCCGAAACCGTCACACAGCAACCGCACCTGAACACCTTGCTTGGCCTTCTCGCACATGCGATCGACGATCTCGGTTGCTGTCCGCGTTCATCAAGATGAACGTCATCAAGTACAGCGTTTCTTCCGCATTGTCGATCAAGTCCAAAAGGTGGATCGTACGTCGTCGACCCGCGAAAGCAGGGTCACACGGTTCCCAACCGTTGGGTTCGTCAATCCGCGACGGGCCAGGAGGCTCTCGATGCCGTTGCGAGGTGAGTCGCAGAATCCCTGGCAGTCCGGCATTGCGATCGGACCACGGCGTTGATGTTCCGCCGAAATCTTTCTTCCGCCCAGCCATGTGAAAAGCAACAGCCCAATCGGAGGCGAAAGAAGGACCAGTGCTAGCCAGCCAAGACGACCAACGTTGTGTCGTTGCTCGTTCCTCATGATGGTCATCGCAACGATTGTCAAAACGGCACCCACAACGGAACTGATGTAAGCGACGAGCCAAATCATTGCGAAGACCAGGAGGAAACAAACTTATCCGTGAAACGGCATCAAGCAAGCCGTCACCATGTTCAACCGAAGCGTCATCGAGACGAATCGATAAACCCTTATTATACAGTGCGTTGTCCAAGGCGAGCGGCTGATGGAAACTTACCGTAGGGTGGACTTCCAGTCCGTCCTACCATGAAAACGAAAGGTAAGTTTGCATCCGCCGCTCGCCCAAAATGATGGCTTCACGTTAAATGAAGCGGATCATTTCATTTCAGACCACGCGACGTCTATTACTCACCGGCGGGTTCGATATCGACATCAGGTACAGTGAATGTTTTTTCCTCAGTCGTCACGTCAACCTCGGGCGTGTCGACGTCGTATTCAGGCAGATTGCCGGGATCTGCGGAAATATCAACGTCCGGCATTTGCCCTTCTTCGACCTGATCAACATCGCAACCGGCGATTCCGAAAGCCAAAACACCAGAGCACAATATGGACAGGGGTCTCTTAAACATCATTTTTCTCTCTGTATCGAGTTACGGACCAACCCATGAAACGGGTTGCACGATGCAGGGAGAAAGCAAACCGTGTTCCAATGTGTCCGCCGTTCAAATTTCCTCGTCGACGAAGATCACGTGGCGAAAGTAGTTTTGCGATTCGAAGCTGGCCCCCAACGCTCCGATCAGCAGCCCCACCGAAGCGCAAAAGCCACTCATCTGCAAGTACGTCGTCCATCCCACCGCCTCCGGCTCGATCTCCGTCGACCCAGCCCAGCCGGAGATCAACGAATCCTCGAACAGCATCCAACTGAACGACAGGCCGATGGCGACAAGTCCAATCCACGTCACCAACATGCCGACCAATACAATTCCAATTGCCGACATCGAGGTCATCACCGTCTGCTCGCTGTGTTGCCGATTCCGACGCAGCAGCAATTGTTGTCGAGTAACGACATAAGCCGTGGTGATGACAATGCTGACGATGATCAACGCAAGGACTCGGTGCCAGGGCTGTGACAATCCAAGTTCCCAAGCTTCGGCGGTCATCAACAAAACAGCCACCGTCGAAACCGACGCAAGTGTCAACCGACTTAATCGACGCGGAAACTCCCAAGGCCTTGCTCCCCAAATCGCCTGCACAATTTCACGCCGATTGATCCAAATCGCTCTCGAAGCGAACAGCCAGTAATTTCCCAGCGTGCGCGAGGACTCCTCGAGTCGTTGATCAGCGATCTCCGCAAGCGATTGACGCTGCCGCTGGAGTTGTTCGGCGGAAAAATGCTCCATCGAGTCGATCTCGCTCGCGCTGGCGGGATGATACATCAGTTCCCGCGGCTCGCTGCTGGGCGAAAGTCCCGTCAAGTGGCCTACGGCATGGAGCATCAATTGCATCAAGCGTTTTGCAATTCGATCAATTCGATTTTCCTCGCCACTTTTCGCATCCAGAGCAATCGGATCGATCAGCGACAGCGAAAAAATCGCCGCGTCGAAAGGACGACTGAGGGCGGCGAAGCAGTATGGGGCGTACATGCCACTTAAGTCCGCCGCCGTCAGCACGAAAGAAAAGTCCCAATGTTTCGCATCCCGATTCTCCACGGCCCGTTGCAGCAAAACGCTTGGCGGAATCTTTCCTTCCGTGGCGAGTTCGGGGCGTCCGACCGCAGTTATTTCAAAATGAAAATCGGGAAAAAATTCCCGCAATTTTTCACGCGTCATCTCAATGGCCTTGGCCGAAGCACGACGATCCACATCGTCCAACGGACCGGCGATGATGACACCAATTTCAATCAGTTGATGTTTTTCATTCTGAAAACCGTTCGGGTTTTGGTTCATTTCAGTGCTCTATTCTCGATTTCACGTCAACGCAACTCGAGCCTGCCGGATCAACGGTCAGCTTGCTCGCCAAGCGATCACCTTCAGCACGATGGCGGCATCTATGTCCATCCCAACGGCATCAAATCGCGAGCCACTTGCTCGCAACCTTCGTCGCATTTTGGAATGCGTTTTGCGGCCCCGCCGACTGCGCGACGAATATCAAACAAATGAACCTCTCTTCGACAGGGTAATGAAAGATGCTCATACCAATTCTTGGCTTTATGTTATTCGGCCTGTTGATCGGTGCAATCGCACGCGCTCTTTACCCCGGTCGCCAATCGATGGGATTGTTCAAGACGATGTTATTAGGAATCGCGGGCTCATTCGTCGGCGGATTCCTAGGGTACCTGATTCAAGGAGGCAATGCGATTCAGTCCGCCGGTTGGTTCGGTTCGTTGATCGGTGCCATTGTGCTGATTGCCATCGTTCAATCGCGACGTGACCGACGCATGACCTACAATCCGTGATGCGAACTACATTCATGATGCGATTAGGCAACTGGCGCGTTCGAGTTGGATTCATCCTACTGGTACTCGGTTGCCTGTTGCTGAACCCTCCCGTGATTGCTCAGGATGCATCCGCTCCCTCGGATTCCGCCAGCGCTGCCGACGAGGATGCCTCGCTGACGACCCCTGAAAAAGTTGAAGTCAAACCGACAACAAACGACGAAGATATCTCGGTTCGGCTGGAGCGAATCTTCCGTGCTACCGGATGGTTTGCGGACATTGAGGTCACAACGGACGAAGGCGTCGTCTTCTTGTCGGGTGTGTCCGACTCGCAGCAGCACCTGGACTGGGCTGAAGATCTCGCTCAAAAGACATCCGATGTCGTGGCTGTTGTCAATCGCATGAGTGTTCGACCAACATCGATCTTGGACGTGGAACCGGCAATTGTTCAATTGCGAGAGTTGGGGCGCGGATTCATGCAAATGCTCCCCTTACTGGTGATCGGCGTGCTCGTCGTCCTCCTCGCCTACGGCATCGCGCGGATTGCCGCGGCGATCACCCGTCGACTGACCGCCCGTCGGATCGACAGCCAGTTGCTTCAACAAGTTTCCGCCAGTGTGATCGCGGTTCTCGTGATGTTGATCGGCCTCTACATCGCATTGAAAGTTTCCGGTCTGAGCCGCTTAGCGGTAACCGTCCTGGGAGGCACCGGACTAGTAGGGCTCGCCCTTGGTTTCGCCTTTCGAGACATCGCGGAGAACTATCTGGCGAGCGTCCTCATCAGCTTGAATCGTCCATTCAATGTCGGCGATCTGATTGAAATGGAATCGCGGAAGGGTTTCGTTCGCCGAGTGACGACCCGTGGGACGTTGTTGCTGACAATCGACGGCAATCACATCCAAATTCCCAACAGCACCGTCTACAAGTCGATCATCACCAATTATTCTTCATCCCCTCGCGTCCGGAAGACGTTCGATGTTGGCATCGGCTACGACGATTCGGTTGCCGATGCCCAATCGATCATCATGCGAACACTGCTGCGGCATGAATCGGTCCTTCACGATCCGATCCCGCTGGTTCTGGTCGATTCTCTGGGCGCGGCCACGGTCAATCTAAAAGCCTATTTCTGGTTGGACACCAAACGATTCGATGCCGTTTCCGTTTGCAGCGCCTTGATGCGACTGACGAAACTTGCGCTCGCTGAAGCCAACATCAGCATGCCCGACGAAGCGCGTGAAGTTGTCTTTCCACATGGCGTTCCAATCGCCATGCTTGATCGTTCACCCGATTCCGCGACGGAAACGACGCCTGAACGACCGGAGCAGTTTCCCGTTCCCGACGCCGATGCATCGAAACCGATCGATCCAAACGCCGCATCGGGATCGAAGCAGAAAGGTTCCTCCGCGATGGAAGCCGATCGGGTCGCCGCGACCAATGCCGAAGGCGAACTGCAGAACCAAAGTCGCAAAGTTCAGCAACATGCGGAACTCTCCGAATCAACCGACGAAGAAAACTTGATCAAGTAACCACGAATATCGTCTCCACCGAAATAAGGATGAATCGAATGAACCGTCTGCTCCTTCCGTTTGTATTTGCCGCGATGGGGTATCCCCTATCATCCGTCCCCGCTGACGAAAAGGTGGATGTCAAACAAGCCGGGCGTCAAATCATTCAACTGACGAATGATTTCCGAAAAGAACATCAACTCGAAGCGGTCCAAATGAATGAGGAGATGCAGGCTGCGGCTGAGAAATTCGCTCAGTTCATGGCCGAATCGGACAAGTACGGACACGGAGCCGACGGTCGCACGCCAGCCCAACGGGTTGAAGCGGCGGGATACGATTACTGCATGGTCCGAGAAAACATCGCATACCGAGTCGATCCATCGGACTTGAACGCCGAGACACTCGCTCAGAAGTTCACGCAGGGCTGGATCGACTCTCCCGAACACCGCGAGAACATGCTGGCCGATTACATCAGCGACACGGGAGTCGCAATTGCCACGACCGATGGGCAAACGTATTACGCGGTTCAATTGTTCGGTCGTCCGAAGTCAAAGTCGTATAAGTTGACATTGTTGAATCGAACCGACCAGCCCTATACCGTTCGCATTGAGAGCAATGGCGGCAGTGACGAAATCGATGTCGCACCTCGTGTGCGATTGCGGATGCAGCGATGCTTTCCGATGACGCTGAGTCTTGTCGACACCGATGTTCGCCAGCGTTTTCGTTCGTCCCAAAACGTCGTCATCGAATCGTCCGACGATGGCCCACGGATCGTTCCGTCGGACGAATGAAACACCGCATGCATCTGGCTTTCAGTGACGCATTCATTCTTGCGGTTCGCCTTACGGCGTGCGTGAGCTTTTCAGAGAGATCAAGTATCGACTGATTGCTGAGATATTGTTGCTGAAGGTTTCACTTGAAAGGTACGGACCATTCATTGGCATCTTCGGTTGTCCGACCAAACGTTCACCGCGATAGACGCTGATCCATCTTCCCTGTTCGTCAAGCTGTTTGATCATCGCCTGCACTTCATTCCAAGATGGCGGATCGGGTTGCCACGATGTCTTGGCGTTCAGATTCGACGACAAGCGGCCAAAGTCGTTGCGAAGGGTTTCAATCTCCGATTCCGTTTTCCAGCCGTAATGGTCCGGCAGTCGAGCGTCGCTGTAGGTCAATTCATATTTTTTCCCATCGCGTTGCATGTATAGCGGTCGGTTCGTTTTCAATTCGTAGTACCGCGCGATCCGCCCATCGGGCAATCGCGATTGCTGCAACCAACGAAGCGCTTTGTCAATCGGTTGCAGGTATTTCTTATCGCCCGTGGCGACGGCAATCTTCATCAGCGTCTTGATCGCTTCCTGCGTTTCATCTCCGGAAACCGCTGGCGGCTCAAACTTTCTCGCCCAGATCGGCTTCATTTCGTAATTGTATTGCTGCGCCCAACCCGGTTGCGGCTCGGGCATTTGCGCGAGAATCAAAAAGTCGCCGAGTTTGCGAAGCATTTCAAGATAGATCGGTTCGTCGTAAATCGAATTTGCATCGATCAGCAAATCGGTCACGTATCCAGCGACGTCGTCGTTCAATGTGTACATGGTCCAATATTCTTTGATCCGCCCTTCCGTTCGCCAGTCATAATCGGGATAGCTCGCCGGCAACACCGGCTGTTCGGAAACCGGCCCCGTCCACACTTGAGGGAACGCGCCGTTGGGAAACTGCGCCGCGCGGAGAGCTTGTAATCCGACGGCCGCCGAATCATGAATGGTGGCATTTTTGAAGTCGAGAGCACGATCACACTGAATCAGGAATTGCAAAGCGGACTGGGTCTGTCCGTCGTCGAGCGAAGAATTGTCCTTGCCGCGTCCTTTGCCATTGCGATACTGAGCCGTCTGATCGCTCCGCGGATTGAACTCGATGCTGTTGGTCCAGCCTCCCGATTCAAGCTGCCCGTAGGCGATCGCTTCGGCCGCTTTCGTCGCGGCTCCTAAATAAGCTTGATCGCCGGTCGCCTCGTATGCTCGCAAGAAGGCCATTCCAACCGTTGGGGTTCCAGGTGGCTGCACCCAAATCTGTGTCGGGCCAGCCAGGCCTTCTCCCCATCGCTGCGACAAATCGAGGGTGTAGTGGTAGACGTAGCCTCCGTGGACGTTCAATTTTCCGTAGTAAAATCCAGCAGCGCTTTTCATCGCCGCAGCGGCTTGCTGCGCATTGCGATCCTGCTGCGCAGCAACGGGAAACGCGAAACAAAGCACGGTCAGCCCGAACCACAAAATCGGTAAGCCAGCTTGTGCCGAGCGCCCACGCGGAGCGGAATACATGTTTCGCATAAGATTTGATTCCTGAAAGGGTTTCGAAAATTGGGGAGCCTGGCGTCGCGGCGCTGTTTGACCAAAGGTGTCAAAGAGTTAACGATAATACCAGCATTGAGGCACGGAAACCAATCGAATCGCTGGGCCTGTCGGCCACGCGACGTATAGCCGCTGGGCGCGACGGGCAATGTTGCGTAGGTTGACGTCGCCTCTACTCGCTCTGAAACACACCTCCCGCGGTATTCGTTATCGCTGTTGACAAGGAAGGGAATGGAATATGGTTCGATTCATTCACGCAGCCGACATCCATCTGGATAGTCCAATGCGGCAACTGGAGCACTACGAAGGTGCGCCCGCCGACGAGATCCGTCGCAGCACGCGTCGAGCGTTCAGCAATCTGATCGACTTGGCGATCCGCCGCCAAGTTGACTTCGTCTTAATCGCCGGCGATCTGTACGACGGTGATTGGCCGGATCACAACACGGGCCTCTTTTTCACTTCCGAGGTCGCCCGATTGCGGGCCGCTGAAATTCCTCTCTACTTTATCAGCGGCAACCATGACGCGGCGAACAAGCTGACCAAAGCCTTGCCGCTGCAATCGAACCTCGATGGAACGCCCGTTCAATTGTCGAGCACCCGCGTGGAGACGATTTTGTTGGAACGGTTGGGCGTTGCGATCCATGGTCGGGGCTTTCGCAAACAAGCCGAGACGGAGAACCTGTCCGAGAAATATCCTCGAAAGCGATCGGGGCTGCTGAACATCGGGATGCTTCACACCAGTTTGCAAGGCGCGGCGGGGCACGCGCCATACGCCCCATGCACTCCGCAGCAACTGGCCGAGAAAGAATACGATTACTGGGCCTTGGGGCACATTCACATTCGCGGCGACCGAGCGATCGAGGGATCGTGTCCGATCGTCTTTTCCGGCAACACGCAAGGCCGAAGCGTGCGTGAGTGCGGTGCCAAAGGATGCGTCATCGTCGACATGGACGATCAAGGGAAATCGAGTTTGCGATTTGAACCGCTCGATGTTTGTCGCTGGGAAATCTGCGAGGTCGATGCGACCGGGATGGATCATGTCGACGATTTGATGCAAAAGTGTGTTGCCCAGTTGCGATCGATATGCCGCAACAATCCCGATCGAACGTCGATCGTCCGCGTTCGCGTCATCGGTCAGACGGAATTGCATGAAACGCTTGTTTCGCGACACGAATACTGGCAAAGCGTTCTCCGCCAGGCGACGTTCGATATCGATGAAGGTTCGATTTGGATGGAACGTCTGCGCGTCAAGGCGACACCGCCACGCGATGCATTCGCCGCCTATCAAGATGGACCCGTTGGGGAGTTGCTGCAATCCATCGCATCCGTGGCGGACGATGATGATGCGATTCAGGCGATCGAAGAGGCGCTCGACAGCCTGCATGCCAAACTGCCCGCCGAAGTCGTCGATGGTGACGACGGCGTTGCATGGAATGACCGCCAACGGATCATGAACTGGATTGCCGATGCGGAGCCGATCCTCATCAGCCGCTTGTTGAAAACGGAGGTCGACCAATGAGATTCACGTCCCTTGACCTAATCGCCTACGGACATTTTGACCGACATCACATCGACCTTTCGCAGGGTCGGTTCGGTCTGCATCTGATCTATGGTCCCAACGAAGCGGGCAAATCGACCACGCTACGGGCGATCACATCGCTGCTGTATGGCTTTGACAATATCACACCCGACAACTTTCAGCATCAGAATCGCGACCTGAGGATCGGGGCTTCTTTGCTGGATCATGATGGCAACGAGTTGAAGTGCGTTCGCCGCAAAGGACGAATTGGAACCCTTTACGATGGCGACGACGCCGACGTCATCGACGAGGGACACCTGCAGCGGATGCTCCGTGGGATTGATAAGAACGCCTTTGTCGACCGCTTTGGCATCAGCCACGCCGCGTTGGTGGAAGGGGGGCGAATGATGGTGAAGGGGAACGGTGATGTCGGGCAGAGCCTGTTCGCCGCCGGCGCTGGACTCAGTCAACTGAAGCAGGTCTTGGATCAGATCGAATCCGAATCGGATGGGCTGTTCAAAAAGTCACGCAATAAAGCTGAACTGAATCTTCTCTTGTCCGATCTTCGCGAGAAACGTCGCGAACTGAAAGAGAAGATTCTGCCGTCGACGGAGTTTTCACAGTTGGAGGCGCTGCGAAACGAAAAGGGAGCACAAGCTGAATTGTTTCGCAACGCCCTGAAGGAAGCCGCGACAAGCGTCAAGCGGTTGGAGCGTCTTCGCGATGGCATCCCGCTGCGCGGGCAATGGGTCAGCATCGAGCAACAGCTTCACACGTTCGAAGATGTTCCGAACCTGAGCACGGAATTTGAAGCCCGCTTTCGTCAAGCTAGCTCGAAATCCGCAGCTTGTCGTACGAAAATCGAGTCGATCGAAGCTCGCATCGCCAAGGCACAGAAGACGCTTGCAGACTTGGGGCAGCCGAATCTGTTGCTGGATCATGCGGAAACAATTGAGTCGCTGGTTCAAGACGTCGGTGGCATCAACAAGTCGATACGCGATCGACCCGGTTTGATTAAGCGTCGCGATTTGACTCGAGGTCAGATTGTCGAGCGTCTGAAATCGATGGAACGCGGCGACGCTGAGAGCGTTTGGGACATTCAGTTGCCGCAAGAATTGAGGATGAAAATCCGTCATTTGGTCGGTCAATACGAAGCCCTTGCACAGAGTGCCGAAGGGTCCAGCAAGGCTCTTGAGAATTTGAAGTTGCAGGCTTCGCAGGTCGAAGCAAAACTTGACAAGCACCCGGCTCCACCGGCGTGTGATACCTTGGTTACCGTGTTGCAACAGGTTGGCGACGCAAGCGCGCAGGTTCACGATTTGGAAGCGGCTAAAGATCTGCTCGTCCGCGAAGAGCAAAATGTTCAAACACAGGTTCGTCGCTGCGTCGGTCTGCAATGTGACGCGAGCCAAGCGGTTAAGTTGATCGTCCCGGGACGGGAGACGGTTCAACAGTTTGCCGATCGATTCGAGGCGGCCAGTCAGCGAATGCGTCAGTTGGTCGAGAAGCAGGACGAATGTCAACGTGGATTGCAACAGCGCGGAATCGAACTCGACGCATTGCGACAGTCAGGGGACGTTCCCAGCGAAGCGGAATTACTGGCGGCGCGGCGGGAACGCGATGCGCTTGGCATCGCCTTCAGACAAGGTTCGGGTTCTGCTTCGTCGGAAGCGGAGCGGCACGCTTCGCCCGGTGTGTCACCGGAGAGCCGGCGTTCCGCCGCTGGTGTCGGAAATCACGAGGCTTTCTTTTCAGCGATCACCCGTTGCGATGAACTGAGCGATCGCTTGCGTCGCGAAGCTGATCGCGTTTTGCAACGGCACGCTTGGAAGCCGAGCAAGACGCAGCCGAACGGTTGTTAAACGATTTGCAAGTTGCGATCAAGCATCGGGAGGCTGAAACGGAGCAACTGCGTGATGAGTGGCGACATGTTTGGAGAAGCTGCCCCGTGGAGGTGCGAACACCTCGCGAAATGCTGGCTTGGCTGAATGAGTTCCAACAATTGGTTTCCTGTGTGCAGTCACATTCGCAGGCTGGTCAGCGAGTTGATCGTTTGCAACAAAGAGTCGAACAAGCTGTCGAGCAACTGCGCCATGCGATTCGCGGCGTGGGTCGCGAGCCGACGTCACTCGACCTCGTCGGTCTGGTACATGAGGCCCGCTCGGCGATCGAAGCGGTTCGAGGTCGGAAAGCACAGCACGACGAATGGCTTCGGCAACACGAGAGCTTTGAAGAATCGCTTCCCGCTGCGGAGCAAAAAGCAAATCGAGACGAAGCCGCCATGCAACGTTGGCGCAACGAATGGCGCGAGGTGACGACGCGATTAAAGCTAAGTGATCGAGCGGGCACGCACGAGGTGACCAGTGTGATCGACGGATATCACGAATTGGTTGGACTGCAAAAGGAATTGGATGGCTTCCAGAAAAGAATCGACGGGATCGATGAAGACGTCAAAGCGTTTGAGCTGCAAGTCCATCGTCTGGGGATTCCGGTTGTCGGTTCGCGGACGGATGTTTCTCAGATCGTTGCGGGTTGGGCGAACGAACTGAAGACGGCTCAACGTCAGCAGGCCGAGCGGGATACGCTTCTGCGTGACATCGAACAAGAAAAACAGCGTTTGAAGGAACTGGAACGAGAGCGGATTGACGTTGCCTGCGAACTGCAACATTTGTGTAAAGAGGCGAAATGCGAGGATGTCGATCAGTTGTTGGACATCTATAAACGCAGCGAGGCGAAACAAAAGCTGTTGGAACGTCGCGAAGACGTTGCTTCGCAGATCCGCCAGTTGGCGGGAACGTCCAGTTTCGATGAATACCTTGCGGACGTCGGGCGACTCGATTCCGTCGAATTGGATGCCGAAATCGAGCAACTTCACGATCGGCAAACGCAGTTGCAAGACGATTACGCCGCGACGATGAAAGAACTGGGACAGTTGGAGGAGAAGCGAAGTGCGATGAACGGCGATGCGCGTGCCGCCGATTTGCAACAGGAGATCCACGAGATTCTGGGGCGAATCGGACAACGGGCCGATCAATTCGCGCGTCTGAAGGTTGCCGAAACGCTGCTGCGTCGCGCGATCAACGCTTATCGCGAGCGAAATCAAGGACCGATCTTGAAGATCGCCAGCGAGTACTTCCGGCGATTGACATTGAACTCTTTCAGCGAGTTGCGTGCTGACAACAACGAAAAGGGGGAACCGATCTTGTTGGGCGTTCGTGCGACCAACGGAAAGACGGTTGACTTAAGTGGGATGAGTCAGGGTACGGCTGATCAGCTTTATCTGGCCCTGCGGCTGGCGAGCTTGAAGCACAGTTTTGATCACAGCGATCCGATTCCTTTGGTGGTCGACGATATCTTGATCCAGTGTGACCTTGACCGATCGAAAGTCGCGTTTGAACTGCTTGCCGAACTGTCGGATCAGACACAAATCATCTTCTTCACGCATAATCAAGCTTTGCTCGACCTGGCGTTGGAGTCGGTTCAACCCGACAGGTTGTTCGTGCAAACATTGCAAAGTGATCGACATCGGGAAAGCGACCCCGCAAGCAGCCAGGTTCCGTTGTTCGTCAATTAGGTGGGATGGTTGCGGTTTTTCGATCGACAAAAAACGTTTGGCCGTACATTTTCATGAATGTTCCGGCGGGCTAGACTATTCATTCGGTTACACGCAAAGCCCTCTCGCAACCTTAATGACAGATATTGCATGACCACTCTATTGATTGCGATCGGATCGATGATCGCGTATGTGATCGCTTACAACACGTACGGACGTTGGCTCGCTCGAAAAATCTTTCAACTCGATGGAAACGCCGTTGTACCGAGCGTTGAATTGAGCGACGACCGCGACTTTGTCCCCACGGACCGATCGGTGTTGTTCGGGCATCATTTCACATCGATTGCCGGGACCGGACCGATTGTTGGACCGGCGATCGCCGTGATGTGGGGCTGGCTTCCGGCTCTGATCTGGGTGCTGCTTGGTTCGATTCTGGTGGGTGCGGTTCATGATTTCGGCGCGCTGGTGGTGTCGATTCGCAGCAAGGGTCAGACGGTTGGAGACGTTGCCGGTCGCGTGTTGAATCGACGGGTTCGCTTGCTGTTTTTGTTGATCCTGTTCATGGCGTTAACGATCGTCCTGGCGATTTTCGGTCTCGTCATCGCGGCGGTCTTTCGTCAATATCCCGCCTCCATTTTCCCTTGCCTTGTGCAAATTCCCATTGCGGTCGTGATCGGCGTCTGGTTGCATCGCAAGAATGTCAATCTGCTGGTGCCGTCGATTCTGGCGCTGGTGACGATGTACTTGACGTTGATCTACGGCAACGAAGGCGTCCTTGGATCGCTGAACACCACCATGTCCCAGTGGTCGGTGATCACCTGGGTCTTGGTTCTGCTGGTCTATTCCTATGTCGCGTCGGTTTTGCCCGTCTGGATGTTGCTGCAACCGCGAGACTACATCAATTCGTTGCAGTTGATCACGGCGTTGGGATTGATCGTCATCGGATTGGTGACCGCCGGACTGGCTGGGGGCGCTCCGCTGACCGATGGCGGCGAGAGGGTGCCGCTGGAGATCTCGGCACCGATGTTTCGGGCCAATCCTGTGGGTGCCCCCGCGGTGATCCCGTTTTTATTCATCACCATCGCTTGCGGTGCGTGCAGCGGTTTTCATTGCCTCGTGTCATCGGGAACGTCCAGTAAGCAGATTCGATGTGAGACCGATGCGCAGTTTGTCGGTTACGGTTCGATGTTGACCGAAGGGTTCTTGGCAACGCTTGTGATTTTAGCGTGCGTTGCCGGTTTGGGACTCGGGGCCAGTGCCGCAACGCTTGACGGGACGGGACCGGTTGTCACCGGAACAGCCGCATACGACGCGGTATCAATCGTGGCAAGCCGCCGGCGGTTTGGCGGCCAAGGTTGGAGCATTCGTTGACGGTTCGGCGAATTTCTTGAAGGCTTTGTCCATTCCCGCGGAAGTCTCCATTGCCTTGATGGGAGTTTTGGTTGCTTCGTTCGCGGGAACAACCCTGGATACCGCTTGTCGCTTGCAGAGGTATGTGATTCAAGAACTTGCGGCAACATTCGTTGGATCCGCTTCGCAAGCGGAAGCGACGGTGACAAGCAATCCGATCTCGTGGTTGACCAACAAACATGGCGCGACGATCTTTGCGGTGACAACGGCGGCTGGCGATTGCGGCCTTGCCGCCGCCGGGGGCCGAGATGACGTGGGCCAACGCGGGCAAAGGGGGATTGATTTTGTGGCCGCTGTTCGGTGCGACCAATCAATTGCTGGCCGGATTGGCGTTTCTGGTGATTTCCTTCTTTTTGTGGCGTCGGCGGATTCCGGTCTGGTTTATCGTCATTCCGATGGTCTTCATGTTGATCATGCCGGCATGGGCGATGCTGATGGAATTGCCGGGATGGATCTCGCCCGGCGAAGGTCAGGCAACCAACTGGGTCGTGGTGGTGATCGGTTCGGCAACGCTGTTGTTGGAAGCGTGGATGATTGTCGAAGCAATCATTCTGTGGCCCGCGGTGCGAGGTATTCTCGAAGAACCCGCCATCGCGCAAACAGCATCGAGTTAGACGTCGCGTGGTCAGAAATGAGGTGATTCGCTTCATTTGACGCCAGGGCATCATTCCGGACCACGCACGGTATAAGTTTTCGCAAACCTCTCTAGCGGCCAACCGGGGTTGCAATCGAACGTGGAATCAATGAACGTTTCGAGTGAACAATCAAGCTCAACGACCGAAGCGATACAGGATCGTATCGATCAGCGGGCCGCTTCGTTATCATTGCCGGAGACGCTTCGCGTTTTGGAAGTTGCCCGACAAATGCGCGAAGAGCGTCAAACGGCGGAGGTTGCGCTGCGCCGCGACGAAGTGCGAGCGCAGATTCGTCGGAAGCTCATGGATTCCGCGAAGCTGACGGGCGAGGTCGTCAGCGAGGCCGAGGTCGACGCGGCGATTGATCAATACTTCGACACGATGCATGTGCTCAAGGAACCACCCATCGGTTTTGAATGGTTTTTGGCGCACGCTTACGTTCTGCGGGTTAGAATCCTTGCGATAGCCGTCACCCTGAGCATCGTTGTCGCTCTTCTTTGGTACGCATTTCTCTCACCCTGGGCACCACTGAGCCCGACGATGCGTGCGCAGCGTGCGGCGCAAGTGCAGATCGATCAATCAAAGACGCTGCTTGATCAGATAACAGCCGCTTCGCTCGACGATTCGATCACTTCGGACGCCCAGCGATTGACGGCGGAGGTGGCGGCCGCCGGGAAACAGAATCCGTCAGCGGCCAGTCAGGCCTATGAGAAGCTCGCCGACCTGTGGGATCGCATGCAAACGCAGTACGAGATTCATATTGTGTCGGGTGGAAACGAAATGTCGGCGATCGAACGTGAATTCACCGACGGGCAAGGAAGTCGTCTTGCGGGTTACTATGTCATTGTCGAAGCCAGGTCTGAGAACGGAAAGGTTCTCAGGCAGACGATCCGCAATGTGGAAACCGGAGAACAATCGCTGGTTTCACGCTGGGCGCAACGTGTTCCACGGGACGTTTATGAACGGCTCAAAGAAGACAAACTTTCTGACGGCGTGCTGAACGAAACGTTGTTCGGAATCAAACGTCGCGGCATGATCGAACCGGAAATTGCGATCGTCTCCACCGACGAAGAGAGCATTGATCTAACCGCGCGGATCACGAGTTGGTGAACTGTCGCAAGGAATGAGGCGTCACGCAGGCGGGCCGATCAGGTCGTGCAAACTTCTCGAATCACATGACCTTCCACATTGGTTAGCCGGCGCTGCACGCCGTTGTGTTCAAACGTCAACCGCTCGTGATCAAGCCCCAGCAAATGCAAGATCGTGGCGTTTAGGTCGTACAGCGGGTGAATATTCTCGACCGCGCGTCGCCCCAGTTCGTCCGTCACGCCATGACTAACACCGCGTTTGACGCCGGCCCCGGTCAGCCAGCAGGTGAATCCATCGGGATTATGATCACGTCCTTTGGCGCCTTTTTGAAACATCGGCATCCTGCCGAACTCGGTACACCAGACAACCAGCGTTTCGTCCAACAGCCCGCGAGCTTTCATGTCGCGAATGAGAGCAGCGGCCGGTTGGTCCAGGATGGCGGCGTGTTTGTCGTATTGTTCCTTCAACTTGCTGTGACCATCCCAATTCAGTTCGCCGCCGCTGGCATACGCTCCGTTGAATAACTGCACGAAACGAACGCCTCGCTCAATCAATCGTCGAGCCAAAATGCAATTCTTCGCGAACGCCGCCTTATGGGGATTGCTGGTGTCGTCGGCCCCATACATCGCCAAAGTTTGTGCCGTTTCGGTCGACAGGTCACTGATTTGGGGGACCGCAAGTTGCATGCGTGCGGCCAATTCGTAACTGGCGATCCGCGCCGCTAACTTGCCGTCACCGGGATGCTTCCGCAAATGATCGTCGTTCAACCGCTGAAGGAATTGACGCACCGCGACGTCTTCATCGGGTGATACCGTCCCCGGCGGCGAAAGATGGCGAATCGGATTCTTCGAACTCGTTGGAGTTCCCTGAAACTCCGCCGGCAGAAAACCGGAGCCCCAATTGTTGACACTCGCTTGCGGAACGCCGCGCGGATCGGGAATGGCGACAAAAGCCGGCAAGTTGTCGTTCTCGCTTCCCAACGCATAACTGACCCAGCCACCGATGCTGGGAAAGCCATCTTCAACGAAACCGGTCGAAAGAAAGTTCTCCGCCGGTCCATGTGTGTTGCTTTTGCTGGTCAACGAGTGAATGAAGGCGAACTCGTCGGTCAGTTCCGCCAGATGGGGAATCATGTCCGAGACCATCTTTCCGGTCTGACCGCGCGGACGAAAAGGATACTGCGGACGCGCCAATTCCCCAGCGGGACCCTGAAACGTTACCGCCGGGCCGCCTTCAAGCGGCTTGCCATCCTGACGAATCAACTCCGGCTTGTAGTCCCACGTCTCGAGCTGACTTACCGCGCCGGCGCAGAAGATCACCAGGACATTGCGAGCCTTTGCCGGAAAATGACTCGGACGCGCGGCGTAGGGGAGCGCAGGATCGATGATCGGATCGATCGGTGGCTTTGAACTCGCTACCGCTCGATTCTCGCTTCCCAGCAAGGAAGCCAGCGCGATCGTACCAATCCCGGTTGTCGTGTCGTGAAGAAAACGACGTCGAAGGATATGCGTCAACGGATCGGGCATTCGTTTCCCTTAAGGCAAAAAGACAAATTCGTTGGTGTTGAACAATGCACGACACAACGGCGCCAAACCGTGCTGCATCACGAACGCGGAGGCATCGCGATGCTCATCGTGGGAAGCATCGCGTCCCAGCGTGCGACGAAACGCTTCATCGATCTGATCTTCAATCTGGTCACCGGCATCAGCTTGTATTCGCTTGGCCAACGCATCGGCCTCGTCGATCGTAAACTGACTGTTGAGCAGATTTAACGCCTGGATGGGAGTTGTCGACTGCCGACGCCGCGCCGTACTCTGTCCCGCATCGGGGCAGTCGAACGCTCCGAAGACCGCCTCGCGTTCCATCCGAATCTTGTGCGCATAGATCATGCGTCGCAATCCGTCGCCAGCGAACGAGACGATCGGCGGGAATCCATTCAGCCCACCGCGAGATTTAAACAAATCAAAGCCCGGTCCCCCAGTCGACCGAACCAACCGACCGCTCGCGGCCAACATCGAATCGCGAAGCGTTTCGGCCTCCAAGCGTCGCGAAGGAAACCGCCACAACAATCTCGCGTCGGCATCGGTCGCCAGCCCCGCGGCGTTTGTGTCGCACGATTGTCCGTAGACTCGACATAACACGATCATCCGATGCATCTGCTTGATCGACCAACCACCACGGATGAACTCGCTGGCCAACCAGTCAAGCAATTCGGGATGCGTCGGCGGCGTGCCGCTGCGTCCGAAATCGCTGGCGGTTTCGACAAGGCCGATGCCGAAATGCCACTGCCAAATGCGATTGACCATCACACGGGCCGTCAACGGATTGCTGGAACTCGCGATCAATCGGCAAGCGTTTGACGGCGCGTCAGCTCGGGCGAATCCATGTCCAGTCGCACATTTCCCAACGCAACGGGTACCGCCGGGGCAACCTGATCACGCGGCTGTTCGGGATCACCGCGCGAGAGCAAATAAGTCGGTTGTGGTGTCGTGGAAACGCCGGCAAAAACCTTCGGTGCGTCCTTCGCGTCCGATTCCGTCAGAGGACGATCACCATACAAGATGCCGCTGAAAAAGGCTTGCATCGCGTAGTAATCACGCTGGGAAATCGCATCGAATTTGTGATCGTGACATCGCGCGCAGCCGATGCTCAATCCCAGGAAGGCTTCTCCGGTGTTGATGATGATCTCCGCCAATTCATCTTGCCGGGCTAAACGCTTGGATTCTTCGTCCTTTCCAATCTGGCCAGGCAACAAGGCTGCCGCCGTCACCAAAAAGCCGGTCGCTTCGGGTTGCTGATCCATGTCGCCAACAAGCTGCTGGCGGATAAAACGATCGTATGGCAAATCGGAATTCAACGCTTCAATCACCCAGTCGCGATACGGCCATGCATTGGGACGAGGCGTGTTGACTTCGAACCCATGCGTATCGGCATAGCGAACAACGTCCAGCCAATGTTGTCCCCATCGCTCGCCATATCGCGGCGAAGCCAGCAAACGATCAACGACACGCTGCCGAGCGTCGCTTCGATCGTCATTCGCGAACTCCGCAATCTCATCGGGATTTGGCGGCAAGCCAATCAGATCGAAATAGACGCGACGGAGCCACGTCCCTCGTTCCGCCTCTGCGGAGAAGGACAATTCGTGCTGTCGCAAACGATCGAAAATTAACGCATCAATAGGCGATGCACGATAAGGATTTTCCGGAATCACCACCTTGGCCAACGGCTTGAAAGACCAGTGATCGGTTCGATCCACCAGCTTCGCGGTATCGACCCCGTCGGGCCAGACCGCTCCAGCGACGATCCATCGTTTAATGCGATCGATCTCGTCCGAGGATAAGCCTTCACCATCGGGAGGCATGCGCAGATCGGGATCGTCGCTGCTGACAAATTCCCACAACGGGCTCGCGTCAAGATCGCCGGGCGCGATGGCCTGCCCATATCCATCGCCGCCGTCAAACGCTTCGGACTTGATGTCGATCCGAAAACCGGACTTCCGCGTTTCGTCGGCGTGGCAGCGATAACAGTGCTGCTGAAAGATAGGCCGAACATCACGAACGAAGTCCAAGTCGTCGTCTGAAATGACGGGAGGGACGACCATTGCGATGACGGCGAGAATCAGCAATGGTCTCATATCGTGGGTACCCTCTTTTCCAAAGAATCGTCTTACAATGCCAGGCGGGCGGAAATGGAGATGCGAAGCGGCCACTTCGACCAAGCATTGCATCAGGCAAGTGAAAGACGATTATAAAGGATCAGCCGACGATGTGCAGCGTTTTACTCCGCCGAAGCGGCATTAATTCCAGTCAACCTCTTCGCGAAGCTTCGCCAATGCAAGCGTCTGGATCTGCCGAATCCGTTCGCGCGACAGCGACAATTCGGCACTCACTTCAGACAAGGTCAACGGGTTGCCATCCTTGATGCCGAAGCGGAGTTCGACAATCTGTCGTTCGCGCGGACTGAGCGTTTTCAAAACGTTTCGTACTAACTGACTGGACGTCTTCTGATCAAATCGCGCCGCCGGGTCACAGGTTTCAGATTCCTCCGTCAGCGTTTCAGCCAGCGTGCCGACACCATCATCGAACCGCTCGTCAATCGATACCGTTTCCCGCAACGCTCGCAGTACGCGAGCGGTGTCGTCAAACGACATCCCGGTATGCTGAGCCAACTCGTGAGCGTCGGGCTCCCGTTGATGGGCTCGATAAAAAGCTTCCTGCGTTTGACGCACATCCTTCACCCCAGCGAATGCCGCTTGCGGAACGCGAACCAATCGTCCTTGAACCGCCACCGCGCGACTGATCGCCTGCCGAACCCACCATGTCGCGTAGGTGCTGAAGCGAAATCCACGGTCGGGATCGAACTTGTCGATCGCACGCATCAAGCCGGCATTCCCTTCTTGCACCAGATCCAGAAAGCCAAGCCCACGTCCACGGTATTGCTTGGCGATCGGGATCACAAGCCGCAGGTGATGACTGACAAAGTCCTGCTTAAGCGATGTCAATTGCGATCGCAGCCCTTCGGCGCGATTGGACAATGCTCGCTTTCGGGCCGTCGGCACCTCATCCATCGCAGCCTCAAACAGCTCTTCAACGATTCCCAATCGGATCGGCAGGTCGTTCAACAGCCGACGACAGATTCGTTGCCGCTTGCGGATGCTCGATCGCGCCTCGTCCTTGCTCGCCATCGAACAACGACCATCGGTCAGTCGACGACGATCGGCTTGATTTTCCTCATCGATGCGACGCAACGATTCAATCGCGCGAGGCAATGCCTTACGCAGCAGCTTGACGCGATCCAAGTCGTTGGGGGCGACTTCGATCACACTGTCGATACGTGTCTTGCCGGGGGCCACTTGCATCAGCGCTTCGATGACACCGGGTACCAACCGCGAATCACTTAACAGACAATGGCGATAGACATCGCATGTCTTCTTGATTCGCTGTGTGGCGTCGATCTCCTCGTCTTGTGACAACAGCCGCGTTCGCGAGACGTCCTCGAAGTATTCGTCGATACCTTCGTTGTCATTGACGGTATGTGTGCTTTTCTGTTGCCGAGAGCGATTGACCCATCGGCTGGACGATGATTTGTCTGTCAGCCTGACCATTGCCATTCCCTTTCCGATTCCAATAAGACCTGTAAATAATATGGATAAGCTCTACCCAGGGAAGCCGCAAAGCCCGCAGTGCTGATCGAACGGTTGATCACGCGGCGTCGTTGTGTCTTTAACGCCGCATGCCGTTTTCAACCGCTCGATCGAACACTCTGGATAGCGGTAAGTCTCTGCGACTTCGCACCAGGGGAGGTTTCAACCGCAACATACATCCGAGAACCGGTTGGATCGCCCGCTTGACTTCCGTCAAGCGGACTTTGTTCTCGGCCTACTATTTAGACATCTTTTTGTCCACGCTCGTTCCGAATAATCGAATTTTCAACGAGCCATTTTTCGACCAAGTATCGAGCGACAAGCGATCGATTACTTGTTCATTTGCATCACTACAAACCGCGATCCGCGATCGGTCTTAACGAACAGCAGCAAGGGCTTCGACGAATCATGATTCTTCGTCAACTCCTCAAACTGTTCGACCGATTCAACCGCTTGGCGATTGACCTGTGCAATCACATTCCCCGGCTCCAATCCGGCTTCCGCGGCGACACCGCCATCCTCGACATTCGTGATCACGACGCCTCGCGTATCCTCAAGCCCAAGGCCTTTGGCGATGTCAGCGGTCAACTCGCCAACTTCCATTCCCATGGGTGCCACGTTGGCGGACTGACCCTTGCGTTCGGACATTGCGATGCCTTCGCTCGGCTGTGCTTCACAGATCGCTTCGACGCTCATTGTCTTTCCGTCACGAACGATCTCGATCGTCTGTGCCGATCCTGGTTCGCATTGTTCGACGACGTTCTGCAATCCGCGAGGATCGTCAACTTCGTGACCGGCAAATTTCAGGATCACATCCCCTTCCTTCAAGCCGGCTTTCGCGGCGGGCGAATCCTTCATCACCTGAGTGACGACGACTCCGTTGTTTCCCTTGACGCCGAACTGGCTGGCCAATTCATGCGTCACTTCTTGAATCCCAACGCCCAGCATCGAACGTCGCACAACGCCGTCTTCAATCAGTTGCTTACTGACCCATTTGGCTTCGTTGATCGGAATCGCGAAACCGACGCCGTTGTTCCCGCCGCTGCGCGAAGAGATCGCCGTATTGATACCAATAACTTCCCCGGACAGGTTCACAATCGGTCCGCCGCTGTTCCCCGGATTGATCGCCGCATCGGTCTGCAAGAAGTTTTCCCGAGCGGTGATGCCGATTCCTCGGCTCTTGGCACTGATGATCCCGGCTGTTACCGTTCCTTCAAGGCCAAATGGCTGACCCAGAGCCAACACCCAGTCGCCAATCTCCATCGATTCGCTGTCGCCCAGCCGCGCCGCAACCAAGTTGTCCGCGTTTTCAATGCGCACAACCGCCAAGTCGGTCTTCGGATCGGTCTTTACTTCGGTTGCATGAAACTCACGACCATCAGCCAGCTTCACCATCACGTCGGTGGCGTCGGCGACAACATGATTGTTTGTCAGAATCAACCCAGAAGCGTCGATGATCACGCCCGAACCGATACCGGTTCGCGTCGTGGTGTCAGCCGATGGTTTAAAGAACCGTCGCATTTCCGGCTGATCTTTAAACATGTCGCCAAATGGCGACTGATCGCCGAAGAAACGCTTCAGCGTATCCTCATCCATCGGACGGCCTCGCCGCTCCACCGGGCCAGCCGTCTTCGTTTCCGATGTAATCGTCACGACGGCGGGGGCCAGAACGCGAGCCGTCTCGCGGAAGGCCTCACTCAGCGAATTCGCGCTGGCGACCGATGCGGTTACGGGGGGCGTGGTCGATTCGGCTTGCAGCGATACCGCTGCGGTCGACGCCGCCAGCGCGGCGGCGACAAGTCCCGCGCCCCATGTCGATTTGCGTTTGCACATTTTTGAGCATTTCATACTCTTCTTCTCCTGATGTTGCTTCGATGATTGAAGCGGCTATAACGAACTATAGAAGGACGCCTACTAAGATCGGCGTCGATAAGCACCCGTGCATAAGTTTTTGAGCATAACTCGTTTAACGGCAATACCGTTCAACGAAGCGTAAACTCAACAGGAGTCAGCAGTTATGTTTTTGCATTCAAATGCGGTTTGTGTCTACCGATTTCGGAAACACTGAACTTACGCCAGATGCCACCATGCTAGCACTCGCTGTAACTCGTTTGGCTGCAAGCTACTTACGCTTCGTTGAACGGTATTGCCGTTAAACGAAAAAACTTATGCGTTGGTGCTTATCAATTTTTCAACAATAATGGACCCTTCGGAAATGAAACGGTATCTATCGTTCGTATGTTGTCTTTCACTGGTCGCCCTTCCCGGTTGCGGGTCGAAAAGTCCTCCCACCATTGTCGTAACACCGTCGGAAGACTCCGAGCCGACGCCGACATCGGGTGCGGCAACCCCTTCGTCTGAAATGGCGGCTTCGACCTCAACGGGCGAAAGCTCGTCGGGCTCCAGCGAGGCGTCCGTCTCGCCGGAAATGGCGGCGATGGAACCAGGTTCGAGCGAGCCATCTTCGATGGAACCGTCCTCGACCGACCCCGCCATGCCTGGTGCCACCGAGTCGAGCGCTATGACGATGAGCCCTGAGATGTCATCCTCCGCCATGGCGGATCCGGCGATGACAATGCCGACCGGCGAAATGTCCGCCAGTACGGAAACGAGCGTGTCGACCGACCCAGCGACAATGTCCCCTGAAATGATGGCGATGGAGGCGGCTGCTTCAGGCCAGCCAATGTCGACGGATATGGCGATGTCTCCCGAAATGGCGATGTCGACTGAAATGACGATGCCGAGTAACGGTGGCAACAATCCCGGTGGACTTCAGTTCGGTGAGCAGCAGCTTGCCCCGCCTGAGCCGGAACCCGTTCCGACCGACTACCTTTATCATGCCAAGCTCGCTTTTGCCGCAGGCATGGAAGAGCGTGCCTATGAGCTGTTGTTGGCTCATTTGGTAGTCGAACCAGAACTTGCAAAAGCCTCTCAATCGTACGATTTCGTCGGCTTTTCTTCCTTGGCTCGGAAGCCGACCTGGGGATTGCGACTTGGTATCGCGGTCAACACGGCGACGGTGAAGCACGAAGGGGAAATGCATCCGATCAGGCAAAACATGAAAGAACCCAAGGAGGCCGTTGCCGCTCGTGCCCCGCGAGGTGGACGTGGAGCCTCCGCTGGCGGTGGCGAAGCGGCGGGGGGCGGCGATATGGGGGCAATGCCGATGATGGAGTCGGGAATGGGGCAAGCCGGCAGCGATTTAAGTGGTCCTCATGGCGAGATCGATCGATACGTGGGATTGGTGGGCACGGTTGCTTTGGATCTGTACGAACAAAGCTTCAAGCGTGGCGACTTCGGACGTGTGTTCGCAACCGTTCAAGCGGGTGACCTGATGCCCGGCGGAAGCGCCGGTGGCCAACCTGGCGCGGGGCGGCCTGGCGCTCAAATGGCTTCTGGCGAAATGATGGACGAGGCTGCGATGAACGCGGTCGCTAACGAAGGGTCTGGAGCGATGGTTGCACCCGGCATGTCAGCCGCTGGCGTACGCACCGCGACAGAGGGGGCCGCAATGGCGGGAGTTGCCCCGACGGAGTTTGACATGGTTGGTGCCGGGGCGATGAACGCAGGTGGTGCGGAGATGATGGCTCCCGCAGCGCCAGGCGCGAACCTTAATGGACTCGGTTTTGGCGGACTGGGTGGAGATTCGAATCGCATTCGTCCAGGGCTCTTCTATCTGGGTACCGGTCGGGCGGACGAGTTGCTGGAGAAAGCTCAGGAAGAAGGATTGGACGCTTTCCTGCGTATTGACGTTTCGGTAAACAAGAATGCGGTCAATGGTTGGGTTTACAACGAATCCGGAGTCCGCTGGATAAGTACCGCCACAGGACAATCGCTCGGACGTCCGTCGAAGAAACTCGACAATCGAGCTGTTTTCCAGGCAATGGAATCGAAAGATGCCGATCCCGAGCAGATCGTCCGTGAGGAGCTTGCCGCTGTGTTCGGCTCCGGAATGGACGATTGGAAATTGAATCCGTTTCCGGAACTGACGCCTGCGGCGGCGATGACGCGGGTGGGTCGATTGATCAAGGACACTCCGGAAAATCCGCTCGAAGCGCTTGCCGAAATTCGACTTTACGAAGCGAAAGGCTTACTAACGGAAGACCAAGTTCATACGGCGTTCGACATGATCATGGGTGATCGAGGGCTGATTCTAGCCGCTGGTCCCGCTGATCGACGCGAGGAATTGCTCGAACCGATGGTCCCTAAACTGACGTCGCTTTAAGCGACCTTTCTTCCGATTGAATCCTCACTCACCTCCACTTGGGTAGCTTTGTATCTGCGATGAAAAGTGATACGCTGTGATCTCGTCGCAGCGTCTTTCGCAGCATTCTTATACGTCGCGTGGCCGAAATTGAGGTGATTCGCTTCATTAAATGCAAAAGAATCATTCCAGACCACGCACGGTATAAATCGCACAACGCCCTCCATCGATTGAACGGTCATGAATCAAGCACAACAACAGCAGCCCGAACCACTTTCCACCAAAAGCGCCATCCACGTCGATGGAACCATCCAATACCGGTTCGATGCACAAGTATCTGGATAAGCGATTGCAGGTGTTGGATAAATTCGGCCTTTCCAAACGCGAGGACACGCCGCAAGAGATGATTCACTTGCTGGAAAGTGTCAAAGCATTGATGAGGCACGTGTCTTGGCGATTGCCGAAGTGATTCAGCACATGAGCACGTTCAATCAATTGGTGCGAGAGAACGTCGAAAACATTCAGGTTGGCAATCGGTATTTGGAAATCACACAGATGTTCGATTCCGTGCGTGAAGACAGCAAGATGCTGATCGCGCAGTTGGACGATGGCCGCATCGGCTTTACTGAAAGATGGCAGAATTGGTGGATGAAAATCCGTCGCGGGACGCCGGCGGACCGATTCGACAACATCATCGAAGTCTATCGCGATGTGACGAAAGACACGAAGGATCAGCTTTCGCGAGAAGAGGCGATCATGGATGGGTATATCGACTTCCGCTTCGCGTTAAAGGAAGCGGAGGTCTTGGCGGCTGAATTGTTGGACATGCATGGACCAACGCTCACCCAAGCACAGCAGGCCCTTGCCGATGCACAGACGGCGATCGATGACTTTTCCGGCGAAGATGAGGGGACACGGTCTCGCCTTGAATTGCAGCGAGATGAAGCGCGTCAAAAATTTGAAGAAGAGGACCGCACATTTCAATTGTTGAAAGACATCTCCGAAAATCTTTCGATTGGTTACGATGTCGGTGAAACTTTGATTACAAAGTTGAAGCAGACCCATGATGTCAAAGATCGCGTGTTCCGACGTGCGGTGACCTTCTTTACGACCAACGAGCACGTCTTCACGATTTTGGGAACGGTCTATACGTCGCAGCAAGGCCTGCATGAGGCCACTCAGGCGACCGAAGCGATGAAAGAGGGAGTCAACAAGGGGCTCGAAGACGTTGCCGACCTGGGACGTGAACTTGAACGTGCCGCACTGCGTGCCGGATACGGTTCAACCGTCAATCCGGAATCGGTTCAAAAGCTCGTCGATGCGATCAGCGATTTTCAGATCGAATCGCTGACGATGATCACCGAACTGCGCAAGGAAAGCGAAGAAAGCACGCGGCAAATTCGAGCTGTTGTCGAGAAAGGCAAGAAACGCTATCAGGAAACGCTGTCGCGCTACGCGCAAGGCAAAGACATCTCGTCGTTGTAAGGACTGGCCTTGCACGTTGTGGCGCAGGCTTCCGGCTTGCGATTAAACGAGGTCGGCCAGCTTGACGCGTGGAACCGGCAATTTCAGCAGCGGAGCGAACTGCTCAACCTGCTCGTCGACCGTTTGCATTAACGACTTCAGATCGATGGCGGGGCCTGCGATTTGACGAAAGCCATCGACAAACAGCGGTTGCTCCGACCATGTCGCGTCGCTGCAGCAAGGCAGCAATGCAGCCAAGGCGACGCAGGCGTGTCCTCGAATGTCGGTTCCCGTGGCTAACAATTCGTCCAACTGTGTATGCCGTTCCATCAACCCCGCAAACTCTTCGGGCAAATTCCATTTTCGCGCCAAGACGCCAGCCGCTTCGGCGTGATCCCACCCGAATCGGACGCGTTCGAGGGTGCTCAAACGCAGCTTGTTCGTTTCACGAACCTCCAGCAGAACGTCGTACTCGGTTGGCAGTTCTTTCAGCAACAGCGGAATCGCCATATCTTGCAACAGCGCTCCGGCGAAGAGGTCCTCCGCGTTGCGAAGCTTCAAGACGCGACCAAGTTCTCGGGCGAAGACCCCTCGTCGCAGCGAGTCTTGCCAAAGACTCTTCAAGTCGAATGCGCCGAACTTCGGGTTCGGAACCAAGCTGAACACAGCGCTCCAAAGTGCAAAGTTTGTGATTGCTCGGCTTCCCACCAATGTCAGTGCCTGATGAACGCTGCCAATTTCGCGAGAAAAACCGAAGTAGGACGAATTGACGAACTTCAACACTTGGCCCAGCAAACCCGGATCGGCCTCGATCGGAGCAGCATATTGGGCCGGGCCATTGTCTGGATTTTGCGACAATTGCAACAACGTAATCGCGCTGTGCGGCAAGGCTGGCAATTGCGCGGCGGTTAAAACGTCGGACAGCTTAGCTGTGGCGGATGCGGTTAGCATGTTAGGTTCTTATCATTCGTAAACGCTAGTGGACAGTTTCACCGCTGAAACGTACGACACAGTTTGCCGCACGGCAACGAAAAATTACCCAGCGACGGCTTCGCCGGATTAACTGGAAGACATTGGCGAAGGAAATGTCAAACGCGGTCAGCATGCACATGCGTTGACTGAATCGGTTGTGTCTCTTTCAACGACTTTAGGGATTACGCACTCGCAGGGGATTTCATCGTTGCCCGGTCATCGCGTATCATCCTTACACTTGGCTTCGATCGTTTCCGCCTCCCTTCCACGATTCCTTCAAATCATGCTTGATCGCAAATATCTTCTCGAAAACTCGGATGCTGTTGCCGCCAATTGCCGACGACGTGGTGCCGCATGCGACATTCCACGCATTGTCGAACTTGAAGAACAACGCAAGAAGCTGCTGGCTGACTCGCAAGAGTTCAATCGCCAGGCAAACGAAGTGAGCAACAAAATCAAGTCGGCAAAGGACAATGATCAGCGTCAACAGTTCATTGCCGAGGGACGGTCTCTTCGTGAACAAAAAGACGCCGCGCAGAAACGGCATGATGAAATCGATGCCGAAGTGGCCGATTTGTTGGCGACCGTGCCGAACATGACACATCCCGATGTTCCCGACGGCGGCGAGGAGGATGCCCAGGAGCTTGGCTTCGGCAAAACGAAGGTTCCAACGTTTGACTTCAAACCGAAGGATCATCTTGATCTTGCCGAACCGCTCGACCTTGTCGATTTTGAAGCGGGAGCACGGGTGACCGGTTCGGGATTCTACTTTTTAAAGAATGAAGCGGTGCTGCTCGACTTGGCATTGCAGCAGTTCGCCTTAAGCCAGCTTATCCGTAAAGGTTTTGTTCCCGTGACGACGCCCGATCTGGCGACAACGTCGGTGTTGCAAGGAATCGGATTCACGCCTCGGGGGCCGGAAACGCAAATCTACAGCATCGAGA
>JAWKTL010000066.1:0-37329 GCA_041399105.1 Pirellulaceae bacterium | reverse complement strand
GTTCCCCTGCGAAAGGCGATTGATCACGTTCAACGCATCCAGGGGCGTGACCTCGCCATCGTGATTGACATCCAACGGGTTGTCCCGATTGGTCAACAAATTGTTGTCACTGGGCTGATTCACGTCGGTTTCAACCGGTGGGTCAAAGTTGCCAAACAATGGGAGCGCGAAATCGTCGCCGAACATCGCAATCAAGTCATTGCCAAGAGGGGCGGGACTGAAGGCGGCCGGAGCCGGATTTGGTGACGCAAGGTTGAAGCCGGGTCGAATCGTGAAAACGTTTCTGACAAGCGTCGCGGCGGGATTCACTCCGGCAATGGCGTCGTCCGAAACCAGGAAATGGAATTCACCCGATTCCTTGGGCAACTGGCCGTCGCGTCCAGGAACCCACATTGCAATGTCGTCCGTGCCATCGAGGTTGAAGTCACCCGCCACAGGTCGCTCGTTGAAGCCGCTGAAGCCAAAAACAAGTTGATCGCTGATCGTCGTTCGATCCCCGTTGAGGTTGAACTGGAAGATGCCTGTGTTGTTGTCGTACGTCGCCAAGTCGTCGACGCCGTCGCCGTTGAAATCGCCGACAACGGGAATGCCCCGCATTGGGGTTGGGAAACGTTCGTTGGCGTCGATCGTGTTGTTGCCATTCACATCCAGATACCAATTCTGGCCGTCAAACAGACCGATTTCGTCGCGCGGACGCAGCCCTGCGGCAATCGCCGCGATGTCGGCTGCGCTATTGAAAAAGTTTCCGGCCACCGGCATGCCATTGACTTGAAACGCGGCAGGCATGTTGCTGACGAAATCCTGGACGCCGTCGTCGTTGGTGTCCAAGAAAAATTGGTAGACGCCGTTCCAGGCACCATAGGAGCCGACCTTGTCAAAGCCGCTGGAGATCGTCGCCGCGGGGGGAATCGCCACGTCGTCGGCGGTTCCCAGCACGCCATCGGGTCCCGGAGTCGCGTTGGAGGCGAAGTTGCCCGCGAAGTAGGCGTCCGTAATGTTGCCGAAGTTGTAGATGAAGTCCCGGTTGGTTGAGTCGTTGTCTTGCCCTTCAGGGTCCCAGACCATGTTGCCGTTGATATCGGCGTAAACAATGCCTTGCGACCACGTCGCCACTTCGGGACGGCTGTCGACGGTGAAGCGAGCCACAAAGTCGCCTCCGGGAATTCCGTCTCCGGTCACGAAGAACGGCGCACCTACAGGTTCGGCCGCATTGTTCTCGCCATCGAGCGCGTTGCCTGCGGGATCGGTCAAGCTGTCCGATAACGTCAAAGTGTAACGGTCGTCAGGCAACGGTGCCGCGAATGTCAGCGTGATGAACGACGTGGCCGGCAATCCCGCCGTCAAGGGGATCGGGTTCCGGCAACGCCGGGCAAGCGGCGGTACGTTGTCGGCGTAGGTTTCCATCACTGGTGATCCGGGCCGTCGAATCGGAATCGCACCGCTGTGATCACCGCGCAACACAATCGATGGCAACACAAGCGGAACGCCCACGCCGGCGGGCGGCAATTGATTGATCGCCTCGGCCAGGAAGGCGGCGGTGCGATTGGGCAGGTCTTGAATGTTAATGGTTAAACCGCGAACCGCCGGCGTTGGACCTGGTGACGACTCCGAAACCGGCTTCACGGAGAACAGATTGAATCCGGGAACGCTGGAAACAAAACGCGCCGGTGACCTGTGGTCCTTGCGTATCGACAAAATGGTGCTGCTTGAACGAACGCTGGTACTGACGTTGCCCGCTGGATCTTCCGCCGTGACCAGAATCGTTCGCAGCCCGTCGGGAACGTCGGTCGCGGAGCTGGCAGTCGACTCAACACTCTTGCCGGATCGTTCATGCTGATGGTGGATGTCAACTGCCAATGCCCCAGAGGATCTTGATTGGTTCCATCGAGCGGCGACGCCACCGTTTGCCCAATCAGAAGATCGGCGGCGGTAATCGTTCCGCTTGCATCCATGTCGAGGTACGCTTTGACCAATGCGTTCGCTTCCGCCTGTCCCCAGAATGTCGGCGTGACATCGTTGGTGACGTTGTCATTGAGTGTCGCCGGTAACGATGGATCACCCGAATCGCTGTCGGCGCAGCCCGCCGGCCGCAATTGAGGATCGCCAAAGAAGATCTATGGAAAACTGATTGAGCACGATCTCGAACGATTCACTACGCGGGCCGAAACCGGTGTTGTTGGGCAAGCCGGCGGGAGCGGCGTCGATCGATGGATCAATCATCTCCACCGCCGCACTGATGAAATGGCTTCCGCTGGTTAGCGTCAACGCCGTCGCCCCTGGAATCGCATCCACACCGAAGTCGAAACATAGACACCTGGACTGCCAGCCAGGGGACGCATAACCGATGGGCGTTTGCGGATTTGTCCCCGCTTGCTGAGGACCGCCTTCCAGGAACACGGCGACACGATAGCCAGCGGTCGCAACAGCGGGTGGCTCCGAAGCGCGGCGGTCTGAGCCGCGCTGAGCGAATGGCAATCGCTTCGTCCGTTGGATTGTTCGGCAACGCACCTGGGACATCTCGCAACAGCAAATTGTCATTTAGCCGGAACGTGATCAGCGGGAGAGGTCTCGCGTGACATTATCCAAATGGTTGCGGCCGGTGTCCGTTGTTTCAAAGATAAACGTATCACCAGCCGTTGGGGTGCACAAGCAAAACCGGTACCGGTTACGGTCGCTCCGGAAGGAAGCGTCAATGTTGGACCAACCGTATACGATCCCGGGGCTGTGAATGCCGTGATGACGGCCGTGCGTCCGAGGTTGGGACCCGATGTGAACTTAATCGTCTTGCCGACATCCTCCAACGGTGGGGACCGCCAATGCGGGTTCGCGGGTGCGACCGTTCCAAGCGTAATGTCGCCACGCCGGTGGCGGGCACAAACGTGGGTGCCGGCGCAGCCGCCACAGACCCGACTCGCACGATATCATTGAGCTCCAGACCGTACGGAACCGGTGGTGCTTCGTTGACGATTGTAAGCTCGTATCCATTGACAACCGCCGTGTTCGCCGTTCCGTTGGCATTTGCGCGAAGACGCTGACGAAGTAGGTTTGTCCTGGAACGGCTGGGAATCGGACCCGTGCGTTGGGCGTAACATCGGGTGTTCCAAACACGGTCGCCCCCGCGATCACGTTCCCCGCGTATCGAGTACGTTGACACCGAGCTGTCCGCCGCCGGGCAGCAAGGCTGTCGCGTAGGTTTCAAAAAACGCGGTGATGTCGAGCGTGCCGGTTGATTCGGCAACGACCTGGAAGAAGTCGACATCGGCCGGAACGCCTGATGTTCGCCGAAGTTCGGGAAAATCGCCAAATTGTCGATGTTGATCGATTCGCCCGCCCCCAGATGCGTCGCCGTCGTGCGAAACTCGTTCGGCTCGTTGGCGTCCGGTCCCAGCACAAGCAACTGAGGCACGCCACCAGCGACGACCACGTTGGGCGATACGACTTCAACGTTGCTGTAGGAAATGTCGGGCATCGGAAAGCGTGGCTTCGGAAGACGCGGACACGCCCTTCGCCAGGCTGAAGTCCGACCGCGTTGACGACGAAATCGGTTGCCGGGAGGATCACTCCTCCAGGGTTCGCGATCACCAACGCGTCGCTGGCCCCGGGCGCTCCCCCATCAACGTTCACCAACAGATTACCGTTTGCGATAAAGCGCCAACGCTGGGTGCCGGCGAAACCAAGAAAGTGTCATTGCCATCGCGTCCCAATACCGTCGCAATCTCGACATCGTTGGCAAGCGTCAGCGTCTGAAGCGCCGTGCCGGCCGCATCGGTGACCGAAACGGTCCGTGCGATTCCATTGACCGCGAAGTTGTCATGGCTGTTTGTCCCTTCGATGTGAACGTGGTCGGCCACGCCCGCCAAACCGTTCAGTGTAAACGTACCGGCGACCCCAGCGAATGTGTAATTGATCGTATGGCCTTCCCGTTGAAATTACTGCGGCAGCAGCCGTTGGACGATAGGTGAACGTGTCATCGGCGTTCGTCAAGCTGGCCGAAAGAGCCGCGCCTCCCGCGTTGATGACGACCGACTCGACACCCAGGATGCCAACCGCCGCAGAGCCGGCTTCGCCGATGCTTGCGACATCAGAGCCGCTGAGGTTCGCTGTGACAGCGGCCCCTCCGCCTGAAAAGGTTAACACGTCGCTACCTGAATCCGGCGAGCCACCATCAATGGCAATGGAAGTAAAAGGATGATTACCCGCGACCGTGAATCGATCATCGCCATCCAAGCCCGCCAACAGTAGCGAGCGAACGCCAGCTGTGGAATAGAATGCAGCACCGTCAGGTTCTCGGATTGTTCACGGTCACGGTGCCAGCGGCCACGACCGCAAATTCATCGGCGAGCATCGTGCCATGTACGGTCAGCGTCGGTTCGCCCAACAGCGGCGGTGTCGGTGAACAAGATCGCCGGCGAGGCACCGTTGTTGATCGATCTGAACGACAAAGGCATCAGGGCGGTCGTTGCCGCGGGCCACTGCGGAGCCGCTGCGATTCGACCTGCACCCGCGATTTCACCGGGCGACAGCACGATCGAATCGTTGGACGCGGGACTTTGATAGGTCAGGTGGTGCCGCCTTGGCCGTCGAGCATCGCTTCCTCAACGCCAGCCAACGCCACCGCCACCGGACCTGCTCCGGCAATCGTCGCCGCCTGATTGCTGGTGGGCGCGAATGTCACGGTATCTGCCGCACCAGCCCGACCGCTGATCACGACGGTGTCTGTGCCCGCTGTGGGATCGCCGCCGTTAATGAGAATCGGATTCACCCCATTGGCCGCGTTGCCGTCCGCATCTCCCGTCAATCCTGTTGGAGTTGCCGCGTTGTTCAAACTTATGCGATCGCTGCCCGAACGAGCGTTGATCGTTAGGGTGGACTTATTGCTGAACTCGATCGTCTCGAATCCATCGACGCTCACCAGCCCATTAGTGGCTACGGTACCTGCCGAGTAATTGATTGCGTTGTCGTCGTTGGTTCCATTGACGACCAACGATGCAGCCGCCACCAGATCGACGACGGGCTCTAGCCCTGTAAAGTAGATACTCATCGCGACCCCGTTGCTGGCGTCGGAGTCTTGATCGTGCGTCACGACTCCTTCGGTGACTGTGGGACCTGGCGTATACGTGACCGTGTTGACGGAAATCGTCGACCGCCCTTCGATATTCAGGCTGTCGACCCGTTTGCCTCCGTCATAGCTGATCGGTTGGCGAATGTGCTGCCGGTGACAAGCACCTTGACGTTATCGTTGCCATCAAGGGTTTCAATGACGATACGATTGATGTCATTCTCCGTGAACATTAAGTTTGCGCGCAATAGCGCCGCGTCCGCCGACAAACGACACTCGCAATTGCGTACCAACACGTTCAAGAACGATTGCATCGTCGAATTCCGTGCCCGTGATACGCAACGTACCGGTCGCGGCATCCAGGGTGACCGTTGGTGGCTTTTCATTGGGATCTCGTGTCGCCGTGTCACCTAGATCGGGAAATTGCGTTTGGCCGTTCTCCAGTCGACAAACGTCGTGCGGAATACATTTTCCGCAACAGACAGCTTTCCCATAAAGGGAAGTTGCCATTTCCGGGCGCTGGCAAAGTTTGCGGCAATCGGCTGCGAGTCGCGACGCCACGCGCGTGATCACCGTCGATCATTCGCAACCATTGCGTCGTATCGGCGGGATTCGCAACATCCATCCAGCCCAACCGATGCCAGCCTTCCGTCGGGTTTGTTGGCGGCTTCAATACTGGCGGAACCAGCCGTCGTCGTCATCACGTTTCCGCTGCCAAGCGGTTCGTACAAGGAATACGGTACTTGCTTTCCTGCTCGATGAAGCGATCCATTTCACCGCCACCCAAAAGAGACAACTTGACGATGGAAACGGAGTTTGCATAGGCGGCGAATTGTTCTTTATCGAAGACGACGTTGTCCTTGAGTCCACCGACGGCACCGGCATGAAACGTAAACCCTGGAATCTGTTCGGCAGAAACCCAGCGGATTATGTGAACCGTCGGGAATGCCCAGCAATTGATCGAGTCTGCTTGATCGCCCGCTTGAAAACAAATTGGACGATCCCACCCCACCAAGATTGGCGGACGCGAGTCCCAGCTTCGATGAGGGTGACGAAAAGAACGCGTCGATTTGATCGACGTCGATCCCAACCTTGTCTTGATCTGTGACTTGATCAGTTCCTTTGGGCAGTTGTTAATCGCGTCGGTTGCTGCCTCGATCGGGTTCAGCGGAATGCCGATGGCGACCAAGATCGGGTTGAGCACCGAATTCACCGCATTTGAAACCGTTGCAGCGTCGCACGAAGACCTCCCACCATCAGCGCTGAGCATGCTAAGCAAGTGATTGTTAATAAACGAATTGGAAGGGTCCGACGGAGAATCGATCTCATTCAAAAGCACGTCGACGATTCCGACACTGTTTTCGCAAGCGATCCGATCGTTCTCGGTCTCCGATCCCTTCACGGCACACATCGAATTCTGTAGGTCACGACGAGCCTGAGGGTCGCAAACAATGCCCTGGTGCTGCGTAGTCCGATTCCTCAGGCCAAGCCCCTCAGCCCGCTGTCGATATCATCTACCCAGGCCTGTAGGTAGGCGTTCAATAGCGGTTGAAATGCGGCTTGCAGGGAATTCGTGACAAACGACGCAGCAGCACTTGCCGAATCGATCACGATCGACGCGCCCAAGGCTGGCCGGGCATGCGATCGTATCGGCGATCACATCCAGGGCGGCTGCCGCAGCATTGTCGCTGTTGGCTCCGAAATCGCAAGATCCAGAATTGAGAGTCGACTCCAAATTGCTTTTCGCTTGGTTGAAGTTCGCCAAGCGCATTGGTTAACGGATCTCGAGGCGTGATCGCGGATTTCAGGCTATCTCGAGCCCGATGAATTGATCAATCAAAGGTCCCCGGTTCGTCGGTAACTTCAACGCGGGATCCTGTGCGATCAGCGTTTCAAGATGAATCGGTTCACGCCGCCAGAGGTTCCAAGAATTCCGTTCGCGTGGGAAATTCAATCTGCGGCGAGCTGTCGTCGCTGATCGCCATCGGGCAATGTCGTCCGGTCCGGATTGCCATCGAATCCCGGTGTCGCATCGCCGATATAGTTTTCAACCGCGATAAGATCGCAATCGCCGTTCTCGGCATCGGTCAAGACGTTGCTGATCACAGCCGGAAACACTCCTTGGAAAGGTCGTTGACCAAGGTGTGTGACCAAATCTGCGGCTGAATGTGCGAGGAAAGCCATAACTCCAGGCCAGAATTTGCGACTTCTCAACCGCCGTGTAGCTGGCTATCCGACCGGGCGTCCCAGCCCCCATCCAATACATGGGACACCAACGCCCGGTGTTCACCGGATGAACAACGGATTGGCCAAACGTCAAGTCAGGGAACCCATCGGGGCCTATCGATCCGGCCAGATAAAAAATCAGGATGATTGACTAGAGCGTTTCTGACGTCGGTTGGCACCGCCGTCGAAACGCCCCCCACGGTTACCATACCGTCATCGCGAACATCATTTAGAACGTCAGTGCCGATCTCCGGGTGCGTGACTGGTTTAAATAGAAGCCGTCGCGTTTCCAACACTTCCGCCGCAGTGCATTTCTTTTGTAACTCTTCGCTCGTCGTTCGCCGTTCATTTGCCGTCTCATTCCATACTGCGAGACTTCCAGCTGCTGCCGCAATTAAAGTTTGCCGTGTGTTGAATTGCAAGCATATTTCAACGAGATCCACGCTCAGGCACCAAACGAACACCAAGATCCGACTGGCCATAAACAAAACTCGTTCCGGCGCGTCACCCTCCCAAAATTCAAACCGCAAGTGCCGAAATTCGGGCAAATGACCTGAAGGCCAAACACCAAGTCAGCCTAATCGTTACAGACGGCATTATGTCCGACGCGATTTGAAAATGCACGTCCCGACGTCGCGAATTTTTGACCTTCTAAGTTTCCGTCCGGCGTTGTCACGGCGGAACCGCAACCGATGGCTTCCCGACGTCGAAGTGCTGGAACAAATTGGCGACTCGGCACGCCAACGGAATGTACCCGCTACAATGAATGACGAACAATTAAGCTCGTTTCAATATTGACAGACGTATCTTCACTTCCCGCTTATATATACCGCTACCCCACGCACGCTTCCACGGCACTGGCTGCTCGGCAATGTTGATTGGGCGACGTACCGATCCTGCGCGATGACGACGGGAACCGTCACGTGCGTATGACTTTTGATCATGGAGACTGTTTCTGATGTCACCGGGACGATTGCATGAGCGAATTGGTGAGTTGCTTGCACGGATGATCTTTGCGTGGATTGAAGAACAGGGAACGGCGATCACTAGTACCGGTTCGACGACGATGTGGAGCGAGTCGATGGATCGTGGCTTTGAGCCGGACAAATCCTTTTACATTCTAAATGAGTCAGCCGCACGCGTGAGCGACAGCTTTGATGCCAGCAGCGATCCGCCACCCGACCTGGATTGATCGTTGTCGATGCCGCCTCTTTGTCGACGGTGCGAATGCCGATCTTCGCCCAGTTTGGCGTTCCCGAAGTATGGCGTTGGCTGACGAGCGCTGACGATTCATCGACTTCAAGGCGACGATGACTGGCAAAGTTGTCGAGGAGTCCGAGTGCTTGCCTGGTTTCCCCATCGCGGCCAGAGGCTTGCTGGACCCAGCGGCAGGCATTGAACGAAACGCAGTTGATCGCTCAATTTCGCAAAGCCTGTCGTTGCTAGTGCCGTCATTCAGATGTCACCGGCAAGCCGAGCACCGCATCGCTGCTTGGTTGAAAAAACATCCTTCCGGTATCGCCGATTACCGAAGTTCGAGAGCGAATTGGCGACCCCGCAAACAGAGCTAACCGGCTACAATGAATGACGAACAATTCTATACACTTCGGCACCGCCACCTGAAACTTCCTGCAACGATTGACGAGCCTTTTGGATTGGCAAAATGTCGTCAAACACTCAATTCAAAATATTCGACGGGCGGCATCGAACATGGTGGCGATCACCGAGAAGTGCCACAATTTAAGCTCGTTTCAATATCTGCTGACGTATCTTCATTTCCCGCTTATGAGTACCGCTACCACGCACGCTTCCTCGGCACTGGTCGTTCTGGCGCAATGTTGATTGGGCGACGTACCGATCCCGTGCGATGACGACGGGAACCGTCACGTGCGAATGACTTTGATCAGGAGACTTCTGATGTCACCGGGACGATTGCATGAGCGAATTGGCAGCTTGCTGGGACAGATGATTTTGCGTCTGGACCGAAGAACGTGCGGGATCGCTCGACGGAGCCGCCGGTTCGACGACGATGCGGAGCGAGTTGATGGATCGTGGCTTTGAGCCGACAAATCCTTTTACATTCAAACGAGTCAGCCGCACGCAAGCGACAGCTTTGATGCCAGCAGCGATCCGCCGCCCGACCTGACGATCGAAGTCGATGCCGCCTTTGTCGACGGTGCGAATGCCGATCTCGCGCAGTTTGGCGTTCCCGAAGTATGGCGTTGGGCCGACGAGCGGCTGGACGATTCATCGACTTCAAGGCTGACGACTATGTGCCGGTCGAGGAGTCCAAGTGCTTGCCTGGTTTCATCGCCGCGCCAGAGGCTTGCTGACCCAGCGGCAGGCACTGAACGAAACGCAGTTGATCGCTCAATTTCGCAAAAGCCTGTCGTTGCTAGTGCTGTCGGTTCACAGACGCAACATCCACATCAATGATGAGCGTGTTTGAATGCCATCGTGCGTTATACGTCGCGTGGTCAGAAATGAGGTGATTCGCTTCATGGAACGCGAAGGCATCATTTCGGACCACGCACGGTATAATGTTCTTCAGTTGAGCTTCCGACGTTGTTCGCTGGGCAATGTTTCCGCATCGCGTAAGGTTTGCTTTACTTTTGCGTAGAGTTGCTGCCGAGTGGACGTAAGTCTGACTCCTCGATCGGCATCAGCAGTTCAGATGCTTAATGGGCATACCGGCTTCATCAAGTCTTCCGCCAGATTGATCCGTCCTGCTCGCGCGCACGGGTTGTCCGTGCGGTCCCCGTCGGATCGATCCGCGCCAGCTTCATTTGAATCGATGCCAGGAGCCTGCGTTTGACATTCGGATCATCGGTGGGGACAAATCGACTGCTGCCACCCGAGCTTCGCGCCAATAATTCCATGACCGGCAGACAGCTACGCATTTCAAATGCGATGCAATGGAGCGGAAGATTTTGATAGATCGTCTCGACCACATGTGGGACGCTATGCACTGGGCGGACGCGAGTCGGAAAATTGGGAGCCCATGCCGGCGGTTCATTAAACTCTCCATCGGAAAGAAGAAAGACGGCATCGGGGGCAAGCTGTTGGGCAAGATCGAGCGCGACCCTTGGGTCGGTCCCGCCGACGTGCAGCGGCTGGTCATAGAGCCAACTGCGAACGCGCTCGATGTTGTCCACCGTTGCCGATATAAATTCCATCGACTGGAAAGGTTGATCGAACATCAACTGTGTTCGCCAACTGAACCGCAGCAGATAAAACGACTGCTGTTCGGTAAGCTGCGAGAGGGAACGCATCAATTCGTCGCAGGCGCGCTGATACCTCGCCCCCCCGCGAGCGGACATGCTTGGTGACGCATCGAGCACAAAGACAAATCGGTTTCCGTACGCGTGGGTTCCGAAGAAGGATGCACGCGGACGCGTACGATCGTCCGGCGTGGTTTGCTCCGCCGAAGCCACCGCAACAGGCTCGATTGTCAACTTCGGAGTGGCGACCGGATCGAATTCCACAGGCATCGAAATCTCGAACCGGACCGGTTCAATCGCCGCCGCCTCAATGCTTGGTTGTGATACCGCCTCTTCAACGATTGGCGTTTCCATCGGTTCGACGGTGAACGTTTGCAAGCGTTCCGATTCGGTGGCGATCGAGACGCTTATGGCGGCGTGTCGATCGATACCGATCGGTAAAAAGACAACCGCCATGATCAACACGATCACGCCATGAACGATCCCGCTGGCGATCAAACCACGAGCGTCATGAGGTGATTGCGTCATCGGTCGTTACCACCGGCGATAGTACATGAGCGGAATCAGCTTACGTGCTGCCCACAGCTTTGCTCCTATTGTACCGGTTTGGGCCGCAAGCGTCTTGACGGTGTGCGAATAAACTTCCGCAAAGACGGGTTGTTCCGCGAAGAAGGATGCTGTCACACCAAGGGCATCGAGTTGTTCGCGTATTTGATTGAAGGCCGCTTTCTTGTCGGGTGCTTGCAGGATATAGATCACCGATTCGACCCAATGATGCAGCAAACGATCGAAGCCGTCGAGATGTTCCAACCGGGCGGCCCCCATGTAGTGACGCAGCGCAAGTTGGCTGTCGCCTTGAACAAGGGCATCGTGTGCCGCCCACAATCGCAATTGCGATTGCATGTGATCGGCCGGCAGTTCCAGCGCCTTCCGCACCGCGCGACGACCACCTTCAAGGTCACCGACCAACCGACACAGTTCGTGAACGTTTGTGAACATCCAAGGCTTGAAGTCTTGTCGCATCTCCCACCCTTTCAACCACTGACGCATTTGCGACTTCTTGTACCGCGAAGGATTGTCGGCGAACGCGAACGCGACCAATGACCACGATTTGGTGTCGCGAGCGAGCCAATCGCCGTTCTTCTTGATGTATCGATTCAGCGTTGCGAACTGTCCCTGCCCGCTGAGGATTCGCACGAATGTGGCGATGCCCGCCAAGCCGGCGTCCGTATGATCACCATCGAACCATGACTTCAACTTCTGAAAGATCGCTTCGAAGCGGGAATCTCGCGTATGAACCGGCTTCCGCAATTTCAGTTCGACCCACACGCGGCCAAGATCTTCGTTGCTCGATGGATCGGCCAATCGCTGCTCGACCCGTTGCAGAATCACATCTTCCTTCCCGGCGTCGCACATGATTTCAACCGCTTGATCAATCGCCCAGTGCGACCAATCCTCTGAATGCAAGATTGCATCGAGATCGGCTTCGACCTGATCGAATGCCTGTTGATGAACCGACATCCGCATGCGTCGCGCCAGCACGGACGGGTGCTGGTCCAAGCGGGGCAATTCGCGAATGATCCGTGCCGCCTCTTCCCATTGGTCCTGCTCCACCAGCAGATCGAACAACGCGCAACGACTGCCGCTGAAGGTCGGGGCAATTTCGATCGCTCGACGAAAAGCTTCGATGGCCTTCGGCTTGTCATCAAACTGCACGAACGAATGTCCAGCGGCGTCAAGAACATTCGGGTCGTGAGGCTGCAACTTCATCTGGTGTTCAACCGCGCCAGTGCGGTCGCATGGTCGCCGCGTAAAGAGGCCCAATGTTCCAACCGCGCCCAAAACTGCGTCGCCGCCGGATTCGCTTCCGCAGTGCGTCGAATCAAATCATATGCTTGATCATGATCGCCGATATCCCACAACATCTGAGCGCGAGTTGCGTCCAGGAACGGAGGAATGGTCGGATAAATCGCGGGTTGAAGCGCTTTGATCGCTTCCTCGAACCGACCTTCGTTTGCAAAGTTTCGTGCTCGCAGCGAATGAACGAGTTCAAGATACGGGTCGATCGCCTCCGCTTGATCAATGGATTGATGCGCGTCGTCGAAGCGTTCCAACAACATTTGACTTTGTGCATGTTGCAGCCACGATGCCGGACTATGCGGCTTTTCCGAAATGATCTGAGTCGAAATTTTCAATCGCTCGTCGGGCAATTCAAGTTCGCCCGCCAGTTCATCAATGCGTCCCCACCCGTAACTGTATTCGGGATCGAGCGTCACCGCCGTCTTGAATTCATCGAGCGCGGCGTTCTTCTCACCCAGTTCCAGCAGCACATCGCCCAGAAAACCGCGATTCACGGGATTGAACGGTTGAGACCCGACCAGCGTCTGCAACAGATCGCGAGCACCGACGTAGTTCCCCTCGTTGCACAAGAGTTCCGAAAGCGACCGAATCACAGCCGCATTGCCCGGTCGCAGCAATCGGCATCGCTCCAGGGCAAGCCGCTGCAAATCCAAATCCCCTTGCGCCACCGCGACACGATACTGTTCGTACCACGTTTCCGGTTCCAAAGGGAACTGCTGCGTCGCCGATTCGGCCGCGGCGGCCGCTTCATCCAACAATTGCATCTGCGTCAGTTGACGTATATAGGCCGAATGCGCGGGCCAAAAGTCGCGTCGCGCCTCCACCGCTTGCTTCATGGTGGCGAGCAACTCGTCCGCTGGCACAATCGGTTCGGCATAGTCGCGATAGACCGAAAGTACATCTCCGTTGATCGGTTGACGAATCAGTTCGGCCAGTACCCACTGCAACGACTCGGTTGTCTGTTCGACGTTGTCGCAGTAGCTCATCAGTTTCGCAACCGAGAACTCGTCGCTGATGTCTTCGGCCAACAGCTTCTTGATCCGCTGGCGGGCCGAGGCGTTGTCACCGCGACGGGAATCCAACGACGCCTGCAAAAGGGCGACAAACGAGTGCTCACCATCCAATTCAGCGCATCGTTCGATCATCTTTTCAGCCTGTTCCAGTTTGCCCGCCGACAGCAGGTGTTGCGACAACTCGCGAATCGCCCATGCATTCTCGGGGTTACGCTCGATGATGTTCCGCAATACCGGTTCGATCTCCTCCAACGGTCGATTTCGCAAGGCGATGGCGTGCCGTTCGACAAGCGGCTGGAAATTCGGGAACTCTTCAGCCGCCTTCCGCCAGTGTTCGATCACAGCCGCCTCGCCTTCGATCTCACCAACCAATTCGGCGATCCGTTCATGCAAACTCATCGACAATGGAGTTCGTGGAAGCATCTCTTGCAACAATTCCAATCCTTGGTGCCAATCTCCTTTCAAGACGGCCAGATAGGACGCGGTCTCATGCCATCCACGCTGCGGAGCGGTCGAACGAACCGAAGCGAGCAATGCTTCGGCACGTTCCCAATACTCGCTGGATGTCGAAGCCAATGCTTCGACGACCGCCAGCACCAGTTCGGTGTCATCCGGACGCGTGTCGAGCGCTTTGTCGAGGACTTGAATCGCTTCGTCGTGACGTCGCAAGCGGGTCAGCGCGTGATACAGCGTCACCGCCGGCAAACGCGACTGCTTTCCGAATCGCTCAAAGCGATTTTGCAGCCATTCGAGCGACTGATCGATCTTGCCCAACGCGACCGAAGCATCGAAGTAACGCATCGCCAGATATTCGTCCTTGTCGTCCAAGCACGCGGCGAATCGATAGATCCGCAATGCTGTCTGACGATCGTACCGCTGCCACAACAATTCGGCCAATTCAAGATAAGCACGCGCATACGACTGTCCCACGCGGATCGCTTCGCGCAATAACTCATACGCGTCGTCGCGGTAACGTCCATCAAGGACCAGCGATTCGGCAAGCTGCAGCTTGAACAAAGGATGCGCGGTTCGACCCGACGCCAGTTCCCGCAACCGTTCAACGCGCTCGGTCGTCCGTCCAACGCTGGCCAGTAACGACAACTCGCTCAACTGCAACGAAACGTCGTCCGGATACATCGCCAACGACGCCTGAACCGCTTCAAGAATCGCGAGGTCATTGCCATCGTACAACGCCATTTGCCTGCATGCTTGCCAAACAAGTCGATGCCCCGGTGCTCGCTCACGCATTTCATCCAGCCACCGCATCGCTTCGTCCCGCTGATGTTCGACCAATGCACCGTCCATCTTGTGCAGCAGGTCGTAAAGCTCGGCATCGGGAAAGGTGAGTCCCTCGATACGGTGCGTCTCCTCGCGCGGAATCAACAGCATCGCTCGCGGACCGTGCGGTGCCTGCCCTTCCAGCAATTCATCCATGTCCATCGCGCCGCGAACACGATACGACGGATCGCGAATCAAGATCGATCCGGTACGCCCGTCGTATCCGATAACCGCTTGCAAGTGGGCGAAGCCGGCACCGCGTGTGACCAACGTGAACGGAATATCCCGAGAGATCAATGCTTCGGTCGACGCTTCGTCCAGCGTGAATTCACGCGTCTGGTATCCGTTCTGTTCGGCCCATTGGCGTTCCGCATAATTCGTGGTTCCGTTGTAGCAAATCTCTTCGGCCACTTCCAAATGCTCGGCGGGTCGACGCCAATATCGGCTGATCGCCGAAAGCGTGGCCGGGCCACAAGTCATCTCGTGCTGACGGACGAATTCAACCGGCAGAATCTTATCAACAGCGTCGCGACGATTCGGATCGGCCAGACGATCGGCGAACTTTTTGCCGATCGAGGACTTTGACTGCAACGCATACTCGATCGCCGTCGCGTCGTCTCCATTCCGCCGGGCAAGCTCACTGCGAAACATGGCGAATCGTTCGCCGAAGGATCGTTCCAGCAGGGGCGATAACGATTCGAAGCGTTCAAGCAGCCGAGTGCATTGAAGGTAATCACGTCGTTCGTATGCGATGCCCGCCATCTGCCACGACAGCGACGGAATCTGCTTCTGTTCGTCAAAGTCGGACAACAGTTGATACGCATCGTCGTCGCGGCTGAGCATCGTCAGTAAATATGCTTGATATCCGATCGAACTGCGCGACGGATGGATCTCGCACGCGGCAGTTTCCTCGTATGCTTCTTGATACAAGTCCTGCCGAGTCAACCAAGCCGCCCGCGCGAAGTGAATCATGTCGACGCGTTCGTTGATCGTTTGCATTTGATCAATGATTTGTTCGGCCGCTGCGAAGTCACGCAGTTGGGTGAGCGCGGCCATCTGCAAATACATCCAACGCAATCGATCTTCCGCATCCGCGTTGGCGTCCGTCGGCACCCTTGCTTTCAGCGAATTCCAACGCGTCCAGCGGTCCGTCGTCTTCGAGAATGTACTGGCCGTAAGCAACGCGAACCGAAAGAACTTCGGGGGCCTCGCGGTATGACTTGAGAATGTGCCATCGAGCCAGTCGCGGAGCCCAGTTCTTGAACAATCCACGAGACATCGCATCGATCGGCACCCGACCAGTCGCGCAATGAACCGATCGATTGCAAGTGGGCGACGCATCGAGATACATTCCGTCCTTGCCGGCCTCGATTGCATTTTGAAGTGCGGATACATGATCGGCTTGCGAAACAGCGTTACTCATAGAAGATATCCAGTTCAAGAGAAAAGGGGCGATTGCGAACGCCGCCGATTGTAACCGATCGAGCAGCGGTTCTCACCATCGCCACAACGCATGTCTTTGACATCGTCTTGCCTGGGTGGGTTCGCTGCTTGTTCTGGTCAGATCGATCGTTTACGATCCCTGCAACGCGATCCCTTACGAAAACCGCCGATCCGATCACCCCGATCCCTTTGATAGGCCCGCAATGCATACCGACAATAATTCAAGTAAATCCCCGGATCGTTCCGATCGATTGACCGGCATCGTCCCGCCGTTGGTGACGCCGCTGGCGGCACGCGACACGCTCGACGTGGAAGGACTGCAACGATTGATCGATCATGTGATCGACGGCGGCGTTTCAGGGTTGTTCATTTTGGGAACGACCGGTGAAGCGCAGCAGCTATCGATTGCGTCGGGAGATGATTACACAAACGATTCGTATGTGCGCTGGTCGCGTCGGTGCTGGTTGGCGTCACCGACACCGCGTTCGTCGAATCGGTCGATTTGGCGAAGCACGCCGCTGATTCGGGAGCGGATGCCGCGGTGCTGACAACGCCTTATTACTTTCCAGCGGGACAGACCGAACTGACCGCGTATGTTCAGAACATCGCGCCGCTGATTCCGCTGCCCCTCTTGCTTTACAACATGCCCGGTTTGACAAAGGTCTGGTTCGAGATCGAGACATTGCAAACACTCTCGACGATTCCGTCGATCATTGGCGTGAAGGACAGCAGCGGTGATCTGAATTATTTCGCCGAGGTCTGCAAGCTGAAATCAAAGCGTCCGGATTGGTCCGTTTTCGTGGGTGCCGAAGCGTTGCTTGCTCAGGCGTATGCGTCCGGCGGCGACGGAGGAGTCTGCGGTGGAGCCAACGTGGCACCCGGGTGGTTTGTTGACTGCTTCAATGCTCTGATTTCCGGCGATGAGGAAACCGTCGCCGGAATGGACGCTCAGATCGCTCGCTTTCAGAAGATTTACGATATGGGAAATACGCGTCGCGACATATCAAGGCGACCAAGTCGGCATTGTCGCTGCTGGGGATATGCAGCGATTTGCCCGCCGATCCGTTTCATCGATTCCTTCCTCCCGAGCGAGCACGCGTCGCCGAGATCCTTAAAGACATCGGACTGTTATGATCGCGGCGGCTTTCTTTACCGGTATCGATTGGGCGGTGTTGGTCGCCTACTTTGCGGGCATCCTCGCGGCTCGGTTGCTTTTTCTGGCGACGCAATCGCACCGCCGATCAATTCACCGCGGGGGGACGGTCGCTCTCCGGGCTGCTCTGCGGACTATCGATCTTTGCAACCTACTTAAGCAGCATCAGTTATTTGGCGTTGCCGGGAAAGTCGTTCGTCGACAACTGGAACGCATTCGTCTTCTCCTTAGCGCTTCCGCCGGCGGCACTGATCGCCGTTCGCTATTTCTTGCCTTTGTATCGCAAATCGGGAGAGGTCTCGGCCTATTCGCTGTTGGAACATCGCTTCGGCTTGTGGGCGCGGCTGTTCGCAAGCTGCTTTTACCTGCTGTTTCAGATTGCCCGCAGCGGCGTTGTTATGTACCTGATGGCGCTGCCGATGGCCGTGCTCTTCGGATGGGACATTCGCACGCTGATTGTTGTCACCGGCATCGTGGTGACCGTCTATTCGTTCATCGGCGGCATCACGGCTGTCATTTGGGCCGACGCCATTCAAGCCGTGGTCTTGCTTGTTGGCGCGTTGTTCGCGTTGGGCATACTGATGTCGGGTCTGCCCGGCGGTCGAGCGAAGTGATCCAGGTCGCGCGGGAACGCGACAGATTCTCACGAGGAAAGCTCTATATGGATCGTTTCGCAGCCGACAATCTGGGTCGTCTTGGCGTATGGACTGTTCGACAACCTGCGCAATTTTGGAATCGACCAGAGCTACATTCAACGGTATATCGCGGCGGGCAGTGATCGCGAAGCCGCCAAAAGCGTCTGGCTGGGAGCGCTCTGTATGTTCCTGTCAGTGCGTTGTTCTTGTTCATCGGAACTTCACTGTTCGCATACTACGAAAGTCATCCCACCGATACACAGGAAGTTCGGATCATCGTTGCGGAACAGCGGTTGATGCGATCGGGAGTCTCCCCCGACGCGGACGATTATCAGATGCAGCTCGCTGCAACGGCGGAAAGCCTTGAGGCAAAGGATCTCGGCGACCGCGTCTTTCCTCATTTCATTGCCGCAAATTTGCCTCAGGGTGTTCGCGGCCTTCTGATTGCGCGGTCTTCGCGGCGGCGATGAGCACCGTTTCCACTTCGCTCAATTCATCGGCCACTCTGGTGATGAGCGACTTCTACCGGCGATTGATCAGACCCGATGCCAGTGACCAAAGCCAAGTTAACGTTCTACGCGCCGCGACGATTGCATGGGGAGCGATGGGAACCATCATGGCTCTTGCGTTAGTGCAATTAACCGAAAGCGCACTCGACATCTGGTGGACGCTTTCGAGTGTTCTGGGAGCCGGAATTGTCGGACTCTTCCTGCTTGGAATTACCGTGACCTCCATTCGCGGTCGCGACGCGATTCTTGTGCTGATGTATGGGATGCTTGTCATCGCTTACATGACGCTTTCAACCACAAGCTATTGGCCCAAAGCGTGGCGGGCATACGCTAACCCACTACATCCCTACTTGATCATCGTTGTCGGGCCATCCCTGATGATTTTGCTGGGCGGCGTGATCGCAAAGCTTCGGGCGGGCGGACATGAAGCGAAAGGTTCTTCGTAAGGATTTGTCCCGAAATAAGTTCAGTAGTGGATTGTGTTTGTTACCGAGTCATCAATTGAAAATGAAGTGAACTGAAAAATGCAACAAAATACTTTAGCCATTTGCATTTTCAGTTTTCAATACAGTTCTCGCTAATCGCCGGTACGTTACTCTCGGCCCCAATGGGCTTGGCCCATTGGAGCCAGCGTTGACAGCTAATAGACGGTGGATCCTTCATCGGGCCCAACGGGCTCGTCCCGTTTGGTGAATCAGACTCACTCACCAAAACGGGACAAACCGGTTGCCAGGGTCGATTTGCGGCCATTTTGTCCTTTTTAGCTTGCCAAACGTTCGCTCCAACGACGCGAGGTCGTTGGGGGCGGAACGGCGGTCAGCGAAAGTGTCTTTCAATTTACACTTTCAATCTTGCCAAGGCACAGTTTGGATTTGCTTTTCAGATCATTTTCATCAGGCCAGGGCCGGGGTGAGGGAGCTTTACGGTTCCGGGTGCCACCGCCGTGTCATGACGGGCATTGCATCGGTGTCGGCTATTCCTAGAAAACGAGCGTCATTCCGAGGACGATGCTGTCTTGGACGACGCTTCGATCGCTGACGGTCGTGATATCCAACAGTGGTGCGAATCCGGCACTGCGGACGTATTCCGCCGACACGCGGCAATTCGGTCCGAGTCCCTTGCCGTATCCGACAACCAATTGATCGTTGAACTCGAACTCGCTCCCCGACGGACCTTGCGTTCCCGAACTCCAACTGACACTGACAAACGATCCGAACGGACTGCGATCGAACCAGTAGGCCGCTTCGGTTCGGTAGGCGCGAACCGGCGCGTCGGTTACCGGCCAATCGCGTGTCGTCGAAACGACCTCTCCAGAAAAGGTCGTTTGATAAAAATCGTAACGACCGAACAAGCTAACGGCACTGTTGTAATCGGTACCGAACTGATTCGCGTCCAGGTGCTCGGCAGCCAGACCGTCATAAATCGTCCCTAACAGAAAGCCGCCTCCGATCCGCAATCGCTGCTGAGAATCAAACTCCACGCGCCAAGTCGCGTTGGCCGCGAAGTTGTTAAGCTTTCCACGTTCCGTGGAATCGTTAACACGAATTCCTCGACCGCCATTGATCGCGGCAACGGTCACGTTCCAGTGGTCACTGTGGTATCCACCACCGATCCCTTCGGCGAGCGCTGCGAAATAATGCCAGACAACGGATTGGGTGAACGGGCTGAGCGTCTCAAAGTCACCGTAGCCGACGTTCTTCTTGCCCAGATACAGATACCACGGTGTCGCTTGCAGGTTGCCGAGTACAACATACGCTTGGCGAACCTGAAGACTGCCTTGTTTGAAATCCGGGAAGGTAAAAACATCGGAGTAAAGCAATTCGCTGTAAGGCTTGCGTACTGCGTCACGTGGGCCGTCGCCTGCGCATTGGCTTGCAGCAATCGAGCATCGGTTGCCGTGTTTCCCTGAAAGTCGGGAGGGAAACGTCCCAGGTACGAAAACTTGTTAGCCCGATTGGTGTGCGCGCAAGGAACGAAAACCTTCCCTGACCGCCGACGACGATGTTGGGACGCGGCCCACAATGATAACTTTGACGATAAAGGACAAACAATTCCTTGTCCGTCTGACGGTTCTGAAAGTCCAACAACGCATCGCTGAAACGCGTATCAAGCGAAAGCCAATGGTGACTTTCGAGGACCACGGTTTCCGGAGGAGTTTCGGTAAGCATGCCGTACGTGGTCGGAATGGACTCGGGTTGCATCCACAATGCGTGACGAACTTCGCCGTACGTTCGTGATGGCTTGTCTGTCGAAATCTCGGGCGAATCGATGAGCAATCGTTCGAAGTCAATCCTGAAGTCGGAATCGTCTTCAAGTTCGGAAAGCCGACGAAGCTCCGAAACGACATCGGCTGAGATCTCGAATTTCTCAGGTGCCGGCTGCAACGCGAACGCCCGCTGCGTGCAAAAACTTGCAGCGACAACCGCAAGGATCACGAACAGAACTCCCTTTGACCGTTTCATATCAGCGACTCGATGATTGTTTCTCTCCCGCATGCGACGGCTCCTCCTGATGCTATCAACGCACGGCCTTGAGGGATACCATCGGGTGTTCGCGCATCAAGGTTCTGCTGATGAAACGACACCGGCACAACCGTTGTAACTAAATGTTCATAAGCACCTCATTTCTGACCACGCGACGTTTATCGAGCCGCGAACAGAACGCGATCGAAACCGACTTCTCGAGCGACGTCGTACACCTCGATGGCCAGTCCAACCGGGACATCGCGACTAGGATTGACGATCACCGGCGGCAGGACACCGAGCTGGATGATCTGTCGCATACGTCCTCGAAGTTCGGCAAGATCGTTGACGTTCTGCTGGTTGAACGAGAAGGAGGGGGTGCCTTCGGCCATCGCAATTTGAATGATTAGCTCATCAAATACTTCCACCGGAGCGTCGGACGGAGTTTCCGTTCCCGCACCACTTGGAGGCTCCGCGATGGCGGACGGAAGCAGATACTCCGATTTTTCAAAACTGCTTGTCCAAAGGAAAAAGACGAGCAGAAGGAAAACAACGTCGATCATCGGCGTCATCTTCAATTCCAAAGGCTCGCGTTGCCGTGCGCTGGGAACTTTCACCGCTGTGCCTCCCGGTAGACCGAGAACGAAGCGTTCCAAAGTCCGGCTTTGGCCGCCGCCATCAGAATCGGTTCGACTTGTCCATACGGAACCGAACGATCCGTCCGCACGCGAACCGCCGCGTCGGGACCATGCTCGGACGCATGCGATTGCAGCAATACCGCCAATTGTGCGGGCGAGGTCGTGTTGCCTCCAACTTGCCACTGACCGTCAGACAGCACGTTCACCGTCAGCACATCGATCGGCTCGGGAACGTCGTTCGACGATCCAGCCATCGGCAGATCGAGCGGAATGCGTGATTCCTGCCGAGCGAGATGGCTTGAGACCAGAAAGAAGATGATCAACAGGAAGACAACGTCGATCATCGGGGTCATGTTGGCGGCGCTATCGGATCGACCGGCGCGTCTCGGGATTCGCATATCGATCGCTCTCTTCCTAGACACGTTTTGCAGCGCGGCGTTTGAGGCCGATCATCGCGTGCTGAGCCATGTAGGCGACTTCGGCAACCAGCCCGTCGACCCGGTTCCGCAACATCGCAAACGCTCCCATCGAAGGGATCGCTACAATCAGTCCTCCGACCGTCGTCACCAAAGCCTGATAAATCCCTTCGGCCAAGTCCCCCGCACCGGCTCCGCCTTGCGAAACAGCAACTCGCTGGAAGGCAAAGATCATTCCCGTCACGGTTCCCAACAATCCAACCATCGGCGCGATGTTGCCGATCACCGACAAATACTCGATCCGCCGCATCATCCGCGCCGATTGCTCCGCCAATGCCTCCTCCATCGCTTTCTCGACGCTAAGCCAGCCAAACTCGACCTCCGACAAACCGCTTATCATGACGAAGGCCAGCAAACTCGGCTTCTGCCGACACAACGCATCGGCTTCCTTGATCCGTCGCTCGGCGAGCAACTTTTGCACCGGCTCGACAAGCCCATCGGGAATCACTTCGCGGCGTCGCAACGCCATGAACTGATCGAATATTAAAAAGGCGGCAATCAGGCTCAGCGAGAAAAGCAGCAGAATGATCAGCAGGCCGACGATCCCACCACTGAAGATGATCTGCCAAAAGGTGCTTCGCGAACCAGCGGCCTCGGGCGCGCCATTCGCCAGTCCCACGAAACCCATCAGAAGGCCTGCGCGATCGAGCATTCAAATACCTCAACGTCAATTATGGTTCCGAACTGGACTGGTATACCGTGCGTGGTCCGAACGGATGCCTTCGCGTCAAATAAAGCGAGTCACCTCATTTCTGACCACGCGACGTTTATACCGTGCGAAGGCTTCGATGTCATCGACGTGCGATTGTGTTCATTTGCAACGAATGCTCGGGTTGGGAAGTTTAAGCAAGCTGTGCGGTTGATTTGCGTTACCGCAGCCATACCTGCAATGATTCCTGTGATCGCGGACACTCGGCAAACTGTCAAATTAAGTTTTGCTTCAAGCAATTGCGGTAAATAGACTCGATTACTCAGGCCCTAAGTCCGTGATCGCTTCATCAAAACATTTCCTTAACGAAGCGACATGCGTAGGATGCAGCAGCCGCGAAGGTTGCGGTCCAGCAAAACGCTGAGGTCTTTGTAGTGCTGGCAATCAAGAAGGACAGAATCAGACGTGTCACAACCCGCCATTCGAACATCGCGAATCGTTCATCAATATAGGCGTTACCTAGACGTCTCCGATGGGGTCGATTTTTTTAACACCATCAACGACTGCTACAGCATCGACACGTTGGTATCGCTATTGAATCGAGGTGACAACGAAACGCGACGGGCTTCGGCTCTCGCATTGAGCATGGTGGGAGACGGCAATGTCATCGAAGCATTGGGACGTCGACTGTGTGACGACGATCGCGGCGTTCGTCTGATGGCCGACGATGCGCTGCGGGCGATTCTGGTCCGCAATGCCGCTCCGGCGCATCATCAATCGTTGTTGCGGATCATGCACTTCAACGACGGCGCCGAATTCGCCGCGGCATTGACTCCGGCGATGATCTTGACGGAGCAAGCCCCTCAATATGCCGAAGCCCACCATCAATTGGCCGTTGCCTGGCTGGGACTTTCCGACTACGAAAATGCACGCTTGGCATACACCGCTTGTTTGTGGCGATGCCGTTACCATTATCTCGCCTGGGCTGGTTTAGCCGAATGTCATCGATCTTTCGGAGATGATCACTCCGCCTTGAATTTCCTCAATCGTGCCGTCGCCATCTGTCCCGACTTTGAATCGGCCCGGATTGAAGCCAGAGCGATCCAGCGATCGCTGGATCGCAATCCCCCCGGCAATGAAGCTGATCGCTGAAGAAGCAGGGATGCGATGACGATACCCCACCGCGAACTGTGTCGCGTTCCAATCGTTGACGAAGCCGACACCGACCGATTTGCGAAGCGGCTGGTCGACACACTCCCCGAACAAGCGACCATCGGCCTCATCGGAACGCTGGGGGCCGGAAAGACGCGACTCGTTCAGGGCGTTGCCACTGCCGCGGGTGTGCCTGATGGCGCGGTCACGAGTCCAACCTTCACGCTGATCCAACCCTATCAGACGCCGGGCAAATCGATCTACCACATTGATGCATACCGGATTGCCGACATGGATGAAATGCTCGAACTGGGGATCGAAGAAGTGATCGACCAGCCGAACGCATGGGTCTTCATCGAATGGGCCGATCGCTTTCCACAAATTTTCCCCTCGCATGCCCTATGGCTGAAGATCGACTTGCTTTCCGAAACATCGCGTCAATTCATCCTGCACGGCGATCCCGGACGCTGGTCTCACCTAACCTCTTGGTAAAGGATGAGGCGACGAGTCCGTCCGTCACTTCACCCACCCTCGGGTGGATCGGTTGCGAGAGCTGACTAAAACCGAACGCACGCGACACTGCCGGTCGCATCGCGGCAATAAATCGAACCGTTTGACAGCACCGGCACCGTCCAGCACGGCCCGGAAAGCACCGGCAATTCAACGATCGGCTCAAACGATTCCTTGCCAGCCGCAGCGATCACCAGTGTGCCGTCGGTCGTCAGCAGAATGAGGTGCTGTTTCGTCATCGCGATCGCCCCAGCGGAAAACCGATCGTCGGTCCATAAAACATCCCCCGTCCACATGTCGATGCATTTCAATCGTGGTTGATCTTCAATATCCCCATCGACACCGTACAACGCACCATCCAGCAGAATGCAGCCGTTAAGTTGCGTTTGCATCTCCTTGCTCTTCCATACGACTTCCGGTTCGCCTGCGGTCATCCGCAACAAAGCACTCCCTCGGTTGTAGCCCGAGGACAAAAAGACATGCCCGTCGTGAACGATCGGGTCCGCGGCATTACAGCCGAAGCTGGTCAACCACCGTTGCTGCCACGCCATCTTGCCGGTTGTGGCATCGACTGCGGAGAAGCTTCTTCCCGAAGGGACCAGAACCGACGTGCTGTTGTTCCACTGGAAGAGAACCGGCGACGCATAGCCCGCTTCCTTGTCGTCCGATTGCCAGACGACCTCGCCGTCCGTTTGATTCACCGCGACCCCCGCCTCGCCCATTGAAAGGATCAACTGATCACCGTAAACACGCGGTGAACCACCAAAGCCCCAACCGGGAATGCGAATGCCGGTCGCGTCGACCAATTGCCGGTGCCACAACTGTTTGCCCGATTCCAAGGTCAGAGCAAACAGATCGCCCGACCGGGCCAACACAAACAGACGTCCTTCGTGAATGGTCGGCGTCGACGTCGGCCCTCCTGGAAAATCGCGATCATCCAGTGCCGCCTCATACGAAAATGTCCACTGGACGCTCCCTGTCTTCGCGTACAAGCAATAGACCGTATCCTTGTTGTCAGCGTTTCCGATCGTCAACACCTTCCCCGCCGCGACGGCAAAGGATGAAAACCCCGTTCCGACATTGGCGCGCCAAGCGATGACGGGACCGTTGGCATCATCCTTCGTAACCGTTAATGTCTCTTCCGACACACCGCTGCCATCGGGCCCTCGCAATCCAGGCCAATCCGCCGAGTTGCAACAAGAACACATGACATGGCTTAACAGCGCGAACGACCATACGAGCCGCTGGGATACGATCAACCGAGAGCGACCACGTCGCAAGATCAACTGAAAAACATTAACCCAAGATAACATCATACGCGTTCACTAATGATATAAGACAATTATACGTCGCGTGGTCAGAAATGAGGTGATTCGCTTCATTTGACACGAAGGCATCATTTCGGACCACACACGGTATAAAACCTATCGAACTCTTGAAACATCAACCAATTCCTACTTCGCTTCCCGCGAAGCCGCACCGTCCCGACACACCGCGACAACGCAAACGTCGTCGACCAAGCGTCCCGGGCACGCGTTTCTCACGATGCATCTTAAATCAACTTCATCCTAGAGCGACCACATCGCAAGATCAACTCGCGTAGCTGCGAAGCAGCGATAGCACGCCGCGCTTTCGTTGCTCCGCATCTCTCCGATCCGACACGATGGGTCCTGGCGCTCGCGCCCCAGGCTGATTGCGATCACCGCTCTGCGGCTGGTCCTGTTGAAAAACCTTGACGAATAAGCGAGGAGCCCGATCGCGATTCTCACCAGCGCAAACCATGTCATGCATCCCCCAATCAAAAGAGCGCAAATCGACTCGACATTGGCCTGATCAACCACTAAGCTAGGCCACGGGAAACACTCCTCGAAACACGATCGGCTCAACAACTGGCGACATCAATGGAGATCGATGGTCCCCATCGACAGTCTCCCGAATGGCGAAGCAACAATCTTAACGGAGTCATGCAGTGCGCGCGATTGCGAGAAACATCCTGGCGGTCGTTGCGGGTTTCTTGATCGGGAGCGTAGTCAACATGGCGATTATCACCGTGGGACCGATCGTGATTCCGCTTCCCGAAGCCGTTGACATGTCGGACATGGACAAATTCGCGGAGAACCTTAAACTTCTCAAGCCCGTCAACTTTGTAACACCTTGGCTGGCTCACGCTTTGGGGACGCTTGTGGGCGCGTTCGTTGCCGCCAGAATCGCCACCAGCCATGAGATGAAGATTGCACTGGGCATTGGCGTACTCTTTCTGCTCGGTGGCGTTGCGATGGTCGCAACGTTTGGCGGCCCGTTGTGGTTCAGCGCCCTGGACCTCATCGGAGCCTATTTGCCAATGGGATACCTTGGAGGCACCTTCGCCCGAACAGCAAAATCACAAAGAGAATGACAAGCGATCCCAAGCGTTCGGAAGAGTTTGGGTGGATACGTCTTCAAAGCCTATCGAACTCGTTTGAGATGCCGTGTAGAATCCGAGCAAATTCCACGAGCGGTACTCCGCCGGACGATTCCCTAGATCAATAATGAACGCGTTTGATGTTATACCGTGCGAGGTCTGGAATGATGCTTTTGCATTAAATGAAGCGAATCACCTCATTCTCGGCCACGCGACGTATATCTTGCGTCAATGTTTTTCAGTTGATCTTGCGACGTGGTCGCTCCAGGAACCCAAGAAGTCCGCTGCCTCCGGGTGCCCGTGAACGTCGAACCTTTCTCGCTATCGCAAGGCGTTGAGCGCCTCGGGTTCGACGTAGCGGATGTGGACCACGCTCAGCAGCTTCCCAGGTCGGGGGCCTTCGCGGCGGCAGATCTCGATTTCCTGTTCGGCTCCCGCCGCCGTGCCGATGGCGCGTCCCCGACGCGGGGAATAGAATGCGACCGTGATCATGCCAACCTGCTCGGTGAAGCCTTGCCTCGCCGCCAGCGACGCGGCGGCATCGACAACCTCAAACAGGCGAACCTTTCCCTTGGGACCCGTTTTCGTCGTGAACCCGTAAACTTCCCAAGCCGGAGCACGACCTCGCACTTCCTCGCCATTGGGGTCCAAGAAACGATGCCCCGCTTCGTCCAGATTGGCGACCGGCGTGCCCCACAGTTCGGTTGAAAGTCCTTTTTCGGCAACCTTCAATGTCGTATCAAGTCCGTCGACCAAGACACGAACCAACACCAATTCGCCGCTGGTGTTCTCCAGTCGAATTCGATAGTTGTCACCTTTGTTAAGTCCGACAACACAGTCGTTGCCATTGAAGACGGGCTCCAACGTCTTCCCGCCGACCTTGATTTTGACGTTGTACTTTTGTGTAAACTGCGGATCGGCAAGCGGATGTGTCTGCTGGGCGCGTTCGTCCAAACGATCGATAACGGTCGCAGGCACCTCGGCCTCCGCATCCGCATCGTTACGGCGCACACTGGTCAGGACTGGCACGCGGTCTTCGGGCTGGACCATCACGCTTTCGCCGAGCATTGCCCATTCGTCCTCGCTCATCTGGGCGGTTCCCCCGGTAATGCCGATCAAGTCGCCCGTTGTCGTTTCCTTCAATTCGCATTGCAGTCGCAGAATCGGACCTTGCCGACCGCGAATTGAACCCAGGGCGATCACCTGCATGTCCCCCGCCTGCTGCGAAAGGTTATCCATGCGATCCGGCGATGCCAGGTCCGTCAGTCGAAAACCACCTTGAGCCTGCAACGCCTGTCGCAAGCGGTTTCGGTCGACGATGCGAAAATCGGCATCTTGGCTGAGAACGGTCAACTGCCGTTCAACTTCGTCACCACAATACTTGCCGATCAGTCCAAAGTTGCCGCCGAGAACCTCTTGCAACTGACTGTCGTCGGAAAATTCGAGCACTCCGACTTTTTCCAGTTTGTGTTCTTCCAGCAAGTTGGCCAAATGCTCGGCCATGTTGGACAAGAGTCGACGCATCGGTTGAGGCCGCAGCCGAACGATGCTGGGCACACCGACAACGCGCGGGCCAATGATCCGCACGGGCGTTTGCGGGCGACCAAAACGAACTACCGCGGTATGACGCACACGGCGATCGACGTAGCGATGCAGTTCGTCGATATCAACGCGTCCATCACTGTCGCGATCGGCATGGCCCTTCAAACCTTCGTTAAGCCAGTAACTGTAGAGCGAACGTTGTTTGCCGAACCATAACTGCGATTTTTCCTCCGACTTGCAACTCGCCAGCGTCACCACTCCAGCCGTCGTTTTAAATGCGTTCCCAATGGCGTCCGACGTCGTACTGCCGTCCAACGTTTCCGCATCATCCTCCGAACCCGCATGGCACGAGTCGATGATCAGCAGCTTGAACCCCGCCTTGCACTTTTCAATCTCCTGACGCAACCAATCGACCGAAAGACCTGTCTGCTCCGGATTCTCAGGATCGAAATCCAATGGAGCCAAATACATCTTGCCGTCTTCAGCTTGAAAACCATGGCCACTGAAATAGACAAGCAGCGAATCCTCCTCTTTCGGTCCCGACAACCATTCGGGCAGGTGCGTTTTCAACGTCTCCGCCTTGGGGACCTGGTCGGACTCGGATGCATCATCGGTTACTTGCAGCAGATGTCGCATCTGGTAACCGCCGTATGTCGACAGCGTTTCGGCGATCGTTTGAACATCCTTGACGGTGAACTGCAATGGAATCACTTTCTCGTAGGCTTGGACGCCAATGAGCACGCCCCATTGATTTCCGGTCGCTTCCGCCCCTCGCATCGGCCTGGCCAACACAGTGGCCAGCGAAACAATGATGCCGATCAGACCGAAGCGAACAAACCTTGCCGACGGGCTGCGATGAAACGTTTGCATGGAATGGGGCCTTTTCAAAATGAAATTTCCGGGTCGAAAGCGATGAACGGAGAACGTTGGTCGTCTGTACCAATCATGAACGTGCTTGATGTTATCTTACGCAAATGTTTTTCATTTGGTCTTGCGACGTCGTCGATCTACGGTTTGAACCAAATGGGAATGGCGGTCGGTTTGTAAAGCAGCGGATGATGTGGTTGAATTTCTTCTTCGTGCCCCTGCTGCCACGCTTTAAACTCGGGCGAATCAAAGAACACTTTGCACTGTTGAGCCACGCGAGCGTAGACGTTCTCAACGTTCTGCGGTCCGCGGGCCTGTGTAAGGGCCATGATCAATTCGTGCGTCATCACACTCAAGTTGCCATCGGGACGGACGAGCGAATATTCCGCCGTCGCGCTGGCGGTCATCACGGCGGTGTTGCCTTGACCGATATCCTTCAACCGCGTGATCTCTTGATCCAAAAAGTCTCCCGCCTGCGGCGCTGCTTGTCGTGTTGGATCGACTCGCGTGATCGAGCCGGAATCGAATATCGACTTCTCATTGGTGACGAAACCGCCTGAATGACAGATGTCCAAGATAACGACCACCTGACGTCCATTGAGCGATTGAAGCCAATGTCCGAACAAATCGTCTGAAACACCAGTCTGTCGAGACAATCGATGATGGGCTTTCTCCGCCGAATCGATGCCACGCAACAGTTGACGGACCGCCGGGATTTTTGCCTTGTTTTCGGCGGTAATCGTTCCCGCTTTCTCCTGTTCGATCAGTCCCAAGAATGCCGGCAGTCCCATGTAATCGTACGGAATCAGAATTTCGTCCTTCTTATCGACTTCGTCGCCACTGTCGTCGGGAATCTGGCCACCATGCCCGGAGAAGTAAATGAAGACGGTGTCTCCCGGTCGGGATACCTGTGGCAGCCACTGCGTAATCATCTTCTCCATGTTCGATCGCGTCGCGGCATCATTGATATAGACCTTCGACTCCGTAATATCGCCGATCAGATGCATCGCCTTGTCGAGCAACATGGCGTCGTTCTGAGGGCTACTCAAATTTGGGCTGTGTTCGGTAATCAGTTTTTCTTGTTCACTGAATTGATACGCCGACACACCGAAGAAAACCGCAAAACGCTTTGCCCCTGAAGCTTCCAATGCTCGATTGCGTTCGTACGTCGTGACGGTCAATTCCGTTTCGGCCCACGTCGCGGGTTCGGTATCCGATTCGGCTCCGGCTTCGGAGTCAATCGCTTTGTTCGTCGCCGGCGATGTCTGCAGCAATGTTTTCGCAACCGACGCCATCGCATTCTTCGTGATAGCGTTGAAACGCTTACTCTTCATATGTTCGTCGGAAAGCTTCGCAATCGGTTTTTCACTGGCGATCACCTTCACCGTCTCGTTGCCGAACGGACCGCTGATCGTCCAGCGAAACTGATCATCCTTCGCCGGGATCTCAACAACTTGCTTCGCCGTCACGCGATTGTTGCGTTGAGCGACGTTTGGAAACACTTGATAGGCCTGCCCATCGGCCTGTTGATAGATCACATAAACATACGCATCGCGTTCGCTAACGATACGCATGCGGAATTCATCCCTCGCGGTAGTCATGATTTCCGTGATTGACTTCCGCATGGACGAAAAACTCCGGTTGGCCTTGCTGAATGTCTTCGACGGCGGAACTCGAATCGTCCGCCCAACCGATGGCGGTTGAAAAGGACAAAACCAGTAAAGCAACAGTCGTAAGCCGAATAAAGCGTTTTGTGGCCATGCGTTGGTTCCGATTGAGTTCAACAATCAAACGATTGCGGTGATCGATTCGCGACCCCTTAAAGTCAGCGAGGCAGCTTCTTACAGCGTCAATGCGATTATGACGATTCTACTGGACATTTAACGCGAAGGCATCATTTCGGACCACGCACGGTATAGCGGTCGTCCGACCTCTGATAAACGTTCGGAACGGAATCCATCCGAAACCAATCAGCAATCCGGTTCGCGGAAGTCAATCGTCTTAAGAAAACACTAGTCTCCAAACGAGCCCATGCGGTCGATTGATGCGGCATTTAAGCCGAAAACCTCGAATATTCGACACTTCTCGGCAATCGCCACCTTGTCCTGCAACGATTGACGAGCGTTTTGGATTGGCAAAATGTCGTCAAACACTCAATTCCAAAAATTCTACGGTCGGAATCGAACATGGTGTCGATCACCGAGAAGTGCCGAATATTCAATGATATGTCGTTCGTTCCGTCCATGCACTCCCCGCCATCCACTCCACGAAACTCTCACAACCATACCTCCCCGAGGCGAAGCCTTACGGGGGCGGACGCTGATTCGCCGTCTTGGGTGAATCAGCGCAAGAGACGCCTCATGAGCCAAACCAACTCCGCCATATCATCCGCCCAATCTACATTGAGACAACTGTGGTATCGCTCCACAAATAATGTTAGCCCAGACAAATATTTGGGAACCTAAATGATGATCAATGACGAAGTACTGCGCATTTCCGGGAATTGCCTGCCATGCATGGCAACGATGTGCAGCGTCTTCACGGCGGTGGTTTCCTTCTGAAATGACGCTTTACGCCCGATCGCGTCCTATACTTCGGCAGGGTCGTCCATATTGCGCCCCGCCGGGATGCGATCGCATCCGTTGTACGGCTGAAACGAGCTGAATGCTTCATCGCCAACAGAGTCATGAGTTTTATCGATAACATTCAAATAGGGTGGCAATGGATCGCGGCTTTCCTGCAAACGAACCAGGCATGGCCGCCATTGCTGTTTGCGATCCTCGTTCTGATGATCGACATCGTTCGACGACGTAGCGTACGTTGGTCCGATCAGGCAATTCGATCGGTGATCACGAACCTGAGCCTGAAAGTTTCCAACGGGTATCTCAGGCACTTCGTGATCTTTGCAACCATCTGGGCTCAGGGGGCGTACAACAACTTTGGCATTCCTCGGCTGAGCCCACAGATTTGGTCGGACGTGCCGGTTTGGCTGCTGGTGCCGGGCGTCGTTCTGGCGATGGATTTCGCGGACTATTGGAATCATCGACTGATGCACACTCGCTGGTTGTGGCCGATTCACAGCATCCACCACAGCGATCCCTGCGTGACGGTGCTGACGACATCGCGTGTCCACTTTCTCGAGCCATTGGTGATGCGGCTGTCTTATGTCATCCTCCTTGGCTGGATGGGCCTCCCGGCGGGCGTGCTGGGAGGAGCGGGAGTTTTGCTCGTGCTGCACAACATGTATGTCCACATCAATGTCGATTGGGGACATGGGCCGCTGCGGCACATCATTGCCTCGCCACGATTTCATCGCTGGCATCACGCCAATACGCCCGAAGCCTTCGACAAGAATCTTGCCAACTTCTTTCCGTTTTACGACGTTCTGTTCGGAACTTATTACGTTCCGGGAACTTGTCACGCCGACGTGGGCTGCGATCATTCACCCGTCAACAACGTTTTGCAGATGATCTTCTGGCCAGCAACGGAATGGATGCGTCTGGGCGCGGTCGCGTTATCGAAGCATCCGCAAGAAGGTTGTCGCGGCACCCCTGTTCGCCAAGCGTGTATCGGGCGACTGTTAAGGGTATCGACTTCGCGTACAATGGAAGCTGTCGTTCGCAGGTCTTTTTACGCTTGAACAACCGGCACTGGGGTTCATGAAGTCTTTCTGGCAGAAGTGGCAGCGCGAAGTTCCACAATCGGACAGTGATTACGAAAAGCAAGTTGCCCAACTGCGAGCCCACGCGCCGATTCCGGTCATGTGGATGTTCGGCAAGACGGGGAGCGGCAAGAGTTCGATCATCCATTCGTTGACCGGAGCCGACGAAGCGATCATCGGCGAGGGATATCGTCCGGAAACAAAGACATCGCGACGGTTCGATTTTCCGGATGCGACCGACCCATTGCTGACCTTTCTCGATACGCGAGGCCTCGGCGAGGCGAGGTATGATCCGACATCGGACATCGACCGCTTCAGTGCTTCGACCCAGTTAATGATGGTGACGGTCAAAGTGACCGACCATGCTTTGGTTGATATCATCGAACCATTGCGGCGCATTCGGCGTTCCGATCCGCAACGTCCGGTCTTGCTGGTGCTGACGTGCCTGCATGAAGCAACGCCTGGAATCGATCTTTCGGATCGGGAAAACGACCCATTCAACGAAGGTTCGACGAGCGAAGTTCCAGATCGGTTGCGAGTTCTCATCGAAGAAAAGAAGGAGCAGTTCAACGGGCTGTTCGATCACATGATCCCCGTCGATCTGACGCGACTGGAGGACGGTTTCGCGGACCCCGACTTCGGAGGCGATCGATTGCGTCAGGCGATTCTAAGCCATTTGCCTCAGGCCTACCGTCAGGCACTCCTTTCCTTGTACTCCGAGGACAGTTCCGGCAGATCGAATCGTCGCAAGAAAGCACGCTGGCAGATCATGGCCTCTTGCGCCGCGGCGGGATTGCTGGGCGCGATACCGGTTCCTTGGGCGGATATTCCCGGCGTCTTGGGGATTCAGTCGCACTTGGCGATGCGGCTGGCGAAGATTTATGAACAAGAATTGACGCCGGCTCGATGGGCCTTGTTGAGCAGCGTCGCAGGATCCCACATCGCGATGCGGATGGCTTTGCGTGGCGTGTTGAAGTTCGTCCCGATCGTCGGGATGGCCGCCGGCGCGGCGGGTTCGTTTGCGTTTACGTATGCGCTAGGGATGTCATGGGATTGGTATTTCGCCGACCTGCGTGCGGGCAATGTCCCCGACCCCGACAAACTTCGTGAGATCTTTGCCAAAGAACTGCAACGTGGACATGAACTTTGGAGAGCCCAGTGAGATATTTGCAAATGCTGCATGTTCGCGCGTGGGTATTCATCCTGTTGTGGACGCTTCCTTTGTTGGTCTGCCTGGGAATCGGCGTCGTCGCGGTGTACCAAACCGGATGGCTCGCGCCGATCGCGTGGACGTTGCCTCCGCTTTGGTTGTTGGCTTGGATTGTCAGCAGAATTTGGAAGCCGCCACAGCTTAGTCGATTTGCGAAGGGCGATCCGCTAAAGGCGCCTCAGTTTTGGACGCCGCAGGACACCGCGGCGATTGCGGTTGTGGAGCAATATCGGGCCGAAGTTCGCGATCTGGATCAGACCACGGTCGGTGATTACCAACGGTACATCAACGACGCGCAGATCATGGCCCAACGATTGGCGGAACACTACCACGCGGCGACGGACAACAACGCGTTGCATCGGGTCACGGTGGTGGAAGTATTCGCCGTGATTCATTTGGCCGTCGAGGATCTTGAAGCTTGGCTGTTGCAGAATATTCCCGGCAGTACCTTGGCAACGTTCGGGCATTTGCAACGCCTGCCTGATCTGGCGCGAGCCGTCGATATCGGCTGGACCGCCAGCTTTTTGGCGACGGCGATCTTGCAACCCGCAAAGCTGTTGACCTACCCGATTTGGCGCAAATCGGGAAACCTCAGCCTGGAATTGCGCGACGACATGATTCGCATGTTCTATCAAGCGTACCTCCGCCGCGTTGGCTATTATCTGATAGAAATGTACAGCGGTCGGCTTCAGGACGGCTCTCGTCAGTATCGTCGCAAGTTCGGCCAAATGGCCAGTGCCGTGCATCAGAGTGGCGGGGACATCGAGCAGTTTGAGAAACTCGAAGATGTCGGCACATCGATCGCCGTGCTGGGACAGGTCAAGGCCGGCAAGTCGAGTCTGATAAACGCGTTGATGCGGGACAAGGTGACGGCAACCAGCATCCTGCCCGAAACGCGCGAAGTGACGCGGCATGCCTTCCCGTTACCCAATTCCAACAAGCTGGTAACATTGCTCGACACGCCCGGGTACAACGAGGTCGACGTTTCACGCTCACAACGGCAAGAGATTCGCAAGGCGGCCGAAGCGGCCGATATTGTGCTGCTCGTGATGGCGGCCAATTCGGCGGCTCGCGACAGTGATGTCAAGGCGGTCGAAACACTCTCTGAATACTATGCCGCGCACGCACATTTGAATCCGCCGACAATTATTGCCGTACTGACACACATTGATTTGTTGAGCCCCAAATCCGAATGGTCGCCGCCGTATGATTGGCGTCAGCCATCTTGTCCGAAGGAAGAATCGATGGCCAATGCGGTTCGCTACGCCAATGAACTGTTTGGCAACAAGATCGCGGAATGCGTTTGTGTTTACACCGGAGATGCCAGACCCGGCGATGGTTCGGTTGCCGACACTCTCGTCCCGGCGATGCTGCAACATCTTGACAAGGGACATGCCGCGGCTGTTTTGAAGGCCTTCTATCATCAGATCAGCGAGCAACGAATCGAGCAACTCGGAAAGCAAATGAAAAGGCTGTTGAAGTCCGTCGGGCAAAGCTTGATTGATCGATATTGACGCAGATCGCTGTGCGGCCGCGAGCACGCGCAAAGGCATCGCTTAGTTGCGAAAGTTTAATGCTCCAGCGTAAAAACTGCGTTTGTCGGCTCGAGGTACGGCGATCGGATGCGGGTTCAAATCGAAGGGAATTCCGTCGATGTGGTTCGCCTTCAACTGCATGCCATGCGAAGCAGGTTGGATCGATTGATCGGCTGAATACTGTTGCATCGTCCGCAGAATGTCCGCGGCATAACGAAACTCACCACCAGGGATTTCCTGTCCAAGAACATCGAAGTCACCGACGGTGACGATGCTGCGATAGCGATCATGAAACTCGTACGCGCGAACTCCTCGGCGTCGCAACGCTTCGACCATCTTGTGCGCTTGTTCCGCCCCCTGGTTCAAACGATCCGGACTTGGAACTGCTCGCCGTTCCCGAGCCATTGCCAAAATCGGTGGTCGCATTGCCACCGAACGATCGGACGACAACCGTGTACTTCCCTGGGTTGTCCAACAAACTGCGTTCGACCCCTTCATTCATGCTGCGGACAAATGCATCGACGATCAGCGCGTTGAAGAACTCGTCGGGTAAAAGCGGATTTCGCGAGACGAAGGCTGTCGCCATCGGACCGGCCTTTCGCTTTTCTTCATCCTTGTTGAACAGCTTCGATTGCAGTTGGCGAAATGCGGCAAAGCGTTGATGCGTTTTGCCGGTCTTTGAGAAATCAAGCGACTTGGGCCGGGCGAATTTGATCGTTTTCAACGTCTTTTCAATCGACGGATGATTCAACGAATCGAACTCGCCAACCAAAACGGCATAAGAATCATACTTACGACCGTTCAAATGTCGCATCTTCACCGATTGAATCCCCGATCCATGCAAGGTGCCGGTGTAATCGTATGCCTCGCCGTGAATGAATGCGGGCAGATTGTAGTCCTGTCGAAGCTCGAGCACCAAAGCTTCAGCCTGAAGCTTTCCCTCCTGGCCCCCGAAACACGCGGCTAAGATCAGCCAAGGTCCATTCTCTTCCGTCAAGACGTACGATTTGTTCGGGTCCGCCTCGACCGTTCGCTGCGCAAAAAGATTCAAGAAGGAAGGTGGTGCCGCAATGGCGACGTTGGCACTTGCGGACAGACCCCCTAGAACGAGGGCGACGATGGCGACGATGATCAATCCCTTTTCATCCATTAATCGCCGCTGACAAGCACGGCCAGCTATTGAATTGGAAGCACGATCTTGATTCCTTGGCGCGCTACCCGCGCCATGCTGCCCGCGACTCATCCTCTTCTCCATCTCTTGGAAATCGACCTTCATGCCGCCCGCCACTGGATTGCATTCAAACTCCTGTTCAATTCAAAACGAGCGGAGACCACCGATGCGGCCATTCCCGCCATGAATCGTGACACCCGAAGTTTGACGCATGGAAAACCTATTTTGGCGGGAAACATCAGACGTTGCGTGGTCCGATAGGAGACCTTCGCATCATCTGAAGCGAATCACCTCGTTTCCGCTCTCTGAACCTATAACAGAACGACAACGACCGCGAAAAGGTCGAATTCGAGCCGGGATTGAAATTGAATTCGGTTACGCTTGGGCCGATATCGCGGTGGCGATGAGCCGGAAAGGTTGTAACCAACGGATGGCTTGAGAGACCCATGCCAAATCGAAGTATCGCCGTCACCTGAAGTCAATAATCAATCGACCGGACGGCGGAAAATGCATGCTTATACGTCGCGCGGTCAGAAATGAGGTGACTCGCTTCATTTAACGCCAAGGCATCATTCCAGACCACGCACGGTAAGCACCAACGCATAAGTTTTTTCGTTTAACGGCAAGCCGAAGGCGACGTTTTCCAGTGTTTCGCCGT
>JAWKTL010000065.1:0-39217 GCA_041399105.1 Pirellulaceae bacterium | reverse complement strand
GAGGGGGTATCCGAACTCCAAATCCGTTATCGATCGATCAAAGCCATCCAATTTGTGAACCATCGGCATTCGGCTTGGCGGCTTCGGTAATCATGATGATGCAGCCGCTTTGCCGACTTGGTATTGGTTTGCGTATTGGTCGACCCGAGGACAGGCCGACCTACGGATGCACCACCTTTTGAGCTGCCTTACGCCCTGCCGATGTTAAGCAAGGCTCAAATTCATCGCCATCGATTCAATTGGTGGACATTTTTGAAAATGTGATCGTTTTTCGCGCCCGGTTTGTCGTTCTTCTGCGATTCTGTTGGTAAGAGGACAATTTCGCCATGAACGAACCACCCAAACCATCGGCTTCGCGGGAGCAGAAGCTGGATGAACTGATCGCCCAATACATGCAGCGAACCGATGCCGGCGAGGAAATCGACGTCGATGCGTTTCTCGCGTCTCACGGTGATCTGGCCGATTCGTTTCGCGGGTATTTGCGCGATCTTTCCGCGATCGACAACCTGCCGCGATCGGATCCCGAGGGGAAAGCATCCCAATCGCAAGACACCAACGCTTCGGTTGCGGTTGACGAAACGATCGCACAGCGTCCCAGTCGGCCCGAGTACGAGCAAGCCGAAGCGTTGCCCAGGGACTTTGGACGCTATCGCCTTCTGCGGGAACTGGGGCGCGGCGCGATGGGAACGGTCTTCTTGGCGGAGGACAGCGAACTGCATCGACAGGTCGCGTTGAAGCAGCCGCAGTTTTCCAAATCCTCCGACCCATCGGCCCTGGAGCGTTTCTACCGAGAGGCACGCGCTACGGCAACCTTGAATCATCCGAACATCTGTCCCGTGTTCGACATCGGCGAACAGGAGGGGACGCCGTACATCACGATGGCGTATGTTCAAGGGCGCACCCTAGCGGATCTGCTGCGAGAGCAAGCGGTTATCGAAAACGACGTCGCGGCAAAGATCACGCTTCAGGTGGCATCCGCGTTGGCCGAGGCGCACGAGCATGGCATCATTCATCGCGACATAAAGCCCGGAAACATCATCATCGATCATCGCGGACAGCCGATCGTCACCGACTTTGGATTGGCTCGGCAGTTCGAGGCGAACGATCAATCTCAATTGACGCAGGAAGGCGCATTGGTCGGCACTCCGGCCTACATGTCTCCTGAGCAAGTCGACAGTGACACACAAGCGGTTGGACCGCGAAGCGATATCTTCAGTCTCGGCGTCGTGCTGTATGAGATGCTTTGCGGCCGGCCTCCGTTCATGGGGAATGTCTTGCAAGTCGTTACCCGCATCAGCCGTGATAACGCCCCACCCCCAAGTTCTTTCGGTCGCGTTGTCGATGCTGACTTGGAAACGATCTGCATGCGGATGCTTCATCGGAATGTGGCCGATCGCTATGCGTCGATGCACGAAGTCGCGGATGCTTTGAATTCCTATCCGCAGGCGAAGTCAGCCGTCAGTTCGTCTCGGAGAGATGCCCCACGTCGTGGAACGCTACCGGAACGATTGACAAGCCCGATCACGTTGGCAATCGGATCGCTACTGATCTTCGGAATCGTTGCCGGCATTTTGATTAAGATCAAGACAAACCACGGTACGGCGAAAGTGCATGTCACCGATAAAGCGTTGCGAAATGGACCGGTTGAAATCACGATTGACGCGGTGGACGACGCGGCGAAGACCTCGCCGACCGATAATCGGAGCAGTATGGTCATCACGTCTTCCGACATCTCCGAGGAATGGGAGCTGATTTTCTCCGAGCCGGAACCGTTGTATGGACTGAAACAGTGGGCACCCGTAACCGTGAACACGTCGCGTCCCGAATTTCGATTGCGGGATATCGAGAAGACACCCGAGCAACTCGCGATTCGGCGTCTATGGTTCAAGGCAGCCGATATGTATCCGACCGGGAAGGGCTTTCAATCGCGGGACTGCAATGCTTGGGTCATCAGTCCGGCATTCAAGACGATCTCGGTGGAAGCGGCTGCGTCAGAGGAAACGTCGGAGTCGATTCGGCGGGTACAGCCGTCCGAGCGTTTGCCCGATGGGGCGTATTGTCTGATTGAGATCGATTCGGAAAAGACGCTTCGGCCCAAACGATATGCGACGTTTGTCGTCCATGGAATTAGCAAGCCGACCATTTCGGACTGTCAGGTGACAACAGCCGAAGGCCGAGCGACGGTCGAAGCGTGGCTGAACAACGAGGGGGACGGAACCCTTAACGATACGCGGCTCAAGCTGATCTTGTCCCGCGAGTCCGAGGGACGATTCGTGTTTGTGCGACGGATGAACTTGAACGGTTTCGATGTGCCGCCCCGTGACAAGAAACAGATGCAACTGACGTTCGATGTTTCCAAGGAGATGGGTGGCCGGTATCGATTGACCGTTGGGATGAATCCAATGCATGAAGACGACGACGCGAATCGAGTTGCGGAAGCAAAAAGCAATGTTTTCACAATCCCCTAGAGCGACCACGTCGCAAGATCAACTGAATAAGATTAGCGCAAGATCACATCAAACGTGTTCAATATTGACATAGGGCCGGCTCTGTCCACCCGACGCGTTGCGATGGACTTTTGAACGAGCGAAAGATGACGAACGACCAGCCGAATGACGCAAAGGCGAAAGACGTTTCACCAGGGAACGTCGATTCCCAACTCGGGACCAGTTCTCGCGCGAGCGATGAAACGGTCGCTCCCGGTTCCAAGCGACCCGAGTACCAGGAACAGGGTGTATTTCCTATTGAATTCGGAAGGTATCGCCTGCTGCGTGAGCTGGGACGTGGTGCGATGGGAACCGTCTTTCTCGCGGAGGACCGTGAGTTAAAGCGACAGGTCGCATTGAAACAACCGAAGATGACGGCAGCGAACGATCCGGAGGGATTGGAACGTTTCTATCGCGAAGCCCGATCGGCGGCCACGCTGAATCATCCCAACATTTGTCCGGTGCATGACATCGGGGAGCGCGACGGGGTTCCCTATATCACGATGGCGTTTGTGGCGGGGCGGACACTGGCGGACGTTCTGGGAGGGCAGAATGCATTGAATCAAAGGTCCGCCGCCATGGTCGCCCGAAAGATTGCGCTGGCGCTCGCCGATGCTCACGACCGAGGCGTGATTCATCGCGATTTGAAGCCGAGCAATATCATGATCAACGAACGGAATGAGCCAATCGTGATGGATTTCGGTCTGGCGCGGCAATTCGGTGGAGCAAGCGATTCACAGTTGACCGCCGATGGCATGCTGGTCGGAACGCCAACGTACATGTCACCAGAACAAGTTGATGGCAAGCACGCAATGGTTGGTCCTCAGAGTGACATCTTCAGCCTGGGGGTCGTATTGTACGAGATGTTGACCGGGCGACCTCCGTTTTCTGGTGGCGTGATGCAAGTGGTCACGCAGATTTTGCGGGACGATCCGCAGCCGATCCGTCAGTTGCGTCCACCGGTTGATCGCGATTTGGAGGCGATTTGCATGAGGATGCTCCGGCGGCGTCTGGCGGATCGCTTTGCATCAATGAATCAGGTCGCCAAGGCGCTGACCGATTACCTCACATCCGAGCCTGGCAATGTTACGGCTGAAAGTCCTGTCGCTGGCGTGTCGCCAGTTTCCGTGGAGACGTTGAAGTCGCAAGTCGAACAGGCACGCAGGCTAATCGCGGCCGGCGACCTCATGCGGGCTGAAGAGTTGCTCGAATCGATCTCTTCCCGCAAGGACGCCGCGGCATCCGAGCAATCAACTTGGGCGGCGAAGCAACTAGCCAGTGTGCGGACGACGATTGTGCGGAAGCAGCGCGAAGCCACCCTGGCCATTCAGAAAGCTCAAGGTGAATTTGATCGCGAAAACTATGCGCAGGTCGTGGCGATCTTGATGAAGGTGGACAAGCCGTTCTTGAGCGATCAAGGGAGCACGTTATTGGACGAATCGCTTTATCGGCAGAACCTTGTCGATCAACTGCTGGCTCAGATCGAACGCAGTTTTGCGACTGGTCAGATGAAAGGAATGCTTCGCAACCTGCAACAGCTCATGCAACTCAAACCGCATGACCCGGTCGCACATTATTTGTTCCGCAAGTTCCGCTGGCGAGCCCGGTACGGAAAGCTCGGCGGCCTGATTGCCGACGCCTTCGCGCCCGCCGCGAGTTCCACTGCAAGCCTGGGGTACGAAGAGCCTTGGCTGCGCAAGAACCTGGCGTTGGTCGCTGTTGTGGGCCTGCTTGCCTTTGGGGTGACGACGTTCGGTGTGAACACCTACTTGCGTCGAGTCAGCTTGCCGAATCTGGCAGGCTCTCGAGGAGTCGACTTATCAGGGAGCAACGCTACGTCCGGTTCCGTTGCCGATGGTGACCCGATGGAAAGTGCTGCGGCTCTGTCGGCGATCACCCAGACGCAGGCTCGCATCCCTGGAATCGTTCCCAATCCCCAGCCGTTGCCTGATGCTGGCCATTGGCAAATCGCGACGCGGCTTCCGCACTGTCGCACCAACGCGATCGACTTCAGTCCAGACGGCGCGACGATCGCCATCGCCGCGGGTTACTACATCCGCATCCTCGACGCGGATTCGCTGGAACTCGAGGCGATGTTGGTGGGACAGCGAGGGGAAACGCTGTGCGTCGAATGGTCTCCCGATGGCCAGCGGATCGCCTCGGGCGGGACCGACGGCAGCGTCCGCATTTGGAATCGTGACGGGACATTGCATGGCCAGCATACGCAGCCCGGCGGGATTATCTATGATCTGGCGTGGCATCCCGACGGAGATCGATTGGCGATGGTGGACGACCTCCAAGGCGTCGTGATTTGCGGGGCATCGGGTGCGGTTGAGCGTGCGATCGAGATCGCGGACAAACACAGAACGTACGCTGTCGATTGGAATCCGCGCGACGGTTCGCTGGCGATCGGAACGCATCGAGGATTAATGCTGCTCGACCGTAATCTCTCGCCAATTCAGCCGGCGGAGGACTACAAGCACAATACGCGGTCAATTCGTTGGAGCCCCGATGGAAACTGGCTCGCCGTCAGCGGACACGAGGTCTTTCTGATGAAGCCTGGATGGGACAACGGTCGCGACACCAAAGCGGATGGTTATGGTCTGCATCATCGGATCGATTGGGCTCCCGATAGCTCGGCATTTGTGATGACGCATTTCCCACGAGCGCGTGTGTATTCAACCGACGGACGACAGATCGATGCGCTCGAGAAGCCGGGCGAAGGCATCACGGCGGTCGCTTGGTCGGAAAATACGCAGCGCGTCGCCTTGGGAGGGTTTCGGACGGCCATCTTCGACACGCGGGATTGGTCCCGGCTGCGGATCAGCCCCGAGGTCGCTCATCCAACGCATGGCTTGGATATTCGAGACGATACCGGGCAGATCGCAACCGGACATTGGCTGCAGGTCCTGGCTTGGTCGCCCGATGGTCGAGATGTCCAACGGATTCGACATTCGGCCCGAAGCCATTTTGGCTGGCTTCCCAATTCGGACGACTGGATAGCGATTGGTTGGCCTAACAATATGGTGCGGTTCTCGTCCGACGGCGACGACACGGCTACGTTCGACACGGGGGGTGAAGAGAAACCGTACTGGAAGTTGGCCATCAGCAAGGACGGAAAGAGCGTCGCCGCTCGTGTTGAATACTACGGTGATTTCTCCGTTCGTCTGTGGGAACCCGATGGACAACTGCGAACGGTTATCCACGTCGAACACGATCCGAAAGACATCGCTTGGAACGCCGCTGATGGTACGCTTGCCGTGGCGACTGGCAATGGCATCCGGTTCTTCCGACCAAACGGTGAACCGGTCAGCGAGTTCGCCACAACCTATCGACCCGATTATCTGGCTGTCAGCGATAATGGCGTCTGTGTCGCGACGGCGCGATCGTGGACGTTCGGTGTCTGCGTCCACTCAACCGACGGAAATGAACTTATGCGAACGCCAATGCTGTCGGGATGGGGAACGCGAAGGATTGCCTGGGCTCCCGATGGCCAGCGGTTCGCGTTCAGCGATTACCTGCATCATCGAATCGGCCTAGGCGATGTCCAAGGGAAATTGACGCACATCGTTGACGGACATGCACACGCCAACTCGATGCTCCAGTGGAGTTCCGATGGTCGAAGGTTCGCAACCGCTGGCGAAGACGGCACGGTGTTGGTGCGTGATGGTCGGACAATGGAGCCTTTGTGGGTCGGGCTGGTTACCAGGAACTTGCGGGCTTCATGGTCGGCAACGGGTGAGTTGCTTAACGGCGATCGGGATTGTTTCCATCGAGAACTGGTTTATCTGTTGGAAAAGCAAGATGGCACGGTCGAGATCTTAGATACCGATTCATTCAATCGAATCAGCCGCAGGGGGAGTTTCAATTCGGTGGAAGATGACTTGATCGTCAATGGCGGATTCGAGAAACCTTGGATCAACGAGGGCTGGGTATCGGACAAGGAGAGCCCGCTGGAAGGTTGGGAGTGGGAAGGAGCGTATATTCATCTGAAGAGCGTCTATGAACCAGCCTCGGGTTTCCAGTGCGTCGACTTCGATGGCGACAAGGGCCGAATCAGTCAAGTCGTCTCAACCGAAGCGGGAAAACGTTATGTCCTCCGCTTTCATCACGCACGTCATCCGACGATCAAAGCGCGTGGCCGATTGCGCGTGCAGTGGGATGGTGAGGAAGTCGCTGAACTGACCGATACGGAAACCGAACGAACGCCGATCGACATGAAATGGAAACAATATGAATACAAGGTTCGAGCGAGCAGTGACCGAACGCGGATCGTTTTTTCAGGAGTGGAAGGACGCCCGGTCCTTGACAACGTGTCGGTGACATTGGATACCCAGTAGCTCGGCCGTTTGTTTAGGCGTGCGATTTCGGAAACCGAGAGCATCGCCGCGCGAAGCATTCGATGATGCGTCCATCCTGAGTTGAGTTAATGCGGAATGAACGATTGTGGAACTGAAGGCAAGTCCGACCGAGTCGAACTGCTGGTGATCAGCGGACACGACACGGGACGTCGGCTGGTTGTCGCCGATCGTACGGAACTTACGGTCGGTCGCGATCCGAAATGTAGCTTCCAACTACACGATCCCGCCGTGTCGCGTTTACATTGTCGCGTCTGGCGAGACAAAAGCTTAACCTCCCTTAAGGATGCCGACAGCCGCTGGGGGACCTTTGTTAATTCTAAACGCATCACCGAAATCGCTCTGCGCAGGGGAGACCGCATCCTGGTTGGCGAAACAGAATTGTTGGTCACCGTTGGCTCGGAGGATCAAGAGGAAACTGCGTATCCGTTTGGCGTAAAGACATTGCCACCGAGGCAACCCGCAGTGTCGGAGCCGGACAAATTGCAAGCCGAAGCCGCGGCTCGCCGTCCGCAGCGGAGCGATCGGATTTGTATCGACGACGACGTCATGGGGTTGCTGGGGACTCGATACTTGGATTTCGACATCGATTCGGTGATCGCGACAGCTCGAACCGGAGCGGTGTTTCGCGCGCGAACGGCTGTCCATAACGAAGGGGATGCCACCGATGGGGATGATCGCGCGGAAACGCTTCCGCCGGACCGAGGCTTCCCACCGGAGGTCGCTCTGAAAATCTTCTGGCCTGGACTGTTTACTCGCGATGGCGAGTTGCCGCGATTCGTGCGGGCAATGCGAACGGCGATTCCGGTGGTGCATGAAAACATCGTACGTGTCCACAGTGCCGGTCGTCATCGCGGTGTCTGCTGGACCGCCAGCGAAATTGTCGAAGGGGAATCGGTTGCTCAGTTGATCGCGCGGATGGGTGTGTGCGGAATGTTGGATTGGCGTCGCGTCCTTCGGATCGCATTCAATGTCGCTCGCGCCCTGGTTGCCGCCGAGCAGCACAAACTGATCCACCGCAATATTACTCCCCAAAACTTGTTGATACGGACACAAGACGATTGCGTCAAACTGAACGACTTGGCGTTGGCCAAAGCGGTCCAGCAAACGCAGATGCAGCAGATCACCCAAGTCGGCGAGATCGTTGGCGACGTGTTCTTCATGTCTCCAGAACAGCTTGCCAAAGAGCAACATTTTCCGAGCCGTGAACATCCCGGCAAGTATGCCCCGTTGATCGACCACCGCAGCGATATTTACAGCTTGGGAGCGACATTGTACGCCATGCTCACTGGGCGTCCGCCATTGGAAGGCCGAAACCTACGTGAAACGATCGAGATGATCGAAGTCGATAAACCCAAGCCCCCCACCATCCACCACCTTTCCATTTCGCCCCTCTTGGAAGGTGAGGTCATGCGGATGCTGGAAAAACGTCCAATCGATCGTCATCCTTCTGCTCGGACATTGCTCGCCGATCTTGAACGTGTCGCCAGATACGAAAACGTAAGTCTTGATTAAACCACGCTAAGCACCTCGGCATAGTCATTATACCGTGCGTGGTCTGGAATGATGCTTTTGCATTTAATGAAGCGAATCACCTCATTTTCGGCCGCGACGTATAAACAAAACGGGATCAGCCGCAGCACACCTTACCTCCCGCATAGGCCGGAGGCCGAAACAAAAAACTGCCGGGGCCGTCAGACCCGGAACCGAAACAATGACAACTTTAGCCCGCGGGCGGCACATTAGCGTTTAGTGGATTGTAGTCGGCCTCCGTCGGCCTAAGCGGCACGCTCAGCTAACGTCCGGTTCTTCGGAACCGTAATCTATCGCTCGACTGCTGATTGAACTGAAAGACTTATGCCGAAGTGCTTATTGACAGCCTTTCGGCAATACCAATGACTCTCTTCGAAGATTCTGGGGAGGCAAGGACGGCCGTAACATGCTGATCCATGTCGTCTCTTTGGGGCTTGTATATCACGGTGTTCAACAAAACTGCGTACAGCCATGAAGTGGCGAAAGGATATAGCCATGTGCGGCAGCCGATGAAAACGTCTACTACTGGTCAATCTCAATTGATTTTGGAATCAAAGCTGACCGGGATCATTTTGCCAGTCGAACTTGGCTGCAAAATCTTCGCAAGTGTAGGTTTGCTGCCCTTTGGACGTCTTGACGATGTAAATTAACCGGCGATCCACGTTCGGCGAACCAGAAAAGTGTCCGTTTGGATTGACCTTCACGTATTGATCGCGGCCCATGATGACGAGAGTGCCCAAATCGCGATTCGTGGCCAGTTCTTCAAAACGAATTACGCAAGGGCCGACGAGCACTCGTGCCAGCTTGCCGTTGGGCGAAAGTGCGTGCGGCGGGTTGCCAACAATCCCCTGCCGTCTTTCCACCAATTGGCCTGTGCTGACGTCCCAAATCGAAGTTTCTCCGCGTGAGTCCTTTGCTCCGATGCGTTTGCCGTCATCAAGCCAGAACAACAATGCGTTGGACTGGGCTGCGAGCGTTCTTATTAATTCACCGGATTCCGCATTCCATAAATTCAATTTGCCATACGACTCGGCGCTGTCAGCCAGGATCTTTCCATCGGGAGACAACAGCAGCGAGGCAACAGCACTTTGGATAACACACAGCAACTTGCCAGTTTGCGCATCCCAGACGCGAACGTGCTTGTCGAGTCCCTCCGCTGCGACGCGTCCCCCGTCGCGACTCCAAACAAACGGCATTCCAGAAAACCCAGTCCGAACATCCATCACGTCCTTCGATTTTTCCAGGAGTACGCTGGTTTGAAGGGAGGGATAGGTGCGAAGGCATGTGCTCGTCGGTCGATTCAAAATAGCGATCATGATTGGGCGACGCGATCGATTTTGGTGCCGTAGCTCGGCGACGTGAGGAACCAGCGTTTTTCCTCTTCGGTAAAGTTTCGCCGTTTTCCAGTCACGAAATCCCAAATGCTGTTATTCCAATGGACTGGTTCGGATAAGATTCCAATTTCTGAATTGTTCACCCACAGATTGGAAATGGTCCGCCGCCGGGTGCTTCAGCGGCAACTCTGGCGATCATCGCTCCGGATTGACCATCGCGAATCATCGCTGCCTCCTGTCGCCTGGGCTCCGCGGTATTCAACAACAGTTCCAGGATCTGAGGCGTTTGGCTGCGGGCCAACGTCAATGGATGATCGTCGTCGGCGGGTGCGGATTCCACGCGTTCACCAGACTGGGCGTTAAACCAATCGTGTCCGATCGCGATCTGCGTGCCGTCAGCACTCCATGCCAATCCCGATCTCCCCTGATGCTGACAACGGACGGACAACTGAGGCTTCAACGATTCTGAATCGTAGAGCTGCGCATGAATCGAGTCGGAAACAGCAAGTAACTTTCCACTTGGTGACCACGCTAATTGGGGACGGAACGATTCGCCTGGGACACGATCGAATTTGACCGCCTCACCCAGCAATCGAACTCGTCGCTTGGCATCCCAAACCTCAATACGGCAATCACCCGAATTCGATCCCTTGAAGATCGCCAATTTGACTCCATCGGGCGAAAAACGGGCGATTGCATTTGCGGTACTTTCGCCGCTAGGTTGCAAACGGTCCAGTTGGCGACCGGCATCGACATCCCATAGCTGCACGTCTTGATAACACGTTACAAGCAACCGTCCATCGGGCGACAGAGCGGCATTCTTGGCGATTGGATTTCCGTGATCATTGATCAATTGAGTTGACATCAACAGGTTACCGGAATCGGCAGCCCAAACCTGTATCGCATTGCCGGTCGAGGCGAGACGCGTACCGTCCGCAGAGTAAGCAAGTGACCGGTGGTGAGGGGAGCCCGACGTTATCAAGGCGCGTTCCAGTTCCCCTGTTTGTGAGTTCCAGAGCCGAACGGTGCCATCAGGGCCCGTGGTCGCGAGCTGTTTGCCATCAGGACGAAACTCGGCGCAAGTGATTCCATCACGTGAGGCAATGGTTTCCAGCGTCCAGCTTTCCACGTCGGCAATTACCGCCGGCTTGTTGACGATTGCATCGGAACTAATCGGCTCGCTGTATTTGCCGGTTGGCAACGGCTGCGGATTTGAAGTGATAACGGGGGTTGGATCGTTTCCCGCGACTTGCAGTTGCTTATCCTCAGGCAACGAGTATTCCGATTCGTTGCCATCTTTATCTCGAATGATGACGACAATTTGCGCACCGACAAGGCCCGCGAACAAGAAGCCGACGCAGGCCAACGCGACCTTGTTACCAAAGAATTGCGGCAACCGAAGCTTGGAAACGGTTTGCGGTGTCGGACTTGGTTTTGGCTTCGGTTCCGGTGTCGGTTTCGCATAATCGCCAAGCGGTATCACTGCGTCGCTGGATGTGGTCGGTTCGTAGGCCGCAACGTGTCGCGCGGCGAGATCGCTGTTTCGATCAACATCAGCCGTGATCGAAGCTGTGCTCTCAACCATGTTTTCCGCCTGGATCAACAACTGGTTCAGGTTACTTCCCTCGGCGAGTGGTTTTAAAATCTGAGCCACGCTTGAGGCGCGAGGGATCCGATCGGCGGGACGCTTCGCCAGCAACCGTGCGATCAATGCTTCCAACTCCGCGGGGACATCGGGACGAATCTTCCTGATCGGCTGCGGAATGGTTTGTTGATGGGCTTGCAGCTTCAAGACCGGATGCGATTTCACTTTGTCCGCGAACGGGGCCTGTCCGGTTAACAGCTTGTATGCCGTACAACCCAAGCTGTACAAATCACTGGCGGGCCCGACGTCTTCCGTGTTTCCAATTTGTTCGGGAGGTATGTAATCGAGTGTGCCCATAACTTGTCCTGGCGTCGTGAGTTCGTCGCCGAGATCGTGAAATCTGGCTAACCCCAGATCGAGCACCTTAACGATGGCCTGCGGATTTCCTTCCGAATCTTGACTGTGAGTCAACATGATGTTCGAAGGCTTCATATCGCGATGGGTCATTCCCTGTTGATGAATGTATTCCAGCCCCAAAGCAACTTGCCGTAAAATTTCACACACGTCGGCGATCGGCAGGACGCCCAGCCGATCCACCAATTCGCCTCCGTTGAGTCCTTCAAGCAATTCCATTGCTAGAAAGAAGAACCGTCCATTCTCGATGTCTCCCGCGTCAAATGCTTTGATCAAATGGACGTGTTCCAATCGACCGATCGCTAACATCTCCCGTTCGAATCGGTCAGCAATATGCCGGTCTTGTTGCCCATGACATTCGATCACTTTGATCGCGACCGGTTTGTCAAGTCGCTGATGCACCGCACGATAGACGGTCCCCATTCCGCCTCGGCCTAACTGGTCTTGTAATCGGTAGGGTCCTAGTGGTTCGTTACGCGCGAACGCATTCAATGAAAGTCGTCCGGACCGATTCGGGGGCGACGTAAAAAGTTTTTCAAGAACGCGTTGAATGTGCGGCGAGAGCGTCAACCTTTCTGGAGAATTAAACTGAGTCGAACGCAGGTATTCAGTTATTCGATCAGAGACCGTTTCCAGTTCTTGGAACCGTGGCTGACATTTCAGACAGTGATGGGAATGCTCCGTGACGCTGTCGGCGAGAGATTCGTCAAGGGTTCCCAGCAAATAGGCCTCGATTTGCTCTCGATTTGGACAATTGTTCGTAAGCATGATTCGGTCCCCGACGGATTCGTAGTGTGCTGTACAAGCCGTTTTATTGCGACACGCCTTCTGTATGAAGCTCAACGCGATCGCGTCACACCATTTTTTCAGGTTGGTAAAACATCACCGAATTCGTCGCGTAACCTCTTGAGAACTCTGTACTTAGCTTGACGTACCGCACCGGGAGAGAGCTGCAATTCTGAAGCGATGTCCGCAACCGAGCGTGTTTGAGTGACGCACGCCAAGAACGCCTGCCAAGTGCTGGGCTCAAATTCCGTTTTGATCAAGTCCAATGCCTGCGCATACACGAGTTGCGAATCCCCGTGCTGTGTGCGGGGATCGTCGTCCGTTCGCGCTTCGATCTGCTCCAACCGCATACGAGCGGAAGATCCGCCAGCGGCAGCGGGTTGTCGTGCCTGATCGCGAAAGTATTGCATGCAGGCATTGCGAGTGATCGTCCACAGCCAAGCTCGAAAAGAATCCTGAGGATGCTCGCGACGAAACAGCGTGATTTTTTGAGCGACTGATCCAAAGACCTCTTGCACGACATCGGCTGACTCATGTTCGGACAGTTTCCATCGCTTGCACCAGGTCACCACGAGCCCACCGTACAAACTCAATAACCGCCGCCACGCGTCACTATCCCGCTCCTTCAATCGTTCAAGCAGCGTCAACGAAGTGGTATCGCTACGAACGTCGATTTTGAAATCAGAAGTCTTATCAGATTGATTCATCACAGCCTTCACTATGTCGATGTAAAACCGTTTGATGCGTCTGGGCATGAGTCATGGCAGCCCTGGACCGAGGCAACTCCGATCCCTTTCCGCGAGCCTACCTATTGTAGACAACGTTACGAACCATGTTGACTCAGCTCGATCCGAATTCCGCAGCGAACGATTCGGCAGGGTGGCGTTGGCGTCATGGCGGATTCTGGTCGTGCCACTGTCCTCGTCAGGGCGTCCTCGATCGGAGTCCCGAATCGTGAATGACAATTCGTGACTCAAACGGTATTCATTTTTCGATAAAGGCCAGTCCACTCCGCCAAAGTTGTCAATGGCTTCCGGGAGAGACGAGTTAGCAAGGGAGATTCAGGACACTGCCGGAACAGACATTGACGAGGCGATTTGAAGATTCCGATTGGCTCTGGTCGCTGGATTGGGAGCCGACGCATTGACCGACTTCGGAAAAAAGATTTCGTTTCGGCCTAGAGCGACCACGTCACAAGATCAACTGACAAACATTGACCCAATATAACATCAAACGCGTTCTTCATTGAAGTATGTTACAAGATGAAGTAAGCATGCTGAATGGTGGGATCAACGACAGATCTTTTGCAAAAATATTCGTTGCGCAACGCGGTATCCTGCGTTTAGGACCTGAGAGAGTTCGTTTCCAATTGGTGCTCGGATCAAGCCCGCTTCGAAGACGGTGTGCGATTCGACGGCGACAAATCGGAGGAATCTCTGTGTCAATCGTGCGAAATCATCCAACGCAAAGCATTTTGAATGAATAAATCTGATATCCCTGAAACGATTGAGTTGCGCATTGCGGAGGTTGTCTCTGAGTGGATGGAGTCGGCGGCGGACGATCGATTGAATGCGAGCACATTGATTGAGCAGTATCCCGAACTGGCTCCTGGATTGGCGGAATGCTTGCGGGGTCTTGAATGTGTCGAACAGGGAAAGTTGAGTCGCGATGATCTCCGCATGGAAGAGCACGAGGTTGCCGATCAGGAACTTGGGTTGCCTGTCATTCCCGACTTTCAGATTCTCAGCGAGTTAGGGCGGGGCGGGATGGGAGTCGTCTACGAAGCCAAGCAGCTTTCACTTGATCGCGTTGTGGCGTTGAAGGTTCTGCCCTTCGGTGCGGTCGACTCGCGAACCGTAAAGCGATTTTTGCGGGAGGCAGAGACGGTTGCTTCGTTGACGCATCCGCACATCGTTCCGATCTATTCCGTCGGCGTGGATGGTGGGTTGAACTGGTATGCAATGCAACGCATCGATGGTTGTCCGCTGTCGCATTGGTTCGCGGTGTCGACGTTATCATCCCGTGCTGAAACGCAACGTAGCTCGACCGTCCCGGTCGAGAATCAAGGAATCGCGGTGTCGACGTTTTCATCGCGTGCTGAAACGCTGGACGAAGTCGTTCGTGCTGGCATTGAAGCCGCGGAGGCCCTGGCGCACGCGCATCAACAAGGCGTGATCCATCGTGACGTCAAACCGGGCAATCTTCTGATCGACACGCATGGCAAAGTCTGGCTGACCGACTTTGGATTGGCGCGACGGGACGTCGACGTGACGGCAACGGCAACCGGGTCGATGCTGGGAACACCACGATACATGAGCCCGGAACAAATCGCTGGGCACGACGAAGAGATTGACGCGAGAACGGATATCTATTCGCTCGGCGCTACACTCTATGAAATGGCGACCGGACGGCCTCCGTTTACATCGGAATCGCCGCTGGAACTGTTGACGCAGATACAACGTGACGAACCGACACCGCCGCGCCGCATCGATCCGGGGATTCCACGCACGCTGGAACTGGTGATCTTGAAGTGCCTCGACAAGGAACCCGACCGTCGGTATCACTCCGCCGCGACGGTTGCCGCTGACTTGAAAGCAATTCGCGATGACAAGCCGATTACCGCTCGAGGGTTGCCTGCTTGGGTCAGAGCGTCGCGGTTTGTGAAACGAAACCAACGACAGGTACACGCCATCGCAACGAGCGTCTTGATCACGTTGCTGACGTTGGTTGCCGCCGCGTTACTTTGGCAACAAAGCGAACAAGCCAGCCGTGGAGACCTTCGCATCACGACCCCAGCGGGCTTGTACATTGCAAACATTCAACCACGAACGCTCCCGGAAAACGAGCCGCCGGATGATGTTCCCGCCACGCGATCCGACGTCATCGGTCATCCGAGTCGGGTGCGTATTGATAAAGAGCCGGTTAAATCGACATTGGTGACAACTCCAATGCAACAGCCGATGACGCTTCCCGCGGGTGAATACGATGTTCGTCTGGAAGGTGTCGGCAAGCCGTCTCAAACGGTGGATGTTGTCGTCAAACCACAAGCGTTAACCGAGATCGATTATGTCGACCGCCGAGAGTCGATGCCGGAAGTTGATATCCATCGGAAGCGGGCGGTGCCGATGAGCGATGGTTCTCTCGCTGTCTTGGGTAAGGATGCGTTCGCGGTTTTTGATCCTCGTCATCGTTCGCGACGAGGCTCCAACCCAGTTCGTCCCGAAGCGGGGGCAACGCACCCGAGCAAGATTGACGACAAGAGCCCATCGAGGATGCTCCGTTTTTCGGTGCCGATCACCGAATTGGATGCAACGCTCGCCGAAGAAGCGTCGGCGGCAAGACCGGCCAATGTCTCCGATCGAGATGATTCCACGTTGACATTCGCGTTCGACGCGGAGCAACCGTTTCAAGGGGATTTCAATGTGATCGAAAGCAGCTTCGCTCGAATGGAACGAGTGTTTTCCGATCGGATTGATCTCGATGGCGACGACGAAGGGGATTATCTGGTGACTGCGGCACGTCACGCCGCCATCGCCGCAATCTCCAGCGAGGGCGTGATCCTTTGGAAACGACGACTGCCGATGCAGTTTGAAATCGCCGAGGCACCGAGCCGGTATCCCAGGAAGGGAATGGCCAACGAGGCGATTGTCGGCATCCACCGAATCGAGGACCTTGACGATGACGCAACGGATGATCTGGTTATCAATGCGGCATTGTTCGATCCCAGCGGATACAGTCGCCCGTATATCTTCACCATCAGCGGACGCGATGGCGGCGTGCTATCCGTCGCTCCACTAGCAACGATCGACATGCGGAAGACTCCGCATTGGGCCTGGGCGGGGTTAATGCGTTATCACAGAGAGTTCAATTCGGATTTGCGTTTCTATCGACCCGTCGCCACGCATTTCGGATTAGTCGCTTTGCGTTCCCAGTCGCACAACTTCAACAACGACTCGTGGGGAGGCAACAGTGCCAATTCGGCGTTATATGTACTGCCCCCTTTGATGCTGGAAAGGCACGAAGGAGAACGCGTCGCCATCACCGCAACCAACAATGCGGTGACCTTCATCAGCCTATCCGACGGAACAAAAGTCAGTCCGGACATTGTGCTTGGCCAGCCGATCCTGCGTGGACCCAAGCCGGTTCGTTTAGCTAACGGCGACCTGGGGGCGATCGTTCTTACCGGGATACCGAGCAGCGCGTATACCCGATGTTTGCTCGAACTTTGTGTGCTTGGCGAGTCGCAGCCTCGGTGGTCGTGGCCGCAGAATATCGGAGCTTCCGACTTTGTGGCTGGTGCCGCGGATACATCGTTCCCAATGGCTATCGATTTGGATGGTGACGGAAATGACGAAATCATCTCGCCGACAAACTCTGACGTTCCGTTCAAATGGCCGCAATTGCATTGCTATTCGCACGACGTGGGCTCGTTGCTATGGACCAGCACTGGCGTGGCGGGAATCTCGCGGACGATTGATCAAGCATTACCCGTCGGCGACATCAATGGCGACGGATTTATCGACTTGATCGTCGTTGGCCTTGCTCAACTTTTAAACGGGCAAGCGAACGGTCAATCCGGATCGTCGAATGATGGTGGTTTGCGATTGGCGATCGATTTTCTAAGTGGACGCAAAGGAAATCGCATCGGTTATCGCGAGGAGATTGTGGCCACGGGATTCCAGGAGTTTCAAGTCGCCGAGATTGATCACGTGGAACTGGTGGGGCACGAACTGATTTGTTCGGTTGTCTACGGCGCGCGAGAGGAACTCAATCTCTCATCCGTCACATTGACGATCGATCTATCGCGTCTGGAACCGTCCATTGTGGCGCGAGGTCTAACGGCGCTGGCGAAGCGTGGCGGACAAGCTTCCACGGGTCAGGGAGCTTGGTATCGGCGTCGCAGTGGTCCGTACGCCAATCCTTCGGATGCAGCCGTATGGGTCGAAAAGGATGAAACGCAGTCGACGTATCCCGGCGAAACGCTGATCGCATCGTGGCTCTCCTCCGGCCAGCGTCCGCGTGTCTTGTTGGGTCGCTCCGACGGTACGGCTCGCTGCATTGATCCGCTGAACGGGGATACGGTCTGGGTGCCGAAGCCGTTTCGATTCAATGGCAACCAAATGCTGGTGCTGCCGGGAAACGGCGAAAATGTTGATCTGATTTGCGATGTTCAAGTCACGGGCGATACCGTTCCGACGTTCATCGATGCCGAAACCGGACGAGCGCGGTTTGCAATTGAAACTCCACGAATGGATGCGATCCGCTTGGCGTGGCCCGACAGGCAGTCACCAGAACAATTCGTTTATGCTCTGGCGGGGGCCGACAGTAGTCGTACGCCTGGTTCGGCTGGACAGCGGGAACAAGGTTACTTGCTGATGAAGATCGACCGCGTGGAGGGTCGACTGGTGTGGTGGAGGAAATGTTACCAGGGTGTTAAACAACAGTACTCCCACCTACGCCCGACTGACCCGATTCAAGTTGACATCAACGGCGATCAGGTCAACGATCTGATTACCGGCGGCACGGACAACACGAATCTGATCGTACAAGCAATCGACGGACGCGATGCGAGCGTCCTCTGGGAGCTTCCTTTGAATCTGACGATCGACGACTGGCCCTGGAATGAACCCTGGCCGATGATGTCGCTGGTTGCCGGTCGAACCGAAAAGCTTCTGCTGGTGATCGACGGAGTTGTAAAGGACGACCATGCGTGCGATCTGAAGTCGATTCGCATTAGCGACGGAAGTCAACTCGACGCCGTGCGCCATCGCGTAGGCTCCCCGTTGCGTTACGTGACTCAATCCAACGGGCTTTCGGTGAACATGGTCTCAACTGAAAACTCACACGGTATCATTGACTTATCCGCTTACTTCCCCGCCGACAAGTTGCCGCCAAATGCCGAAGATGCTCGACGATCCGGTCAAGCATTCGGACGCTTGATCTTGAACGTCGACGCGGGTACCGGTAAGTTCCAAGAAGGAAGTCTGTTTGAATCGGCACCCATCCATTTCCCCGTCGATATTGATCACGATCAGATCATGGAGCGAGTCGAGGTTCAATCCAATACCGTTCAAGTGCGACATGGGAAAACGAATGAGTTGATCAGCGAATTTGAAATCCCCAAGGATGGTGGAAGCCATCGCATTGATTCCGTTGCAAACAAACCGTATTTGGTGGTCGCCTTCAACAATAACATTCATCAATGGTTTGAACTTCCCGGCGGTCGTGTCGCTTTGCGATTCGGGCAGGGAATGCAAAGCATCCGTCTCGGCGAAACGCAGTATCCGCGTTTGCTGGCGCATGGCAACGGAACAACGTTGGTTGGATCTTCTCTGGAGGCGACGATATGCGCGCAAGTCAATTTGGGCTCGACGACGGCCGAGCCGGTGCCGTTGCGATCGATGCCCGTCGCAATGCATGCTCCCGAGCTGAGTCCACGTTACCGAACGGCGGTCACCGCGCATGGGATGTTCCAGCGGAAGTCGCTCGCTGACGTCGCGCGACTGGCGCTCTTAACGCTCGGCGGGCTCATGTTGCCAGCCGGTTATACCTATCGCTTGATCCGTTATCGCCGCTGGTCGTTAAAAACGATCCTATTCGCACCGGCCGTTGGGATGTTCGCTCTGGTCAGTTGGCGTTCGCTTCAAGATGCCGATGTCGGCACGAACGTCACCATTGATGTCATTGCCGGGCTGATGGTGGCGCTGACAGTCTGGGCGATCATCAACATCATGCGACATCAACGTTGGAAGGCGCTGTTGACGGGAATGGCCGTCAGCATGTTGCTTGCGACGCTGTTCATGTTGGGCGCGGGAGAATCGATTGAGCGACGACTGCCTGGTGTCGTGGGCTACTGGACCTTCAGTGCATGGTTGACGGCGGTTCTCGCGGCGGCCACACAGATTGTCATGCCCGTGGGATTTGGGATCATGTGGGCTCAAGACAAAGCAAGACGAAACGGCTAGGTTCCATGACCGACGATCCTGAAAAGCGACTTTGCGATAGCTGGTCGGTCGGCAGGTTGCGACCGTGGTTGCAGATGATTGCCGACCGTGAACTGCCCGATCGCCTGCGCGGTCGCGTTGATGCTTCCGATATCGTCCAGCAGACACTTCTGAAGGCTTGGCGGGGAGAATCACAATTCAATGGCCAGACACATGAACAACGTTTGGCCTGGTTGCGAATGATCGTCAAGAACACAATCCGCGATCAGCAGCGTCGACTGTTTGGAACCGACAAACGGGATATGCGTCGAGAGCAACTGGCCGGTGACGTCTTCGCTGACGGCGACCCTGGTCTTGATGAAGTTGCCGTCGCAAGAGAACCATCGGTCAGTGCTGCGTTGATCGATGCGGAACAACGCCTAGCCCTCGAACGTTCCCTGATGCAACTGTCATCCGAGCATCGCCGCGTGATCGAGTTGCGACACTTCAAAGATCTTTCGTTCGCCGAAATCGCCGACGAAATGAACAAATCGGAACCGGCGATCCGCATGCTCTGGGTTCGCGCCCTGCGAAACCTGCAAAAGATCAACAGGGACGGAAGCGAATTAGGCTGAAACGCATTCACCATTTCAGACGCCACGATTCAGCCGGCTGCTGGAGGTCGAACCAACCGGTAAAATCGCTGTCGATGTCGACTCGTTGAGCCTCGTCGACGTCAGCTTTCCGCATGCGATCGACAATCAATTGAATGTCGCTGCTGTCGGCAATGTTCCATTGTTTCAATACGTCCGCCCCTTCAGCACCGAATTCATCAACGGCAAGTTCCAGCACGACGCGACACAGCCCTTCACCGAGAATCATGCCGTTCTGCTGCGTCTGCTGATCGCGCATCGCATGCTTGATCGCATGATGAACAAAGTGGACCGCGTCAATGTGATGGAACCGATCGCTCGATTCCTCGTCCACTTCGGCCCCCGAGCCCGCAGTCACCTTCTTCGCCGCATGCTGGTCCTGAACGGATCGACACGAGTCGTCCTCCATCGCCGCTGGCTCGCGTTTCCACAGTTTGAACTTTCGGAACATCCAGCGTTCACTTCGCAGGTTTCTTTTCGGGTGGCGGAACGGTTGTCACTTTAAGCTTCCGCGGAATCCGCGAACCAAAAATGACGCCTACGGCAAAGCCGAGCAATGCGGTCACGAAGATCAGCAGCGATCCCGGCATGGGCACTTTGGTGACCAACAAGTTCAGCGTGATCACGCCGCGATTAACGTATGCAATCAAGCCCACGATCAACAACAATACCAAGATGAGGATTACTTTTAGCCGTGCCATAACGTTCGTCGCAAGATTGTTTTACATCGCGTGAGCGGATCTGATGCCTTTGCATTTCCTGAAGCGAATCACCTCATTTTCGGCCACGCGACGCATATCCATCGCGTGAGCGGATCTGATGCCTTTGCATTTCCTGAAGACATCGTTTCAGTTCGCCCACGGTTCATGCCGACCAATCGGGTTTCGGCTGCGTGTGAACTCTGGGGTTTGCCGGCTTCAGGGATTGCACCTTGGCGGCGAAATCGGTTACCTGTTCGTGACCCACAAGTGGATGAAGCCGTATCCGGTGCGTGATGCTTTCTCCCGGTGCGATCGACGCGACCCGCTCGTGTTCCCCTTCAAACGTTCTGGGATTGGGAAAGTTTGTGGACGGTTCGAGGCCTGTTACATAACCGTCTTCCAACGCGGCGGTATTCTTCCAGAGAACGAAATAGGGGAGCGTATGCGTATCGTAGGAAACGCCGAGGCCGCGGTCACCGGAGCTGGATTGCAACATCATCGCCGTGCGACCTTGACTGTCGCTGTTCATGCGAAAGAAATGGACTTGCTCTTGAAAGCCGACGGTTGGTCCGGCATAGCGATCCCATGTTGGGATATCGGACGCAGCGTGGGCGTTGCGCGGCGCAAGTTCTTCGAACGGAACAAGCAACTTAGCGCCTTCACCCAGCAATGGCGTGCCGACATTGATGTGATACAGCATCTGTGTCGCAGCCTGCTGCGCCGACAGATTGCTGACGGTATCGGCGATCTGAATTTCCCGTCCTCCCGGGGCGATGCTCAGCGTCGCGGTCAGTTTCAAGTTATTGAAGAACAATCGCCGTTCATTGACTTCGCCAACCAGATGGACCATGCCGTCGGCTTGATGGCAAGACAATCGATCCGCGGGCAAATTTCCGACTCGGCCATGCAGCGGATATTTCAATTGTCCATTATCGTCGAAATCGGGCGCGCCGTTGCTGACCATGCCGCAGCGAACGAGCAGTTCGTCAAAGCCTTCCAACCAACCCAGGCCATTGGAATCATGAACCGGAACCAGCGACGGATGGACGGGCCCGTCGACCGGTGAATGCCATTGAAACGGAACGCCATCGCATGTCGCTTGCCAAATCGACATGCCGCGCGTCGGCAAGACAACGATTTGCATTGGCCCGGTGTCGATATGAACGACTTCGACTCCCGCACCACGACCGCTTTGAATCGTACCGTACTGAAGCTTTACCGTCCCCTGATCCGTGGCGGCTTCCGCAAGACAGCCATTGGGAGGCGCATGCCATGACACCGGTGGAAGCGTTCTCGCCTGATTAAAATCGATCGGACTGGACATCGGTTCGGACCTTGAACGAATGGACAATGATTGAAGATAGGTTGATGAAGGCGGACAGTGCGTTTCACGCGATTGCTTATTCCATGCTGGCCCAGCGGCTGCCGGCATAGCGATCGACAAGCAGGTTCTTCGCCGCGACCGCGCGGTCGGGATTCTTCGCCTGTTCCCACAATTTGCTGAGATGATAAAGGGCTTCGGCATGAATCTCCGGAATCGCATGAAACAAGACATCGCTATGCAAGAAAGCCATCAATGCCTCTTTCGGTTTGTTCAGCTTCAGATAGCATGCTCCCAGAGCATTGTACGCACGACCGAAAAGTTCGGAATCGGACTCGTCGTTTTCCCCGATCACCTGTTGAATCGCTTTCAGAGCGGCATCGGCCGAACCGGTTTCAACCAGACAACGCGCTTTCCCAACTTCGGCCAACAGTTTCTGGCGGTTGATCTCGGGCGAACTCGCACTTGCCGAAGCGATTGATTCGAACTTCTTTTGGGCCTCCGCAAAATTGTTCTGAGCCAACAAGGCGCGCGCCTCCAACATGGCACCGTGCATCTTGTATTCAGGCCATGGTGCCAGCGAGGCGATGGCACCGTAGTACTTTGTCGCTTCGGCGGGCTTGCCCAGCGCGACAGCCAAATCTCCAAGCGTCTCGGCCGCGGCAAAGAAGTGGTAACTGTCCGGAGCGGCCCGCACGAAGGCGAACATCGCCCCCGCCGCCTTAGACTGGTCGCCACCGCTGGACAAAGCCAGCTTTCCCTCACACAGCGCCAAGTGAAATTGAAGGTCTTGCCGAATCTCAGGTCGAACAACAGTGGACACATTGATCTTCTTCAGATCATCCAGCGCGGCCTGAAAGTTTCCCGTCTCGACTCGCGAACGGGCTTGCTTCAACTCTGGCGGGTCCTCCTTAAACGCGACGCGACGAACCTCATTGACCGGCAATTCACGGTCGCTTCCCTGCACCTTGATCGTGACGGATGTCTTTGTCGATCCGACGACTTCGCCGTTCAGCGGCGCACCACGCAGCGGATAGACTTGATCGAACTGGGCGGTTGCCACCCCGGGCAACGCCAGTGCAAGGCATCCCATGTACAAGAACCATCGCGTCGCCAATCGAAAATGCGATCGTGGAAAACGGTAACGGTAACGGTGCGTTGCTTCATTCTTCATTCTTTGTCTCCTCGGGCGGTGCTTGTTCATTGTTTTGCAAATCGGGGAAGCCGACAACCGGCTTGCCTTGCGCCGCCTGAACGCTCTTCATAAGTTCGTGATATCGCCCCGGCCACACATCGCCGCCGAGCGTGGGGTAAAGCTGGTAGGTCAAGGACAAAGCTTTCGTCGCGTCGGAGAGCAGTTTGTCGCGTTCGGCTCCCTGTTTGGATTTGCTGAACTCGAAAGCGGAGCGGGCGAATTCGTAACGAGCTTCATAAAAGGTGTCACGAAACTTGGGATAGTCGTTTGTCGTCGACGCAATTTTTCCCCAACCCCACGACCGACTTGCCTGCATTGAGGCCACGCATCGCGGCGACATACTTCTCGGGATCCTGAGCGGCCCAGCTCTGCAGCATCTTAGCGGCGGCGACTTGAACGTTCAGCATCATCGCATTCTTACCCAGCACCTCTTCAAAGATCGCCATCGCCTCATCGAAACTTCCGATCTTGGCGTGTGCCTGCGCAACACGAAGCTTGACCTGCGTGCTCGTGGCCTCCGGCAAATCGGGGCGTTGAAGCATGTTATTGAAGGCCGCAATCGATTGGTCGTAATACTTCCGGGCGTCGGGCCCCACTTGTCCGTCGGTAACAAATCCGGCACCCAAGCTGGAGAAGGTTTCGGCAACCCAATTCAAGACGTTCAAATCGGTTGACCCGGTACTCAACTGATCCAAGAAAACTTCAAACACCGCCGACAACGCCTGCTTCTGTTCCGGCGTTTCAGCGGCCTTCATTTGACGTTCGATATCCTGCGCTTAAATTGATATACACGCTCAGCATCCGCTGCGTCCCCTCGGGATCATTCGCCACCGCCTGCTGCATCGAAGTCATCACCTGTTTTGCTTTTTCCATCATCGCATCGCCACCGCTTCCCAGCGAACCAATGAATGCCCGCAACGACGTGCGATACGTTTCCTCCATGAAGACGGGATTGTTGGCCGCGGCATCGTTGGCGCGGGCCAAAGTCAAAGGGCCGACCTGCGGATGTTCCAAGACTTCAACCGCTTTCTCAGCTTGCAACGATTCGACGTAGGCTTGGGCCAACGACAACATGGCGGTGACAATGGTTTTGTCAACTTGACCAGCATTCTCCAAACGCGCGAATGCCGCCGACAACATGTCGATCGTTCCCTGCCGCAACGCATCGAGCTTGGCTTGTTCCTCCCCAAGTTTAACGCCTTCGGGGACGCCATCCTGTTGCCACGTTCGCACTTGTTGCGAGTGAGTGATGAATTGCCCCCACATCGCCTGTCCCGTTTGCAGTTCGGCTTGCAGCCGTCCCGGCGAAGCTTCGGGAATCCGCTCGGTGAACTCCCTCGCCTTTTGAAGTTCGCCGGAGTTAATAACAAATGGAACGAGCGTGATCAGCGCGTCGGTCGCTTCGGGTCGGGCGGGCCAAGTGTCGGCGATGTATGTCGCCAAACCGGTCACTCGGCGCGTCTCAAAATCGGTGTCGTCGGCGGGTGCCTGATCATACAACGCGATATAGCTGGCCAGCGCGATTTTGGCCGAAGCGACCGCTCCGGCTGTCGACGGGTGACGTCGCGCCACAAACTCGCCCATCAACGCCGCTTCGTACGGCTGCTGCTTCAAATAGTACAAGTAACACAAGAAATAGCGGACGAAGTTGACTTCCGATTGCGGCGTCTCTCGATCGGCGAAGGCCAAGGCCATGCGGAAGTATCGCATCGCGTCATCGAGCGACTTGGTCGCCGCTGCCTGACTTGCCTGCAACTTCGTTTGCAGTTCCTGCTTAGCTGCGGCGTCCGCTTCCGAGGCAACCTGCGATGTCAGCTTTCCGACTTCGCCGTTGTGACCTTCCAACGCCTGCAGGGCTTCCTGTCCGGCGACCTTCGCATCCTCAAAGGTTTCCGGAACAAACTCGGCGATCTCCGCTTCGGGACCTCCCAATCGCGAAACCAAGCGGCGGGCTTCCTCCTGAAAATCGCTCCGCTCCTTGGCGACAAACTCCGCGTGTGTTCGCGCTGCGGCGACCGATTGGCTGACCAAGCGTTTTTCACCTTCATCCGCGTCATCGGCTTGCATTTTGTAGGCATTGGCCAAGCTTAAACGAATCGCTAACCAATCGTCTTGCCGGGCTTCCGCCGGACGCGCCAAGTCGATCCATCGCGAAGCTTGCTTGATCGCTTCAAAGTATTTCTTCTGCGATGGGTCCAGCCAGCACTCCATCGCCAAACGTAACGTCTTGGTTTTCAGTGTTCGGAAGGCGTCGGGCTCGTCGGGCTGATCCAGCAGTTCACCGTAGAAGCCTAACGCGTCACGCAGTTTGCCAAGTCGCTGATTGCAACGCCCCTGATACAAGCGAGCGTACAGTCCGGCCAAGCGTGTCCGGTACTCTTTGTAAATGTCCTCGTACAACGCCGCCGCTTCGGACAAATACTTTTGCTGTTCGGCCGATCCGGAGGGGACCGTGTCGGCTGATTCCTCGCGAATCGCCGCCGCCATCAACTGCGTTTGCAGATTATCGGCCCGCAGTTGTGTCCGCTGCTCGATCTGCTCGGCCTGCTTGCGGTCTTTGCTGTCGAGAACCTTCGGAATCTTTTCCAACTGCTCGTTGACCGATTTATTCAGTTCCGCCAAGACCTTCGAGGCTTCGTTATACAACGCGGTGGCTTCTTTCAAGCGGGCGGCGGTCTCCCCCTCTTTCGACTGCTGAACCTTGAAACGGGCGCGTTCGGCAATCAACTGCGCCAACTGCGTTCGAGCGGCATTCGCCTTGGGGCTTTCCGGCCTGGTTTCGGTGAACTTCTTTAAAGCGGCTTCGGCATCGCTAAGGAACTTCGTCCTCAGTTTCGGGTCGTTCTGCGATCGCGAGGCGGCGATCAACGTGACCCCACGCTCGTAGTCGACGGAATCCTTGAGATCGCTCGGAATCAATGGATTGTCGGGGACCGCTTGCAAGTATTCCAAGGCAATATCGAAGTAACCGCGCGCCCGCAGTCCATCAAGGAATGCTCGCGCCGGTTCAGCAGCCATCGCCGGCATACCACATGCAAGCAGCCAGCAAAACACAAACTGCGTTCGAAGATGCATCATCATATTCAGATCGACTACCATGCCAAAACTCAGAACCTATCCGAAAACCCACAACAACCCGCAGGTAGGGCTGCCGGTTCACGATTCTTGGATAGGTTCTCAACGTCAGTGAAAACCTGTGGCCTTCAGTATAACCAAACAACGGTTGCTTGACTGCAAAGCAACGCAATGTCCGTTATAATCTGCCTCCGCTTCGGGATGTTCCAAGGTTCGGCAATCGATTGCTTATATACGTTGCGTGGTCAGAAATGAGGTGATTCGCTTCATTAAATGCCTAGAGCGACCACGTCGCAAGTTCAACTGAAAAATGTTGGCGCAAGATAACATCAAACGCGTTCATAATTGATATAAGCATCATTCCAGACCACGCACGGTATAACATCAAACGCATCCATCATTGATAAAGGTTCGACAAATGGACGAACAAGACTTTTCGGATTTGTACGCGTTGATGCGTGGCAATGCGGACGCGATCACCGTCATGGATGCCAAAGGCCTCTACGCACATCAAGAATACGAGGAAGCCCTACGAAAGCTGCAGGCGGTGAAGCAGCGATACGAAGCCGGCAAGTTGCGTGTGATGCGCATGAAGATCGACGACACGGCGTCGAAGAAATCGAAAGAGGAAGAGGCGAAAGATCGTCGTCTGCAGAAGCGACAGCAACGCTACCACGAAGTGATGCAGAAACTGGATGAAATTCTGGAAGCCTTGGGACCGATTGCCGAACGGGCCGCGGCACGCAAACGACGCGAAGCCGAAGCGGAAACCGAAGCCGAAGCTCGGCAGCCCGCCGAGCCGAAGGTCGCGGATCAGAAGGATGCCGATCAAGCGGACGTTGATCGAATTCCCAGCGAAGAGACGATCGATGTTCAAGCGAGCGATGAATTGACGCACGCGGATGATGATCCAGTTGCGTCCCGCAACCATTTGTTCGACGCCTTCGCGAACTGCAAGAACGCGGCGGAGCAACGGTCGTTGCTTGCAGAACACTTCGTACTTTCCGCGATTCGTTCTCAGGAAGATATTCGACCTGGGGACTTGCATTTTATTGATGGAGGCACGCAGACCTATCTTGCAACGATTCGCAACAGCGACAATCCGCAACGCGTTCGCTTGAAGTCCGCGATCACCGGCGACCGGCTTCGCACGATCGATCTGCCGACCTATCTGAAACTCGCCAAGCACGATAAAGCGGTCCGTCTGGACAGTCTGACTTCCGAAGCGTCAGAGGCGTCGAAACGCTTCCCGGCGGGGCAGTCGAAGGGGCGCGATGCGTCCGAGCCATCACACGACGATGCGGTCGCCGCCAGCTCGCTTCAAGAATCCGCGGAGGTCTCGAAGATTCTTGACAAAGGGGCGTTCTCGCAACTGGCCGATGCAGCCAATCGCACGGGGCTTTGCGCTCAGGTCGACTTGATTACGCATGTTCGCGACCGAGAGTTTCGCATGGGAAACTTCCAAGATGCGTTGCAAACCATGGAAGCGGTTCATGCAAAGTTCACGGCCGCCGTCACCAGTTATCAAGCCAAATTGCGACAGGAAGAAGCCGCGATCCAGTCGGGCAAGTTGAAAATGTCGCCTAAAGATTTGCAGGCCAAACGCATGCGTGACACCGCCCAAGGGCAGTTGATACAACGCGCTCAAAACCGTTTTTCACGAGTCCTGGACGGATTGCGTGTTCTGCTGCGCCGAGAGGTCGCAAGCGAATGACGGGAAGTTTCCCGCTAGCCTCTGTTCGCGTCATGTCGCACGATTTCTACCGTGCGTGGTCCGAAATGATGCCTATATCAATTATGAACGCGTTTGATGTTATCTTGCGCCAACATTTTTCAGTTGAACTTGCGACGTGGTCGCTCTAGGCGTTAAATGAAGCGAATCACCTCATTTCTGACCACCCGACGTCTATCGACGTCGCGCGAAACAAGATGCATGAATTTTTCGCCATTCGATGGTATGCTGGACGATAAGGCGAACTCGCATTGAATCGTCCTCGTTACCTCCCACCTCAAGCTCCTTGCCCCTAACCGCACCATTCCGACCATGATGCATCAGGCCTCATCAATCAATAACCTCGCCCGCCGGACCTTTCTTCGTCGCACCGGCTTGGGAAGCATCGCCCTCGCCTCGCTGTTGAAAGCGGACGAAACCAAGCCGTCCCTTTCCGGACAATCGCGTGGGGCGATCGCCAAGTTGCATCACAATCCCCGCGTCCAACGCATCATTCATCTTTGCATGGCGGGTGGACCGAGTCACATTGAAACGCTTGACCACAAACCCGAACTCGAACGCCTTGACGGCAAGCCGATGCCCACATCGATCACGCAAGGGCAGCCGATCGCTCAACTGCAAGGGAAAGAACTCAAGATTTTGGGACCGCAGCACAGCTTCACTCAGCGAGGGAAAGCGGCTTGCCGATCTCCGACGTGTTCGAACATACCGGGCAACTCGCCGATCAACTCTGCGTCATCAATTCGCTGCACACCGAACAGATTAATCACGATCCGCGCATACGTTTTTCAATACCGGGACCGCGATCAGCGGTCGCCCATCGATGGGCTCATGGGTGATGTACGGTCTGGGGGCGGAGACGAATGACCTGCCGGGGTTCATCGTGCTGACCAGCGAAGGAGGCGGCCAGAGCCAGCCGATCAGTTCCAGGCAATGGCACTCCGGATTCTTGCCCAGCCGCTTTCAAGGCGTGCAGATGCACTCGACCGGAAATCCGGTTCACTACGTCGGCAACCCAGCCGGCGTCGGACGTCAACAGCAACGCGAGATCATCGACGCGGCGACGCGGATCAACGCGATCCGCAACCGCGAACTGGACGATCCCGAAGTCGCCACGCGAATTGCGGGATATGAAATGGCGTTTCGTATGCAAGCGTCGGTTCCCGAACTGACGAACATGGCCGATGAACCGCAATCGATCATCGATCTGTATGGTTGCAAGCCGGGCGACGGATCATTTGCCAGCAACTGCTTGTTGGCGCGACGATTGGCCGAACGAGGCGTTCGCTTCATTCAGCTTTATCATCGGGGCTGGGATCATCACGGCGGTGTGAAGAATGGCGTTGCCAACACCGCCAAACTCGTCGATCAGGCGACAGCCGCTTTGTTGAAAGATTTACAACAACGTGGCATGCTCGACGATACGTTGCTGATTTGGGGAGGCGAATTCGGGCGCACGCCGATGGCTCAAGGAAACGGGCGAGATCACCACATCAAAGGATTTTCAATGTGGATGGCCGGTGGCGGAGTGCGGGGGGGCATGCGGTATGGCGCCACCGACGAATTTGGTTATAACGCCGTGGAGAATCCGGTTCACGTTCGCGACTTCCACGCCACAATGTTGCACCTGCTGGGAATCGATCACGAACGATTCACCTACAAATTCCAAGGACTTGATTTCCGCTTGACCGGAGTCGAGGAAGCTCGAGTCGTCCACGACGTGCTGTCTTAGCATCGAAGCATCATTAACGTAGCTCGACGGGCTCCGTCGAGAGTCTCGGCGGCGACCGCGGAGCTACGTTAAGAACAGGTCCGAGGCTCACGAATCGGCAAGCTCCGGAAAACCTCGTCATCCAATTGCATTCGCTGAATCAGCGTGCGAAGGCGGAGCAGGAAATCGCTCTTGTAATTTGCGACCTGCTGCTCGGTCAGGTTCAGCTCTTCTGCAATCTCCTTGTTGGCGTTGCCTCGAACAAACAGCAACTCCAAACACTGCAACTTCTTCCAGTCACCGCGCTGTTTGCAACGTTGCACCTGATCGAGCAAAGCGTCTCGAACGGCATGCTCCTCCAAATGGCGACGCTCTCCGCTGCGAGCGATCGAACTTGCGGCCCGCGCTTGTCCGGCGAATTGCCAAGCATCGGATGATCCGGCGGCCGAGAAGGAGATCGCCGGGCGTCGTCCTTCACGGCGCAAATGATCCGTCAACTTGTAGGCGCAGATGGAGAACAGATAGCTCTCCAGCGGACGATTGCCATCGTAATTGGGCAGGCTGGTCAGAAATCCAATGAACGCTTCTTGGACGATATCCTCGCTCGCCGCCCGATTTCCGATGCGGCTTTCGGCAAACGCCAACAATCGCCCTTCATAACGTCCGATCAGATCTTCCCAGGCGCGCTGATCCCCTTCGCGAATACGTTGCACCAGCAATTCGTTGACTTGCGTATCGGTCATACTTCCACGTGCTGTCGCTTGGTTCGAGGTGCGATGCTTTTCAGCAAACCGCTAACAACGATCAGTCCCGCCAGAGCCGCGGCTCCCAGAACCCCCAGCCCTTTTAAACGCTGTGCAACTTCAAGGGACTTCCATTGTTCAACGGTCTGGGTATGAAAGGCGTCATCCAGGACGAGAACGCACGCATGTTGATGCATCTCGCCAGTGCTTGTCGTCAACATGCCGTGATACGATCGTTCGGGATCGACATAGTCGGCTGCGATTTGCTCCGGCGTAAAGGTTAACAAATCGCTTGAACCAGCGACACCAATCACCTGTTCGGCATAGGCGGCCAACGCCAACTGTTGCTGCTCGGCCAAGCTCTCGGCGCTTTTCTGTTCCGATAAACTGGGAACCGATTGGACCACCAACTCAGCCCAGCCGTTGCCGATATTGTCGGGTTGATCGACCCACATCGGTCGATCTTCCGGGTAGATCGGAAACTGCTGAGGCTTTGTCGACAGTTCGCGCGGGGAATCATCCGAATCGCTGTCGGTCGCCGACGACAACGCATCGCCTCGTGATGCTTCTTTATCATCGACCGAAGCGGCTTTTTCCTTCGGCAACGAATCTTTCGGCTTCGCATTTAAGCTTCCCATCGGCAGAACAATCAGACCGACGCAGGCAGCCAACAGGAATTTCGTTACGAAGGATTTGAATGCATGTCGACGTCGCGTGTTCGTAAACGCAACGGCTCGCTTCATTGAATGCGTATCAATCATCTCGGGCCACGCCCGATCGAACGTCGCGCGGGGAGGAATATCATGATTCGCGTGGTGGGGCACAAGTGCATCATTCCGGCCCACGCATGGTATCAGTTCACCGTTCATGCTCTGGATTCCAACGTCTCATGGTGTGTAAATCGATCCGCCGGATTCCTCCATGCGGATGCCATCTGGATCGCAATCGCCATCGCTCCCGCAGTGAGCATTCCCCACGGTTGCGGGACGGGAATGATCTGGTTGACCACCCAGGCGATCACAACGACTGCGGCAACCGACCAAACGCTCAATCGCCTGCTGCGTAGCGGATCGGCCGAACGCCACCAACGCGTCAAGAAGAAGACGGCGGAGAAATACGCCATCATCGCCGGCAATAAAACCTCTCCATCAGCGGAGTACATGTGCCGGGGCATCTGCCAACCGACTCGCCGCAAATCAAAGCCCTCATCCATAGGAATCATTAATCCCTTTCCAAGTGCGAAGGCGACCGCACCGACGGCGGCTCCAACGCCTAATTGAACGATCCGTCGAGGAAGCTGTTCCCCTTCTTCGCTCTCCCAAGCTTTTCCCAGCAGGAGCATCGTCCAGGCACCGATCAACGCGGTCGCGGCCCCCCAAGCAAATGGAGCGATCGCGCGCGGGCCGCCTTCCCCTTCAGCAATGCCAAACCTCGTTGCCGCCCAGCACAGGACACTCAAGACGACAAACGATGTCGCCCAAGATGCGGTCAACTCGGCGCTGCGGGTTCGCCACGATTTCGTAGCCAACTGCCGACGCGTCGCCAACCGCCATTGTTGAGCCGTCGGCGGCAGCCTTCGTTCTCGCTGCGCCACCGCGGCGGCATGGGCCGCGGCGTAGCTGGGCTGCTGATGGTTGCTCAATACCATTGCGCGAATCACATAATACGGAATGTACAGAATGGCCAGCAGCGACAACAGCGGAAGCAACCAAGCCGAATTCATTAACAAAATGACGGCCGCCCCGATCACGACGACCAATCGCGCAACGGGGTTCAGCGCCTGATCGTTCCACCACGTGCTGAAATTCTGCGCGCTTTGTCGAACGGCGTGCGCCAACGGTTCGGCCGACGCCGATTCGGAAGTTGTCGCCGCTCGATTCGCGGCAAACCGAGCGTCCTTCTCAACCGCACGCGGTTGAACGTGGTCATGCTTCACATAAACGTTCGCCGCCGGGGATACGGTCGGACCGGGCACCGAGGCGATCACGGGCTCCGCCAGAATCGGACGCTCCCTAGCGTCTGGATCGGGCTGGGCGAGTCCATGTTTATCGAGAATCAAGCCCAACGGCTCCAGCATTTCGACGACGCTCGTTTGCCGCGATTCGGGATTCTTCTGTAGTGCCTTCCAAATAACCGATCGATAAGGGGGTTCAACCTTCGACAAATCGGGATCGCCCGTCAGATGCTTCATAATGATCTCCTGCGAGCTTTCCCCATCGAAAGGAACATCGCCCGTCAGAAGCTCGAACAGAATAATGCCCAACGCATAGATATCGATTTCTTTGCCGTATTCACCGCGACCGATCTCGGGGGCCATGTAATGAAACGTACCGACGCTCTCGGTGTTTCCGCCGCGACGTGAACATGAAATGAATTTGCTTAGGCCGTAATCACCAATCTTCACGATCCCATCATCGTCGAAGATGTTCCCCGGCTTCAGGTCACGGTGGACGATGCCATGGTCGTGCAGATACGCGACACCGGCGGCCAGATCGCCGAACCAACGCATCGCTTGGTTGCGAGGCAAACCTTCCGGAAAGCGATCGAGTTCTTCACGCAATGTCGCACCGGCAACGTACTCCATGACGATCCAAGCCTGCTCGTGATCGTCGTATTTGACATCGTACAGCGATACCAAATTGGGATGCTTCAAATTCATGCAGTGGCCAACGCCGCGCAATTCGACATCCAAATTTCGCTGTACCCGTTTCAGAGCGACTTCCTTGCCGGCTTGGCTGACGGCGAAGTACACCTCGCCAAAGCCGCCGACACCGATGCCTCGCTTGATCGTGTAACCCGCAAGAGGTTCGTCGCCGGTTTTGTAGGTAAACTTCATCATCGATCCCGCCTGGCGATGCTGTTGACCGCCGCTGCGCCTCTCGTTTCGTCGATCGAAATGATTCGATGCAAAACACGTTGTTTCTAGTTTAGCTGCTACAGCGGACATCACACGGCTTTCCTGATCGGACAAAGAATTCGCGGCATCAGCACGCATCGAGCCATCGGATACCGTCGTCTTGGTAACAGGCTGATTCGACTTGCGTTTGAGGCGCGAAAACATGAAAAGTCTCGTTCGATTAAATTTTGATTCGTTCCAGCGACATCGCAAACGACTCCCCTTCGATGCGACACGCCTCAGGCAACTTCGTTCGTTGGCCGGCCGCCTTGCCATCCACGATCAATGCTTCGTCACTTCGCAAATGCCAATCGCCACCACTGGCAAACAAAATCACGTCACTTTCCCAACGAGGGCAAACGATGTGGGCGTCCTTGGATGGACCAAGCACGCAGGTGTCGGCCAACAAGATCACCGCATCGGCCCGAGGCTGCGTTCGATGTCGGCTGACCAAATCCAACCGGGCCGACGAACTGAGGCGATGCGTCTGACCGAAACGAAACCGAACGGCATTTCCAAGTTGAAAGGTTGCCCCATCGCGAAGCAAGCTGGGGCGGTCCAGCGGCTGGTCGGACATCCAAGTCGGTGCCAGTGGTTGCAGGACGTAATCGCTTCCTTGACGACGGATCGCCGCCGCGCGTCGCGACAGATCACCATGAACGTTGATCTCGACCGAACTGCCGGCGCTTGGTCCGCCGATCAACCATTCATTGCCAGCCACCACCAGAAAACCACCGACACCGTCAATCCACAGCATTCGAGATGCTTGACGGGCGGAACGTTCTGATTCGGACGAACAATGCTTGGCCACTGCGATCACCTTCCACTTCCCTCAATTTCGAGGCACACTCACGCACAAAACAAACCCTGGCGAGCAAGAAAATTGCGTCGCCAAGGCTTTGCGGTTCCGATGCTATCTTGATCTTGGACACATCGTCATGCTGACAAGCTTCAACACGGATTACTTCACCTTGTTGACGGCAACCGAGTCGACCGTGGCCGCTTCGGTGTTTCCGTCGAAGTATGCCGAGACTTGATCCAAGATATCGTCGTTGCTTTCTTCCGTTAATTCGATACCACCGTAGTACTGATTGTCAACATTCAGCAGTTCTTCATCGACTTCGATACGCGTGCGAATTTCGTCGATCAGTTCACGCGTTCGCGACAACTGGCTGTCGTCGAGCGCCAAGCTGCTGGCGGCATGAGCCACTTGATTGGCGGCATACTGAGCCTGCAAGTTCTCGATCTCGACCTCCAATTGACGCTTGGCGGAAAGCATTTCATCCATTCGATCCTTCGCCGCTTGCAGAGTCAATTCACGAGCCGAAAGCATCTGCTCAAGCTTCGTCAACGTCTCCTTCTGCGTCTTGAATCGATTGAAACGTCCGGCCAAGTCCTCCTTCACCTGATCCGCACTGTAGCTGCGTTTTGCATAGACGAAGTGTGTGTCGCCACTTTGCAGGTCCGCAGTCAACCGCAGTATGTCGCGTTCGGCTTCGGCCAGCATCTCCGCTTTGGCGTCGACCTGCTTGCTAAGCTTGGCGACATGAATCTTCTCCGAAGCGATAAGCTTCATGTTTTCGGCGATCTCGGGCTGCAGGTCGTCGATCATTTGACGAGCGCGATCGATCTCGACGCTCACCGGCACTGCGTCCTTCACGGCGTTTCTGGCGTATCCCAAGCCGGTTTTTATGTAGCTGCCGATGCCCGTTCCCAAAACCAGCCCCGACAGCAACAGGGCTACGCTACCACCAACAAGGGCTTTCTTAATCATATCTCTATCCCACAATCTTTTTTTTGCTTTTCATTCCCTGTTTCGATTGATCTCCCGTGAGATCAGCGTTCCATTCGTGAAGTTCTTCGCCCCGGAAAGACCAATCTTGATGAAATCGCCGAAAATTTTTCCGTGCCGGAATAATTAGCAGCCCAAAGCAAGATTTCAGCAAATCGGGCGAAGGAACATTTGGTGTTCCTGCGCATTTCGGGTACGCTCAGATCTGTCGCCGCCTTTGAAGGAACCGCGCTAATTTGCGGGAACCTGTTGCGGTTTTGCCCTGTCCAAATGGCGGAGCGATGCGATTTCGCAACACACCGTCCTAGAAAAGTGGCACGCGATGATGGCACCGGGACGGGGGAAACTGACTTAAATGATTTGCCGCAAACAACTTAGCATCAGCAGCCGGAAACGCGTCCCGACGTGGCACGACGATTGCTTGCAGGTTCAGTTAGCAAATGATGGTTTAAGCTGAAACATCGCCGCACCGCTCGAATGCCGACCCCATACGAACTGCCGTTGACCGGGATGATACCTATGTCACCACTTTATTCTGACCCGAAGAACGAAAATTCTTCCTCGTTGCCGGTCGAAGCAACCTGGGATGAACTTAGTGATTGCGCCGCTCGATGTGATCTACAACCGCTCGATCAATGGATTGACGCCAGCCTTCTGCAAATCGAAGAACGTCTCAGCGACTTCGTTACCCCCAATTCGCTTAAAAAATCGCTCCGCAGCGGTCGATAACTCGCGTGCCGTCAGCGCCCATCGGCAATAAAGATTGACGCGTCCGTCTGGCACCGGCGCAGGCTTCTCGTTACAAAAACGCTTATCATGCGTGGTCTGGAATAATGCCTTCGCATTTTTTGAAGCGAATTTAATTCCACAAGCAGGGAGCTTGGCGGCAATGCGTTTGATGCTTACCAACGACGATGGGGTTTTTGCTCCTGGACTAGAAGCAATGGAACAGGAGTTTTCATCGATTGCTGAAGTTCAAACATGCGCGCCCACGACCGAACAGAGCGGCGTTGGCCACTCGATCACCTATCTGACGCCGCTCACCTACAAAGAGATTTTTCGCGAGGACGGACGGCGCATCTTGGCCGTCGATGGTTCGCCCGCCGACTGCGTGAAGCTTGGCATCACGGAACTGTGCGAGCAGCGTCCGGAGGTCATCGTCAGCGGCATCAACAGCGGTCTGAATGCCGGCATCAACGTTCTCTATTCGGGAACGGTCGCGGCCGCCATCGAGGGTGCATTCTTTGGCATCACCAGTTTCGCGGTTTCGTTGGAATACGATCCGCACGCCGACTACCACCGCGCGGCCTCGATCGCTCGCAAAATCATCATGGAAGTCGTTTCGCATCCCGAGACGAAAGGTGGATTGTTCAACATCAACATTCCCACTTCGGCAACGCGCGGCGTCGCCGAGGTGCATGTCGTTCCGATGGGCATCGGACATTACGGCAGTCGCTACATCAAACGCCAGGATCCCAAGGGACGCGACTATTTCTGGGCGACGGTCGATCCGCCGCCTCAGCCGACCGAGCATGAGACCGATTTGAACGCGCTGGCAAATGGACATGTCACGATCTCGCCGCTAAAGTTCGATCTCACCCGTCCCGAATTGATGGAGCCTCTGCGATCGTGGAATCTGAGCCGTGCGTAAGCGGAAATGACACCTCTGCATCATCGTCAAGCGAATCACCCCATTTCCGCCGGTGCAACGCGTTTGCAACCGCTGCACTGGCTTCCGCTGGCCGCCCTCAATCTGCTGCGAAATCCGTTCGGTGAATTAACGCGAGCCGATCGCGTCAGAGCGGCGGTTGTTGATCTGGCACCGTTTCGCGAAATACTTGATACGGAAATGACGGCCATCCAGTTCTTAGCGGATTGTGGACGCGGTAAGACGACTCACTTGCTGGCGATTGCTAACCAGTTTCCCGAATCCGCTTACGTCTATCTGCCTGAAGATGGCCGCCATCCGAAAATCCCCGACGGCGATCCGCTGTTGATCGACGAAGCACAGCGGCTTCCCTGGTTGGTTCGTCGGCGGACGTTTCGTCGGGGTGTCCGTTTGGTCTTGGGGACACATGTCGATTTGCGGGGGCCGCTACGACGTGCGGGCTATCGGGTGTGGACGTATCATGTAGGCCAAAATCTTTCCGGACGGCAGCTTGCCGAAATGCTGAACCGCCGGATTGAGATCGCTCGGCTGGACAGAGGGCCGATTCCGACGATCAGCATCGAAGAAGCGGATGCTTTGATCGAACAACACAGTAACGACATCCGAGCGATCGAAGACACTTTGTTTGATCGCTTCCGACAACAGGCAGGTCAATTTCATGGCGAAATGCGATTTAACGATTGAACTGGACCAACCCGATCGTCTTTATCAACCGGGGGATCGTGTATGTGGAACGGTCATTGTGCAGGCAAACGACGACATCAATTGCAAGGGGCTTCGCGTTTCCAGCGGATGGGCGACGCACGGTCGCGGCAATATCGATTCGGGCGAAGTGAGCGGCGAGATTGTTTTTCAAGGGAAATGGCAGACGGGGAATGAATATCGCTATGCGTTCGATTTGCCCGCGGGCGACTGGCCACCGACCTACCACGGTGTCTACCTGAGCATCGATCGTTACATCAAAGCGGTCGCCGACTTACCCTGGGCGTTTGATGCGTCGGTCTCGCGTCCCTTCCGACTGAGTTGTCTCGCCGTTCCTTCGGGAGGAGCCAACAAGGTCGTTCCGCAAAGCGGCATGATCGGCAAAATGATCGGCGTCATCTTCGTCGTCGTTTTCGGACTCGTCATGCTCCTCAATCCGTTCCTGTGGCTGATTGGATTTGTCGTCGCGATCGGTGCTTCCGTTTGGTGGTTTGCGACGCGTTATCTGCCACGTAAACGTCTCGGAAGTGTTCAATACAAACTGCAGCGACAACAGTGGATGCCGGGGGAAAAACTGCGAGCGACGTTGACGGTGCATCCGCGGAAGGACATCGCCATCAATGGCATCATTTGGACGGTAACCGGTCAGGAAACCTGCGTGTCGGGTTCCGGCTCGAATCGACGAACGCATCGCCACGAATTTTTCAGCGATGGGCAAGTCGATCACAATCTGACTCGCTTGCTCGGCAATCGTGAAACCGTTATTGATTTGTCCCTTCGCTTGCCGCGCACGGAAGCGTTCACGATGGATTTAGGGGACAACAACATTCAGTGGACGACACAGGTGCGGATCGACATTCCACGCTGGCCCGATTGGAAGGACAAGCAGGACTTCGATGTCATTCCCTCCCCTGAGCCGGTTGATGGCGGGTCGACGACGCAGCCCTCGCCCGCCGCGATCCCCAATGACGATGCGGGGACGGAAGTGGGCGAAGGTCCCGCGGTCACATTTGCATCGACGATTGAAATGATTGATTCGCTGCAAGGGGACCGTCATCAGATCGACCGGGTTGTCGAAGCGGTACGCGATCTGCCAATGCAGTTGGCGATCATTCCGGAACGACGCGAACTGGCTTCGGCGACCAATCCGCTTGCGTATCCGACCGGACACGTCGTTGTTGGCCATACTGTGGAACCCCGCATGCCGGTCGTCATGTACATCCCTCGATCGCTGGCTGACGAATTTGAACAGGCGACCGATCGTCAATGGGAAGGGGCTGGATCGATCGTCGGATACGAACACCATGCCGGTCGATTGCAACTTCGCATCGAGGAGTATCGCGTATGAACAAGCATCTTTGGCTGATCGGCTACCGTGGCAGCGGCAAATCGAGCGTCGCGCGACGGTTAGCTCAACGGCTGGATTGTTCATCGATCGATACCGATGATTTGATTGAACAGATCGCCGGTCGTTCGATTGCCGAAATCTTTGCGGAATCGGGAGAGCCCGTTTTTCGTGACTTCGAGTCACAAGCTGTTGTGCAAGCCGCGGAAATGCCGACGCAGGTGATCGCCTCCGGCGGTGGGGCTATCTTGCGCGAAGAGAAC
>JAWKTL010000064.1:0-40201 GCA_041399105.1 Pirellulaceae bacterium | reverse complement strand
GAATCACCTCATTTTCGGCCACGCGACGTACATAAGGTACATGCTTGAGACAAACACGTCGTACGCAACAACGCGAAGCGGCTCATTCCCGCTCGGTCGGCGCGGCATCGTCCAAAAGCATGATTTCGACTTTGCGAAACTCGATCGGATGACTTTCAGACTGTAAGGAAATCGAACCGCCGGAAAGCATCTTATCCCCCTGCTTGGCGATCAATTCACGAGCATGACCATCGCGGTCGTCCAACTGCGGCTGCGTGTATTCCAACACGACATCCCCATCAACCAAGTGTTTGATCCGCTGGTTTCCGCGAACTTCGATCTCGACGGTCACCCATTGATCGCCGTGATACGTCTTTGACGACGAATTCGTGCAATGCGGAAGGAACAACTTCCCTTCTTTCACGACATTCGTTCCCGGAGTGCAAAGGTTTGCGGTTGGTCGAGCATCCTTCCCATTGCCCCCGAGCAATTGGACCTCGATGGAAGCGGGAAAGTCTTGATCCTTCGACATCGATTCGGGGGACTCACCATGCACCATCACCCCGCTGTTTCGTGTCGCCCAGCCTTCGCCACCGTTGCATTGATCACCGACGAAGCGATATTCGACGCGGAAGCGATAATTCGAGAACGGTCGCTCGTAAAACAAGTGGCCATAGCGTTTGTCGAATTTGTCATACGCTTCATATCCGACTTTCAGCAGACCATCTTCGACACGAAACGTGTTTCCGAAGTTGTCTCCCAGATCATAGCCCTTGATTTTTGGAGTCCAGCCGGTCATGTCCTTTCCGTTGAACAAGGCGATCCATTTCCCTTTCGGCCAGTCGTCGTCACCACGAACCTGGGAAAAGGGGCTGAAACAAAGGAGCGTCAGGGCGATGATGGGGATGTTTTTCATGGAGGGATAACAAGTCTTGAGTTGCGAAAGGGGGCACACGAATCGTCCGGTGCGATGCATTGTAACCGATCGGCTGTTCCCGTGCGGGATTCTATCTGGCCGTGTCTTCATAGATGGGGAGATGCCGGTAATAGATTTCCAGCGACAACAGGTTCAGCGCCGTCAAATAGAGACGCCCGCCGTGTGGCGACCATCGATCGGCGATGGGAATCTTCGGGTCCCAACTTCCATTGGCGGGGCCTTCTTTCACCTGATTGCGGATCAGCAGCGGATGCAATTTGTTGTTCCACCTCTCCCAGGTTTCGCCTCCCATGTGGAACATCACTTGTGTGGCGTAATACCAGTAATACGTGTCGCGACGCGGTCTTTGTGCGTTCCCGATTTCCGGCAGGTGGTCCAGCAAGTACTCCGCCCCCGCCTCCATGTTCGGGTTGTCACGTCGCCAACCGCGATACATCCGAATCAGCATGCCGACGGCCGTCATCGTCGGGGTCACCTGTCGACCGTGTCGCTGTGAAGGAGTGTTCATTGCATACGGGTTGTAGCGAAACAGATACGGCTTGCCGGCTGAGTCTTGGCTTAACGAAACCCATTTGTCGATTCCGGTATACGTCTTTTCCGGCACCTTCAGCCCGGCGAGTTCACCGCTTTTCAAAGCCATCATCATCCATCCGGTCACGCTCGTGTCGCTGCTGACCTGCGGCTGATATCGCCAACCGCCTCGGGTTGGATGTTGGCTGTCGACAATGAAATCGATCGCCTTCTGGGCGGGTGACGCCAACTCAGGATCTTGCGTCATTCCAAATGCTTCGCAAATCGCCAAAGCCGCAATACTGTGACTGTACAACCACACGTTCGAGTTCGACGCCTCGTCTTCGGGCACAAACAGGTCACCGTTGGCCTGCTGATGCATCACCAAATAATCGATCGCCTTCGCCACGACATTGGCATATTGATGCTTCTTGTGCGTGTAGCCGGCACCTTGGAAAGCCAGCACGCACAACGCCGTCGCGGCGGTATCGCTGCGCAGCAGCACCTCTTCGCCGTGTCCCTGCAACGACCAGCTTCCATCGGGCTTCTGGCGGTCAGCCAAGAAGGCGAGACCTCGTTCAATGGCTTCTTCGGTTTCAGGCCCGACCAGACCGTCCGGTGCCGGAGCGCCACCCCCCTCGGTTCGCATCAAGCGTCTTTGAAAAGGCTCGACCGAAGCGACCTTCGCGCTCGGCGGCGGCGTCAATCCTCCCAGACGGCGTCGCTCCATCCGTGGTTGCGTGGGGCTGACCGCGATCATCGGTTGCATCGAATCAAGATCGGTTGGTGCCCCCATTCGAGGCGCGGCGTCACGTCCAAGGCCCGCCGGGCCGATAACGGCATCGATATTCAAAGGTGTCGGATTACCCAAGGACGCCATTTGATCGCTGTTTGCACTCGACCGACCACTGAGGGTTCCACGACTGGCCATTCTTGGTCCCAGATCGTTCCCACTCTCCGCATCTCCCTGTCGCCCTTGCGGAACGGGAACTTCAATCGCTCCGCTGCCCGCGGACGTGGAGGGCCGCGCGGACGCGCCTCGCGATCGTCCCGACAAAGGGCTGCTATTTCCCGCAACTGCATCGGCGACACTCGGCAGGCCTTGATCCCCCATCGTTCGCTGCGGAGTCGCGCCGGCGGACGTCGATTGCCCGCTGAATTGACTGGGCGCTTCGATGTCGGAATTCGAAGGGGCCAGTGAAGCTCCGCGAGCCGACATCGATCGACGCGGCGGCCCGCTCGAACGATCAGCCAGTTGTCGCGGAGATCGATCCGTCGATTGCGCCACGTTGATACTTGGAACTGCCGGTGCCGACATGGCGGGCGTGGCTTCCACCTGTCGACTGCGCCGCGACATCGCCGCCGCTTCGGCGGACGCCTGAATTTGTGGAGCGTCTTGCCGCATGGAGCGCCGCGCGGCGACGGTCCCTCGGTCAGGGGAAGCCTGCATTTCCGGAGCCGAACGTGGAACCTCCGCCATCGCGCCGCGAGCGCGACTGCGAGCGATGTCGGCCGATGCCGCTCGCAACGATTGCGGTGCCGACTGCGATTGCGGAACATCCGGTGTTTGAATCGATTCGGTCGCCGACTGCATGTCGGGCGTTGTCGGCGCGACCTGCCGCGCGAGCTTCGACGGAGCATCGGCGGGAACCGGTTCGGCTTGCGTCGGTTGTTGCTGCGGGATCAAGAAAGGGGTTGGTTGATGTTCGACTTGCGGTTCGGTCGGCATTTCCAAACGCTTGGCCACTTCCTCGATCCGAGGCACCTTCTGCGGTTCGACGGGCGTTACCCGCGCTTCGCTGGTCGCTTCGGTCGGCTTCGTCCAATCGGGTTGTTCGGCATTCGTTGTCGGATCGGTACGGAACAGATTGTCGGGAAGCGTTTTTCGCACCGGAAGCTTTTTGGGTTCGACGCCCACCACGGCTTCGGGCCAGTATCGGGCGAAAATAACGACGTTGACCGCCACGATCAACAAGACCAGATGAACAAAGACGCTGACCAAAAAACCAAATTGCAGCGACCGCTGCACAAACCGCGAAGCGACGTTTCGCAACAACAGATCGATCAGCACCAAACCGGCGGGAATAACGACGGCATACGTCTTCGCATTGTAAAGCCAGCGAGGATCGTCCCAGCCCAAGCGGCTTGCGGCATATACATCAACGACGCCCCGAGCGCAATCAATGCGAGGTCGAGCGGCCACATGTGGTCGCTTTCGGGGGCGTTTGTCAGACGGCAGTTGCCGAAAAGGATGATCATGCATGGTCGGTGTGCTCAGTAACTGTCGGGCCCTTTCCTGCGTCGTCACCGTGTAATCGGCAACCCCTGTGCGATTGCAAAGGTCCATCACACTGACGACCGATTGGAACGCGACCCGCTTGTCGGCGCGAATCACGACCGATTGATGAACCGGATTCGTCGCCACCGCTTTGACCAATTCGATCTCCAGCGTATTCAAATCGACATCGGTTCCGTTCAGGATCAACAAGCCGTCCTGGTCAATATCGACCACGATCTCCCTTGGGCTGTTCGGTCATGGGAGTCGCACTGGTCGCCGACGGCAATTCGATCGGCATGCGACGATCCTCCTGAGCGAATCGGGACGCCACGAGAAAAAAGATCAGCAACAAGAAGACAACATCAATCAGCGGCGTGAGGCTGAGCGTGCTGGTCGCTTGTGACTTTGATTTGAACGGCCATCGTTCATGTTCCATGGAAAAGCATCATCAAAAATTAGCGTACCGGTGCTTTGCTTCCCGCACCAGCGATGGAATTCTTCTTTGCCTGTCGATCCGGTGGCGGGACAACTGGCGGCGACGCCGCATTAATCGGCACCAAGCGACCATCCAAATCGAGACGCATTCGGCCCGAAAAACGCTCCAAACCAGGAGCCACCAAAAAGCAGAGTTCTTCGATCTGATGAAACGCGCGCGTCAATCGCCCTTCAAAGCAGTGCGCTAGGATCGCTGCCGGGATCGCCACGATCAACCCAGCCAAGGTCGTCACCAAAGCGACATAAATTCCCTCAGCCAAATACTCGGCCTTGTTCTGACCCGCGGCCAGTTGTGTCGTGTCGTGAAACGCACGAATCATTCCCCAAACCGTACCGAGCAAACCCATCAGGGGCGTAATCGCGGTTGCCAAATACAGCCAGCGAATCGGACCCGACAAGCGATCCGCCTCGCGCTGCGCCGCTTCCGATGCGGTTCGTTCAATCTCGTCCAAAGGTCGACCGGTACGAAGCAGCAACGACGCAATCACCCGAGCCGTCGGCGAGGGATTCTGACGACACGTCTGATAAGCGACTTCGGGATCGAACGTATCGATCGGATCGGAAAGCATCTCCAACTGCGACGCAGACGCCCCGGCATCAGCCGACCACTGCGCAGGGCGAGCAGCCGTTCGGCTCCCAATGTGACCACCAACAACGACATCACGCCAATCGGAATCATGAAGATTCCGCCTTTGGAAATCAGCGACAATACGTCGATGCCGGCTGGTGCGTCGTCCGCCGGTGCCAGCGCGTTGTCGCCGGGATTCGGTTCGGACAACTCGTTCAAAGCGGCTTCATCAATGATACCCGCAGCCTCCTCCTGACCAAACAGCGGTCCATCCGCGCAACAAGCAAGACGATGCCAACGGCCGCGAGGAGCAACAGCGAGCGACACATTTTGATTTTCATTCAATCCACACAGGTTTTGCTTTACTCAGGACCGGCCTGGGAATAATGGCGTAAGCTTCCAGCTTGCGGTTGAAGATTTCAGCAAGCCGAAAGCCAACGCCACTTTCATAATTGACAGTTATATCGTGCGTGGCCCGAAATGATGCCCGCGTCAAATGAAGCGAATCACCTCGTTTTCGGCCACGCGACGTGTTTAACGAGGGCGGTCCTTACCGCGAACGCATCCGTTCAGGCCACATACGTTAGAACGCGAAAGTCGCTTTCGTTTTCATCATATTCGATGGGCGAATCTCAATCCTAATCCGTTATAGCATCGGACAACATCAGCCATCCGCATCGCGAACCGGTTTTATACCGTGCGTGGGCTGAAATGACACACTTGTATTGTACAGAGCGAATCACCCATTAGATGCCTGCATGACGATTATCTCGGTTTGCGGCTTGTCGCCCGAGGTCCCTCAGCACAGCCAACCTACGGATTGAGCAAACAATAAACGCACGATTGACGTATCCGTATCGCGAACAAGGGGCTCGAAAAAGCCCGCAGAGCAAAACTAAAGCTGACTGAGGACACTTTGGCGTTCTTTTGCTTTTCCGGCCAATTCATGCTGCGGATGTTTCTCGATGACGTATTCGTAAAAGTCCTTCGCAATCTTGATCGCTTCCGCTTTTTTTCCGCCATCGGCGTTTTGCACCAACAATTCACCACATCGCCCAGCTTCAAAGGCACTTTTCGCCTGCCAGTTCTTTATTTCAGGTGGAGCTTTTTCGCCACCGAATCCGAACATGACACGTTGAAATTCAGGAATCGCTTTTGTCAGTTCTCGTTCGGAAAAATAAATCTCGCCCATCATAAACCGCGCCCGCGCGGCTACCTCATCGCGATAGTTACCGGCCACTTGGCCGTAATATTGCAACGCGTCGGGATAGCGTTTGAGCTGCTGGTGGCAATAACCGGTTTCGTAAAAGACTTGCGGCAAATAGGACGTGGTGGGAAAGCGATCTCGCATCTGATCAAACCACTGCAACGCCACTTCCCATTGCTTTAACTGTTGCGCACTTTGTCCGCCATGAAGGAAGACCAATTCGCGAAGCTGCTGGGCGGCGGCGTCCTTCATTTTTTCACCCTTTGGCTGGGTGGCGATCATTGCACGCGCCTCTTCATAGCCTTTGAGTGCCTCCTGAAACTGCCCTGACTTGAACGACGATTCGGCAATCATTACCTTCGCGTCCAGCTTCAACGAACCGTCCGCCGCGGCGTTCAACTGCTTCTCGAACGATCGTTTGGCACCGTCATAGTTCTTCAGTTCGTACCCCGCCCAGCTGAGCTTGTAGTACGCTTTTTCCAGCAGCGTCGGATCGACCGTATGTTCGGCGGCGGTTGCAAATGCGTTGGCGGCCTTTTGAAAATTGCCGGCCTCAAATAACTGCTGGCCGACATGAAAGCTCGCTTCAGCGGCCAGCGAAGTCCTCGGAAACTTGACAACCAATTGTCCGAAGTGCTGGATCGCTTCTTGCTCGTTCCCTTGATCACGCATCGCCCAGGCAAGTTCGTACAACACCTTATCGAGATCCGGATACGCAGGAACTTCGTTGACCAACCGCTTCAAGTGCTTTGATGCCTGTCCTGGCTGCTTGTTGTCGATCTCCAGCAGCGCCAGTTCGTAGAGCGCGTGTCCCAAGGGAATTCCGGTCAAACGACGTTTCAACAGGTCCTCGTAAGCCGCCCGAGCTTGATCGTCGCGGCCAAGTTTACGCAAACAGATGCCGCGCGCGAGCTGCGCATCCTTGGCAATCGGATGATCCGGATAATCGCGAAGCACTTGATCCAACTGCTTCAGTGCTTCTTCGTAACTCTCCTTCTTCATCTGGCACCAACCGCTGCCGTACAAAGCATAAGGCTTCAAAGCCGTTTGACTTTCGGATGCCAGAATCTCGTCATAATATGTCTTCGCCTGATCGAAGTTCTCGTTTGCGGAAAGCATTTGCGCCAGGCGATAGCGAGCCTGAAATCCGGCTCCCGATTGACCTGCGAGCTTCAAAACCCGCTGCCACGATTCTTGAGCGGCATCGTTGCGACCGAGGTCGGACTGAACGCGGCCCAGCAGCAGCAAGACCTCGGCGGCTTGATCGCTTTGCCCGTCGGTCTCCAAACTTTTTTGAAGCATCTTTTCCGCTTCTTCGTTCTTCTCCAGCCTGGCCAACGAGGATCCGATCACGAACTGCGCCTCGGCCTGCAAAGCTGGTGAATCAATCTGCGGCATTAACTGGGTCAAGCGATCGACAGCTCCCTGGAAGTTCTCCGCATAGAAAGCAGCCGTTCCGCTTCGCACGATCCACAACGACTTCGACGGATGATCGTTGGCCACTTTCAACAGGTTCTGATAGGTCTGATCCGCCTGTTTCGCGTCCCCCGTTTGCAAAAGTGATTCGGCTTTGACATACAGAACATCAGGCTGCAATGGGTCCTGAGAGTATTTCGCCAAAAAGGCATCGGCCAGTTTGCCCGCCGCGGCATGGTCACGCACTTGCAACGCCGTGAAGGCGGCGTTGTACAACGCACGAGCCGCGATCGGCTGGCCGCTGTTTTCGTTCGCAATCTCCTGAAACAGCTTGATCGCTTCCTGGCTGGTCTCCTGAGAACGCGACAACGCATCGGCCAAATCCATCTTCACCGTCGACGCGTAAAAACCCGCCAACCCTTTGTCGATTGCTTGACGCGTGAGTTGAATCACTTCTTGCAAATTGTTGTTGCGGGACGCGATCGTCGCCAGCCAATGTGTCGCCTCGGTCGCCGCTTCGCGATTATCTTGGCCAAGCACTTTGCGGAACATTTCCGCCGCTTTGTCCAAGTTGCCCGCTCGGTAATACGATTGACCCGCTGCAAGCGAAGCGTTTCCCGCGTAAGGGCTTTCCGGATATTTCGAGATCAAATTGTCGTAAGCTGCTGCGGCGGCAACCGGATCGTCCAGCTTGACGGCACAAAATGCATATCGAAACAACGCATAATCAGCCAGTGCGGCGTTCGCATCGGCGACTTCGCGGAACATCGCCGCAGCCTCTTTGTACTGATCCAGCCGCACGTGCATGTCGCCTTGCCGGATCTTGATCTCCGTCATCAATTTTGAATCGGTGCAGGCCTGAGCCATCTGTCGATACGTCGATAGCGCCTCGCCCCACTGCTGCTGATCCTCTTGAGCAACACCGGTCGCATAAAGTGCGTCGCAATACAGCGGCGATTGCTTTGCCTCGGGAAGAGCAATCAATCGCTGGTAGAACTTCACCGCATCGGCGGGACGTTTCGACGCATAGGCGGCTTCCCCGCTGTAAAACAACGCTTGGTCGGCGAATTTTGATTCGGGATACTTTTTCAGAAGTTCCGCGAAGGCGCCAATCGCGTCGCTGTAAAGCTTGTCTTGCTTATCGGGCTCGGCCTGCGCCGCGGCGAACAGACACCAGCCCCGGTTGCTCAACGCCTCTTCAACCAATTCAAATTTCGGCGACGCAAGGGCTTGCTGGAACGCTTGCGATGCGGCGGCATAATCGGGGGGATCCTTTCGCATCAAGCTGACGCCCATATAATGAGCCGCCTTCGCCGCTAGCGGATCTTTTCCATGTTTTTCCAGAAACTTCTTCCATTCAGCAATCGCCAAATCGAAGGCACCGTTGTTCTGGAAGTTCGCGGCGTCGGCGTACACAGCCAGAGCTTCCTCGCTCGATTCGGCTGCGTCTTGCGCACGGGCAACGCTTGTAAGGACGAAAATAAACAGCAACGCGAGCATTTGTCGGCAAAGCACGGTTGACTCTCCTGAACGAGATAGCTTGAATGATTTCAACTTCAATTGCCCCTAAAGCGACCGCGTCGCAAGATCAACTGAAAAATATTGACGCAAGGTATACGTCGCGTGGTCAGAAATGAGGTGATTCGCTTCATTTAAAGGTGAAGGTATCACTCAGACCCCGCAAGGTATAGCAACAAACGCGTTCATTATTGTTATAAGTGTACCGATCGCAACACGAGATCGAAAAGGTTTGGCGTCGTGCGTGGTTTGAAAAAAGATGCTTTGCATATCAAATTACGAATCGACTGGGGGTTTTAGGTGTTTTTCGTACCCGGGTTCATGTTCGGCCATCCTTTCTAAACGTCGCGTGGCCGAAAATGAGGTGATTCGCTTCATTAAATGCAAAAGCATCATTCCAGACCAATTTTACCCAGCTATAAAGGCTGTTTTGGCATCGCAGCTTGTCCCTTTCGCGGAACGAACCGCCCCTCAATCCCTTGGCGAACATACACGAAGACGGTTCAAACAGCCATGCATATCATTCGTCTTCGTGGGGTCGGATGCTGTCGCCATCGGACAATCCGCCGGCGACCCGATTCGAGGACGCATCGAGCAGCCTTATCGAGAAATGCTCGACTGCAACGGTTCCCCTGGTGGCTTATGTTCGTCATTTTAACCGCCCCACCGACTTGACGAACGGAATCGCGTGCAGCTTGTCATCGTCGATTTTCGCGGACGGATTACAATCGAACTTTTAATCGTCAGGTTTTGACGCAGCGTCCGATCGGTGATCCATCGCCTGATTTTCGATGCCCCGCGACTATCGGCAAAGATAAAAACAATCTTGAACAGTGACTGATCGATTTCCAACCCGACGATTTTTCGGCCAATGCAGGCATTACGGACCGTTCTAACCGGAAATCAGATGACTTGCCGAATATTGGCGGAACTCGTTGTCGACAAGCCGCAGGCATCTTGGATTTGGAAGGAGTATTGATCGCTATGGAGCAAAGTCCCCAGATGTATGATGGCCTGCGGTTTGGATGCACGCAATGCGAGATTGCCGCAGCGGCGAACCGGGCTACGTTTGGGTTGACGACGAAGAAGTTCAGGCGTTATGATTGGTATGGAAATGACGGTCATGACTGAAGACCGCTTCCATTCGCGTCGTCGGATACAAAGATCGCTGGTCGAATATTCCGACGGTGATTGCATCTTCTTAGATCCCGACACACACGCGGCTGCATGAGCCATCAAATCGCCCGTTCAATGCCGTACGTGCCGTTTTGGGACAGCAACCTGAAACAAAGCCGCTTGGAAAGAAACGTGTCACGTTTGCCCAGGCAGCGGCAAAGGGAAGCTGTATACGTTCGAGGAGATTGAAATTCGTCGGCGAGAAAAGTGAAGTTGATCGACCCCGCGGCGGAGCATCGGCTAGAACGCCCCCAATTCAGAAAGCGTGGAACAGCAGTTTGATGCCCGGTTCGGTCAGAAAGTTCTCGGATGAAACTGCCATCCTTCCAGCATGAACGACTTGTGGCGAACGCCCATGATCTGACGGGTCCCTCCGTATCGGTCCACGCTGACACCACCAACTTTTCCGGCATGGAGGCCGGTTCGATGACGAGGCTGTGATAGCGAGTGGCGACAAAGGGCATGGCAACTCCTTCAAATAATCCGGCGTTATCGTGGTGAATCAAGTCCGTTTTGCCATGCATCAGTTCGGGGGCATGCACAATCCGGCCTCCAAAAGCTTGCCCAATTGACTGATGCCCCAAACAAATACCCAGCAATGGCACGCGACCCGCAAAATGCCGGACCACGTCGATGCTGATGCCAGCCTCGGTGGGAGTGCAAGGCCCAGGGGAGATCAACACTCGCGAAGGGTTTAATTGGGTTAGCTCGTCGACCGTGACTTGATCATTGCGGAACACGCGAATGTCGATCGCCGGGTCGATTTCCCCAAGGCGTTGAACGAGGTTATATGTAAACGAATCATAATTATCGATGACAACGACCATGATTGCTGTTGCTTGATTTGGTATTGATTTCGGCTGAAAATAGACCTGCTTGATGACGAAGATCGTGAATTGCACAATCGGTCTTTGGCAATCGCCTAGGGGCAACGTATACTTGGAATCGGGTTCCAGCAATGCGGTGCCATCCGCAGGTATGTTGAATCTTGTACAACTCTGAAGCAAGTTTGAGAAGATGTGACGTGATTTCTGTTCGACCAAAGATTGCCGAGCTTTCGTTTCGAGTATTTGGAAGATCCCTGCATCCAGAGCTGTTCGAGTTTCATCGTTCACGCCGCATCCAGCGCGATGCCTTCAGTGCGGATATCTCCATTACGAATTCGGGACACGTTATCTGCTGGCGATGCAACGGCGTGACCGTTTCCGAAGTTGCATCGTCTTCCCATCAGTTGCTCCCCGCGCGTCGACAATTGCTCGACTTCCCGTTGCGGGGAACTCAAGCCGAACGTGTCGATTGTCGTTCCGGGATCACCTATTCGACGAAATTTACGCTCGAACCAGTCAACGCCGATCTCTTTTGGGCGATTCAAAAAGAACTTACACACGACGCCACCGAAGGGCTGTTGCATCGATTCGATCCCAGCGGTCGCATCGCGATGGGAGCGGTCAGCTACATCAACATTCAAACCCGAGCCCGATCGATGATGATCCAGGCCGTTCACACCTTCCCGGAAGATCAAGCGATCGTCAAAGTCGAATCGGTCTTCGCGGTGGACAATTAGGCGATCGTTTACCGGCTTCACTGGAAACCATCTGAAACCGCAGAATCGACCTGCGGCGAAGCAGCTCGACATAACGCTTTCGGTTAACTCAGACGTTGAGCGTGAACTCACGGTGTTCGGGGCGGCTCGTAATGTAGATCGGCGGTCCCCGCCGAGACACTCGACGGGGACCGTCGAGCTACGTATGGATCGCCCGTGCTTGAGAGTTCCGCATTAGGACGGCATCCGTCATTCTAGAGGTCCTTTCCAGCCTTGCATTCAGACCTCTCGGTCGATCTTGCCTCGCGTTTATCATTTCGCGGTTCGCGTTTGTGACTCCAAAAACTCCGGATCGGAATACGATCGGTTCGTGAAATCCGCAGTCTCCTCATCAGGAGCATCGTTGGTCGACTCGCATCCGAGGACGCCAAACAAGCAAGTCGAAAACAGAATCAGAATCAGAAACAGAAGTCGGTGCATCGCAAATCTCCAGTCATTCGATGACGCGTCATGCGGGGATGCGTCAATCGCTCATTTCTTGCAAAGACGTCATTTCGGGCCTTGCAAAGTATAACTTCAAGAAAATGCTTGCAACAGCATGCGTCGACTGATAGGCTGGGCTTTTCTATGCGAAGCGGATTTGCACTTGCCTTCTCTAGGAGTTTTCCATGCGTTCTAAAAACCAAGGGTTTACCCTGATCGAGCTGCTGGTTGTGATCGCGATCATTGGCATCCTGGTTGGATTGCTGTTGCCCGCTGTCCAAGCGGCTCGCGAAGCCGCCCGACGAATGAGTTGTTCCAACAACCTCAAACAACTGTCGTTAGCGCTTCACAATTATCACGATACCTTCGGTCTGTTTCCCCCGATGTCGACTGGTCCGCTGACATCGGGATGGTCAAGCTATCCAGTGGGGACCAGCGCCGACGACAATGGTTGGATCAGCGGCTGGCCGGTGACCAGCCCGTTCATCGAACAGACCACCGTCTTTGAACATGTCGACTGGACCAACTGCCCCGTGCCGTGGGACACCAGTGTCGGGGGACCATGGCGTGATGTGAAACCCGTTGTGATGAATTGCCCGTCGACCATTGATGCCCCCGAACCGTTGTTGGGACGCAACAGTTACCGCTTCTGCATGGGCACAACCGTCCGCTTTTGCAATCACGTTTCCCAGGATCAGACCGACGGCATGTTTCAGCGACGACATTCCCGTGGCCTGGCTCACGTTACCGATGGAACCAGCAACACGTTGGCCGTCGGCGAATTGGCGCAGCACGGGACCGCCAGCTTCACCAAGGGGCAGTATGCCGTCGCCGTTGCTTTGCCGGCGGACAACAACGTGCAGACAAACGCCGATGCGTGTATCGCCACAACGGTCGGCGGTGGCGGACATGTCTTCGTTTCGGGAACGACGCTGCAAGCCTTGGGCTGGGCACCCGGTTCGCGATGGAATGACGGCAACTCTTGGTATGCCGGATTCAACACGGCCTTGCCGCCCAATGGTCCAAGTTGCTTCAACACCACCCACGACCGACTGTTCGACAATTCGGTCATTACGGCCAGCAGTTATCATCCCGGCGGCGCGATGTTTGGACTGGGGGATGCCAGTGTCCGCTTCATCGCCGAAACGATCGACTTGGCCACTTACCGAGCGCTTTCGACCCGTGCCGGCGGTGAATCGCTGCAACTTCCATAGCCGGACGAATGGATTCGCACTTCGTTTCCCGCCGCGCGATCGTTCCCCAAGCAACGTTCGATCACTTCACAGGTCGGCGTTCCCCGCCAGAGACCTCGACGGGGACCGTCGAGCTACGTATGGCATGTCAGTGAGATTTATCCCTACTGGATCGGCTTGCTCACAACACCCATAATGTCTGTGCTGGCGGACGCGCTGAGTTCGAGACTTTCGCGGAGTCAGCGAGTAAAGGTCCGGCACAGGCATCTTCATTAAACGTCGCGTGGCCGAAAATGAGATGATTCGCTTCATTAAATGCAAAAGCATCATTCCAGACCACGCATGAAATATAAACCGATTTCTTCCAAGCGAACGCCTTGATTGTGCAGGTAACCCCTTAAGCAGAGGTCGCGGATGAGTAAAGAACGTCGAGTCCCATCACACCCTCTTGGCGGCTCTTCTCCAGACGCTGGTTGGCCACGGTTGTTTGCTTGTTGGCAATCACAACCTTTCTATGCGGCTATGGAGGGTTTGCTTGGCAACACGCCGCGAACAGTGATCCAAAGTGAAGCCGATCCGGCGGCGTCGCCAGATCGGTGCCGCGTCGGGATTGGTCGATTCCGTTCTTTCCAGACCGTCCATTATTTTGCTCAATTCGGGTGCGGAGAACGACTGTAGCATCAAACAACGGGTTGCTGATGCTCGCGCGTTTCTCGTCGCGGCATTGTTCATCGTTCTCTCTTCAGCGGTTATGCTGCGATTTCTCGATGAAGTGCGACGACTTCCAAGCTCCTTGACTCGCCGAAATCATGTGGTGATTTGCGGTCTGGGACAGATGGGCTGCAGTTGCTCGACGATCTCGATGCGCGCGTCGCGCCCGGAACGTCATCATTGTCGACGAATCCGGCCAATCCTGGTTTGCAGTACGCGCGAAGATGGGGGCTTCGGTCGTCGTGGGGATTCGACCAAGGTCGATACGCTTATGGAAGTTCGATCGGCCCAGGCGGCTGAAATCTTTGTCGTCAATGGAGACGGTAGCGCGAACCTGGAGGTCACTGCTGAACTAGGAAGACTTGGGGATGGAATTGTTTATCGAATCTGATCGCGGTCGACCGGTTTGTGCTTGTGGCTCATCCGTCGGACGATTCCGCTTGGCGAAAGGCTTGGCAGTCGCTCCCGTCCGCAGACCCTTGACGGCCGGCGACATTGTCGATTTGCCGCTGATCCTTCCCGAACGGGATGCTATCGCCGTCAGCAGTTTGACCGGTGGTTCGCCGATTCCTGCGACGAAGTGCCGACGATCACGTCGAAGTCGGTGGCTGGCAGAGCATCCTGAGCTACGTAGCCGCTGGACTCGGCGTCGGTTTGGTGACCGAAGAGGCGGTCGAGGATTCCAGAAGTTCTTCGTCGGCCGAATGGGTGATTCCTTAACAGTGCGAGCTTTGGATGAAAGTGCTTTGCAGCCAGAGGATGTCCGCGTGATCGCTCGCAAGCCTCAAGGGCAGTCGACACCTGACATTAATGAGCACACACTACGGCTACTTGACCTGCTGCGGAAAGCTGCGGCGATGAGCGTCGCGTGGTCAGAAATGAGATGCTTCGCTTCGTTTAACGCGAAGGCATCATTTCGGACACACGGTATAAGTTGAAAGCTGGACAGTCACGGCGGCTCGGACCACGGCAAATCGAATTCAGCAACAGAATGGAACAAACACGAGGGACCTATTCATGCCGCACGACACGAGCACTCTGTTTCTTTCGGCAGTGAGCGCGAGGTTTGAAAGTTACCGTCATGCATTGATGGAATACCTTCAACGTCCGGGGCTGCGGCGTGGAGGAGCAATCCGGTTTCATTCAAGATAGACATCGATCCTGACGGAGCTGAATGCGTATATTCAGGACAGCGACGCGGTGATTTACATCGCCTTCGGCAGTCGCACCGGCAACGATTTGGACGACAGTGTTCCAGGGATGAAAACCGCCGCGCGCTGCTGGCGGAACTGCCCGATTTGCCCGATCGATTCAAGTTGTCCGCGGATGAATGGAATCAACTGAGCTACACCCAATGGGAGGCGCTGCTGGCGATCCATCATCAACGACGTCTGTACGTGGCGGTTCCCGAAGCGGACGCGTTGTGTGATTCCCAGCTTGTGGATGCGACGATCGCCAACCGACAGGCCGAGTCGCAACGGGCGCACTTGGATCAGCTGCGAGCCCTCGAAAAGTATCCAGACTTCGGCTTCGAGTCGAAACACCATTTGTGTTTGCAGGTTTATCGCGTTCTGTACGACATTCTTCCTCGCCCCGATGTGCCGATATCACCCCAGATGCCGCCGTCGTTAGGTCGGCTGTTCAAAGGACGCGATCCCTGGTTGGCGAAGATCCGACAGGCGATTCGCGAGCGGGAAAACGAGGATGCCGTTCGAGTCGTTCTGCACGGAACCGGGGGACTGGGAAAAACGCAATTGGCCAGCGAATATGCTTACGCTTGTTCGCACGAACATGTCGCTGTTGATCGTCAGCGGCGAATCGAAGGCGGCCTCGATCGGCCTGGCTGACGTTTGTGTGACGCTGAAGCTTCCTCAAGCCAACGCGACCAACCCGGAAACCCGCATGCGTGCCGCAATCGATTGGCTCAATCAACAGGAGAATCGTGGCTGGTTGATCATTATCGACAACGTTGATTCCAAGGAAATGCTGGAAACCGTCGTTGAACAGGTTCGCCAGTTCCGGCGTGGATCGGTTGTCTTGACAAGTCGACTTGCTCGCTGGCCCCAGGGATTTATCGATCTCGAGTTGGACTTGATCCCCGGGAAGCCGCCGTTGACTTTCTGTTGGATGCGACAGCCGGAAACCGCAATTCCTTGGATGCTGAAAAAAGGTCCCGGAACCGACCGCATGGCAGCTCAGGCAATTGCTGAAGATCTGGGAACTTGGCGTTGGGGTTGGCCCAGGCTGCCGCCACCATCAACACCCTCCGCGGTCTTTTGATGACTACCGCAAGCAATGGGACCAGGCACGCGAGCTTTGCTGGATGACCCCGACTTTGATGCCACGCAGCTTGGCTATCCCCGCAGCGTTGCGTCAACTTGGCTGACAACTTGCAGCAACTTCCGGAGGAAATCGCGGTGCGTCTTCAATCTCCTCTGCTGGTTGTCTCCGGAGCCGATTCCCGAACGTGGTGACCGAAGTCTGGCGATTCGGTCTGGCGGGCAATTCGATCAATCGATACGAGAAGCGATCATTCAGAAGCGGAATCGACTGATGATCCCATTATATGACTTCAGCCTTGCATCAGCGCTGGGGAAGCCAGAGGCTGTTCACCGTTCACAGACTGGTACAGGACGTCGGACGGCTTTGGCAGAGAAACGAAGACACAGCCGACCGACTGCGGCGAATCGCCTGGCTGCTGATCGATCGACTTCGTTCGTCCCGATACGATCGATAACATCAGTCTCAACATCCTGCCGCAGTGAGAACGGTTGCTGCATGTTCGCGGCGTATGCTCAGGTCGTAGATCTAAGCAACTGGAGCCTCTCCTGTAACAAGCCGGTTCATCGAGTTTTGGCCGAGATCGCTTGGACTGAGGGTTTGTTGGTACTCGCACAAATGCACGCGAATGAATCGGTGAAATTGGCCGAAAGTATTCCGAATGCCGACGTCCGCCGAGATCTTAATCTCGCTGATTCACTCAGTATTCTGTCTCAAACGCTCAATGCGCGAGGCAATTTCGACGAGGCATTATTCACCACGGGAACCAGCAGCGATCGATCATGCAGGAGCTGTGCGTCCGCGAGCCGGACAACCTGGCATACCGAAGGGAGTTGAGCGTCGCGTTGAGCAACGTTGGTCGGGTGTTGGAGAACAAAGGGGATAACGCTGAGGCAGCAGGCTGTTCAGGAAAGCCGACAGATTCGCGACGACTTGTTCGAGCAGGAGCCGGACAACCTAGCACACCGCCGGGAGTTCGGCATCGCGGCCGAAAACGTTGGTCGGGTGTCCGGAAAGAAGGGGATCACGCGGGAGCACTTGAGCTGTTTCAGGAAACCCGACAGATTCGCGACGACTTGTCGTCAGCGAGCCGGACAACTAGCGCACCAACAAGAGTTGGGCATCGCGTTAACAACGTTGGTCGGGTGTTGGAGAAGAAAGGGGATCACGGGAGCGGCAGGCTGTTTCAGAAGAAGCCGACAGATTAGCGACGACTTGTGCTCGCGCGAGCCGGACAACCTGGCGCACCGACGGGACTTAGGCATCACAGCAGCAGAAAACGTTGGTGGGGGTGTTGGAGAACAAAGGGCATCACGAGGGTGCGCTGAGCTGTTTCAGAAAATACCGACAGATTCGCGACCTTTGTGCGTTCTCCCGAGCCGGACAACTGGCGCCGCAGGACTTGGGTATCGCGGCTCGAAAACGTTGGTCGGGTGCTGAAGAAAGGGGATTACGCGGGAGCGCTTGAGCTTTTTCAAGAAAGCCGACAGATTTTCAACGACTTGCGCGTCCGCGAGCCGGACAACCTAGCGTACCGCAGGGAGTTGGGTATCGCGATGTATTACGTTGGCCGATGTTATGCCTTGTGTCAACAATTCACGCTTGCAAAACGGTATCTCGATCAATCTGAGTCCATCATTCAAGGTCTAATTGATGCGAAGGCGGCTTTTGGCTCGCTTGCCGAAGACATGAAGATTGTATCGGAACAGAACAAGTCCGTTCTCATTGCGATCCCATTGCTCAACCCGGATGGAAAGTTGGCTACGGAACTTGAAGAAGAGCTTGTCCTGGCCGTCAAGAACAAACCGCTATGGGCCAAGCCGCTGCATGAAGAGACCGTGGTTGAAACCATCGAAGGTCGCGTCATCGCTACTGCGGGCAGCTACCTTTGCCGCGGAATCGAGGGTGAGCTGTGGCCACAGCAGGCTGCAAAGCTGCTGGACAAATACCTTCCCACCACAGAATACGACGGTGACGGCTTCCAGCGATTCGACCCGAAACCAAACGTTCAACCGGTCGAAGCCGTCTCCATTCCCCACGACTTCCGCGTGATCGCCCAGTGGGGCGACCTCGTGGGATTGGCGGACGACTACCTTGTACGCAGCACAACCGACCGCGGCGATGTCTGGATCGTCTCCAAAGCAATCTTCGAGGCCAGCTATGCGCTGACGCAACCCCCACCCACCCAACCACGACCGAACGAATGAATCCCGCGGCATATGACAGCCGAAGAAGAGCCGAACCAACGCGACTTCGCGAAACGTCAATCAAGCCAAATCAATCACTATCGCTCAGGCTGAGGTTCTTCGCGTAGCGAGCTAGAACTTGGCGATCAGATGTTCCGCCAACCTCTGGACGAGGGCGACGAGCGTCAGCACTGGGTTCGCGGCAGGGATGAAGGGCCAAACCGATGGATCGGCACAGTATAGGTTATCGTAACGCTCGAACTTCAAGTCGGTGTTCACGACGCCGGTTCCGTCACCGCTCATCCGCAACGTTCCTCCGGCATGATGCACGGTTCCCTCGTTGCCATAACCCATCCCTTCGTCTGCTGTGAAGGGAACTCCAAGCGAACCCAGAATCGCGTTGCGAGCGTCCTTTGCCGCGTCGAAGTGAGCCGCGCCCGTTTGGTTGCGTTTCACTTTCACTGCCAGCTTCTGTCCGATGCCCCGCGAACGAACGAAGTTATCGTCATCCAAGTGGCTTGCAAAAACGAACTTCATTTCAATCATTGACGGTAGGGGACTGGGTCGCAGATCGGGGTCCGAGTTGCGAAAATGCCAGTACTCGGGATTGATCAGCACCTCGACGTTGAAGGGATGGTCGTTGAAGGTCGCGTCGGGGCGATATAAGAAGACTTTCGCGTGACGGGTGGGACCAGCGAACGGATTGCCATCGGGAATGATGTAGCGAGCGGAAAAGAATGCGGGATGATCGGTCAGGCCAACGCCAATCTTTCCATTGGGATCACTTAGCCCACTGTTTAGCGCGACCTTGGGGCTCTCCAGCGACCCGGCGGCAAGAACCACAAACTTGGCTCGATAACGGCGCGTCACGTTGCCCTGCAAATCCTGACAGACAACATGCGTCACCTTGTTGCCGGTGGTCTCTAAATGCGTCACCATGTGCCCAAGGTTGATGGTCAGGTTTTCTCGTCCCGTCCGTCCTGGATACGACAACGACGAAAGGAGCAGGTCGGCGGTCGAATAGACGCCGGTGGAATTCTCGACGATATCTCCGAGACCGCCTGCCGCATCGACAAAGGGTTGATGGAGCGAACGCGGCGTATCCTCCACGCTCCAGCCATCAAGGTCGGTCCTTAGTTTGGTGACGACTTGATCCTGAAACGGCCCCAGTCGCAAGCGTTTGCGTAGAAGCTGCTCGGCCGCCGCATAACCACCATCGACGGGTGCAAGAAAGTCGCGTATTTCGTCGGGCCAAAATTGCAATTCCCAGCCATGCATACGCGGAATGATCCCCGACCAGTAAACGGATCGACCACCCAAGTTAAAATGCACACCGGGCAAAAAATCAGAGCCGGATTCGTTGGTAAAATGCCCCAGCGCGTGATGGGTTGCCAACCGAGTCCAGTCGCCGGGCAGGCTTGTCATGTGCGTCGGCAACCACAGTCCGCCCGCCTCAAGAACCAACGTCTTGACTCCCGCATCGGAAAGCGCGTCGGCCAGCGTCCCACCTCCCATTCCCGAACCGATGACGACGACGTCGTAGAGCGTATCGGTCGTGTTGCGTGGGACGGCTTCTTGTGCTGTCCGTGACCTTTCCAAAACGAAGTTGTCATATCCGTGATGGAACCGAGACACGACATGTGGAAAAGCAACCTGCGACTCGAAGAATTCGTGATCGGCGTTGGTAGCGACCGTCAGATCAGGCCCGCTCATCCACTGATCGCCATCGAGCAAAAACTTAAACGTCAGCGTCGCGGGAAGGCTGGGAGTCTCGAAGAAGAATTCCCAAGCACCTTCACGATAAATCCCAAAGGTATCCGAGGACCAACCATCGACGGCGCTGCGGACCGTAACGACATGATTCGGCGCAAACTGATTCGTCACGAACCGAATCTTCCGCAGCGGCGCGGGGGTCGCCAACAGAGCCGACGCCGCCAATCGACCAAGTTCCTCCGCTGGCCTTTCGCCAATAAACTCGCGTCCGCTGCCGCTGTGATAGTTCAGTTCATTCATTGGTTTGAACCTTTTGGCTTAGGTCTACTGCGAACATGTCTTGTTTTGATCGTCGCGTAGACAAAGTCCCTCATCCGGTGAGAATCCGTTGGACGATTTGTGCCTGATGCATAGATGATTTGGTCGTTAACAACCGAGATGCCGCAAACGGCGACTGGTGCCAAAGCTGGTAGTGTCGATACGCGAGTCCAGGTCGCTCCGCTATCAGTCGTATGAAACAGTCGGCGATTAAGACTCAACGTACCTACCCAGCCAACGTTGGCGTTGGCGAAGCCTATGCAGCGCAGGTACGCCCCCGGTGCTGAATGCTGAATTGTCCAGGAATCACCTCCATCGGTAGTCTTGATGATATTTCCGTCGCTGTTGACTGCCCATCCGGTAAGCGGATCAACGAACCAGATGTCGTCGGTGCGAGAACTGGCGACAGGCGCGTTCGTTTTTCGCCAAGTCAGTGGTGCGACGGAAACTAGTTCATCTTCCAGGCATCCTTCGTCTATCCACTTTTCGAGGAAGGCGATGTTTTCACTGGAAACTGCGGGCCGTCCCGAAGGCATGCGATTGAAATCCGCCTCTGGTCGTCCTGGAATATCCGCTCCAAACGGCAATTCGCCTTTGAGCGCCCTAATTAAATTAGATTTCGAACCATCGCCGACAATGACCAACGGCAGCCCAAAGACTTTCTTCATCACGAATTCGTTACGAGTTAGCCCACGCCAAAATGGACCATGAAAGCTGACCGGTGTCGTTGGGCCACCGACTGAATCATCTAGAATTTGAATCGCCCTCTCGAATCGGTTCATGTTAATCGCGCCTTCTTGTTGTCCTGGAAAATGGGTAGAATTGGAGCGTGCATTCCTTATGCTCGTTGAGTTAAACTACCGGAGTCACGGAAATGATTCGTCTGATAATGTTCGACTTGGGAGATACGCTGATTCGCGATCAAACGCCGTTTCCCAATGTCATTGAGGCCCTGAACACGATCTCTCAGTTCAAGACTTCGGAAGGGGAGCAACTGAAGTTGGCAATCGTGTCCGATTTTGGAGACCACGAAACAGCGAATACCCCTAGTAAGATCGAAGCTCTCGAAGCCGAGTTTTTTGACGTGCTGCGCACGACTGGACTTGAGCCGTTTTTTCAACCCTTTGATTCGAAGGTCACGATTTCTGCCCGTGCCGGTGCCTCCAAACCCGATCGAAGAGTGTTCGAAGCCGCAGCGAACCGTTCCGGCATGGACGTTGACTTGTCCGAGTGTTTGTTTGTCACCGAGAACGCGCAACATCTGCTTGCCGCTCGCAATTTCGGAATCGCAATCTTGGCATTCGGAAACAACGTGACTGACTTGCCGTCGTTTTCGGCATGGTTGGATGCTCCGATGAGGATTGCGGAACTGATCGATCCCACGAACATGCGCAACCACGAATTGGCGATTTCTTTGGTCCTTAAAACGGAAAAGAATATTGAGACGTTTCACTGTTTGAATCGGACGGAAACGACATTTCGCGGCCAGGCGACGAGTTTGGTGCAACTCGACAATCCGGAACTTGGCGAAATGAGAGGAGCATTTATAGAAATGCCGGTGGATGTGTCGGTTCGCTGCAATCACGGTGCCATCGATTACGTTGTCATCGAACAACCGTCCGCTGTTGATATCGACGATGCCGTATCCTACGTTCAGCACCTTGTTCGGCAAGAGAGTCAGCACCGATTCCGAGCAAAAAGCGAGCGGGATGACACCTCATCGAAACCGATGAGCAGGGACGCCGAATTCTCACGCGCCGTCGGTTTTCGAAATGACATTCGGATGTTCATTGATCAAGCTCCCGAACACGCAAAGCGAAGTCGCAGCAACGTTTTCTGCCCGCGTATCTCGCGTACTTCATGAGTGATTCCGCTTTGACTCGTCGCATTTCGTCCGGCGAACGCCGAACGCGTACCGCGTCGTGTTTGTGCCGCCTGCGTTGTGAAGTCGATTCGTCCATGTGTGAGCAACGACTCGGCAAAGGTTTCGACGTCGCGAGCCGTGTCCTGTGCCGTGGTCACTTCGCCCATAATGGACAGGGCCTGATGCGACCGACCGACCAGTGAAACCTGTGGGGCAACGGCGATCACTCCTTTGAGCCTTTCGTCGACGGCGTCCAGCGAAATCGCATGTTGAAAAACAGCCTCCTGCAGTGTTTGACCGGCAATCTTCACCGGCCAGATATCAAGCTTGCCTTTTTCTACCCCGATCATTCCCAGAAGCTTACGCTTCGCCGTAGCGCTCAATTCTGGTACGTTCGCTGCGCTGCGAGCCGACGCGACGCCACGCCGCGAGCCAGCAGGAGCGTCCGCAAAGGCGGCTTGCGGGGCCAATGTTAGACTTGACCCAAGCGCAATGTTGTGACCTAGAAACGCATCGCGAATAGCCGATCGATTGGATGCGGCGTTTTCCTGTTCGTCGATCAATACCATCAATCGACCGATTTCTCGAAAGTATTGTGAACGTTGCGGGGCTTGCTGTGTAGCTTTCACAAGCAACTTACCAACCGTCTGCGTTGCAAGCAACAAGTTGGCTTCCGATCGGGCGTTCATCCCGGCAAAGACATTGGCTATTGCATCATAAAAACAACCGCTGAAGACCTGTCCGAAGCTATGTTCCTCGTATATGAGTTCGCCTGGTCCACCATCGATAGGAATGGAGCCTTGAGGTCCCCATCGCAAGTTATTGCGGGCTTTTCGCGGCGTTCCCGCATTATGACCGGGAACCGCACGTCTGATCCCCTCAGCCAACTCTTCGGCTGTGGATTCGACAGGATTTGACTTTGTCAACGAGGGTAAAATCTTCTCGCGTGTCGTCTTGTCATGCAGTGCCGTAACAATCGCGATGCAGTCCCCGAAGGCTTCGTGAAACGAGTTCACCTCGAAGAGAAACGATGACCAGTAATCGGGCCGGAGCGCATCCAGAAAGGCATGACCAGCTTCATGAGCAACGACATCCGTGCTTGCGCCCGAAAAATAGGTCTTGTTGCCTACCTTTTGATGAAAGAAACTGATGCGTTCAGGAAGCCCACCTCGCTTGCGATCATAATAGGCATTCAAATCTTCGCCTTCATCTGGGGCAACTGCCAGCGTAGAATCGTCGTGCCAGGAAGCAAATGGGCCATGAATCTGCTCCCAAGCATCAATGGCGGCCAACGCCGCTTCACGACATTGCCAATGCAAAAACTCGGGCGTACCCCTCTTATACTCGCCCTCGACGACCGTATCGGGGAAAATCAATCGTGCAAGATTTGCCGGCCGATCTGGTCGAGGCGTTACTTTCCGCCGTGGTAACTTCCTTGTGGCTTTGGGATCGTTGGGTATGAAATTGATTGGCATTGGAATAATTCCGACAGACTTTTGTAAATGACTCTTATTTCACCAAAACATGTTTCACATGTTCGACTGTCACGGCCGGAGTGACGTGCGAAATGTCATCAGGAAACCTGGTTACAAGCCACCGAACAGATTGACCGCCTCAAGAAGTTGAGAAGGACTTTCAGAACGGGCTCTTGACGTTCGAGGCTAGCGGGTTGAGCGTGCAGCCTCCTTCTGTGCCATTGTCAGACTTCGTGTAACGATCGATCAAGTGAAACAACTCATATTCATAATTCTTGCTTTCGTTTACGCGGGCGACGGAAGGCCTCAGGAATCAAATTGGAATAAATCGCCGCGCTCCAGATCTGATTTTCCGACGTTTAAGCTTGCGTGTGAATTCAGTAACCAGCACCGATGTCTAAGTCGGAGGGAAGCAACCGGAGAGTGTCATAATTTTCGACTCCGTCCGATCTGAATTCTGATTCCAACGCTTCAAGTTGAGACTTCATCTGATTGTGTGCATCAATGAACTGCCGTCGTACGTCCGCGTCTCTCAGGTCTTCAAACGTATTCGTAAAGTCGGTCATCAATTTGGTGTACCGAACTCGCGAGGTGGCCATCGCCACACAGGCGAGCGAACGCCATTCGTCGACGCCGTAGGCACCTCCGTCCCTAGGCACTTGCACCTTGTTGATTCGTGGATCTAAAGCGAGCCGCACGCCGGACGTCCCATAGACCTCGTGGCGAATAATTAGGTGATGCATCATGTCGGCAATAAACCTCGCCAGTCCACTGCGGGTCTTTAGCTCAGCGAAACGAGTGGGAAGAGGTTGCCTGAACATGGCGACGAGGTTTGCGTACAATACTTGAACGCAATCATCGGCGGCTACTTCGGCATCGTCTCTGTATGCGGCTTCGACCAACTTGTTGGCGTAGTCCATCCATATCGCAGCATATCGCTTCTCCCAAACCAGGCTGCTTCGCGGCAAGAGTTGCTCCAGCGTCTTGCTCTCACGGCCGTGCAACAACACTCGCTCGCGATGGTCAAAATCTTCGTCCTGAGCCAACGCGTACTCACGAAAGCGATCATTCAAATGTCGCATCAGCGACGAATTGGTGGTCGCAAAAATCTGCGGAAATACCGCTTTGTCTTCCAGGAGATTCTGTGTGGTCAGTTCTTCCGCCAGTTCATGTGCAAAGAGGTGCGGATATAACGCAAGTCTTACCGGGTGAAACCATTCGCGTTTCGCGTCGAATGAATTGAATAGTGCGATTTCGATAAGGTTCAAACCCATGTGGATTTCGACCAGATGTTTTCCGCTGACCACCAAAAAGTAGACAGTGGCGAGAATCATGTCTTCCGCATGCCGAAAAATCGCATCTGTCGGATCGACAGCAAGCTCCTTTTCGGCCAGCGGCGCTCGGACGTGCGTTAGCTTCAAACAACGATTCTCATCGTCGATCTCAAAAAATGCTGCTCCTCCGTATGCCTCGTAGTCGGATTTCGTTTCATACTTCTCCAAGAAAGTCAAATCCATCATGAGAGCCGCTTTGTCGCTACGAATGACTGGCTCGACAAACGTACCAGCGATTCCAAACTCGACGAGGAACGCAAGCAGTTGGCCTCTCTGATAAGCGTCGATCGAAGCCTGTGGCGTTGGCTGAAACCCCGGGCCACGAACACCCGACTCAATCGAGAACCAGCCCAGACGAGGAATATAGATTCGCTTCAAAAACTGCCTCGGCCAGTATTGGCTTCCGTCACTCCACGGATCCATTCTTGGCTTTTGCGAAAGTGGCACATCGATATTCGCGATTGGAAATACCTTGTTTACCAAACTCGCCGCCCCAAACGCGAATTTTACCAAACGAGCGAGAAAGCCCAACGAATGCACCTTTAGCGTTAACGCTTCGTCCAAGCAGGGGACGCTCACCGGGTGAGTCAGGTTGCGGGGATGGGCGATGTAATAGGGAAGGAGTCGAAGGGGACGAAGCTGGTCTTCTCGTCCCTTGTACAATTCCCCCAATCGTTCGGGGCGTGAAATTCGCATCCCGCCAGCGATAAAAAGATAGAAAAATGGCCAAGTCAAGCCGGAGAGCATGGAACGAAACACTGCCCAAGTCCTTGGCAGTAGATAGAACGCCAGCCCGGCTCCGATGGGCAGCGAAATCAGCAACCGAGGTCCAATTCCAAAAATTCCGCCATGCAATGCCGTGTCAAACTCCGCTCGCAGCCCCAGAATGAGCAACATCACCACAACGGTTGCAACGACGTGAAAAATAGTACTGCGAAGCGGTGTTTGCGATCCGATGATCGTGGTGGAGTACAGTCCGATGGACGCGACGGCCAACAGCAACCGAACGCTCCATCCACCATTTATCCCATCTGAAAGGATTAAAACCACGATCAGCGCAATCTGTCCCGTCGTCACGATTGAGGCAACAACTTCCTGTGGACCTTGAAAAAGAAGAACGACGACCAAGCACCCCGTCACCACACCAACCAGAAATATTACCCATCCCGCGTGCCCAGCATGACCGAGTGTCAATAGACCGTAAGCGAGATAGACGGAGCCAAAGACTGGCGCTAGGTTGGCCAAGCGAATTGCCTGAATAAATCGACCGCCCGGCGTCGCTAGCAACTGATACGGCGTTCTTCGTATCAGCAAAAATAACTCGTATAGAAACCCCAGTCCGCTGCCGAATGCGGTGAACCAAAACGGAGCGGTCGCCCAAGCGGGCATTTCGGTGGATAAACGAATCGCTATAATCGACGCAACGAAAAATGCGACGAGACTGGCTGCGGATAACCAGGAGTCTCTGACACTAAAACTGGGTGGCACCGGAAGCGAGAACTTTTCCTGCCCGCTTGCGACGATGGGCGTGTTGGCCTGGGCCATTGATTTGCTACCTACAGGTTGTCTTTGAAAAATTGAACGGTTTCCTCCAGGGAGGTTTTACGAGCCGCTTTGTTCTCTGGATCGTCGCCCTGGAATCCGTGATTTGCACCTGGATGGTGGTTAACCGTTATCATGGCACCTTCAGCTAAAAGATCCGCCTTGATGGGCGTCGCGTTCAAGTTGATTGGAACAAGCCGATCCGCCTTGCCATGATGGATCAGTATCTTAAGTTTGGGATTCGCATTTGCGCCCAATCCTTTCAGCGGAGTAAGCGGTCCAAGATCGACATTGGGTGGAAATTGGTACGGTGAAAAGTACTCGGTCATGACGTCAATACTGTCACGAATTCTCAGGCCAAGAAAGCCGCCGAGCGAAAAACCGATCAGTCCGACTTTGGTAGCATCAATGTTAGGCAGCGTCTTAGCTGACTCCACTGCGTCCCGTAGCACCTTCGCCCATTCCTGGTGACGAAACAGAATCTGGGAAAACACGGATTCGGAACTGTCGTGCGGAGTTGGTGGGTCTTTGTCAAAGTAATCTGGGATCAACGCAAGGATACCGGCGCTGGCAAGCTCTTTAGCGTGACGTTCGATCTCAGGCCTCCACTTAGGAGCTAGCCCGTCACTGCCATACGCAATGATGACTGCGCGATCGTAAGCTGAAGCCGGTTCTTCAAACGTCCACGAAATCTTTTCGATTGCATTGCTTGGGCCACTGGAAAACGTTGTAGGGATCACGGATTTGTTGCTCGACTAGAAGGGGCGAAATGTTCGGCCACGGGAAGCCTAGAGAATTGGGTCAACTACTTGATGTGTGATACCACTACACGACGGTGAGCAGTTCGTTTGCGATGTCACATGATTCGACGGAGATACATTGACTTCGCGAAATCTTGGGTAGGCTCAACGCATTGCCACCGTACTTGACGCCACCCGGATGGATTTCGACGGGCTTGCCGCCGAAGCTGTTGAACTGATAACAGTAGCCCTCCGGAAAGGTTGCGCTTTGTCGATACAGCATGTCGATGGCAACGCGTTGGCCTAGCAATAGACTTTGGGTATAGTCGCTGCGCCAATGAACCCCCGCCATGTTGCGACCAATGGCGATGTTGGCTGCAAGTTTGTTAAGCTCCAACTCAACCGTCATTTTGCCGGAGTGGGCGTCCATGCCGTGGTAAGGAATCAGATGACTGCCGTCAGCCGAAGCTTCGACAGGACCAATGAACTGAACCCGTGCATCAAAGAATGCCTTAAGTACGGTGACACAAGCTCCGGCGACGGTCGCGTGCCCCGCACCGTATGCTGGATGCGTCGGTGAGCCTTCGGGGAAAGCCATTGGCAAGAGAGCTGTTGCAAGCGAATGCTCATGTCTGCGATGGCGCCGCTTGCTGGCTTCAAGGATTCGATCGATGGCTTGACTGCTTCGCAGGAAGCGAACAACTTCTGGACTGAAGTTCTCGTAAGGCGCCGGCACTCCGCTGACGATCGCTCGATGCACGAGTCCTGAATAGGCTTCGGGTCTCAAACGCAGATGGGTCCACTTTTGTCGCCACACGGCTTGAGAGCACGGGTTGCGACTTCGGTCACCAACGACAAGATGTGGGGCCCGCCAAAGGTTCCGAAACCGTCCTGGTCTGCGTACTTGGCTTTGGGCATCTTGGGCAACGATTCGAGATACGCTCGTTGATGCACGGGATTGTCGTCCTGTCCGATTCCCATGACTGAACAGCCCGCACCATACGGATTGCCTGGATTCGTTGGATAGCCGGAACCAAGAAGAATCAGCGCTGCGTCGAGATAGGCTTGATACAGTGCATCGAAGTGGACGTAAGTCGCCAAATCTCGCATCGTTGAAATGTATCGACGCTGAGATGGGTCATGTTGCCCTAAGAGATTCTGGCTAGGATTACGTCGCTCGCCGTTTTGCACCCGCAGCCATTCATGCCACTGAGTCATATAGTCCAGCCCGGCAACCGCATGAATGAAACGTTGTGGGATACGCAACGTTCCGTACGGTATTTCGTGAAGCAGAAACTGCGAGATGTAAGGACCTACGTTCTCGGAAACACCCGCCTCGGAGTTGCTGAATCGCGCTAGTTCCCCGCCACGAAAGAGATTCTTGGGATTCAGCGGCAGCGACTCAAAACGAGCGTTCGCAGGATCAGCATTTGGGTCGCTCCGATTGATAAACAACGGCAGTGTGCTTAACTCCGCCGCCGCAGTGGCGACGAGCGGATTCTCTTCCCACTGCGCGAACGGAATATCTCGTAGCAACGCCATCCAATACAGTTCGATAATCTCAGCCGCTTCTTCGACGGAGTCAATTGCTGGCGGAGCCGGTACAGAGTAGCAGCATGGATCCGTGTTCTCGGTATCGAGCGCCCAGCCCGCAATCGGGTTCACAAACTTGCGAAGGTTTTCTGAAGTATTGGCGCGAAGCTGAAAACCGTTCTTGGCCGCATTGCCAGGATCGGCATTGAGTCGCTTGAGTTGTTCGACCATACTCTCAAACTGGGGACGACCAACCTCCCCCGTTGTCGGATCATGGTCAAGCCCCTTCGAGAAACGCTCGATCGGAGATGACGCGGCGAGGTCAAGCCGTGTTTCACTCACCGTAGAGCAACCACCATTCGTAGGTTTGGACTTTGTCGTTCGTCGTGCTGTTTTCTTCGCCATGATGTGTCTCCATTAGATTCAGTTGAACGGCTTGTTGAAATCGAATGAGTTAGTAAAACATTCGAATTGAATGCCCCATGAAGGTGTGGCGTCACGCGACCTGCAACACCTTAAACTTGCTTAACATTGAATCGAATCGACTTCGACTCCGGTTGCATGTCGGTCGAAAGAACTTTCATCCTGATCCATCTTCCTTTCGATCGACTCAGCAGCTTGTAAAGCCAATCATCGCTACTGTAGATTCCTTGCCCCGGCAAGGGGACGGAACGCGTTGCCGCATCAACCGCCAACCAATGTTCGCGCGCGCGGCCGCAGTCAATCGAGCAATTTCGATGACCGAAGAATGCCAACGTCCCGGCGTCGGAGAATGTGCAAGGCGAGCTTCTTTAACTCTGTTTTGTCCAAACGCTTCCATAATTGCGCACGCCAACCCTGATTGAATTGCCGCCGATCGCCAACAACGGAGACTTGCTGCAATGAGTCACCAATGGGTACTGCATAAACCAGTTGGGTCCCTGCCGCTCGATCCACAAACGATCGTCGTTATCTCCAGCCAAACGATCGACAGTTCGGCAGGCAATCCGGTGCGAGTAGATTTGCCGATGTATGCCCAAATGACGGGCCGTTGCCGCCTCACGGCCTGTCGCATCCACCAAGAAACGACAGGATGTTGAGAACTTAAATCCTTCCGACGTTCCATGAATAACGTATCCGTCGATCAAGGTTCGATACCGCCAGTCGCGAATGGCGAAGGATTAAAACGCCTGCCGAGCTGCTTCATCGCGTAGCCAAGTATCAAAACAGAAGCGACCTACGCCATGCCATGCCATCGTGCGAAAACAAAAAGTTCAAGACTACGAGGTTAGGCCAGATGGACACGATTCCGGGACACTCACGGGGCAGCACGCAATGTAATCGATCCCGTAAGCCGATTTGTTGCAACAGTCGATTCACTTCCGGCGGTAAAGTGTCCACGCGGGAAACCTTTGGCAACTTTGATCGCGAAGGACACGAACGCTCCCAAATCGTGACGTGAGCCGCCACGTCGGGCGAGTTCTCGACCCAGCGTGGGCCCCGGCGACCCCAGCTCCGATTATTAGCACGTCAGTATCCATCAGACAGGCCCCAGAGCATCGGGATTTCGTTCTGTCTCGACGAATCGCCCCGTTGTCGATGATGAAACCTAGTTCATGCCATTTGTCCACCATATCTCGGTGATGGTTGATCTTGTCGCGAATCCAACGTTTCCCTCGCAGTACTGCCTTCCTCGAATACGTCATCCGGTCGCTGTTGCGGCCACCAAAATGACTTGTCGTCATCGTCCTATGCGGTTGTGCATTTGTAGAAGTCCGCCTGCCAGGGACCGCCATTTGACGGGATATGTCACCGGCTTTCAGCGATGTTGGATCCAGTCGAAACGGTTCTGTGTATTGGTTAACGCGCAACATCCAGCCCGCTTCGATTCCCGGATAGAACCCGCCGCCGGAGTACCCTCCAAAGCGGCCTGATCGAGACCTTGAGGAGTTATCTCTGTGGGCGGTTCGGGAGCTTGTCCTGACCAATCGTCCACGAATTGCCCAATGCTCCAGCGACGCAACATCTCGTACATCGATCGCGTGAACGTCAAGCCTCGGTCACCACCGCTGCCAACCATTCTCATCATCAAACAATTGCGGCATGTTCATTCCCGGACCATTCGAGCCAGCCTGTGGACTTCTCAACCGTCTGGAAACATCCGATGGAGCCACTGTGGGAGTAGGTGGGAAAGAATCCGCGATCACATCGTGATTCGAGCCGGCGGCAGCCAAAAGCCACTTGGAGGAAAGAGCCGCGGTATAGGATTGGATAGATGTCAAGACGGAATGACGGCTGATCGGGAAATTTTCGCCAGCCAGCCTTTATCGACTGCAACTTGAACAGCACATCGCGAAGCGTCACGTTTCGCATGCTGGAGCGAACTTCGGCGGAGCACAAATGACCCATGCCGATTCCGCTTGAAAAGCGGGTCCATTGGATTTGAATTTAACAGTCGCCCGAACGGGACCATCTGAGATTGTGTCGAACCACATCGTTATTTACGAAATTTGTGATCGGTCGATTCCACGGCGTTTGTGCTGTCCCTTCGCCACCGAGAATGATCAGTCTGCCGCTCTCCTCCGTTTTGTATTCCCAGATAAATGTTACCTCACCGTTCTTGGCGTTCCGGCTTCCCAATCCGTGAAAGAACCACCATCGAAGGCGACTGGATTGATTTGGGCCGTTCAAGGTTCGTTCACCTGGTGTGATTTTGAGCTTCGCTCGGTGGCTCCGGCAACAGCGTTGTTGCAGTTGCGTTGAAGTTGAGAGGCCGCGAATTGACGAAAACTCGCTTTCTTATTGGCGAGTTCGGCGGTCCATGAGATCTCGGCGACATCCGATGTGACTTCGCCAATCAGTTGATCGCTGGTGTCGTACGCGTAGAGACGGAATCGAGCGGCTTGACGTCGTCCATGCCCATTGCGTTTGTATCCGCGCCGACCGGTGGACTCGTTTCAAACGGTCGTTCCGGGCCGATGAAATAGTCCTCTGGGGACGCGGGAGTTGTCGGAACTCCATTGACAAATCCCGCATTGCCCACGCGGGCGATTCCAATCGCCGGATGGATGCGAATTCGCCGTTTCGCTCCAGCGAGTCTCGTCAACGGTGATCGCTTCGACGTGATCTGAAACAAGTCGCCATTCAGGGTTGCACAATAGAGTTCACCCTGGGCATCTTTCGCCAGATCGTCGAAAGGTTCTCGAGTGAATGCTGTTCGTCGCCAGCAAGCTCGGCCGTCCGTTCAGTCGTGATCTAAATCCTTACCGCCAATACTACGGCGCGACCATATTCGGCCCCCCAAGTCTCCAAAGAAATAAACGCCGGTCATCGCGTCGAATTTGGAACCGGGCGGACGTAGCCGCCAATCACGGCAAAGTCCATCGGCTCGGCCGTTCTCGTGGATCGGATCAACCAGCGACAGTCCAGACGCATTTCCAAGCTCCGTGTCGACGGTACCTTCCCGCAGTGCCATCCGTAGTTCGCCGCCCAAGCTGGAGACCGGCTGAAAGTCGATTTCTTCCCGGCGGTCTTGACCGACGTCGACAGAGATTCCCGTGCCGCGATCAAACGAGCACCGCCACGGATTGCGGAGACCGTAAGCCCAGATCTCCGGCCGTGCTCCGATCCGATCGACAAACGGATTCGTTTGCGGAATCGCATAATTGCGATCATCGTCGTCAGGAAAGTCGTCGTCTCGGTTCACGTCGATGCGCAGCATTTTCCCCAGCAGCGAATTTAAGTTCTATGCGTTGTTGTATGGATCGTTCGCCGACCCACCGTCGCCGGTCGCGATGAGGCAACCTGCCGCGGGGCCGAACGCCAGCCAGCCGCCATTGTGATTGGCGAACGGCTGCTGGATCCGAAGAATCACTTGTTTCGAATCAGGATCGGCCTTGTCGTTCGACGAACTGCCTACTTGATAAGAGCGAATTTCGGTCGCACCTTGAGCATTCGTGCAATTGACATACAACGTCTTGTTGGAATCAAAGTCGGGGTGGAATGCCGCTTCAGTAGCCCTCGTTCGCCGCCGGATCGTATATCGTCGAGCTTGAGAAACGGCGTTGCCGCAATCTTCCCGTGTTTAGTTTGAGAATCTTGATGGTCCCGCCTTGCTCAACGATGAATAACCGTTTTGCATCGCCCGGCGGAGCAACGACGAAAACCGGCGAATCAAGTCCCGGCGATCAACTTTGCTGGCTCGAAACGGCTTGATCGCCACCGACTGAGAGCCCAGGCTTTCGATCCAACGCTGTACGATGCAGGCTCTGTCTGGAGGAACCGGCCCACTCATCGCTCCACTGGGATCAGTGATATGCAGATAAAAGGCACTTTCTTGTGGTGCTCCCGCTTTGATCAATGGCTTACCGGTAAACGGATCCACGACCGCAGGGGCTCTTCCTCTGAGAAAACGACAAAATCTCGTCGTAGTTTTCAGAGCGAAATAGGTCGCTGAGCGATTCTCCGCCAGTAAAGCCTCTGTATGCCCCCGCATCACCTGAGCCGGAATCTTCTTCGTTGAGCAAATCTCGCATCTCCCGCTTCGATCAGAGCGATCCGGCGCAACGGGAGGCTTGGATAAGCTGACAATCCATCGACGCACGACCTCGATTTCGTCAGCGTCGAAGAAACCGACCATGACCCCGTCGTCCCGCGAGATATGCAAAAGAAGGTTTCGTCCGGTCGACCTGGCATGACGAGTTGCTTCCCAGATTGCGGATCGCGAATCGCCGCTCCTCCTTTCAGAAACTCGAGGATCGCGACGTGTTTTCGTCGCGGAATAATTGACGCAGTTTGAATCCCCGACCGGATCGCCGCATGCCGATTCCTCGCTTGTGGCTGCTTCACCTTTCAGCAGTTCAAGCATCGCCTTTCCTCTGGCGACTTCTCCTTGGGGCCGGGCTCAGGTTTAGGCGGACGAGCGGAGTCCGTGAGCATCCGAATCAAATTCTCATCCGCATCTTTGATGTCGGTCAGTACAGCATCCGAATTCCCCGCAGCTAACAATTCATCGACAGTTTCTGCGTCCGCTGAAGGCGTCGCAGAATTAGGGCCAAACGAGACTCGGCATCAGGCGGAAGGTTAATAACTTCTGGAAGCGTAAACGGAAGAGCCGCCTTCAACATCACTCCAGGTCGTCGATTGAGTCCCGTCAGCTTCTCCGAAAGGATCGCAAGCGGATACATCGCACCGCTGAAGCACCATTGCTGAATGCCCAATCGCTTTTGTGACTCTTCGGTCGTGAAGAATTGCTGTAGCAGCGCAAGCAGCAGCGCGTATCGTTGATCGGCCAGCCGAGCCCATTTGGCTGTCATTGGTTCGGTAATAGCGTTGGGATCCGATGAGTCGACATCGACAATAGGGTTCGTTGAATTGCGTGTGTCGGCAACCAATCTCCTTCCGGCGGAAAAGGAAGTTGCCCACTGTCGCCCCGATATGCCCGCAAGAATCGCTCGAAGTGCGAATCGCCCGGCGACTGCATCGACATCCCTTCGCCCTGAATGCTGATGTCCCGCAGCCATGGTCAGACAATCCGCTCGATCCTTAACTTGAAACACGCGAATGGACCCCAGCCCCCACGAATCATCCGCTTGTTGCGCGAAGGAATCAGGCTGCAGACTCGCATCCGACAAGTGCCACTGGCGGGCGGCTGCTGCGGAAAAGTATCATAGATCAACCTCGCGATGTCCCTGACACAAACGTACCATGGGTCGCCGGACGCGGCATTTGGTTCCAGGTCCGCCTACGCAGAAGAGAACACCGAGGATTGCGTAAAGAATCCCAACACGATTGATGTCCATCCCGGTTCCGGCAGTGGCCATCGCGACGATGTCGTCGAGCCCCGAAGCATTGTGAGGCGACTCGGTGACGACATACTTCGCCAGCGACCGTTGAGACAATGGCTCGAGATTCATCTGAAACGGATAGAGTTGCTTTCTGGGAGGAAAGTCCTCACGCTCCAGATTCGGAGGTTGTCTCCACGAAAGCAACAGGTTCTGCACGGTCATCAAGTGCCCCATCTCCTCTTGGTCGTACTGGAGATGTCCCTCGACCACGACCGAATCGCAGCCTGTTGTGGAGTTGTCAGGCTGGAGTCGTTGGACGGTTTGAGCGAATAGCCGGCATAGAGGTACTGAACCATCAACGCGTGCTCAATTTCCGCAGCCGTATCGAGCAACAAACGTGCCTTGGCGAGCGGTGTGGCGTATTCGCTGAGGTCCGGCAGTTCCAAATCCAGCTTGTCCGCCGGGCCAGCGGCAGCAGCAACCGCCGATCGAATCGTAAGATCGCGCAGCGAACGTGCAGCAACACCGCTGGTGCGAACTCTCACCCATCTCAATTCATCTGTTGACATAACTTGCCTCGTGACGTCGTCGATACATGGGATGCATGACCAGATTACCCGGGTGAAGCACGAACAGTGGTCCCCAGGAGGGATTGGCGTCGTGCATCATCTTGAGCAAGCTTTTCATGCGGTCGAAGATTACCGATAGCGGTCCGTCGCCAGCGAAGCCGCTGCGGTCACGCCAGCGGCGACAGCGTGTGCGCGCCATACATTCCGGATTCCAATGACTTGGGAAGACTTTCGGCTATGCGCGTTAACAACCCGCGTAGCTGTTGCACAATTTCCTCGTCGTGATTCCGCCAGTTTTGAATTTCACTCAGCGAATGTTGCTCCAACGACCGCAGCTTCATTTCGGCAATCGTCTTGGCGACGATGTCGGCCGACTCCCTTGCGTGAGCCGATGTAATACTCCTGCCGGTGATCGTTATTGTCTCCAAATCGTTTTCGGTTTCCTGCAAGATGAGATCGGCCCATTGATTCGCTTGGTCAAACTCCAGCAGACCTACGGTTGACGCAGCAAGATAACCTCGCAAGATGTCAGCGGGATGAGAGTCACCCGCAGGCCTCTTTTTGCCTTAATGTTGCGGTTCCAGAGAATGCCGCATTCAATCCCCGAAAGTAGCCGATCAAACCGATACCGGCAGTAGGACCGGTGTTCAGAATCCCCAACACGTCGGAAGCCGTTTCATCGATGCGCGAGGCCCAATACGCCGGCAACACGTTGCCAACGTTCGCCTCATTTAGTGCATTGAAAACACTGACGGCCAATTCTTGAGCCAAGCCTTCATCGGCGTGCAATATGTCATGTCCCGCCGTTTCGTGACCAACGGCAGACCAAGCCAAGAGGCCGCGTCTGGCGTTCGCTGGAGGAAGATTAACAATACCGGTGCCAAGCCCCACCGATTCCGTCGCGGAGATCGTCCATGTGTAAGGACCGAAACTTGGATTGCCCCATTTTACCAGTGGTGCAATGGTGCTGTGGTCCGGCGGATTCACGCCCAACCGATCCTCCATGCTTAAGAACCCATCGTACAGATCGCTAACGACTTCCTGAAACGCATCCGTCGCCTGATCTTCGTAACGCTCGCCGTTCTGCAAGATTGCATGAGCGACGTCCAGCACCAATCCAGCCGTACTCTCACGCGCAGGATCACGCAAAAGGATCTCCACGAAACCGTCTCGCCCCAAGTCCGTCATGGTTTCGAGGAATGGGGCGTAAACAGCTTGCCGATAAAGTGGCGGCAACCGATCCCGCGACGCCACCAATCGGCCCATCAAATTGCTGAACTCGGTGGGATCATCGGGACCCACATCACTGTCCAAAGCCGCCAACCGAGCGTCCTCAATACAACTAGCAAGGTTTGAAATGTCGATCGCTTGCGACGGCTTGGCTGCGGATTTGGAGCGAGTCGTCTTACGTTTTGATTTTGTTGTGGCGCGGACCATGGACTATTCCTTTTTAACGCTCCCAGAATTTGACTGTTCTTCGGATTCATCTTCCGAATCGCACGCGATGGAGAGCCCTTCTGCCGCAACCACCGATTCGATCCACTCCAATTCTTTGTCGATGCGAACGTAAATCCCGCCATCACCACAGCCTCGTTGGCTGTTTGCCGCCGCGCGCGAAGTGGCTCCCGCCAATAAGAATCGTCCTCCTACGTCGACATACGCGGGACCGCCGCTGTCACCATTGCAAGAATCGAGTCCATTTCCCCCAGCTACGATTTCACGATCTCTCTTGCAGCCGAAAGTGGACTGGTGCGACGAAGACGAACAATTGTTGGAAGCAACGACGACTTCGACCTGCATCTTGCGTCCCGACCTGCCGGTTTCCGTTAGCCCAAAACCAGCAAGACGCAAGAAGAATGCATCGTCGATTTGTGATGGCGTTGCGATCGGGCAGGGCGCAACATCGGTCACCGGCTGATCCAAGATGAGCACTGCTATGTCATGTTCATCAGTACTCAGTTTGTAATCTGGATGAGGGACGCACTTACACGCCACAACACGGCCCGTACCGGGGTTGTTCGAATTCAAGCCAAAGTAAACCTCGCCGCGCGAACCGATGCATCCAAGATGGAAACAGTGAGCGGCCGTGATGACCACTCGAGGCGCAACCAACGTTCCAGTGCAACAGAACCGACCACCTCCACCCACGGCCACGCAATGCTCGAATTCACCTGCAAGAACCGGAGCGCCACCCCAAATACGCAATCGATCCCGTCTCGGTAGTGAAAGCCATTTGATGAAGTTGTCTCGCCACACAGGATCGTCGGCCACGCTGATACGCTCTGTTTCCGGTGTGGTCGTTCGCAACCTCATTGGTTGAAAAACCCGTCGGGATTCCTCGGCGTCGTTGACGGGTTCGACGGGGATTGACTCGGACCGCGCTTGTTTAAGTTGCATCAGCGATTGGCTGAGCTGTTCATAGAATTTCGGGTCGTCCTGATCGACCGAGGCCTTGGTTAATTCGACCGCTGCATCGACCAAGCGAGCCTGCTCCGCATCGGGCATTTTCAAGTCTTGCATCATTGCCGATTTTCCCGTGCCACAACATCCAACCTTTTCACCGTCGGAATCGTCGGCCATCATCGCTGTCGTAAACGTCCAACCAAGATCTTGCAGCACGCCCATGCCAATGGCGCCCGGACTGTGTATTGCTTCGTTCGTGCCGATCTGCGGCGTCATCAGAGAGTTCGGGTTGCCCTTCGGAAATGTTGCCTCGTCGAGATGCGCGAAGCTCGAACCAGGATCGAACGGACTTGGTGCGTATATCCTGGGTGAGGCACCGCCATTGGCGATTCTGGCCGCGGTCCCGTTAAAGAAGAGAGTTCCGCTAGTTAGTTGTTGGCCGAGGGCAATTGAGGGATTGGGAAACAAGCTTGTACTGACGAGTTGCTGCCCAGAGCCGTTGACCCCAAATCTGTCGTAGGCCACGGGGAAAGCTGTGCCGCCGCCCCAGCTTCCAACTCCGTTGTTGTTTACCGTCATCGTGCCAGTAAAGCCAAGCCCGTGCCCCAATTCATGCAGTACGACACTCATCAAGTCGTACTGATTAACAGGTGGACTACCATCCGTGCCAAAGTACCAATTGTTGAATACACTACTAAAGTTGCAATTGATGTCGACACTGTTCGGTGCAAGATCCGATCCCGCGATTCGGTTAGCCAAAGCGATGGGATACCATGTGTTGGTCAGCGGGGCACCGGCGAAGTTGCGGCTATAGGTCGCGGGTCCGGCTGAACCTAGCACTCCAGGATCAAGTGGCCTCCAGTTCGCATGAACGCGGATGGGAACGTCGCTCTGAAGCAACGATTCCCATATATCCACGGCAGCTTGAAATGCCGTCCGAGCTTGCGAACTGAAGCCGTTATAGTTGACGACAAACTGAGAGCCCTGAGCGCGGCGCGATCGCATGCGTTTACCGAATTCAACACCGGTGCGAGTGTTGGAGTCGTATCCAGCCGCACGAATCTCGATCATCGGCGTTGGCACCGCGCTGACTTCCGCGGCACGATCGGCAGGGAGCGGCGGCACGACGACAACCGGCTGCGGGAAAGGCTGACGACGACGAGCGCGTGACATCGACCAGACGAAGTCGAGCTGCGTGAATTTACGCGCCGCAGGTGTAGTTCGCGTATCCATGAACCAAGCTGGGTTGGGAACGCCAATCGAACCCAGAAATGGATCGGAAGACTCAAAGACCTCTAACCTGTTGGCGGCATTTGGGTTTTGTGGATTATTTATATCGAACTCTTGATCCGGTTTTGGACCGATTGACGCTCGTGCATGACATGTAATGCAAGAACTCGTGGATTGAAAGCCACGTTCAACTTGTGAATTCGCAAGCAAGGTTGGTCGACCAATTGAGTCAACAAAGTCAACCTGGGTCCCGCGCAGCACGTAGTTCTGCCACTTTGAGCCGAGATTCACATCCCGAAACAATTGCAAGAGCGCCGAAGAAGGTTCTCCGCTTGTGTTTATCCCAAACGTATCCCGCGACGGTACGACGCCCTCGATTCCTTCGTTGTCTCTGTGCTCAAAAGTTGCCCAAAACCAGTTCGGTAAATCCTTGGTCGTGATGTGAAGCGCGGTCAGGCCCCACGTTTCGATCATACCGCGATTGTTTATTTGAGCCGTGTGATAGCGAGCATGTAAGGCCGGGTCATCCAACCTTCGCCACTGAGCTTTAATCTCGCGTGCTGGAATGGGAAAGTCGACTTTTTCGCCTGAGTTGAAGAATCGTTCCTGTCCCTCGATGTAGTAAAGGTCGTTAGAGACGATAAAGTCAAAGGCCTCACGATTCATGCGCGTCTCATTCCCATGCCTTTGAATGACGCCGGGATCAACTCGCTGAGTGTGAGCCTTGCCCTCAAGTGCCGCGGCTATCGGATTTGCAACCCCAGCTCGCTGCATATCGAGAATGACTTGCTGTAACGGTTGAGCTTCCAATTGATCAATAGTTCGATCAACATCGTCGTGCGGCCAGTTAGGTGCTTGATTCGGGTTCCCAAAAACATCACTGGCTAACGCCCAAGATTCCCAAACAACCGGTCCGCTCGGATCATCGATCGGCTGACTAATCTCCGCAAAAATCCGCCAAGCGAATTCATCGGGCCGGTTGATTGCCGGATGTGAATCATCGGCGTAGCCTGCGCAACCGAGTACTAGGTACGCAAGAAAGCTTTTCGATAAGAATATTGTGTACTTCTTGAACATATCACTCCTCACCTGGCCGCTCAAGCAATAAAAGGCGTTTTCGATGCTCTTAAAATACGACAATGCAATCTTTCCGCATCGGAAGGAAATGGGAACCCTGTGGGACGGGAAACGTGTGGTCGGCTTTCGACAACAACGGCTCAGGCTTGGCTGTCACA
>JAWKTL010000063.1:0-41009 GCA_041399105.1 Pirellulaceae bacterium | reverse complement strand
CATAACACCGACCCCGGGTTTGTAGATATTGACGCGGATCTAGCGGATGGTGATTCGGACCCTGATGTATTTGTTATTGAACTTCAGTCCGAATTGCCCGCGCTCAACAATCAAAACCATTCCATTACCATTGATGGAATCACTCAAGCTCAGTTTAGTGGAGAAGACCTGAACCCATTCGGCCCCGAGATCGTTGTCGATGGCACCCACGCCGGAGCAGTCGATGGGATCATTATTGAATCTAGCGGAACGACGGTCTCCGGCTTGAACATTCGAAACTTCGCGGGAAATGGTATCGCGATTGTTTCCGGCACAGATAACTCCGTGTTCGACAACTACATTGGAACTGATGCGCAAGGGCGCGAAGCAATGGGCAACGACACAGGTGTGTACATTGCCACGGGTTCGAACGTCGTCGGTCGCAACGAAACTAAATATCGCAACATTATCTCGGGCAACGATCGGTTTGGCGTTTCCATCGATGGTGTTGACGCCGAATCGAATCAAATCTTCGGGAACTACATCGGTACCGACGCTGAAGGTACAGAAGCTATTGGAAATGGTGAGTCCGGTGTACTGATCAATGATGCATCCTACAATCAAATCGGTGCAGCAGACGAAGGCAACTTGATATCCGGCAACGTTCGGCTGGGAATTGCCATTGTCGGAGGTTCTGCCAACAACCAGGTCGCAGGGAATCTGGTCGGCACCAGCTTAGATGGCGATTACGCGATCGGAAACGAACAGACGGGCGTCGTCATTCAAGATTCGTCCGACAACGTAATTGGCGGCAATGGCGATGGTGACGGAAATGTGATTTCAGGCAATGGCGCGACCGGCTCGTTGGAGCCAGGCAATGCCGGCATCTATATCCACGGAATCCAGGGCCAATCAGCTAGAAACGTTGTTGCCGGCAACTATATCGGTGTCGATATAACGGGTTCGATTGCCTTGCCCAACGAGTTTGCTGGAATTTCAATTCTCAATGGCAACGACAACATCGTCGGAGGCATCGATCCAAATCTACGCAACGTTGTTTCTGCAAACATTGCCATCGGGATTCGACTTGAAGGTGAGAGTAACAGTGGCAATCAAATCGAGGGAAACCTGATTGGGACGGATGCTGCCGGAACTGCTGACCTAGGCAACGGCCAGTTCGGCGTTCTCATCAAGAACGCGCCACAGAACTACATTGGAAGCGGCGAAGCCGGTGCGCGAAACATTATTTCGGGCAACGACACCATTGGTGTTGGCATAGTAGGCGAAGCCGCCTCCGGCAATCGTATTGTCGGCAATTATATTGGCACCAACATTACCGGTTCAGTAGTACTTGGCAATGCGCAAACCGGCGTCGTCCTCCAAGATGCCTCAAGCAACGTTATCGGCGGACCCGGAAGTGGCGAGGGAAATGTGATATCCGGCAACGGAACGCCCGGAGAAGACAACCCTGGAAACGCGGGCGTCTATATTCACTCGATAAACGGACGGGCCGACTCTAATTCGGTGGAAGGCAACTACATTGGTGTCGATGCTTCGGGTGCTATGGCACTGGGTAATTTGTTCAATGGTATCTCGATTGTCGACAGCGCGAACAACATCATCGGTGGCAGTGACCCCGGTTCCCGCAATATCGTGTCTGGCAACGGAAAGATTGGAATTGCGATCGCTGGCGCTACATCGAGCAACAATCGCATCCTCGGCAATTTTATTGGCACCAACGCCACTGGCACGGCTGCACTTGGAAACGCCCAGCCTGGCGTGGCGATTCAGGACGCGTCGAACAACTACGTCGGCGGCACTCGCGCTGGTGAAGGCAATGTGATTTCCGGCAATGGGACTGCGGGCGTTGAGGAGCAAGGTAATGCCGGGATCTATATCAACGCCAAGGATGGCCTGGCCAGCGCCAATCAGGTGTTGGGAAACTACATTGGGGTTGATGTGACAGGAACGATTCCAATCGCGAATGCGTTTGTGGGGGTCTCGATAAACAGCGCATCGGAAAATTCCATCGGTGGCGTCGTTCCGGAGGCACGAAACGTCATTTCTGGAAATGCCGCAATTGGAATTCGACTTGAAGGCAGTAAGGCGACTGGCAATCGTGTGGAAGGCAACCACATCGGGATCGATGCCATTGGTGACAGCCGAGTTGGCAACGGGCAGTTCGGCATTTTGATCAAGAACGCAGGTATGAACCGCGTTGGTGGAAGCGACACGAATTCTCGAAACATCATTTCGGGGAACGACAAAATCGGTGTAGGGATCAGTGGTTCGGAATCGGTTGGGAATCGAATCGTAGGCAATTACATTGGTACCGATGTGTCCGGTACGTTCGATATCGCAAATGCTGAATCGGGTGTCGTGATTCAGGATGCATCTGGCAATTTCATAGGTGGTGGGGAAACGGGAGAAGGAAATCTCATTTCTGGTAATGGTGAAATAGGTGAAATCAATCCTGGCAACGCGGGAATCTATATCCACGGATTGGCTGGGATCGCTGAAAACAATCAGGTGCGCGGAAATACGATCGGCCTGAACGCAGACGGTACAGAGGCACTTGGCAATGGACAATTTGGCATATCTGTATTTAACAGTCCCAATAATATTATTGGGGGGATTAATGTCAATGAACGCAATATAGTTTCGGGAAACTTTGGCTCTGGAATAAGTATCCGAGGCGCGGTATCGGAGAACAACAAAGTCACCGGCAATTGGATTGGTGTTGATGCAACAGGATCACAAGCGATCGGTAATCGGAAGGCCGGGATTGAGATTTTGGATGCGTCCAACAATATGATCGGTGGCACGGAATCTGGAACTCAGAATGTCATCTCAGGAAACGGCGACGAATTTGGGTCCGACAACGTCGGTGTCTACATACATACATTCGAAGGCGAAGCTCAACACAACAAGATTGTCGGAAATCTGATCGGCGTCGACACTGAAGGGACGGCACCCTTGGGCAATTCGTTTGCCGGCGTCGCGATTGATGGTGGAGTACTGAATCAAATCGGCGGACCTGGGAATGGGGAAGGTAACGTCATTTCGGGAGGCTATTATGCAGGTGTTTCCATTGATGGAAGCGGTTCCAGCAAGAATCGGATTCAAGGAAATTTCATCGGTATGGATAGGACGTCGACCTTGGATTTGGGAAACAATGGCCCGGGAGTTCGAGTTTATGATTCAAGCGAAAACTTGATTGGTGGAACGAAATCGGGCGAAGGCAATCAGATTGCCTATAACGATATTGGCGTCGTGATCGACGGAGATGCCCAATCGAACGCGATCTTGAGTAACGGCATCTACAATAACGTGGATGGAGGAATCGACCTAAACGGGGACGGTACCACCGTCAATGATCTTTTAGACGGCGATGTTGGTGGCAATGGATTGCAGAACTTCCCCGTGCTTGTGCAATCGACCGGTCTTCGTGCGTTGGGCTTTCTGAAAAGCGCCGCAAATTCTGAGTACCGCATTGAATTCTTCGCCATTCATCTGCCGTTTGGCTCCATTGGACAAGGGCAGGGAAAGAGGCGAGTGGGTGCCTCGACAGTGAAAACCGACGTAAATGGATTCGCCTCATTCAAAGTAAAGCTTACGTATGCCGATGCGTTCATCAACGACTATCTCGTAGCCACTGCTACGCGTTTGATCGACACGGACAACGATGAAGAAACGCCATCGTTGCCCACTGATACGTCGGAGTTTTCGGATGTGCTTCCCATTTCCACGAATTTAGATTTATACGTTGATGACGATTTCGCTGCGCTAAGCCCCGGAGACCCGATTGACGATGCCGATCCAAGGACTCCTGGGAATCAACGGGCGATATTCGGCGTCAACGCATTTGACAACTTATCTGATGCCAACAAGGCGGCTGCAGGCCAAGGTGTACTGCGATTGGCACCAGGCCAATACAGCGGATTCAAAGCGAATGGCAGCGTGATTATCGATGGTGGGGGCGCAATTGGTGGAAGCGCAATTATCAGTGGATCTCCTGCGGCGCTGACGGTGGATGATGGCGACGTGCTGATTCGCAATGGCGTGACAATCCAAACAAGTTCGGAGAGCCCAGCGATCAAGGTCAACGGAGGTTCATTGAAGCTACGTGATTGCGTCGTTTTGGAAAGCAGCGATTTCGACCAGCCAGCAATCTCAGTCGATGGCGGCCTCCTCGACTTGGGGATGTCAACTGATCCTGGTGGGAATCTCATCCAGATTCGAGATCAAGGAAGTCTAATCGATGTGGCACCAGGTACCGTAGATGCGGTCGCGTTTGGCAACCAATGGCAACTGGAAGAGACCCCGCTGACGCATGTGGGAATTGAAAGATTTATCAAACACAAAGCGGATTCGGACGAACGAGGTATGGTTACATGGTTCGTTGGCGATGGAATGCTCTCGTTGACGGGGGCTTCGATTGGCGCTCAATCATTGCCGATTCATTTTACGATCAACCAGTCGATATCGGGCAACTATCTGTACTCAATAGATTGGGACGGAGACGGCGTCGAAGATGAACAGATTCATGCGGGTGACCTTCTCGATGCAACGCATTCGTTCGAAGCGACGGGTGAAGCAAACATTAGCGTGGCCGCAATCAATCAGGCCACTGGTACACTTACCACGGCGGCGCACTCCATAGAAATCGTTTCGTCTCTGCCAACAAGTGAGGTGTCGTTTGAAACCACCGCCAGCGAGGCCAACGAAGCTGTCGGTTTTCACAACGTCAACGTTGTCCTGAATATCCCCAGCGGCGCGGCCTTAACAGAAGACCTGACACTCGATGTGTTTGACGCGAGGGATGTTGGCAGCGATCCGGCGGATCCTGTGAATGACTACCATTTCACTCGGCAAACGATCACTTTTGCCGCCAGCTCGACCAGTGGAGCCATTCAAACGGTGGCGGTTCAGATTGTTAACGACGACATCGTGGAACCAACGGAAAGCTTACGTTTGCAATTGTCCGATGTCAGTATTCCCGGTGTGATCTTCGCTCCCAATAGCCATCTCGTCCAGATCATTGACGATGATCCCGTGCATGGTCCAACCACCCTTGGCGACTTCGTTTGGAACGACTTGAACGGTGACGGTGTTCAGGACAGCGATGAACCTGGAATTGCCGGGGTGACGGTTTTCATTGACGACAATAATAATGGAGCCTTCGACGATGGAGAATTGGCCGAAACAACTGACGCCAACGGAGCCTACGACTTCGTTGATCTGGCTGCGGGTGCTTACGTGATACGTGTCGATCTGGCGACCGCCCCTGTCGGGTACACGCTGACGACCGACAACAGTCCTCTGCTTGTCAATCTGACTGCCGGTGAAGATTTCGATGAAGCCGACTTTGGATTTCATCAACAGCTCACGTTCATGGAGGTGCTTGATGAACGCGTGTGGCTTCAAGTTTCAGACATCTCGCAGGATGGCGTCGTCGTCTTCGCATGGGGCACCGAAACGGGCGAAACGTATTTCCCGGAATACGGCGTCACGCTGGGGATCAAGAATCCTACCCTCAGTTCGTTGGCGGAGGGTGATAGTGATGGGATGGCATCGGGTTTTATTCCAATCTCGTTTACTCTCGAAGGAGAAGCCTACCTGTTCCAAGCGTTCCGAACTCGCCCCAAATCCTCACGTAACCAACGTTTTGCCGCTAAATATCGCCGGTTCACCAATGGTGGTCAACAACAACAATGCCGCGCGGCGTTCACCGATGATTTGCCAAGTTTCACCGCGACGGTCGACAAACCGTTTGCTTTTGAAATCGCCAACGATCTAGTCGTCGATCCCGACTCGAACGCTCCGCTGGTCTACAACGCGAGATTAACCGATGGGTCCGCGTTACCCAACTGGCTTAGCTTTGACGCCACGAACCTCGGCTTTCGCAGCGATAGCCTGCCGACCGCAGGGAATGGTCAATCACGGTCACCGCGACAGATCGTGGCGAGCCGGTCCGATTTAGCAGCACGAACTTCATTCTGCGATCAATCGCCGACAAGAGCATCTGGCAAAACGAGGATACACCACACGACGTAAACCTCAGTGGCAGCGTCACTCCGCTGGATGCGTTGGTTGTTTTGAATCAATTACAACGCCTCGGTACAACATCGCTCCCCTTTCAACGGATCGAGGGTGAAGCGTCTTACGATGTCAATGGCGACCGGCTGATCACGCCGCTGGACGCATTAAACATTCTGAATTGGTTAAACCGAGCGAGTCGACAGGTCACGCAGCCTCAAGCCGACGCATCTTCGATCCTGATCCGCGCGACAGCCATCCGCAATGACGATGACGAACGTGATTCGATGACCGACTACTGAGGCTTCGGTAGACTGGCTTTCTCCAAAGACTTCAACACCGACTGATTGCAACTGTCTAGCTCTGCGAATTCAATTTAACGCAACGCGGGCCATCCAGTGCCCTTGGTCATTCTTGATGAACAACAACGCGGTATTGATAGACAATGCATTTAAGGGGGCGATAAACGGTAAACGGACACGCACGGAACGCGTTCCATAGCCAGGCCAGAACCCTTCGAGATCGCTCTGATATCCAACCCTATTGAGTGGCATTGCTCATCGCAGCCGGAGTCAAGCAATCGATTGGGTAGCATGACACTAACTCCTGCGGCACTCGGTTCAAGCCCCTTCGTTGTTCGATCGAACCACCGGTACAGAGGTATTCGGATAAGTCGAAGTCCGTTATGTACCGGACCTTTGTCTCTTGTCCGCCTTTGACCAGCCAGCACCAAAAATGTTGATTCTGCGGTTCGTCATCCGTTCTTTGGGGGACGGTGAAATTATTCCACATTGCAGAAAAATTGTGTGACAGCAATTCGTTCTTTCTGTCGAAGCGGTTACGAAACTCGCTGTGGCCTAAAAAAACATTGCAACTCGAAAGCTTGGCAATGCGAGACACAGCATAAGCACGAGACGATTTCCGCGACAATGCAACCTACTGACATCGAACGAGTACGTCTATGACTTCAAGTCGACATCGCAAAAAACGTCCTGATCGTCGAGCCAGGCATCGAACAAAGGCAGGCAATTCAGCATTAAGGCGACTGGTGCTCGAGGCACTTGAGGATCGTCGAGTACTAGCAAATTTATCCGGTCCAGTTCCCGGACGCCGGCGAAGACCGAATGACTTTATACTCGCCACTTCGCTTGCTGTGGATGTCGACGCCTATGGTGCGTTTGGCTCTGACGTCCGAGGAGTCGCAGGCGACGCAATTCACGCACCAAATCATGGTTTTCGAAGTCTTCGTCCCTTGCCCGAAGCAGGAACCACGCGTTACTCGGGCGTGGCAATCAGGATTGGTGGCGAAGGACCCAGGCAATTCCTCACAAGCGGATCGATTGAAGGCAGCGGCGGATTGCCTGATCAGCCGGTTACGGTCGAGCAAGATTCATTGAGCCATGTGTTGGGGGACCTCCCAAGAGCAGTTGGCACAGGCCAGTTTCATTATAAAGGACTCGACTTTGAACTCGCTCAGACGGCTGCCGTACTCATGCACCTAAATTATGGAGGTGACGTTGGTGGAGTAAGATTGACGCAAGAGTACACGATCACCAACACCTTGGACGTTCCCATCGAATTCGACTTGGTTCGTTTCTTTGATGGCAATTTGGTTTTTGACAGCAGCGAAGACGACGACGGCGGAGGCATCAAGGAAACAAGACCAAACTGTTTCAATCCAATACCGTCTCCAACAGGTCCACAGGCTTATCGTGGCAGATCGATCAAGGCACTATTGAAGTCGGCGTCGAGAGATGCCCCCTATCGATAGACAACGTCGAAGTGGGAAATGCCGCAGCACTCGTCGACAAAATCCTGTCCGGTGCCAACCTAACGGGAGACGTGTCCGGGGATGTTGATGGCGATTCGGTTATCGACTCGGGTTACGACGTCGCGTTGGCGGCACAGAGTCTATTTTCTTTAGCGCCGGCGAATCGACGCGTTACACGACGATCACCGATTTCGGCCCCGTGAACGAAGCCAGACTACTTACTGTCGACCCCGAAGGACCAGTCGTACGACAGGTTGGAACGGAGCACACCGTCAAGTTTCAGTTTTGATGACGACGGATTAGAAATGCCCGCGGTGCCGGTGTCTTCGTCTTTGGTGTGAGCGATGTTGATTTCTTTGGTGTTCCTAGAACGGAAGTCTCCTACAAGGGCATGACACCAGGATTCGACCATATCGTTGGTCGCTATTTTTTCAACGACGGCAGCTCTCAAGTCGTGCGATCCAGCGTGATTTGGGTTGAGGGAAGCGACGTGCGACTTGAGATCTCATCAGAAGAGGATCCCGCCCAAGATTTGATCATCGCACGGTCCTCGTGACCGCTACCGATGATCTTGGCACTCCGCTGCCTGGCGTGCCATCGACGTTTCAGTTTCCGGCGTCAACACGTTGGAGCGAGAAATCGTCGCGGACGACTCGGGCGTGGCTGGCCTGGGATATCGGAGCGACGTTGCTGGCAAAGACACGATTGTTGCCACCATTGGATCACTCGCATCGACTACGCGAGAGATCGAGTGGATACCGCGGGCCAATTTGACTGTCACGGATATCTCGGCACCTGATGTCGTCGCCCAAGGTCAGACTGTTGACGTGGGCTTCACGATTCAGAATACCGAGGCGACGCCTGGCGAAGCATGGTGGGAAGACAGCCTCTACCTCTCGGACGATGAAACGCCAGATATTGACGAGCGAATTAGGTCCTTCTTCCGACAAGACATCAATGGGCACGAAGAATATTCTCAGTCGTTTGCGTGGCAGTTCCTGCATGATCCAGGGGACTACTATCTAATCGTGGTCGCGGACTCATTGTCTGGTACCGGACTGTTTGAAGACAACGAAACAGACAATATCCGAATCAAGCCGATCCGCATTACGTTGGATGATTTGCGAGCGGATTCGATCGCCACCACATCCTCCACGGCAATCAAGCTGGGGGAACCGTTTCCCGTGAATTGGACGGTCACCAATACCTCGGTCGATTCGATCGAAACTGGCGTCACCGACGCGATCTGGCTTTCATCCGACAGCGTCCTTGATGATGGCGATCTCTTAATTCAAGAGTTCTCCGCGAGTGACTTCCTGCCGTTGGATCCTGGCCAAAGCTACACACAGCAAATGAATTTGACGATTCCGCTCGATTCAAGTATCGAGGCGGAAACATACTATCTTCTATTAGAAACCGATTCTCGGTCACGTATCACCGAGACGGACGAAGATAATAACATTGTGGCGAGCAACGCCCTCGCTGTGACGCTGCCTCTCGCCGGATTTGGAAGTAAGCGAAATCTTGGTACCAGATCAGCAAGAGTACGAATCGGGTGCGTCACTGCTGTTGACTTGGGATGTATCGAATCGCGGAACTCAGGTACTTCCAATCGCTTCGTTGACGAAATCTATGTATCGCCGACCGGTTCGATTCTGGATGCCAGACATGTGGGCACATTTGAGTTTCCATGGACGCTGTCGGCGGGCGCGACGTCCGGCGACGCCAGCCAATAACTTTGCCGCTCGATCTGGATGGTCCATACACGTTCATTGTGCGAACAGACGCGGACAACGACGTGACCGAGCTTGCCGCCGAGTCCAACAATACGAAGATCGATGATGCAAGCATCACGGTGACGCAAAAGCAATTTCCCAACCTGCGGATTGCCAACGTAATGGTTCCGCCAGCGGGATTGGCGGGAAAAACGGTGGTAGTAGAATGGAACGAAGTGAATGTCAGCAACGCCGTCTCGACGGGGAGCGACCAATGGCACAACGCGGTGTGGTTGTCATCGGACGACCGACTGGATTCGTCTGATATACGGCTTGCCACCACGCCTAACGCCGCCGCGCTGGGGCCGAATGAAAGCCACCGAGGCCATGCCGAAGTGACACTTCAAACGAAATCGAGGAGCCTTCTATGTTCTGGTTGAAGCGGACCATGGGCGAGATGTATTTGAACTGTTCAACGAGAATGACAATTAGTGCGAGTCCTCAAAGGATCGACATCGTGCTGCGAATCCCGCCGACCTGCAGGCATCCAACGTCCGATTCGACCGCATCGATTTTCAGCGGCGATACGCTCAATGTGTTCTGGGAGGTGGGCAATGAACAACCAGGCGTCACCAGTAGCGATTCGTGGATCGATCGCGTCTATCTCTCCAACGATTCCAACTTAGATGACGACGACCTACTGCTTGGTGATCTTGCACACAATGGTTTGTTGCAACAGGGAGAAGTATACGCAGCCTCGACAACGGTCCAAGTGCCGTACGATTTGGAACGCATGTTTCATCTAGAAGGTGACGTCTATCTTCTTGTCGACGTTGATGCTAGCGACCGTGTAGAGGAACGAGGATTCGAGGCGAATAACATCGCAGCCAGCACCAGCCAGATTCAAGTCCGCTTGCTGCCGCCTCCAGATCTTGAACTGGTTGACGTTTTGCCTGCGGACGGTGCTGTGGCGGGGCACGAGCTGGCGGTCACATTCACGATTGAGAACAATGGATCGACCGCGCCCGTTGTTCGGCAATGGAGGAATGCTTTCTATTTGTCGTCGGATGACCAGTTCGACGTTGCGTCGGATTACCAACTGGGAAGGCGTGATTTTTCAGTCGGTGATTTTCAGCCCAACTCAACTCCGTACCAGCATACAGAACGCTTCACGTTGCCCAACGATATCGAAGGTGAATTCTTTGTGTTTGCCATGGTGGACGTTGGTGACGCGGTGTTTGAGTTTGACAAGAACAACAATCTGCGACGCAGCGAATCGAAGGTGGGGATCATTTCGCGGCCCGCCGACTTAGTTGTCGCGGACACACCCGAGCAACTTGTCGCGCATGCAGGAAGCCCAGTGCTGGTGTCATGGGTTGGTACGAATGAAGGCACAGGCGACACCATCGTTTCGCAGTGGAATCATCGCTACTACTTGTCGGCCGACGCAACGCTCGACCGCAGTGACGATGTATTGCTCGACACAATCAGATTTTCGCATGCCGTCGCAGGCGGCGATCGAACGCCGCTGGCGGCTGGCCAATCGTACGTCCGCGACGAGCTGTTGAACATCCCTTTTGCGTTCGTCGGCGACTACTATTTGTTCATTGAGACAGACTCCGGAAATCACGTCTTTGAAGGCACGTCCGAGGCCAACAACGATTCCCAAGCGATTCCCATCACCGTCCTTCGCGATGTGGCTGACTTGAATGTGTCCAACATTGTGGCCGACATGACGGCGATGTCCGCGGGCAAGCTCAATGTTCAATGGACAGTCGGAAACATTGGCGATGGGTCGACCAACTCGACATGGTGGGAAGACGCTATTTATCTCTCGTCCGATTCAATTCTGAGTGGCGATGACATCCAAATTGGACGCGTTACGCACGCTGGCGTCCTGCCGTCCGGAGCTAGTTATTCTGTATCACGGCAGCTTCATGTTCCCGATGAACTTACGGGACGATTCCACGTCCTGGTCGCTACGGACGCGGGAAATCGCGTCCTGGAACCCGGAAACGAATCGAACAATACCGACCATGCTCCGCAGCAGACAACTGTCTCGTTGAACCCAGTGCCTGATCTAGAAATCTCGAACGTGTCGGTCGTGGGTCCGTTGATCAGTGGGCAACCGGCCGAATTCACATGGACTGGGACCAACACGGGTACGGGACCAATGCGCGGCTTGTGGAATGACCGGGTCTGTCATGCGACGAAGTTCTTGATGCCAGACGGACATCTACATCGGAGCAGCTCGTATCGAGCAAGCGGAAGACATCACTTCCTACACTGGTTCGGTGCGTGTATCAATTCCACGTTACGTGACCAGGCCGGTTTACGTGTTCGTTGTCGGGGACGGCGGGAACCGACTGCAAGAGCGGAGGCGAACAGAACAATTTGCGGGACGAAGTACCGCCCCTTCCCAGTCGCCGTCCTGCCGCCGTCGGACCTCGTCGCCGGGACGATCGTCGTTCCTCCTGATTCGATTCCAGGAATGACGGTCAGCGTGACCTATGCGATTCTCAATCAAGGTCCCGGCATTGCCGAAGGAAACTGGTTTGACTCCGTCTACGTTTCGCTTCCGATGACACGTGGGACATTGATGACCCGTTGTAGGCGTTTCAGGCAGCCAGCGGAAGATGGGCGGCTCGGTGTCGGCGAAAGCTACCAGGGCTTGGTTGTCGGCTCGCTTCCGGGCGTTCTGCCAGGTGACGCGTATCACATCATCGTTCGCAGTGACATTCGCAACCACATTTCCGAGGCGGATGAGACAAACAACCTACGAGCTTCACTCGACGACTTTTCCGTCGATGTTCCGGAACTTGCCATTGGCAGTACCGTCGCCGGCACCATCGCGTACAACGAACGCCTGTACTACCGAATCGAAGTGGCGGGCACGCTGGCGACGCACTGGTCGTCAATTTCGGGACGGACGCGCCCGACCAGTTCGGAACAGAGGTGTACATACGGTACGAAGCTGTTCCATCTCGAACGACGTTTGATTTCGGACCAAGCGACATTTCCAGCAGTGACCAACGAGCGGTGGTGCCGAGTGCACAAGCGGGCACCTACTACGTAACATGGGCGATCCGCTGCCGTTCCGCGAAGGCGTCTTCGGCGAGTTCACTTTGGACGCCCAATGCGTTCAATTCTCGGTGTTCAATGAATCGTTTGGAATCGGTGGTACGGCCGGTAATCGAACGCTCGAGATTGAAGGTGGCGAATCGACCGTACCGTGACCGCCAAATTGCTAAGTGGCGATGTCGAGATTGCCGCATCGGTTCTTCCGCACCAGCGAAAGCAAGTTGTACGCAACGTTTGATTAACTCTCGCCGAGCCCGGAACATACGACGTTGTCTTCGACAAACCGACCACGAAGGCGAGCAAGTCACCATACCCAGCGGCTTGCAGGTCGTGCTGGGCGGCGGCGGAACAAACATCCCCTTCATTGACGCTCCCGATGCACGGTTAGAAGACCTCTTTCACGATCCGCCCGCTGAATACGCGTTTGCTGTGCGGTGGGCGAATGATGGGTTGAATGACGCATGGGCACCATACCTTTCGCTAACGAGTTCCGCACCGCTTGGACGAACGACGAGTAGTGTGCCCCGTTCCGGAACCTTAAATGATCAATGTGGTTTTGCCAACTTCGACTGCACTGCGTTAAACGGCGGAGGCTTCACCGTCTACGCCCCGTCGAGCCAGTGATGGACCGCCCGGCCTCGTCCTGCCAGGACAGGATTTCTTCATGCGTTTGTACACGGTCTAGTCGATTTTCAACCTGAAGCAATCCGTAATTCAGTTCAACGACTCGGATACGATCAACTCGACGAACCATTTCCATGGAAACCATTCGCAATGAACTCATTCCCATGGGAATGTCAGACGATGACTTTGAGCCCATCTTCAATCGAGTCGTCGAGCGGGTGGGCCACAACATGGCGCGAACTTATCTTGCGATGTTGTCGCATGCAAACTTAGTTACTCTGAGACCGGAGATACCAAAGACCCGTCAGCGTCTGGCCGGCGAGAAGTTCTACAAGCCATCGCGGATCAGAATCATCTATCCGGGGGCGATTTACGCTGATTTCGCAATCGATATTAGCGGTCGCGAGCTAACGGCGATTAATCATGATTCCGATGACGTACCCGACCATCACTTGGCAGGACGGAACGTTTATCTTGCCAAAACTTGAATCGGGAACTTACAGTTTCACACTCGATGGGGCCGCATTGGAGGCCTTGGATACGATCCGACTGGAGGGAGGAGAGCGACTAAAAGAACTTCGGTTAGTCGCATCTGTTGGCGGAAATTTGCGAGCTACTGCAACGACTGTTGACGGCACGCCGGTTCCCAACGCTTTGATTACTATCTCGCATGAAACGGACATCTCTAGCACACGTCAGGCGTTCACCGATGATAATGGAAAATATGAATTTGCAAATCTGGGCGAAATTGCTTATTCGGCTAACATCAGCGGCGGATTGGCTTCGGTGGCGATTTCAGATATTCACGTTGAAATCAACGACACAGTTCAAGTCCAACGCGTTTTGATGCACGAATCAGGAATGGTTACTGGAACCACTCGATCATTGACCGATGGCACTATCATACCTGATGCGACCGGATTTGTGATTGCTGCTGGATGAACGAGTCCTTGGTTCCTTTGTTTCGTCTTTGGACGGTACTTTTCCGAGTAGATCATTTTGCCCGCCTGAACAAGTTCGCATCATCATTGAAGCGGAGGGCTATCTAGCTACGCAATCACCCATAATGACAGTGTCATCTGGCACTACGACTGCTGTAGAAATAGGACTCTCCGAAGCGGCTGAATTGTCGGGTGCAATCCAAGATGCATAAGTGGCGTACTCGTTCAACGGCTTTGACCGTCATTTTGGAAGACCAAGTTGGAGCGTTCGAAATAGCACCGCTTCTTCCGATGGAGTGTTTTCCTTTCAAGATGTCGCCCCAGGCACTTTTGTAATCAAAGCGGTATCTGCGGGGTTTGAAATAGGAAGAAGACTACTGCAGTTGTGGGATCAGGGGCTTCGGTTACTCTTGCTCCTATCGAGATCAAAAACTTTAGTAGGGTTTCTGGTGTCGTTGTGGATACGAGCAACGAACCTCTGTTAAACACCGTGTTGTCCGTATTGAACGACGCGAATGAAAACATATTGAATGTCGATGTGTCATCCGATGGTAGATTTGAATTTGGGCTAACCGAGCCGGGCGAATATCTGTTGGTCGCGGAGGGGATTGGATATTCATCTGAGCCTATCGAGTCACTGTCACAACAGACTTTGCAGAGGTGGACGCGATAACGATTGTCAGCGGCTCGCACACATTCTCTGGGACGGTGCTTGACGCTAGGGTTACCAATAGGTGGTGCTGGTCGTATTGTCTCGCGTGGACAACAAACAGGTCTCACGAGTAGCCACGAGCACCGCCGGGGAATTCGAGTTCAATGGACTCGTGGCTGGAGAGTACGAGGTACTGGCGTTGTCCGACGAAACGCGGTCGACAGCCTCGACTATCAGAATTCCCGTGGATCGCGAGTTAGACATCGCAACCAGACAACTTGCGTCGATCGAAGGCATCGTTACAGATATTGAAGGCAACTTGTTGTCTCAAGCCTACGTGTTCTTGTACGACTCGCAAACGAAGACACTTCTTAAATCAGCAACGACGAACGAATCTGGACAATATAGATTTTTTGTACCCTTTGGTGACTACTCGATATCGATCGTCGCCACCGCGTTCCAGCATGTATTCGAAAACACCGCTGTCAATACATCCGATGGCGTTGTTCTTCAATCACAACTGAGTGCCACAGTAGCTTCGAAAGCTGGTCATGTTCTCGGTTCGCAGTCTCGTCTTCCCGTTCCTGGGGCCCTCGTCCTGGCCACCCAACGCGGACCATGTAGTTGTTGGGGTTGCAACTACCGATTCAAATGGAGACTTTGAGATTGCAAGCGACAATTTGAGTAACGCCCGACTTGATGTCGTTGCTACTGGATTCACAGCGTGAGCCTTGATGTGAGCTGGCTGGTGAAATTACTTCACATATCGAAGTTTCAATAACCCAGGTAGCAATTGAAGCTGGCGTTAGCAGTGACGGCCTGCGACGGAGCAAGCTCGAAGCTGAAGGGAGTTCGCTTCTCGCGTGACATGGTGGTACGATGCCTTCAGGCGAAGTCCCTCCTGTTAGCTTCCGACATCCGTCCTCCGCTTCCACCAGAATCAGAAGCTGATCGACCTTGGTTTGAGGAGGCTTTTAACGCATGGAAATCTATGCGGGCATATCGCGAACTGGCGGAGTCTGCTCAGGAGACGTTTGCCCAGGAGGCAAAATCTGCATTAGTTACGATTGGCAAGGGCAGTACAAGTATCGTCCTAGATCTTGCGGGCTATGTAACAGGCATTGGTGCATTTGAAGCAACTGCCTGTCAAACATTTCAAAGACTTTGGGCGATTAATTGAGAATGCTTGACACGACTAAAGCCAATTACGAAAGTTATTACTCGTTTCACTGTTTCGAGAGGGAAAGGTAAGCCAGACGGGTTTTCAACGATTCTCGCAAGCTTATTCAGTTTGCAGCTGAACAACGAGTGGAATGGCTCAAATTGAAGAATCGCTTTCGTTGGGCTACGAAAACCTGAGTGATGAGATCATTACCAGCAGATAGATTGGCTGCAGATATAAAGCTCGGCAATCAAGCAGTTGACATTGCCAATACACTGGTTGACATCACTGAATTCATTGTCGATATAAAGGAACATGCAGATCGCATCGGATCACGTTGGTTTAACTTCTTGGAAGCACTCACGATCTGGCTTAGATCGTACAAGCTCGTCACAAGATCGCAATGTACAACCAGGTTCAAGATCGCGATGGAGGGACGGAAGCGTGCCGATTTCTTCCGAGTCGACAAGGTTCTGCGCGAGCTGGGAACGTGCTGGAGAATGACGTCATCAAAATCGCTAAAGTCGAGGTTGGGAATCCGGGCGCGTGCGCACTAACCACGGTGATTTGTTCATGTTTCCAAATGGGGATTTTGTTTATACACCCACGATGACGGGTTTACGGGGCAAGATCACTTTACCTATACACTCAGAGTTGTCGATGATAGTGATCTCGTGGTGGATGTTGCAAATAGTTCAACTGCTGGACGTAACTTTCAGGTTTTGGAGGAAGATGAATGCGCACATGTTGACTCTTGCTACGAGATTCTATTAAAGAAGGTTCGTTTGACCCCAATGACATTCTTGGACCCGTCGGCTTTGGCCCGGAACGCTGGGTCGGCGTGGATGATACGTTGACCTATAAAATCCGTTTTGAGAATGATCCCGAACTGGCAACTGCGCTTCCGTTCAGCGGTTGACCGTGTTGCAACAGATGGATGAGAATCTCGATAGCCGCACGTTTCGATTAAGACAGTCAGTTTGGCACGCATTCGATTGACGGTGCCGGAAGGGAAAGCGGCCTATCAAGACCGCGGACTATCGCGACGAGTTTGGTGTGTACATCGACGTTATCGCGGGAATTGAAGTCCGCAGTCGCTTGGCATTCTGGCAGCTTACTGCGATTGATCCCACAACGGGCGAAGTACCGGAAAGTCCGCTCGTCGGTTTCTTGCCTCCCAACGTGGATGGCGCGGAAGGACAGGGGCTGGTCGATTATACGATCCAGATGTTTGACCAAGTCGAGAACCGGCGATACGCTTGACGCGGCCGCTCGTATCACCTTTGATGTGAATCCACCGATCGAAACCCCACTGTATCAAAACACGATCGATGCTGACGCGCCGACCAGCGAGGTCATCCGCGTCGCTCCGACATCAGACGCGTCGCACGTCTTCAGAAGTAACTTGGACGAGGCTTGATTCGGCCGGCGGGACTGGCGGACTACACGATCTTCGTCGCGACCGACGATGGCCCCTTCGAGGTTTGGCTCGAACACACAGTTCTAACACAATCGATCTACGTCGGCGAACCTGGTCGTCGGTATCCTTCCTCAGTACGTCTCGAGACAACGTCGGCAACCAAGAGTCACCCAAGTTTGAATCCGATACGTCGGTTTCAGCGACTGGCACGCATCGAGATCGAAGGTCTCGCGTGGTTCGACGCAAACCAGAATGGCACTCGAGATACAGAAGAGACAGGTGTCGCCGGCATAACGACAAGCCTTTTTGAAGCATTGCCAAATGGTGGACGCAGGTTGGTTGGGACGACGACATCCAAGTCTGGCGGCTTCTTCGGATTTCAGGATATATCCGGCAGCAGCACGTACTTTCTGAAGTTCGATCCTCCCGTCAGGCCGAGTTTTGTGGTCCAAAATGTTGGCGACGATGATGCGATTGACAGCGATGTCGATCCTGCTAGCGGCGAAACGAATCATTTCCGCGTTGAAAACGCGGAGCGACTAGATCTCGACGTCGGATTGACGGGATTTGGAACCGTCTCGGGCAATATATGGAATGACCTCGATGCATCCGAAGATCGTCACTCCGTCGAGCCGGGAATTTCTTCATGGATCGTGTTTCTGGATATGAATGGCGATCAACAACTCAGTCCAGGCGAATTGTCAACGATGACGAGTAAACGGGCAGCTTCACTTTCCGCGACGTGCCGTTCGGAAACTACGTTGTGCATGTTCAACCGACTGCTGGATGGATCAGGACGTCTCCGGCAAGAATGCTAACGCCTGGATCGACGGGCTCCACGGACAACTTTCAGCATCAAGAAATTGTCGTACGATCCGACGTTCCACATTCTTGAAGTGAATTTTGGATTTCAGCGTGTCATCGCTCCTTGGCAGAATCCGATCGATAGCCACGATACAAACAACGATCATGTCGTGTCACCGCTTGACGTTCTTGTGGTGATTAATTTCTTAAACCATCGCGGACCCTTGGAGCTGGAATCGGCAAGTGACCTGTCCTTCGCATTTCTGGATACAAACGGAGACGGCAACGTTGGTCCGATCGATGCGTTGATCGTTATCAACTTTCTTAATAAATCTTCTCCGCTTGAAGAAGGAGAGGCTGTTTCAAACCAACCAGGCAATACCAGCGACAGATTATCTATTTCGTGCGTGGCCCGACGCGACACCTTTGAAGATGATGGAACAGTCGGCCCATTTTACTCCTCTTACCCGCAACTTGGATAATGTCGCTTTGAAGGGAAAGCAAGATGTACACGTTCCGGGTCTGACGGACGATCCAGCAAACTATTTGGCTCCAACTGCATCCTGAACTTATAAGTACATTCGACTCAGATATGCTTTCGTTGATACCAGCCAAAGTAGCGTCCATAACACACAATCCGTTCATGTAAAGTATTAGACGATGTCGTCAAAGACGAATCACTGTTCGATTGGTGGTGCGAGCCCTTTTTAGTCGACAACAGGTCGGAATTAGTCATTTTGGTTGCTAGTGTCCATTGCTGCGGAATGCCGAACGTACGCAACCGCCCCATCATTCCGATGTTCAGCGTACTGAAAGGACGTGGTACAGTATATTCTTTATGCAATTGTTCAGTAAGGCAACACGCACTCGTTTCAGAGAGCGAATACTGCCATGCAGTCTAAAACCGAATCGATCTCCACATTTTTTGATGGCCGAGACAAGTACTTTGCATAGATGCCAATGAGGTCTGCTGGTTTTGCGATGACACAGCTCGATCAATCAACTTCGTCAGTTTCATTCGGCGTGTTCAACACTTTGATCATGAGACTTGGAGCAGATTTGTCAATGAATACGGGCCTCGTATCTTTGATCGCTGCCGAGCAGCACATTCAAACAGGAAAGCGAGCATGTGACTCAGGAAGCATTCCGGGCGGCACAGTGGCTGAGATCCATCGGTTTCGCAAGTCGGAAGAAGGGCACCTATTCAGGGGCTGGCTATGGACCATCGTTAATAATTGTATTCGAGATTACTATCAGAGCATACGTGCCGAGTTTGATGCGTCAGATTGGGTCGGCCGCAATGCAGCGATTGAACTCACTTTCCCATGCGATGTTGGATGCGGGGAGAACGCTGTGGTCTGAGCAAGGAAGATTTATCGCTGGCCGACGAAATGTTACAAGCTGCTCAGAACCACTTTTCCGATTCAGACTTCCACGCGTTTATATGGCGGATATTTGTGAACTGGATTCCGCGACGATCGCTAACGAACTTGCAATCACGCGGGGAGCTGCGAACCAGGCGGCCTATCGCGTTCGACGCTTCCTGAGAACCCAATTCAGGCGAGAATCGAGTGGCATAAACCATTCGACGGATCGGTTGAATGGATCTTAGGACCCCCTCGAAGCCTCATGGAATCGTGGTCTGCAAAGGTGTTTTCGAGCTGCGCGGACGGAGGACGCGAGCATTTTGTGACAGTCAAACGTTCTATATCAATGAGAGCGCAACAGTATACTCGCGGGAAGCTGGTCAATAATGTCTTTGGTTTCAGAATCGTGTCCGGTCGATGCAAAGCTTGCGGAGTACGTGAGTTGCGAACTTTCAGAACAAGAGTTCGTCACCGTCGATTCGCATCTGAAGCAATGCGACCGATGTGTTGAGGCCTTACGTCGACTCGAATCCCCTGCCGAAAACGCATTTCGGCAGCTATTGATCGGGTCAACCAATGAGGCATGATGCACTTGACTATCGCGGACTGTTGGACAAATTGCGCGGCATTCCGCTGAGCAGCCCCGATGTTCACACAGACACGCTATCGACGGAGGAACTGAAGCTTGGAAAGCTTGCAGGACTATCGCATCATTCGTGTTTTAGGCCGGGAGGCATGGGGATCGTCTACGAGGCGAAACAAGAATCGCTGGGACGACGCGTTGCCCTAAAAGTCTTGCCGAACCGAGTGATGAGCGATCAGCGATCAATCGAACGATTTGAGCGTGAAGCAAGGGTCGTCGCAAATCTGCACCACACGAACATTATCGCGATATTCAGGATTCGGTGAGGCGGCGGGCACCTTCTATTATGTGATGCAGTTTATTGAAGGACGGCCTTTGTCGAAGGCGTCGCCCGCATCACTCGATGTGCCGTTTGAACTCTGTTGCGCAGGTTGGATTGCAAATCGCCAATGCACTCTCGTACGCCCATCAAAAAGGAGTGCTACATCGTGATATCAAACCGTCCAATATCCTCGTTGATGACAACAAAACGGCGTGGCTGACTGATTTTGGATTGGCCAAGGCGAACGACTGTCCCCGATTTGACTGAAACGAACGAGGTGCTGGGCGCGATACGCTATCTCGCCCCGAACTTCTGCATGGCGAAGCTGACGTCCGGAGCGACGTCTATTCATTTAGGACTTACGCTATACGAACTCGTGGCCGGTCAGCCAGCGTTCGAAGCACTCGACCTGGCTCAGTTACTTGGGGAACGCTCAGCCTAAAAACGCGGCCACTCAGTTGTTTGGTTCACGATATTCCTCCAGACTTTGAGACAATTATTCATAAAGCCATATCATATGAACCGCAAGATCGATATGCGTCGGCGGCTGCACTGGCCAATGATTTACAGAGGTTCATGAGTAACGAACCGATTACCGCTCGACCGCCCTCCAAGATGGAGCAATTACGACGATGGGTGAAACGCAATCGGACACTTTCCATTGCGTTGTCGACCATCTTTGTACTCCTGCTCAGCATGGTATCTTTTGCCACAGTGTCCGCCATTGTTTTTCGCGGCATCGCTGAGGAAAAAAATGCATTGGTCGAGCAGTTGCAAACGCTTGCTGGAAGAGAGAAAACGCAACGGATGCAAGCGGAGGAGATCAGTAACTATCTCCAGTCCATCTTCGAAGCAACCGGTCCGATACCAGCGGAACTGTCATTGATCGCGGCCCTTGATCAGGCGGTGGAGAAGCTTGAACCACGATCCATCAAAGACCCTTCAATTCGTTTCAAGCTGTTAGCTTCTCTCGGAAAGGCATACCACGCGAACGGACAACCGCACGCGGCATGCGAGTTATTTAAGGCTGCCCTGGAGATCGACCGTAATGGCGGTACCGTCGATGACGAAGCTTGGCGAGAAGTTCGCCATCTGCTGTATGACACACTGAAACGAATCGATCGACCGGCGGCAATCCAATTGGGAGGACAGCTCTTGGAAGAACAGCTTGCTCGACACGGTGCCGAACACGTCGAAAGCGTCAATCTATTGCTAAGTTTGGAATTATTGCGGAACGACCCCAACCGGCTTCGACAAGCCGTCGAACAGGTACGACATCATATCGACAAGTACCCGAAAAGCATTGGCGCATTGGAGACCATCCAGGTGTCGGCCATTGAACAATTAGGTATGGCTTACGTCTACCTACGGCAATTTGACGATGCTGAGCGTTTGTACCACGGCTTTATTGACCACGCTCGTAAAGGTGCCGATGCGGACCCTGAATTAGCGGTGACTACCTACTTAAAAGCAGCGTGGATGTATCAAGCCGGCAAACAGTATGAAAAGTCCATTGCGTTTGGTAAAGAAGCGGTCGACTTGGGAAAACGAAAGCTCGGTGAATTAAACAGCGATACCCTCTGGGCAATGGACATGCTCTGGAGCACGTATCAGACAGCCGGACAATACGATGAGGCAAAACGAGTCGCGGATGAAGTACTCGAATTGTCTCGTAGGAAATTTGGAGAGAAGCACGCCGAAGTCCAACGGCTATGCGAGCGACGTAAAGCACTCTTGCAACGGATGCAAAGGGCAAGGGATCGGCAATAATCAGTCGTCCTGGCGACCTCTTCGCGTCGGGAACTGTGTCAAGAGGATGTGATCGAACGGTTCGCAATCGCGTCAGCCTCTATGTTTCACGCAGTTTTCGATACAGGGTCTTGCGATCAAGGCCGAGGACTTTTGCGGCCGTCGTCTTGTTGCCGCCGACCGCTTCGAGGACGTGTCGGATGTATCGTTGTTCAACCTCCTCCATCGGCAGCAACTCCGCTGGGTCTTCGCCTCCGATAAGGACTTGCTTTGACTGATGCTCGCGAATCTTCTCGGGCAGATCTTCGGTGGCGATGCGATCGTATCGCGTCAGGGCGACGGCGCGCTGAACGACGTTCCGCAGTTCGCGAACGTTACCCGGCCAATTGTAATCGAGCAACTTTTGCGCGGCGGCTTCGGATAGGCCGGCGACTGGCTTGCCGGATTGCTGAGCGAACTGATCGATGAAATGTTGAGCGAGGATCAATACATCGGTGCCTCGGCTGCGCAGCGGAGGCATTTCAATCTGTATCACGTTGATCCGATAGAACAAGTCTTCACGGAACTGCCCCTGTTCGATCATCGCTTCCAGATCGCGATTGGTCGCCGTCAACAAGCGAACGTTGAACGAGCGTTCGACGTTGGAACCGACAGGGCGGGCAGTCCCTTGTTCGATCGCCCTGAGCAGTTTCGCCTGCACCGCCAAGGGCATCTCGCCAAGTTCATCCATGAACAGCGTCCCACCATCGGCTTGAAAGAACAGACCCTCTCGATCGGCGGCCGCGTCGGTGAACGATCCCTTCTTGTGTCCAAACAGTTCGCTTTCCAGCAGTGTCTCGGGCAAGGCGGCGCAGTTCACGGCGACGAACCGATGTTTTGATCGGCGACTGAGACGATGAATCGCTTGCGCCGCCATTTCTTTGCCCGAACCACTTTCGCCGGTGATCAATACAGCCGCCTCGGAATCAGCAATGCGACGAATCTGATCGGCCAAACGCATCATGATCGGACTTTCGCCAATCACCTTATCGAGTCCCAAACGGCCAACGGCGGCGACCTGTTCGCTCAATAAACGGACCTGTTGTTGCAGTCGGCGGTGCTCGACCGCTCGGGCCAAAGTGAGGGCGAGCATCTCGAAGTCGATGGGCTTGGTGACAAAGTCATACGCTCCAGCGCGAATCGCACTGATCGCCGTTTCCATGCTTCCAAAAGCGGTCATCACGACGACGGGGACATCGGACCGGTTGGAGACGATCCTTTCACACAGCTCGATGCCGCTGAGCCCCTTCATCCGCAGATCGGTCAGCACGACGTCAAACTCAGTCGTCAGAAAAGCGTTCAGAGCGGCCTCGGGCTGAGTGAACCAAGTCACGTCAAAACCGTTCGGCTCAATCGCCGCCTTCGTCAGTTCACACATGCTCTGCTGATCGTCGACAACCAGCACGCGTCCAGGGGATTCCGTGGTCGTATCATTTGTCATGGTTTCTACCGTGCGTGGTCGGAAATGACCCATTCGCCTCATACCGGAGCGAGGCTGTTGCCGAACTGAGCGTTCAATCCGTTCCAGCCTGGGTCACTAAACGCGCTGGAGCCACATGATTTGATAGGGCTCCAAAGATCGCGGTTCGCTGGTGCCCACCGTCTCACCCGAGATCGCGTCTTCAAAAAATCGCCCCAGCCCAGCGGTCCGCAAATGATTGCCTGCAATCATCTGTGGACGTTCGCTGAAGTTCGCGATCACGATCAATCGATGCGCCTCGAACATGCGAACGAAGCAAAGGACATGAGGATTGTTCAGATCGACAAGCTTCATCTGTTGTCCGGCCAAAGCAGGCATCGACCGGCGTAGCGAGATCAACCGTTGCAGGGCGAGAAAAATCCGCGTCCGAATCGATCCGTTCCCCGATGCAATGTGGTCGCTCAGTTCGGTCAGGTAGTGCCACTGCATTTTTGGACGATGAATCCAGCGGGTATCGCCAGCCTTTGCGGGGTCTTTGACGAAATCATAATCGTTCAGCATGCCCCATTCTTCGCCCAGATACAGCAGCGGAATGCCGCCGATGCTGAGTGTAATCCCTTGCAAGAGCAAGATCCTTCGGATCGCGAATTCCTTGAGTTCTTCCGAGTCTTCTTCAATCGCTTGTTCGAGCCCCGCCAACGACGCCATCGTTCCGGAGATTCGCATGTCCCCGGTTTGCAAGTTTTCTTGGAAGGGAACGCCTCGAGCGAACGAACCTTCAAACTGCCCGGTGTAAAAGCGATTCAAGAACTGACGGTGATCGTAGCCGTTAATGCCAACAGCCGCCGCGTCGGCGTCGTCAAACGTCCAACCAATGTCGTCATGACAACGCAGATAGTTCACCCACGCCGTGTGCGGGGAAGTTGATGACGGTGGCTCAACGATCGAGCCAGCAGCTTTGTGTTCCGCGTCGCCAGCGATTCCCACAACAACGCCATCAGCGTCGGATTGTATGAAATCTGACATTCATGTTGCCCGATATATTTGACCACATCATCGGGATGCACGATCGCTTCGGATTTGAACGCCAGGCCAGGCGTGGCGATTCCCGCAAGCCGGTTAAAGGCCTGAATCAGCATGTGCCTTCGGGAAGGTTCTCGCAACTGGTTCCCATCTGCTTCCAAATGAACGCGACCGCGTCCAACCGAAGCATGTCGACACCCGTATTGGCGATGAAGAACATCTCTTCCAACATTGCGCGGAAGACTGCCGGATTGCCGTAGTTCAAATCCCATTGGAAGTTGTTGAAGGTCGTCCAGACCCACTGCTGCATCCCGTCGTGCCATGTGAAGTTGCCACGCCGCACCGTCGGAAAGATTTCCCGCAGCGTCCGCTCATACTGATCCGGAATCGTGCGATCGGGATAAATGTGATAGAACCGCTGATACTCCGGATCGCCCGATTGAGCCTGCAACGCCCATTCGTGGTCTTCCGAGGTGTGATTGAAAACAAAATCGAGCACCAGCACGATCCCGGCCTCGCGTAATTCGTCGGCAAGCAGGCGCAAGTCCTCGACCGTGCCCAGTCGAGGATCGACGCTTCGATAGTTGCTGATCGCATACCCGCCATCGTTGTCTCCCGGACGAACCGCGAACAGTGGCATCAGGTGCAGGTAGGTCAGACCGAGGTCCTTGAAGTAGCCGATATATTGACGCAGCTTGCCGAGGTTTTCGCTGAACAGATCGACATACAACGCACCGCCGACGATCTTTTCCGACGCAAACCAATCCGGTTCATTGATGCGATGGTGATCTTGAGTTCGCAGAACGGCGGGACGAGCGGCCCAGGCTTCGGCGGCGGTGATCAAGATTCTTTCCAAGTGATAGAAAAAATCGTAACGCGACCCGTACAAGTGCATTAACAGGGCGAACAATGGACGCCAGTGATGTTGCAGGCGGTGCTCGAATTCATGCACGGCAGCCGGTTCAACACTCAGACGTTCCCAGGCGGCATCGAGTCGAGGCCGCAGACGCTTGAGTGACAGGTCCGCTTCGAATTGATAGGGGGCATCGCTTTTGTGTTTTGCTTGCGATGGAGCTCCATTAGGATTCGATGCGATCATTCGGTATGACGATGTTCTCTAGGAAGTGATAATACTCGATGCCTTCTAAAATTCCGCGAGCGTGGGACGCCTCCGCGAAATAAATCCGCGGGCGGTTTCGCAGCCGCTTCATCTCGGGACCGTGATTGGCCACGACAACCCCCAAGGTACGGCCCAGCAGCATTCCAGCATCGTTGCCCGAATCGCCGGCGACAAGGACGTTCTCCGGCGAGAAGCCCCATTTCCATAGCATGTGACGCATCGACAAATCGCTGCCACCGCGAACCGGAATAATATCTAAATACATCCCCAGCGATAATACAACCTTAGCACGCACCCCCGCCTCGCGAAGCATCTTTTTAATTTCCGTCGTGCTGGGAGATTTTTCAGGATCGATCTCGTAACTGACCTTGAACTCGGATTGATGAATATCGTCTTGCCGATAAAACCCCGGCTGCCCATCGAGAACGCGACTGACCTCTTCAGGTTGCCACGCATAACCGATTTGCTTCTGCCAAGTGCGGTCGGGCGTTAACTTTTCGCCATAATGCAACTGCGTTCCCGCATCGGTATCGATCAAGTCGGGCCTTGGCAAATGAAGTTCCTCGATCAACTGCATGGCGGAATCGAGACGCCGCCCCGTCGCGATGCCGAAGCCGATGTTCTCATTGGCGCGAATCATGTCATTGAAATCTTGCAGCGCTTCGTCATCACCGGTCAGCGTGTTGTCCAAATCGGTGATGATCAATCGATCAAAATCGGGAATGCGTCGCGCTCGAGGACGACGCACCAAGGCTGGCTTGGCCGAATGTTCCAAGATATCGTTTAGGTCACGAAGATATCGTTTGGCATGGTTCGCCCAAGAATAATGTTTGCGTGTTCCTTCAATCCCAGCCTGCGACCACTCGCGCCACTGCTCCGGTTCGGTCAAGACCCGCAGCAAGGCCTTCTCGATTGCCTCCCCATCATGAGGGTCAATCAGCAGGCCGTTGCCGCAATTTGCGATGATGTCGCGCGGCCCGCCATCATTTGTCGCGACAATCGGCAACCCCGTCGCTCCCGCTTCAAGCAGCGTCAATCCGAAGGGCTCCGTCAACGCCGGGTTGATGAAAACCCCCTTGCCGACGGCGGCTAAGCGATACAGATCGGGAACGTCCGACGGAATGTGTGACTTCGGATAGGCAACCTTTCCGTACAGGTCATAGTGATCGATCAAGTGGATCACGTTCTCGATAACCGTCCGCTGTCCTTTCGGCAGGTCGTCCAAATCGTTGCGCGTCCCCATTAGCATGACAAGGTTCGCCGTCTCTTGCAGTTCCTCGCTGTTGCCGTAGACCTCGACCAACTTTTCCAGATTCTTGCGTTCATCGGGACGAGCCATTGTAAGGATCATCGGCTTATCCGGATCCTTCAAGAATCGAGCCAAGCTGTCGCGAATATTCGGCGCTTGCCAGTCGTCCCCCGGCGGCGCAAACATTTCCAGGTCGACGCCTGGCGGGATCACTTCCATGCGATCGGGAACATAGTGGTCATACATCGAGTATTGCTGCTCGACTTCTTGGCTCGTACTGGTGACCACCATCGCGGCCGTTTCCAATGCCACTTCTTCGGCTTCGGTGCGAAGACCAAATTTGTATCGCTTTTCCAGAGTCTCATCCGACGCCTTGCTTGAATCGAGACGCGCACGTTTGACGCGTCCTAGTGAATGCCCCGTGAAGACATAGGGGATGTGCAGCAAGCGAGCCAACTGAGCACCGGCCAAACCCGCGTCGGCATAGTGGCCGTGAATGATATCGGGCAGACCATGTTTGCGGAAATGAACGAGCGTCTGATCAATAAACAATTCGACGTACGGCCATAACGCTTCCTTTCGCAGGTACCGTTTGGGGCCGAAGGGAATTCGTACCAGCTTCGCATTCTCAGCGATTTGCTCTTCCAGTTGACCGTAATCGGAAGCGACTTTCGGATCGAGAACCTGCCGCGTCAGAAGTTCGACTTCGCGAACATGGGGCTGTGCCGCAAGTTCCTTGGCCAGCTCCAGAACATATTTCACTTGACCGCCGGTGTCGGCATCGCAACCCAATTCAGGGTCCTTGACGCGGATTAATCCATGTAAACTGATTAGCGTTATTTTTAGGTGGTTCTCTTTATCAAGTAGACTCATCTCTTCCTGATCTTGTGATTTGGGGTCAGCTCCTGACCGCGTTGTGATGATGGTCGACATAGGGTCTTCCGCCTCCGATCCTTTCTCTTACAGGGCGCTGGTCATTCCATCAGTTCGACGTTTTCGGGCGTCTTGCGAAGAAGATGCCGCGTCCACTGTTGGAAAAGCGATATCCATAATCCTCAAAACATCAAAGAGTTACGGACATTGACTGCAATCAGCAAGCAAATGCCGCGCCAAATCTTGGCTGATGTGAGAAACCGTCGCGTCGACTGGCGACGCGGCGAACCGATGATCCTAAGATACCGCAAATCGCGTGGCTTGTCATTGCGACGGAAGTTAGCACTCCGCGAAAGCCGCGTTCGGTCGCGGCGATCATTGAGGGATAATCAGAACGTTACTTTTGCCGGGTTCCGTGTTCTTGATCATGTTTCGCGTCTTGTCGTCGGGCGAAAGAACGAAGACCACCGACATGATGACGCTTAACAAGACCGCGAACACCGCCATGCCAATGCCTGCGTAGATGACCGCTTTATTCTCGCTCGCCGACGGTTTGCCTCTGTTTCCCTTGTTGGCGGCAGGCGAATGAAAGCTGCCCGATGGCGGAAACGAAGCACCGACCTGCTGCGGAACTGTCTGAAATGATTGTCCAGCAAAATCTTGAGACGGATATGCCGTGGATTGAAAGTTTGGCGAAGCCGAGTTGCCGATCGACGGCAATTCGATTCCGCTGAGCAAGTCGTCCAAGCTCGAGTCACTGCCGTCATCGACGGAACTGGACAACGCGAAGTCGTCGATCGGACTAGCCGAACCTCGCACGACGGGCTGAGCCGACAGACTCTCGCTCGACCGATCGCTGGGCGTGTCGTCGGCGAGCGACAGTTCCTCGTGCTGCAATGCTTCATTGATTCCCAACGTCGATGGCGAAGCACCCACTTTCCACGTCACTCGATCGATTGCCTGAATCAACAGCGTCGCGGTTTGAAAACGATCTTCCGGACTCTTTGCCATCAGTCGCATGCAGATCTCGGCAAGCTCAGGAGGGCATTCGGGACGCAATCGGCGAACGTCCGGAGGAGGCGATGTTTGATGTTTCGCGATGCGTTGTTGAATCGTTCCGGAGCCGAAAGGGGCGACGCCGGTGAGCATGAAAAAAAGTGTGCAGCCAAGGCTATACAGATCACTGCGACCATCGGCCAATTGGCTCGAACGGGCCTGCTCGGGCGCAAGGTAATCCGCCGTTCCCAATACGCCCTTGCTCTCCCCCGTCAATGCAGGATCTTCGTCATAACGAAGTCTCGCCAATCCCAAGTCGGACAGTTTCAGGACGCCGTCACGGTTGATCAAGATGTTCAGCGGCTTGATATCGCGGTGAATGATCCCTCGTTCGTGAGCGTGTTGTAACCCTGATGCACAGCAACGTAGATAATCGATCGCGCGTTCAATCGGCAGTGGGCCGTTCTGCCGAACCAGCCGCTGCAGATCCATTCCGTCAATGAACTCCATCACCATGTAGTGCTGCTCGTCAACACTGTCAAAGTCGATGGCCTGAACCACATTGGGATGATTCAGCATCGCGCAGGTGCGCGCTTCCTGATGAAATCGCGAGAGATTCACGGGATTTTGCAATCGATGACGCGGCAGCACCTTGATCGCCACCCGACGACGCATCACCGTATGTTCAGCGAGAAAGACGGTACTCATTCCGCCCGAACCAAGCTGACGCAAGAGCTTGTATTTTCCGAGAAAGAAACCTCTCCACCGTCCTTGCAGCAAGTTCTTGGCCTGCCATTGCGTGATCGAACCGCCACCGACAAGGTCTTCCGCAATGACCTTTGCATCTTCGGGCAGTTGGCCATTGTGCTTTGTTTGAATGGCTGCAAGCGACTTCCGCAACGAATCGATATCCATCAATTCACTGCGACGAAGACGTCGAACAAAATCTCGCGTCGTTGTAGTCGTCGTCGTCATTTGCGTTGCATCGTTGGAATCTGCGACATGGATTCAAGCAGCGTTTTGAGAATCAGGCACCAATCGTGGCGCGGCTCCATGACGCTCGACCGTTCCGATGTTTTAAACGCACCGATGCAACACGTCCATGCTCAAATACATGAAGACTGTGTTAACGTTTGATGAAGGCGGAAAGCTTGTCGCGAACCAACGCTTCCAGATGATCGACAACTTCAGCTTGATTCATTCCATCGGTAACGACCATGACGGCATCGTCGGCGGGAACCAATCGACCGACATCGCGCGTTGATCTTGTTGGTCCCGATCGTTTTGTTGTGCAAGCAACTCTTCAAAGGAAACGCTTTGCCCGCAAGCTTGCAATTGCTGCTGACGGCGGCGGGCCCGTTCTTGCGGCGACGCGGTCAGAAAGATCTTGCACGCGGCATCGGGAAAAACCTCGGTCCCCTGGTCCCTCCCTTCAGTCACATAGTCGGCCTGTCGCACCATTGCCCGTTGCTTGTCGTTAAGCACTCGGCGGACGGCGGTCATGTCGGCAATGTGTCGGATGTTGCGGGTCACCTCCGGAGTCCGAATCGATTGGCTGACATCGCATTCATCCGCGAAAACCGTTGCGTTCTCAAGCCGAATCTCCAGCGCATCGCGACTTTCTCGACCGTCGCCAAATCGCCGAAGTCGATTCCTCGTTGCATGACGATGTACGTGACGGTGCGATACATCGCCCCGGTATCCAAGAATGCGAAACCCAATCGCTCGGCCAGTTGCTTGGCGACGCTGCTTTTTCCCGCTCCCGCAGGACCATCAATCGTAATCACCATTCCTTTAACCTCGCTTGGCGTAATCGCAAGGATATCGCCTGCGACCGTGCTGAATTTTGCTCCTTGTGTCTACGGAGTTTAGGCTTAAAGTCTAAAGAGGGGAAGGTTTTGTTCGGTAAATCGCTTGCTCACCGCGACAATTTGCTACAATTGAGCACCCTCAGCAGAGTGTTTCCGCAGCCGACGGAAACTCTGCGAACCCTCGATTCACGGAGTTGTCGGTGATGATGCCCGAAGTGCGTTTGCCTGAAACAACGGTCCAACGACTGCTGACCTACCGTTCGCAAGTCCGCAAAATTAAAGTGATCGAAGGGCTATTGGCCGCCTTCGTCGGACTAGGGTTATCGTATCTGGCGGTTTTCGCGATCGATCGTGTTGTCGACACGCCGGCGATTGTCCGCGGCGGACTCCTCTTGCTGGGTGCCATCGGGCTCGGGGTTCTCTTCCCGATGAAATGCCATCGCTGGATCTGGGGGACTCGTCAGATGACACAAGTCGCCAAGTTGATCCAGCGACGCCATCCCGTTCTTGGCGACCAATTGTTGGGCGTCATCGAACTTTCCCAATCGCAGCAAACGCTGGGAAAAAGCGCGACCCTGACGATCGCGGCGATCAAGCAAGTCGATCGCGACGTGACAAAGCATGACCTTGCCTCGGCTGTTCCGGCGTCATCGCGACGACGGTGGGCGATCGTTGCGGGTGTGCCGACGGTGCTGATCGTCCTGGCCTCCCTTCTTGTTCCGCCAGCCAGTCGCAATGCCGCCCTGCGATGGCTGATGCCCTGGGCGGATGTGCCTCGATATACTTTCGCGCAAGTTGAACCGCTCCCCGAGCGAATCGTCGTTCCTCATGGCGAGGCATTCAAGGTCGAAGCGAAACTCGATCAAGCGACTGCTTGGTCTCCCGATTCTGGACGCGTGTTCATCGCGGATCAGCCCGTGGTCGACGCCAGTTTGCAGGATCATCGATACACATTCGACCTGCCGCCGCAGACCGAAACCGGATCACTGAATTTGCGAATTGGGGATGTTCGCGAGTCGGTTGCGATCGAACCTGCGACGCGTCCGGAGCTAACGGCGTTGCGAGCTTCGATCACGCTTCCTCCATATTTGCAGTACGACGGTGCTCAGCAACAGGACGTCCGCAGCGGCACCATCTCGCTTGTCAAAGGCTCTCGGGTTTCCTTCACGGCTGAAGTCAGTCGCGGCTTGCAATCGGCACACGCGGGATCCCAGCCGTTACCTGTGTCCGGTAACACGATCGCGATCGACCCCTTCGACGTGCGTGAACCGAACCTGCTGGAATTGCGATGGATCGACGAATTGGGGTTGTCGGCGAAGGACGCGTTTCGCTTGCGAGTTGAAGCGGTCGAAGATCGGCCCCCCGTTGTCGCGTGTCGCCCAACGACGCTGGAACAGGTCATCCTTTCGACCGATGTGATCACCTTTGAACTGTCCGCCGAGGACGATTACGGAGTTCGCCAAGTGGGACTTCAATGGTCGGGCATTGCCGATCCGATTCGCAATCCGAACCCGCAGCAAGGGGAAAAGGTCGTCGTCAACGGCTCGCCGGAACAACGTAGCATTCAGGTGTCGACGGCTTTTGGTGCCGACAGCGATTCCATCCGCCCCCAATCGCTGGAAGTGCGTGCGTTCGCGCTCGACTATCGCCCTGAAGCGGAGAGGGCTTATTCGGTCGCATACGTCTTGCACATCCTGAGCCCCGAAGATCATGCCATCTGGGTTGCCCAGCAGCTTCGCCGCTGGGCGAGCAAAGCGGAGGATGTTTACGAAGAAGAGATGCGTTTGCATGACGTCAACCGAGAACTCCGCCGCATGGATATTTCTGAACTCGAACAACGGGAAACGCGACAGCGGATTGAGCAGCAGGCCGCGGCGGAACTTGCCAATGCCGACCGGCTGAGCATGGTCAGCGAAGAAGGGAAGCAGCTCATCGAACAAGCTTTGAAGAATCGCCAGATGCTCGCGTCACACTTGGAAACGCTGGCCGAATCGATTCAGCGATTGGACGATATCGCCGAGCAAAGAATGCCCAGTGTCGCTGACTTATTAAAGCAGGCGACGCTTAAGCCTTCATCCGCGCGGCCTTCGGAAAAGAAATCGCCCGGGGCTCCGCAAGTTGGCAAGAATCAAAGCACTGCTCAAGGCAAGCCGTCATCGGAGAATGAATCGAAGTCGCCGAAGACCGCTGTTCCCAAGATCGCCGATGTCGAATCGGGTTTCAACAAACCGAATCCGGATCAGCCGAAAACGTCCAAACCGGGGCAACCCGGCAAGCCGAAGCTCTCGCTGCCGACAACGGTCCTCAACGGCGGGCCTCCTTCATCGGACAAGCCGACGGAGAAGCCGAAGGACGACGCCGCGACGCCGTCACCGGTCGATGACGCTGTTGAGGAACAAGCCGATCTTCTGGCGGAATTCGAGAAAGTACGGGAGGATCTGCAAAACATCTTGGACGACTTGGAGAACAGCACCTTTGTCAAGCGATTCAAAGCGGCATCGCGCCGTCAGCTTGAAGTCGCTGCCGATCTGAATCGCTCGTTGCTGAAAGGTTTCGGCGTGGAGTTGTCCGAACTGAATGATCGCCAGCACGAACGATCCGACCAAATCGCCCAGCGCGAGCAATCGCACAGTCAATTCGTCTGGACCATTCAGTCCGATTTGGAGGCGTATGCCGGACGAAAGCAAGATCCGAAATTGGTGCGTATTCTCGAGGAGATGCAACAAACCGAAGTCGTCAATAAATTGCAAGCCATCGGTGATCGGGTAACGCAAAACCTGCAAGGCGAATCGATCTCCCGAGCCGAGTATTGGGCCGACGCTCTGGATCGATGGGGCGAGGAAATGGTTTCGCCCTCGAAGTGCAAGAGCTGCAATCAATGCAAGGGAGAAAGCTTGCCACCAGCGATCATTTTGGAGGTGATGCGAATACTGGAGGCGGAAATGGATCTGCGAGATCAAACGCGGACTTTGGAGCAAGCCAAGCAGGCATCGCCGCCCGACGAATATCACCAGCGGGCCAAACGACAATATGAGACGCAAGACGACAATTATCATCGAACGCTTGGCGTTATGATCGACATCCGCGCTCTGCCCGAGGGAAACCAAAAGTTTGGGAAAGAACTTCGTTTGCTCACCGCGGCGGCAGAAGCGATGCATGACGCAGCCGAATTGTTGCAAAAACCCGATACCGGTCCGCCGACAATCGCCGCTGAAACCGAAGCGATCGAATTGCTGCTGCAATCGAAACGCGTCAATCCGAAAGCGGGTGGCGGAGGAGGCGGATCAAGTCCCGGCGGCGGCGGATCGGGCGACACCGATCAAGCCGCGATTGCATTGCACGGGCCGGGGGCTGATCGGCTGGGCAAGGTGAAACAACGTGTTGGGAAGCAAACCACCGGGTCCACGGGAAGCGAACTGCCAGCGGAATTCCGTGACGGTTTGGATGCATTCTTCAACGCGATCGAAAGTGAAAGGTAGATCGATGCCGCCAGGAAAGCAGTCACGGCGACGGGCGATCGGAATCGGAATCCTTGTTGCGATGGTCGTCCTTTCGCAGACGCGGTACGCCCGCGCGCAAGACCCTCAATTGCGTTTTGGCGCCAACGTACCGATGGCCGTTGAAACCATCTACGACAAGGGACTCTCTTGGCTTGTCGCCAATCAAAACGCGGATGGCAGTTGGGGCGCGCGTGGCAACACGGCCGGAATCGATGGCATGTGCGTGATGGCGATGCTGGCGGTTGGGGAAGATCCGAATTTCGGTAAATACAGTGAAAACATTCGCCGCGCCACGGCCTCGATCATTGCCGGCCAGGATGCGTCGACGGGATACATGGGTGGCAGCATGTATCATCACGGGTTCGCGACGCTCGGACTTTCCGAGGTGTACGGCGTCCTGGACGAATCCCGGCTTTGGGAGGGTGTCAACGCGAATTCGCAACGAACGATTGGCGAAGCGTTGGAGTTGGCCGTTCGATGTGCGGTCACTTCGCAACAATCCAATCAATGGAAAGCGTGGCGGTACAGCCCAGGAGCGAACGATGCCGACACGTCGGTTGCCGGCGCGGTCTTGATGGGACTGCTGGCCGCTCGCAACGCCGGGATCGCCGTCCCCGATGAATCGATCGACGGCGCGATTGAATATTTTCAAAAGATGACGACCAGTCGAGGCGATGTCGGTTATTCGGGCATCGGCGGTGGCAACTCCCCGAATCTGCCGGCAATCGCCACGCTTGTTTATTCGATCGGCAAACGGAAAGAGCTTCCGCAGTACAAAGCGACCCTCGGACGCGTCCAAGAAAACCTGGAATCGAGTTCCCCCTATCCGTTCTACTTTCGCTACTACATGGCTCAGGCATTGTTTCAAGGGGACTTTGATGCCTGGGATCGTTGGAACCAGAAGACCATCCGAGAACTGAAAGACCAGCAGGCCGAGGACGGAAGTTTCAACGGGTCGCACGGGCAGGCCTACGCCACGGCGATGTCGATGCTGGCATTGGCTTTGAATTACCGTTTCCTGCCGATCTACGAACGTTAGAAGGACGTATTATGCTTCAACTTGATCGAAGGAAACATCAAGGCCTCGTCCGCATTCTCGGTTGTTTAATCGTGCTGTTGAACTGGTCGTGGTCGGTGACGGGCGAGGAACAGGGCAGCACCCTTTACTGGGCCGCCGGAGACAACTTAAGCGGTCAAGTCGTTCGTTCTGACGAGAAGACATTGTGGTGGCGATCCCCTCTGTTTTCCGAACCACTGCAAATTCAAACCGACGTACTCTCTTCGATCATTCTGCCAGAGGCCAAGCATCCGATTCAGGCACTTGAGGATCGCTTTCGGCTCACGATGCTTAATGGCGATACGCTGTACGGCGATTTGATCGGTGTTTCGTCAAAGCAAGTTGAATTGCAAAGTTCACGCCATGGCCGATTGCATATCGATCGCGATGCGATTGGTGAAATCATGCGTGTCGACATGGCGGGGTTGATCTACGAGAATCACGGTGGCCTGGATGGTTGGAAGCATGCCAGTGTCGCCCGCCGAGGAACGCCCTTCGTCCGTGTGGGAGCGGGAGGAGGACACGGGGGTGTGACGGCCCAATGGAACTCGGGGGCGCGTTGGGTTGCCGAACCTGACGGCAGTCTTTATTCAAACGGTTCAATGGCGGCGTTAACACGCGAATTCGAAGCGTCGGGAATGATGCGAATCGACGTCGAAGTTGAATCATCGGCGCTCCCCGCTTTTGTGATGAGCCTGATGACGGCCGGCAACAGCAAATCGTTGCGACTCGAAGTTTGGCAGGATACGTTGGTCGCCGTTGACGTCCTCGACTTTATCGAATTGGCGGTGCTTAAGCCGACCGATCGAAAGATCCGATTGTCGTTGTTTATCGACTACGAACACGACCGCTTGGTTGTCTTCAATGATCGTGGGGTGCGGATCGGCGAAATGCGAATCGACGCGAGAAGAAGTCATACGCACACATTGAAGTTTGACGTTCGCGATCATGATCTTCGCATCAAGCAGCTTCGCATTGCGACCTGGAAAGGATCGATTCCTGAAGTGCTTCCGACAGGTCAAGCGTCGCTGCATCTGGTCGACGGCAGCGTTTTCAATGGCCAGATTTTATCGTCCGACGAAGATGGCCAAACGTTACGATTCAAAACCGACGATGCGGCCAATGTCGATGCATCCTCCAAGAGCGAGCCATCTGAAGATGCTCTCACCGTGCGTGTCGATCAGATTCAAACGATCTTTATGCAATCCGATGCGGAGATCGGGCGTTCCGTGAATCAACAATCCGTCGCGTGGCACAATGGTCTCGTATCAGGAAAGATCACCGCGATCACCCCCGAAACCATTTCGGTCCAGACCGATTACAGTCGAGAACCTATCACGTCGAAACTGACGAATGCGACGAAGATCCGTTTCTCCTCGACCGACAGTCCCGTTCAGCAGTCCGATCGTTTGGTCTTCGACGGTGGTTCGCTGCGAGGAACGCTGGTGATCGAGCCGCATCCAGAGTCCCCGATACGCTGGAAGCCCCTGGGAGCGGTTGAATCCGTTGGATTGGAAACCCGCCAGCGAGCCCAGTTCATCCGCCGCGAAGACGATACGACGTCAACGAACCAATGGCGAACGTACGACGACACCGTCTATCTCGCCAATCGAGACGTGATCCCATGCAAATTGCTCTCGTTCGCGACGAACGCTATTCGATCGATTCGCCGTTTCTGGGAAAGATCGAATTGCTCGCCGAAGATGTGTCCGCCGTTGAACTATCGATGTCGCAGCATGTCACGATGAAAGGTTTCAGCGATGAGGGTTGGCAAAAATTGGGAACCAATGTCAAGGATGATGGAGAGCGGTTGGAGTTCCACTCGCAGAATCGTGTCGTGCAACATTGGTCGGCGATGGACGGCGATACCTTGCGTTTCGACTTGGATTGGGACAGTGCCTATCATCTGTTGCGAATACAACCTTATGTCGACCGGAAATCGTGGTCGCAGGCCTTTGGGTTGCAGTTGCAGATGAACGGGAACTTCATCTCGGTCGAACGATACGCCATCAATGGTCAGGAGCAGTTATTCGGAATCGGGAATCGAAATGCCGATGCGGTCGACTGTCGTGCACGATCGGCCACGGTCGGAATCGTTCAACGTGGCGGAAAGCTGCATGTGACGATCAACGACAAACTCGTCAAGTCATTCGACTTCCCAGGCACCGCAACAGCAAACAAGGGGCTTGTCATGACGGGGACGGTCATGGCCGTCAGGCGAAGCGGTGAAACTGCATCGATCCCTGGTTTTCGCATCAGCAATTTTCAGATCAAGGATCTCAGTGGCGAATCGATTCGCCAGTTTTTGCTTGATGAAGCGAAGGAAGCGACCTTGACGATCCCGCGTTTTCGACGCACCGATCCACCGACACACGTCTTGGTCTCGCGCACCGGGGATATGTTGCGTGGTCGCTTGATCACCGCTGGACCGGAGTGGGTTGAATTTGAATCGCGGTTGGAAACTTTCCGTTTCCCGCGCGAGCGGATTGCATCGATCGTGTGCCTTCCCGACCCGACGGCAACTGCCGACGATCCGAGCAAAGATGCCAAGCCGCCACAAGACGGCCAGACGCGGGACGGCAAGCCGAGTCAAAGCGCCTCGGAAGTGGAGCCAACACCGCGAGAGAATGATCCCCAGCAACGTGATCGCCAACCGCTCGACCCTCAGTTCGTGCAAGCTGTGTTGGCGAATCAGTTTGTTATTACGATGAAACCCATTCGCGTCGATGCCAATGAATTGGTGGGGGCAACACGAGACGCGACCACTTGTCGAATTCCGGTTTCCGCGATTCGAGAGATTTGTTTGGGGGAGAGCGTCGATGCTCAGCGAGCGTTTGCCTATTCCGACTGGCGTCCACGATTCGCTCCCGAACCGGCATGGGAAGAGGCGAACCAGGACGATTCGTCACGAGGGGACGCGGAGGCTCTGATCGGCAAGAAGGCTGAAGGCTTCGAGTTGCCGATGATCGATGGAACAACCTTCCGCTTGTCCGATCATGCTGATAAAGTGATCGTCCTCGATTTCTGGGCCTCATGGTGCGGACCTTGCATTGCAGCCTTGCCGCAATATATCGAAGCGACATCCAAGTTCGACGAAAAAGAGGTCTTGTTCGTCGCCGTCAATCTGGAAGAGACATCGCAGCAAGTGCGTGAATTCCTGAAACAGCAAGACATTTCGCCGAAGGTCGCATTGGATGGCGACTCGGCAATCGCAAAGCAATTCGGCGTCTCAGGCATTCCCCATTCGGTGATCCTCGGTCCCGGAAACATCGTCCGACATGTCAAGGTCGGATACAGTCAAACCGCTGGCGAGGAGTTCGGCAAAATCATCAGCGATATCTTGGCCGAATAGCTCACGGAGCAAAACGGATACGTCTTGCGTGATACGAAATGACTCATTTGCATCATGCAGGGCGAATTGTCTCATTTCCGTCGACACGACGTATACAATGAATCATCCGTACAGCCACTGGCAACTTTCATCATTTGATGCGCCCTAGAGCGACCACGTCGCAAGGTCAACTGAGAAACACTGTCGCTAGATAACGTCAAACGCGTTCATTATTGATGTGAACGCGTTGACTTTCCCGTTTGATATTCGCTTGAGCCCAGCCCATGCCGTGTAAATTTGTTCGTCCAAGCCTGCTCCTTTTCGCCGTTCTATTTTCTGTAGGGGGAATCACCACGGATGCCCAGGACAATGGCTCCGACCAGCCATTGCCGCCACTTCAAGCGGCCAAGACAATGCAGGTGCCGCCGGGATTCCAAGTGCGATTGTTCGCCGGTGAACCGGATGTTCGGCAACCGATTGGCTTCTGCATTGATGACCGCAACCGTCTCTGGGTTGCCGAAGCTTATAATTATCCGCAACATGGCAATGGCACAGCCGATCGCATTTTGATTCTGGAAGATCGCGATGGCGATGGCGTTCATGATCAAAGAACCATCTTCCACGAAGGGCTAAATTACGTCACGGGAATCGAAGTCGGTTTTGGCGGAGCTTGGGTGATGTCTCCCCCATCAATGTATTTCATTCCCGATCGCGACGGAGACGACAAACCCGATGGTCCGCCGGAGGTGCTGCTGGATGGATTCGGCAATCACGCCAACGCCCATAACTTGGCTAACGGATTCGCCTGGGGTCCCGATGGTTGGCTGTATGGCACCCACGGACGAACGAATTGGTCCATGATCGGACGTCCTGGTTCGTCCGACGATCAGCGAGAACGTTTCGACGGAGGGGTTTATCGATACCATCCGGTCCGCCATGTTTGGGAGCCCTACGCCGACGGCACAACCAACCCTTGGGGATCGACTGGAACGACATGGGACATGCGTTCGTTTGCAACTGCGTTAATCCGCACTTGTTTCAGGTCATCCAGGGAGCACACTATGAACCGTGGCGCGGACGCGAGTCGAGCCGGTTTGCCTATCAGCGGATCGATACGATCGCCGACCACTTACACTTTGTCGGGCTCAGCAACGTTCGCCAGGGATTAAACTCCGCGGCCGAAGACGCCGCCGGCGGCGGGCACGCTCATTGCGGCACCATGATCTATTTAGGTGACGCTTTGCCCGCCCCCTATCGAAACACCTTGATGACGAACAACATTCATGGCCGTCGCATTAACAACGATATCCCGCGACGCAGCGGTTCGGGATATGTAGCCTCACACGGTCCCGACGTGTTGCGCGCGGAAGATCCTTGGTTCATGGGGGTGACATTGGCTTACGGTGCCTCCGGAGAGATTTACGTCAGCGACTGGAGCGACACGGGAGAATGTCACAGCATACGAAACACGCGGCGGCACACCGGTCGTATCTATCGCCTGACATACGAACAAGAGACCATTGCCGCGACCGATATGAACGCGCTGTCCAACGAAGCGCTCGTCGATGCGCAGCTTCATCCCAACGATTGGCGTGTCCGCCACGCGCGACGACTGTTGCAGGAACGCTTCGTTGCCGGTCAGCCAATGGATGAAATTCGCGTCCGCCTTCGCGAATTCTTGAAAACGCAAACTGAAACGGCCATGCGTCTACGCGCTCTGTGGGCCTTGCACTGCATCGATGGCGACGATGACGAACTGCTTGAAGGATTGTTGAGCGACGCTGACGAAAACCTCCGATCGTGGGCGATTACCTTGCTGTGCGAAGATCGACAACCACCGGTGTCCGCGACCGAGAAAATACTGAAATTGGCGACGTCTGGCGATTCAGCGCTGGTTCGCTTGTCGATCACCAGCGCGCTCCAGCGTCTTCCTTTGCCCAAGCGTTGGAGTTTGATTGAATCGTTGTCGCAACGTGATGAAGATATCGACGATCAAAACCTTCCCTTGATGTTGTGGTATGCGGCTGAACCGCTGATCGACGATGATGCGTCACGGTACGCCAAGTTGGCGGTGTATTCGCAAATTCCACTGTTGAGCAAGCATATCGCGCGGAGGATCGCATCATCGCAACAGGCCGAAGCAGGCATCCATGCGCTGCTCGCTCAGGTTTTGTCGCTGCTTGACGATCGCGATCAGCGGACAAAACCGGTTCTGGCGGCGATACTCGATGGCTTACTGATCGGTCTTGAAGGTCGTCGGCTCTCGCCCCCAACAAACTGGTCCACGGTAAGCGCCAAGCTTCGGCGGCATCCCGACTCCGATATCCGTCAAAAGGGAGTACGGGTGGCGTTGCTATTGAACGATCCGCAAGCGATCTTGT
>JAWKTL010000062.1:0-41210 GCA_041399105.1 Pirellulaceae bacterium | reverse complement strand
TCTCAGACGACGAAAAGAAGAAACTAAACAACCGACTGCGACGAGTCATCGGACAAGTTGAAGCGATTGGTCGGATGATCGAGAACGATGAATACTGTGTCGATATTTTGATGCAGTTGTCGGCCGCGACGGGAGCGCTGGACAAAGTAGGCCAGATCGTTTTGAAGCAGCACATCCAAACGTGCGTCAGTGATGCGATCACGAGCGGTAATCTCGACGACCGAAACGCGAAGATCGAAGAGCTGATGAAGGTCTTTCGGAAGTACGGCGAGTGAGACCTTGACGATACAGTCAGTCTGAACTTCTGCCGGATTCTCTAAATATTTTCGGAAAGCAGTGAAGGAACGCTGAGACGGAGCATCCAACAGGGTAAGCCACAAGGGATTCTCTGATTGAGTCCATTCTGCGTTCTAGGAATCGCCCGTAATGAACCGTCATCGTACCAATCTCGCCGTTCGATCATTTGCTGCTTTCGCGGTGATCGCGGTGCTGTTGGCGTCATCGCCTGCCGCTTGGGCTCGACCATGTGTCCCGCAGTCTTGCGGCCATGCTTGCTGCCAAACGCAGCCGATGGATTACGGTTGCTGTGGCAGTGAGCCTTCTCACGAATGTCCAGCAATGGCTTCGCGTGAGACAACCGTTTGGCTGCCACCGCGAACCACTGACACCGATCCGGCGATTGGCGTTTTGGATCGTAGCGACTTCTCACGTATTGGCCGGAAGACTGAATCGAAAGCTCTTCACCAGACGGTTTCGTCGGTCCGTCCCAGCTCTCTGATTGCTTGGCACGTTCGTCTTCAGATTTAGCGGTTCGCGTTGCTTCGACTTGCGAAGCCAGACCCTATCCAAAAACGAAGATGTATCTGTTTCCAAATCGGTGCATGTCGATGTTGACTGCGCCAACAATCCTGGAGTTTCCAAAATGTTAGCGACTGTATTTACTGCTGTGTTGTTCGCCGTTTCGTTCGTTCCCGTTGACAATGCTGACGCCATGGCTGCGACTGGGCCGACCTGTTGTGCCAAACATGCGTATTGCTGCACGGTTCATGCCTCATGCTGTGGCAAGCATGATGAGATTCAAGCGACCAATGACGAGATGGCAAATTCAACTTCACAGCCGACCTGCTGTGCCAAACATGCCTATTGCTGCACTCTGAAAGCGAGATGCTGTGGAAAGCACGCTGAAGCGAATGCGACCACGAGCGATGTCGCCAGCGCGGTGGATCAACCGACATGCTGTGCGAAGCGAGCTTATTGCTGCAGCGTCGGCGGAGCCTGCTGTGGCAAAGCAGCATCAGGTGCAACGGAAGTTGAGCCTGCTGAACTCAGCTAATCGGCTCTGAATCCGTTCGATCCCGATCCGCCGGGCGAGCCTCAAAACTCGTCCGGCTTTTTTCATTGGAATACCATGATGGACACCTTCAAAAACCGATGGCATCAGTTGCCGATCAGCCGACAATTGCTTGTTCTCGTCAACGCAGTGCTTTTGGGCTTTGTTGTCCTGTTTCTTGTCTTTGACTACCGCGTCAGGATGGATCAGCACTTCGGCGAGAAGCAAATCGCATTGACCGAAGAAGCTAAAACAATGTACGAATCTTTGTTGGTCGTGCAATCACATGGAACCGATGCGATCCAAGACTTAGTTGACAAAGTGTGTGCTCGAATGAATACGGACGATTCGCCGGGGCACCACATCGCGGCAGATTGGAATGGACAACCTTATCAAGCGGTTTCGCATGGGCACGCTTCGGACGAGATGCTTTCTGCGATGCGGTCCGCCGCTGATACAACCGATGTCAACTCACAAGCCGATCACGCGATCGTTCTCGGCGCTTTCACTGGACCAGCGGGCACAGTTTACATTTCCGAAAAACGCTCGGCCGTCGTGGACGCAGCACGTCGATCGTTGTGGTGGCAGACATTTGCCGTACTACTGCTGGGTGTGATTGCGGCGTTCGTGGTCAGTGCGGTTCTGCGGCAATTGATCGCCAAGCCGATCCAGGGCTTTGTTTCGGCGCTGCGCAGTGTTGCGGCAGGCGACTTGAGCGTGATTGCGCGAACGCGAAGCTGTCGAGAGCTGAGTTATCTCGCCGACCAAATCAACGCGATGACTCGGGCACTTGACGATGCCCAGCGTGACCACCGCCTGCACATGGAAAAAGCTCGCCAGATTCAACAGAACTTACGACCGACAGTTGATGGGTTGGTCGGAATCGACGTCGCTGAACTGTTCGAGCCGGCCGACGATGTCGGCGGGGATTATTTTGACGTGATTGCCTTACCTAACGGTAGCTACTTACTTTGCGTGGCCGATGTTTGCGGCCACGGTGTGCCGGCGGCAATGGCGGCAACACTGTTGAAGGCGTTTGTGTCGGAAGCAGCCAAGCGAACTTCCAGCCCAGCCGAAATCCTTACGGAAGTGAATCAGCGATATTGTGAGTACGTCATGATTGGCCACTTCGCAACCATGACGCTGGTCGTCATCGACGCGATCAAAAAGCGACTTGTTTATGCGAACGCTGGGCACGAACTTCCAATTCTTCAACACGGACGTGACGCACCAAGGCGGATGGACATAGGCGATTTGCCGCTCGGTGTGGAAGACGATACGATTTACGCCGAAGAAGAAGTCCACCTTGGCAGCAACGCGCGAGTTGTAATTGTCAGCGATGGCGTGACCGAAGCGTTCAATCCCGACGGGGACCAATATGGAACTGGTCGCATCGAGGTTCTGATGCGAAAGAACGGATCGACCGACGCCCGAGGGTTAGTGGAAGCAATCGCGGCGTCGCTGGAAGAGTTCCGAAACGGACGCGTGGCATTCGATGACACGACGCTGCTGGTGGCTCAGCTATCGTGACTGCGTTCGCAATTTCGATCACCGACATAGCGTCCAATTTGCATTCCGCAGTTGGCAGGAATCTTCGGGTAGCTGGCCTTGCAAAATGGGCCGATGCGAAGCAACCAACTTTGGCCGACTTGTTGAAAGCCCATCCGTTTGACAGCACTTAAAGCGAGAATGTTAGACGCTTCGGTGGTCAATACAATCTTGCGAATCCCACGTTTTTGCAGTTGATCAGCCGCTGCGGTAACGAGTGCCGCGTAGAGTTGGTGTCCCCGGTAGTTGGGAAAAACAAGAGCTTGGAAGATAAAGACGGTGTCGTCGTCCAGCCAGATCGGCAAACCGGTTTCTGGCTTCCCATCGTGGTTGATATCGCTGCTGACGTGGCCCGTTGCGACCCAAATAAATCCAGCTAATTGGGCGCTATCAAAGGCTGCGAAACACATCACAGTTCCTGCATCGAGCAAAGCGAAATCTGACTCTGCGATCCGATGTTCGCTGCCCAATGCGGCGATTCTCAACCGTTGCGACGAACATTCCTCGACCACGATCGTTTTAGGTAGTTCCACTCGAACCAATCGTTCAATTGAAAGCGAGAAGAATCGGCAAATATTCGCGATCGCGAAACGCCGGACGACTTTATACGGCTTCCAATACAGACCGGCGATTGTCTTCACGCAAATGGCTTCTTTGTCAATCGGAACAACTTCGACTCGTCATCCTTCGCATGTATAGAAAAGGCAGAGGTGGCGTAGGATGCGACGAAAGCCAAAGCCTCAATCTCATCCGGACACCACCTCCGCGTACGCAAATTTAATGCGGTTTACTTTTTGTGATCGGCGTGCTCATGGGCGTCGTCATGATCTTCATCCATGCCCGCCTTTTTCAAGGCATCAACTTTAGCCAGTGTTGCCGCTGGATTGGCCTCGGCCTTCTTGACGCAACCTTTGCAGCAAAGAAATACAGGCTTGCCTTCCATGACCAACTTTATCGGTGCGCCCATTGATCCGAGGAAGCTTCCCTCAGCGATTGCACAATACTTCTGCGCTTCAGCAGCGGTTCGATCTTCGGGTGAAAGCTTCACTAGAACGGCGGAAGCGGCGGTCAGCTTGGCGACTTTCTCGAGCGTATCTTTGCCACCTTCAACCGCATCCTCAGTGCATCCTTTGCAGCAGACAAAGACCGGTTTGCCTTCGACCATGACCTTGATTGGAGCGCCCATGGCACCGAGTCGTCCGTATTCCATCACCGGACAGAACCGCTGGGCCTCGACCGCCTTGCGATCTTCTGGCGAGAGCTTAGCCAGCGTGTCGGTGATCTTCTTTTCGGCCATCGCCGCGTGGTCGTGACCGTCGGCATGGACGTGATCATCAGCTCGAAGCAAATGGGTGCTGGTGAATCCAGCCAGCATTCCGAGAGCAAGTCCGAGAGTCAGGGTGGTCCGTGAAAACAACATTCTGTGCATTCCTAATACGAGTGGAGGTGAGCGAGTTGAGTCGACTGGTTAGATGCGACCGGGCAATCGATTCTTCACGCAAAATCGAAAGAAGTTCCAAGTGGGATAGGCTTCCATCCTGTCGGTTCTGGCATGACAGGCTGGAAGGCTGTCCCACTTTTTTATTTCCGAAAGTTTCGTGAAGGAAGTGGCCGGTTGAGGTATCTAACGATTGGCGAAAATGGCTAAAAACTAATCGTTTCGTCTGAAAATCAAAGGAAAGCAAATGTCAATCCGTTCATTCCAGTTCATGGCTCTGTCACTGGGAGTCACTTCCGCGATCGTCGTTGTCGCCGGTTGCAGTCAATCGTCGAAGACACCCGAGGCGGCTGGGAACAGTGCGGTCACGACTGCCGCTACGGTCGCCGCCAGCAGCGATGCGAAGAAACGGACCGAAGAGGAGCATCCACACATTCCTGGTGCTCACGGCGGGATCATCATTCCGATCGGCTCGGATAGCTATCATGCCGAAGCGGTTGTGGAGAAAGACGGCCAGTTCCGGTTGCTGATGCTCGGTGCCGACGAATCACGCATTCAAGAGGTCGATATTCAGTCTGTCAAAGCGTATGTGAAAGCCTCCGGTGATTCGGATGCGACGCCGATCGACATGAAGGCTGTGCAACAAGACGGTGACGCTGACGGGAAGAACATCGCAGTTTATCGGTCAGTTGCCGGAAGACGCCATTGGCAATGCGATCGACGTCACCATTCCCAATTTGCGAATTGGTACTGAACGGTTCCGCGTTGGGTTTACGACAGCGGTTCAATCGCATGACGAAGGAATGCCTGCTGGCGTGACCGGAACCGAAGAGCAAGCCTTGTACTTTACGGCGGCCGGAAAATACACCGACGCTGACATCAAGGCGAGATGGCCCTCTGCCAGCGGCAGCGAAATTCAAAGGGATTTATGTCAAAGCACGATATGAGTCCGAAGCCAGGCGATTTGATTTGCCCAGTGACTTTCACTAAAGCGAACCCGAAGATTGAATGGCAAGTCAACGGCAAGAAGTACTTGTTTTGCTGCCCTCCTGCGTCGACGAATTTGTTCGCATGGCCAAGGAAGAGCCTGACGAAGTGAAGGAGCCGCAGGACTATATTCAGGGTGAACGCGGCGGGATGGGTGGAAGCAAAAGTGTCAAGGAAGAGCCGAAGCCTGATTCGTCTGCTACGGTTGACCCCGAAGTCTCTGCCGCTCTCGCCAAGTTGAACGATACAGATCGAGTTGTGGCCGAGTCACAGAAGTTCTGCGCCGTGATGACGGACAGCGTGCTTGGCTCGATGGGGACGCCAGTAAAAGTGGACGTGAATGGCGAACCGGTGTTCTTGTGCTGCAAAGGTTGCAAGTCGAAAGCACTTCGCAATCCGGAAGAGACACTGGCGATGGTTGCGAAGTTGAAAGCGACTAACACGGTGGCTCGATAGTTTCTTCGATGTCAGTATTCCGGGCCTACGGCCTAGCAATTTACCTCCAGGCCAACGGCCTGGGAAATTGGTATGAGATTCACGCTTAGGGCCAACGGCCCGACAATTTTCAACATGTGATCGACATTGCAATCGACAAACGACCAGGCCGTTGGCCCTTCGCAATCGACTGCCGTGACGTGTCCCAGGGCGATGCCCTGGGCTAGGCAAAAGGATGGCCCTTTGGGCCGGAAGGCTAACGAACTCGATGCGATCTCTATTCCAATTTCGACTCTGTGTCACGGCTGTCATTGTGTTGCTTGGGTGCTATGTCCACGCGCACGAAGGCCACCGTCCACTTCCAACGCGCGGGATGGAAGTGAACATCGAAGCTGGCAGCATGGTTCTGACCAAGGCGGCACGCGAGACGCTCGATGTTCTCACTGTCGAAGCTGTCACCCAACCATTAACGCAGTCAACTCACGCTTATGGTTCGATCGTCGCGCCTTGGAATAACCACGCCGTGATCGCATCGCCGTTAACCGGCCGCATCGTCGAATTGAAAGTCAGTCCCGGCGAAAGTGTGCAGGCGGGCCAAGTACTCGCGACGATGGAAAGTCCCGAACTGCAGCAGCTCGTTCTTGAACTGCGCGCCGCGCAAGTCGATCTGCAATTGTCGATCAAGCTAGTCGATAACATGCGTCAAGCAAGCCGTAGCGGCGCGATCCCTGGCGTGCGATTGATCGAAGCTAACTCGAAACTCGAACAAGATAAATCGGCGGTCGAGCTGGGGAGTGCGAAATGGCAGTCGCTGCAACTCCCATCATCAATGCTCAACGCAATCCTTGAATCGCCGGATCAAGATCAGCGTCAACTGCTCGAATTGCGATCGCCGATTGATGGTGTAGTGACGCACGCTGACTTGTCGATCGGAAAAGTCGTTGACCCCAAAGAACACCTGTTCGAGATTCTCGACCTCCGCACGGTCTGGCTCAAGGTCCAAGTGCTCGAAAAAGACTTAGCGAACGTGGCGGAGGGACAATCGGTCGAAATGCGAACCAGCGGCGATCCCAACCACGCGTATACGGGCAAGGTCGACGTGGTCGATTCGTTCTTGGACCCCGAGACTCATTTAGGCACGGTGTGGGCCACGCTGAGAAACGACACCGACAACGCGAAATTACTGCCGGGGATGTCTGGCAGCGTTAGGCTCGACGCGGGCCATGACGGTGAATCACTGATCATCCCGATTGCGTCAGTCATTCGTGACGGTGCCGAACGATTCGTGCTTGTCGAGCAAGAACAAACCGCTGTCGCGTCGACTTATCAAAAACAACCGCTGGTACTCGGCAGGCGATCGGGCGACCTCATCGAAGTACGAGGCGGAAACTTGTATCCAGGCGATCGTATTGTCACTCGTGGCAGCCACGAACTGGGCAGTTTCTTCGCCAAAGGTGTTCTCACAATCAGCCCCGAATCTGCTCGCGACATTGGTTTGAAGACGCAAGTTGCGACGATTGCGTCGGTCGCCCAGACCATTGAGATCGACGGCGTCGTCGATGTGCCGCCAACGCATCGCGGAGTAGCATCAGCACAGCTCGGCGGTTCAATTAGCAAAATTCTGGTTGATCGTGGCCAAAAAGTCTCGCGCGGACAAGTCCTCGCGGAAATCGCAAGTCAGCCGTTTCAATCCTTGCAACTCGATCTCCTTCGCGCCGATTTGAACGTCCGGTTGAAACAAACGATCGTCGAGAATCTTCGATCAGCCAACGATGCCATCGCGCGGCGGCAGCTTTGGGAAAATGAGAGTCAACTCAACCAGTTCAAAAGCGGGCGCGATGCGATCCTGCAACAGCTCAAAACCGCCGGGGTGACCGATGCTCAAATCACGCGGTTGCTCTCCAGCAAGCAGATCCTGAGCGGCTTACCGGTTCGTGCGCCGATGGATGGGGTGATCGTTGGTTTTGATAAGTTCCTTGGGCATGTGGTGCGGCCAGATGAACCGTTGTTTGAAGTGCATGACCTCAGTGACGCTTGGGTGCAAGGCTTCATCTCCGAGCGAGATTTTCCGCGTGTACGATTGGGACAGCAAGTACGAATGCGATTCGTTACCGCGCCCGACCAAGTCATCTTGGGGACGATCGCCCGAAGCGGAGAAGCGATTTCCGACGACGATCGAACGCTCTCGGTCTGGATCGAATTACAGGACATGCCAGACTTTCAGTTACAACACAACATGCTCGCTCGCATTAGCATCGAGACCGGTGAAATGGCTCAAAATCTCTCCGTACCGGTGCAAGCACTCGTTCATGAAGGGATGCGTTCTTATCTGTTCGTCGAAAGCAAAGACAACACGTTTGAGCGTCGCTTTGTAGAGACAGGTCCGTCCAATGATTTAACAGTTGCGATCAAGGACGGATTGCGTCCTGGTGAAGTCGTTGCCGTCGGCGGAGCAAGGGCATTGCAATCCGGCTACGCGGCGTTGAAATAGAACATGCTAAACGCAATCATCCGATTCTCACTTCATAACCGTGGCTTGGTGCTGATCGGCGGTTTGTTGATTCTGCTCTACGGTGGCTACAACCTCAGCCAAATGCCGGTCGATGTTTTTCCTGACTTGAATCGACCGACGGTCACCATCATGACTGAGTCGCCGGGCCTTGCACCCGAAGAAGTCGAAGTCTTGGTCACGCGACCGATCGAGTACCAACTCAACGGTGCCACCGGCGTTCAGCGTGTTCGATCGGCCTCGGGAATTGGACTGTCGATCGTCTGGGTCGAGTTCGAGTGGGGCACCGACATTTACCAAGATCGCCAAATCGTCGCCGAGAAGGTTCAGATCGTCCGTGAACGATTGCCGGCGGGAGTGAATCCTGTGATGGCTCCGATATCGTCGATCATGGGCGAGATCATGTTGCTCGGTTTGCGGAGCGATCAAGTCCCAGCCGATGAAGCCTCAGCGGAGCGGCAACGAATGGAATTGCGAACGCTTGGCGAGTTCACCGTTCGTAACCGGTTGCTGGCGGTCGAAGGCGTATCGCAAGTGACCGTGATGGGCGGCACGCTGAAGCAATATCAGATCATCACTTCGCCCGCCCGCTTGGCAGCTCAGAATATCACCTTAAAAGAGTTGACCGACGCGGCTCAGAAAGCGAACGTCCTGGCTGGCGGTGGCATCATGGTTCGTCCGCCGCGAGAATCGCTGATTCGGATCAGCGGCCAAAGCTTGTCACTCGAAGAGATCGAAAATACGCCGATCCTTTGGCGTGGTAAACGAGCTGTGCTGATCAAAGAAGTCGCCGACGTCCAGTTCGGCGGTCCCGTCAAACGTGGCGATGGAAGTGTGCGAGTCAAAACCGAGAACGGCATCGAAGGCGGTTCTGCGGTGATCTTGGCCGTGCAAAAACAGCCCGGCGCAGACACATTGAAGTTAGACGCCGAAATCAATATCGTCCTGGATGCATTACAATCTGATCTACCGTCCGGCGTCGTCATTGAACGTCGCATCTTTAAACAAGCCGACTTCATTCGCGCGGCGATTGACAACGTCATTGAAGCGGTACGTGACGGAGCGATTTGGGTGGTCGTTGTTCTGTTTCTGTTCATGTGGAACTTTCGCACCAGCATCAGCTCATTGACCGCGATGCCGCTGTCGATCTTTCTCACGTTCATGATTTTTCAATGGTTCGGAATCTCGATCAACACGATGACGCTGGGAGGAATCGCCGTCGCGATTGGTGATCTGGTGGACGATTCGATTGTCGATATTGAAAACATCTATCGGCGGTTGAAAGAGAACCATCACCTGCCAACTGAACAACAACGCCCAGCGATCGACGTCATCTACGACGCTTCTTGCGAGGTTCGCAATTCCATCGTTTACGCGACGTTAATCGTGACCTTGGTCGTCTTACCATTGTTTTCGATGGGTGGACTCGAAGGCCGAATGTTCGCGCCACTTGGATTGTCTTACATGGTGTCGCTGCTGGCATCGCTCGCCGTATCACTGACGATCACGCCGGTGCTTGCTTACTACTTATTGCCCGGTGCCAAATTCCTCAACGAGCAATCTGATCCGTTTCTACTACGGACGCTCAAAGGAATCGCCGAGCGGGTGCTGCGATCAACACTACGCCACGCCAATGCCGTGCTCGCCGTCACGCTTCTTTGCGTAACGCTTTCGCTTACTACGCTTTACTGGATGGGCGGTGAGTTCCTGCCGCCGTTCAATGAAGGAACGTTCACAATTAGCTTTCAAACCGAGCCAGGAACCGCGCTGGTCGAAAGTCAACGGCTTGCCGAGCGAGCCGAACAAATGTTGCTCGACATCCCCGAAGTCGTCGCCGTTTCTCGACGTACCGGGCGAGCGGAATTGGACGAACATGCCGAAGGGGTTAATTCGTCGGAGATCGACGTTCGCGTCGCTGAACATCATCGTGCGAAGCCTGGGATTGGAGCGTCCATCATTCGCATGATTCCAATCGCGCATTTGTGGGGCTTTGAAACGACAGGTCGTCCGCACGAGGAAGTGATGGCCGACATTCGCGACAAGGTAACGCTGATCCCAGGCATCAAAGCGAACATCGGTCAGCCGATTTCGCATCGTTTAGACCACATCATGTCCGGCGTTCGTGCTCAGATCGCGGTGAAAGTGTTCGGGACGGATTTACGCGAACTTCGCAACGCCAGTCAGGATGTATACACGGCGATGAGCGAAGTTCCCGGCGTGGTCGATTTGCAACTCGAACCGCAGGTCGAAGTTTCGCAAGTTCGTCTACAAGTGCGCGCGAAGATGCCGCTCGCTACGGACTCGCCCCTGGGGACGTAGCCGAATTGCTAGAGACGGCGTACAAGGGTCGCGTGGTTTCGCAGGTGCTGGATGAAGACCGCTACTTCGGTCTGGTTGTTTGGTACGACGAAGCGTCTCGCAGCGATCCCGAGACCATCGCACAAACGATCATCGAAACGCCGTCTGGTCGTCGCGTATCGCTCGGCGAAGTGGTCGATGTGATGGACACCACAGGGCCAAACACGCTCAATCGCGAACACGTTCAGCGACGAATCGTGGCGTTCTGCAACGTCCAAGGCCGCGACTTGACGAGCGTCGTGAACGACATACGTGAGCGCACGCAACCGATCGAAGACCGATTGCGAAAACTTCCAGGCGACTATCACATCGAATACGGTGGCCAGTTTGAAGCTCAACGCGACGCGAATCTGAGGCTGCTTATCCTTGGTTCACTTTCGATCGTTGGTGTCTTCCTGTTGCTGATCAAATGTCTTCAATCATGGCGAGCGGCTTTGCAAGTCTTGGTGAACATTCCGCTGGCGGCGATGGGCTCGATCATCACACTCTTGATCGTCAATCAACCAACATCCGAAGCACTCGCAGCCGTACCGTTTTGGCAATGGCCGAGTGTCTGGATCGGAGCGACGACGCTATCGGTTGCTCACTGGGTCGGCTTCATCACGCTGATTGGCATCGTCAGCCGCAACGGCATCATGATGATCTCCCACTACATTCACCTGATGGAACACGAAGGGGAGGAGTTCGGCGAAGCGATGATCATTCGCGGCAGCCTGGAACGCTTGGCTCCCGTAATGATGACCGCCACGACCAGCTTCATCGGGCTGCTGCCGCTGATCATGGGTGCCGGACAGACAGGAAAAGAGATTTTGTATCCGTTGGCGTTAGTGGTTTTCGGCGGAATGCTCACCTCAACGCTGCTCGACCAATTGGTAACGCCAGCCCTGTTCTACCGCTTTGGCTCGAAAAAGTGACAATGACGGAAGTCCAAGGCTCCCGCGAAGCGAAAATTTGCTCGTTTTGCGTGAAGGTTCAGCTCGTACCAAGCATCCAACCTGTGCGACTTAGATTTTCGCGAATGTCTGCGGTTAAGTGAAAAACGAAGGTCTGATGTCAGACGATGTCGAAACGCTCCAAAATGACGTAATCTGCCGTGCTGCGGTCGGGGATCGCGATGCGCAACGACAGCTTTACGAACACTTCGGCGGTCGAGTCTATCGGACGGTTCAGCGGATCGTGGGCGAGAGCGACGCTGCAGACGTGATGCAGGATGCGTTTCTACACTTGTTTGAGAAGTTGCCGTCGTTTCGGCACGAATCGCAATTCTCAACTTGGCTGCATCGGCTAGTCGTCAACGAAGCGTTACAGCATCTCAGAAGACGAGGACGCCACGTTATGAAAACACATCCGTTACCGCAACAAGAAGTCGCCGCCAGTGAAAGTTCGTCATTTGGCAGCGAGCTTGCTGAAATGCTGAACTTCGCGATGGAACGAATCGAGCCGGAATTGCGTTTAATTTTTCAGTTGAAGGAAATCGACGAGCTGTCGTATGCACAGATCGGCGAAATTATCGGGATACCCGAGGGCACGGTTGGCTCGCGGTTGAATCGAGCGCGAGGAATTGCGTGACCAGATGTTAAATCTCGGTTGGGAGCAATAATGATGACGATGAATTGTAAACTTGTTCGCGAACAGCTTTCGGCATTCATGGATGCTGAAATGTCCTCCGCTACGGCTGCGGACGTTCAATTGCACCTCGACACTTGCGAAGGCTGCGGCAAGAATTGGCACAGTTCAAGCAACTGGGAGAACTCGCCCGAGCAAGCGTCGAGCCGTCCGTCGCTCCACCTGCGTGGGATGCGATTGAGCATCGATTGAGTGGAACGGCAACGACGGTTCGACTTGCGTCGAATGACCACGTAAACCGGGTGACTGAATCACATCGCAGTGTGAAATGGTCGACGCTCGCCGGTGCAGTCGTTGTGCTCGCCGCTACGGTCTTACTATTTGCGAGCCTCAGCGTTTCAAAGCACAAAAACCAATCGTCATCGAATCAAGCATCGGTCGCGGCCGTCAATTTGCAGCCCGTGCTGGAGCTGTTCCAACGCGACACGCAAGCCGCGATTGATGCGCTGAAAAGTCAGTTTGTGTTGAATGATATGGACTTGGCCGACGCCGACGTTGGATTTGGACGTCCCACTTATGTCAGCATGGCGATGAAAGATTACGGCTTGCCCGGCGGTGCTACGGTCGCGTTGACGAAGACGTTTTCGTTTCCGTCATGCCAGTGTCCCGAAGGACATTGCACCTGCGGTCCTGGCGGTTGCAATTGCATCGCCTGTGTCTGCGAACGACCCGATGGATCAACGTACCTTGTGTTTGAACAGTGTAAGTCACAAGCGATTAGCTTTGGCGATCTGCCTGTTCAGATCGTCAAGCGAGACGGCCGCGAGATTCAACAAGTCACGGTGAACGGCACGAAAGCCATTTCGTTCAATCGCGACAACGGCAAGGTGACGGTAGTCGGCCTGCGCAACGATGCCGAAATTGATTCGCTTTTCGCAAGTTTGTGAGCAGTCGGTCGGCGCGTGCTTTTCTTCCGGATGATGGTCCCCTCGCTTATATTGAACAAGCTTTAAGGACGAAAACTGCGCTCGAATAATGCAGATTCGAGACTATATAGTTCATCTTGCGACAAACCGCGAATTGAAGTGCCCTTGATAAGATGAAAAGTCCATTCCTTGCCCTGCTGCTGATCGTCAACCTTTTGACGTGTGCAGTGCGTTGTCTTTCGTGCGAAGCGACGGTCGCGGTGGATGAGGTATGTTGCAGCGCACTGCAAATCTCTGCGAAGCCTTCCATGATGACGCCGCGATGACGCCGCAGGTTGGTGACGGAGACGGTCGCAATCAGGACGGCATGAAGATGCCGAAATCCGACGACGGCGTCGTGATAATCAAGTCGTATTTGGACGAAAGATTCCGCAGGGACCGAATCGAGAACGCCAACCAAGATCGCGAGGTCACCATTGCCGCAGGCATGCGTCGCGTTCGCCCCTGTTCAATGACCACAGCAACTACTCTGCTCGCGTTAATCCCGAATTAGCACCTCAACGGGCCGAGGAAGCGACATCATGGTCCTAATGGCGATCCCCAGTTTCGGCGGAATGACCATCGAGAGCATGACGATGCTGGTCGTACCGGTGCTTTATTGCAGTGCGATGGAGTGGAAACTGAAACTCGGCATCAAAGACGAACGGTTCCTAAAGGACGCTTAGACACTCTTCATGCAAATTGTATCCGTGGTCGAACTGACCTTGCCGTAAACGCTCTCCCAACCTATACTAATGAATTAGAGTCCTCCCAATCTACAGGTTGCCCATCCTCTTGATGTTTCGCCTTCTGTTCATCTCGTTCATCACACTGCGTGTGATTGCATGCCCCGTAATTTGTGCGGCGGGTGGGGATGTTACGTCGGCAGCAGGAGTGGACCAGGTGGGTGGTTGTCACTGTGGACACGAAAAATTGACTCCATGCGATGACAGTCAGTTGCCACCGGGAAATGCTCCATGTGACAACCCTTGCCCCTGCGACACGGGCTGCGTTTGTCAGGTAACGCCGGAGTCGAATTACCGCACCGTGTCGGCGGACTTCCTGCAGTTGTTAGATTGGACTCCGCTGTGTCTGGAAACGCTGGACCTGTCCAAACTGCTTGCCAAACGCTGCGAAGAACGACATCCGCAACGGTTTGATCTGCAAAGCGGGCGAGACGTGCGTCTCGTTTACGCCTCTCTATTGCTGTAGGCCACTGCTGGCCCACGTTGGTTGACCGTCGAAATCGGTTTGTGATCGCGATTGCGCTCGCCGCATGTTGCGACACCGCGTTCGAGTTCATTTCTGGTCGGCCTGTATCCGTTGGTTAAGTGCTTGAATTGCATTTGTGCGGTTCGCGCTTGTCCCGTCCATCCCAGCAGGAGTTCTGCAATGAGTCACTCAGTTGTCAATGCGCCGGAGAAAAATCCGCGTTCCGCCTCCCCCGAAACCTCGGCCAACGGACGGGCCGTGCATGCTCCCCAGATCGGAACGCCCACCAAAAATGGTAGCCCTATCCGGCGTTTTGTCTCGCTTGCCCTTGGTAGCATCGGGCCGACGTTGGTTCTGATTGGCTTTGCCGCGGTCTTCTACTATGGGCACCACAACGATTGGCGAATTCCTAAGTTCGCCGCGTTGACTGGGAGTGTCGAGACGGTCGCCGACGATTGGTGTGAGGAACACGCCGTGCCGGAGTCTATCTGCGTCGAGTGCGATCCAACCCTGATGCCGAAAGGCCCTGACTACGGTTGGTGCGAGGTGCATGGCGTTCACAACTGCGTGCTGGATCATCCCGATGTAGCACAGATGAAGGAGACGCCGTCGATATTGCCGAGCGATCTGGAGCGAGCCGCTCGAGCCTTGGCCGTGGCTCCGCGAAAAGAGAACAACAGTGCCTGCAAGATTTACCAGACCCGCATTCAGTTCGCATCCATTGAGTCAGTGAAGCAGGCTGGCGTTGATGTGGAATTGATCGAACGTGCCCCGATTGTCGAAGCGATCACCGGCAGCGGGGAGATTGTTTACGACCCAACGAAGCAAGCGAGCCTGGCGTCGCGAGTACCCGGAAGCGTCTGGTTGGTCACCAAAGGCGTTGGCGATTTGGTCACCAAGGGAGAAGTTCTTGCTGTTGTCGACGCGGCTCAGGTCGGTGATTTGAAAACAAGCCTCCTGCGGGCGTTGGCCGAAGAAAACCTGCAACGACAAAACGTCTCACGGCTGAATCAAGCTCGAAGTGCCATTGCGGGTTCGCGGATCCTCGATGCTGAAGCTGCCTTGTCCAAAGCCCAAGCGGATGTGTTGTCCGCTGAACAGTCACTACGAAATCTCGGATTGCCAATCGACCGAATCGCTGCGAGGCTTGTCTGAGCGACAAGTCCTCGACAATCTGCGTTTGCTGGGAATTCCCGATGAGATTCGTGCCCAACTTAACAGTAAGACAATCACGTCGAACTTAATCCCGATCGTTTCGCCGATCGAAGGCTTCGCTGACGCAACGGCATGTTGCTCCGGGTGAAGTCGTTGACCCGACTCGCATTCTGTTTGAAGTCGCGAACACCAGCCAGATGTGGCTCACACTAAATGTTCCACTAGAGAACATGGATCCAGCTTGCTGTCGGGCAACCAATTCGCTTTCAAGCCGATGGCAGTCGCTATGAAGTGGAAGGCAAGTTGAACTGGATCAGCACGGCGGCGGACTCGCAAACGCGGATGGTGCAGGTGAGCAATGCTGCCGAACGTTGACGGCAAGTTACGAAGCGAAACGTTCGGTACGGGCCAAATCATATTGAGGGAAGAGCCAGACGCCATCGTGATTCCCAACGGATCGTCGCACTGGGAAGGTTGCTGCCAAGTTGTTTTCGTGCGTGACAAGCATTACTTCGATAGTCCCGACAGCTTCAAAGTCTTTCACGTCCGTTCGATACGCTTGGGTGCAACGAACGGGGAATTCACGGAAGTCATTTCTGGTGTGCTTCCCGGTGAAGTGATCGCCGCAGCGGGCAGTGACGTGCTGCGAGCAGTTACTAAAGAACAATCTTGGTGCAGGCTGCGACTGCGTCGCAGAATAAAGGAGAGCACGGATGCTAAATTGGCTAATCGACGTATCACTGCGCTCATCGATGCGCTCGTGATTCTAACGGCGGCGTTGTTCGCGGTTGTAGGCGTGTTCTCACTCCAACAGCTCGATATCGACGCATTCCCGGACACCACACCGGTTCAAATTCAGATCAACACGGTCGCCCCGTCGCTGGCGTCTGAAGAAATCGAACGGCAGATCACCTTTCCCGTCGAGCAGGCAATCAGCGGATTGCCGGGACTCCACGAATTACGTTCGATCTCCAAGTTCGGTCTGTCACAGGTCGTGGTCATTTTTGATGATGGCATCGACATCTATTTTGCTCGTCAGTTGATTAACGAACGGTTATCCACAGTCGAGCTACCCGACGGTATCAGCCGACCGCAGATGGGTCCGGTCTCGACCGGTTTGGGCGAAGTTTTTCACTACGTTCTGGTTTACGACGGTGTTGACTTCTCGGAAGCATCTCACGCCGAGCGTGTCAAACGCATGACCGAATTGCGAACAATTCATGACTGGGTGGTCAAGCCACAATTGCGATCGGTTCGAGGTGTGGCCGAAGTGAACAGTTGGGGCGGGTACGAGAAGCAATATCAGATTCGTCTCGATCCCGAAGGGCTGTTCAAGTACGGCCTGACCTTCGAGCAGGTATCTGATGCAATTGAAACGAACAACGAGAATGTCGGCGGCGGTACGGTCACTGACGGCAGCGAAATGCTGCTGGTGCATGGAATTGGCCGAACGGTCAATATCAAGGAGATCGAAGACATCGTCATCACTTCCAAGGATGGCGTGCCAGTTCGCATTCGCGACGTGGCCGATGTGATGATTGGGCATGAGATTCGGCGGGGCGCGGTCACGGCAAACGGTCGCGGCGAAGCGGTGTTGGGGTTGGGCTTCATGCTGATGGGCGAAAATATCCACGACGTCACTTGGGCCATCAAAAAAAGATCGAAGGTATTCAGGAATCACTCCCTGCTGGCGTCAAGATTCAAGCGGTCTATGACCGTACCGAGCCTAATTGATCATGTCATTCACACGGTTCAGAAGAATCTGTTCGAGGGCGGTTTGCTGGTCGTTGCAGTGTTGTTCATTTTCCTGGGAAATCTGCGAGCAGGAATCATTGTGGCGGCTCGCAATTCCGCTGTCGATGCTGTTCGCGTTCTCAGGAATGCTGAAGTTCGGCATCGCTGCCAGCTTGCTTAGCCTCGGTGCCATCGACTTTGGATTGGTCGTCGATAGTTCAGTCGTGATGATTGAAAACTGCGTCCGTTGCCTGGCCCATAAGTCGAACGGTCGCAGTCGCTTGCAGATCATTCGCGATGCGGCGGTTGAGGTTCGCAAGCCGACCATGTTTGGCGAACTGATCATCATGATCGTCTACTTGCCGATCCTGACGCTTGAAGGAATCGAGGGCAAGCTGTTCCGACCGATGGCAATGACCGTGATTATGGCTCTTGCCGGGTCGATGGTTCTTTCACTGACACTGATGCCCGTGTTGGCGGTCTGTTCCTCCCAAAGAACATCAAGGAAACCGAGCCGCTACTGATTCGCGTGTTGAAACGCCTTTACGCACCGGTGTTGCGGTTCACGATGCACCACAAGACGTTCATTATCGGATCGGCCCTGTTGTTACTCGTAACCGTGTTTGGCCTCGTCGCCCGAATCTCGGCAGCGAGTTCGTCCCACGACTTTCTGAAGGTGCTATCACAATCAACGTGGTGCGACTCGCGGGGACAACGCTGGAAGAATCCATGCGTTACAACACGAAAATGGAACAGGTCATTCTGGAAAAGTTTCCGGATGAAGTCGCACAGGTCTGGAGTCGCATCGGAACGGCGGAGGTGGCGACCGACCCAATGGGTACGGAGTTGACCGACTTGTTTCTGACGCTGCATCCACGTGAGAAATGGACGCGCGGCGAAACGCAGGATGAATTGGTGATCAAGGTGCAGGAAGAGCTGCGTGATCTACCCGGTCCGCGATTGGCGATGTCGCAGCCGATTGAAATGCGAATGAACGAAATGATCTCGGGTGTACGTTCGGATGTCGCCGCGATTCTTTACGGCGATGACTTGGATGTGATGGTAGAGAAAGCCGAAGAAATTGAGCGGGCACTCAACTCGATTCCCGGTTCGGAAGACGTGAAAGTCGAACAGGTTTCTGGTCAGCCGGTTCTGCAAATTCGCATCAACCAAGACCAGATCGCTCGCTACGGAGTACCGGCCAGCACGGTCATGAATCTTGTCCGCTCTTTGGGCACGCATAACGTGGGCGAAGTCTACGAAGGCCAATTGCGGTTTCCACTGATCATCCGACTGCCCGAAGAAGCTCGCGCGAATCCGGAGGCCATCAAGCAAATCTTGGTTGCCACGCCATCTGGCGAACGTATCCCGCTTTCCCGACTGGCCACGATCGAAACCGTGGAAGGTTGGAACACGATCAAGCGAGATTGGTATCAACGACGGATCACAATTGAATCGAATGTCCGTGGTCGCGACTTGGGCAGCTTCGTTGCCGAAGCTCAACGTGTGGTTGCTGAAAAGGTGCAATTGCCCGCCGGACGCTACCGCATCGAATGGGGTGGGCAATTCGAGAATCTACAACGGGCTCAAACCCGACTAATGATCGTGGTGCCAATTGCACTCCTGATGATTCTCTCGCTGCTTTACATGACGTATCGCAACTGGGTTGACTCGTTCCGAGTCTTTACAGGCGTTCCATTCGCGTGGATTGGCGGGATTCTGGCGTTGTGGATTCGCGACATGCCGTTTTCGATTTCGGCAGCGGTTGGATTCATCGCATTGTCCGGAGTCGCGGTGCTCGATGACATGCTTCTTGTGTCAACGATTCGGCAACTGCGACGAAAAGGACGATCACTTGACGAAGCGGTCGAAGAGGCCGCGATGACACGATTGCGTCCAATCTTGATGACGACGCTCGTCGCGAGCCTTGGATTCGTCCCGATGGCATTCAGCACCGGGATGGGCGCCGAAGTGCAACGACCACTGGCAACGGTGGTCATTGGCGGCGTGTGCAGCGCGATGGTGATGAGTTTGCTCGTGCTTCGAGTGCTCTACGTCGTGTTCAACACGCCGATGGAAAAACTGCGAAGCGATGCAGATGCAGGTGATGACGACGACGGAGACGATGACGGTCATCGTCTTAAACCCAATGAACCGATTGATCCGGATATCAGGCGCGCGTCTGAAACGGCATCGGTCTAACTTTAGTTCGGCCATGCCGAAGGAGAATTTTACGATGACGATGATGAATTGGATGACTAGCTTCAAAGGCATCTCGCTCGCAACCATCGCCGCCATGGCGATCGGCTTGAGTGGATGCAAAAAAGACCAAGTCACAAACGACGGTGCAGCAGATCCCGTCGCGGCAACCAACGTCGATCACAGCCACGGTGGTTGGTGGTGCGTCGAACATGGTGTGCCCGAGGAAGAATGTGCGCTCTGCGACAAGTCTCTCGTGTCCAAATTCAAGGAGGACGGAGATTGGTGCGACGAGCACGATCGACCAGAATCACAGTGTTTCATTTGCAGCCCCAAACGTTTCGACAAGTTTGCAGCGACTTACGAAGCCAAGACGGGCCACAAACCACCGCAACCGGAAGAATAGAGAACAGCGAGGATTCAACCATGCCCTTGGCCAAAGTTGAATCCTCAACCCACCCACAGCGATAGCCGTTTGATCAGTAGTGGCTGGGGGAAAAACGGTAGCGCATTTGGCCAGCCCGCTGAGTCGCTCGCCCCCAGCCACGTTTTTTTGTCTGGTCTTGAGTTTCTGTTTGTTACCTGAAAGGAATCTGAAAATGTACCGTATCTCCCTATGTCTTGTCCTGACGTTCGCCGCTGCCATTTGCATGACGGCCCAAAGCCGCGTTGCCAATGCCGCTGATGCGGTTGGCGCTTCGACGACCCAAACCACCATCACCTTGAAGGTTCTCACTTGTGAGAACTGCGCCAAGAAGGTGGCGGCGAAGTTGACCGAAGTCTCCGGCGTCGGCGACGTCAAGATGGATGTCAAATCCAAGACCGCGACCGTCACCCCCAAGAGCAGCGCGACCCCATCGCCGCTGCAAATGTGGGAAGCGATCGAGAAGGCTGGCAAGGAACCGGTGAAGCTCGAAGGCCCGAGCGGAACGTTCACGTCCAAACCGAAGAAATAGTCCCCAGCGAATGATTGCTTCTCTGCCGTCGATGCGAGGAATCCCTCGCATCGGCGGTCGTTTGCGAATCATTTTCCAAAGCGAATAACTCGTCATGTCGTTTACGAATCATCATCATCACTCTGCAAAGACTATTGTCGTTCTCGTTTTGCTCGCTGCCGGATGCGGTCGCGATTTGTCGCCGGTCAGCGGCACGACATCCTTGAATGATGCCGATCCCATTCAATTAACCGACGCGAATTTTCAAAACGAGGTCATCGACAGTGAGCTTCCCGTACTGGTCGATATGTGGGCACCTTGGTGTCAGCCTTGCATCGCCATGAAGCCGACCATTCGTGAACTTGCATCGGATCTGTTGGGCAGAGCCAAAGTCGCGGAATTGAACATCGACCAAAATCAATTCATCAAAGAAAAATACAACATCGACAAATACCCAATGCTGCTGATATTCGTTGATGGAATTGAGGTGCAAAGACTTGTTGGAACGCAAAAGCCACAAAGAGCTGTTGGAAGCTCTATCGGAACACTTGATCGAGGAGGAATTGAGATGAGCGAAGAACGAACTAAATGGATTCGCAAGGGCCGCAACGTCGAGATTGCCAGCTTGATCTACCCAGCATCATCGAGGTGGCGATCTCGCTGACGGCTGGGTTCATGACGGGCAGTTCGGCATTGATCAGTTGGGGTGTCGATAGCATCGTCGAAGCGAACTCCGCAGCGTTTATGATTTGGCAACTGAACGGCGTTGCCAAAGGGGTGATGAGCGAGCGAAGCGTAAACGAAAGAATCGCGTTGAGTGTTTGTCGACTGCATTCCATCGCTTACGTCTGTAGTCCCTGCATCTGCTACGAGGCGATCAGCAAGTTCATCAGTCAAGAAACTTCGTCAATGTCGTGGTGGGGCATTGGCATCTTGCTCGTGTCGTTGGTCATTCGACCGATGGCGTGGGCCGTATCACTATGGCAAGAAGACCGATTCGGCGACTCTGAAATATGACGCCATCGACACGATGATTTGCGAGTACCAAACCATCGTCGTCTTGATCGGCATTGGGCTGGTTCAGTGGCGGGGTTGGTGGTGGGCTGATCCCGTGGCCGCACTGTTGATTGTGCCATACGTCGCTTGGGAAGCCTTTGAAGCAGGGCGTGACGCTTGGAATGTAACTCCGTCTGAGGTTGAAACGAACGAATGAATGACCTATCAACGAACCGATCATTTTACGAATCCACGGCATGGACTGTGCCGAAGAAGTATCGCTGCTCCAAACGTGAGTTGATACCGTTGATTGGCGATCAAGACCGGCTTGGTTTTGATTTGCTTAATGGAAAGCTGACCGTCGATACGTCGTCGTGGACATTTCGCGGGCGGATGTGCTGACTGCCGTTGAGAGGTCTGGGCTCAAATCCGAACCTTGGCGAGGCGGCAGTGCAGCGGTGAAGACCAAACATTTTTGGCAACTGCATCGGCGTTCGATTCTGACTGCGGTAAAGTGGGCTGTTCAGGGTTAATTGGTTGGTTGGCAACTGACCTTTGCCGGTGAGTCGGAATCAGACAGAAGTGAGCGTCGATCGCTTTGTACTACATCGGCATTTTGGCCGGGCTTTTGATGGTGCTGCCGAAAGCATGGCGGTCACTCATCTCGTTTTCGCCCCGACATGAACTTGTTGATGTCGGTGGCCGTCGTTGGAGCGGTGCTGATCGACGAATGGTTCGAGGGCGACCGTCGCTTACTGTTTTCGCTATCCCTGTTGCTGGAATCGTGGAGTGTTGGCTGGGCACGCCGAGCGATTGTGCGTCTTTGATGGACCTGTCGCCTCCGATTGCCCATCTTCGCGATGAAACGGGTCAGGTCCACAACGTGGCTCCAGCGGTTTCCCGCGGGTTCACAGTCATTGTGCGTCCCGGTGAGAAGATACCGCTTGATGGTCGAGTTATCAGCGGCACTAGCGGCGTCAATCAAGCTCCGATCACCGGAGAGAGCGTGCCGCTGTTGAAAAAAGTTGGGCGACGGATTTTGCCGGAACCATCAACGGTGACGGACTGTTGGAAATTGAAACGACCAAAGCTGCCGACGATACGACGCTTGCTCGCATCATCAAGATGGTGGGCGATGCTGGTTCAAGCGTGCTCCATCCGAGAAGTGGGTCGAAAAATTCGCGGCTTTTTACACCCCCGTTGTGATGATTGCAGCTCTCTTGATGCTGTTGATACCGCCATTGGCTTTTGACGGTGCTTGGTCCGTGTGGCTGTACCGCTCGCTGGTTCTGCTGGTGATCGCGTGTCCTTGTGCCCTGATTTCCACGCCTGTCCAGCGTCGTTGCTGCTTTGGCGGCGGCTGCCCGAAACGGCGTCCTCATCAAAGGTGGAGTGTTCATTGAGCTACCGGCTCAACTGAAGGCGATTGCGATGGACAAAACCGGCGCTCACGCGAGGAGCGCGCTGTGGTGGATGTTGTGCCGATGAATGGACACGATGGAAGCCGAACTACTGATGCGAGCCGGTGCTTTGGAACTCAACAGCAATCATCCGCTCACACGTGCAATTGTCGATGGAAACCGAAAACGCAGGAACATTGAGTTGGTCGCCGCCGACAACTTTGAAACGATCAAGGCAAAGGTGCGGCGGGCGTTATCAACGGAAAAGCCTTTTGGCTTGGATCGCATCGCTACGCGGATCAGCGGGGCCGGAGACGCCCGAAATTCACGAGCAGGTCGATGCAGGAAGCGGGGCGAACCGTAGTGGTTGTTGGCAATGAGGAACATGTTTGCAGTTTCATCACACTGGCAGATGCCATTCGCAAAGAAACTCGCGACGCGATTCGCCAGCTTCACGAAGCGGGTGTCGAGCATTTGGTCATGTTGACCGGCGACAATGAAGGAACTGCTAAAGCGATTGCGAAGGAAGCTGGTATCGACGAAGTTCATGCTGAACTACTGCCCGAAGACAAAGTCGCAGCCGTCGAACGGCTGGTCGAGAAGTACGGATACGTCGCCATGATCGGAGACGGGGTTAATGACGCACCGGCACTCGCCCGTGCATCACTTGGCCTTGCGATGGGAGCCGCCGGGAGCGATGCCGCAATTGAAACTGCTGACATTGCGTTGATGTCCGATGACTTATCCAAAGTGCCTTGGCTAATTCATCACTCACGTCGAACCCTCCGCGTCATCCGTCAAAACATTGTCTTCTCGCTCGGAATCAAGCTCGTGTTTGTTGTCCTCACTTTTGCAGGATACGCTTCGCTCTGGGCAGCCATCGCCGCCGACATGGGTGCGTCACTTCTTGTGATCATAAACGCTCTTGGGCTTTTGAATATTGAGGCATCACGGCCAAAAGGCAATCCGATGAAATAGTCGTTTGGCGGGTTCTTCCTGCCAAATGGCGAGGCCTCCGAGGAATGCCAATTCAGCCCGGTATCCTCGGAGGCCGCCTTTTTGCCTTGCCGTAATCCGCAGTCTCGAATCGAAAGGAAACAAAAGCGATGGTCTGGCTTATTGTAAAAGTTATCATCTCCGCCATTCTGATCGTTGCCGTTTCAGAAATATCGAACCAGATGCCGCGGCTTGGAGCGTTGTTGCTGAGCCTACCGCTGATCAGCATTCTTGCGTTCATCATGACGTGGAATAAATCTCACGATATGGCCACGATTAGTAAGCTCGCGACCGAGACGCTGATACTGGTCCCATTGGGATTGCCGTTTTTCCTCCCGTTGGCATTTTCCGGTCGAACGGGACTGTCGTTTTGGCCTAATTTCGCGATCGGCATACTGCTGGCGTCCATGACGATCGGAGCATGGCTGCGATTCGCCCCTGACGGTTCTCCATGACCAAGTCGGTTGCAAAGATTACCCAACCGTTACATCTGGACCGATGCCGGCTCGTTCAGGTGGCCTATCCCAAACGCAATCAATATTCCGTTGGTGACGATCCGATCGTTCGTACGGGCTGATCCTTTTATTGCGGACCTCAATACGGTGAAATCATCAAGCGAATTAACTCGAATTCCAAGTGCGCAAAAGCGTTGGCTGTTGCTGGCCGCTATCGGGTTGACTACCGGATGCCAAACAGCCTCCCCTTGGACTCGATTTGCGAAAAATGCCGAGTCTGCCTCGAACCGCGTTCAATCGCCCTACAACGAGGCATTCTCTCCTATAGCCGCTGAATCCGAGCCTTCAAATATCCAACCAGTCGTCTTCAATCAAGCGGATGACGCGGTGACGGGTGTGGTTGTGCCCTACGCAATCAACGAAGAGTTCATTGGGTCGCAGCCGACCGAATACAGCCAGGCGGCGATGACGCTGGCCGATTTCGAATCACCGCGCTACCCAACAATCCGACCATCGCAGAACTGGTTGCAACGACGCAAAAGGCTGCGGGCTTTCGCACGCAAGTGAGTCAACGAGCCAATCCGAGCGTTGGTTACAACGGACTCAGATCGCCGACGCGGGTACCGACCAACACACGGCGTACATCACTCAGACGATTATCACGGCCGACAAACTAGCCCTCAATCGTCGCGTTCTTGACGCGGCGCTGCGTGCTCAGTTGCTGCAATTGGAAGCTCAAAGTATCGAACAGCGACTGACATCCGCGTCAGTTTATGACGGCTATTGGCGGCAGCGTCGAGTGAATCTGATTCATGATTTCCAATCAGTGGCCGACAAGGGGCTGGAGTTGGCCGAGTTGCGAAAGAAGGCACTCGAAGGATCGCAACTTGATGTCGTGCAGGCCAAAGTGCAAAGAACGAGATTGACTTGGCGTTGCAACAGGCCCAAGTCAGCTTTGCGGCATCTTGGCGAGAGTTGGCCGCATTGGCGGGAACGCCACAGATGGCGACTGTCGAGCTGCAAGGCGAATTGCCGCTGAGCGAGACATCATTGGATTGGTCCAGTGTTGCTTCGTCGATGATCGTGTCCAGTCCTGAATACCAGTCGGCACAAGCTCGCATTGGCCAAGCCCGCGCTAACATCGATCGCCAATGTGTCCAACCAATCCCAAATCTTGACGTACAGTTTGCGGCTGGCGTCGACAATGGCACCAACTCTGGTTTGATCAATCTGCAAGTCGGCGCTCCGATCCCCGTGTTCAACAAGAACCAAGGAAATATCGCCGCCGCGCGAGCCGAATTGCTGCGTGCTTCACGCGAAGCTGAACGGATCGAGAACGCGATCAAAGCCAGACTCGCTGCCGTATCAGGCCAATACGATTCGTCGTTCGCCGCAGTGGGCAAATATGCCAACGACATTCTGCCCAACGCTGAAGAAGGCTTGAAACTGGCAGAAACTGCCTACAAGGCTGGTGAAACCAGTTTCGTCCAAGTATTAGTCGCTAGGCGGACCTACTTCGACAGCAACCTGCAATACATCGCATCGCAAACACAGCTCGCCCAAGCCAAAGCCCAAGTCGATGGCTTTGTCCTTACCGGAGCACTCAGTGCCGTCGAGGACAACAGCGGGGACGACAGCCTGCGCGGTTTGACCTTCAGCCAGCAGTAAAGTTTGAAACCGTGTTCAACTTGATTCAAGTTGAACTGACATTGACCCGATTATAGGGATTGAGGACAATACACCGTCCGGTTCCGTTTTTAGAAAGTGCTTTTTCTCGTGATTGCTCGCTTCATCCAACGATTGACGCTGATTGCGTTCACCGCCCACGCGGTGCTTGGTTGCTGCTTGCATCATTCGCACGCGATTGGGAGCGATTGTTGCGGAGAACAAGTCGCGGCGGAATGCGAGTCATCGCATGGCCATGACGGCCATTGCTCCCATTCCCATCACGAGGATGCCGACGGTTTAAATGTCGACCACGACTCGTCGCTTCCATCGATCGCAGCTGCCTGCTGTGCGTGTTCGCACGAGCATTCCCATCAGTGCGACGAGTCGCGTTGTAACTTCGTCCCGACGAATATGAAGTCATTCGACTTCGACTTTGATCATGCGGTTGAGCAATTGGTGTTCGACAATGCCGCGACGGAAACGGCGATGATTCTTCAGAGGATCGTTCGCTCGTCGGATCGAACAATTTGTGCTCTTGCACGATCTTCTGGGCAGCGATGCGCCACGCTGCAATCTTGGCAGATTTGAGCCGCTTGCTCGCTGCTTAAACGATTGGTCTTTCCATTCGTTTTCAATTGACTATCCCACCGATGGGTCTTCGTTTCTATCGCACGCTTCGAGCTTAACGCTTGAATGGTGATCGAATCGAAGTACGTCGAATGGAAGTCGTCTCACGTTCCTATCTGAAAGCCAACGGTTGTTACCGTTCGCTTGCGGTGTGTCGTTGCTTCATCGTTCTCAACATACAGATTCCTAAACATGCGACTCAATCTTTCAAAACTGCCGCGGCGTGTGATTCGCTTTGTGATCGGGTTGATCGTCGTCATAGCGGTCGTGGCTACCTATTCGATATGGTGGCCTCCAGTATCAAACCTGATCGATACAACATTGGCTTCGCAACGCGGCAATGCAGGCGGTGAAGATGCCGGGCATGACGAAAACGCTCCTGGCCATGTTGCTCACGATGAGCCTTCCGCCGGTGCAACAGCCAGTTCGCTGGAGCTATCGCAGCAGGCAAGAATGAATCTTGGTTTGACGGATGAGTATTTACGACCCGTCGAGTTGTCGACGTACCGCCGATCCATCACCGTGCCAGCGGTTGTCGTTGCCAAGCCCGGCCGATCGTCGATCGTGGTGTCCTCGCCGCTCAACGGTGTTGTCACTCATGTCCATGCAGTGACTGGCGAAGCGGTGATGCCGGGTGAACTGCTGTTCGAGGTTCGATTGACCTACGAAGACTTGGTCGAGACACAAACGGCGTATCTGAAGACCATCAGCGAGTTGGAAGTTGAGAATCGCGAGATCGCTCGCTACGAAGATGCTGTGCAGTCGGGTGCGGTCTCAGGCAAGCTACTTTTGGAACGTCGCTATGCGAAAGAGAAACTCGAAGCGTTCGCCAAGTCACAGCGTGAAGCGTTGCGTATGCACGGTTTGTCCGATCGACAGGTCGATGCGATTGGGACAGACGGAAAGTTGCTCCGAGACCTGCAGATTGTCGCGCCAAATGTGGATACGCATGATGAAAAGGAGGAACTGAGGCTAAGCCAAAATCCATTCCATAATGCTTCGTTCACGCAAACTTCCGCTCCGCCACAACCAGATTCGCACCAACATGAACTGAAGCCGCTCGTGATTGACGGATTGCAGATTCTTAAAGGACAAGCGATCACGGCTGGCGAAAAGCTCTGTTCGTTGTCGGACTACACCCAGTTGTTCATCGAAGGCAAAGCGTTTGAAAATGACATCACGGCGATCACCCAAGCCGCCGCGCGGGGCTGGGACGTTGACGCGCTGATCAGCGGTTCTTCGGGGCAAGAAATCGTTCGTGGATTGACGCTCGCATTCGTCTCGAACTCCATCGACGAAAAGTCACGAACGCTTTCGATGTTTGTGGAGTTGCCAAATGAAGTCATCCGCGACGAAACCAACTCACAGGGGCAACGATTTCTTTCTTGGAAGTATCGTCTCGGCCAAAGAATGGAACTTCGCGTGCCAGTCGAAGAATGGGAAAAGCAAATCGTGCTTCCCGTTGACGCAGTTGTGAAAGACGGAGCGGATTGGTTCGTCTTTCAACAGAACGGCAAAAACTTCACACGCGTACCCGTTCACATTCGCTACCGCGATCAGAACTCCGCCGTGATCGCCAATGATGGCTCGATCTATCCCGGCGATGTCGTTGCACATAAGGCCGCTCATCAAATGCAGATGGCGATCAAGAACAAGTCAGGCGGCGGGGCCGACCCACACGCTGGCCACAACCACTAGAACGGAATCGAACTCAAATGTTAAATGCAGTCATACGATTCGCGCTCCAGCAACGCATGCTCGTCATCGCAATCGCTCTGTTCCTGATTGGTTATGGAACGTGGCAAACGATGGTGATGCCCATCGACGTATTCCCGGATCTCAACCGTCCGCGTGTGGTCATCATGACCGAAGCGCCTGGAATGGCTCCCGAAGAAGTCGAATCGCTCATCACGTTTCCAATCGAAACCACGATGAACGGTGCCAACGGTGTCGAAGCCGTTCGCAGTTCGTCAGGCGTTGGCATTTCGGTGATCTATGTCGAATTCGCTTACGGCACCGATGTTTACACCGACCGGCAAATCGTCGCCGAGCGGATGCAGATGGTCCAAGATCGTTTGCCCAAGGGAATCACGCCGCAACTCGCTCCGATCTCGTCGATCATGGGTCAAATCCTGATGCTAGGGATGTGGAGTGATGATCCGAATACTGACACGATGGAACTGCGCACTACGGCGGACTGGGTCGTTCGTCAGCGATTGTTGACGATCCCGGGCGTCTCACAAGTCTTCACGATGGGTGGCCAGCGCAAACAGTTTCAAGTCTTGGTCGATCCCGACGCGATGCTGCGATTCGGTGTGACGCTAGAAGAGGTGGAGACAGCCGTCGCATCAAGCAACGAAAATGGCACTGGTGGTTACCTCGATCGGCAAGGCCCAAGCGAATTACTGGTTCGTTCGCTCGGTCGAATTCAATCGATCGAAGACCTAAAGAAAGTGCCAGTCACGATCCGTGACAGCCGCCCAGTTCTGCTTTCCCAAGTCGCAAACGTCGTCGAAGGAGCGCAAGTCAAACGTGGAGACAGCTCCGCCTTTGTGCGAGTCGAAGACTCAACGACTTCACCGCCATCTACGAAATGGTCCGGTGGTCCTGCCGTTGTACTCACCATCAACAAACAACCTGGGGCGGATACCCGAGAAGTTACCAATGAAGTGATGAAAGCGATCGCGGAACTTAAGCCAACGCTCCCGCCTGGGATTCAGCTATCGACCGTATATTCGCAGAAATCGTTCATTGATCGTGCCATTGAAAACGTCGTTGAAGCGCTTCGCGATGGCGGCATCTTGGTCGTCGTGATTTTGTTCTTGTTCCTGATGAACTTGCGAACGACATTCATCACACTCACGGCGATCCCTTTATCGCTGGTGATGACCGCGATCGTGTTTTCTGTTTTCGGCCTTTCGATCAACACGATGACGCTTGGCGGTATCGCCGTCGCGATGGGAGAGTTGGTCGACGATGCGATCGTCGATGTTGAGAATATCTTTCGGCGATTGAAGGAGAATCGCTCTGCCGGGAGTCCGCTCAATCCATTGTTGGTCGTGTACCGAGCCAGTATCGAAGTCCGTCGCAGTATCGTCTTCGGCACCATGATCGTCATTCTCGTCTTTCTGCCGTTGTTTGCCCTTGGTGGCATGGAAGGCAAGCTGTTCGCCCCGCTGGGCGTGGCTTACATCGTTTCGATTCTCTCATCGCTGATCGTTTCCTTGACCGTGACGCCCGTACTTTCGTACTGGTTCCTTGGATTGAGCAAAGGCAGCGGACACGAGCAAGATGGATTCGTTCTACGCGGACTGAAATGGGTTGCGGACAAAGTGATCCGGTTCAGTTTGACGTTCCCTCGATTCAATCTGGGCGTCACGCTGTTGATGGTGGCGATCGCGGCGGTCTTCGTCTCGCGACTTGAGAAAGACTTTCTGCCACCGTTCAACGAAGGCACGATCCAACTCAACGTCGTGCTTCCTCCTGGAACCTCACTGACTGCGTCGAATACGATTGCTCAAACGGTCGAGGAATCGCTTAAGAAGATCGACGACGTTCAGCGATTTGCTCGGCGTACCGGACGAGCTGAGTTGGATGAACACGCCGAGGGCGTGAATATGTCGAGATGATCATTGAACTCGACCCCAACTCGCCTCGTTCGCGTGAAGAACAGTTGGCGGAGATTCGCGAGTCGATGGAAGAAATTCCAGGAATTGTCACAGCCGTCGAGCAACCGATTGCACACTTGATCTCACACATGATCTCGGGCGTCAAGGCACAAGTAGGAATCAAAATCTACGGCGACGATCTGGATTTGCTACGTCAAAAAGCGGAGCAGGTTAAGGCCGAAATGGAACTGGTTCCAGGCGTGACCGATGCGGCTCCCTTGAGCCACAAGTCATCATTCCGCAACTGCGCATCGAACTGAATCGCGACAAACTCTTGCAATATGGAATGACCACTGCCGCTGTCAACGAATACATCCAAACTGCGATGAACGGCAAAGTTGTTTCGGAAGTTCTCGATGGAATGCGAACGTTTGATCTCGTTGTCCGAATGAAGGAAGACTATCGCGAAGACCTCGAGGAATTGAAGCGACTGTCTATTCAATTGCCCGAAGGCGGAACGATGCCGTTGTCCGCACTAGCAAACATCTACGAATCGGGTGGCCCCAACGCGGTCAATCGCGAGAACGTTCGGCGGCGCGTGGTGATTCAGTGCAATGTCGCCGATCGCGGAGTGGTCGATGTCGTGACAGATATTCAAGCGGCAATCAAGCCGATTATCGCCACGCTGCCGTCAGGCTATTTTGTCGAGTACGGCGGTCAGTTCCAAAGCCAGAAATCAGCGAGTCGTGTGATCGCCGTATTGTTTGCCGTTGCGATGGTTGGCGTGTTCTTGGTCTTGTTCACGCTATTTCGCAGCGTGAACTTGGCGTTCCAAGTAATGGCGGCATTACCGATGGCATTTATAGGTTCAGTGGCTGCGGCTGGTCATCACCGGCCAGACGCTGACGATAGCCGCGATGGTCGGTTTCATTTCGCTGGCGGGCATCGCGTCACGAAACGGCATCTTGCTGCTTCAACACTACCTGCGCTTGGTCGAACACGAAGGCGAAGAGTTCACGCCTTCGATGATTGTTCGCGCAGGACTCGAACGACTTACGGCGGTCCTAATGACGGCGCTCACGTCAGGCATCGGTTTGGTGCCATTGGTTTTGTCAGCAGGCGAAGCTGGCAAAGAAATCTTATATCCCGTTGCGACGGTGATATTGGGCGGACTGATTAGTTCAACAGCACTGGACTTCTTTGTTCACCCCGCGTTGTTTTGGTTGTTCGGAATGAAGTCGGCTGCCCGTGTTGTGGGCGAGTCGGCGAGTGAGGTTGTATTGGACGAGGTGACGATTGATCACTCGAACGATAAATCGCATACGGTGGATGCGGTCGGCGTGTGATGCATGTCATGCCGCAGTCCAGTTTGATTTTAGTTTCCCCATTTCCTCAGTTTCAGTTTACGGAGTAAGACGATGAAAATGTTCAAGAGTTTTGGTGTGGCTTTGTTTTGTACGAGCTTGGCTACTGTAGGTGGGCAAGCGTTCGCCCAAGCCGACACTCATGCGCACGATGACGATCACGCAGGTCATGCGCATGGTGACCACGAACACAGTGGCGAGACGCTGGCGTTTCAATTGCCTCAGTGGAAAGCGATGCACTTTGATGACGCTGCCAAAGCGACTCAGCACATGGAAACGGTGAAGAAGCTCGGTTGTGAAGTCAAGCAAGGCAACCACGCCGGACACATTGACGTTTCTTATCGTTGTCCCGAATGGAAAACGATGGCAGTGAAGGATCACGCAATGGCCGATCAATGGTCGGGCTGGTTGAAAGCGTCAGGATTCGACGTTTCACACAGCCATAGCGATCCTGCGTTTGCTGAAGGCCCCGAAGCCGTCGAGTTCCGCATGGTCAAGTGGAAGCAGATTCACGGCAACGGTTCACCTCAAGAAGCTCAGATGTTGGATCAACTGAAGAAGGTCGGTGCCGAGGTTGTCGTCGAAAATCATGGCAACCATAGCGACATCAAATTCCGTGCTCCGACGTGGCGCGACGTTCACTTCGCCGATCACGGCACCGCCGACCAATGGATGGGTTGGCTCAAGCAGAACGGATTTGAAACCCGACACGAACACTAAGGGAATTGATGATTGGAAATTGTTGATTGCAGATTGAGGCAACTTTCCTGGTCTGCGATTGCTCAAACTTCAGTCGTCATTCTTCCAACTCCGTCGATTCAAAAGGCAGAACTATGCACAAACTCTATTCCCCAATACTTGCCGCTTCACTATCGCTGTTAGCGATTGGTTGCGGTCCTAAGTCAACGATGACAGAAAACTCGCCGGAATCATCTGGGGAGGCCATCACCATGGACGTGCCGCCGCCGATGACGGTTGACTTACATGCACACCCGAGCGAAGGTCCACATCACGGAACACTTGTCGAACTCGGCAATGAAGAGTTCCACGCTGAAGTGGTCCACGATGACAAGTCGGTAACCATCTATGTGCTAGACGCTGGAGCTACCAAAGCGGTTCCGATTGACGCCAAAGAGCTGACGATCAATTTGATGCACGACGGCACGCCTGAGCAATTCAAGCTCGCCGCCAGTCCTGACACGGGCGATCCAAGCGGCAAGTCATCGCGATTCGTGCTCGCTGACGCGGAGTTGGTCGGCCACATCGACGACGAGTCAGCAGCCCCCAAGTTGATGATGACCATTGACGGCACTCCGTATCGTGGCGAGATCAAACATGACCACGACGGTCACGATCACAGCGGCCACGATCACTAACCATGGTTCCGTTCAACATTATCTTCTTCCTCTCCGGTTTCGCTGCGCTCGTCTATGAGGTCAGTTGGAATCGGCAGTTGGGGTTGTTGTTCGGACATACGTCTCACGCGGCGGCAGTCGTTCTAGCAGCATATTTTGGAGGCATGGCCATTGGCTATGCCGTCGGAGGCCGCATCGCGAATCGCATTTGTCCGTATCGTGGCTACGCCGCTTGCGAGTTGATTGTGGCGGTGTGGGCATTCGCGATTCCTTTTGGCGTTGTGTGGGCGAACAGCGACACGCTTGCCCCATGGCTGCAAGCCCAGGATGCTCGCATTCAGATCATGTCGCGTGTTGCGTTCAGCCTCATGCTGCTCGCACCGGCGACAATTGCACTTGGGGCGACGTTGCCAATGATGAGCGAGATGCTCGCGCGAAAGGCCGCACAATCCGCTTTGCACAACCATCGCGAAAGTTTGACTCGCGCGTATGGATTCAACTTACTCGGTGCGGTTTGCGGAGTTGTAGCTGCATCGTCGATGATGTTGGCAGTGGTGGGCGTGACGGGAAGCAGTCAACTGGCCGCAATTATCTCAGCGAGTTGCGCCGTCGGTGCGTTGCTACTGCGGTCAACGTCCATCGGTGAGTTGAATTGCGTTAGTCAGAGATCGGTGGAGTTTCCAACGGCTCGTTCTCCATTGCACATACGAACGAAATCCCAGGCAGACGGTCGCTACTGGATGACCGCCGTCGCAGTGTCGGGCGGAGCAACGTTGGCGCTCGAAGTTCTCTACACACGGCTGTTCTCGCTTATTTTTCATAACAGCACCTATACGTTCTCGTTTGTATTGATCGGGTTCCTGCTCGGCATGTCTTTGGGAGCGTTTGCTGCACGTCGATTGCTATGTCGATTCAGTCCGACCACGCTTGTTTCCTGGGCGAGCGTTTGTGCTGCCTTTGCAGTCTCGGTTTCCGTTCTCGCTTTCGTCTTTGGAACCCGTTTGGAATATTTTCAAGCGGGCAAGACGTTTGCATCGTACTACGCGGGCGGATTGTTGCTTTCGATGGTCGTGACGTTGCCGGTTGCGACGTTCGCGGGCGCGTTCTTGCCGCTAGCTTGGGCAGCTCGCAGTATCGAGGACAATTTGTCCAGTGGTAACGTTGGCGGTTTGACTCTCGTCAACACGGTTGCTGCTGCGATCGGGGCAGTCGCAGCCAGTTTCGTCTTCTTTCCGCTGGCTGGTTTGTGGAGGTCGTTTGCCCTGGTAGCCGCATTGCTTCTCGTTCCCGCGATCTGGCAAGCACTACGAACGGAGTCAAAACGGCTGCATGCTTTCGCGGTTCTCGGTACAGTCATATTGTGCTTGCCGCTCGCTCTAGCCAATCCGGAAATATGGGTTCGGGGCGACCAATCTGGAACGCTTTTACATCGCTGGCATTCGAGCTACGGCTGGATCGACGTTGTTGAAGACGCGAAAACCGGCGTGAAAAAGATTCAACAAAACTTGCACTACCGTTATGGTGCGACCGGTGCAAACAGTGAGCGAGAATTTCGACAAGCTCACTTGCCCTTGTTACTACATGACTCACCACGAGATGTTCTGTTCTTGGGACTCGGAACCGGGATGACGGCGGGCGGTGCAATGCCACATTGTGAATTGGAAACGATCGAGATCGTTGAACTGATCCCCGAGGTTGTTCCAGCCGTGCGGATGTTGGCTGACGAGAATCGCAATGTAGTTGATGATCCGCGAACAAGAATGATTGTCGATGACGCTCGGCACTTCTTGGTAACGACACAAAAACAATACGATGTGATCGTTTCGGATTTGTTCGTGCCGTGGGAGAGTGAAACCGGGTATCTGTACACTGTCGAGCAGTTCCGGACTGCAAGGACGCGACTCAGCGAAGGCGGTATTTTTTGTCAATGGTTACCGCTGTACCAGCTTGGTCCCGATGACTTTGAGATGATCGCGGACAGTCTGCGCAGCGTCTTTCCGCACGTCACATTGTGGTGGGGGAAACTGGAATCGGCACGCCCGATTATGGCCCTCGTGGCGACCGAGAATCCAATCACCATCAACGAAGCCGCGATGCAACGCCGGCTCCACAGATTGTCGCTTACGGGACAGTTCGATGATTCGTCACTGTCCACGCCGACGCGATTGGTCGAGTTGTATGCCGGTGATTGGCCGTTGCGACTCGAAGCCAAATTGAACACCGACGAGCATCCGTGGGTTGAGTTCCATTGTCCGGTGTCTAATCGAAGTGGCAGCGGAATTCGCGGCGTGAATCTGCGTGACTTTCTAAGTCAGATTCTCGAAACCACGGCGACAGATTCATTGCGTTACGTTCAGTCGGCAGGGTCAACTCCACCGAGCGAACGATCTTGGCAACGTACCGTGATATTTCCTGAACCGATTGCATTGAACAAATGAACAATGGCATTTCAGGGTGCGAAAGAGTAAATCATTCGCTTACCCAATGGCATACAAAAAGCGGCCTCGAATCGAGTTGATCGAGGCCGCTCAAATACTCTCCTGCTCTACAGCAACGATCAGTGATGACCGCCCAAGATGTGCAAGCGGCCAACGTCTAAATGGATGCCGCGGCCGTGGCTGTAGCCGTTCCCGTATCCGTAGCTGGGTGCGTAACCGCTGCTGTACCCCGGAGCATAGCGTGGCGAATAACCTCGATATCCCGACTGGTATCCATAACTTGGGCCGTAAGACGGCACGACCGAGTGCCCATAGCCACCATGCGAGTACCCTTGCCCACCATGCCCATAGTTGCCTTGGTAATAGGCCGAGTGCCCACCATGATGGGCGCTACCGTGATGCCCGTCATAAGCGGAAGCGGTGGAAGCCGAAGCCGTAAACATCAAGCCCGCAGCAACGACTGCCAGCGTAAATAAGCGTTTCATTGTCTTGTCCGATTGGGAGGAGATGATCAGCGGACAATCGCCGTTGACCACCCATCTCAATCGCATCAACCGTGCCAACTCAAAAAACCAACAAAATAACCCATAGATCCTACCTCAATAGGTCATATTGAACACACAGGCGAGTCACATTGACTGCATTGTCCAAATCTCATCGTGCCGATTCGCCCTGTAAAAGTGCACTCCGATAGATCTTAATGCCAGAGCGTCTAGTCCCTGGATGAACGATCGCGGCGAATTCGGTGAGTGCCGAAATAGTTTCTTGGCAGGGGCAGGATCGCCAAAATGACCTAGCATTCCTGTTGCTGCGATACACAAGGTTGGCTACAATCAGGCCGTGTTAATTGACGGTTCGTACCTCTTCGTAAGAAAACAGACCAAACGGGTCTCGAACTTCGTAAATCCTTTCAGAGAAAGGCTTTACGAATTTCGAGCGCAGAGAGTATTGTTACGAAGAGGGTTGCGCTCGGGGAGCTTTCCGTCTCAAGTCGAACCGTGCGCCAAGCCTCCTCAAGTTTATGATGGGCGGCTCTGGCGATGCACTCGATCGGTTGGTGCAGATTTCCGCTCGGTGTATGCGGCCGGAACAGCGGCAACACGTGTGGCACAGTTGCCAGCGGGTTGTTGTCCTCTACCGCCACTCCATCGCAACCCAGGTGCGGTTCCACCGGGCGTTCGAGACCAGCGACAAGGTGGGCGGCATCAAGAACAATGTAAGGAGCGAGACAGCTTCTTCCAATGGCGGTGGGGATTCGATCAGCCGCCCTTTGCGGAGGAATGCGTTCCATTGGATGGCCTTGTTGCGGTCTCTGCTGAACTCCGGAGTCAGCGCCAGTGGGGTTGTTGCAGGCAGTGCCGTCTGCCGCCGCTGGAATGTCGCCCGAATTGCGGCGCACAACGCTGTTCCGTCGAATTCAAACTGCCGGGCCAGTGTCCAGACGTCATAGAAATCTTTCATCCGACTGTTGGCCATGCCCAACTGAACCATCGCCTGAAATTTTTCGGCGACAACCGTCTCACGCGGATATGCATTCAACTGAGGCGCCGGAAAGTCGAGCAACGTCGGATAGGTCACCGCCTGCGGTCCCGGCGTGACGGCATCCCCGAATCCGATGTCGACTTGCAGAGGGACGCGGACGTTACCGAGACGAGCCTCGATCCGCAGTCGAATCCCTTGATACTCATCGTCTTCCTTGATCTGTTCCGCCTGAATGGCGTCGGTCAGAAAGGTCAGACCATCGTCGCCGACGGTCAGGGTACAGATCTCCTGAAACAACTGTCGGAGACGGTCGGTGGAAGGCTCGCCCTGTCCGAGCAGGTCCAGATCGCGGGTAGAGCGATGAGGCTGCCCGGTCCACAGTTGAAACAGTGCCGCGCCTTTAAGGACAAATTGTTCGGCGTGCGGCGACTGCGCGAGCCGGTACAGCAGGCGCTCTAGTCCATACCGCGTCAGGACGAGTTGAAACTCTTCGCCACGCTGGCGGGAGAGGTTCATCAGTCGCTGGCGGACTGAAGCCGCCATGTTGCGTGGCTGCCGGCTGTTCACGCCGTCGCCTCCAGGTAGGGACGCATGACGTTTGTCATCCGGCAGGTTTTGGCTGCCTGCCAGAGTTCGTCGGAGGTTGCCTTTCGCTGCCGCAGGCAATCGCGCAGGGCCTCGATGGCCACGTCGATGCCGATCTTGTTGCGATACTTGAAGCAGTCGGCCACGGTCTTGGCAGGCGCATAAACGTGAACGGCCACACCTTCGATGACGTGTTCTTGTACTCCGGACGTCAGTGCGGCCCCGGAAAAGCGGACGATCCGCAGTGGTGGATAATCAACTCGCGGTAGGTGTGCCCGTTCGCCAATCGCCAGCCAGATCTCGAAGGGCGACTGTGTCGTAAGCCTGTGAAACTGCAGTGCGGAGAGCAGACAGACTACTCCGCGTGGGACGCGGCGACAGGCCTCGACCAGCGAACGTTGTTCACTCGGTTCGTCGTCCGGGAGGACGTACAGCCCGCGGCTCGGCCGATCGAGAATCCCTTCCGCATGGAGTTTGTTGAGATACGTACGAGAGATCCCGACGGCCTCCACGTCTTGGGGTCGGAGGACGTGAGTCTTTTTCAGCATTCGCAGAATCTGGTCTCGTTTGGTATTAGTCATCGAGTCACAAAAGATCGGGAGAAACTTATAAGTCCCGATAAAATGTAACTCAAGGAACGCCGGCGAGCAACTCCGATCCTCGTTCGTAGCCCGCGATAGGACCAGCCGATGATCTGGAAACTAACGGGAATGGCCGCAAACGACGCGTTTCGAGCTAACCAGCCGCCCTCGCATGCGCGCCGCCTGCATCTGAGGCTGTTTCTTTGGAGTCAAGCATTCCTGATTGGTGCCGAAGTCGGTTGAGAACTCGCGTGACCCGCGCCTGCTGACGCCGAGAGACCGAGCCAACGCAGCACGGCTCTCGAACTTGCCGGTGTCGAGCAGAGACTGGTAGTAGCGGGCGAGTCGGAGCGGATCGCGGGCCGGTTTACCGGCCTTGTTTTGCCTCTGTTGGCTTACGATGAGACTGTTCCAGGCGTAGAACTCCACCGTCGGAGATCGACGTAACCTGTTGACTACAAAGGCACCTAGCTCCACGAATCCGCGGTTCGAGTCAAGAACGCCTCGAGGAGCTTCTTTCAAGCCAAATTGAATTCGCGTAAGCGACTGATTCATAAGGACTTAGGGCAAACGTCTTAAGTCCTTTTTTCGTTGGCAACGGCAAGGAGGTGGCAAAGAGGTGGCAACAATTCGTTTCTGCTGCGTTTGCGTTGGTCCCGGATCGATGGAACCGCGAGCCCATCGATCCTACGATCGAACCATACGCGAGCAACGACGATGGGTTGGCTGGAAGACGGTAAAACGGGTGTCTGCTCGAGCACATCCGCAAGCACGCTGCTTACGATTTCCTCTACCCCATGGCAGCCTTGGCCGCGCACACCGGCGCCAGACGTAGCGAACTTTGCCGGTCACTTCGCGACGACATCGACCTCGACAACGGCACGGTCTTGATCCGTGAAAAGAAACGAGTGAAGGGCCGCGAAACCTACCGTCATGTCCCGCTGTCGCCTCTGTTGCAGACGGTATTGCGGGAGTGGCTCGGAATTTCCCCTCTCTCGCTCTACACGTTCCCAGCCGATCACCGGGTCATGCGAGTCCGAAGCGATCAACGTCGGGAAAACTCGGAGAGCGTTTCACCCGACGAAGCCACCGACCATCTTTCGCAAACGCTATCCGGTAGCCGATGGGCAAACATTCGCGGCTGGCACATCTTCCGACACTCGTTCATTTCGAACTGTGCATCCCAATGTGTTGACCAACGCATGATCGACGCCTGGGTCGGCCACCAGACGGACGAAATGCGAAAACGCTATCGCCACTTGTTTCCTAGCACGCAACGGAATGAATTGGATCGAGTGTTTGGCTGAGTCGAAACGAAAACGTCGGTTGTGGTTGCTTCTGGCATTTCAACGCGCAAGGTCGACTGGGCAGCGTCTGTGTCGATGCGACGGCCATCTGCTCATAGCCCCTTTTTCTTAAACGTTGCGCAGTGCCGATGCTCAACTGCTGCATTAGGAAACCGCAGCGAGCAAAGTATGGCGTAGGACTAGCGGCCATTTCGGCGACGTCAGTAGCTGCCAGCATACGCCCACATGTACAGCGAACAGAATCGAGGTGGAATCATGAACAACTTGTCGCAAACTACGAACGGCAGAATCACATCGAGCGTCTGTATCGTGCCGTACGACCCAAAATGCCCCGCTTTGTTCGATCTCGGAAGCTCACGGTGAGGCACTGATGGACACGTCGTGATTTCAAGGGCAGCTGTATCCCCATTCGCCAAAGCTGCGTGACCATTCCGATCGAATCAGAGCCGCATCCCGCTCATCAAGCGGAGAGAATCGATTACGTTCGTAGCTTGCGATTGAACGCAAATAGTCTCGTAGGCGATGCTCGACTTCGAAAAACTCCGGCAGACCTAGCCTTCTGTACATTCGCTCAATTTCGTCGATGGGCCGTTCTTGAAGGTCTTCAAATGACATTTCGTGTAAGTTGCCTGATGGGATGAGTTCACGATCGTCGAAGTAGGCGTCGTACATTTCGCGATACGTGCTTATCGTCCTACGCCGCAGGTCGACGGCATCCGTCTGAAGTCGAGTCCATCGTGAGCCGATAGTGACCATCTTCATAGTTGACTGGTAGACATCGTACGGGTTGCGGCATATGTGGACGAACTTCGCTTCAGGAAACATCTCAAGCAGCAATGGTATTCTGGCGGTATGTGGCGGTGATTTGATTACTAGTGGCTTGTTGTGTTTCAGCGTTAACTTTTGGAAAAACGTCAGGAGTGCGTTTTGCCACCGAGATATGTCATCTACCGAGGCATTTTGGAGGGATAGATGGCCATCGTAGTAGCTAATTCGACGCGGAAACACGAGTGACAAGTAAGGAGATACCCGAGCCGCAGAGACCATGGCAATCTCGTCTTCGTAAGGGACCGACATGCCGAGCGGAACATTGTCAAAAGGACGCTTGAGTGGGACAAAGAAGTTCGCGATCACGGAACTCAATGCTTCCGTCGTCAGGAAGGTGTTTGGGTAGCTAACTTGAAACATATTGGGAAAACCGAATCGGTCATCGAGCGACAGCAGGTTGTGAAGGTGCGTTGTTCCGTGGCGGTAATGCCCCAGAATGAAAAGCGGAGGCTGAACCGATACCGCCTGCCAGGCGGACCGAAACCGAATCAATTCCAGCGCCGCAAACACCGAGTTCACGATTGCCAACAGTGAAACTGTGGTCGCCCGAGGTAAGCACCTAAGGGAGACGCGAAACTGGTTGTCCCGCAAAAGCTGAAGCCAATTACTTGACGTGATGCCCGTAAAATAACCTGGGCCACAGTCCACAAAGAATCTCTCTCGCCACACAACCTTCAACTCCGATCAAGGCACGTTTGGCCTTCAGGACGGTAAATGAAACGACACGCAGAGCCAGAGTGTACAGTCTACCAGACCGCTCTGGGAATCGATTCAATCCAACCGACCCGCAACACGACTGGCAGTATGGCCGAAATCTAAATTCAATGCCGGTTACCACACCCCTGCTTATTCGCGATAAGGCACGCGAAGACGTATCGCTTTGAACAAACGACAACGCGAGCCAGCTGTGCTAACGAATAGACGGATGTTCCTGCAAGCCGACTGAGGGCAGAATGATCGCGGCACGGAATTGAACTTACCTAATTCAAGATCACCGCAATAGCGAATTTTTACGGCCTAGCACTAGCCCGCTTGCCTTGCTACTGGACGAATCAAATGGGAGTACTGTTCGGACTGCAGGATTGTCAACGCGGTTCGTTCGGCCAATGCCGCAATGGTGAAGAAAGGGTTCGCGCCTAACGAAGTGGG
>JAWKTL010000061.1:0-42467 GCA_041399105.1 Pirellulaceae bacterium | reverse complement strand
GGTTGAACGGACGCTTGCGTCCGGCTGGTGTCAGCGTGCGTCCTCGACGATCCCGACGACGCGGTCGAAGGCACACCAGCGGCCTCGTCGATCGTCTCGACAAAGCCCTGCTGCAATCGCATGTAGCTTGGCCTTCCAGGCCGAGCTAGCAGGACGTCGTCGATCGTTTCGACAAATCCCTGCTGCAATCGCTGGGCATCCACGGTGATCGAGATCGGTGCTTCGGGCCGCCGCATCCCACTGACGATCAGCGTCGTTTCCGCCATTCCAAAGCAAGGTGAAAAAGCGGTATCGGAAAAACCGTGCGGCGAGAACGTTTTCAGAAATCGCTGCAATGTTGCATGGCGAACCGGCTCCGCTCCGTTGAAAGCCAAGTTCCAACTGCTCAAGTCAAGCGATTCGCGTTCGGACGGGCTAATCGCTTCGACACACATGTCGTAACCGAAATTAGGGCTTCCGCTGATCGTGGCTCGATGATCGGTGATGGCCTGCAACCAGCACAGCGGCTTTTGAAAGAAGGTGAAGGGCGACATCAAGACCAGATGCCCACCCAAGTAGAGCGGATGTAGAAGGTTGCCGATCAAGCCCATGTCGTGGTACATCGGCAGCCAACCGCACATCACCACTTCATCTTCGCGTTGACCAAAGATCTCGGTGATCATTATTTGATTCTCGATCAAATTCCGATTGCTGACGATCACACCTTTCGGCGAGCCGGTGGACCCGGACGTATATTGCAAGAACGCAATCGATTGCGGATCGGCACCGAATCGCGGATCGAAGCTTGGTTCGGGCGAAAGAGAATCCGTGGACTGCAATGTGGCATGCGCGATATCCGCATCTTCCCGCACCCATGTCCTTAGTTGCTCGATCAGTTCATCATTGGTCAGAATGATGTTGGCACCGCTATCGCCGGCCATGCTGCGTAGCCGATCGAGATTTCGGTTTCGACGTGGGGGATACGCCGGGACGGCGATGGCACCGGCATACAGGCAGCCAAAAAAAGCGGCTGCGTAATCGATACTTTGCGGATAAACAAGCAGTACCGGACGTCCGTGCGAACCTCGATCGGACAACCATGAACCAATGGCGGCGGCCCGTTGATGCAGTTCGCCATAACTGACCTGATCGGTCACCTCCGCGCCGTCAGCCAAGAACTTAATTGCAGGACGGTCGGGGTGCTGCAAGGCGCGGTGATACAGTAGCTCAGCAAACGTGCGAGCTTCCAATGCTTTGCTAGGTCCAGAACGTTTCTTCACAGTAGATCCAACTTTTGCTCAGCCGCAAGTTTCCGGTCGTTCCCAGGCTTTCGCAACCAACGGCGAATCGCCGGGCCGACATTTCAACGCTTCTCCAATCGAGCGAAACAAAGACGCAATCCGAACCTAAACTGTTAACCTGAAGAGGTTAGCGAAACATTGACGTTCCGGCAATTCGCCCTAAGGTGCTATCTTGGCATCATTCAGGTTCTCCTTCAAGCGATCGGTCCACCTCAAAGATGCCCGCCGTTTTGCAACATGATCGGTGGAATCTGCTCGAAAAATCCGAAAAATCGTCGGACTTCGTGGGTGAACGACACATCTGATCCGACCTGATACTTTCGGTAACTGTTCCGATGTTGTTATTCTTTTTGGCTAAAGTTAGGCAAGTCGGCTCGAAGCACCTGTTTGGGAATGGTCGATCAATAAAGTCGATCAATAAAGTAGTTCGGTGGGGCCAGTCACGGCGCAACGGCAACAATAAGAAGATGACGCGTGCTTTAATTACCGGTGCCGGAGGATTTGTCGGACGCAACCTCGTCCCCGCACTTCAGACGGCTGGACGCGAACCGATTGCAATGGTCCATTCCGAGCAAAGCACCCATTTTTTTAAGGATTTGGACGTTGAAACGATCGTCGCCGACATAAGAGATGTCCAGCGATATCGCGAGCGTGTCGGTCAAGTCGACGAGATCTATCATCTAGCCTCGGTCGTCGCACCCAGAAAAGCTGAACTTGCCTTCGATGTGAATGTTCATGGGACAAAGCTCTTGGCCGAATGTATTGCTCGCTCCATGTCCCCGGCTCGCATGATCTACGTCTCCTCCTTATCGGCATCGGGTCCGGTGGTTGGAGAGCACGCACGTCGCGAATCCGACACACCGTCACCGGTTTCCATTTACGGCAAAAGCAAACGTGCGGCGGAGCAGGAACTGATCGCACTGGCCCAACGCGCACCGATTTCCATCGTTCGTCCTCCCGGAATCTTTGGCCCTTGGGATCGGAATTTGTTGGCGATGTACCAATCGATTCGCAAGCGAGTCAATGTGATTGGTATTTCGCGGCGTTATCGTTACTCGTTTGTCCATGTTGACGATTTGACCGACGGGCTGATTCGGGTTGCCGATCAAGGGAAACGATTGGACGCGACAACGCTGGATGCGGGAGGCGGAATCTACTTCATTTCGGACCCAACGCCGATCACGTTTGAAGAACTTGGTAACATGATTGCCCGGTCCCTCGATCGCCCCACTCCTTTCCATCTGACGGTCCCTAGCACGATCTGCTGGAGTGTGGCATTCTGTGCGGACATGGCAAGTCGCCTGACGGGGCGACGTGTTTATTTGAACATCGATAAGATGCGCGAAGCCCGCGCGGGTTCGTGGTACTGTGATGTGTCGAAAGCCCGCGATGAACTTCGATTTGAGGTCAGCCGACCACTGGAGGATCGCGTCGTGAAACGCGGCGATGGTACGGTCAACAGGGTTGGCTGTAGGTGCTGTGCGTGGTCTGAAATGATGCCTTCGCGTTAAATGAAGCGAATCACCTCATTTTCGGCCACGCGGCGTAGAATGTCCCCACGGATTGAAAGACGGTTACGAAGGAGAGACGGATGCGATTTGGTTCTCTGATTTTCAGGAATGTGCTGCGACGAAAACTGCGCAGCAGCCTGACGATCTTTGCGGTGGCGATCGCGGTCGGTTCGGTTGTCGCTCTTGTTGGCATCGCCAATGGGTTCAAGGATTCCTTTATGGAGTTCTATCAAGGTGTCGACATCGACATGGTCGTCGTTCGCAGCGGTTCGCAGCGTCGCTTGACGAGTACGCTGGATGAATCCTTGTCGACCAAGATCGCCGCGTTGCCGGGGGTTAAGGAAGCCGTTGGCGGTTTGGCGGATGTCGTTTCCTTTCCGGATGTCAATCTATTCGTTGTGCCGGTTTCCGGGCTGCCGACCGATACGACGGTATTCGATCACTTTCATATCCTCGAAGGTGCGCGGATCAGCGATCCGGCAAAGCCATTTGTGATGTTGGGAACAACACTGGCGGATACGTTGGAAAAGAAGGTGGGCCAAACCGTGGAAGTTGTCGAGGAGGAGCCATTTGAAGTCGTCGCCATCTTCGAATCGGATAACGTTTTGGAAAACGGGTCGATGATCGTCTCCTTGCCGCAGTTGCAACGCATCATGGGACGCGAAGGACAGATCTCGGGAGTCAGCATCGTGTTTGAAGATGGCGTGACCCCGGAGCAAACCGACGAAATATCCGCCGCGATCCACAAGATGGAGTCAGGGCTGAGCGCCCGCACAACGCAGGAGCATGTCGAGAGTTTGTCGGAAATACAAGTTGCCGTGGCGATGGCTTGGCTGACGTCGACGGTCGCGATCCTTATTGGTTCGCTCGGCACGCTGAATACGATGTTCATGTCGATCCAAGAGCGAACGCCGGAAATCGGAATTCTGAAGGCAATCGGTTGGGAACGTCCGCGAATCGTCGCCATGATTCTCGGCGAATCGATCCTGCTGAGCTTGATGGGGGGAATTGTCGGCACGCTGGCCGCCATCGCGTTGGTTCAGGTGCTGACGAAGATGCCCGCCGTCAACGGTTTGATTCAAGGCCAAATCAGCGGAGCGATACTGGTTCAGGCGTTTGTTGTCGCCGCGGTGGTCGGTTTGCTGGGCGGCTTGGTGCCTGCCATCACGGCCTCCCGGCTGGCACCCACGGTCGCACTGAAGCAATAGCAATTGCATTGAAGCAATGACGAATGAGGACGTACGGATGAACGATCAATCGACGACGGACACGGACATTCTGATCCGTGCGGAAGATGTAACAAAGAATTATCCCGATGGCGATGTGCCCGCCTTGCGAGGCGTTTCACTGAGCGTTCGACGCGGTGAGTATGTCGTCATCATGGGACCCAGCGGCAGCGGCAAAAGTACCCTGCTGAACTTGCTCGGCGCTCTCGATACGCCTTCCAGTGGCGAAGTCTATTTTGAAGAGAGGTCGATCACTTCCATCCATCCGCTCAGCAAACTGCGATCGGACAAGATCGGCTTTGTTTTTCAGTCGTTTCACCTTATCCCGACACTCACGGCGGTGGAGAATGTCCAAATTCCGATGTTTGTCAAAGGTTGGTCGGCCCATCGCCGAACCGAACTCGCCACCGAATTGATCGAAACGGTTGGCATGTCGCATCGCGTCAATCATTTTCCAAACAAGCTGTCGGTGGGAGAACGCCAACGCGTCGCGTTGGCGCGTGCTTTGGCGAATGATCCGGTTGCGCTGTTGGGGGACGAACCGACAGGCAACCTGGATACCAAAACCGGCAACGACGTACTCGACTTGTTCGATCGGCTACACAAGCAAGGGGGAAAAACACTCGTGATTATCACGCACAGCCCGGAAGTTGCCTTGCGAGCCGATCGCGTCGTTCATATTCGTGACGGTCGGATCGAACGCGAGGATTAAGCGCCGCCCACCGAACCGCCACAGACACAGGCTTCCATTGCACGAACAGACGTTCAGTTGTTCCGCGGCGAAGTTTATCCTATCTTCGATTCCCGATGGTCGGGGCGTGGGCGCGTCAGGGAGTCATTGATGCGATTTCGTGAATTGGTTTATGAAGCGACTTATCCGCTGCTGGCGTTGGTTCGATCGAACCGATTGCTGATCAAGCGTTTGTTCGATATTTCGATCCCCAGCCAAATATCGGTCAGCTTTGATCCGACGACGGTAACGCTGCGACATGCGGTGTGCGATGCGCTCTCGCCCGACGACGAAAGTTTATTTGAGATGGGAATCGGCCAGGCGGCCCTCGTCGGTTTGTCGGTCGCCAAGCAACGCGATTTGCGATTGTACGGCGCGGACTGTTCGCGGCAGCGCGTCGAGTCGTCGACGTTGGTCGCCCAGCGGAACGGCTTGGAGGCCAGTTTCGTCCTGAGTGATCTATTCGCTCAGATCGACCCCGACGATCGCTTTGATGTGATTTGTTTCAATGTGCCGTATGTTCCGACACAGCAAGGTCAACAACTGCAATTAACAAAGCGGTTACGAGTCGACGGAGACCAAGTATGGGACGGCGGTTCGGACGGAACACAGGTTTTGCGTCGTTTCCTAGGCGAAGCCACACACTTTTTGCGGGACCATGGTCGTGTCGTATTCGGCGTTCAGAATTTATTCGTCTCCGACGCGCTGGTGCTGGATGTCTTGCGTGACTGCGAATACGCATTGGTGAAACGATATCAAAAGCGGTACGTGCCAAGCTGTTGCTATGTGGTGCAGCCAATCAACGCCTCCGTCAACCGTGTCCTCGATCCAGGACTAGCTCTCTCCTGAGGCCGCGAAGCCGCAAACCGTAGTGGATCTTGTTAAAGATCGTACCGCACCGCAAACCGCACGGGATCTTTAACAAGATCCACTACATACTGATTGCAAGATAACATCAGACAAGGACGTTATGCGTAGGCGAGTAGCCAATGCAGAGCGTAACGTTTGAGTCGCTCGACACCGCCAAGGGCTTGCAGATTGATGACGAAGGCGCAGCCAACCACGTCGCCGCCGCATTGCTCAACCAGTTGACCGCATGCGTCCATCGTCCCTCCGGTGGCCAGCAAGTCATCCAGCAACAGCACTCGCTGCCCCTCTTCGATCCCATCGGAATGCATCTGCACCGTGTCGCTGCCGTATTCCAAGTCGTACGTCAGCGAATGGGAATCGAATGGCAGCTTGCCCGGCTTGCGGATGGGAACGAACGCGGCACCGAGTCGGATCGCCAACGGTGCGGCGAAGATAAACCCTCTCGCTTCCGCGGCGGCAATCACATCAATCCGCTGATCCAAGTAAGGCTCCGCCAATCGATCGATGACATGCGACATCGCCACGGGGCTTTTCAAGAGCGGAGTGATATCGCGAAACAAGATTCCCGGCTTCGGGAAATCAGGTACATCGCGAATGAATTCACGTAAATCAACAGAAGCGGCTGTCATGGCAAAGTCTCGCTGCGTGCTAGGTGGAACTAGCGACAAGTTATAACGCGAAATCGCATCTTAAAGAAGCTGCTTATATCGTGCGTGGCCTGGAATGATACCTTCACGTTATACGAAGCGAATCACCTCATTTCTGACCACGCGACGTATATACCGTGCGTGGCCTGAATGATGCCTTCGCGTTATATGAAGCGATCACCTCATTTCTGACCACGCGACGTATATACCGTGCGTGGCCTGGAATGATACCTTCCGTTATATAAGCGAATCACCTCATTTTCGGCCACGCGACGGAGGCTTGATTCGTACGGAAAGGTCTCATTCGTCAAGGTGTGCCTTGGCTAAACGCCCTCCACGATTCCGGTGCTGTCGGCGAAGGCGTCGGTTTCAACTCCTAGACGCCGCAGCATCGTTGCGAACAGATTCGACAACGGCTGGTCTTCCCCTTTGGCTTCATCTTGCCAAGGCTCGCGTTTCCCGAGCCACGGGCCTCCCCTGAAAATTCATGCCGGCGTTGTTGATGTATTGACCATGCTTGAATCCCATTTGTTTGCCACCGGCAAGGATGATCGGATAGTTGCGTGATAGGTGAAACGCGCTCGATGCCGATCCGAACAACAGCAAGGTATTGTCCAGCATGCTGCCGGTTCCGGCTGGTTCGGGTGTCTGCTTGAGCTTTTCAATAAAGCGACCGAACTCTTCATTGAGGAATCGACAGTAGATGCCAAAATTCTTCCAGCCATCGGGGTTCTTCGTTTCGTGCGACAACTGATGAGCCAAATTGAAACCGACCGCTCGCGCCAGATGGTCACTGCGTCCGACTCCGTTCTCCCGTCCGATCTGATAAGTCGCGACACGCGTCGAATCGGTTTTGAAGGCCAAATAGATGAGCTCGAACATCGTCTGCAGGTACTCGCGTGGCTCGTCCGTGCTCAACTCAAGATTCAAATGGTCGCTGTCAATCCGCGGCAACGGAGCGTTGAGCCAACGTTTGGCTTTCTCCACTTTAATTTCGGCTTGACGAACCGAATCGAGATACTCGTCCAAACGTTTCCGATCATCAGCGGACAGGGTTCGTCGCAGGGACTGTGCATCGACCAACATGTCGTCCAGCACTGCGGCTCAAGGCGAGGCGTCTGGCCGAATCTCCATCGTTCTTGACGAACAGCATATCAAAGACTTGCTTCGGGCGATGTTCCGTGGGAATCGGGCGTCCGTTGCGATCAAACGAAATCGTATGTGTCCCTCGCGCGGTTCCGGTGCCACCGTCGGTTGACATGACCAACGAGCCGATTCGCGTTCGCGCACCAACATGCTTGGCGTATTCCTGATCCAGCGAAATGGTGTTTTGGTATTCGGTGTCGCCTCCTCCCGTTGCGGCGGCGGTAAGAAACTGATCCGCATTGTTATGGCCATGCACATTCCGCGATCGAGGATGCGAAAAGCCGGACAGCACGGTAAGTTCGTTCTTTAGCGACTCAAGGGGCTGCATGCATTGCGTGAATTCAAAATCACCAGCATTGCCGTGCGGAAACCAAGCCCAATCCTTGTATGCCGGGTCTTCAGGCAATGGCATCGGAACGCCATCAGGGAAATAAAAACATCCAAGACGCTTCGGATTCGAGTCGACATCGTCGGCGCGGGCGGAAACGCCGGTGACCGATCCAAACATGGGAAGCGCGAGCGCAACGCCACTGCCGCGAAGAAACCTTCGCCTGTCGATTTGATTCATGTTGCCATCCATATGAACTTCCCTCGTTGATGTCTCGGTTTGTCTTGAAAGGGTCCTGTCAGCCACTGTTTTTCCTAGAGCGACCACGTCGCAGGTCAACTGAGAAATATTGCCGTAAGATAACATCAGACGCGTTCATTATTGATATAAGTCGCGTGGTGATTCGCTTCATTTAACGCGAAGGCATCATTTCGGACCACGCACGGTATAGGTCGACCGGAAAAGATCGCTTTTGACGATCGATTGAATGATTGACTTCAATCCATCCCCTTGCCGGCGAACCTCCGCAGTGATCGCATCGATCTCCGCATGGTCGGCAAGCGTTAAGGGGCGTCCCAACGCAAACGTCGCCAATTTATGAACCATCGCGTGGACGAACTGGTCCTGTCGATATTCCAGCAAGAAACGCTTCAAACCGTTCATGCCGTCGAGCACTTGATGATTGAACAGCTCGCTCGAAGCATCGATCGGCTTGCCTTGAACCTGTTCACGCCAACGCCCCAACGCATCATAGTTCTCAAAAGCAATCCCCCACGGATCGATCTTAATATGACATGAAATGCAAGCGGCATGATTGCGGTGATCGACAATGCGTTCCTTGAGCGTCATTTTCGCGATTTCAGGATCGGCCAAATCAATTTGCGGCACTGCGGGAGGCGGTGGTGGCGGCGGATCGTTCAGCAAACATTCCAGCAGCCAGATGGCTCGCTTCAGTGGGTGCGAATCGGGCCAATCGGAGTTCATTGTTAGAAAGCCCGCTTGAGTCAACAGTCCGCCACGTCGAAAGCCACCGTCCAGCGAGACGGCTGGAAGTGATTCCCCGCAACACCCTTCAAGCCGTAATGTTGCGCCAATCGTTCATTCACCATCGCGTAATCGCAATGGATGAAATCCAATACGCTGGCGTTCCGATTCATTATTTCACCGAACAGTTCAACCGGTTCACGCTGCATCGCTTCTTTCAACAGCGGATCGAAGTTGCCGACATTTTTCTTGAGATTCAAAAAGTCGAGCAAACGAAGATTCAACCATTGGCGGACGAAGTGTTCCGCAAAGCGATCGCTACGCGGATCGGCCAGCATGCGTTCGACTTGCGACTCCAGGACATCCGTTTTCGCAAGGTCGCCACTTTCCGCCAAGGCCAACAATTCGTCATCGGGAATGCTGCACCATAGGAACAATGCCAAGCGAGTTGCCAACGCATGACCCGTTAGCGCCGAATCGTCCCGCTGCTGCTTTGCTTCATCCCCACCTTCGCCGTGGTTTCCATTTGCCACATACAAGAAATGGGGCGATGACAGAATGGTCGCCAGGACCTCGGTCACCGTTTCTTCAAGACTGTCGCATTCGGCCCGCATCGTGGAGAAGAGTTCCATCTTCCGATCGATTTCGTTCTGGGTAATCGGACGACGCCAAGCACGCTGGGCGAAAGCGGCGATCATTCGTTTCGCATATGCATGCTCATTGTTCGATGATTCGCTTTTGAAGAAAATACGCTGATGCGATTCGGGAGGCCATTGATCGTAGACCGGTGCCTCGACGCGAACGAAATCAATTTGAATATCAGCGGGCGATGCGGAGCTGTTTGCCAAACGAATGTACTCCGACGGGCTTGGCGTGACACCCATCGGCGACGTTTTGCGAACTGAGTTACGGGGATAGATTTCTCCCAACGGCACATCCCACTCAATGATCTGCGGTTGATCGGCGGTACCGGTGACCTGAACATCTTCGCTCACACGAAGCAATGCCCGCCCTTCATTGCTGGCTTGCCAACCGAATAATAGATGCATGCTCGGCAAGTAATCGCTATCGGTGTTCATGCGTGAAGCGCGAACGGTGACCCGCATCGTCCCTTCATCAGGAAGCTGGTTCCCCAATTCCACGACGAGCCTGTGCTGACGAACCGCCGGAAGAACGGCCACGCAGTCGAAAGCTTCCGGGAATTCGGGGCGATTGTCGGTCGGAGCAAAAGCATACTTCGCACCGTAATACTGCCACTCCGCCGCCGCTGTCCGACCGCTGGACAGTTTCTTGAAGTAAGCAGTGCGATGTTGCTGGTGAAAACTCTTTTCCAGCCGATCGATTTCAGCACCCAACTTGTCGGGATCGTCGGCGAGATCTTTCTTCGCTTTTTCAATCTGTGCGTCTTGCTGTTTCCATTCCCGCGCCGCCGCTTCCTCCATCGACACGCCCCAGTAGTGCGTTGTTGGACGCTCGCCCCGCACGGTCGCGCGGCGAAGGGCGTTGCGAGCCAATCGATGATAGGTTTCAAACTGCGAGACCGAAAGGTGCAGCAGTTCCGAACTGTTTTCAAATCCATCTTCGGAATATGACTCGGGAGGCAAGTCCTTCGCGAAATCCCAAGGCAAGCCGAGCAGATCCTGAAGGGCGTAGTTGTATTCGTATCGAGTCAAGCGGCGAAAAGCGGACTGAGCATTCGAGTTTCGATGCACAACCGAAGCGGTTTGAAGTTCGGTCGCTAGCCAATCGACGATCTTACGACGTTCTTCGTCCGCGAGTTCGCCGCTGTCTGGTGGCGGCATTTCTCCTTTCGATAGAACGGCCAATACCTCCATCCACCAATCGGTGTCGTTGCCGGTAATGAGATTGGGGTCCAGCGTATCGATGCGGATGTTCCCTTCGCTCGCATCAGGACCGTGGCAGTCGACGCAATTCCGCAGCAAGATGGGTTTGATTGTCGAATGAAATCCATCCAGATTTGCCTGTGGAAGCTGAGTTTCTTTAGAGGCTTTCCCATCTGGAGATTCACCATTACCGCTCGCGATGTGCCCGGAAAGGTCTTTGAATCGCGTACGCTCGTACCCCTTCAGACGCACTTCCTGTAGCGTCGGAATCCCGTCCGTTGAAGCTTGTTTCTTTGCCGACGCAGCCGATTTCGATACGGACGAATCAGTAGGTTCATCGGCGCATCTTCCCGTTGAAATCGTCGCGACAACGACAGAAACAACCAGCAAGCAACGGATCCGTCGAAATGGAGTGTCGCCAGATAGACCACGTCGCAAGACCAACTGGAAGAGATTGTGGAAAGAAACATCCATTGCGTTCATTGCTATACCGTGCGTGGTCTGGAATGATGCTTTTGCATTCAATGAAGCGAATCACCTCATTTTCGGCCACGCGACGAATAACAAAAGGCGGGATGACCACTTCAGTGGGTTCATAAACAAAGGCGGGACCGACTGTGGACCGATAGCAGATGGGTGATCGAACGGCCCAACAGTCGAATGTATCGAACTCCATTATAGCCAATGCGTGGGCGGAGAGAACCTGATTCGCTCTGCATAAGTCATGGAACAAACGGAATCAGCCGCAGCGCCCGCGCCTCCCGCATAGGCCGGAAGCCGAAGCAACATTAGCTCGGAGGGCGGTGCATGAACTCTTAGTGGATTGCGTCGGCCTCCGGCCCACAGCCATACGCTCTCATTAGCGTCCGTTTCTTCGGAACCGTGAGCTAACGCTCAACTGCTGATTTGACTGAAAGACTTTGGTCCAGGTGCTTCAGGGCCGCGCAAGGTAAAGCGATCGTGTCAATCCATCTTCAGCACACGTGTCAGGAACGCCCAGAGATCGGCATACTGATCAATCGATTTACTGACCGGCGTTCCCGCTCCGTGACCAGCTCTTGTCTCGATGCGAATTAACGTCGGATGATCGCAAGCCTGTGCGGCCTGTAAGGCGGCCGCGAACTTGAAACTGTGCCCGGGAACAACGCGGTCATCGCGATCAGCGGTCGTAATCAACGTGGGCGGATAGCATGTTCCTGGTTTGATGTTATGCAATGGCGAATAAGACAACAGTGTCTTGAACTGTTCCGGATCATCGCTGCTGCCGAATTCGGTTACCCAAGCCCATCCAATCGTGAACTTGTGAAATCGCAGCATGTCCATCACACCAACCGCCGGCAAGCAGGCACCAAACAAATCAGGTCGCTGGGTCATGACGGCTCCGACAAGCAAACCTCCGTTACTCCCTCCTCGAATGGCAAGCTTGTCGGTTCGCGTATACTTCTGCTCGATCAGATACTCGGCGGCCGCAATAAAGTCATCGAAAACATTCTGCTTCCGCTCACGCATGCCAGCCTCGTGCCAATCGCGACCGTATTCGCCGCCACCACGCAAGTTGGGAACCGCATAAATTCCGCCTCGATCCATCCACACGGCCATCGCGGGGGAAAATCCCGGCGTCAGGGAGATGTTGAATCCGCCGTAGGCATACAACAACGTCGGGTTCCCACCGTCGAGTTGCAGATCGGCGCGATGGGTGATGATCATCGGAATCCGGGTGCCGTCTTTACTTTCGTAAAAAATCTGCTTCGTGACAAAACGCGACGAATCGAATTCCAGTTCCGGTTGTCGCCATACTTCGCTTTCCTTGCTTTCAAGATCGTAGCGATAGATCGTTGTCGGCGTCACATAATTCGTGAATGTGTAAAACGTTTCGCGAGCGGAACGCTTGCCAACGAAACCACTTACGGAGCCCAGCCCCGGTAATTCAATCTGCTTTTTTCGCGATCCTTGTTGGTCAAAGACAACGACATCACTGCGTGCATCCTTCAGGTAGATTGCGAAAAACTCGTCCTGAAGCAAGCTCACGCTCTCCAGCACTTCGTCGCGTTGCGGAATCACTTCCCGCCAATGTTCGCGCGGCGGATTCGCTGCGTCGACGGAAATCACACGGCGGCGTGGTGCTTCATGATCGGTCAGAAAATAGAGCGTTGCGTCATCATTTCCGATGAAGCTGTATTCCGCATCGAATCCGGTGATCAATCCCGAAACTTCCGCATCGGGTGCCGTCAAGTCTTTGATGAAGATCTGATTCTGCGGTTCGCTTCCTTCCAGTTGGTGATGATCAGATATCTTCCATCTTCGCTGACCTCAGGCGTGAAACCCCATTCCTTCTGATCGGGGCGCTCGTAGATCAAGCGGTCTTCGGATTGATCGGTCCCCAGTTGATGGAAGTAGAGCTTCTGATTGTAATTCGTCCCCGTTAACTCCTCCCCTTCAACCGGTTCGGCGTAGCGTCCATAGAAGAAGCCGCTGTTGTCAGGCAACCAGGCGATGCCACTGAACTTGACCCAGCGGACGACATCATCCAAATCTTCTCCGCTGCCGACGTTCCGGACATGCCAAGTTCGCCAATCGCTTCCACCATCGGCGATGCCGTAGGCCAACAGGCTCCCGTCCTCGGTGGGAGCCCACCCGGCCAGCGACATCGTGCCGTCATCGCTGAGCTTGTTCGGGTCGAGCAAAACGCGACGTTCGGATTCCAACCCGTCGGCAACATACAAAACGCTCTGATTCTGCAGCCCGGAATTGTAACTGTAGAAGTAACGCGATTCACGTTTTCGCGGCAAGTCATAGCGTTCATAATTCCACAACCGCGTCAGCCGTTGATGGATTTCATCGCGTGCCGGGATCGGATCGAGAAACGCTCGCGTGACCTTATTCTCGGCGACCACCCACTCCGCAGTCTCCTTGCTTTCCGTGTCTTCCAACCAGCGGTAAGGATCAGGCACTTCGCTGCCGTGGTATTCATCAACCACCTTGTCGCGGCGTGCGTCCGGATAATCGAGCTTGTTCATTTTCTTTTCACCTTCCTGACCATTTGTCCCTTCAACAGCCAGCAGATTGCCGGCGAGCAAAGCAATAAACAACAAAACCAATCGCATGGAGGGTCTCCTTTCTGACAACGTGAGCCTTTGAAACGTCAGCATTGCACATCTGCTTCGACAGGACCAGTCTGTTGGCTGGCCGATTCCCGCGATGAATAACCGTCGCGTGGCCGAAAATGAGGTGATTCGCTTTATTAAATGCAAAAGCATCATTCCAGACCACGCACGGTATAACCGTCGCGTGGCCGGAAAATGAGTGATTCGCTTTATTTAACGCGCAAGCAGTCATCAGTTCGGACCACGCACGGTACAACCGTTTTGATCCGAACATCCGGAAAAATGTTGAGCGTTTGACCGCGTGTTGCATTTTTACAACGTATGTTTACGTGACTCGCCATGGAACACCAAACGTACTGGTCCGGCAAACATAGACATTAACGAAACGGAATGAAATAGCGTGGCTTGAGGTAACCCATTCGCATCGGTTCAAGCGAATCACCTCGCTTCGGCCCACGCGACGCTTAAGCTTCATCCTCTGGGTGCCTGACGAATGATTCGTTCTAGCTCAACAGTCGCAATTTGGCTAACATTCTCGCTGCTTCAACGTCTTGCCTGGGGCGACACAGGCGTCACTGTTGATCCCACATCGATCGTCCCGGGAACCCAGAGCGTCTTGGTTTCCAGCGAAGTTGTCGACGATCGTGAAGTCTATATCGTGACCAGCATGTTGAAGAACCAGCTACCCAAGATCGGGCCTCTCAAGCACGCATCGATCGCCATTTGTCCAAAAGGTGTTTCGCCGGTGGTTTACGAAAACGGCGTGCCCGTTAGCAACTGCCGCGAGTGCGAACTTTACGGAACCCAAGCGTTTCAACGAGGTTTCAAGCTCGAAAAGAAACGCGTCGGCGTCACGGCAACGAAAGTTTGCGGCATCTCGGCAGCGACCGCCATGCAACGCATGCGAAACCATTGCGCCGTGAATGTTCCGTTGTTTAACGATTGCAGGCATCACGTCATCCAGGCCCTCGGAATCCGCAATCGTCATGGCCGCTATCGCCGTCCATTGATCTTGAAATAGGTTACAAGTTAGAGCCAATCCGGTGGCTTACACCACCGGCAAGCTACATGTCGGCCTCCGGTCTAAGCGGCACGCTCTCGTTAGTGTCCGGTTCTTCGGAACCGTGATCGATACGTCGCGTGGTCAGAAATGAGGTGATTCGCTTCATATAATGTGAAGGCATCATTTCGGACCGCGCACGGTATAACGCTCAACTGCTGATTCAACTGAAAGACTATGCTGAGGTGCTTAGACGAAGCCTATTGCTGTGATTCACTGATGATCCGCAACGGATTGAGTTGCAATTCAGGACGGTCTTTCCGCAATCGCTCAATCGCCGCATCGGTCACGCCGGTGCGCTGCACATCAAGCTGACTCAGATTCGGCAATTCCGAAACAACGTCCAGCGTGGCGTCGCCAACCTGTGTCGCCGTAAGCCAGAGCGTTTGCAGGTTGCGTAATTTAGCAAGCGATTGAAGTTCGTTGTCGCCGACGCGGGTCAACGTGAGATCGAGTTCCTGCAATGCGGATAGCTCACCGATGGCTTGGCATGTCCGCGACGAGACGCCGGTTCGTTCAAGCGACAACTGTTCGATCTTCGGATTGGCGCGAATCATCGCCGCGATTGCGGAGTCGTCGAGCGGCAGTCCGGTGAGGTCGAGCCAAGAGAGTTCCTTCAGTTCCGACAGCGCCGCGAAGCCCGCGTGGGTAACACTCGTCGACACCAAACAAAGTTGTTCGACTTGCGTATCGGGGCGCAGCGACTGAACTTGCGAGTCGGTCACATTCAGAAAGGATGCCAAATCGACATCGCGAAGCGTTCGGGTCTCGTGCGGTCGCTCGTAGCAACTGCGAACGTAAGCAAAGAAGCCGTTGCGTTCCGCATCGCTCATGAATGCATGCGTGTATGCGGCAGCAAAGGTATACCATTTGGCGATGTCAGGCGACTGCTGAACGGCGTCACGACCATCGGCGACAAGACGCTGCAACGGCATCGACTGCCCCGTGCCCAGAAGTCGATGTCGCGCGAAGGCCAGACGCGATGATTCCCAACCACCCACCGTCGCGTATGTATCAAAAAAACGGAGCGATTCCATATAGCTGGCGATTCCCTCGATGACCCAAAAGTCGTTAGGCAAACCCGCCTCGGCCGAGACTCGCATGTTCGACGCCTCACCAATCAATTGGTGCGTCATTTCGTGAAAACGTGTTGCAATGTCGGGGCGTGGCGCATGATACAGAAACGTCGTCCTCGCTTGATTGCTGTAGTAACCGGTCGATCGCTCGATACCAGGATTCTGCGGAGCAAGTGTCTCGATGTATTGCTGACGATCGGCGAACATCACCACTCGATGTCGACGAACCCGAGGCTCGAAGCGTCCGTTGGCCGCAACGCCGGAACGAATGTACGACTTGTTCTCCCAAAGAGGATAAAAAACCTGCGTCCAAATCCAATAAACATGTTCCAACTGTTCGGCAAGTGCCTTCGCCTGCTGTTGAGTGCAACGCGCGACGATTTCAAAGTGAGGCGACAATACCTGCAGATAGCTTCGCGCGGGCCAGTTCAATTGCCGATCAATCCCTCGGGCCGTTTGCACTTTGATCGAAATGTCTCCGTCGGCGGGAAGCCCCAAGGCGTGCATGATCTTTGCATTGCCGGGGTCTTCCCTCGCGGCTTGCCAGAACAACTTGTAAGCTTGATCCATTTGATCTGCTTCAGCCGCCCTTGCCGCATGTTGCAACAAATTGACGGCTCGCTGCTGCCGCAGCTTGCCAAACGGTTCTTCGACATTCGGTTTGTTGTCGTGCAAGAAATAGATGACCAACTGGTCGGATCGTTTGGGTATCAGCCAGTGCCGCGGGTTGTTGCTAAATGAAGCGTCATTTGCCGAATCCGCTAGTTTTGCAAGATGCTTGGCAAAGTAAACAACATCGGGATCTTGTTGTTCGAGGTTCCGCAAATCGGTTTCGGTTGCTTGACAATTCGATCCCAGGCCGAGCAATCCAAAAATGACGAGCAAGGTCCGTACAAGAAGCCTACTTCCCTGAGAAGCCGCAGCTTGAGAACCCTCTTCTTGCCGCGTCGTCGTTCGTCCGCAGCGATCATGCCGGAAGAAGGTCGAAGGGAAGCCGCGAGCGTTCGTTCTGGCGGGGAAGCTGAAATGCTTGATCAAGGCTTATCCCTCCACCGATGTTTATCGCAACGCAAGGCGTTCCTCTATTCTAGTCGGCAGCGTTGATTGTGTCGTGAACCGTTTCGCTTTCGTGCTTCATCAGACGCTGATCGACATCGTTTGCGACGATCACACCGTAATTAATGGCTCCGAGCCAACCGCTCATGATGATTCCGACGCTTCCGGCATGATACAAGCCACCGATCTGCTCGGGGAGCTTGCGACTGACCGCGAGACCTTCGAACTTCGTACCAAAGCTGGCACCCAGTTGATGTCGTGTGTAATGATTGAATGTTCGCGGTGTCGCGGCTTCGACCCAATCGACCTTCTCACGAATGTTGGGGACAAACCGATCCAGGGCGTCGAGCGTCGTCTCGATCAGGTCCTCCTTGCTCGCTTGATAATCGTGTTCATCAAGATGGGCCCAATCCTCCCAGCGTGCGTTCGTGCTGCTGACGACGGCATATCGCTGTTTCCCCTCGGGCCGTGTTCGCGGGTAGTAGAAGCTGAAGGTGCGACTGGTGATGTCGCGACTGAGCAGCGCTTCGGTGCGGAACAACGGAGCCGTACTGGTGAACAATAAATCGCCGCACGATTCATCGATCTCGACGCCGGGCTTCATCGCCATGTAGACCTGCGTGCTGCTGTTGTTCAAACGGACCGCTTCGGCTTCTTCGACAAACTCGGAATCGAAATGCTGCTTGCCAACCATATTAAAGATCGTCGACCGCAAGTTGGCGTTGCTGATCACCGCCCGCGTGCGGATCGCGCGACCGTGAACCACCACCGATTTCACTTGGCCGTTGCTGATGTTGATCGTATCGACAGGGCAATTGATGCAAATGTCGACATTGTTTTTCTTCAATTCCTTTTGCATCCGAGCGATCAGGTCTTCGGTTCCCCCTTCGTAGATGAAGACCCCCTTGGACATGAAATTTGAAAAGACGATGCCATACGTAATCGCCGGATCTTCAAGCGTGGAACCATTTGCGTAGGTGATCGGTTCCATCAGCAGGCGAATCACATCTTCGCGTCCCGGAAAAAAACGATCGAACAACTGACGCGTCGTCGTCGATTGATCGTCGTAGAAGTTCATCCCGCGAGCGGTATCAAAGAACGCATCAACCGATGCATGATCGACCTGAAACCGTTCGGTCAGCAGTTTCGTGAAGTCCTTGCGATTGAACGTCGTTGTCAACGAGAACATCGGATTCTCGAAACGAATGTTGTGCAACTGAACAATGCGATCGGAGATGTCATCGTTCCAATAACGCTTGCAACTCTTGATCATTCCCGCCGGGAAACCATGCAGGGAAATGTCGAAGATGTGACCGCCGGGTCGCCGAAACCAAGTGGCCAGCCCGCCAAGTTTATAGTGCTGTTCGAGCAACAGGACACGGTGTCCGTGGCGTCCCAAGATGTTCGCTGTCGTTAAACCGGCAAGTCCGCTGCCGATGACAACCACGTCATATTCATCGGATGCGTTGGCAAGGAAATCTTTTGGCATGAGTCTCGTTCAGTTGTTTCTCGCGTAAAGCGTTGTACTTGTCAGCGGTTTGCATTCCGGCGAACCTTCGAATCGCTCAACGAGAAGGTTCGAGAATCCTAACGTAATCTTTCAGTTTGGTCTGCGGGAAGGGTTGGCAACGGCTGCAATTCGGCAAACACACCGTCGATGTCATCATCCGGGACCGATTGGCCGAACAACATCAGCCCCCCTTCGCCGGTGAACCATTTGTCCTCGATCAACCGCAAGCTTCGTCCGGCGGCAGTCGTCGTTTCGGCATTAATTCCGCCTCGAATCGTATCGTGCGTTTGTTGAAACAGTTTCGTTTGACGATCGGTCAAAGCCGTCGCCATCCGCCAAACCGATCCTTCGTGGCGTACTAGTGTAATGATTTTCCAGCGGTTGTCCCGAGGGTCACGGAGCAACCGGAGCGTTATCAACGATTCTCCCTCGGGAAGAACCTGAGCACTGTACCACCGAGGGGCAATCTCGCCACCGGGCCACACGGTACTGTAGGCAATCTGGTAGGATTGCAACGCCGGCGTGCGCACCCTCGCCTTCCAAGTCAACGGATCGTCCGATGGAACACGCGTCGCGACAAGCTTCGACAAATCGGGTTCCGTAAGATAACCGACCTCCCGTCGCAACTTCTTCAGTTCCACAATCGATTCCCGATACCGCAGGCTGGTCCACAGATGGGAACAGACCAGCGACAGGACGATTGCCGTCAGCAAGAACGAACGCAGGCTGAACCGAAGTTTTCCGGCTTGCTTGGGCACGTCGAATTCCCCGTTCGCAGCCATGTGCCTGGATGACTCATCGTTTGGCACAATCGAAGAATCGTTGCTCACGGCTGTTTCCCAGTCGAAACGTTAACGGTTGCGGAGCCTTGGTTGTCGGCCAGTGAGGATGGGTGGTCGCCGATTCGAATCAACAGCAGTCCGTCATGAGCGGCTTGAAACGTGCGTTCTCGTCCGACACCGACGATTTGCGGCAAGCTCAGCTTCGTACCGTCCGTGCTGTTTGCGGGTGCCACCGCAGCCAAAACCATTCCCAACGGATTTCCACGGTGGTAATCGATGGTGACCCCCTGAGGTTGGCAAACCCACGGTTTGGGATCGTTCCCAATCGTGTATTCCCCCGATGCCGTGATCTGAATGGTCTGACCGCTGGCGACACGAAAATGCGTTGCCTGCCAGCCATGATCGGCCTTGATCGAATACGACTGTGATGTCGGAGCCGATGCGATGGCTTGAGAATTGTCGGATGAAACGTTCAGATCGATACGGTTCCTGGTTCGATCAAAGCCGTATTCCAAGCCGTCAACCAACATCGTCCAACGCGTGGATAACTCGGGCCACTCCGATTTGAGGTCGTCATAAAATCGCCGCGTGAATTCGATCGACGAATCGCTTCCACGCCGTGCTGCTTGAATCGCGATCGATCGATACTCGGGATACATCTCCAGCAACGTTAACGCAGCCCAACTCCAAGCGTACGGTTCGACTTGCCGATGCGCTTTCTGGCTGTATCGCATGATCGAATCAAAGGCCAACGCTCGGTCCGCCCGCCTTGCCGATTCAATCACTTTCAAACGTCCCCAAAACGGAAATGCTTCTCGCGTGTCGGGCATTACGTTGATGGTCATCTTTCCATCCGACCAGTGATGTGTCGCCAGCAATTCCGCCGTCCCTTCCATGAACCACGCCGGTCCCGCGCCGCCAAAGAAACGCCACATCGCACTGTGGACCCCTTCGTGCAACACAAGATGCCTGGTGTAGTACTCCGACGCTTGCCCAACGACCCAAATCTTGTCGCCCCACTGATAACCGTGTTCAAAATCGGGAAGCTCGCTGGGCACCAAGCCGCGTTGTGCGAATACCTGCTTGTTGCTCATCAGATAGCCGGTCACATGCCACCCCTCGACGATATCCTGATCGACGCCGAAATACTCGCACCATTGCGGCACGGCGGCATCGAATGCGTCGGGCAGTTGTTCGATTGCCTCGCTCGCGGGCAAGTCGGTATGCAGGGTCAAATGCTTACCGACATGTTCCCGCAATTGTGCGTGGGAGGGAGAAAACGAGCCGCCGATAAGCAGCACAATCGCGGCCAATGGCAGTCGCGGTGCTAGCCGTCGCGCGGTCGGAAACGAAATGATCCGCTTCATTGAATGCGATTGTGTCATTTCAGATTACGAGCGGTAAGAAGGTTGCGGAAGCTAGCACGGTGATTCGCTTCATGGATTTCAATTGTGTCAGTTCAGGTCACGAGCGGTAAAAGGATCGATATTGGATCTTGAGTTGCGTTGGTTCACGCGAAAACAAATCAATGTCACAATCGTATTGACGCAGTACGCCTACCCGGTTCGCTTTTATGCGTCGCGTAGCCGAAAATGAGGTGATTCGCTTCATTAAATGCAAAGGCATCATTTCAGACCACGCACGGTATATGCATCGCATGGCCGAAAATAAGGTGATTCGCTTCATGACAAATCAATGTCACAATCGTATTGACGCAGTACGCCTACCCGGTTCGCTTTTATGCGTCGCGTAGCCGAAAATGAGGTGATTCGCTTCATGAAATGCCAAGGCATCATTTCAGACCACGCACGGTATAACGCTCAATATTAAGATCCATTCATGTCCAGATTGTATTTTACAACATCGTCCAACCTTTCGTTGATTTCATGCACCTTGGTCTTATTGATCGGTGGCTGCGTGCCGCGTCCAGAGAACGAGGTCGTTGTTTATTCAGCACTTGATCAAGAATTTGCCGCTCCGATCTTGAGCAGCTTTGACCGGCATGTCGATGGGGAAATCAAGGTCAACGCACGATTTGACATTGAATCCACAAAAACGATCGGGCTTGTCAATCGAATTCTAGCCGAACGAGATCGTCCCGTTTGCGACCTGTTTTGGAACAACGAAATCATTCACACCGTTCGTCTGCAGAAGGAGGGGTTGCTGCAACCAATCGACTGGCCCGTCGATAGCGTTTGGCCGGACGGATGCATTGCATCGGATGGCACGTGGTGCGGATTTGCGGCACGCGCGCGCATCTTGATCGTGAATCGTGACCTGCTTCCCGACGAAGATCAGTGGCCGACGTCGATTCTCGATTTGGCTGACCCCAAATGGAAAGATCAGTGTGCCATCGCCCGACCACTTTTTGGAACAACGGCAACACACTTCGCTGTCCTGGAAAATCATTTCGGGAAAGAGGAGGCCGAAGCTTTGTTTCGTCGGATTCATGATAACGCGGTGACCGTGTCGGGAAACAAACAAGTGGCGCAGGCGGTTTCATCTGGTCGAATCGCTTGGGGTTTAACCGACACCGACGATGCTGTGATCGAACGCGACTTGGGACTTTCCGTCGACATCATTTTTCCCGACCAGCAACCCGATCAAATGGGAACGCTGCGAATCCCCAACACCCTGGCCGTACTGAAGGACGCTCCGCATCCGGTTGCCGCCGAACAACTTGCATTGTTTCTGATGAGTCCCGAAACGGAGATGCGACTCGCAATGGGAAACAGCGCCCAAATTCCGCTGTATCGCGGCGTCAAGCATCAGCCGCGTGTCTTGCCCAGTCAATCGGTACGGTGGATGAAGCCAAACTTCGAGCAGGCGGCCGAAGCATGGGAAACGCTAGCGGACCGACTGAACGCGATCTATGTCGATTAAGCTGCTGAGCACAACTTCGATCGGCATATACGTCGCGTGGTCAGTAATGAGGTGATTCGCTTCATTTAACGCCAAGGCATCACTTAAGACCACGCAAAATATAAATGTTCGGATTGGGCTGGTCCGCGGACCGATCAGGTTGCTAACCTCGCCACCATGGATGTGTTTTCGTTTTGATAGCCTAAGGCGGCTTGCGGGAGAGGGATCGATGTGTGGAATCGTCGGATACGTTGGCAAACGTGACTCGCTGGACTTTCTTCTGGGGGGACTGCGGCGGTTGGAATATCGCGGGTACGACAGTGCGGGGCTCGCCATTCGCGACACCGTTCGAATCAACAAATGTCGCAGTGTTGGGCGAATTGATGATCTGGCGCGTGCGGTCGAACGCATGCCCGACATGAATGGATCACTAGGGATCGGGCATACGCGATGGGCGACACACGGTCCGGCAACAGAACCCAATGCACATCCACATGTCGGAGGCGACAATGTCGTCACGCTGGTTCACAACGGAGTGATCGAAAATTTCCAGGTTCTGAAAGAAGACTTGATCGCCAAAGGCTATCAATTCTCGTCCGACACCGACAGCGAAGTCATTGCCCATTTAATCGCCGAGGCACTTGAATCAACCAGCGACAACGCCGACGACCCGCACGCGCGCTACCTTGCCGCCGTGCAGCGCTCGGTCGCCAAACTGCGAGGCACCTATGGTCTGGCCATCATTTTCAAGGACGAACCCGACCTGCTGATTGCCGCTCGATTCGGCAGCCCCTTGGTTGTCGGCGTTGGCAAGGGAGAGCACTTTATTGCTAGCGATGCATCTCCATTGGCCGGTCATACCGACCGAATCGTTTATCTTGCCGATCACCAAATCGCCATGCTTACCCCTGACTCGATGACGGTGACGCATCGTGACCAAGGACGTGTTCGCCTTGACGTCCAACCGCTGGAGGTCGGCGAGGATCAAGTCCGTTTGGAGGGCTTCGATCATTACATGCTGAAGGAAATCTATGAGCAGCCCGAAGCGCTCAAGAACGCCATCCGCGGTCGTCTGGACGAAGAGAACGCGACCGCCGTCTTCGGCGGGCTGAATCTAACGCCGCAGCAACTTCGCAGCGTCAACCGCATTATCTTGACCGGTTGCGGTACAAGTTGGCACTCCGCACTGGTCGGTGAATATCTGCTGGAGGAACTTGCTCGCATTCCCGTGGAGGTCGAATATGCCAGCGAACTGCGATACCGCAACCCGCCGCTGGAACCCGATACGATCGTCTTCGGAATCACGCAGAGCGGTGAAACGGCCGACACCTTGGCCGCGCTGCGTGAAATGAAACGCAAAGGTCATCGAACGCTGGCGCTCTGCAATGTCGTCGGCAGCAGCATCGCCCAGACCGCTGACGGCGGAGTCTATCTGCACGCCGGACCTGAAATTGGGGTGGCTAGCACGAAGGCGTATACCTCACAGTGCATCGTGCTGGCGCTGCTGACGCTCTATTTCGGTCGGCTGCGGCACCTCAGTTTTGAAGCCGGTAAACGGATCATCGAAGATATCAAACGGGTCCCTGGTGCCGTACAGGAAGCGCTCAGTTGCGACGCTCAAATTCGAGAAATCGCGGCGAAGTATCAATCGGCCACCAATGTTCTCTACCTGGGACGCCAATACAACTTTCCGACAGCACTGGAAGGTGCGTTGAAGCTGAAGGAAATCAGCTACATTCACGCCGAAGGCTATCCCGCGGCGGAAATGAAGCATGGCCCCATCGCATTGGTCGACGAACATACGCCCAGCGTCTTCATCATCCCTCGCGGTACCGTTTACGACAAAGTGATGTCGAACATGGAAGAAGTTCACGCGCGCGGCGGTCCGATCATTGCGGTGACCTCACACGATGACAGTCGAATCAGCGAAATTGCCGAAGATGTCATCCGGATACCTGAAGTCCCAGAATTCCTGCAACCGATTGTAAGTGTTATACCGCTGCAGTTGCTGTCGTATCATATTGCGCTTTTGCGCGGTTGTGACGTTGATAAGCCTCGAAATCTCGCCAAGAGCGTTACTGTCGAATGATTTTCACGTCGCAAGGCATGTCAGCAATGCATGATTTTCGATGATGAAGCTTTTTTGAATTGACTCTCCGGTCTGCCGCCTTCTTATTTGAAGGACAGTCGCGAGAGCCTGGCCTATGATAACTTGACTCGCGGAGAAATTCCTATGAAAACGAACGGTTTAAGCTTCAATTCTCGCAAAGCGTTGATGGTGAATATCGGCGAATCGGCTGGAACCGAAATTGCGAACCTCATCCAACGAATGTCGGCACAAATCGACGAATTGCAGCGAAACAAGGTTTCGGTGACGCGAATCGTTCCCAATCAGGAACCGCAAATGGCCGGCGAAGAACCTCGCTAGTGATTTGCCAGGGTTACGAGCCTATCCGAAAACCGTGAGCCGACAGCGCTAGCTGTGGGTGTTTCTAGGTTTTCGGACAGTGCTTCGTATCAACTTTGGCGGGCCGCGAGTTATACCGTGCGTGGTCAGGAATGATGCTTTTGCATTTAATGAAGCGAATCACCTCATTTTCGGCCACGCAACGTATAAAGTGTTTCATACGCGTCGCGGTTTGTGAAGTCATCGTTTCAGGCCACGCGAGGCAAAGTCAGCATCAAGCTTAATATCGAGTCGCAATTGTGAAATACTTGGTTACCGGTGCCGCGGGTTTTATTGGGTTCCATTTGTCGCGTTATCTGTTGCAACGTGGTCATCAAGTGGTTGGCGTTGATAATCTGAACGATTATTACAGCGTTCAATTGAAGCTTGATCGGTTGTCGCAGTTGCAGTCGATTGCGGAGTTTTCCTTCCAGCAATCCTCGCTGGAGGATACCGATGCGATTGTGCAACTCTTTAAATCGCATGATTTCGATCGCGTCGTCAATCTCGCCGCGCAAGCCGGTGTTCGCTATTCGATCGAGAATCCAGCCGCTTACATTCAGAGCAACATCAACGGGTTTCTCAACATCCTTGAAGGTTGCCGACACGCCAAGGTTCCGCATCTTACCTACGCCAGCAGCAGCAGCGTTTACGGGGCGAACACAAAGATGCCGTTTTCGGTGCATCACAACGTTGATCACCCTGTCAGCCTGTACGCGGCGACGAAGAAGGCGAACGAATTGATGGCGCACACCTACAGTCATTTGTACGGATTGCCCACCACCGGACTTCGCTTCTTCACCGTCTATGGTCCCTGGGGACGCCCCGATATGGCGTTGTTTCTGTTCACGAAGGCAATCCTGGAAGGGAAGCCGATCAACGTGTTCAATCATGGTCGCATGCAGCGTGACTTCACTTACATTGACGACATTGTCGAAGGCGTGGCGCGAACCGCTGAACAGATTGCGACTCCCAATCCGAAGTGGTGTAGCGACGAACCTGACCCGGGAACCAGCAAAGCACCATACCGGATCTACAACATCGGAAACAATAATCCAGTCGAATTGAACGATTTTATCGCGGCCATTGAAGACGCGCTCGGCCTTCAAGCAACCAAGAATTACCTGGAGCTTCAGCCGGGGGACGTTCCAGCGACGTACGCCGATGTCGATGCGCTCACCGATGCCGTTGGATTCAAGCCGAAGACAACCATTCAGTCCGGCATCCAGCAATTCGTCGATTGGTACCGTGGCTACTTCGAGTGAGGAATCGCATCACGGCAGATCGCTTTGATAGACGTCGCGTGCTCAGAAATGAGGTGATTCGCTTCATTTAATGCGAAGGCATCATATTTCGGACCACGCCCGGTATAACATGGCCGTGAACGTCGGTTAACCTTCGTTCCAGACCATTGTGATAAAACGTTAGCCGCTCGTGGTCGAGGCCGAGCAGATGCAGAATCGTGGCGTGAAAATCATAGACCGTTGCGACATCTTCCACCGCCTTGTACCCAAATTCATCGGTGGCCCCGTACGTAAACGGAGCTTTGACACCAGCACCGGCCAGCCAAGCGGTGAAGCCTTCGGGGTTGTGATCCCGACCACTGGCCCCGGCTTGAAAGGTTGGCATCCGGCCAAACTCGGTACACCACACCACCAGCGTCTTTTCCAATAAACCGCGTTGACGTAAGTCACGCAGCAGCGCGGCGCAGGGCTGATCAAGCACCGGACCATGTTTGGCGTATTGTTGTTCTAGATGCTTGTGTCCATCCCAATTGCTGACACCCTCACCACCGGTTTGATAGGCACCGTTGAAGACCTGAACAAAGCGAACGCCTTGCTCGATCAAGCGTCTTGCCAGAATACAATTCTTCGCAAACGAAGCCTTTAACGGATTCTCGGTGTCGTCGGCCCCATACATCCGCATTGTCGCGGCTGTTTCCGTGGCGAGGTCGCTCACTTCCGGGACGCTCAACTGCATGCGAGCGGCCAGTTCGTATCCGGCGATCCGCGCGGCAAGCTCGCTGTCCCCCGGATAATGCTTCAGATGTCGATGATTCAGCGATTGCAGGAAATCACGCGTCTGAGCGTCGGTGGCGGCGCTGATGTCGTCAGGCCGCTGTAAATTGCGCAGCGGCTTGGTCGCGTTGAAATCGGTTCCTTGAAACGCTGCCGGCAGGAAACCGGGTCCCCAATTGTTGACACTTGATTGAGGCGTGCCACGTGGATCGGGAATGGCGACGTAGGCGGGAAGGTTCTCGTTCTCGGTTCCCAACGCCCATGTCATCCAAGCCCCCATGCTGGGAAAGCCATCGAGCGTGAAGCCGGTTGACATGAAATTCTCGCCGGGCCCGTGGGTGTTCGTCTTTCCCGTCAACGAATGGATGAAGCACATTTCATCGGCCAGTTCGCCCAGCATCGGAACGAGCTCCGAAATCATTTTGCCCGATTCGCCGCGAGGCTTAAACTGCCAAGGGCTGCGTGTCAAATTCCCTTGCCCTCCCTGAAACGTCACCAGGTTTTCAGCACCGGGCATCGGGCGTCCATGTTGGCGAATCAGCTCCGGCTTGTACTCGAACGTATCCAACGGACTGCAAGCACCCGAGCAATAGATCATCAACACCTGCTCCGCCGCGGCTGGAAAGTGCGTCGGTCGCGACGCAAACGGGTGCGAAGGATCGATTTGCGGCGGACCATTCAAGAACGAAGGTTCTTGCCGCGTCGTGGCGTCAGCGGCCAACAACCCTTGTTCGGCAAGGATTCCAGCGAGGGCGATACCACCGAGTCCGTTCGCGGTATCGATCAAGAGCTGTCGTCGATTGGGTCGTTTCATAGAGCAGCTACCTCTTTAGATCCACTGAAATAGATTGGCTGAAGATACACATTGCATGGTCGAAAATGAGGTGATTCGCTTCATGAAATGCAAAAGCATCATTCCAGACCACGCACGGTAAGCACCAACGCATAAGTTTTTTCGTTTAACGGCAAGCCGAAGGTGACGTTTTCCAGTGTTTCGCCGTCGCCTTCGGCTTGCCGTTAAACGAGTTATGCTCAAGAACTTATGCACGGGTGCTTATAACATCGAGAATGCGTACATCATTGATGGGGTTGAATCACTGGTTGGATTACGGAATAAAAATAAATTCGTTGGCGTTGAGCAACGCACGTGCGAATTGATTCCATGACTGCGATTGAACAAACGCAAGTGACGCGTTGACTTCTTCGTCGGTGGCTGGCCTTCCGAAGCAAAGTTCATAGGCAAGCCGAACCTTTTGCTCCGGTGAATCGGTCGACTCATCCAACCGCTGCACCAGCAGTTCGGACTGTTGGATCACGAAGCGGCTGTTGAACAGGTTCAATGCCTGCAGCGGCGTTGTCGAGCGGCTTCGTTGAGGCACGACCTGACTGCAATCGGGGCAATCGAATACGCCGAACACCGCGTCCCGTTCCTGCCGAACCTTGGTCATGTAAATCATCCGTCGCCAATCCTCGGGACCAAATTCGGTTTTCGGAAAGTAGTGACGGACGTTTTCCGCCTCGACTTCAAAGGCGCTGAAGCCTGGCCCTCCCTGCCGTGTGTCCAAGCTGCCGGTGACGGAAAGGATGCAATCGCGGATGCCTTCGGCTTCCAAGCGTCTAGGCGGGAAACGCCACAGCAATCGCGAGCCCGCATCAACAGCCATCCCTTTGTCATTCGGATAACTTTGTTGACGCCAAGTCTGAGAGTTCAAGATCACCCGATGCAAGTGTTTCAACGACCAGTTGTTGTCGATCAATTCGCAGGCCAACCAATCGAGCAGTGCTGGATGCGACGGCGGTGTGCCATTTCCGCCGAAGTCGCTCGGCGTGTCGACAATTCCAGTCCCAAAGTGATGTTGCCAAATCCGATTGACAATCACACGAGCCGTCAGCGGATTGCCACGATCAGCGATCCAGCGGGCCAACGCGACGCGTCGTTCCGCTTCAGGCGTATCGGCGTCTAGGTTCAGACTGTTGTTTGTCAGTGTCGACAAAGAAGTAATCGCCGCTGGAAAGACCTGTTCACGCGGCGACGTCGGCTCACCTCGATAAAGCCGGTGCGTTGGAGGGGGCTGCTGGAACGAACCGGCATACGCCATCGGCGGCTTCGAAAGTTCATCACGCCGGGCGATCGCGGTCTCCAATTCGCGCAGTTGCTTGCGTCCAAGATCGGCTTCAGAATCCGAAACCGCGGCAAAGTCGTAGCTTACTCCATGCTTGTCGTCCGATCCCGGAGGCAGACGATCGGTCGAATCGGCAAGCCGTTGCCAATTCTCACCATCGACGGAAGCTTCAATCTTGTAATTCGTTGCCAGGCGATCAGCGTAACGACCTTCGCGATCCCTCCCCCAGACAATCCGATCGATCGTTGCGGCGTTGGCAAGCTCGATCTGGATCCAGCCTCCCGACGTTTTGTTGGCGATCCAGCTTCGCGGATTTCCCAGCCGCCCGTCATTGATATGTTCCAACTTATGCAACGGATGGACAAAATCCCCTGAAGAAGAAGCAATCCCACCGTTGCTCGCTAGCGCGAAGTTGATGTCTTGGCCGTAGATTTCCAGTTCGTCAATGCAAGGTTCGCCTTGATTGGTCGCCTGGATCGTCATGCGAACAAACTTCACCGTTGTCGGATCGAACACTTCGATATTCGATTTGGCATCGACCGGCGGACGCTTCGCGTTACTGGAAACGTACGGTTTTAATTGTCGACGCAAATCGGCGATGATTCTGTCCAGTTCTTCAATGCGTTGCTTGGTTGATTCATCAATTTGCAGCGAGCGTTCGCCATGTTGAACACCCGCGAACACGGCCTGCAAAGCGTAGTAATCCGTTTGCGAGATCGGATCGAACTTGTGGTTGTGGCATCGCGCACATCCGGTCGTCAGCCCAAGAAAGGCGGTCCCGGTCGCGTTGATGATGTCGGCCAATTCGTCTTGACGCTGAACGAGCCGTAACAACGGGTCTTGCCCTTTGACGATGTCATGCGGACCGGCGACTAGAAAACCGGTTGCAATATCCTTTCCGAGTCGATCGCCGGCGATCTGCTGCATGACGAACTGATCGTACGGCAAATCGGAGTTGAAGGCTTCGATCACCCAATCGCGATACCGCCATGCGTTGGGACGCTCGCGATTGGTTTCAAAGCCATGCGTTTCGCCAAATCGAACCAAGTCCAGCCAGTGCGTCGCCCATCGTTCGCCATAGTGCGTCGATGCCAGGACACGCTCGACAAGTTCGGACCATGCCTCGGGACGATCGTCGTTCAAGAACGCCGTCACCTCGTCCGGCGCGGGGGGCAATCCGTGCATGACAAGATACAAGCGGCGAATCAATGTGCGACGCGATGCTTCCGCGGAGAACGTCAAGTCCGCCTCCGATAACTTGGCCGAGACAAACCCATCGATCGGATGCGCTAACGTTTCAGGTACCGCTGGACGACTTAGCGGTTGAAACGACCAGTGATCGATGCCCGGCTGTTTGATCTGCCGGCGTGCGGCATCCCATTGCGAAGGATCATCGACCCATTGACGCAGTTTTTCAATCGTTTCTTCGTCGAGCGGATCGCTGTCGGGAGGCATGCGATGTTGGGGACTGGCATCGGTGACACGGGCAATCAGATAACTGCGACCACTTTCGCCGGGCACAATCGCCGGCTCACCCGAATCGCCACCTCGCAACGCACCCACGAGCGAATCGAGACGAAGTTCCCCTTCAGCAGTGTCGGCACCATGACAATCGACGCAATGCGATTCCAGAATCGGCAAGATGTCCCGTTTGAAATCGATCGCGTGCGCATCGATTGACGGTGAACAGACGCTCCACGTGACAAACACAGTCCAGACGGTCAATCGTGCGTTGATGGGTAAATTCAACGATATCTCCTTGATTCGATCGCATTCAATCAGGATGCCCAAAATGCTTCCGCCATTATATCGTGCGGGGACCAAAATATACGTCGCGTTGCCGAAAATGAGGTGATTCGCTTCATTAAATGCAAAAGCATCATTCCAGACCACGCACGGTATAATGTCTTCCAGTTGACCATCAGACGGAGAATCTCTCCGTTCCGCTCGCCTGGCTCACTTCGATTGGCACAAATTGTGCAACCTGCGGGTCTCTCGAAAGTGTAACGACCCAAGTCGATCGTTACCGTAAACGTTCAGCGACGATGTACCTCATGGTCAAACGCAAGCCTTTGGCAAGTTCAGCGAAATCCGCATCCTTCCCATTGTCATCCCGCAACGGAGTGCTGTCCGCAATCGGCAACACACCTCTCGTTGAACTGTCGGATTCTTGGACACTCGCAACGTTCGATTGTTCGCCAAACTGGAAGCTTGTAATCCAGGCGGAAGTGCGAAAGATCGGCCCGCAATTTCGATGCTTGCCGAACGATCGAAAGCGGGCAGGTCGATCGACAACGATCATCGAATCGTCTTCAGGCAACATGGAATCCGGGCTCGCGCAGGCGTGTCGATACTTCGACTTGCCATTCGTCTGTGTTGTCGATCCGCGAGCGCAGCCTCAAAACGTTGCGATCATGCGTGCTCTGGGCGCAACGATCGACGTCGTCGAGCAACCACTCGATGGCGACTTCCTTGCGGCGGCTTGCTCGCGTGTGTCAGCACCAGTGATTCCTGATTCATACTGGACCAATCAGTACTCCAACGCAGCCAACCCTAGATCGCACGCCGAAGGGACGGTCCGCGAAATAGACGATGCCTTGGCCGGCGATCTCGATTATCTGTTTGTCGCCACCAGCAGCACCGGGGCGGCTCAAGGGTGTCGCGATTACCTTCGCGATAAAGGCCGATCGACGAAGGTCATCGCCGTCGACGCCACGGGAAGTGTCTTGTTTGGCGGCACCGCCGGACCACGTATGATTCCCGGTTTGATGCCGGACGAATTCCCCCATTGGCTCAAATCAGCAGTTCGATGACGTTCGCCGCGTCAGCGGCCTGGATTGCGTTGTCGGATGCCGTCGCGCACATCGCGAAGCAATGCTGATCGGCGGTCGGCGGGGGCGTTTGCAAACCATTCGGCGATGCAATACGATCTGAAGATAAAACCGTGGTGGCGATTCTTCACGATTCGGGAAGCCGCTACCTGGATACCGTCTTCGACGACGCGTGGGTTGAAAACACATTGGGCTGCGATTCCGCGAGCTTGCAATGGCTTATCAACCACGACGACGAACCCGCACACAAAGCTTCGATACGTTTCAAGAACGGATCAGCGAAGCCTTTATACGTCGCGTGGCCGAAAATGAGGTGATTCGCATTCATTTATCGTGAAGGCATCATTTCGGACCACGCATGTTATAACATCGCTAGGTCAGAAATGATGTGATTCGCCATTTTATCGTGAAAGCATTCGGACCACGCACGTTACAACCCCTCAGTTCCACCCTTTCCCTATCTCGATCGACCGAGGAAGTGCCATGAGCATCGGACTAAAACCATCGACCACAAGCCAAACCACCGGTCAACAAACAAGTCGCGGGTCAACCTGGGACGAACCTCTCTCAGGTTCCGACCTGCGACTTGCGTTGATCGGTTGCGGACCAAGAGGCATGTATTGCTTGGAACGATTGACGCACGTTCTGGAAACGCATCCGACTTCGCGACGCGTGCGTGTGGATATCTACGAGCCCGCTCCTTACCCCGGCGCGGGGAACATCTATGATTTGCGGCAACCTGCGTATTTGCGGATGAACTTCAGCAACCGGCATATCAATGCATGTCACCCAAACGCTCGACTGGGTGAAGGTTCGCCGAAACCGATCTTGACCGAATCGTTTCTGCAATGGAACCAGTCGCGTCAACTCTGTGACAACGCTCCGGAGTCCTATGCTCCACGATCGGTCATTGGCGGATACCTCCACGACGCTTATCAACAAGTTATTGCTCGGCTGTCCAATGTCGCCGACGTCAGTTTGCATCCATCGCAGGTCACCAACTTGCGACGCATTGGATCGCGCTGGCGCATCTGGTCGGAACGAATGACCGTCAACTACGATTCGGTCGTCGTCACGGTTGGCCATGAAGGCTGGCGATGTTCGCAACCGCATCGTCCAGACGAGGTGATCGCGGACGTGGCGTGCGTCTTTCCCACCACGGAACGATTGTCCGAGACGGCGATCCCCGCCGGATCAGTCGTCGCCATGCGTGGTTTCGGTTTGACATGGATCGACGCCGTTCTGGCGCTGACCGAAGGACGTGGCGGGAAGTTTGTTCAGGACGAACATAAACGATGGTCGTATACACAATCGGGAAGGGAACCGGCGAAGCTTCATCCGTTCTCACGCACCGGTCGACCAATGCTGCCGAAGGTCGATGCGTCGATCGGCGACGGCTTATCGACATTGTGGAATCGGTACCGCCGCAAGCTTGCTCGCTTGCGTCGCGACGCATCGTCGGATAACGATCGGCTGCTCCATTTCAGGACGGACGTGTGGCCGCTGGTGATTGCCGCTGCCGACGAAGCGCTGCGGTCCATGCGTCCGGACCTTCCATCGGTCGACGTCAGCGATTGGTACCGCGATTGGAAACGTTGGCGAATCTGCGGCGATGACGTACGCCACCGATTGCAGCATGCCTACGATGTTGCGACCGGCGTCGCCCCGGTCGATGAAGCGTGGGCGCTGGGTGAAACCTGGCGTCGTTTGTATTCCAAGCTGGTTGCGATTGTCAGCCACGACGGATTGGTCGCCGAATCTTTAAGCGACTTTGAATCGGTGGCCCGCGAAATGGAAAGAATCGCCTTCGGTCCGCCTGCTGAAAATGTGGGTCGCCTGCTGGCGCTGCACGACGTTGGGCTGATTGATTTCAATAATCTTATCGAGTTTGAACCGTGTCGTTCCTCCAATGGAAGCTTGTCGCTGTGCTGCGACGGCGAATCGGTGGCGGTTGACAAGCTGGTTGACGCGACGATTCCAGGGCCTTTCCATTCTCAACGCGGCGGACTGCTGGAGCGGCTGATGAACGATCCGATGTTGTCGCCAACTCACGGCCCATTGCGAATTGATCCACAAGGGAGGCCTCTTGGCGAAGAGGACCAACCATTGCCCAACATCGCCGTATTCGGAAGATCAACCGAAGCGAGCGTTCTGGGTAACGATACACTCAGCCGGACACTGCATTCCGAAATCGATCGCTGGTCGGAAGCGTTTGCCGCATCGCTTGCCAAGTGAGCAAACGCCGAATGCAGAACCCAACGGGCGGTTTCATTTCAGTTGGTGAACATTGCAATCGCTTCGTTTTTGATTCACGATTGCAAATGCCCGAGGCTCCTGTTTCAGGAACCGAATGATCTGGCTTGGAGTCGTGCGCCAGAATTCGGCGGCCGATTGCAGTTCACCATCAGCGGACAAAACGCGATTCAAAACGTCCGTCAATACAATCGCGAACGAATGGTTGCCGCTGGAAACCCGGAACGGTGATCCGCCGTATTGCGACACAAGCGAAACAACTTCGGATGTCACATCCTGGCGAACGTGCAGCGCCAACTCGATTCGCAAACGGCTCAACGCCATATTGCGATTCTCCGCTTGGCTGCGACGCTCCGATGCCTCGGCAATCAAATCGGTGGGCAAATGCTTCAGCACCACCGCGCTGGAAACTTTGTTGCGATGCTGCCCACCAGGGCCTCCGCGCCGCGTGAACGTGACTTGGCATTGGCCGATTAACAGCTCATCACTCAACAAAACGGCGGGGGAATTCTCGGGTTGAGTCATTCATCCGGCCTAAGAAATCTTCGTTCGGCGGCGAGCGGACGTTCGAGGTGATCGCTCACGAAATGTTTTGCGCAATCCAATCGGGAGCCAGCAGCCAGACGAGTAGCGCTTTTTGAGCATGCATCCGATTTCCCGCTTGTTGAACAATCGAACTTTGTGTCCCCTCGATGACCTCGTCGGTGATTTCTTCGCCGCGAATGGCGGGCAAACAATGCAGAATCCGGCAGGTCTTCGGGGCGGCATCGAGAAGCTTTTTGTTCACCTGATAATTCTTGAAGATCTCACAGCGAGCTTCGCGTTCGGCTTCCTGTCCCATACTGGTCCAAACATCGGTGTAGATCGCGTCGGCATCCTCAACGACATCCAATGGTTCGCGAACGAGCCGCACCTTCGCATCGGGATACTGTTCGGAAATGCGTTCAAGCCACGGACCATCGATCTCGTATCCGGCGGGGCAAGCCAGCGTAAACCTCGAACCAAGCATGGCGCAGATCAACGCTAGGCTGCGCGCCACATTGTTGCCGTCGCCGACGAAGACGACATGTTTTCCATCGCAGCTTCCGAATTCCTCCATGATGGTCAACATATCGGCCAATGCTTGACATGGATGCGATAGATCGGTCAATCCATTGATCACCGGCAACGCATTGAACTGCGCCAGTTCTTCAACCCGTTGATGCGCCTTGGCGCGACAAACCACGACATCCAGATACTGGCCGATCACGCGCGTGAAATCACTGACCGATTCGCGCGTTTTCCAACCAACGTCCGACCCCAAGAACAGACTCGATCCGCCTAACTGCGCCATGCCGGCTTCAAAGCTGACTCGTGTTCGCAGACTTGGCTTCTCGAACAACAAGCCCAACACGCGCCCCGACAGAATCGGCGCGCGGTCTCCGGCAAGCAATCTCTGTTTCAGCGTTGTCGCGGTCAGCAGGATTGTCTTGACTTCATCGGGTGACAAATCGAACAACGTGCGGAGGTGACGCATCGGAGAACCTTGAAGGGTTTAAAAAATCAGAAAGGATGTCGCGTGTCGTGCTAAGCTTCAACCGCCTCGCGACCGACCGCTTGCAACGCTTCGGCAATCAAATCCATGCCGCGATTGGCATCATCGATTCCCACGTTCATCGCGGGCAATAATCGCAGAATGTTGCCCTGCGTGCAATTGATCAACAGGCCGTTGTTCATGCACTGGGCAACCACGGGAGCCCCTTCGATATCGAGTTCGATGCCGATCATCAAGCCGGCGACACGAACCTCTTTAACAAACTCGAACTGACCCACCAAGTCGTTCGCACGCGTTTCGAAGACCTTGCTGAGTGCTTTGGCCTCATCGAGCAAACCCTCTTCCTCAATTGTCTCGATGGCGGCGATACCCGCCGCCGCCGCGATCGGATTGCCTCCGAATGTCGCCGCGTGCGTGCCGGGTTTCAAGCTGACGGCGATCTCCGGCCTGGCCAGCATCGCACCTCCGGCAATCCCGCCACACAACGACTTCGCCAACGTCATGATATCGGGCTCGACGTTGAAATACTGATGCGCGAACCATTCACCCGTACGACCGCAGCCGACCTGAACTTCATCGAAAATTAACCGCAGGTCGTTCTCGTCGCACAAATCGCGAAGTCCTTGCAGAAACCCTTCCGGCGGAATCTGCACCCCGCCTTCTCCCTGAATTGGTTCGATCATGATCGCGCACGTCTGATCGTTGATCGAATCGCGAACCGCCTGTAAATCGCCAAACGGGCAATACGTAAATCCGGCGACCAAAGGTCCCAAACCGGCATGATATTTCGGCTGAGCCGTCGCCGTCAGCGCCGAGTGTTCGACCGTGAAAACCTCCCGTGAACGTAATAATGTTGTACCGTTCCGGCGGAGTACTCAGGCGAGCCAACTTGATCGCCGCTTCATTCGCTTCGGCACCACTGTTGCAAAAGAACGCTTGGCCGCCAAAGCTACGTTCGCTCAACAGCTTTGCCCACAGACCCTGCTGCTGCATATACCATGTGTTGGGAACATGAATCAGTTCGGCAACCTGCTTCTGAACCGCCTCAACGATCCGCGGCGGACAATGGCCAAGCAGATTGCACTCCAACCAGGAAACAAATCCAAGTATTCGTTCCCTTCGCTGTCCCAGATCCGTGAGCCTTCACCGCGAACCAAATTCACCGGATATCGCGTGTAATTCGGTATCACATACTGACCAAACAATTCAATCGTCTGAGACGAAGAGAGGGTTTCTTTCAAAGCTGGTGTTCTCCGCATGGGAATGATGTTTACTGATCCGGACACATGACCGTTCGTTCTTTGACGATTTCCGTGCCGATGCCGCTGGTCGTATAAATCTCCAGCAACAGCGAATGCCGCAACTTGCCGTCAACAATATGCACCTTGCCGACGCCACGATTGAGCGTCTCCAAGCACGCTTCCACTTTGGGAATCATGCCCGCATCAATCACGCCCGACGCGATCAAATCTTTCGCTTCCGAAGCGGTCAACGATCGAATGGTCGAATCGGGATCGTTCTTGTCCATCCGCACACCATTGACGTCGCTCAAGAAAATCAGCTTCTCGGCCCCCAATGCTTGAGCAACAGCCATCGCCGCGGTATCGGCATTGACGTTCAAAGGTTTGTCGTCCGGACCTTCACACATAGACGGAATTACGGGAACCTGGTTCGTGTACGAAAGACTTTCGATCACATGTCGGTCGACATCGGTTACGTAACCGACCCAGCCCAGATCGTCTTCCCCCTCGATCTGAAGCTTCTTGCCCCGCAGAACACATGTCGTGTCGAAGCTCAGGTTCATCGCCCGGCCTCCCATCCGCTCGATCTCCTTCGTGATCATCACATTCGTTTCACCCGCCAGCACGCGTCGCACGATCCGCAAGGTGGCGTCGTCGGTGACGCGGCGACCTTTAATAAAGACTGGCTCGATCCCTTCGGCGGCCAACGCCTGATTGATCGCCTTCCCTCCGCCGTGAACAATCACCGGGCGCATGCCCACCGTTTCCATAAAGATCACGTCCAGCAAGATATGCCGCAACGCATCAAGATCCTCCAGCAAACTCCCCCCCAACTTAATGACGGTCGTTTTGCCTCGGAATTGACGAATCCAGCCCATCGCTTCGATCAACGTATCTGCTTTGGCAATTGCCTGATCCACACTGGCTCCTTCACGGCCGAATGTCTATACCGTACAACGTGTTCAAAAGGATTTCCCCTTTTTGAATCCTGAGATAGGTTTCCAGGTTGTCACAACGTCCATACCTGGAATTAAAACGCCTTGGAGGCATTGCCCCCTCGGTGCGAGATCAACGAAAAACATGCTAATGTAAAGCGTTGCGGGTTCCGCTGTCAATGCAACGCGATCGAATCGGAGAAGCTGATGAGCACATTATTAGACAAAGTCGCCGTCGTTGTTGGTGGGGGAACAGGTATCGGTGCCGGCATCGCCCAGGGCTTTGCCCAAGCCGGTTGCAAAGTCGTTGTCGCCGGGCGACGCTTGGAACCGCTCGCCGCCCTAGCCGAAGAAACGCGGGCACAGCACAAAATTCAAACGCGCAGCGTCGACGTCGCCGATCGCGCCACCGTCGACGATCTATTTGCCTGGGTTAAACAAGAACTGGGGCCGATCGATATCGTCTGCAACGCCGCTGGGATCAATGTGCCCACGCGAACGATGGCGCAGATGCAACCCGAGCAATGGGATCAGGTGATGGCCATCAACGCCACCGGAGGATACAACGTCATGAACGCCGTCCTGCCGGACATGCGTCAACGAGGCGACGGTCTGATCATTAATATTTCCAGCATCGCCGGAAAGCGAGCGATTCAACTCGGTGGCATCGCCTACTGCGCCAGCAAGTTCGCGATGACCGCCATGGGTACCGCCGCGTCGAACGAAGTACGCAATGAAGGCGTCCGGATCACGAACGTTTACCCCGGCGAAGTCAACACACCACTGTTGGATAAACGCCCAACACCCGTCAGCCAAGAACATCGCGACTCCATCCTTCAACCGGAAGACTTTGGTGCCATCATGGTCGCCATCGCCTCCCTTCCCCCCCGAGCACACGTCCCCGAAATAGTCCTGAAACCAACCGTCCAAGAATGGTTTTGGGAGAGGCCCCGCTACCGCATTTAGTAGATGAAGCGACATCCGTTCAGCGTTGCCAACGCCGAACATTTCGGATCTGATCTCCTCTCCGATTTTGTTTCGCACAACGCTTTATCCTACGGTGGATACTGCCACAAAGCTCTTGCGGTATCTACCTAATGTTAATATCTCGCAAGCAGCTCATGGCTACGCCAACGATCTCATGATTTGCTACCGACACCCAGCCTCCGGCATGCGGTTGTCCAAAACGTAGCTCGGTCCCGTCAGGCTCCCTGTCGCCCCCGTGAAAATCGTTGAACTGACCGTCGTGCAGCGAGAAAACAAATCAACAGTCATAAATCCGATCACCATTTCCCGCTCCACCCTGGCGTCCCCGCTGCCATCGACACGATCGGCGACGACAAGATGATTCCAGGTAACCATCCAGCCATATGGGAAACCTCGCCAATTCGTTTCTCCACAATCGCAACGTGCGAATCGCAGAAACGATAAGCATCCAAAGACATTGATCAACAACCTCCCGCCCTCTAGCCATCAAACAAACCAACTGACATCAGGCAATTCAAGACTTGACAAGCTTACCCGAACACCATACCTTTTGGGGGACACCAATTACCGGTCGAACCAAGCAATATCCCGAACTGTACGCGATATGCTTAGTTCAACCGCTAATAATGAATAGTTATATTGCCTTACGTAGAATCCCATTAAGGACTCTGATGACTCACGAACAGGATTCCGCTGGATTTGACTTCACGAACGTACTGCCTCTCATTTGCCGGTGAGGACCGGGTTTGTCAGAAAAGGTGGCCGCTGGTTTACACGGTCTTGGCATTCGCGACTTCTATGATCGCTATGAGGAGGTCGAACTTTGGGGCAAGGACTTGTATTCTCACCTCGATGAGGTGTACAGGAACACAGCCAGATTTTGCGTAATGTTTGTTTCTTCGCATTATGCAGGAGAAGCTTTGGATAAATCTACAGGCGACAGGTGCATCGCTTGATGCAAGGAGAATGCTGAGTATCTACTACAAACAAGATTTGATGACACGGTCGTGCCCGGCTTGCTGAGCAAATGGGTTACGATCGATACACTACGAATGAAGACAAACTTGTGCAGATGATCGCGACGAAAAGTTGGTCCTCGCCAAACAACCAACTATTTTTCCTCCGGTCCCGGACCGACTTTTTGCCGCTCTTGATGCAGACGATGAGGAAGAACAAGACTTGATCTCGTCGCACGCCCACAAGTTCACCAGTGTATTACGTCGCATGACGGCGGAAGAGCGTTTTGTTGTGTTTCAGTTGTAACGGTTGTCAGCGAAACTACCCGACAACACTCCCATCAATATTGATTTGCTCCGGAGATACACAGACTTCCACCATACGGAAACTACAAAAAAGCGAATTCTTGGGAATCTTAGTTGCGCATTGGTTTCTATACATCGCTACGCGACGATATAGCGAGACTGACGCGTCACGGATCGGAAAGTCAAAGATTCTCGTTCTCCCGAATGGCATGATATGAGCGTAGAATGTGGTGGCAATGCCAACGAAGTCGCGTGCGAAATGATTATCGGTGCGACAAACGGGTATTGTGAAGAACACGGGATTCAGGCATGGAGCGGCTCAATTTTCTCAGCTCGCATCTGCAACGACTGTGGTGGACGAACACTAAATACCGGCAAATAACGGTGGCATGAACGCGGAGCCAACGATCGTGCGTTTTAAGTGGAGCATCAACCGCTGGCGGTTATGCCAAACGTTCCGATCGCCTCGAGATGGGTGCTTGAGATTGCGAAAGCGAGATAGACTCACGGAAATCGAGGCGGGCCGTTGCGTTGAGTTCATGCAGACTGGTGCGGCTCTCAGAAATCAGAACGGAGATCGTGATCGAACTCAGCAAAACGTTGGCAGACGACTCGGATCGATACACTGATTTAAACCGTTGACGAACTGCGGAAACGTTTCCGCCGCTGCCGCCGACCAATCGGAACCAATCGGAACCAATCGGTGCATCGGAGGACTCGTCGCCGCGATTTAGTAGTTGGCCCTGCCAACTCGCTCGTCCCCAGTGACCGAAGCCGTTCGTCGGCTGCAACGTATTCGCGATGCGCCGTATCACACCCTCAAAAGGACATCCTCCTGCGTGACACAAACTTACCAGCAAGATCGAACACCGTTTCAGTAGGACCTTAGTCATAAGCATAGAATGTCGAACCATTCGAATTCGACGGGATCTGCGTTGCGGTTTCTCGATCGTCCGTGGCAAACGATCAACTGTGCCCGGCACATCGCGATTCGGAGGCATACCGGACGTACCACCCGAGCTTCTCTTGGCCAGAAATTCGTTCGGCGGCTTCATTTTGTCGCGCAAATCAATTTGTCTGAACTACCTCGCTTCGTCGATCCGTTGCCGCGCGTGGCTTTATCTACTGTTTTTCGATGGCGGCGGGGAAGGTGGCGATGCCGGGTCTGGTACCCATCAGTCCCGGAGTCGCTCGCAAAAGCGACCACGCCCGATCCCGATTCGTTTAACTTGGTTTACACTGAAGGGCCGGTTTTCTCCCCGAAATCAATTTCTTTTGTTCCCGCAGATTATCTTACGCCCATGCACCCATTTGCGATGTGGCGACGATCAGTTCTCGGAGCGTCACTGCAGGTTAAGAGCTGAGCTGGAAGGGTGTCGGACAGCAAGCTTCTTGGCTACTCTTGCACATGATCCGAGTGAAGGTGGTATTGATGGCGGTTTCGCTCGTTGGGAGACGTTACTCCAGGTTGACTCTTTCGAACCGTGCAATGACATGCTGTGGGCCGACAACGGAAAGCTTGCCTTTTTTGTACGCAAAGGCTGCATCAAAAGACGTGCGTTTGGGCGAACTGTTTCGTGTATTCTCGGTGCTGGGTAGTTTTCACCACAACCGGCACCCCATACAATCGCCGACGAACAAAGTGATGCAGCGGAGTTGTGGGCCGCGCGTAAACTGAATTCCACGTCAACGGCCACAACCCGCTGATCATGGTCGTTCCCCGACTGAAATGCGCGATGCTCATCTATGACATCGTTTGAAACTGCCCACGTTATCGAAGCGTATCGTGAGCGATGCGAAGATCGCATCGAAGTGATCGCTGACGGTGATCGCACATTGATCGTTGTCGCCGACGGCGCTGGCGGCACAGGCGACGGACACATTGCGGCCGAAACCGTGATTCGAGAAACGCGAGCGAACTACGATGCGATTGATAACTCAACTGATTGGTCCCAGTTTCTTTCGCAACTCGACCTTTGCATACACGGGGGTGAAACGACCGCTGTGATCGTAGACCTGCATCCCGATCGCATTTTGGGTGCAAGCGTTGGCGACAGTTGCGCGTGGGTGATCGACGGCCCAGACATCACTGACTTGACTCGTACGCAAACTCGCAAACCGCTTCTTGGCTCACAGGCGGCGAAACCCGCCCCGTTCTGGCACGGTCGGCTCAGTGGTGTCCTGCTTGTAGGCTCCGACGGATTCTTCGACTACGCCAAACGTGATCAAATTACCCCGCTGTTCGGTCGAACTGACTTTTTTGCTCTTCCGCGTGCATGTCTAGAGATGGTCCGTCTTCCCTCAGGCGACCTTTGGGACGATACTGCAATCGTCGCGTGCCGTGTACGCCGGACGGTTTCGTCTCGCAGACGCTACTCGATTTGACATGCAAGAAGTGGGGAACCATGCGATGCAACGGAGCCGGGCTTGCAAGGTTTCACGAATGGAAAGTCAACTGTCCCGGCCCACTGATCTCAACCGTTCGTCGACAAACCTGAATCCATGACACGAAATCCGAAGAACAAGGAAACGTATCGCTTCAATGGGAGTCCGTTTCTGCACTCCGGTAGTATCCACTCTGTTGAAATAGCCGAGCTTAAGCTACGCATTGAGGAACTCATGCGTAAACTTGCTGATCCCAACGACCCTGACGATCCAAAATGGACTAAACGCTGGCTCGACAGATATCAGCATGAACTCGACAAGAAGGCTGCATCGTTCGAGTCAAAGCAACGCGACAAATTGAAACGCCGAAAGAGAGAAAAGATTGTCGACGATGGGTTGTTGCCGGATTGACCGTAGTCCGAATTTGTCTTTCGCA
>JAWKTL010000060.1:0-45424 GCA_041399105.1 Pirellulaceae bacterium | reverse complement strand
GGCGACTTCGCCGAGCGTGCAGCGAACGACTTGCTGGTCGGACCACGAGCACCGGCGGACAATTGCCGCCGGCGTATCGATCGATTTCCCCCCTTGAATCAGAGCCGACGTCCATTCGCGAACCGTTGTGACGCCCATATAAATGACCAGCGTTCCCGGAAACCGAGCCAGGGCGTCCCAGTCGAGAAGGTTGGCGTCTTCATCGCGTTGATGCCCCGTCACCAATGCGACGGCCGAGGCGTGGCGGCGGTGGGTAATCGGGATTCCCGCGTAGCTGCCCGCAGCCAAGGCCGCGGTGATTCCGGGAACGATTTCAAACGAGACGTTCGCGTTGGTGAGGGCTTCGGTCTCTTCGGCCGCCCGAGCGAAGACGGCCGGGTCCCCCCCTTTTAGTCTCGCGACGAATTTTCCCTGGCTTGCCCACCGGAGCATTTCCGATTCGATTTCGGCCTGGGTCCAGATGCGCTGCTGCCCATGTTTTCCGACACAAATCAATTCCGCATGACTGGCGTGCTGCAAAATGGCGGGATTGATCAAGCCATCGTAGAGGACGACATCCGCTTGGGCGAGGCACTGGACGCCACGAACGGTGATCAACCCCGGATCGCCCGGGCCGGCACCGATAAGGAAAACATGTCCTGACATTTTTAATGAGCCCAGTGAATTACGGAGGCAAAAAGGTGGAAAGATCAAGTTTGGGCTAGACATTTCGGCCCAACGACTTCAAACTATCGCCATTGCATCAGTAACTATTTGATTTGTACAGGGAACATCGAATGCCAAATTCCGAAGGTGCCAAGAAACGTCTTCGCCAAAGCATCATCCGTCGCGATCGCAACAAATCGATCAAGACAGCCGTGAGAACGCAAATCCGCAAGGTCCGCGAGGCGGTCAGTTCGGGCGACATTAGCGCCGCTGAAGAGCAATTCAAGCTTGCCGCCAAGCGTCTGGATCGCGCCGGTTCGAAGAAAATCATCCACCCAAACACCGCCGCTCGCACGAAAAGCCGTCTGCAACACTTGATCAAGACCGCAAAAGGGCAGCCCGCATAGCACGGCATTGCGAAGGGGCAGCAGCCACCTGCCGGACATTGTGCCGCAATGTCTTTCAGTTGATCTTGTGCCACAGTCGCACTAGGGCTTTGCGATCCAACCGGCAACCTTGTTGGCGATCGTGTTCTCAATTGTCTCCGACCACAGTCCCGGCAGTCCGTAGTACACGTTTGAGCCACCCCCTTCGTAACCTCCCTCGTTGAGAACACGTCGAGACGGGATATAGGCCATCACATCATTACTGTATCCCGCCACCCAAATCATCGACGGTTGATCATCTGGGGCCTCGGTCGCGGTTGCTTTGAGCCGCAAGGCGTAATCGACGACCACTTCTCCGCCGAGAAAAACAAAACGGATATCGTCTCCGAGTCCCCATGCTTGCACGGCATAGGGGTAGGTTGTTTGAATCTGTTTGTCGTCGCCTAGTCGGCTAAGCAGATAATCGATGCGACCTTGCTCGTACTTGTTGGATGTCGAGCCACGCAAATCCTGCATCGCTTCCAAGCTCGGCACATCGACAAGGGGCAAGTCGATTTCGGCGAAATGAGTGGTCAGTTTCGGCGCAACTGGGCGAACGAATCCTTCGACGACTTCGGTTACCGCTCCAGCGAGTCGTTCACCGTAGGATTCGGCCAATTCGACGGTCCGTCGCGGCAATGGATTTTGATCCGCTCCGCAACCAGCCCAAAACATCGCGTTGGCGTTCGGATAGCGTTGTTCAAGTTCCATTTGAGCGAAACCAGGGTAGTCCCCCGACCATTCATTGATGCTGAGCGTCGTTGCATGGCAGGCGTAACCGAAAACGATTGTTGTCAGGTTCTGTGTCGCATCGCGAACCAGCAGAACGGGGACATCGTGATCGGACGGCCCCTTCAGCAGTCCCTGGTTTCGCAGTTCGGGAACATCGCTCTGAACATTCTCACGCCGATTGACGGCGACCGTGCAATGACCGTTTCCCCAAGTCAGATGGCTCGGCTGAAGATTCGTTATTGCGGAATCGACGATGGCGACAATGTCTTTCACCAAGGACGTTTCGTAGGCATCGATCGCTTGTTGCTGTTCGGGTGGCAACAGGTAGTAATGCAATCCGGCCAGGTTTTGTCCCACCACGGGACCGGTGTGCGTGTGTGAGCAATTAATCGCGATCTGATCCCGCTCCAAACCATGCTTCTCACGAATCTGCGAGCAAATTTTCTCGGACGTATCGCGATGAATGCCGACCAAATCGAGCGTGATCAGCACCGCTGTCTTCTGGTTCGCATCACGCAGCGCAAGAGCCTTCGCCCAGATCGGCGTCAGCTTACCCTGAGCGGGTTCATTGCGTCCTCCATACCCGGCCATCCAAATAAAGTCCTTGGGCGTAATCTCCACGCGAGCCGAAGCGGCTTGCCACGTTTGACCATGAGCCACAACGGAAGCCAGCGCAAGAATTAAACATGCGGTCGATCGAATCATTGCAAGCACCTGTTTGTTATGCGTCGTCTTGACTGTCGAGCGTTTCAGAAGGGGCGTTAGGATCACGCTGTTCTCTCTTTTGCAAATACATCTTGATCGGAACCTCCGCAAATGGAAGGTTGTCTCGCAGGACGCTGATCAAGAATCTTCGATAATTCGGAGCAAATCCACGAGGCTCGTTGCACATCAGCACGATCGTCGGCGGTTGGGTGGCCACCTGCGTTGCGTAGTAAATCTTTGGGCGACGATTCTGATACAACGGAGGTTCCTGATGATCGATCGCGGCCTTGACAATGCGGTTTAGTCGCCCCGTTGTGACGCGTTGTTGTGATTGCTTGAACAGCATTTGCGCATGATTCAGCAAAGCCTTCAGGTTCTTGCCGGTCTGACCGGTGATGAATGCGATGGGAGCATACTGCATGGTCGGAAACTGCGCTCGCACATATATCACCCAACGCTCCGTCGGCATTTGGTCGGCCAACAGATCCCATTTGTTGACGACCAGAATGCACGGTTTGAACTCGTCGGCGATGTATCCGACCAATTGCTTGTCCACCTTGCTGATTTTCTCTCCGGCATCGAAGAACATCAACGTGACGTCGGCCCTGCGGATACTCCGTTGGGCGCGATGCATGCCGTAAAAGTCGAGATCGGTACGGACGCTGCGGCGACGCCGCAAGCCAGGTGTATCGATCGCCGTGAACTGATGGCCGTCCAGTTCAAAGTGAACGTCAACACTGTCGCGGGTGGTGCCGGGAACTTCGCTGACAATCATCCGCTTGGCCTGGGCGAGCGAATTGACAAACGTGCTTTTGCCGACATTGCGTCGACCTACAATGGCCATTTTCATGTGAACGTCGGCCGTCGGATCGCCCCCACTGGGCAAACGTTCAACGATCAGTTGCATCAGCTCATCCCGACCTCGCTTCTGTTCAGCGCTGACGCAAACCAGATGACCACGCCCAAGCTTGTGAAACTCCTCGGCTGCGATATCGAGGTTCTCGTGATCGGCTTTGTTGGCGACCAGGACAACCGGGCGATCAACCGATCGCAAGCGTTCGGCCACGAGCGAATCGAGCGGCATCAAGCCTGTCCTTATATCAACGACAAACAGAATGACATCGGCGGTTGCGATCGCGGCTTCGATTTGAGCTTCGACATCGGCGGTGAGGTTATCGGCATCGACGATCCCCATCCCACCGGTATCGGTCAATTCAAAGTAGGTCTCATCGTGTTCGATAAGGGTCGTCATCCGATCGCGCGTGACCCCTTCATAGTCATCGACAATCGCCAAGCGGCGACCGGCAAGCCAGTTGAAGATACTGCTTTTTCCGACATTCGGGCGGCCGACAATGGCAACTTGAGGCATCGACATGTTACGATTCAATTTGCGGCAATAACATTTGGAAATCAAACGTTCGACCATTATGAGCCATTGGCGAACAATCGTCGATTGGTTGCACTTCGTAAACTGGAACTTGCATGGAAACATTCCTCTCGGTCAGCCTTCGGACATGTGGCGGAAGCAACCTTCCACGGAAGACCTTGCTTTTCTCGCTGCTCATGTCGTTGACGTTAATCAACACAGTTCGCAGCGCCGACACCTTGTGGTATCTTCCTCCGAAAGCGAGTTCCGTTCGTCAAAGCGGTTGGCTGCCGCGGCCCTTTGTGCGGCTTGTCGGGCAAGTTCGCGCGTTTGAAGAGCATCAGGTAAAACTTATTGTTGATGATGCGGTGTCAGCCGAGGCATCGATGGAGCAATCGATTGCATTCGAGCGCATTGTATGGATCGAGACGGACTGGTCGAGCGAACCGAACGTCGCCGCGGCGATGGAAGCTTTTGAACAAGGGCGTTTCGCGGAATCCCTGCAACCACTGACCGAATATGTGAAAACATCCAACACACAGTGGCGTCGTCTGATCGCATACGGCTACCTGATGTTGGCTGCGGCGGAACTTCAGCGGTATGACGCGTCACTGGCGATTGCAAGTGGATTCTATCAGTCCCAGCCACCCGATTTCTTGTATCACCTGATGCCAATCGCATGGACAACGCCGGTTCACAGCGTCGCGCGACAACAGGCGGCAGTCGCGCAATTGGCTAGTTCCAATCGGGGCGTTGCTCTGGTTGCCGCCAGTTGGTTGTTGGCGGGTCCGCATCGAGAGCAAGCCGATGCCGTGCTGCAAAAGATCAGCAATGATCCGGCTGACGCTGTCTTAGCTCGATTGGCGGACGCTGTCCGTTGGCGGCTGGCCACAGGCGAAGACGTTGCCAAGTCGCTTGATCGCTGGGAAGAGAAGATCGACCGCATTCCCATTGCCTTGCAGCCGGGGCCGATGACAACCATCGCGGATCGGCTGCGGGCCAACGGCCTTTCTGGCGAAGCGGCTGTATGGTGGCTCAGCGTGGCGACGCTTGGAAAACGCGCGGGACGACTGGCGGATCAAGCTGAGGCAGCTTTGCAAAAGATTGCGACTGAGAATCATCCGCCGACGACCGACTAGGCCTCTTTCAATGATGAACGCTTCAGTTGATCTTGCGACGTGGTCGTTCTAGGGGTCGGCGTCAGCGTTCTATTTTCCGTGCAACCATCGCTCTTCGCCCGGGACGTACTTCTCCACGGCGTTCAATTGGTCGCCGGAATACTGTTCGGCGAAGCGATAACCAAGCTCCGCGATGGTGTCGGCCGCGGCGTTCAAAGATGCTTCATTGTTGATGCTCAAACGCACCGCCATGTAGGTTTCAATGATTTCACGCAGTTCCTGGATTTCGGTCTTCTTGTAAACCGACGCCAAGCGTTTGGCCAATTGAGACGCACGCTTGGCCACCGTGTAACCGTACTCTGCTTTTGACGTTGCTTTGGCCGTGGCGCGCAGACTGAATTCCAGATCAGCAATCATTCCGCAGACGAACAACATCGTGTTGCGTTGCGGATCGTTCTTTGCGTTCGTCGTGCCACCGCCGGCCAAGAACCGATGTCGTATCATGCCTTGCGACCACGAGACCATCTCGAAATCGAGGCTGCCGCTGCTGTGTCCACCGATGTTGACCAGTTCTTCGTCGGGCACGGTGTGACATCGCATGCAGCTTTGCGCCATTGTGAACGCATTGTGTGGATTCCGCATTCCCGCCGCGATGCTGTCGGCGATTCGCTGCACGCGATGCTCGGGGCTCTCCGTTTCCCGAGAGATTCCCGCACCACCGTAATTTGCGTGCAAGTCGATCCAATCGCGAGCCGGGCCATGACACGATTCGCAGGAAATACCGGAGATGGCCGACAGCGAGCCTTGCTGATCTTGCTGCGTGTAATGACATTGAACGCAGCGTCCGTCGTGCTTGATCGAAGTGATCCCAAGCTTTCCGGCGATCGCCTTTGCCTCGGGACGACGATGCAGTTCCTCAAACGTGCGATGATGCGGCGTTTGCTTCCAGACTTCGATTTCGTTTGGATGGCACTTTGCGCAAGTGGCATATCCCATCACCTTCGTCGGATCCATCGACGTGATCGACGGTGCTTTAGGACCTTTCCCCAAGTCGACGCGGGTGGTACCCAGAGCAGCCCCGGCGACAAGCACAATCAACAACAAAGCGGAAACTAGGACGCGATTCAGTAGACGACGGTAACGCACGGCTCGGTCTCTTGTAGGCAAAAACAGTTCGGAATCCAGGAAAGCCTACGTTATCTGAAACGCGGTTCGATCCTTCCTTCGAAAAACCGACATCTTTGCTCAACCGATCGTGATGAACGTGAGGATTATTCGAGACGGTCAGCGGACGTATAAATGCAAAAGCATCATTCCAGACCACGCACGGTAACCTCAAACGCGTTCATTATTGATGTACGTCACCGTAGAGGCTCTCGGCGGGGACCGCCGAGCGACTTAGTTGATCGAACATTGCTCGGCTGCTAGGCTGCTCGGCGTGAAGGAGTTTCCATCGGCAACGAGTCGATTGATTCGTCCGCGTCCTGTGCCTCTTCGTTGCCATAACCATAACCATAGCCATAGCCGTATCCATAACCGTAGCCGTATCCAAAGTGGCCCCCGGCGGTTCCGTCGTCGACGCGGTTCAAGATAATACCGGAAAGCTGAACCCCTAACTGGCCCAATTGTTCGACCGAGCGGATCACAAGCTTGCGATGATTCTTTGCCGGCTGAACAACCATCAACAAGCCGTCGACGAATCGTCCCACGATGGCGGCGTCCGTGGCCGCGACGACCGGCGGACAATCCACAAGCACTTGGTCATAGTTGGCTTCGGCCCAGGCAAGCAGTTCGCCGAAGTGGACACTCGTGAACAGTTCGGTAGGATCTTGCGGTCGGGGACCGGCGGGAATCATCGACAGATTATGAATACCTGTTGCCTTGACTTCGTTTGTCCAATTCGGGCTCGTCTGATTCGCTTGCGTTAACAGTTGCGAAACACCCCCCAGTCCCTTCATGTCGAACAGACGCGTCAGTCCCGGTTTGCGCAGATCGCAGTCAATCAACAGCGTACGTTTTCCCGCCGAAGCATAGGTCGCGGCTAGATTCGCGATCACCGTTGTTTTTCCGTCGCCCGGTTCGGAACTGGTCACCGCGATCTTCGAAAGGTCATTGCCTTGCAGCGACAACGACGTCCGCAAGGTGCGGAACGCTTCGCTTTCCCCGCTCTTCGCGTTTGTCACCATGTGAAGGTTCTGTCCCCCCGATTCCCCCGATCCGCTGAGTTTCTGAATCATGGCGAGAACGGGAACGCCAACCTGCTCCTGGAGTTCATCCGGCGATTGGAATCGATCGTCCAGCAGGTCGGTGACATACGCGATGGCGATTCCGATGCCGCAGCCGGCCGCAATGCTTAACAGTCCAATAATCGCAAGTCGTGGTGACACCGGATTCGGAGAGGCAAGCGGTTCACCGACGATGTTCACGCGGATATCTCCACCCTCGGTTTGCAGGTCAATGTTGGCGATCTGATTCAACAAAGTATCATGCCAAGTGCGAAGTCGATTGAGTTCGTTTTCCACCAATTGCAACTTCGTCATGCGTCCATTGAGCTGAACGGCTTCGGCTTCGGCGGCGGTGTACTCCTTTTCGAGTTCGCGTTCGTTGGCGCGAGTCTCCATCAACGATTCGCGGATCATCGAGATCAGCATTTGGCCCATCTGTCGTTCCTGGGCCGGGCCGTTTGAGTTGGCGATCTTCGCCTGATACTCAGCCAGATACCGCTCCGAGTCGGCGATCCTTTGTCGCAGCATCACGATCGTGGGATGCACGGGGCCCAGATGTTTGGACTGCGTCTGCAGCTCGGCGCGATCCTGCAGCAGTTTCTGCTCCATATCGTCGGCAACTTTCGCAAATCGTGGACTCATTCCTAGCCCGTTGAGCAACAGTTCACGCCCGATCACCGGTTCCAGTTCAACAAGGTATTGCCGCAGGTCGCCACCGGTCTTGATCGCATTGGCGACGGCCACTTCGGAAGCCTGCAATTTCAAACGCTTTTCCCGAGTGGCCACCAAGCTGTCATTCAACTTTACCGCTCGCTGAACCAACGGATGGACGACCGAACTGCCGTTTCGCAGCCCCAAGTCGCCAGCATCGCGGCTGACTTCCACCCATTGCGATTGCTTGTCTCGCAGTTCGCGTTCTTTCTCGCGAAGTTCGTCTTGAAGAATCGATGCGATTTCAACGGACACATTTTTATGACTTTCGTCGATGAACTCGATATAGGACGCAACAACCGCTTCCAGGATCGCGCGAGCGGCGACCGGCGATTTCGATCGATAAGTCAGTTCGATGATGCTTGTCCGGCGAACCGCACTGGCGGAAAGCCCCTCGCGAAGGCGATCCTTCCACTTGTCCGGAGCCGCATCGGCCAGATCGATTTTCAGTTCCCTATCGAGCGGCTGAATCCTCTTGATCGCGCCATCCAGAACGATGGAGCTTTCGATCAATCGCTCGTGCGTCGCAACCAAGCTTTCATTGTTCATGGTGGCCGTCACACCCGCATTCAAGACGTCAGGGCTCGTCTGTGTGACCAGCATCTGCGCTGTCGCCTGATAGATCTTTTCGGCCGTCAGGTAATAGAAAACACCAAGGGAACAGGTGACAAGCAGGGCAAAGCCGATGTATCGCTTCTTGCGACACAACATGCGGCCGAAGCGAATCGCAGCATGGATCGCATCGGCTGCTTGAAACTCGTCTTGTCCTGTCACCTCAGACTCGATCATGCGAGTTGGCATTTCTCTTTGCACAGCGCGGCCCGAAATAATGGCGTGAACGTAATCCAATGGCAACAACAGTGCTGGTGCCATCAAAACCTGATTTTCGGGAAACTCTATTAAAAACCGTGCCGTAACGGAAGCTTGATTTCGCACCATCCGCACTCGATGCCACAAAAGCGACGGACAAACAATCGACCAAAGACGCTAGCAATGTCATCCCAGCAGGGCGCGGATCACATGAGCGGTAACGGATGAATTGGCGAACAGTGCCGTGGCCGAGCCCCACAGCATGATGAAACCAAGCAACGATGCGGCAAGAAGCGTCATTGCTCCCACCGTGCCAGCCAACCAAACACACAAATCCAGCGACTCATATCGACTGTTACCCAACATCGAAGATTCTCCCGAACGAGGTGAAATGTGAAACGCCGCCGAGTTTCCCCGATAGCATTCACTTTGTCACTTCAAGAACCGGGAAGAATATTCGAATCGCCAAATTGCGATTCCGATCGTGCCAATCAGTTAAAGCCTTCGGTCCCTTCGCCAAGAACACGCTCGAACATTTGATAGGCAAGCTGTCGCATCGGATCGGGAAAATCGTGTTCGCAATCGGGATGCTGAACTTGCAGCCGATCGGCCGCATTGTGAAGTTTGTAAAGTGCCATCGCCGCGGAAACGACCCGATCAACGCTCTCCGCTTGAAAGTTGCCGTCATGTAACGGAGCGACGATCAATACCGGCCGGGGTGCCACGCGGCGATCAATTCATGGAAATCGAACGGGATCTCCTCCAATCGACCTTTGTAATCGGCCAGTCGCGGCATGTATCGTGTCGACGTCCAGCCCCGCCCGAGATTCCAGTTGTCCGGATTCCCGTTGTAGTAATCGAGATAGGAATCCAATCCGCAGCTCGACACGACGGCTTTGATCCGAGCATCAAACACGCGCTGTAGACCGCGTTGTGTCCTCCCAACGAATGCCCGATCGCCCCGATGGCCTCATCCTGCACAAAGGGGAGTTCTTGCAGCAGATCGATGCCACGCATGTTGTCCCAACGGCTTTCAGCGTTCCGCTGGACCAGCCCAAAGCTTCAAGTCGGGCTGGTAATTGGCTAACAGTGGGTAGCTTGGTGCCAGCGTCACGAAGCCACGTTCGGCCAACTCGCTCGCGTATTGCCGATTCGGTCGGACCTCCCAGCCCGACAACAACCTTATGCCCCACTCGATCGTCGGTCGGATGCAGACACAAAATCGCGGCGGCCTTGGAGTCACCGCTCAGCAAGACCTTAGGAATACAGAGATATGCCGGAACGCGACTTTCCGGTTGAGATTGATACGTAATCAACCGACGGACATACGTTCCGCAATCCTCTTCCGATTGAACTTCAACCTTCAACGGGACGCGTTTGGCGGACTCGGGAAACGGCCCCATCACTTCATGCATGCCTGCAATGATTTCGTCGCGTCGCGCCGACCACTGCGACGGAGTTTGCGCCGTCTTGATGTTGCCCTCGCCATCGCGGTACTGCAACAGTTCCGTTCGCGGCAGCCGCTGGGGCGTTTTCGATGGTGCTTGAGTCGACGCGGTTTGCTGGCCAACAGAGGTGTGACAAATCAGCATTCCCAGCACGATCAGATACATTCTTGTCCAGTGCGAAATCATCGGGTTCTCTCCAGCGGGAAGGGTGTTCGGCGGCGGGCCAAGCATCTATCATCGTTGTTGTGAACGCTGCGTCAATCAGTTCGCTCCTTTCCACGCAACGAATTAGGTCAATCATGGGTGTCGTTCGTTTCAGAACCGCGTTGATGTTCGCCTCCGTCTGTCTGTATGGCGTTTGCCTGAACGCTCAGCAGAATCGTCCAGACGATCCTCCCGTGGCAACCTATTCGATTATCGCCATCGACTCGGAAACGGAAGAGATTGGGGTTGCCGTGCAATCACGAATTCCCGCCGTTGGATCGATCGTGCCTTGGGTGCAAGCGGGCGTCGGGGCGATCGCGACCCAGTCGTTCTCGAATGTTCGCTACGGACCTGAAGGCTTGAAACTGCTCGCCGAAGGCATGACCGCCGAAGAAGCGATACAGAAGCTGACCGACAACGACCCCGACGCCGCGCGAAGACAGTTGGGAATGATCGATGCCCGAGGCAACAAAGCGACCTTTACGGGTGAAGCATGCCTTCCGTGGGCGGGCGGAAAAGTCGGAAAGCATTGTGTCGCCCAAGGCAATATTCTGCATGGCGAAGCGGTTATCGACGCCATGATCGCTCGTTTTGAACAAGCCGAAGGAACGCTCGCCGAGCGTCTAATCGACGCGTTGCAGGCGGGGCAAGATGCGGGAGGCGAGAAACGCGGGATGCAGTCGGCGGCACTGTATGTGGCGCGAAAGGATTGGGGCTATGCCGGACTGAATGATCGTTTTCGAGACATCCGAGTCGACGATGCACCCGATCCGATCGCGGAGCTGCGTCGCATTCATCGGATTCACAAAGAATTGTTTCGACGTCCGGAATGACGGACTTGCGATGACAATCATGCCAGACCGGCGATCCGCATGGTGCTATCGAAGTCTTTAATGGCCGCCGACGCACCCAGTTCGGTCACGCAACACGCACCCGCCGCGGCCGCTAATCGGCCCGCCTCTTCAGGCGACAGTCCGCGCAAGATGCCCGTTATCAGTCCGGCATAAAATGAGTCCCCGGCTCCGGTTGTATCGACGACGGGTCCAGGGGGCGGAACCGCATCGATTTCGATGAATCGGCCATCGGGTGTTTGCAGAAGAGCACCATCGCTCCCCAACTTCACGCCCAACAAGCCCATCGCTCCGCATGCGCGATAGGTTTCAATGATCGCTCGTGGATCGGACAGGCTCGTCTGGTGACGTGCTTCGGACAAACTCGGCACATAAATATCCAGATGCGGCAAAATCCGATCCAGAGGTTGCATGGAGCCGCCGCTGCCTGCGGCGTCCATTGCGGTCATGCAACCAGCGTCTCGAATGCTCTTCAGGATATCGGCCAGATCGTCCTGCAGGTTCGGCAGCAAGGAGTAGTACCCGATCAGAAACATGCGGCTCGAAGCGATCCAGTGCAGGTTACTGTGGATCATCGAATAATCGATTGCGCGTGGAGCCCCCTGATGATGCGCGAAACTTCGTTCGCCGTTGGCGTCAATCATGACGACCGTGCTGCTGCTGGGTAGCGTTTCGTGACGAAGCAATCTGCTTGTATCGACCCCCTCATTGCGATAACGTTCTCGCATGATGGTGTCCCACGAATCGTTGCCGGTGTAGCTGAGCATCGAAACACGTAAACCCAGCCGACTCATGGCGATCCCGGCATTGGAGGCAAGGCCACCGGTGCTGACGTCGATGGGCTGAACCTGGTGCAATCGTCCGGCAACCACCGGTTGGTCCAAAGCAATTGGACGAACCAGAATATCGGCGGTACAAGATCCGCAGACGATGCAATCCCAATCTTTTTCCATGCTACGCTGCTCTGTGTGGTTGTTTAAGGCGAGCGGCAAGTAAAAATATACCTGCCGTTTTCATGGCAGGACGGACTGGAAGTCCATCCTACCGCGACTTCGTATTCGACAATTTCGTCGACTACTGGTTTTCATGGCAGGACGGACTGGAAGTCCATCCTACCGCGACTTCGTATTCGACGATTTCGTCGACTACTGGTTTTCATGGCAGGACGGACTGGAAGTCCATCCTACAGTACGCTTTTATCGACCGCTCGCCTAAAGGCATCGTTCCAGACCACGCACAATCTAAATCCATGAATAAATCGCTTGATCAAAAGCTAGCTCGAATTAACGCTGATCCCCAGTGTAACGAATTTATCCTAGCCGATGCCAAAGATCCCGATCTCGCTTTCGGAATGGTGGGTCCCGGCCCGGCTTCCGCAGGTTCTGAGCACCCGTACCGAACACTCGATGAATTTCGCGACATCATTCGCGAAATCGTCCGTTTGGAATTGGTCGACATCATGTTGATGAGCGCCAGCACCAGCGAGCGACTGACGATCGAAGAACGCTTGTTCGACAACAGTCCCGTCACGCCTGCGGCACGCGCCAATGATACGACCGATATCTGGTCGGCTCGCGATTCCTTTTACCGCTTTCAACCGTCATTGCCATTTTCCAGCACAACAATCGATCACATTCAATCAGGCCGGATCGACTGTACCGACGACCAGCGATCGCGGGGGCGAATCTGGGCTTGTATTCGATCACGCTGAACAATGATGCCGTATCGGATGCGAGAACGCTGGAAGCTTACAAGCAGTTCCGATTGGAAGCCGAACGAAAAGGCTTCCGTCATTTTCTGAAGTCTTCGCACCCAACGCCCCCGTCCATCCAATCGCGAATGTCGGTCGATACGTCAACGATAGCATCGCTCGCCTGTTGGGTGGCGTGACGCGCGCCGGACGTCCATTGTTCTTGAAGATGCCATACTTCGGGCCCGCCGCCATGGAAGAACTCGTTCGCTATGACTCCACCCTGGTCGTGGGCATTCTGGGAGGCTCCGCCGGCACGACCATGGATGCGTTTCGCATGCTGAGCGACGCGAAAAAGTATGGCGCGCGTGTCGCGTTATTTGGACGAAAGATCAACTACGCCGAAGATCAAATCACTTTCTTGAAGCACCTGCGTCTGCTCGCCGATGGCGACATCCAACCCGATGAAGCCGTCCGTTCGTATCATGGTGAGCTTCAGAAAGCTGGAAAACAATCGCATCGCCCGCTCGACGAAGACCTGCAAGTGACCCATTGTCCTGTCTAGTTCGAGCCGACTTGATTTTCGCTTTGGCGACCGTCTATAACAAATGGTGCGTTACCCAATTCATAGACGTCGCGTGGTCAGAAATGAGGTGATTCGCTTCATTTAAGGCGAAGGCATCATTTCGGACCACGCACAATATAACCTCACGCTCCGCAGGCCATTGTGTGAAACAAATTGTCGCCATCATCAAACCTTATCTTGCCCAGAAGGTGCTTGCCGGGCTGGAGCGTTCGCCGATTGAAGCGATCAATGTGACTGAAGTCAAAGGATTTGGAAGACAGAAGAGTTATCTCGATCAGTATGGCGACAGCGAATACTCCGAGGCCTTTCTGCCCAAAGTTGAAATCACGGCATGGGTCGAAGATGCGCGCGTGGAGGAGATTCTCGCAAAACTGATCTCCGTCGCAAGAAGCGGCCGCATGGGAGACGGCAAGATCTTCGTCATGCCGGTGCTGGGCTTTGTCGAAGAGAGCGGCGAAGCGACCGGACGCTAATCCATCAAGCCTTTGACAACTCCGATGCCCCCCATGACGAACAGAATGGGAGGGTAGAAGAAGATGTATCCCGCGTACAAACCGCCGACAAACCAGACAACGGCAATCAGCATCGTCAACGCACCCCCAACAACCCCTCCGTTGATGAAGCCGCCATCATCGTCGTCCGCCCCCATCGCGCGAGCCCGTTGCTGATCGAATTCCACCTGACGTTGTGCTTGATTCAAAAGGTCCTGAGCACCGCTGTTGCCTCCTGAACGTGATGCCGCTGGACTCGATGCTGCCGGCTGGGATAGGTAAGCCGGTGCCGAATATCCCGATCCCGTAAAGGATGGCGACGCAGCCGTTGATGCTGGTTCGGGAAAATCGCTCATCCAATCATCGTTCGGCGTCGCGACCGGCTGGGGAGCAGGTTGCCGAACGGGTTGCTTCGGAATTGTCTGTTTTGCAACCGTTGCCGTACTCTTCGCGGCGGGAACCTTCAACGTCGTTCCGCATGGACATCGCACGGCCTTTCCCTGAGCGGCAAGGGGCGCTTTCAATTTGCGTCCGCACGAACAGGCAAGCGCAATCGTGTCGGCGGCGACCTTCGGCTGGCTGGACGATGGCTGTTTGGCGGGTGCGACCGCCGGTATCTTCAGCTTTGTACCGCAGGGACATCGCAACCGTCTTGCCAGCAAATTCTGATTTAATCTTCAATTGCTTCTGACATGCGGGGCAGCGTACTTGTTGCATGATACGGTTCCTCATTAGCAACAGAGGTGGATAAGACGGAATGAATGCCGACCTGAATCCGTGATATTGTACCGTCGCCCAGCAAACAATCAATAGTTAATCTTATATTAACGTCGGGTGCATGATTTGATTGGAATTGATTGGATTTGATCTCAATGCGGATTGATGGGTACTTATGTTCCAGCCACCGGCGGCCGTCGCGGCGTGTAGGTGCAGCAGTCCGCCGGACAGACGTCGTGGCATGGAGGCATGTCGCCGACGGTTGCTCTTGCAAGCGTTTGGGTCCATGCGTTCTTCGACAAGTTGGCGAATCATACGAATAAAGCTGGGATGCGTTCCCGGCGGTGGCCGCACGTCGCATTTCGATGCCCAGTCGCTGACAGAGCTTGGCGGCTTCGTCGTCCAAGTCGTAGATCACTTCCATGTGGTCGGAAACAAAACCGATCGGCACGACGACCAATCGATCCAGCGTTTCACCTTTGTCAACGTAATGGCCATGCAGCGATTCGATTCGATCGCAAATGTCCGGCTCCAGCCAAGGAACTTGCGGCGGGCCGCTTCGACTTTGATAACACAGTTCCCAGTTTTGTGTTCCAACACGCTCGGCGACCAACCTGGAGGCCTCTTGAAGCTGAGCGACGTAGCCGCAGTTTTCAGCCATCGAATGGGGAATGCTGTGTGCCGTGAATAACACCGGCACGCTCGCGCGATCGGATTCCGGGAATTTCGACAACGCATCGCGCAGATGATCCGTGACCGCCTCAATAAAGCCGGGGTGATTGAATCCGAGTCGCAAGCGAACGACCGTCGGGGCGAGGTCACCCATCTGCTTTTGGGCGTCCGCGATATTCTCTCGGTATTGCCGACAACCACTGTACGAACTGAACATGCTGGTGAAGAACGCGAGCACATTCTTGACGCCGTCATCCCGCATCCGCAGCAACGCATCGGCGATCGTCGGTGTCCAATTGCGATTGCCCCAATAGACCGGCAGCATGATCCCCGCATCTCGGAACTCGCGTGATGCAATGCGTGCATCAATTCGCGATTCTGATCGTTGATCGGGCTCCTTGCCGCCAAACTTCTGATAGTGCTCGGCAACTTCCAACATGCGTTCGTGCGGGACGTTCTTGCCGCGCAGCACGTTCTCCAGAAACGGCATCACATCTTCCGGACCTTCAGGGCCTCCAAAGGAAACCAACAAAAAGCCGTCGTAGCTCTCGGGTGACGGAGCGGAATCATCGGTCAGTTCAGTAAGGATAACAGGCACTTCGCGGTTTCCAGTCGATAAATTTGTGCGGAGAAAGCGGCTTATATCATGCGTGGTCCGAGATGATGCCTTCGCATTAAATGAAGCGAATCACCTCATTTCTGACCACGCGACGTATATATCAATGATGAACGCAGTTGATCTTGCGACGTCGTGGCTCTAGGACAATTCAACGTTATTATCCAAACGTGTCAACAGTTCCCAATGGACCCACATTCAGGCTACAGGTTGTCTTGGCCTGTGAAGTTGGTCACCAAGGCTCTCAGTTTTCGACGCAGGACGCTGTAACTGAAGAACGACCTGCCGATCTCGTAGTTAAAGTCGACCATCTGCGTCCGGTATTCGGGATCGTCAATGATTCGTCGAACCTGATCGACGGTATCGCGTGTGATGTACCCGTCCATCGAAATCACCTTCGCGCCACGCGGTTCGATATCCGAAACATAGATCGAATATCGATTGACAAGCACGGGCTTGCGGTAATAAAACGCTTCCAGCAACGCATTTCCAAAGCCTTCGTAAAGACTGGGGTATGTAATGACATCGGCCTGCGAATACGCATCGGCCAGCGTATACACGCGTTGTCCCGCGGCATTCTTGCAGCGTTTTTCGTCGACCCTGTCATCGACCAGTCTCAGGTCGACACCTTGATTCTCGGCCATCTCCTTGAGCGCGTTCAGATATTGATTTCCTTCGTCCCCACTGGCGTGAGAGATCACCAACTTGCAGCGATCATTTCGAAGCGCCGCGACCAACGAGATCGCGTGTTCGATGCCCTTGCGGGGGACGACCCGCGTTGGCTGCAGGAACAGAATGTCGTCGTCGGACAGGCCGATGTCTTTGCGGAAATTGCGAGCGTAGGCGTCCGCTCGAGGAGGAGCTTCCTCGAAATGCAGAACGTTTGGAACCAGGATCGACGACTGACCGCGACGATGCGAGAGGTCCTCTTGGGCGGGCGTGTTGATGGTGACATGTTGTATGGACGGGAGGGCCGGCGGAAACGCCATCCACATCAGGTCCGTCACTGCGTTCACGGTAAAGCGGTCACGTTCCCAATAGAAGTCGTGATGGTGGGCGATTGTCGGGAATCCCGTCTCGGCAATGAAGTGCGTCAGCGCGACTCCCAGCGGGATGTTCATGGGAATGCAAACGCGTTCTCGACGATCAACAGCTCAATCTCAAACCGCCGAGTGAACTCGTACAGCGTTCCCTTCAAGTAGTCGGCAAGGGCATAGATTCGTTGCGTCACATCGGGCGATCGCTGACGGGAGCCAAAGCTGCGTCGGTTGACCCATTGGATGTCGGGATGTCCGAAATAGGCATGCGGCACGACCATCGATACGTCCGGTGCGCGATCGCTGAGCCCCGAGTACCAGTAACTCACATGGCGATAGTCCCACAAGACCTGCGCCCACTTAGCCGCTTCCAATGAGACACCGTCGGTTCCGGCGAAACGAGTCGAGACAAAACCAATACGAACCATCGAACGACAAACCTCGTGTTGTACAGCGAGCGACTGGGCAATTGCGTGTTATTCCGTGCGTGGTTTGGAATGATGCTTTTGCATTTAATGAAGCGAATCACCTCATTTCCGACCACGCAACGCATAACGGATCGCGTCCGGTTAAACCAACAGAATACTCGCCAAACCAAGAACAAGGAAGAAACCGCACATGTCGGTAATCGTCGTCAACAAGGGTCCCGAGGCGATGGCGGGATCGACCCCAACGCGTTTGAGAACCAAGGGAACCATTCCGCCGAAAGAGACCGCGATCATTGTATTCAAACACAACGCGAACCCAACAACAAAACCCAGCGTGGCGTCTCGTTTCCAGAGCACCGCCGCAGTGGCAATCAATACGCCCAGCGTAACACCATTCAACAGACCGACGCTAATCTCTTTCCACCACACACGCAGCACCTCGCCGGGCTTCACCAGTCCCAACGAGAGTTCACGCATGCTGACGGCGACCGCCTGATTCCCGCTGCATCCGCTCATGTCGGAAATGATCGGCAAGAAAACCGCCAACGCGATGACCGATTCAAGCGTCTCTTGGAACAACGCAATCACACTCGCCGCGACGATATTCAGCAAGATATTGACGCTCAGCCAGGACAGTCGCCGCTTCGACCGATCCAGCAGCGGCAAACTGCGAACTTCCTCGCCGCCGACAATACCCTGGCTCTTGAGATAGTCGCTGCGTTGCTGTTCGCTTCGGGCGTATTCGACCGCCGCACGCTGGACAACCCCCAACAGGTCGCCATCGGCATCGACGACCGGGACGCCAAGAAACGAGTGCGATTCAAGCAAGTCCTCCAGATCGTCCAGCGACATGGTGTCGACGACCGAGATGGGATTGGCGATCATCACATCGCGTAGAATCGTCGCCCGCTTGGAGAGCAGCAGATCACGCAGCGGCAAGACGCCCACCAGACGATCCCCTTCGCAAACGAAAGAATACTGGACGTCGTAGTCGCGATACTCGTCAGCATGTTCGGCAAGGTCCTCGATGACATCGCGTACCGTCTGATCGGACTGAAAGCTAACGTACTCGGTCACCATCAGACCGCCCGCCGTATCCCAGGCGTAACGCATCAGCGATCGGGCGTCCTCCGCCTCCTCGGGCGCCATCTGATCGATGATCTGCGAGGCGGTTGGTTCGGGTAACTCGGCAATCAAGTCGGCCCGATGGTCGCTGGTCACTTCATCCAAGATCAAAGCCGCGACGCTGACCGGCAGATGATCGATGATCTCGACGGCGCTCGCTTCGACAACATGCTCGACCAGTTCCGCCGCCATCTCGGGCGTTAAGCTTGCAACCGCGTCGGCTTGCGACTCGGGAGACAGTCGATCCAGCGCGAGCACCGCGTCGGCCATCTCGCCCGCCGCCACAAGGTTTGCGATTTCAGTGATGCCATCGTCCAGGGAAGGCTTCGTGGCGGTGGGGCTTTCTGGTTGCAGATCGTTCATGTTGTTCGATTTCGAGTCGCGCGGAAGGCGAATTTTGGTCGTGGGTTCGGAGACATTGCACGTTCGCAAATATCGCCAAGAAACGCAAGGACCGTCCGCCGAAAGATGCGTACCCGAACCGGAAGATTATACCGTGCGTGGTCCGAAATGATGCCTTCGCATTAAATGAAGCGAATCACCTCATTTCTGACCGCGCGACGTTTAAGCAATCAGATCGTGCATGATGTGCCCATGGACATCGGTGAGTCGAAAATCGCGACCTTGATAGCGATAGGTGAGCTTGGTGTGATTGATGCCCAGCAAGTGAAGGATCGTCGCATTGAGATCGTGAATATGCATCGTTCCCGGCGTCCAGTGCTCCTTCGTCGGCTGAGGCATCAAGGTTTTTCCGTCGGCGTCGACAATGTTATATCCGTAGTCATCGGTTTGTCCGTACGTGATGCCAGGCTTGACGCCTCCCCCCGCCATCCACACCGTGAAGCAGCGGGGATGATGATCGCGACCATAATTTTCCGGCGTCAGGTTGCCTTGGCAGTAAGCCGTGCGTCCGAATTCGCCACCCCAAATGACCAGCGTGTCGTCCAGCATTCCTCGTTTGCGAAGATCCTTAATCAACGCGGCGCTCCCTTGTTCGAGGTCGCGACACTGGGATTCATGTTCTTTCGGCAGATTGTTGTGCGCGTCCCAACCACGGTGAAAAATCTGGATGTTGCGAACCCCGCGTTCCGCCAATCGACGCGCGTTCAGACAACATGCGGCGAACGTTCCCGGCTGCCGAGCTTCCGGACCATACAGTTCAAACGTTTGATCATTCTCATCGGACAGATCCATCAGTTCGGGGACCGATGTTTGCATGCGATAGGCCATCTCGTGCTGACCGATCCGAGACAGAATCTTCGGATCGCCAAACTGTTCATGATGGCTCTGATTGATGGCGGTCAGCGCATCCAATTGGGCGCGGCGATCGGCTGACGATACACCCGGCGGGTTGCTCAGATAGAGGACGGGATCACCTTCGCTGCGAAGCAGGATTCCCTGATGGTCGGCTGGCAGGAAGCCGGTTCCCCAAAGTCGATTGAACAAGCTCTGTTCGGCGAAACTCGTCTTTGCGTGCATCACGACATAATGTGGCAAGTCTTCATTCATGCTCCCCAAACCATAACTGAGCCACGCACCCAAACTGGGTCGACCCGGCACCTGACTGCCGGTTTGAATGTACGTGATTGCCGGATCATGGTTGATCGCTTCGGTGAATGTCGTGTGGACGACGCAAAGTTCTTTGGCGACGGTTGCCGTATGCGGCAGCAGTTCGCTGATCCAAACACCTCGATCATTGTTGTCGTACTTTGTGAACTTATACTTGCTGGGCGCGACGGGAAGGCCATTCTTTTGAGAGGCCGTCATGCCGGTCACGCGTTGGCCGTCGCGAACGTTATCGGGAAGCTGCTCTCCCGCCATGTCTTTCATCTTCGGCTTGTAATCCCACATGTCATGCTGGCTGGGACCGCCGCTCATGAAAAGATAGATGACCCGTTTGGCTTTCGCCGGATGATGCAGTCCCTCCGCCGACGAACCTTCGGCGGCGGCAAGATCGCGATGCAGCAAGCCAGCCATCGCCGCTGTCCCCACGCCCAACGCGGTGCGTCCGAAAAGCTGACGTCGCGTGAGCATTAATTGATGTTCTCTTATCGGGTGATCGGTTTGCATCATCTTCACTCGTTCAAGGTCTTCCGATGGAAAAATTCGATGGGGACGGTTACACCGTGCCTAGCGTGCAACGATGTCTTCGCATTCATCCTTGCGAACCACCGATTCCCGCATGCGCGACTTCGTTTCGTCAATACAACAAGATTGCCAAATCGCTGGCCAGCACCGTCGACACGACTTGTGTCCAAGCGGCGTGTTCAACCGGGTCCAAGGAGGTCGATCGGGGAGCGTCCCCGACATCGAGCAAGCGGTTTGCGTCCTCAGTGGCGTCGGCGTATCGACCTCGCGCGTTTCGCAATAATTCATGGCAAGCGGAACGCTGCGTTTCATTCGGCTTGCGGCATGTCGGCAGCAAGAACAGCAAATCCAGACGCTGGTCGTCGTCATCGCTTTCAGAAAGCAAACGCTCGGCAAAGACCCGAGCAATCTCCAGTCGTTGCGTTTCGTTCAAGAGCCCCAGCGATTGCAACGACGTGTTCGTGCGGGATCGCCGCACACAACTCGTTTCACGACTGGGGGCGTCGAACAGCGTCATCATCGGATGCGGGCTCGTTCGCTTCCAATAAACATACAGACTGCGGCGATATAACTTCGTTCCGGTGTCCCGTTCGTAGTGCTTCGTGTTACTTGCCGGATGCATCAACGCCGACCACAAACCTTTGGGCTGATAAGGCTTAACCCCTTCGCCTCCCATTTGGTCGTCGAGCAGTCCGCTGGCCCACAGCCCCAGATCACGCAGCACTTCCGCATCCAAACGATGGCTGGGACCGCGAGCCAACAAGCGATTATCGGGGTCGTCCACATCCGGTCGCCATGCGGCGGTTTGGCGAAAGGTTTTACTGTGAACCATTTGTCGCAGCAACTGCTTCAAATCCCAACCGCTTTCCTGAAACTCAACGGCCAACCAATCGAGCAAACGCGGATGTGTCGGTTGTTGGCCTTGTAATCCGAAATCCTCCGGCGTGCGGACCAAGCCTTCGCCAAAGACCTGCTGCCAAAATCGATTGACAAGCACCCGAGCAACGATCGGATGTTCCGGCGACGTCAGCCACCGCGCAAGCCCCAAGCGATTGCGAGGTGCGTCTTCGGGAAACGCTCCCATGATGGACAACGTATCGGGATTCAAAGCGGGGCCTGTCGGCATATCGTACTCTCCGCGGGCCAAGACTTTTGTCTCGCGCGGACTGGCAAGCTCTTCGGCGACCAATGTCGTCGTCTCGAAAGAGCCCTCCAGCTTCGATAGCTCGGCGGAAACGCGATCGAATTCCGACTTCAGCGTCGACTGCTGTTCCGCATCTTCCCCGACCGAATCGATTTGCCGTTGAAGTTCCTCCCGTTGCATCCGCAGGTCCTGCCAAGCTTTCCATTGATGTTGATTGTCTGGTGCTTTGACCACGGGGGCATAGACATAGCTGTTGCCATCAAGTGCGTTTTCGCTGGTGCTGTTGAAGAACGCAAGCAACTCGTAATATTCGGTGTGCGGAATCGGATCGTATTTGTGCGTGTGGCATCGCGCGCAAATCATCGTCATGCCCAACAAGGTCGTGCCCAACGTTTCCACGCGATCGAAATTATTCTTCGCTTGAAACTCCGCCGGAATCACGCCTCCTTCCGACGTGGTGGGATTCATTCGCACAAAACCGGTCGCCACACGCTGCTCCAACGTCGGATCGGGCAACAAGTCCCCGGCAAGCTGCCATGTGATGAACTGGTCAAACGGCAGGTTCTTATTGAACGCATGCACCACCCAGTCGCGATACGGATAGATTCCGCGTCGGTTGTCCAGATGCAGCCCATGCGTGTCGCCGTATCGAACCGCATCGAGCCAGTACCGAGCCTGATGTTCGCCGTAACGCGGGCTAGCCAACAACTGATCGATCAACGTGGAGTAAGCATCTTCCGAATCGTCCGCCAAGAACGTACGAAGTTGTTCCGGTTCGGGAGGCAGTCCGGTCAGCACAAGGGCCACGCGACGCGCCAGCACGGCTCGCTCGGCCTCGGGGGCGAGTTTGACCTGCTGCTGCTGGAGCCGCGCTTCCACAAATGCGTCGATCGCTTGATCCCTGGATACATCTTCACGCTCCGCTGGCAATGTCTTCTTGGGCTTTACAAACGACCAGTGCATTGCATAACGCCCCCCTTGGCGAATCCAGCGGTCGATGAGTTGTCGTTCGGTGGACGTCAACGACTTTTCCGCGTCAGCGGGAGGCATCGGCTCGTCTTGGGAATGGATGCGACGCAATATCTCGCTGTCGGCGGGTGTGTCAACATTGATTGCGCGATAACCACCGCGATCCGAAGTCGCCGCCTCGAAGGAGTCCAAACGCAAGTCGCTCGCATCCTGGGCATCGGGACCGTGACAGACGAAACACTTGTCCGAAAGAATCGGTAAGATCTCTGTCGCGAAATCGACCTCCCGCCCCGACGACGATCCTTCATCAGCCAAGCAGTAAGTCGAAAGCAAAGAAACGCCGCACAATGTGCATGTGACCAAACAAATCGGTTTCAAGCCGTTCTTCCAAAACATAGCGAGTCAATCAATAAAGGTGTCTTGAGATCAAAACACTATTCTAAGCAGATCGGGGACGATTTGGCAGAACTCTATCTATCTCAATGATGAACGCGTTTGATGTTATCCACCCGTGCATAAGTTCTGAAAATCGTTTAACGGCAAGCCGAAGCGACGGACTGGAAAACGTCGCCGCGCGTTAAACGAAAAAAATGCGTTGGTGCTTAGCGTTAATGTTTTTCAGTTAATCTTGCGACCTGGTCGCTCTAGGATGAACGCGACGTAAACAACCCGACAGCTTTTGATCGGGCGATGCTAGGCTGTTTTGGCCATGGAAATGATGTGATTGAACTCCCCCTTTGTGACCGGTTGCACGCTCAGACGGCTCCCTTTGCGAAGCAGTTCCATTTGTTTCAGCTTGCTTTCGCCACGCAAGGCGGTCAAAGTGATCGGGCTTGGGAAAATGGTGTCCAAGCGAACATCGACCATGAACCAGCGCGGATTCTCAGGATCGCTTTTTTCATCAAAATAGTTGCTTTTGGAATCCCATGCAAAGTGATCCGGATAGGCGGGCCTTGCAACGACCGCAGTCCCCACGATGGCGGGGTCTTTGCCTCCCGAATGATAAAGCAAGACGGCGTCGCCAGCCTGAAACTCATCTCGCATCAGATTGCGGGCTTGGTAATTCCGCACTCCTTCCCAGCATGTCGTTTGATCTTTCTCGCCGGCCAGATCGTCGATCGAATACGTTCCTGGTTCGGTTTTCATCAGCCAATATTTCATTTGATATCTCTCGGCGGCAACTCGCATCGGCCCTTTTTGACCAGTATTGTCCATCGCCCCGCGATAATGAAGCAGGGGACATCGGCATAAACCGCATCATGGTTGAATGCCGACCAAACATTTACTTAAAACCGCGAAGCGCTAAGATGAAATCATGCGAATCATTGCATGTTTGGCACAAAAAAAGCTATGCTTGCATTTGGTGTTCGATTGTCACGCGTCTGGTTGCTCCGATGCTATACGTTGCGGGATTAGACGTCGCGTGGTCAGAAATGAGGTGATTCGCTTCATTTAACGCGAAGGCATCATTTTGGACCACGCACGGTATAACGAGGCACCCAACCGACAGCGAGGCGAACGTGCGAATCTGCGTTTCTTTTCCCATTGCTTTGAGAGTTGAAAATGCCAATCACACCATTTCAGAAGACGGCGGCGATTGTGTTCTTTGTTTGCTGCGGAACGACGATGCCGTCGTTGTTCGCCGAAGACGCTCGCCAATCATCCGCCGCGGCAAAGCAATTAGAGACGGTCGAGTCCGCGAAGCTGCATCCTCTGATGCACGTGATCGAATTGGCGACCAAGGGGCTCGAACGAACCGATCGGGAAATCAAGGAATATTCGTGCTTGTTGATCAAGCGCGAAAAGGTCGATGGCGAACTGACGCAACGTGAATACATGCGTGCGAAGATTCGTCATCGCCGGTTGGATGATGGCGAATTGGTTGTTCCGTTTAGTGTCTATTTGAAGTTTCTCAAGCCGAGCAGCGTTGCGGGACGCGAAGTCTTGTACGTCGAGAACCAACGCAACGGCGATCTGCTGGCCAGACGCGGTGGGCCACGGTTGGCGAACATTACGGTGGAACTCGATCCAACCGGACACTACGCGATGCAGGGAAACCGACATCCCATTACGGAGATCGGATTTCGAAATCTCGTCCACCGCTTGATCGAGAACATGCGTGCCGATTTATCGTCCGACGATGTCGAGGTTCAATATTACGACGACGCGAAACTTGCCGATCGCCCGTGCGAACACATCGTGGTGACACATCGACGGCGAACCGAAGCACACGATTATCAGATGGCTCGCGTCTTTATCGACAAGGAACTGGGTGTCCCCGTCTTCTTTGCGTCGTATGATTGGCCTTCAAACGAAGGGGGCGAGCCCGAGTTGAAAGAAGAATACATCTTTACGGACATTGTTTTGAATCCTGGGTTCACCGACTTGGACTTCGATGCCGGTAATCCACGATATGCCTTCGAGCCCCTCGCGTCGCAGGAAACGCTTGCCAAATTTGAACCGTAATCGGAAACGATGCCGACAACTAAGTTTCAAGGTGGGGTGGGTCAAGGAGGCACGACGCCGACCCATCAATTGTTTGATGTTGGTCGGTCTGCGTTCCCCGACCCGCTTAACTTTTTAATGGAACACTTGTTCCTTAAATGTCCAGCACCCAGGGTTCCGATTCAGGGACCATGACCGCCATTGGCTTCTTCACGGCATTGGATTCGTGTTCGAAGACAACTGAAACACGATAAAGCCCGCTGCATGGACCGTTGGAGCGATCGAAGATGTATCGCCCCTCATAAATCCTGGCCGTCGCCGCGGGACGTTCCGGCGGCCCCATCGGCTCGAACCGAACTTCCCCCGGTTGATCACCGGCGCCTCGGATAGCCCCAGTCAGGGGCCTGCGTTGCACATCATCGTTTGGCAACCATACGGTCGCGATGACAATCAAGGCGACGATCCAGCCCGAGGTGGTGATACACAACGTCTTCGTCCAATCCAAGAAAGGTTCGATGCCAGCGGTTTCCGAATGGTGCTGATGCGTTCCCGGATTCTTCTTCCCAGACTCGCAACTCGATCCGACGGCCGTATCTTCTCACTGCTGGCAATTTGTTTACTTGCGAGTTAGCAACCGGCGGTTGAGGTGGCGGCTTGGATTTGTGAAGCCAACCAGGTGACGGCTTCGCAAAACCATTGATCGAGCAAGGTCTTCCAGCGATGAGCGATCCATTTGCCGTGAGCCAAGCGACTCGAGTTCCGCACGCCATTTCTCGGGCAACGGGCCAGCCTGCATGAGCAAGTCGTCGGCTTGCTGCATCACGAATTGAATTTCATCCACTCTCACGCGTAAATCCTACGCAGTGCCGCAAAAAAGTCACCTCATCATCACAGCAAAACTGAGATTGCGAGCGCTGAGAAGATACTTGCCAGTACCATCGAACATCTTCCAGGAAATCCGAAACCAGATCGATGCCGGTGATCAGCAATTGGTCGGCGGGCACGCGTGCAGGCGACATATAGACGACGCCGTTCTGTGCGATACAGATCGTCAAGGTCGTGCGCTTGTCGGCTCAGGGGTTTGGTGAGGTTTCTAAAGATTGGCGATGTGGGCGGCGAGTTCGCGTTGGATGTTCGCGAAGACGCTGGGCCAATCTCCGGCGACGGGTTGCCGGAAGAGCCGCATCGTTGGATACCATGGGGAGTTGTCGCAGTTGGTTTGCCAGCGCCAGTCGCAAGCCAGGGGCAGGGCCATCCAAACCGGACGAGCGAGCGCGCCGGCGAGATGGGCGATCGATGTATCGGACGTTATCACCATATCCAGCGACTGCATCAGCGCCGCCGTGTTGGGGAAATCCAAACTCTCGTTGCCTGGGCCAGCCGGTTCGACCACCGTGAATTCGTCGGCGACTTCGCTCACTTGTTCGGCACCGAAGCCGAGCTGAAGGCTGATCAGCGTAACTCCGCTGAGCTTGGCTAGCGGACGGAAATGACTTAGTGGAATCGATCGTTCTCGGTCGCCGGGAAATTTGGAGTTGCCTTGCCAAGCGATTCCGATCTTGAAGCCGCCAATCGTATTAGAATGATCACGCCAACGCTCCAACAGCTCAAGGGGCGGCGTGAAGTAAGGGACATCAGCGGGAATCGATTCGACGGTGGTGGCGAAACATGCCGGTAAACTCATCAGTGCCGCTTGCGTGTCGTGCGGCGGTGGCGGATTGTCACGAGAAACCACTTGCTCAATTCCATGAGCCATCTGCAACAGTGGCATCGCACTCGGATCCGCACTGGCGATGACTCGACCACCGCGTTGCTGGATCAGCCCCGCGTAGCGCACGAACTGAATAGCGTCTCCCTTGCCTTGTTCGGCGTGCAGGAGAATCGTTCGTCCGTCGAGCGGCGATCCATCCCATGGGGGCGCGGAAGTGTAAGGACTACGAATCGTTATCTGCTTCCACCGCCACTCATATTCCGGCCAGCCTCGCGCAAAGTCGCCGGACTTCAGTCGGAGCATCGAGCGATTGAGATGTGCGGCGACGCATTCGGGTTCGATTTCCAAAGCGTGGTCGCAGCAGGCGATCGCTTCATCGATCCGGCCACGGCTTTTTAAGACAATCGCTTTGTGCGTCAGCGTCAAGACGCTGTTGGGCTCCAGCGATAACGCTTGGTCGCAGCAAGCCAGCGCATCGTCGAACCTGTCCGATTCGCTTAGGGCCAACGCTTTGTTGGCCAGGGCTTCGACCGACTGCGGCTCGAACTGTATAGCACGATCAAAAGATTGAATCGCCAAATCCAAGTCGCCACGCTGACGATGGAACAATGCCAATCCATGGTGTGCCACGGAGGACTCAGGCGCCAACGACAGTGCTTGGCGAAAACATTGTTCAGCTTGATCCCATTGCTCTTGTTCTTGCAACGCTTTTCCCAATGCAACGCCAGCATCCAAATTCCGGGGATCGAGTTTCAGACAGCGAGAAAAACTCGCGGTGGCTTCGGCGGATCGGCCCAACAACAGCAACGCCTGCCCCAGGTTGAAGTAAGCGCGAGCGTAGTTCGGATCGGCGGCGAGGGCGGCGTGATAGCAGTCGACCGCGCGTTCCATTTGTTGTTGTTCACGCAGCACGTTCCCCAGATTATTGTGCGCCCCCGCGTGGGACGGATCGAGCGTAACGGCTTTCTCAAAGCAATCGCGTGCCTCATCAAGATTGCCGTTGTGCGCGTGTGTGAGACCGAGGTTATTGAGTGTCTTGGCGTTGTCAGTGTTTTCTCGGGTGTGAACGCCACTGTCACTTTGTGCATTCAACGGTGAGATCGATGATTCACCAGCGGGCGACCGGTTCCTCGGCGAGCTTGGCGCTACGTCCGCGCTGAGAACGAAGTGTTGAAGCTTCTCTTGGTGCCGAAAGGTAATTTGTCGTGCGTAGGTTGATGACGTGAAGCTGAGCGCCTTCGGTTGGCGCACGCCCGGCAAAACCGCCACATCAAACAGCTCTTCGATTTCACTTTCGATCCGAATCCAGTGAACGACGGTGCCAGTCTTTAAGTCGATGACTTGCAATCCGCACCGCGCGGCGGCTCCACGCTGTTCGAGGTTCTGTTGCAGTGGCAAACCTTGAAACGCATGTTCGCGGCGTGGCTTGGAAAGACCTACAAACGCATATCGACCGTGAATCGCCATGCCACGGGCATAGCCGGCTAAGAACGTGACCGGTTCAAAGCGACGCGTGTTGGGGTCGATCCAGCCCAGGTAGCCGGTTCCCGAATTCAACAGCCACAGTCGACCATCAAAGAGACGCGGCGAATGTGGCATGGAAAGACCCTCGGCGAACGTCTCATCGCTTTCAACGTCCAACACGCGACCGCCGTTGGACCGGAAGTCTCGCCAGCCATCGGCAACGTCACTCTTGGCGTGCATCGAGACATATTTCGGCTTGCCGTCAGCCATCGCCAATCCGCTGAGATGACAGCGATCTTCAGGGACAAGCTGGCTGATAAACGACGGTTTCCAAAGGGGTTGAAAACTGTAGCGATCGTCGACGGTTGCCAAACAACTCAATGACGTATTCACGAAGACGGGGCGACCAGTTGCGTCGACCGACAACTCATGAGCATCGACTTCACCGGTCGTGAAACCGACGCGCGGCACGAAGACGCGATCGTAGCCAAGCTCGTCCATTTGCCCGTCCGACAGATCGTTTTCCAGCCGCCAAATCGCCCGCTCCGTCACAAGCCACATCGTCTGACCATCGGTCCAACAGCCCATCGACCGATCGAAAGCGGCGACATGCATCGAAGCGGTGCCATTCGGCTTGCTTCCGAGCATGATCACGCCGCCGACGTGGTAGGTCGTCAACATCACACTCAACGGAATGTCAGCAAGCCACTCGACAAACCCGCGTGACGACAACAATTGAAAATCGGGGCGGCGAATCAGTGAGGGTGAGTCGTCTGGATTCATAGGGAGGCAAAGTTGAATTTGGGTTCGACGAATCGAAGGGCTGATGGAGGCGGTACGCTGGCCTTCGGGTTCATTGGTCCCCTGGGTTTTGAAAGCTCCACCACGACGTCTGCGTTAAGCCGTTAAACGGAACATCGTCGACTGAAAACAACGATCATTATCCGGTTCACGTAAAGATCGTCCAATTCAAATAACGATCCGTATCAAATTCAAATAGCGAGTATCAAATAAATAGATAGCAGCTATATCCGCGGGTTGCCACAGACACCGGTGTATCATACCAACACAGGGATCTTCAATTGTTCAGGAAGCCAAACCAATCCCAACAAGTCAATCAACGTCGTCGGCCGCTTAAGAATCGTCGTCGATTTCTTCGCGTTGAACGGCTCGAAGACCGCCGGTTGCTGGCGGGTGATTTTTCCGACCTGGGGAGCCTCGGCCTGACCGGTCTTAGGTACAGCTCGGTGGCCTGGGGCGATTACGATAACGACGGTGACCTGGACATCCTCGTTGCTGGACGCAACAGCTCCAACGGGCACGAAAGCCACGTCTTCCGGAACGATGGTAACGACGTTTTCACCAACATCAACGCCGGGCTGACGGGCGTCAGCAACGCTTCGGTGGCTTGGGGGGACTACGACAACGACGGCGATCTGGACATTCTTCTCGCCGGCGGTGGTTCGAGTGGTCAACGTCTCAGCCAGATTTACCGGAACGATGGCAGTGACGTCTTCACCAACATCAACGCCGGGCTGACGGGAGTTGCCGCCGCAGCGGTGGCGTGGGGCGATTACGACAACGATGGCGATCTCGATGTTCTTGTGGCTGGGCAGACTAGCACCGGGCAGAGGTTAAGCAACATCTACCGGAATGACGACGGCGTGTTCACCAACATCAACGCCGGGCTGGATGGCCTCTATCGCACATCGGTGGCCTGGGGCGACTACGACAACGACGGTGACCTCGACATCCTCATGGCCGGTCGCAATAACTCGTTTCAGAATGTAAGTCGCATCTACAGAAATGACGCAGGCATATTCGTCGACATCAACGCCGGCTTGACGGGAGTTCAGCGTTCGTCGGTGGCCTGGGGCGATTACGACAACGACGGCGACCTGGACGCCATCGTCACCGGGTTCCTTTCGGGGGGCGGGGACACCGCAATTTATCGCAACGATGGAAGTGACACCTTCACGAACATTACCACCGGCATCGTGTCATTCTATGACTCGTCGGTGGCGTGGGGGGACTACGACAACGACGGAGACCTCGACCTTTTCATTACCGGGACCAATTCCGGCACCATCAAAACGCGTCTTTATAAGAACGACGGCGCGGACACGTTCACCGACAGCGGAGAGTCATTCACAGACGTCCGCCAGGGTTCGGTTGCGTGGGGGGATTACGACAATGACGGCGACCTCGACATTCTTTCTGTGGGTAGCGATAACTCAAATATCCGGTACGCCCGCGTTTACGAAAACCTTTCAGCGACAGCCAATACCGCGCCCCTAGTCCCTACGAACCTGCAGGCAGCGGTCGCGGGCACGGACTCGATCACGTTCTCCTGGGTGGCATCGTCCGACGGTCAGACGCCGGCGGCTGGCCTAAGCTACACCCTCCGCGTGGGCACAACGCCTGGCGGCGGCGATGTGTTCTCGACGATGGCGAGCACAAGCAATGGATTGCGTCGTGTCGCCACTCGCGGGCCGATCCAAGGGACTAGCTGGACATTGGATGGACTTGTGCCGGGCCAGCCGTACTACTGGAGTGTCCAGGCTATTGATGGCGCTCTGGCCGGTGGTCCGTTCGCGAATGAATCCAGTTTTACCATCCCCGCTCAAGCGGACATCTCGGTAACGATGAGCGACGGCGTGACAAACGCGGTTCCGGGGCAGGACACACTCACGTACACGATCGTCGTCACGAACAATGGCCCCGACAACGATCCAAGCGTGACGCTGACCAATACCCTGCCGTCGGATCTCACCGGTACCTTCACAAGCGTTGCGGCGGGGGGTGCTACGGGAAACACGGCGTCCGGGACAGGCAGCCTTTCTCAAACGCTTAACATGCCCGCTGGCAGTAGCGTTACCTACACCGTCACCGCGACCATTCATCCAAGTGCAACGGGGACGCTTACGAATACAGCCAACGTTGCCGGTTCCTTCGATCCTACAGGGTCCAACAATTCCGCCTCGGACGACAACACGCAACTTACGCCGCAAGCCGACCTCAAAATCACCGCGATCGACAGCCCCGATCCGGTGCTTCCGGGAGGCTTGTTGACATATACCTTCGTGGTGGAAAACCTCGGCCCTAGCACGGCTGGCAGCGCTCCGGTTTCGTTTGTGCTCGATAGTCGGCTGACACCGAGTAGCATCGCAGCCGCAAACACAGGCATACTTCTGCCTGGCCAGACCGCTTCCATCGTCCGCTCCGCAACCGTTTCTACAGGTGCGTTCGGGCAACTGAGCAGCAGCGCAACGGTCACCCCGGTTACAAATGACGGGCAATCCAACAACGACTCCGTCACGGCATTGACCGATGTCTCGGAGCTTGATTTTGGGGATGCGCCAACCGGTGGAGCGGTTGGCGCTCCGCCCGACAGCTATCCAACGTTGCTGAGCGACGACGGTGCTCGACACCTTATTACCGCTGGCGGCCCACGACTGGGCGCAGCGATCGATCGAGAAAATGATGGCCAACCCAACGCCACCGCCACTGGTGACAATACCGCCGGGAGCGACGACGAGGACGGAATCACCTTCGCCTCAAGCTCGTTCGTCGGCGAAACAACGCAACTTACCGTGGTCACAGTAGGCGGCGGATCTTTGAACGCCTTCGTCGACTTTAACGCCGACGGCGACTGGCTGGACGCGGGTGAGCAGATTTTCACGGATCAAGCGGTAAGTGATGGCGTGAACAATCTCTCATTCACCATCCCCGTGAACGCAGTGACGGGAACCACCTTCGCTCGCTTTCGTCTCAATTCGACCGGTGGCCTGGGACCGACTGGGTTAGCCACCGACGGTGAAGTCGAAGACTATGCTCTCGCGATTCTTAAACGTACCGTGAACCTGCAAGTCAGCACATCATCCGGCAGCGAAGCCAATGAGACATTGATCACCGTGTCGGCAGTCGCTGACGGACCGGTCAGCGGAAACCAAACGGTCGACCTGAACGTGACCGGGTCGGGTATCGAAGCCACTGACTACAATCTATCAGGAACGCAGATTCAAATCCCCAATGGTCAGTCACAAGGAAGCGTGACGTTCACGGTTCTCAACGACAGCTTCGACGAGAACCAAGAAACCGCAACGCTGACCATCTCGAATCCTTCGTCCGGCATCGTCATCGGTACCGCTTCGCGGAACGTCACCATCGACGACGATGATACGGCGGGTATCACCGTCAGTCCAGCTTCAGGATTGGAGACCAGCGAAGGGGGAGCGACCGACACATTCACCGTTGTGCTCGATTCGCAACCGCGTTTCCCGGTGACCATCAATTTCACAAGCAGCGATGCCACCGAAGGTTTGGTGTCGACCGATGGGATCAGTTTCGCCGCGAACGCCTCGGTTGTGATCGCGCCGAGTCAGTGGAATCAGCCACATACGATTACGGTGGTCGGGCAAGACGATAACCTTTCCGATGGTATTGAGGCTTATACGATTCAATCACAGACAACCAGTACCGATCCGAGCTATCAAGGGCTGACCGGGATGGATGTTGCGGTTGAGAATCTGGATGACGAACCCACGCTCACCTTCCGCGCAGTCCTTGACGAACGAGTGTGGTTCGATGTCAATCGCATTACACCAGATGGGATCATTGCTTTCGCGTGGGGAACACAGCCTGGAACAACGTTCTTGCCGCAGTACGGGGTGACTCTCGGTATCGCAAATGCCAAGCTCTCCGCGTTGGCCGAAGGAGATATCGATGGTACAACCAGCGGAATTGTTCCGATCCCCTTTCGGTTCTCAACGACAGCTTCGACGAGAACCAAGAAAACCGTAACGCGACCATCTCGAATCCTTCGTCCGCATCGTCATCGGTAGCTTCGCGGGAATGTCACTCATCGACGACGATGATACGGCGGGTATCACCGTCAGTCCAACTTCAGGATTGGAGACCAGCGAAGGGGGGAGCGACCGATACATTCACCGTTGTGCTCGATTCGCAAATCGCTGCTTTCCGGTGACCATCAACTTCACAAGCAGCGATGCCACCGAAGGTTTGGTGTCGACCGATGGATTCGATTTCGCTATGGTCGACTCGCTGGTTATCGCCCGGCACAGGAATCAGCCACATACGATCACTGTGGTAGGCCAGGACGATAACCTTGCCGACGGGAACGTGGCTTTTACGATTCAATCGCAGGCAACCAGCACCGATTCAGGTTATCAGGGACTGGCTGGCACCAACGTTGCCGCGACGAATATCGACGATGATCGCACGGTCAATCTGCAAGTCAGCACATCATCCGGCAGCGAAGCCAATGACACTGATCACCGTTTCGGCAGTCGCTGACGGTCCTGTCAGTGGAAATCAAACGGTTGACCTGAACGTGACCGGCTCGGGTATCGAAGCCACTGACTACAATCTATCGGGAACGCAGATTCAAATTCTCAATGGTCAGACACAAGGAAGCGTGACGTTCACGGTTCTCAACGACAGCTTCGACGAGAACCAAGAAACCGCAACGCCTCATCTCGAATCCTTCGTCCGGCATCGTCATCGGTACGCTTCGCGGAACGTCACTCAATGACGACGATGATACGGCGGGTATCACCGTCAGTCCAGCTTCAGGATTGAGACCAGCGAAGGGGGAGCGACCGACACATTCACCGTTGTGCTCGATTCGCAACCGCGTTTCCGGTGACCATCAATTTCACAAGCAGCGATGCCACCGAAGGTTTGTGTCGACCGATGGGATCAGTTTCGCCGCGAACGCCTGGTTGTGATCGCGCCGAGTCAGTGGAATCAGCCACATACGATTACGGTGGTCGGGCAAGACGATAACCTTTCCGATGGTATTGAGGCTTATACGATTCAATCACAGACAACCAGTACCGATCCGAGCCATCAAGGGCTGACCGGGATGGATGTTGCGGTTGAGAATTGACGACGAACCCACGCTCACCTTCCAGTCCTTGACGAACGAGTGTGGTTCGATGTCAATCGCATTACACCAGATGGGATCATTGCTTTCGCGTGGGGAACACAGCCTGGAACAACGTTCTTGCCGCAGTACGGGGTGACTCTCGGTATCGCAAATGCCAAGCTCTCCGCGTTGGCCGAAGGAGATATCGATGGTACAACCAGCGGATTGTTCCGATTCCCTTCGTTCCTGCCGGTCAACGTTATCTGTTTCAAGCCTTCGAAATCGCCCCACAACCGCAATCCACAAACGTGCTATCGCTGAATGTCGCTGGATCGCCGATTGTTGTGTCGCCGAACAACGCGGCCTCCGACGCCCACGGCAACGCTGCCAAGCTTCGTCGCCACAGCCGGTAAACCGTTCTCGTTCAAGATGGATCAGAATTCGTTTATCGATCCGGATTCCGATGCGCCGCTATTCTACAACGCACGCTTGACCGACGGTTCAGCGTTGCCTGAATGGCTTGTATTCGATGCACGAACGATGTCGTTTCACAGCGATGTGTACTGAAGCGGGCGAGTGGTCGATAACGGTCACGGCAACGGATCGCGGCACTCCATTGCAATTTTCCAGTTCATCGTTCCTGTTGAAATCGGTCGCCAACAGCAGCATCTGGCGGAACGAAACGAACCCGCTCGATGTCAATCAAGATGGCGAGATCACGCCGCTCGATGCATTGATTGTGATGAATCGGCTCAGCGCGACCGAACCTTCGATGCTCGCCGCACAACGTTTTGATGATGATTTCTTCGTGGATGTCAACGGCGACAACGCCATCACTGGGATCGATGCTTTGCGCGTGTTCAATTGGCTGAACCGACAATCCACCCTTAACGCGATCGGAGGCGATTCAGCCATGAATCCACTCCCCGCAGCAAACGAAATCGATGATGACGAAGAAGACGCTTTGGCGGCTTTCGATCTCGTTTTTGCATCGCTAGGCGAAGACCTTGCGACCTAGGACCGGCCTGGCATAAGTGGCGTCGGCTTCCAGCTTCCGATTGAGGATATACGGAAGCTGGAAGTATGCTGCCGACCGGTAATACCTGGCAGCGAACCCTACATCGGACGTCGAACGCAGTCGAAGAGGTCCAAGGGTGATGACATCGAACGCAGCAATGCGGACACTACCTTGCAAAACTATTGCAACTTCATTCCGTTATTGAGAAAAGATTGCATCTGGGATTGAATGCGGTCCAAGTTCGTTGATGAACGATCGCCACGCATCCTCTAAGAAATAAGGTTTCCCCAGGTGCATCAATATCGCCATGTTCTCGGGCGGAGACCAGCAAACTTGTCGTTGTCGCCCTTGCGGATCGCCCTGCGTCACGCGGCTTTTGGTGCTTCACGTCCTTCCAGTTGATAGACGTAGCGAAGCACTTCGGCGACCGCTTGATACTGTTCGTGCGGCACGGGATGACCGATCTCGACGTGTTTATACAGTGCTTGAGCCAGTGGTTTGCGTTCGACAATAGCGATACCGTGTTCCAACGCGATTCGGCGAATACGCGCGCCAACAGCCCCGCCCCTTTTGCGGCGACAATCGGCGCGGCCATCGTTTCCGGGTCATACTTAATCGCAATCGCAAGTTCCGTCGGATTGGTCACCACCACGTCGGCCCCCGGTACGTCGGTGTTCATTCTTTGCATGGCGAGCCGACGTTGCACTTGGCGACGTCGGGCAATGACCTTGCGGATCTCCTTCATTCTCTTTCATTTCATCGCGTATTTCTTGTTCGGTCATCATCATGTCTTGTTCATGCTTCCACCATTGAAAAGCGAAATCGAAGGCGGCCAATAAAAACAACGCCACTCCAATCCAAAGGCACGTCGAGCAACGTGGCGCCGGAAATCATCTTTCCGGACCGCGCAACGCCAAGCCCTGAGATTCCGAAGATCGCTTGATACCATCGCACGACGCAAAAGCCAGCGACAGTGGCGATCACCGCTAGTTTGAAAATTCCGAACGCCAGTCGCATGAAGTTCGGCAATGCAAAGATGCGTTTGAGTCCTTGCATCGGACTGATGTTGCTGAACTTCGGCAACAATTTGTCGGGCAACAGCAGCGGACCCGTCTGTAAGATGTGAGCCAGTACGGCACACACAAACATGCTGATCATGATCGGGCCGATGGCCAGCAGCGTAAAATAGCCGGTCTGAGACAACAGGCCGCTGGCGCTGTCGACCGTGAAGACTTCAACTTCGGAATCGGCCAACGAATGGGCAAGCAGTTCGGATAGTTCGGCGACCATTGGACGTCCGAAGTTCGCAATCACCGCCAAGCAGCCAGCAACAGCGCGGCCGAAGCGAGATCTTGACTGCGGACGACTTGTCCCTGCTCGCGCGCCTTGCGCCGCCGCTGTTCGCTGGCGGGAAACCGCTTGTCACCGTTTTGTTCAGCCATGCTGGTTTGCCAAGCCTTTCAGGTGCTACCGCGTCTGCGTCGCGATCAGTTTTTCAAGTCGTGCGAACAGATCATAAACTTCGCTCTCGAACAGTATCCCGATCGATCCGATCGCGAATGCGGAAACACCCAGCATCGCGATCGCGTTGACGTTTAGACTAACCGCCAAGATGTTCAACTGAGGCAACGTTCGACTTTCAGCAGGCCGGTAATCAAATTCGACAGCAACAACGCCGTCACGACGGGCGCTCCCGCGCGAACACCGGTCGCCATCCCTTGCGTCAATTCATACGTTAACAGCTCGATCCAGCCGATCTCGACGCGCACTTGTCCGGGAGGAATCGTGGCAAAGCTGTTGATCGCGCCGCGTCGATCATCATGTGATGCCCGCCGATCCCGATCAATACCGCCGTCACCAGCATGCCAATCAGATTGCCAAGGATCGGCATCGCGGCTTTTGTTTGCGGATCGACTCTGGCCTCCAACTGCATTCCACCGGTCGAACTGATCACCCTCTCCGGCAAGCTGCAACCCAGAGATCAACAATTGAACAACCAAGCCGATCAAAACGCCGACAATTGCTTCGCGCGCCAGGGCGATGGTCAAATCAATCAGATTGTCGATACGGGGAACGGTCATCTCGTTCAGCAACGGCATCAACATCGCTGTCATCGCCAACACAAGCATCGCTTTGATCCGTCGCGGCACGCCCGCACCGACGGCGGGCATTCCGATCACCATCAAACTCAACCGCGTCAGCACCAACATGAAGTGCAGCAATTGGATCTGGCCAAGTTCTGAAAGTTGTTCCATGATGCGGCTGCCTCTACGGCCCGATCTGCCCCGCACTGGTATACATGTCGCGAGCGAACTCAACCATTCGCTGAATCAACCACGGCAAGCAGGCGATCATCGTCGCCGCCATCGCCAAAATCTTGGGGACAAACGAGACGGTTTGATCTTGAATCTGCGTCAACGCCTGAACAAGGCCGATCAACAAGCCGGCCGCCATGCCGACAAGCAACAGCGGGGCGGCGATGATGACCGCTTGCATCAGTGCCTCGCGCACGAAATCGGATGCGGCATGTGGTTCCATTCTCAAAGGTCCTCTTGCATGGGAATGATGATCAGACCGACGGCATTGTTCCGAAGCTGTCCAACAGCATTTGGACGACCAAACGCCAGCCATCGACCAACACGAACAGCAGCAATTTAAATGGCAATGAAATCACGCCGGGGGGAAGCATCAACATACCCATCGAAATCGTTACGCTGGCGACAACAATGTCGAGAATCAGGAACGGCAAGTAAATCTTGAAGCCCATCAAAAAGGCAACCTTCAGCTCGCTCAGCATGTAAGCGGGCAGCAGCACCCGGATTGGAACATCGGACATCTCTTCGGGGGGCGGTCCGTCCACGTAACGAAAGAAAAGATGAACGTCATCGTAGTTCCCGGCCGCCGCGATTTGGCGTCCCATAAACTCGCGGATCGGCTCGCTGCCAAGCAGCCACGCTTCCTCAAGGCTCATCTCAACCGAAGGGTCGGTGTATGGCTTGACGGCGTCTTCGTAAACCTGATGCCAAATCGGTCCCATCACAAACAGCGTCATGAACAACGCGATACTGGTCATCACTTGGCTGGGAGGAAGTTGCTGCAAGCCCAACGCCTGTTTCAACAACCCGAAGACAACGATGATCCGCACATAACAGGTTGTCATCAGCAAGATTGCCGGGGCGAGGCTCAACACCGTCAGCAGCAGCATGATCTGCAGGCTGCTGCTAAGCCCCTGAGGGCTGGTCCAATGCTCCGGGCCCTGTCGTATGAAATCGACCGGCTGATCGAGTCGAATCGGAGTTTGCGTCACGATTTCCTGAGCGCGGCAAAGATCGGGGGCTACGACGGGCCAGCACCCACCCAATAAAGCCACCAAGATCAAGCTTCGTTGCATCCTTGCACCCATCCCATCGAGATCATCCGCGATTACGATTCAGAGATTAGGAAACCACCTTCCATGAAGGAAGAGAGATTCTTGAAATTGGCGACTTTCGTTAAAGTTATGTCGTGCGCGGTCCTCCACGCGGCGGCCTTTCCACGCTAGCATTCAAGTCACCCTGGTGCTCGCGGACGGGTTTGCAAGCTACAATAAGGCCATTCCTCCACACAATGTTTCCGGGAGCATCTTTTTGTGGTCAACGAATTAAAGAATGAACATCGTCGCAGCAAGCACCTTCAACGCAGCTTGGATCGCATGCAAACCGATTTGCTGTCATTGTTCGGCATCGTCGAACAGATGATCAACAAGGCGGTGCAAGCTCTCTACCAGCGAGACATCACGTTGGCCGATGAAGTGATCAAGACCGATCGCACCGTCGATCAACGCGAAGTCGCGATCGAAGACGATTGCCTGAAACTGCTGGCCTTGCATCAGCCGGTGGCGGGAGACCTGCGCTGGACCACGACGGTTATTAAGGTCAACAGCGATCTGGAAAGGATGGCCGACTTGGCTTGCAACATCGCCGAACGGGCGAAGGCATTAACCCACTTTCCACTGTTCCCGATCCCCGACGACTTTCAAACGATGGTCAGCGAAGCGACCACCATGGTCAGTCGCGCGCTCGATTCCTTCGTCGAATCCGACACATCCCTGGCGCTCAATGTGATGCGCAGCGACGACCGCATCGACGAACTCAACCGCAACCTGATTCACGAACTTCGCGAGGTCATGAAAGGGGACCCCGAGTCGGTCGAACCGGCATTGCACTGCTTCAGCGCCGCCCGGCACTTGGAACGCATCGCCGACTTGGCCGAGAACATCGCCGAGGATGTGATCTTTCTCGTCGAAGGTGAAATCATTCGTCACAAACCGAGCGACTTCGCGAAGATCGCCGCCTTGCAGCAACAGAATGCCAGCGGCTCGGGCAACTAAGAAAGCATTCCAACGCTTTGAGCATCATTAAGCACCAACGCATAAGTTTTTTCGTTTAACGGCAAGCCGAAGGCGACGTTTTCCAGTGTTTCGCCGTCGCCTTCGGCTTGCCGTTAAACGAGTTATGCTCAAGAACTTATGCACGGGTGCTTAGTTTACACTTCGCGTGGCCGAAAATGAGGTGATTCGCTTCATTAAAAGCAAAAGCATCATTCCAGACCACGCACGGTATAACGGCAAGCCGTAGGCGTCAGCGATTAAACGCATAACACTTGCCATCGCTTTGACACCTGGATGCTATTCACCGCCTGGTTGCTTACGTTATTCGACACCGAAATCAGCCATCACGGCATCAATGCTCTGCTCGTAAGAATCTCTTTCTTTCTCCTTCTCTTTCTTGGAGGGAATCCACGAATCGCTGGGAGCAACCATCGCCCAGTCGCCTTCCGCTTCGACGCTGGTGGCTTCCCCCGCCGTCCCAATGGCGGAACTGCGATTCATCGCGTTCAAATAGTTCAGCACGATGAGAGCGTCCAACGGTGTGACAAACCCATTCGCGGAAACGTCAAGGTAAGCATGATCGACGATGTGTGTTGCATCAGCCGGTGGCAGACTGTTGTCGCGAGTCCGGTTCAGGTGATTCAGCACGCGCAGCGCGTCCAAGGGTGCAACGAAGCCATTGCCATCAATGTCTTCACGCTGCAACGGATTCGTGTACGGTTTCGCATCGTGCATCGAGATCGTTCGCTGTCCGACGCGGAGCTGATGCCAAAACTGGCCGTCTTGGATCACCGGGCTGTCCACCGACCAGTCGCCATCGAATTGAACCTCGTTCGACGGAGCAACGTTCAGTCGGTCGGGCAAATCCGCTTGATAGGCTGCATCGATCGATATTGGGAATGCGGCGTCGGAATCGATCGTCAAGATGTTGCGATTTCCGGCGGCATCTTCGGCCGTGGCGAAGAAGACGTGCGACGAACCATTGATCGCCTGATACTCGGTCGCCACTTGTGCCTGTTCAAAGCTGCCGCCACGGCGAAGCGGCGATTGCGACGAAGCGGAATAAAACAATACCGAACGAATTGGACTCGAAGCACCTGCTGTTTCCGCGGCGTCAATGGAAACAAAGAACTGAGTCGATGCAACGTCCGCTCTCGTGGCCGTCACCAGCGGCATGGGAACGGTCGAATCCAGCGTCCAACGACTTGTGAAACCGCCACTTCCGCTGCGTGCTTGCGGATCCCGAATCATGCTCAAATCGATGCGCAATTCGTACGATCCCTCCGCGATGGTGAAATCTCGCAAGCCGGTCAACGTGAATGTCCGCATGTCGCTTGAAACCGAGATCGCATTGTCGTCAGGAATGACGACCGTCTCGCCGTTTCGCATCAGTTTAATCGCCTCCCACGTCACGGTTGTTGGATCGACGGGACGCGCGAACGTGAACGTATACGATTCGACCGGCGTGCGACGATAACGAATCTCCGTTCCGCTGGTCGACACAATCACCGGCGGCAAACCGTTTGTAAAGACAACAGGGATTTCAAAATCGGTTGTATTACCCGCCGCATCGATCAAACGGCCCGTCAGCTCATTGCGTCCCTGAGCCGGTAGTGTCAGCGGCAACGAGAAATCAACGTCCGCCAACCGCATCCGCAACAGCTCGGCTTGCGTGAATTCGTTCTTGACGACGAGAGTCAACCCACTCTCGCCGACCATGCCCGACAGGACACCTTCGGACGAACCATCGGTCGCCAGCAGCGTGATGCTTGATGGCGCATCGGGCGGATCAAGATCGATCGTCCAGCTCGTCGAAGCCGCTCCAACCGCCACATTGCCGGCCAAGTCGCTAATGCCGCCACCTTGAACCGTCAGCGTAAACGAAGCGATTTGCGGATCGGCAAAGAATCCTTGCGCCCAACTGATTCCGCCAATCCGGTAGACATTTCCTCCACGCGGCTCGATTGTGACACGATCATCTCCCAACAACAGGTTCTCCGTGTCGCCATCGCGGGTCAGCGAGATATCGTCGACCGAGAATGTCGACAGGTCGATCGCTTCGCTCATTTCGACATCGATTCGCTGTACGACCGTGTTTCGCGGATTGGTCGTCACGGAAAAGACTTGCAAAATTTGAGGAGCCTGCGAATCGATTTGCCAGTCAAGTTGTCGCATTCCAATGCCGGCGGTGCCTTGCAAATCGAGCAGTTCGCCCGCATCGACGGTAAATACATACTCGCCATCAACCGTTTGCAAAGCAGCCAGATTCGTAATCTCATAAACGCCGGGTTCGACTTCGTTGACCGACACCGACGCATCGATAAGATCGTTGCCATCGTGGACCAACGAGATCGCAGCGGTTATCGAACTGATCTGCACCGCCTCGGTCAATCGAATCCGCAAACCATCGACGGCGGAGCGGACGATGTTGTCCGCATCCGTGATCCGCGGACCGCCGATGTTGGCGATATCGATCACCGCCGGAGCGGCTTCACCTTTAACCCACGTGAATCGCGCCACGCCATCACCGAAGTTGCCCGACAAATCGGCCACCTCCGAAAGAGCGACGCCCAATTCGTAAACGGCATCGTCGCCGCTGACCGCCTGCAATCCGCCAATGCGGTACGTTGCGTTGGCGATTTCAGAGATCGTCAGCGAAGTCGTATCGACTGGCTGACCATTCTTGTGCAGTGATACCCGCGAATTCGTGAAGCTTGCCGATTGAATCGCTTCGGAAAAACGAACGTCCACGAACGGGACGGCGTTGCCGGTCGGATTTGGGTCGACGCCAAAGAACTGGTCAACCACCGGCCCATCGAGATCACCGTTGGAATAGATGAATTCGTACTGACCCGTGCTGTCGAAGTCCAGCAGATGCACTTTGTTTTCCAAGATCGGACGCAAGCCCAGGCCAATGAACGTGCGATCGGTTTGCCAGAAGTTGGCGGCATTGAGCATCGTCCCATCGCTGCGACGGACGCCAATCAGTTCAAAGCTTCCGCCACTAGGATCGGTCGTCTGCAGGTACCCCCAGCCGGCAGGCATCGTCGCTGTGACATCGACCGACATGTCCGCAAGGTGAGGTCCCGCACCAAATTGATTGACGGCTCCTTGCTCGACATCGGCAATCGTCCCATTGGAGAAGTAAATCGTATCGGGAGCGTCAATCACATCGGGAACATCGTTGACCAAGAAGTCCGTTATCGTATCGTCGACGCCCGATGCGGTCGCCTGTACGGGACGAATCAATTCGTGAATTCGGACATTCTTGACCAGGCTCAGTTCCGGCCTGCCGAAGTCGCTGATATGTTCAAAGGTCGCCGTGTAATCGGTGAACAGACCTTGCAGGCTCGATTCGAGTTGCCACTCGGCCACCGCCAGACCGCCCCCTTCCAGATCTCCAATCAGCGCATTGAGCGTTCGCTCAGCCGGCTGGCCATTGACGCTTGTGCCAACGATCTCGAAGTCGTCGATCAGCAACCCTTTCTCGTTTTCCACGATCTTCGGTTGTCCCGATTCAATTCGCAAATCGCGAGCGACTCCAGCACCGCGATTGTTGACCAGCACGCCCAGCGTGAAAATTTCAGACGGCTCGATTTCATCGGTGAACGGATCGTCGGCGATCACATCGCGCTGCCAGAAGTAATCCAGATCCAAGGCGGCCAGCGGACGAATGGTCACCTGCGTCGGCAAGAAGTCGTATCGCACTTCGGCATTCATGGTGTCATACGATACAAAACCACCGATATAATATTGCGTCTCCATTTCCGGTGCCGCTTCGATCGATGGCACAATCAACCAACCGGTCTCCGCCGATGCCAACGCCGCGATGTCACCCGACCCATCGAATGGCATCAGGCCATCGCTGCTGATCTTGGTGATGCCGAACAAATCGGAAACATCTTCCCCATTGCTGTCGTAGACGATCAGTTCCGCATCGACGCTTTGCAGGGGAACGGTCATTGAATTGTCGATGCCAAACTCCGCACGGAACGCTTGTCGCGTTTGCACCACATCTTGCTGAATTTGCACGCGCACGGTCGCACAAACGCTGCTGCCGGTCAGAGCGTTAAGCTCGTTGACGATCCGCGTGTGCGTCTTTTCAATGCCATCGACGATGCTGCGATATCCCATCGCGGCCGCTTCATCCTGAGCTGTAACCGCCGCCTGAGCGATGGCGGCTGAAATCGCCCAGTTCGATAAAATCCTCGTCCATCCCCATCGGTACATCTTCAGCAAAGAAGATGCCTTGATTGAAATAATCGACCGTGCGATTCCATCGCGCGAACGCGTCGAGCTGACTGTCGGTAAGAGCTTCGGGGCGATCCGCCGAGGCGTGCAAGGACGCCAGTTCCGCACCTGTGATCAGCCGCATATCGCCGTCACCGGTCCTGGATACACTGTCGACCAAAGCCAGCCAGTTCTGTAAACCGCTGCCGGTGGAGTTGCTGACAAACTCGCGGCTGCCGTAGACATAAGTCATCTGATCGATAACGGCATTCAAACGGTTGGCGTGATCGATCAACTCTTGCCCCGCTTCGGCTAAACGAATTCGCGGATCGGATTGTTCGCCTTCGGGCATCAACCCAGCGGTCCGCATTGCCGCGGCGAGGACCACATCGTCCTCGCGAGCCGACGCCGGACCACCGACCGCCGCAGCGATCAGGTTGCCCAACGCGATACCCCGGTTTGCAATTCCAATCCCCTTGGTCAACAAATTCAGCGCCGGATGCAACCCGCCAATCGCGGATGCACATGCCAGGGCGGTGCCGATGGCGTCGTTGGCGCTCGGCAACCCGCCACCCGCGGCGGCGTTGCCGATGGCACTGCCAATGCCCTTGCCGCAGTCGTACCACGAAGGTAGGAAGGTCTCGATCAAATCGATGGCCGGTCCGAACAAATGCCCTAGGCCGTTGGTATCATCTGCGATCCCATCGAGTTCTTCGCCGCAATGCTCGTCGGCCAGCGGAGGCGGCCCGTCATCCCCTCCTCCTGAATCGGGACCAATGCGATCCTTGGGCGTCGATGTTCCGCCGCCGCCACCAAACGTGACGCTGGGTGGCGCGAAACTTCCAACGCCTGAAGAGACGAAAGAGCCTCCCCCAGGTCCCGATCCTCCAGCAAACCCACCGCCACCGCAATTTCCATCCACGCCAGCCACAGGAATTTGAACCCACTTGAAATTCGTGTGCGGCCCACAATCGTACTCATATCGCGTAACAATCGATACGCTGCACGGCACGTTTTGATCTCGCGGCACCGTCCCCGCCGGATCGCCGGGTCCGACAAGATCATACGGATCAATGGGATCGCCTGGACCTGGAACCGAACGCGCCGCGTAGGCGTTCACTCGTGTTACCTTTACGGGAATCACGACGACCGCTTTCGCCGGAAGAACGGGGATGAAATCGACCAGCGGCTCGAACGTGTAAAACGGATGCTCACCGATCAGCAATTCGATATCTTCCGCTTGAATCAACCCGTGATTGGTATACCGAATCTCGAAGATTTGCTGATCTCCGATCTGATCCAACGCCTCTAGATCAATATCCGATTCGACAACCACAACGGGGGCCGGCACATTCGTCTCAAAAGTCGCCTCCATCGTGATCCGTGTTCGGTCTTCGACTTCGATCTCTTCGACGTTCCAGGTGTATTCGACAAAGTTCCGCGAGATGAAAACTTCCCGGTTCAGCACCCGTCCCGCCTCGACATCAATGATCG
>JAWKTL010000059.1:0-45574 GCA_041399105.1 Pirellulaceae bacterium | reverse complement strand
CACCGTGGATGCCCAGCGCTTGCAGCAGGGATTTGTCGAAACGATCGACGACGTCCTGTTAGCTCGGCCTGGAAGGCCAAGCTACATGCAATTGCAGCAAGGCGTTGTCGAAACGATCGACGAGGCCGCTGGTGTGCCTTCGAACGCGTCGTCGGGATCTTCGATGACGCACGCTGACACCAGCCGGACGCAAGCGTCCGTTCAACCCTTGACGATCGTTTCGTCGGGATCGCCGGGTTCGGAGTTCGATGTGCGGATCGTCGACCCCGAGACTTGCGATCAGCAACCGGAAAACCGAATCGGTGAAGTTTGGGTTCACGGACCGAGTGTGACCGGCGGATACTGGCACAAGCGGGACGAAACCGCTGCGACATTCGAGGGGCGGTTGTCCGCAAACACGGCGAACCAGCGCGGGCAGCATTATCTTCGCACGGGTGATCTGGGATTCCTTCGCGACGGGCAACTGTTTGTCACCGGACGATTGAAAGACACGATTATTGTCGCGGGGGCGAATCATTATCCCAGCGATATTGAAGAAACGGTTGTCGCCAGCCACGAAGCTTTGGCGATTGGCGGCGGTGTCGCCTTTTCAATCGATAAGGATGACAGCGAGCAGGTCTTCATCGCCCAAGAGCTGAAACGTTCACACTGGCGATCGTTTGATCAAGAAGAAGTTTTTTCATCAATCTTTGCTCGCGTTTTTCAAGACCACGGACTGACGCTTGCCGGCATTGTGTTGTTGCGTCCAGGTTCGATCCCGAAGACAACGAGCGGGAAGTTACAGCGGCGTTTGACGGCCAAGATGTTCGTCGATAACGAACTGAATCTATTGGCGAGTTGGTCGAAAGAGAACGCATCGCGCGATCCAGCACCATCGGACCAGGAAGCGTCGACGGACGCTCAGTCGCCAGGCGACGTTCCGCAATCGCCCGCCACCGACGCCGCACCGGGACGTGACGAATCGAATCAAATCGCTGCGTTGCAAACTTGGCTAACCGAACAGGTTGCACAACTTTTAAAGACACAGCCTGATGCGATCGCACTCACGCAGCCCTTAGCGCTGTACGGATTGAATTCGGTCGCCGCCGTTCAACTTGCGGGCCGCTTGTCGGAGCATTTGGGAACGACGGTCGAACCGACGCTGGCATACAACTATCCAAGTATCGAGGCGATTTGCCGTTATCTGGTTCTCGGAGAATCGCAGCGGTTGGAAGCGGGTCGTTCCCCCGCCCGACTTGCGACGGCAAGAGAACTGAGCGAGCCGATCGCAATTGTCGGCATGGCGTGTCGATTCCCGGGTGCGGACGACGTTGACCAGTTTTGGGATCTACTCACATCGGGGACCTGCGCCATTCGGGAGTCTCGCGACGGGCAACCGCGGATTCCGACCGATTATCCGACGGCGGCGGGGTATATCGACGCGGTCGATCAGTTCGATCCCGAATTCTTCGCCATCAGCCCTCGCGAGGCCGACGAGATGGATCCGCGTCAGCGTTTGGCGTTGGAGATCACATGGCGTGCGATCGAACAAGCGAATATCAACCCTGCTTCGCTGGGGGGCTCGCGGACGGGAGTTTTCTTTGGCGCAAGCGGCAATGATTACGAACGGCTTTGCACCGCGGCGGGGCATCCGACCGGTGGGCATTCCGCGACCGGGGTCTCTCACGCGATCATCGCCAATCGCATCAGTTACTTCTTTGATTTGCAAGGCCCCAGTTTTGCAATCGACACCGCCTGTTCGTCGTCGCTGGTGGCGGTGCATCAGGCGATGGAGGCGATTCGGACAGGTCAGTGCGATGCGGCGATTGCCGGCGGAGTCAACCTGATTCTCGACCCTTCGGTAACGCGAGCGTTTCATGAAGCGGGGATGCTGTCACCCGATGGCAAATGTCGAACCTTCGCTGCGGGAGCGAATGGATTTGTACGAGGCGAAGGTTGTGGAGCGATTCTTTTGAAACCGCTCTCGCGAGCGGAAGCCGATGGCGACAACATCGTTTGCGTTTTGCGATCTTCAGCGATTAATCAAGACGGTCGAAGCAACGGGTTGACCGCGCCCAGCGGCATTGCCCAGCAAGAGGTCATTCGTGCGGCTCTGGCCAGCGGCAACGTCAACCCGGCGGACGTGCAATATGTGGAATCGCACGGCACCGGCACCGAACTGGGAGATCCGATTGAAGTCGACGCTTTGGCGACCGTCTTTGGCGATCGTGAGGACAAACTGCTGCTCGGGTCGGTGAAAACAAACATCGGACATTTGGAAGCGGCCGCGGGCATCGCTGGACTGATCAAAACGGCATTGGCCATTCGACATCAAATCCTTCCGCCCCACTTGGGCTTTGATCAGCCTAGCCCGCATATCGATTGGTCCCGTCCGATTTCGGTGGCGTCAACGGCGATGCGCTGGCCCGGCGGCAAGGAGATGGTTCATCGGGCCGGCATCAGTAGTTTCGGTTTCGGTGGTACGAACGCGCACGTGATTGTTGAGCAATACAATCAGCCGACCATTTATGTCACGGAGCCGATCACGACGCACAATCGCGATGTCGTCGTCAAGCTTTCAGCGAAAAGCGACGAGGCGCTTGATCGTTTGATTGCCGCCATCGTGGAAGATCCTCCGACCGCGGATATCGCAAGCGTGGCGGCGTCGGCCAACCTGGGCCGAGGCGATTTTGCATGTCGAGCCGTCGCAATTGTCGAATCGACTGAGCAATGGATCGCTTGCCTTCAGGGACAACCGGAATTTCAGGACCGGATGATGCGGGGACGCGTCAATCCGAGTATCGCTTGCGCGAAGCTGGACGTTCCGCCGAAAGATGCTTCGCTGGAAGCACTGCGTCGATGGGGCGAGGCATACGTTGCCGGTGCGACCGTCGATTGGCGATCCGATGGCGTTTCACGACATCGTGCCACGTCGTTGCCTGGACACCCCATGCTCCGGGGGCGGTATTGGTTTCGTACGCCGGAGCGTGTGACTGCGTCGATTCCGCTCGCGTCCGGCTCGCGGGAGTCGAATCCTTTGTTGGGAATGCGATTTGACCTTGCCGGCGAAAGCGTTGTTTTTGAAACCGACTTGTCGACGATTCCGTTCCTGCGGGATCATCGATTGCGTGGCGACGCGGTTTATCCGACAACGGGGTACATCGAACAGGCCTTATCGGCGGTCCCGCAGTCGACCGATGGCGGACAATCGCTGCGGCTTGATGCGTTGAAGATGGACCGTCCGCTGGTGATTCGCGCCGATCAACCGTGCCGCTTGCAAACGATTGTCGATCGTTACGAGGGGGGCTATCGTTGTCGCTTCGAGCATCGCGATGCGTCCAATTGGCACTCGATGGCGTCCTGTTTTGTCAATGTTGTGGAGTCGGAAGATCGATATTTGAACGACCTGCAATCGGACTTTCAGTTCAACGTTGACGATGATGGCTCGTGGATGCTGACCTCAGCGGACGACCTGTATCAAAGGTGCGTCGCCGTCGGATTGGACTATGGTCCGGCGTTTCGTAACGTTAAGGAATTGTGGCACCAGGAAAACCGAGCCATCGCGACGGTGGTCACTGATTCGGAAGCGGACGCTTCGCGGAATTGGACCGTCGATCCGGCCCTGCTCGATGCGTGTTTGCAGTCTTTGGCGGTACTGATTCCCGACGAGCAAGCGGGGCTCTGGCTGCCGGTCGGTTTGCAGCGTTTGACGATGTTGTCGGAGCATGGCATCGCCGGGCCGCTGCGTGTTCGCAGTCGATTGCATCAGGATGTTGCTCGCGGCGAGCTTGTCGGAGACCTTTTCATAACGAGCATGCACGATGATCGTCCCCACGCCGTCATCGAAGGGTTACGACTGCACAGTGGTCAGCCGGTGGAAGCGGCATCGCTTTATGAGGAGGTATGGATTCCCGCGGTCCGACAACACGAAGTCACTCATTCTGGAAAGATTACCGCAACGCAGATTGCCGAGAGCCTGCGTACCGAGCGTGCGAAAATTCTGGAACGGACCGGATACTTGGAAACGCTCGACGCGCGTCGCGGGCTGAACGGACGTTGTCAATCGTGGATCGTGCAGTGCGTGATCAGCCTGATGGGACCGCTGCATGAAGGGAAGGTTATCGACCGGCAAGGGCTTGTCGAACGTTACGGTCTGCTTCCCGAAAAACTGCGGTGTTTTGAACGCATGCTGCGGATTTTGGTCGAGGATGGCTTGCTTCAATCGACTGACGACGGGTGGCGAGTGCTTGTGCCTGTTGACGAAGATCGATTGCATCAATCGAAGGCGAATGATCCGCTCAACGGCATCTCGTGCGATGGAATCGCGGCGGAGTTGGCGTTGCTGGATCGCTGTGGCAATCGCCTGGCCGAAGTCTTGGTCGGCGAGATCGATCCGCTGGACCTGTTGTTCCCGAAACATGGCGTGACCGCGGCGGATGTCTATCGGACCTCACCGGGGGCGCGAACGATCAACGCGATGCTCGGCGAAGCGGTTTCGCGGATGTCGGATGTGCTCCCATTGGGTCGAGGCTTGCGTGTCCTGGAGATCGGAGCCGGGACCGGGGAACGACTCGGGAGGTCGTTGCGAATCTGCCTTCCAATCGATTCTCGTATGCCTTCACGGATGTCAGTTCCGGCTTTCTCGCGGCGGCGCGAATCGCATTGGCGGCTTACGATGCGGTCGACTACCGTGTGCTGGACATCGAGAAATCTCCCGAGAGTCAAGGATTCGCGCCGGGAAGCTTTGATCTGATCATCGCCGCCAATGTGCTGCATGCAACGCGCGACTTGCAACAGACGATTACAAACGTCCGAAAGCTGTTGGCCGATGGCGGACAATTGTTCATGCTCGAAGGGTTGCAACCGTGTCGATGGATGGACTTGACATTCGGCCTGACCGAAGGCTGGTGGCGGTTTAACGATTCGGTTCGCGTCGATTACCCCATGGCGTCGAAGGAAGCTTGGGATTCCGTCTTGCGGGAAGCTGGGTTCGATGATGTGGCGGTCGTCAGTCCATTGCCCGAAGCGGACACGAGTCGATCGGTGAACGGAAATGGAACGTTTGAAGTTCGTCCGCAAAACCCGTGGAACGATTCGGCCGATGCGCAGGCCGAGAATGTTGTGATCGTCGCGTCGGCGGATCGAGGTAAGCCCTTGGCCACTGGCGATCATTGGGTGCTGGTCACGGACAAGCCTTCGCGTGCGCAGCGGATCGCCAACCGCTTGGTCAAATTTGGATGCACGCAGCAAACAATCGATGCAACGCAGCCGCAGTTTGCTCAGCAGGTGACACAAGCGTTGGCGGAATATCCCGACGTGCAACATGTTGCTTATATCGCGGGGCGGGGAACAGGTGACTTGGCGGCCGCGGGACGGCTTGCTTGTCAGCGGCTCATGCAAACGGTGCAAGGAATCTTGCTGAAGACGTCCGGGGCGATCGAGTTTGCGCTGATCACATCGCATGCCGGCGCTGATCCGGTTGCGTCATCGCTGCGAGCCCTCATGCGGTCGGTTGCGTTGGAGCAACCGAATTGGCGCATACGTGGCATCGACGTCGATGCGAGCAAAGAAGACGCCGCGCGATTGGCGACCGCGGAGTTACTCAGCAATGACGACGACGCCGAGGTTTCCGTATCACAGATACGTTCTGTTCGTCGGTTAGTCGACTTGCGGCAGCAAGTGGCGACGTCGGCTGGACGCGTTTTGCGCGTCATGCAACGTGGAAGCTTGGAGGGGACGAAACTTGTTTCGGTTCCACGCCGAACGCCGAAAGCACGCGAGGTCGAATTGGCGGTATTGGCGAGCGGACTGAACTATCGCGATCTTCTGTTGGCGATGGGAATGTATCCCGGCGAAGCCCCATTGGGAGCGGAGTGCGTGGGTCGCGTGACGCGGATCGGGCCAGCCGCGTCGAACGTTATGCCGTGCGTGGTCCGAAATGATGCTTTTGCGTTAAATGAAGCGAATCACCTCATTTCTGACCACGCAACGTATAAAGTGGGTGATATCGTCATCGGATTGGCGGAAGAAACGTTTGCGGATTATGTAAACGTCTCGACCGACTTAATTGCAGCAGCTGCCGAAAGGGATCGATTATCGCAGAGCGGCAACGATCCCGGTCGCCTTTTTGACCGCTTGGTACGCACTCAAGGATCTTGGACAAGTCGATGCCTCGCGTCGAGTGCTGATTCATTCGGCGACCGGAGGTGTTGGGATTGCAGCGATTCAAATTGCCAAGGCATTGCAGGCGGAGATTTTTGCAACGGCGTCTCAACGGAAACATGCCGTGCTTCGCGAAATGGGAATCAAGCACGTCTTTGATTCGCGGTCCGCCGACTTCGCGGAACAGATTAAAGCCGCAACGGGTGGAAGCGGTGTCGATGTGATCATCAACACGCTCCCCGAAGCGATGTTTGACGCCAACCTTTCGGCGTTGTCGACGCGAGGTGTATTCGTCGATCTGACGAAGCCAGCGACCGATCTTGCGCGACATCCGGTATTTGCGGAGGGAAGAACGTATCACCTGTTCGATCTTGTCAATGAACTTCGAGAACGACCGCGTGAGGTGGGACGTCGGCTACGGTCGATCTTGTCGTTGGTGGCGAAGGGAACTTACGAACCATTGCCGCTGCAGGTGTTTCCGCTTCGCCGGGCCGTGGACGCCTTCCGGCAAATGCAGCTTGCCCAGCAGATCGGTAAGCTCGTGATCGAATCGGATGCGGCCCAACGGCTGGAAAAATCGAAGCCTCGCGATTTGCAAGGGGTTTCGATTCGCAGCGATGCGGCCTATGTGATCGCTGGCGGACTGGGAGACTTGGGATTGCTGTCAGCTCGCTTGCTGGCGGAATCCGGAGCCGGACTGATCGCATTGATCAGCCGTCGCGAAGTCGGCGAACGTGAGCGACGACAGATCGATCGGCTGGAACGATCAGGAGCAAAGGTGATTGCCTATCGTGGCGACATAACGGATGCAAACGCCGTCGCCGAGATACTTCAGCAAGTGCGCGACGAAGGATTTCCGATTGCCGGAATCATTCATTCCGCCGGGGTGCTCAGCGACGCACTGATTCAGAATCAAAATGAATCGTCGTTGGCGAAGGTGTTCGATGTGAAAGCGTCGGGTGCTTGGAATCTGCATGAGTCGACGTTGAAAGATCCTGTCGAGATGTTTCACGTCTATTCATCGCTTGCCTCAGTGATTGGTGCTCCCGGTCAGTCGAACCATTCGGCCGCAAATGGATTCCTGGATGGTCTCATTGAAATGCGTAACGCGGCGGGGCTACCGGGAACTTCGATCAACTGGGGTCCCTGGTCGAAGATTGGTGAAGCGGCGCGACGCGGTGCTGATATGCGAGCCGATTTGCAGGGGATCGGTGTGATTGAGCCAGTCGCGGGGGCCAACGCAATGACGGCGTTGTTGCATCAACCCAGTCAACGGATTGCGGTGGCGAAAATCTCTTCGTCAGCGTTGCCTGCCCGATTAAAATCGAAGAAGCTGTTTGATCACTTGGCATCGGATGCCGGTACGTCGGACGGTGGCGATGTGAAACGTTTCGTTCACGTTGTCGCGGCTGCCGAAGAAAGCGAGCGTTCTGCGTTGATGATCGATTATTTGCGAAAGAGCGTCGCGGATGTTTTGGGCATGACCGATGCGAAGCGTCTTTCCGCATCAACGGTATTGACGGATGTAGGGCTCGACTCGCTAACCGCATTGGAACTGCGAGATTTGTTGCAATCGGAATTCGGCGCGGAGTTACCTGCATCATTGGTTTATGACTATCCATCGATTGGTGAACTGTCTTCATTCTTGCTTGCGACGGTAACGTCGCAATTAGAATTTGCCGATGCTAGCAAAAGTGAATTAGAGGAAGTTGCTACCGATTGCGGGAAGTCTGACAAATCGCACGCTTCATCTGAAGAATTGGTCGACGACGATATTCAAACATCGTTGGACGCCCTGAACGCAGAACTGGATCTTTGGGAAACATGAGCGTTTCAAGCAGCACGACTTCTGAACAACAGATCCGCGATGCTTTGACAAAGGCTTCGCAATTGTTGGCCGATGCGCGGTACAAGCGCACCGAGCCGATCGCGGTGATCGGCATGGCCTGCCGTTTCCCCGGTGCTCCCGACCTGCAAGCGTTTGGGCGTCTGTTGCGGGACGGACGTTGCGCCATCGATCATGCGCCGCCCGACCGATGGGACGCGGCATCACTGACGTCACCGGTTCCGAAAACCCCCGGCAAGATGATTACCGACCGAGCGGGTTGGATCACGGATGTCGACCAGTTCGACAGCCGTTTTTTCGAGATTACCCGTCGTGAGGCATCGTCGCTCGATCCGCAACAGCGTTTGCTTTTGGAAACCGCTTGGCGGGCCTTGGAGCATGCGGGGGTTCCGGTCGATTCGACTCGCGACGGACGGCATGGAGTGTTCGTCGGAATTTGCAGCAGCGATTATTTGTCGCTGTTGAATCGAGCGGGCCTTTCACAGATTGATGCTTATCATGGTACCGGAAACGCGCATGGGACGGCGGCCGGTCGGCTGAGCTACTTCTTGAGGTGGCAAGGTCCCAGCTTGGCGATCGATACGGCATGTTCATCGTCGTTGGTGGCGTTGCATCAGGCGGTGGGAAGTTTGCGGAACAACGAATGTGAAATGGCGATTGTCGCGGGTGTCAACTTGATCTTGGCTCCCGAATTGAGCATCAATTTATCTCAGGCCGGGATGCTGTCCCCTTCGGGTTTATGTCAGACCTTTGATGCCGCGGCGGACGGATTTGTGCGCGGCGAGGGTTGCGGAGCCGTCTTGCTCAAACGACTCCGTCAAGCGGAGGCCGATGGTGATCGCATCCTGTGTACGTTGCGAGGTTCGGCGGTCAATCAAGATGGCCGCAGCAGCGGATTGACGGCACCCAACGGTTTGGCTCAGCAAGACGTGATTCAAATGGCATTGCAATCGTGCGGTCTGAATCCCGACGCCATTGATTACATCGAAGCGCATGGAACTGGAACCGCGCTTGGCGACCCGTTGGAAATGCGTGCATTGGGGAATGTTTTCGGTTCGCGAACGCGTCCCTTGTATGTCGGATCGGTGAAGACAAATATCGGCCACTTGGAGGGAGCGGCGGGTATCGCCGGCGTGATCAAGGCATGTTTGGCTTTGCAGGACGAAGCGTTGCCACGACACTTGCACTTCGAGAATCCAAGCGAACATATCGATTGGTCGCTGCCGATCAAGGTGACCGATCAGCCGGTTCAGTGGCCTGCCGATATCGACGCCGAATCGAGCGAACGTCATATCCGTCGCGCCGGTGTCAGCAGCTTCGGATTCGGTGGCACCAATGCCCATGTGATTGTTGAAGAGTACGTATCGCGGGTCGAACCTCGATCCGACGTTCCCGCCGGTGAAGCGACGTTGATCAAGCTTTCGGCGAAGACGGAAAACGCATTAAAGCGTCTGGCGTCTGACTTTGCCGAGTCGATGCCCGAAGCGTCTCTGCAACGGATCGCCGCTTCGGCGAACCTTGGACGCGATGACTTTGCTTATCGAACCGCGTTCGTCGTGCGATCTCGCGAAGAGTTTGTGAAGGCGTGTCTTGAGGCGGCCGCCGGAACCTTTCTGGCCGACGATCCGGCAACGCTTTCCGACCAAGAGAAACAGTTGCTGCGTCTTGGGCAACGGTATATCGAAGGTGAATCGATCGACTGGGAAAGTGTCACCCCGGGGGATCGCCGCGAACTGGTCGATTTGCCCGGCCACCCGATGATTCGACAGCGCTGCTGGCTGAAGGCCTCCGCGTCGACACCGTCACGTTTGCCGATGATCGATGGCGAGACAACGAAGCATCCCTTGTTGGGAACGAAGCTGGACATTGCCGGCGATGCGATCGTGTTTCAAACCGATGTGTCGGATGTCCACTATTTGCGAGATCATTGCCTGCGAGGGGAAGCGATTTTCCCGGCCACCGCTTTCATCGAACAAGGCTTGGCCGCGGCGAGACATCTGACGCAGCGATCGCTCAGCATTCGCAATCTTGCACTCAGCCGACCGCTTGCTTTGGGTGAAGGGCCGTGCCGAATGCAAGTTAGTTTGGTGAAGAACGCCGCCGGCGGTTACGTTTGTTCAATTCTGCATCGCGACAAAGTAAGCTGGCTGCATCTTGCGACGATGGAACTGTGCGAGCCCGATCCCGATGCGTTGATCGGCTCCGGTTTGTCCTTTCACCTCGATCGTTGTGCGGAGAGTGCGAGTACGGACTTGCTTGACGGCCAGAGCCATTGGTTCGCTGGAATCGGACGCGAGATCGCGCTGAATGAGCACTTCGAGATGCTCGATGATGTGGGGATTGAATATGGAGACGCCTTCCGAGGTTTGCAACGCCTGGGGGTTATCCGCGCGGACGGTGTGAACGAGGGCGGCCTCGAGGAATCGCAAACGTCATCGGAATCGCAGACGTCATCGGGATCGGATGTGACGGTTGGAATCGTCGAACTGCCGGTGGCCGCCGGTGGCAATGATGGCTACGTCATGCATCCGGCGCTACTTGATGCATGCCTGCAAGTGTTGACGCCATTGGTTTCGCAGAACGATCATTCGATGTGGATTCCCGTCGGGATGGAGCAGATCGATCTGGCTGACGACGCCTTGCAGGAGACGATTGCTGATGGGAATCGTCTGCTGGTTCGCGGCTGGCTTGCGTCGGACGAACACGCCGACCAGGGGCTCGGAAGGGTCGAGTTGTGGTCTTTGTCGGGAAAAATGCTCGGTTTAGTGCGCGGATTGCGGCTGCAACGTTTGGGAATGTTAATGAATTCGACCGTATCGGCTGCAAACAAAGCAGGCGGTCTTGATAAAATGGGCAAGCAATGCGATTATGCCGATTTTGCCGAATACGAAGCGAGTGTGCTGCACTTTGCCCGTCGCCAAGTCGCGGAAATCGCTGAACTAGAATTGGACGAGGTCGAGTTGGACGCTCCGCTGACGTCGCTTGGCCTCGATTCCATCATGGCCATCGAACTGCAGACCTGGTTTGAGAACGAGTTAGGTGTCGAAGTCTCCATGGATTTGTTTTTGAAAGACCTTAGCCTTCGAGCATTGCTGAGCGAGGTATTGAGTTGTCAAGCAGAACGCGACGAGAACGCAGCCGTCCAATCGCTGGATGAAGAATGGGTTGAGGGAGCCTTATGATGTCCATCGAGCAGGACGTGGATAAACTGATCGCCGATCTGCGCGCTCGTGGCGTCAAGCTGTGGGACGACGGAGGTTTGCTGCGTTTCAGTGCGTCCAAACGAGCCCTGTCGCCCCCCTTGATGATGCAGATGCGGAAGCATAAGGCATCGATTTTGGAAAGACTTCAGTCGGAAGCGGCGTCGCGTCAGGATGAAGAGCGCGTCGGGCCTCTATCGTTGGGGCAGGAATCGTTGTGGTTGTTGTACAAGCAGTTTCCCGACAGCCCAGCCTACAATACGGCGGCCACATGGCGGTTTGTCGCACCGGTGAATGTCGAAGCGTTGAAGACTTCGTTTCAGAAACTGGTCGCTCGGCACGAACCGTTGCGAACGACGTTTGTTGCCGAAGGGGGAGCCGATGCGCGGGCGATCGTGCATTCCAGCAGCACATTGGATTTCCAACAAGTCGATGTCAGTGACTTGGTCGATGAGGCTGAATTGCTTGATCGCGTGCGGAGCGAATACCAGCGACCGTTTCGGCTGGAGCAGACACCGCCAATGCGCGTCCGTTTGCTGACACGGAATGACAATGATCATATTTTGTTGATCGTCGTTCATCACATCATTTTCGACGCCTGTTCGCTGTGGTTGATGCAGAATGAATTGAAGCAACTCTACACCAGCGAAGTTGCATCGAGCGATGTCTTGTTGCCCACACTGCCTGGATCCTTCAGTGACTTTGTGCGGTGGCAACGACAGTTCCCGGAAAGCGAAGAAGGGAAGCGACAGTGGGAATACTGGCGAAGTCAACTTGCCGGAGATCCTGTTCCCGGAATTGATGTGGGATTATCCGCGTCCACGACGCAGTGTTGCACGTGGGCAAACACTACACTTCCCGATCGAGCGATCGCTTTCGGAGGGCTTGCGTACATTGGGACGTCGGCTCAATGCGACACCGATGGCCGTGGGTATGTCGGTTTTCCAGACGCTGTTGTTTCGGCACACACGCGTGGCCGACGCAACCGTCGGGATGACGGTTTCCGGGCGAACACAACGATCGTTCGCCGATGCCATTGGATACTTCGTTAATACTCTGCCGATTCGCTCTCAAATTGACGGAAAAATGTCGTTCGCGGAGGTTTCGGCGGCGACTGCGCAAACCATTGTTGAAGCGCGGCAGGCCGGTGACTTTCCGTTCGCCTTGCTCGTTCATCGTTTGCAACCGGTTCGCGACTTGAACGCACCGCCACTGTGCCGTGCCGTCTTTGGGATGCAAAAGCCGACCGCAGGGGATGATGTCGGAAGCTTGCTGGCCGGCGAGGGAGAATCGATCGCATGGGGCGATACGATTGTCGCACCGTACAAGCTCGATCAACAGGAAGGGCAGTTCGACCTGGTGTTGGAACTTTACGACACGCCCAATGGCTATTCCGGCGTGCTGAAGTACGATGCGAATTTGATGCGTCACGATTCAGCCGCACGATTCGCGAAGCGTTTCGTTCATTTATTGCAGCAAATTGTCGACGACCCCACAAAAACGATCGATTCGTATTCCATCGTTCCGGAGGACGAATCGACCGTTATCGAACAATGGTCGGCAGGCGACCCAATCGAAGATCCTTCGCATCTGCGTTTCGATCAATGGTTTGAATCCCAAGTCGCCGCCAATCCGCAAGCGCATGCGGCGACCTTGGGCGATCAGCAATGGACCTACTCGCAGTTGGACGCACATGCAAATCGGGTTGCTCGATTGTTGCAACAGTCTGGTGCGCAAGCCGGTTCGCATGTGATCGTTGCCACGGGACGTACGATTGAAGCACCGATCCTGATGCTCGCTTGTTTCAAGATTGGGGCTGCGTATGTTCCGATGTCGCCGCAATCTCCTCCGGCCCGCGCTGACCAGATGATCGACGACTGCAAACCGGCGGTCATCGTCGCCGAAGCGTCGCTGATCGATCGACTCCGTCAGCGAGATTCCGAAACAAAGCTGATCGCAACCTCCGCATTGTTGCCACTTTCGGAAAGCTTTGAAGCGTCTTCATTGCAGGCCTCGTTTTCGGAATCGGAGATTGCGTACATCATTTGCACGTCTGGTTCCACCGGTACGCCCAAAGGAATCGCGGTTTCGCATGGCGCGCTTTGCCGTCACATCCGCGGTATCAGTTGCGTCTTTGGAACGACAGCAGACGATCGAATGTACCAATTCAGTGATTTGACCTTTGATCCTTCGATCGAACAGATGGTGGTCACTTGGTCGGTTGGCGGAGCAGTGGTATTTCGCGACGACACGCTCCCTTCCGTCGAAGCATTTTGGCAAACGATGTTCGATCAGCGGATCACGATTGCCAACCTGCCGCCAAAATACTTCGAGGAGTGCTCGCGTGCGTTGCCAATTGGCGAAGCGTGGCCGAAGAGCCTGCGTCTGATGATCGTTGGTGGAGACGTCTTCCCACGCGATGTCGCCGTTGATTGGTTGCAGCGGGGTGTCCGGTTGTTGAATGCGTACGGCCCCACCGAATCGGTCATCACCGCGACAACGTTCGAAGTGACGGATGATTTTGCCGGCGGAAAGTTACCGATCGGCCGACCGAAACCGGGATCGACGGCCTATGTTGTGGATGATCAACGTCGTCTCTTGCCGATCGGCGTCGCCGGCGAACTGGTCTTGGGAGGCCCCGTCTTGGCCGATGGCTACATCAACCTTCCCGAAGCGACGGCCGAGCAGTTCGCCCGCGGTCAGATTGGCGGACGCTGCCAACGTTATTATCGGACGGGCGATTTGGCTCGCTGGAATGCCGATGGTCAGCTCGAATTTTTGGGGCGTATCGACAGGCAAGTTAAGATTCGGGGATTCCGAATCGAACTGGGGGACGTCGAAGCGGCCTTGGCGGCTTGCCCCGGCGTAACGGCTGGTTATGGCAAGGCGTTTCACGACGCGGGCGACTCGTATGTAGGCGCGTTCGCGACCGTCGAGGCGGGCAGCGGCTTAACCGTCGAATCAATAACCTCTGAATTGAAGGGACGTCTGCCGATCTACATGGTCCCACAGCGGATCATGATCATTGACGATTTGCCGCTTTTGAGCAGTGGCAAGATCGACGCCGCGAAACTGTACGCCGAGCCGCCGTCATCGACCGTCAAACAGCGCCAATATATCCCGCCGCGGTCGGAGATCGAGGAAGTGATGACGGAGGTTTGGGCAGGCGTTCTGGGATTGCAACGCGTTGGGATTGCGGACGACTTCTATGAACTTGGGGGCGGGTCGCTGCAGAGTCTTCGGATTGTTTCGGAACTGACCCAGCGCGGCATTTCGCTGTTGGACGATCAATCGGGTACGCTGGGACCGCAGATGCTGTTTCAGTACACAACGATCTCTGAATTGTCGCCGCATTTAGGGCGAGTGGGCAAATAAACGCATGTTGACAAAGAACGACACATCGGTTCAGCGAACCGTCATTGAAAGTATTGGCGTCTATCTGCCGCCCGACGAAGTAACGACGGACGACATCGTTAAAGGGTGCGAACGAAAGGTACGCGTCCCCCTGGCGAAGCTGACGGGCATTCGTTCCCGCAGACGTGCCGGTGTGCATGAATTCTCCGTCGATTTGGCTGAGAAAGCGGTCCGTGATTGCCTGGACCATTCGTTGCTTGGGCCGGACCAAATCGACGCCATCATTTGCACGAACATTTCGCGGTGGGATGGTCGAAACCGTGTCAGCTTTGAACCGGCGACCAGCGTCCGTTTGAAATCGATGCTTGGTTTGAACAATGCGCTGGCGATCGATATCTCCAACGCCTGTGCGGGGATGTGGACTGGCGTCTTCATGGTCGATGCGTTGATCCGCAGCGGAGCCATCCGAGCGGGCATGGTGGTCAGTGGCGAATACATCACCCACCTGATCGATACCGCTCAGAAAGAGATCGTCGACTTCATGGACCCGCAGTTGGCGTCGTTGACATTAGGGGACGCCGGCGTCGCCATGACGCTGACGGCAACCGGTTCTCCCGGCAGCGGCTTTCACGCACTGGATATGTACACCCTGAGCAAGTACAGCCAGTTTTGTATCGCCAAGCCAACCGATAAACCGCATGGCGGCGCGGCGATGTACACCGATGCGATCAAAGTCACCGAATCGGTTGTGCCTCACGCGGCTCGCCATGCGAAGGATATTCTCGAACGCCACGATTGGGGATTTGACGGCGTGGGACACGTTATCCCGCATCAAACCAGCAAGCTGACGATGCAGGAAGGGATGCGAGAGATCAAGCGACTGTACGATCATGACCTTTCGCAACGGCTGATCAACAATCTGGAACAGCGAGGCAATACGTCCAGCAACGCTCATTTTCTCGCCTTGCACGATGCAATGCGTCGTCGCGACATTAAAGGGGGTGACTCGATCATCTTCTGCATTTCCGGCTCGGGCCAAACCACCGGCACGGCGCTGTATGTCTGTGATGATTTACCGGAGCGGCTTCATGGTGACGGAAGGAACGGCGATCCATCACGGACTTTGAAAGCGTCTGAGAACGCGGAGTCCGAGTTGATGCCGATTCAGTTGCAAGTGGAGTCGATCGGTTTGGCTTATCCTTCGTCGCGAGCATCCGCGGACACACTGACGATGTTGCAGGAGGCTGGTGAAGCGTGTTTGGCGAAGTCCACCGTCACGAAGAACGAGGTGGAACTGTTGCTGGCCGCTTGCACGTATCGAACCGAGTTCGTTATGGAACCGGCCATCGCCGCGCTGCTCGCCGGACGCATGCGGATCAACGATGACCGCGAACCAGGAGACGCCGATAAGACGTTTGCTTTTGATGTGATGAACGGTGAAGTCGGCATGTTGAAGTCATTGTTCATGGCGTCGGAGTTTATTCGTGCCGGTCGAGCCGAACGAATCATGGTCGTTGGCTCGGAAGTCGACAACAATGCGGCTGAACGTCCGGAGTCGTCCTTTGACGCGCTGCCAATGGCTTCGGCCATGATCGTGCGCGAAAGCAGCGATGCCTCCAACGGTTTCCTGTCGTTCCATTTTCAAGATTTCACGGAGTTCAAAGACCTGCGTCAGGTGGCGGTCCGTTGGAACGATCAAGGCAAAGCTTGTTTGTTGTGCGATGATCAACCCGATGTTTTACGCGCCGCTTACTTGAAATGTATCGCTTCAACAGTTGATGCCTTTCTGCACGCCAACGAGATGACGCTCGAAGACCTTTCGTGGATCGTACCACCACAAATAAGCAGCGAGTTCGTGGCGAGCGTCGCTGCGGACTTGCATGTGCCAAACGAAAAGATCGTCGACGTGACCGATCCGGCTGGATCGTTGATGACGTCGGCCGTTCCGGTGGCGCTTCAAAAAATGGAGGCATCACCCGGCGACATGGTTTTGTTTATCAGCGTCTGCCCCGGCATCCAGGTCGGTTGCGCTCTGTATCTCGTTTAAGTGCCGAAGGTTTGATTCATGCGTTGGTCGTTCGTTGGGCGAATTTGTCGCTCGCTGCTTCTCACATTGCTCGTCCTCTCGCTTCCGGTCCTCACGTTGTCGGCGAAGGATGGTCCTCGCAAGCCGAATGTGATCATTTTCTACACCGACGATCAAGGCTCGCTCGACGCGGGTTGTTATGGCAGCGAAGACTTGATCACGCCAACGATCGACAAACTGGCCGAAACCGGCGTTCGCTTCACGCAAATGTACGCGCCATCGGCAATTTGCTCGGCATCGCGAGCCGGACTGATGACCGGACGTTTTCCCGCACGCGCTGGGGTGCCGTCGAATGTTTCGGGCAATCCTGAAACCGAAGGGATGCCTCACGAAGAGGTCACTATTGCGGACATGCTTCATGACGCGGGATACGCGACCGCGCACATCGGAAAATGGCATCTAGGACATTTGCCTGAAACGAAGCCGAATGGCCAGGGCTTCGACTATTCGATGGGACACATGCAAGGCTGCATCGACAACTACTCGCACTTTTTTTATTGGGCGGGCCCCAACCGGCATGATCTTTGGCTCAACGGCACCGAAATTCATCGTGACGGTCAGTTCTTTGGCGACCTGATGCGAGAGCACTGCAAGGATTTTATTCGCGACAAAAAAGACCAGCCGTTCTTCGTGTATATGGCCATCAATTGGCCGCATTATCCGATGCAGGGAACCGCCCAATGGCGAGACATTTATGCGAAGAGGATTGCCGACCCGCAGCGTCGCCGCTATGCGGAACTGCTCAGCACTGCCGATGCTCTGATGGGGGACATCGTTGCGCACGTCGAATCGCTCGGGCTGCGGGATAACACACTGATCATTTTTCAATCGGACCACGGCCACAGCGTCGAAGAACGAGCGTTCGGCGGCGGTGGCAATCCCGGACCCTATCGCGGATGCAAAGGTAGCTTATTCGAAGGTGGTCTGAGAGTTCCGGCCGTCGTTTCTTGGCCCGGCAAGATACCGCAAGGAGAAGCACGCGATCAGATCGCGTTTGGCTGTGATTGGCTTCCCACGATCGCCGACTATGTCAAATGTTCTGTTGAATCATTAACACTCGACGGACGGAGTCTTCGCCAGACCATTGCATCCAGCGAAAACGCGTCTCCGCACGACAATCTCTATTGGCGACTGGGGCAAGGAAACGGAGCACAATGGGCTGTCCGGCGAGGTGACTGGAAATTGCTTGGCAATCCGAAAGATCCACGGCAGCCGAAATCGCTCGCCGCTGACGATACGATTTTCCTTGCGAATCTGCGCGAAGACATCTCCGAATCGAAGAACATCGCCAGCGACAATCCGGAAAAAGTCAAAGAGCTTTTGGCCATCGCGGAGCATCACGAAGAAACGATTGCCAAGCAGTCCAATCAAAATTGATTGGACGGACGATGTCGCCGCGTCCCAACTGCAGGACATCGGCCTCGAACCGGATTGGGCCACCCAGCGGTTATTCATTCACATTCGATAACCTGGGCGGAACAATTTTCCCTCTGATACCGCCAGTACGTATTTCAATCGATTTCCAGACGACTTCGGTCAAGCCTTCTCGATTCGTTTCCACCACCAGCCTCAACGAACCGGGACGCACGTCGGCGGTTCCGACCTTTTCCTTGTGAATGAGGCGGAAATGCGATGAGTCATTCTCCGCGTACAGGTAGTACAGGACCTCGCCGCGACGCACGAATCGCAATCGTCCGGCGGTCGACTCTTCGGGTGGGACGGCAGGATAATTGAATTGTCGTTGACCTTGGATACTCCGGAAGACTCCGGCGGTGCAAGTGCTTTCATCTCCTTGTTCTGGATGAAATCGATTGAACGAACGATAGATTCGACATTCCGCGAGATCATCGGATTCAAATTCGACGACAAGATGGATACTTCCATCAAGCCCGTCCGGTATCGTGCATCGGAAGTCGCGGAACGCCACGGTGACATCGAAGTCGCCCTGCAACCGCAGCCGAGGAGTAATCATGAAGCGGTCGTAACCGTTGCCACCGGGCGCGAAAAATAGACGCCGTCGGTAACTTGCTGAAAATGCTGACGCCATTGATCCCCTGAAACGATAAAACGCTGTACTGGAAGACCGTCGCCGAAATCGTGGACGAATACGTTGTCAAGCTCCGCGGGATCGCCAAGAATTTCTTCAAGTGAAACGTCAGCCAATTGCTGATCCGCAAGGCTTGGCAAGCGTTGTTGCCAATTACCTTTCCATCGGATGTTTCGTACCGATGCGCTGGTCTTGTCCGCGTAGTGAAACAAGCCAAAACGTTTGATGGTGATGTCGTCAATCGCACGTTCGTAAATCGCCACGCCATTCAACACCAAGGTCATCGCATCGCCGCTCCGCTTAAGTTCGATATGATTCCACCCACCGGGTTGCAGGGGCAATTCAGCCGGGCCGCGCTGACGATCCTTATGAACGCTCTCATTTCCTGGACGGAGACCTGTTCGATCGTGTCGACCATCGGTGATCCAATGTTCGCTGACTCCGTCCTCCTTCAATAAGAATGCCAGACGACCGAGCGCGGGGTGAACCAACGCCCTGCCAGGTCGGTACAAGAACTCATACGAGATCACGCCGTCCTCAATCATGGGTCGATGGTATGCAAGCAAACTTTCCGCGTCGCTCCCTTCAATATCGAGTTGCCGACGCCCGACGATTTGCGAGGGGTCCTGGGCGTTAGGCAACGACTCTTGAACTTCGTACGGCTGGACATCCAGAACCCTCCACGGCGCACGGTTGGATACATCATGATAAGGAATCCATCCGTGAAGGCCTGATCGCACACGCAATGGAATTTCTTGCGGGACCCATTCATCGTCGGCTGTGATTCGCAAATCCTTCACGCTACCGTGACTGAACCAAAGCGCATGCACACCCGCCCATGGATCGCTGTCAACTGAATGCGGCATTCGATAAATCGGTCGCCCGTTAATGTACGTTGTTCGGAATCCATTTCGTACAACGACGCGAACACGCATCCAATCGAACATTCGCGTGAGGGGAGGAATTGCATAACGTCGGGCGTCGGTTTTAAAGAAGCTTCCATTGTCGACCGCCGTTCGGTCACTTCCCAGCCCAGCCCAAAAGCCCGCCGCGAACAAGTGAGTTTCACGAAAGTGGAATGTCGTCAAATCGCCTTCAAGTTCATAATTATCCAGCAACGGAGTCGCGAAACAGAGGACATCGCCATCGTGTCCCGCCACATGATGCACCTCCCCCTTCGAGATCAACCATCGAGCGACCGGAAAGCCTTGGCCGCAGGACTGGGCGGTCATCCGAGACTCCGAATTCCAGTTTCCAATCGGACGGCCCGTCCAAGAAACCTCCGTCATCGCTGGCCGATCAAGCTCCGTCCGAGAACGCAACCTATTGACGATGGAATAAAGGAACCGGTGCCATCGTTCCGTCATAGGACTGGAAGATGCAAGCCCCTGTTGCCAGACGAGATTGGCAAGCTCCAACGTCAATTCCAGCAACTCCGGATGCTGAGAGGCAACTTGCATCACGACGCCTTCGGCGCTTCGCTCGACCGGAAACACGCGTCTTGTTCTGGCCACGGTGATCAATCCAGTCAACTGCCTTTCGGCGGCTTCAAAGTTTCGTGCCTCAATCTCAATCAAGGTGCAGTGCTTGCCAGGCCAATGGATCGCCCCCTCGTAAACAGCTCTTGTTCCACAAGCTCTCGAAGCTCCGGAATACGTCCCGTTCGCTGAGCTTCCCGAACCAGGACGATCGCCAGCGAAACGAGTTCTCCATCTTCGGGGTCGATCGAACTCAGAAGCATGTTGGTCGTCGCTCTGTTCTTCGACCGCTCCACATCCTATCTTGGGCGACAGACGCAATCCAGGTTGGCGCGAAGTCGATCGCAATCCGTATTCGGTCGTTTCCAAACTGCGGAAGGACGTTTCGTAAAAGAAGCCCATAGCGTTGCTCCGGTGGAGCCTCGTTCACGCCTCGAAGGACGCCAACAACATTTTCGAGATTCGGCTGGCCAATGATCTTCACGCATGCCTCAGCATCGCTTGCCACTGACACCGTGCAACAACGAACCAAGCCGAGCCAACAGCAGCAAATAAATAATGCGGATAGGCAAGAGGACACATCGTGTCCGTCATTGGTCCGAGCGATGATTCCAATCATATAGCGTTGCTCCGTTGGTCTCGACGGTCATACGTTAAGATTGACATGCGTCTGTCGGTCGGGAAAATGCAAGTCCCAGTCTTTGCCAACCGTTTTGAATATAATCGACGGCGGAAGACATCGCTGTTGCTGAACCCATAATGTTATGCGTTCCAAGACTCGGATGCTAAGCACCCAGACACAAGTACTTGACCGAAACGCTCCGGGGTAACCCGAAACGTAGGTTTTAAAGATGGGCAATTTTTTAGCCGGAGTTTGAAACAACACACCACCAGGGCCGTTAGGCGTCGTTGCTATAGACATCTTGAAGACTGAGATGTCGCGTCAAAGCACCGCCCGCCATTGCTGCTTCGCCTGCCGTGAAGGCCATACGCAAAAAGGAAGCAGATCGACTGAGAAACATTGGCGTAGGATAACATCAAACGCGTTGGGTTCCCGAATGATAAAGCCAACTTTATCGCCCAGGAGGCATTTTTTCGTAAGTCTGCCGTTCGGTGCGGTACCAATAATTCTGGAAGCGAAGATTTGCGTCGGTGTGCGGGAACCATGAGTGCTTGAGGAAGATCCCAAAGGCGATATTCACGCGATGGCTGGAGGAGCATAGCTCGTCCGTGCTCAAGGTCGCTCGCGCTTATACGCTGACCAAGAAGATTGCCAGGATCTGGCTCAGGGAGATTCTGCTGCAAGCATGGCGTTCGCTGCCAAAGTTCGCAGGCAAAGCGAGCCCCGGGACTTGGTTTTATCGAGTGGCACTGCATACGGCAATGAATTGGCATCGAAACGACCAGCCTAGACGACAATTTCAAAAACCGCTGCTGGAGGTGCAGACTCTGGCTACGAATTCAGTTGATTCGTCGCAGCAGCTCGAACAGCAAGAATTGCTTGAACGACTTTACGACGCGATTCATCAACTTCCTCGGACCGATGTCGCTTTGGTGCTGTTGTATCTGGACGACATGACTTACCGTGAAATGGCAAGAGTGCTGGGTATCTCCGAGAGCAACGTTGGGGTTCAGCTTAACCGAGCGAAGAAAGTACTCGCAACGCTTCTCGAGGCGGAACCTGCGGAGGGCGAAGCCGATGAGTCTTGATCGATTGCAGCAGGCCTGGAAAGCCGAATCATCGCAGGTAAGAGTTTCATTCGACGTAGATCAGCTCGGGCGGGAAGTTCAAGAATCGCACGATGCATTTCGTTCGATGATCTTCAAGGGACGTTCGTGAAGTCGGCGTTGCAGCTGGTGATGATCCCATTATGGATTGCAATGGGTATCAGATCTTCGTCGCCATGGACCTGGTATTTGGCGATACCTGTGCTGTTGTGGATTGCTGGATTCATGCTGGTCGATCGAAGACTTCATCCACAACGTAAGCGCCATGCGAGCCTGCTGTTCAGCCTGCGAGAATGCTGGCTCAAGTCGAGCATCAGATTTGGTTGCTGCGGAACGTCTTCTGGTGGTATCTGTTGCCACCATCAATAGCGATGGGTGCGTTCTTTATCCACAGTAGCTGGAAACGACGGAAAGCTGGTGGGGAGCTATTGTGATGACAACGTTTCCTGGAATCGTTATGTACTTTGTTTACCGCGGCGTTTATTGGCTTAATCAGACCGCTGTTGAAAAACAGCTTACGCCTCGACGAAACGATCTACTCAAGTTGATCGCGAATCTGGAAGGTGAATGCAGCGAGGAAGACTCCATCGCAATGATGAGTATCGCTTCCTCTCTGAACGAAACCGACGGACGTTTGCACCTGGAACGCGCCAACGCGATTGCCGCAGAGACCTGGAATCGAATCATCCCATCGTGGCGCGAGGTCAGTTTGATTGTGATCCCCTCCATCTTGTCAGCGTACGTCGTATACCGACTTCCATTCGAACCTGCGGGACGTGTTGCGATGCGCTCGGTTGGTGCTGCGGTTGGAATGTTTCTAATTGTACTTTTTCGGCTTGGCTATGTTGCTCATCGTCGCTACAAGGATCAGCCACTTACAGGAGCTGAGAAATCGCAATTCAATCTTCCAGCACGTACGGTTCACGCATTTCTGTTGCTATTAGTGCTGCTTGCGTTTGTTGCTTTCTTTATCGATGCTCCCAAACGGAAAACGCGGAATAAACCTGATGCAGTGGAACTGGACAGCAGGATCGAAGAAGCACAGGATCGTGATGACGATCACAAGGTTGAGATGAAAGAGTAATTCATCAAATTTTAATTTGAAGCGAGTCTCCCATGAACAGTCTATTCTCGATGACGGCATCGTTCGTCATTCTCTCCCTGTGTTCATTCGCCAGCATGCATTCGGCTTGCCGCGCGGACGATTCGTCGACGGAATTTGCTGCGAAGCTCGCGGAGGTCGTTCGCAAGCATGATGTTCCTGGGATGTGCGCGGCGTTCGTTAACGCGGATGGAGTGGTTCAATCGCAATGCTTCGGCGTTCGCAAACGAGGTGCATCCGACAAGATCGAGTTGACCGATCGGTTTCCGATTGGCTCGAACACCAAATCCATGACGGCAACGTTGGCGGCAGTGCTGGTCGAAGCGGGCAAGATCGAGTGGACCACCAAGATCGGCGAAGTTTGGCCAACGGCGAATGGCAAGGACATTCATCCGAAACTACGCAGCGTCACTTTGGATCAGTTGCTGTCGCATCAAAGTGGCCTGCCTGCGAACATTTCGGACGTTTCACCCCAGGCTTGGACGAGTTTCTTTGATGAAAAGCAATCACCGACGCTGGAGCGACGTCGTATGCTCAAACTTGTTCTCTCTGAGGCTCCAGCGCACCCACAAGGCAAGTTCATGTACTCAAACCTTGGCTATGCGGTTGCCTCGGCCATGTTAGAGACACGAGCCAAAGAGCCGTATGAATCGCTGATGAGGAAGCACATCTTCGATCCGCTGGAAATGCATTCGGCGGACTTCCGCTCGATGTCATCGGCTAAGCAACTGCAGCCACCTTTAATGTGGGGACATAAAGCCGACGGCTCGCCAATCGATCCCAGATCAGCCGGTGCGGAGAATCCGACTGTCTACGCCGCAGCGGGAACCGTTCATGTGTCCATCGAAGACTACGCCAAGTACGCACGTTGGCAATTGGCCGGCAATCCAGCTCCAGTATTGAAATCGCAAAGCACTTACGATCATCTCCACGAGCCGTTGGTCGATAAATCGGCAACTGAAAAATACGGCTGCGGATGGATTTGTTTGAATTCTGGTCTCGGCCCGGCGCTGACCCATGCCGGCTCCAACACGAACGCCTTCGCCGTGATCTGGTGTTACCTGAGGCCAACGTGGCAGCGATCGCTTGCACTAACTCGGGCCAGTCGCAAGCTTTCCCTGCCTGTGATGAAATGGTCGGCTACCTACTGCAACAGCATGCTGGATCAAAGTCAAAATCGATTGACGATAAAACTGCCGTTGCCCCCGAGCGACTTGTTGGGCGCTACCAACTAGCACCGAACTTTATCTTTGACATCAAATTCCAGGACGGTCACATGATGGTTGGCATCACCAACCAGCCGACACAGGAAGTCTTTGCAGACTCGCCTACCAAGTGGTCCTACCGTGGCGTGAAGGCTCAACTGGAATTCCATCTTCGCGCCAGCGGGCCCGCATACGCTCTGACGCTCCACCAGAACGGACTCGCCCAAAAGGCAAGTCGCATTCGCAAATAGGAAGAGTCAGCCTTTTGTAGCTTGCAATTCAGTGGCTATACGCGGGTTCGCGTCCTGCGTTCTTGAGTATTCTGAATGTTGATTGATGACCGCGATTCCTTTTGGTGTGGTTCAGAGGTGGTTTCGTTTTGGGTTTGCAAGGGTTCTTCTTGAAAGCCTACCGCCAGGTCCAGAACGTTTCCAACCAAACATAGAGGTTGAAATGCCATTGGTGGTGCCGGAAAGCCGTTCTGCCTCCGGCCTGGCTTGCGATGCAGGAGTCATTGATTGCGAACTAGTAACACTTGCCTCGCAGTATTGCAATAATGTCACCTGACTCGGATGCGGCCGGGATTAACGATCCGAATTCTTTCAGCCAGCGTGATTGCGATTGCGAGACCGAGCGACCTTCAAATGGGAATCGATTCAATGAGATCCATGTATTTGCTCCAACCGATTTTTGATGTTAAGGAGTACGAAGGGTACTGCTTCTCAGACGACGAGGAGTCGATGAAGACCTTGTTGACATAATAGAGTCTCTGCAAGCAATTGTCCCGCCTGATGATGGAAAATGATGACCATGAACGTTTACGAATTGACCTATTTTGCGGACGATCCGCGATTCAGTGGCTTTGAGTTCCCCGAAGACGCTCCGTCACTGATCGGTCGCGAGTCGATTGCACGCGATTTTGAACCTGAACTCAATGGCAAACTCGATTGGATGCCCGTATCGCTGGCGAAAATTTGGGTTCCTCAAAAAGTGGTTGGTGGAGCCGAACCGTACAACGACTACCCACGCGTGGGCATGTTGCCTGCCTTCAGTCGTCGCGCCGTCGATGCATTGCGAGTCGAGCTTGAAGCGAACGGCGAGATCTTGCCGGTGCAATCGAAGGTGGGGGAGTACTACGTGTACAACGTTCTAACAAAATCGTTCGCGTTGGACAAAGACAAGTCGAACATCACTTTCGGGCCACCAAATAGCAGCAAAGAGACTGCCTTTATGGTCGATCGCTTTGAGTTCGATGTGGCAAAGCTAGCCGAACATGCCATCTTTCGGATTCGCGAATATCCCGTTGTCGTTTTGGTCACCGAAGAGTTCAAACGCAAGGCGGATCAAGCTCAATTGAACGGCTTGAATTTCGTTCCGGTGTTCCCGATACCCGAGGACAGAATTGGGATGACATGGAAGGGCTCGATGGAAGCGAGAAGGAAGTCGAGTGGAACCACTGCGAGGTCAATGCCTCGCGGTTGTGCTGCCGACCGCTAAGCGTAAAGCGACAGAGGAAGAAAAGGTCGCCGCACGTCGAGTCCTCCATTCGCTTGAAAGCATCTTGGCGGACCACGTGAAATCGATTGATCGCGGATTCATTGGATCGGTCGACGAGACGAACGAGCGTAAGGGCGAACCACCTCTATGTCACGTGTCCTGACGTCGACTATCTGATCGAAAACCTTCGACAGCGTGGGTTGCTAAAGCTGACTGGCCGAAACCGCTGCGGCTAGAGGAAACTGTATTGCAGCCGATTAATCCACGCGGAATGGGAACCGGTGGAATGAATTCCTCGCGTGAAGGCGCAATGGGTACGTGATTCATTTGCCCGATGAGTTGGCGTCGACGCTATTACTTGGGACTCCGAATGAAAAAACGGCGGAAGCCAACAATGAATCGGAGCGGTGGGCGAACTCGGTTGATCCACTGGAGATGCTCCATATCTCGAAGATGCTGGATGTTATCTCGATCTTGAGCCATTCTTCATGGACTGCTTCAACCGTATTCGGCTGACTAGTCCATCCAGATGTACTTGCAGCACCGTTTACGTTTGGTGTTAATGTCGACGAGCTTACCGACGCTGCGCAAAGCGCGATCAACGAGATGAATCGGCGATTGAACGAACTCGATAAGAATAGCAAAGAATGGGAGAGACTCGCACGCGAAATACGGTTCTCCAAGGCCGTACTGCGCGTGACTATCACATTTGGCAGAGGCTAATCGATTTTGTCGTCGTACCTGATTGAAATCTCAGACGACCCATCTTATGAATCAAAACACAAGCCGATTTCCTGAGAACCAACTGACTTTCCATTTGTTCCGAAAGGCGAGTAATCGGATACCGTCACAAGTCAACACAACGCCCTTTCAAACGCAATGCCCTTAAAATTGACAGGTGCAATGACAACCAAACGCGAAGAAAACCAATTCCGGCAAGATGTCCTCGAATTTACGCAAGATCTCCGCACAAACAGGCTGTTAGCCAAATTGCCGGGCAGAAGGAGGCTTCCCGGCTAATGTGGGGGAGGTGTTGCTTGCGGGCTACCTGGAGAATGAGGACGGGATCGCAGTTGGCGCGATCGTCTAGCAAGCACGCAGTGGTCCATGAGTTCGAGTACGATCACGACACAAACAAGTTGAACCGGTTCAAAAAGGTAAAGCCAAACTCCATTAGAAACGCACATCGACGCGATCCATGTTGCCGTCAGGAGTTCTTCGACGACTCATCGGTCAGCTGAAGTGCCCAAAAAGGTGCCAAGTAGGGCCTTGAAGCAAGAATAAGTTCGAGCGGAAAAAATGCGAGGATACGTGCATGGGAGTCACACCGACTCATGGTCGACTTTCGAGCATCGCTGCAATTTTCGTTTCACCTCGCTCCAAAGCGAATGCGTGAGCGTCCATGTCGTTCATGCTTTATCGCCGCTGTACTTGACTCTGTGGTTGATGCCCGCTTTTAACAGCAGCTCCACAGCTTCGATGCTCCCAGCGTAAATGGCTGCGAACAGAGGGTTTCGTGTTGACACGTCGGTATCGAGTTGACTTCCCTTTTGAATCAGCAAGGCGACCACTTCGGGGTGACCTCCGGCAGCAGCCTGCTCAATCGGTAGGCTGTCTGACAGTCCGCCATGCTGATTGATCAGTAGGCCCTTGTCGATTAAGTAGTCAACGATCTCCCAGCAGCACTTCTTCGCTGCAAAATGCAGCCATGATCTAAACAGGGTTTCGCCACCCAGCATCCGGGTTGCTTGGAAACTGCGTCCATGAACGAAATCAAATCTCTTGGAAGCGATATGGCTTGCTTCTAAGGACTCTGAAGTGAACTTGATGGCTGAGAGCATAAATTATTCATCCAAATGTCAGCGGCTGGGAGACGTCCCTTCTACTACCAAATGATGGAAAACCATAATAGACAACTGCAGGAGACAGAAATGACCCCGGGGTCTTTGGCGGCAGTAGCGTGCCTAACCGGATATTGAGAAGTTTGTATCCTGCTGGGCAAGCATGGGAGAGTTCTGGACTTTGCTTCCTGCCGGGCAAGCCGGCGAGGGGAGCCGGTTTTTGTGTGGCTTGTTTACTAACTTCAAAACGTGCGCTCATGTCGGGCAAGCCGACATGGGGCGAATGAGAATAGTGAAGCCGTGAAGGTCAAGGCGATGCGTTCGGATTGTTGCCATCCGCAAGCACGATGCGAAATCCGCGAGTTCGGAGTTTGTCGTGTGGTGGTCCGCCATCTCGATTGCGCGTACCAGCCATGCACGCGCCGTCGGTGCGAAGTTCGCCTGGATCTGCGAAACAATTGCCACCTCGAGCGATGCGATCGGTGCCCGAAGCCGGACCAGTCGGATCGATGGTTAGCTGCGTGGCTGGCGGTCCGAACCAGTCCGAACACCACTCCGAAACATTGCCGAGCATGTCGTGGAGCCCCCAGGCATTGGGCAGCTTCTTGCCGACCGCCCTGTGGCCGAAACTGCCCTCGAAACCTACCTCTGTGTTTTCGAATACCCAGGCGATGTCGTTGATTCCGCCGTATCGGCACTCCGGTCGACCGGCGCGGCAGGCATACTCCCACTCGGCTTCCGTCGGAAGTCGAAAGCGATGTTTGCCATCAAGCTTTGTGAGTTCCTGGCAGAACCAGGAGGCGTCGGTCCAGGAAACCTGCTCGACAGGATTATCCGTAGTATGTTCGCGACCCAGCGCTCTCGCAGCACGATCATCCAATGGCTGCCAAAACGAAGGCTTCTCCCCCGTAACCATTTCGTATTGGGCTTGTGTGACTTCGGTTTCCTGAAGCCAAAACCCGCGTGAGATTTTAACGCGATGTTGAGTGACGTGAGCGTCCCCATACTGCGATCGTTTGTCTTCGGGTGATCCCATCAGGAACTCACCCGGCGGACACCAACGGAAAGAAAGCGGAACATCATTCACTGTAATGACCCTGCGGGTTCCGGCAGTTGTCGGCGCTGCGTCTGCATTCGCTGTGTTTGTGTTCGGTTCGTTTACTGTCGCATCTGCGAACAAGACTCGAACTCGCGATAGCGTGCCCAACTCGGCCGACCCGCCTGCGTCGATCGTGATTCCCAACTCGCTGGCGTCGTCGATCACAATGGGATCCGCAAACCGAAGGACCAATTGATGCGAGGTGTTCTGCTCAGAAAACGCCGGCACCTTCCAAGCCGTATCCGACAGCCAGTCGATGCAGTTCACTGTAGATTCATCTTCGGCGTCGCCCAAGTACTTGCAGCTCACGAATTCAAGTGATGTTGTTTTGCCCGACTTGAGCGTGAGCCACGGCTTCACATCAGAGAGCATCACGGTCTTATCGCTTCTCGATTGCGACGAAGCAGGTGGGAAAATCTCAAGACGCATGGTCTGGATTGCGGTCGGCAAATCGGCTGCCGCGAAACGAAGGTTGAACTCTTGCCAGTTACCCGAATCACTCAACTGAACAGAGCCGTCGTTGAGGATTTCAGATGTACCAGAAGATACGAAATCAACTTTCGTAGGCTTAGTCGGAACGAACTCCCATTTGATGTCACTAGCAGTCGATTCCTTGTCATTGGTGTCGCTGTCCTGAACAGGGGACGCTGATGCTGAGTCTTTCACACTCGAAGCTGCTGGCTCACCGACAAGGATCGAATCATCGTCGCGATCGAGAACGTTCCAGCCAGTTTCAGCACGAGGGCCTTTGACATTTTCGCCTTCGCTAACCGCGCGAGTCCACTTTTGCCGTGGACCAGTGGGAACTTCTGCATCGACGAGTGTGGCGTTAAGCAGGCCCTTCGGTGCCTTGACCTGGAACAGTCCAGGCTGCTCCGACACTTCACTAAATCGACCGCGCCAAAACGGTCCGCGTTGATCTTCAGTCCGCTGCTGATCGGGGACCGTTCCGAAGATCGCCAAGTCGCAACTCGTCGCCGGTTGTCCCTTTCGTCATAAATACGCGGCTGTAAGTGTCACCGTCTGAGCGGGATGAAAATCGAGCGTTGCGTTTGGATGTGGTCCGTCTGGCGATGGCTTGAAGAGGATCGGCAGAAACGCCAAGTCGCCTGTCAGATCGCGACCTGATCCGGACCAGCCGCCGACGTATCCCAACGGTGCAACGCGAACATCGACTGGCAGCTTCATCGGTGGCAGAGCGTAGCGTCCGTTGGCGTCGGTTCTTACTCGGGCCATGGGATTTGGGAATCCGGTGTAGACCGAGTCGCTTCCATTGCCCTGCACGACCACATCGGCCAGCGGCTTTCCGTCGGTGCCGAAGACCTGCCCGTTGATGACCGTGCCGGATTCCAATTTGATCGGCGGATGCTCGCCATACTCGTTGCGAATCGGGATAGAAACGGATACGAAGTCCGAAGAAATAACGAACAGCCGGTAGCCATCGTGGCTTGGTACACGGAACTTGAATCGCCCTTCCTTGTCCGTGACCGCATGGGGTGGCATGTTCAGATACTCCGGCATCTGCATCGCTGCGTAGAGCTTGACATCCTGCCGGTTTCCATCTGGGTCCAAAACCTGTCCGGTGATTTTGTGCCCACGTTTGAGTTTGATCACTCCACCTCCGAACAGTTTCTCCTGAGCGAGCGCTGTGTTCGTACTCATCTCTGGCGTAATGAGCCAGAAGCCGAAACTTTGCTCAATGACATAGTCTGGATGCTTGATCGCGACTTGCAAATACGCGTGTTTACCGATCAACTCATCGGGAATTGCGATGGTAAGTTTGCCATCATTCGAAACGTCAATCTGATCCTGAGAAATCAACTTGTCCTCTGTCTTCTCTTTCCAGCCGTTCAAAGTGAATCGGGTATTGGCCACACCGCCACCGACCGGCTGATTCGTCTCGACATCCACAACATGGATGTCGAAGCTGCGATCCTCACGCTTTGCGGAGTTTGGGATAATGTCACGGAGATAAAGCCGTGCATCGCCCGTTTCGAGTTCTTTGTCATAATCACCTGGTCGCGGGAAAATGACTTTACCCTGTTCATCTTTTTGAGAGCGGCTGTTAAACCGAATCGTATAGCGTACCTTGTACTCGCCCGGTTGATCTAACGAGCCCAACGAAGGAGTCAACAAAGACAACTGAGCCGATTCTCCTGGCTGCAGCGTCCAGGCGACATCGATCGGCTCGCCAGAAAAAAACGTATCCTTGAGATCGACTTTCTCGCCGCGCTCATTGGTCACATGAACGGTGTCTCCCTGCCGCCTGGTTTCACTGACGAAGGTGATTGGCTTGTCGCTCGTGTTCTGCACATGGAACACCACGCCGATCGGCGTTCCTACCGGAACTCCTGGCGCGACTGTTGGATTCGCTTCCACATTGTCGGGCAATCGAAATTCAATGGCCGCTCGCAAGCCGTCCACTCCCTTACCCCACACCAAGTCCTTTGCGACCGTGCGACGTGAGGGCTCAGTGACTGCGAAGTTTACCGAATTGGATTCGACCGAATGCGGCCATGCGTTGAGTATGTTTTTATCGGGCCAATGCTTGCGAACATTTTCTCGCAACTCGTCACCTGGTCCGAAATAGCGAACGCGCGCGGTATACTTTCCCGGTGGCAAATCATAGTCCATTGGCGCGTTGAACTTTGCCGGGCGCAGAGCAACTGTCAGCGATTTGCCGGGCGTTATCTGATGAGTCGAAGCGCTGTTGATGACTATCCATCCATCGTAATACTCGCGCTTCGCTCGGGGAACCGGCTTGCCGGCTTCGTCGACAAACGAGAACTCGAACAGATGCGGGGCAAACATGTTCGTATTCAGCTTACCAGTGATCGTTTCGGCATAGCCTTCGCCATATCGAATTCCCGCCAACGTCACAGGTTTGTCGCTGACGTTTTTCAGCTCGACACCGAACGTCATCTGCTCCGAGCGAACGAATTCACTTGCCGTTCGGCTCAAATCAGGCGACTCGTCATTAGCGTTGGTTGTCAGCACAACCAGCCGACAGCGAAGGCCATTGGACTCGGGGCCGAATTCAGCCATTTCCGAATTTTCCTTCTCACCATGTTGTGCAAACGCAATGACAGTGGCACAGCTCAGAGTTAGCGCAATTCCAAAGAAGGCCAGTGAGCTGGGGGCGACGATCAAACGTGGCGTTTCCACTTCACCCAGCAACCGCTTGATTCGGAGACTGAGTTGCGATGAGTTGCCTCCATCAGCAGCCATCGCGTCCAACTGTGGAGCGATGCTCAAGCCACGTGACTTTGCCGACAGTTCCGCCATCTGCAACAACGCACTGGCGAACTCAAGCCGTCCACAACCTGCGACGGCCAGATCGTCACAGCAGTTCTCTCGTTCGATGCGAATACGGCGGCTGATCCACCAGGTGACCGGATGAAAGAAGAGAAACGCTTCGACAAAACGCTGCAACAGATTCACCAACAAGTCATGACGCCGAATATGAGCTAACTCGTGGCTGAGAATGGCGGCTACCTGATGCGGATCGAGTCCACACAACAGGGCCGGTGGAAGCAATATCGTCGGTTTGAGAACTCCGATCACAGCCGGAACCGATATCCGCTGACTGATGGCGACCAGTGGAGTTCGCCGTAACCCGAATCAGGCTGCCTGTGCTGCAATGATTTCCAGCACATTCACGTCGGTGATCGGTTGCAACGTCCGCCGCAGTCGAGTTCCTCCGTAGAGCGAGGCCAAATCTCGCGAGCATGCCGGTGAATCCAGCGAGATAGACGAGGCACAGCCAAGGTGCCAGTGCCTGCATCCTCTGAGCGAATGTTTGCCGGAAGCTACAACTTCCGACGCGTTATCTTTCGACGTATCAAGCAGTTCGACGCCGGTCATATCCAGTGGCGCACGTTCTGGCAATGCGTCCGACGCCAACACAGGACCTAAGTCGATCACTTTGGGCGATGGCATCGGTTCAACGGACGGAGCAGGAGAAACATCGCTGTCACTCGATGCCACCAGAATCGGCCCGCGAGTTTGGTGTACCCAGAGAAACGTTGCAGCGACGCATAATGGCAGTGAGAAGAAAGCAACACAAGCGGCGACGTAGCGGAAGTTAGAATTTGCTCCCAGCTTGCGGTTAACATCATTCGCAAGCCGGAAGCTTACGGCACGATCAATCGCGACAAGCATCAGCCCCACCGCACATGCTTGCCATAGAAAATGCCCGAAGGTGATCACGACTTGCAGCGAAAGTTCCGACCAATCGATTGACAGGAGATTCATGATTTGGCCTCCCGCATTTTCTTGTTGAGCAACTTGCGAAGCCCAGCCAACTCATCTTCATCTAGATCCTTGACGTCGAACAGACTCAACATCACCGCTTCCGCCGAGCCATCAAAAACACGATCCACCAGATCACCCAGCATCCCGCGAGAAACGTCATTGCGAGCGATTAGGGGAGTGAAACGAAACGCCTTGCCTTGCAGTGGATCGAGCTTTTCAATCTGCCCTTTATCGACCATCGTGCTCAGCATGGTAATCACGGTCGTATGCGCCAAACTGCGTCCCGCAAGCTCCAGTGCTTCACGCACTTCGCGCACCGTCATCGGCTCGTTGTCCCACAATGCCTTCAGGATTTGCAGCTCCAACTCCGTCGGATGCTCCGAATTTGGTCTCGCCATCAATCGCTCCCGCGCGCACGGACAACATTTCTAGTTTTTTAGATAATATCCGTCGCTGCAACCAAGGTCAAGCCAAATTTCTAGGCAACTAGAAAAACAACTGAGGAGATGCGGAATAGAACGTCGATCACGTCTTCAAACTTCGCCACCTGCCGGACAAGCCCGCGAGAGGAGCGGTCGCGCGACGCCCCGTCTTAGTTTCAAAACGTGCGCTCATGTCGGACAAGCCGACATGGGCGAACGGTGTTGGAATTGGTTTTCGGAGCGGTCCAGAAATTGTATGATCAGATATTGCCAGCCGACGCTGCTGCTAGCTGACACTGCTGCTAAACAGGCGCTTGATACCTGTCGGCCCCTTGCTGGCTTGCCCAGCGGGAGCCCACGTTTTGTAATTAACGTCATCACGCCACAAACACGGCCTCCCCGGTTGGCTTGCCCAACCGGAATGGAAAGTTTTGCACAATGCCAATTCCCATCTACAAAATCGAGAGCCTACGGCCAGCGTTTCATCTTCGTTACACTTGGACGGGATGGCCGACGGCTGGATCGCAATTTCCCACGCAACCGAACGAGAAATTCTTCAAAGGCCTTGATGCTGCATGGATGCAAGACAACTTAAAACGCATCTCGATGAATTGGAGTCCTGACGAGGTCCAGTTTGCATTCTCAACGATCCCAGTCGTGTCGCCGGTCCTCTTTGTTGGCCGGGTCAAAGGTCGGCTGCAACACGCACTGCGACTGGCTGGAACGCCTGTGAAGTTTAGCCGTAAAGTTGCGTTTCGCGGATTTGGAGACAATCATACGTCCAAGGTAGAGCACTACATTGCGCAACAGGTCGATAAGGAACGGTTCGTCGATCCTCGATTTGCAGAGATGCTGAAAAGTTTTACCGTGGTCGATGATGGTGTAGAGCTCAATCAGCCGAGCGAATCGAACAGCGGACGATATTGGTACAACCTGCATGTTGTTCTGGTTGTTGCTGACGCGGTCGCTTTCGCAAAAAGAGGATTTCGCGACACTTGATCGAACCTAGTCGGGACCGCGTCTAAGCATCAATATCAACTGGCAGTTCGCGCTGGATGCCCGATCATCTTCACGTGGCACTACGCGGCAACATTTCGGAGAGCCCTTCAGAAATCGCATTGGCGATCATGAATAACACGGCCTACGCGATGGGTCAAAACGCCATTTGGCAGCATGGGTTTTATGCGGGCACGTTCAGCGAATATGACGTTCGTGCGTTGCTCCGTCATGACTGAAACTTCGCTACCTGCCGGACAAGCCGGCGAGGGGAGCGGTCGCGAGCGTCTCACGTTTCCTAATTTCAAAGCGTGCGCTCATGTCGGACAAGCCGACATGGGGCGAAGAACACGACAGGCGACATGGTGTCACAAGATTACCTGCGTTTCGGCCCCAACTGGCTTGCCCAGCGGGAGCCAATGTTTTGAAATTAGCACCGTCGCCAGCAAACGCCACCTCCCCGGTAGGCTTGTCCAACCGGTTGGCAAAGTTCGACATGAAGTGCGAAGTGAACAACCGCGTCAATGCCAACTATTCACTCTATGGCAATGGCGGTAGACCAATCGCTCTGGGATTGGCTTTCAGGAATCGCGTCAACTCCTCTTCAGCACTAGATTCCGATTCAAAGTCGAGATCCGTCACCGACCATATTTCATCAGTCAGTTCGAGCGTGAATACGAGGAAGCCATCTCGCTGGCCGTCGGGTTGCTTGTGCTCCTCATCGAGCTTCACCGCTTCCGATGTCGCTAACGCTCGTGGCGGTTTTGCTGTGTCATTGACATAGACCGTTGGGATCTTTATTCGTTGGATGTTGAGAAACGTTCGGATCTCTGCAATGCGTTTTGGATCGGCTTGAATACCCTTCCCGAAAGACGCTGCACCCGCGACATCACCCGCAAGTGCCGCCGCAACGTAAGCTTCGACAACCGAACGAGCGTTGCGATGATCGATGACCTTCGCGTTGGTCACATTGGCTGCGCTCGTTCTTGTATTTGGCAGGTGTGCGCCTTCCTCGCGATTCGATGGCGATGATTCGGTCTGAGGAACAACCAGCCAAAAGAAGTTGTCAGAGCCGTGTTGATGGAGAACCAAACCGCTCCCCGAGCCGTCGAGCGGAAGAGCGCCAACCACCGAAGTTCGTGAACCGTCCGTGCCAGCCATATCCAAACGCACCTGCAACATACCGACCTCAGTGTCTTGTTGGGCAAGATGCCGTGCCATGATTGTCACCGGTATTTGGCTGTGCTTTGTCGAGAAAGCATATGGCTTGCCCGGCGTGAGTTGCACGTCATCGCTTACCAAAAGCAGAGATTTCGATTGCCATTCGCGAACGTTGGCGACTTCCTCGCGGCTGAGTGTCTTTGCAGTTTCAAACCAACCTTTGAATTGATCTTGGTGTTCGTCAGCCATCCACTCCGATGAAACGCCGGTGAGCGAAAGTCGAATCGGTTGCTTGGCAGATGGGGCTCGCAACTGCAGGAACTTACTGATCTTTTCGTGAGCACTTGCCTTGTGATCAATGATGAGAGACATCGATGACGGGTCGAAATCAATCAAGTTGCACGGTCCGAAACTCTTCTCGATTTGCTTGACCAATAAATCCGCCTCGGCCGCGATCTTCACCTTTACCACTTCCGAGGCCGGCGATTTGGCGTTGATCGTCGGGATATCGTCAAACAGCGAGTCGGAAATTGCGTCTCCAATGGGATAGACTTCCATGGAGTCGATGAACGGCGACTTGAGTCTTAGCACGATCAAATCGGTTCCGGGTTCTTCGCCAGTTCCCACTTGCGATGGACGCTCCGGGCGGATTACCATTGGCATCGAGCCGTGAGAATATTCTGATTTGTGGCAATTGCTCGTCGGTCGGCGGATTGCCCGGCTCCGGTGGTTGTTGGTAGCGTCCGGAAGTCTCCAGCAACGCAAGGACTGGCTGAGGTCGTTTCGGGTCTTGAGAGCGAAACGTGAACCAATGAGGTGATTTGGACATGTCGAGATCGAAATCAAAGACCCTGTCTGCCCCACGGATCTTGCCCGTTCGCTTCCAGATCATCTGATTTCCACGGAATTCGATTTCACCGGGCGTCTTGTCTGCTGGTACCACCTCGCCCGCAGAAATGATCTTTTCGACAGTCCAAACTCCGAACAGTGGCTGAGAATGTTCTATGTTGACCACAGTTGCCCGGAAGACTTGCGTTGTCACCCCATCCTCAGTCCGTGACAGATCGCCGTCTTCAAAAGGTGCTCCAACCTCCTCACGCCACGTTGAAACTGATTCATCAACGACAATTGGCTGTCGGTATGGTTCTGCTGGTTGACCTAAGTAGTGGTCGAGCCTGAAATGGACGCCGTCCTTGAGCATACGGTCAATCGTTTGTTGGGATACCTTTTGTTCATAGTGCTGCTTGCAATGCACCGTTTTCCAGGCTGTTTTGCCATCAGCCTCGATCACCTCCACCTCTCGCGTGCCCGTCTCGGAATATGCCACCGGAATTGCAAATCTCGCCGACCAGACTTTTTTGCCGTTGGACATATCAGCTTCATAGGACTGCAATCGACAGTCACGTGCATATGCCGAGACTGCTTTGTACCGTGGGCCGTCGACCGAAGTTCGAACGAGAACCCCGTGAGCAAGCAAGCTCAGTTGGCTGTACCCATCATTCGCCTTCATGGAGTTCGCTTGAGTGAATCGTTGCATCCAATGGAACAACTACATGCACCCATCTGTCGACATCTATCTTGGGAGTCGCATTTCTAGAATCACACGTTGTGGATCGAAGCGAGTTGCTCGTTGTTGGATATTGCGTCCGATGAGACAGTATCATGTTGCCCGGCACCGACCCTTTCTCCAGTGGGTGCCGATTCATTCTTCGCTGTCGGTGGTTCAGCGACTTGCATGCATAATAGGATCGCGAGGACCGAGAAACAGCACATGACAAAAACTCCGGTCAGAAATTGACGAGCATAGGTTGAGTGTGCAAGTTGCTCTGCTGCAACTTCTCTGGCAGTGGCGCGAGGGACGGTTGCTGCACATGCGCCAAACAATCTTCAGTAGATCCAGCGACTTCCTTTGCCGATGCAAATCGCTCGTTGGCTTGTTTCGCCATCAGCTTGCCAATGATCACGCACAGCCACTCTGGCACATCCGGATTGATCTCGCGAATCGAGCGAGGTTCTTTGTCGGTGATCAATCGCAGTACGCTATAGCTGGATTCGGCTCGAAAGGGTGCGTGCCCGGTACACATGGCATACATCACGCTGCCGAGACTGAACAAATCACTGCGATGATCGACCGTTTCGGCGCGAGCTTGTTCGGGAGACATGTACTGCGGCGTACCAGCGAGCACGCCAGTACGAGTCAGGCTGGCATCGTCGACGGCGCGAGCTAAACCGAAATCCATCAACTGCACGCGTTCAACGTTTTGATCGAGAAAGATGTTGGCCGGTTTGATGTCGCGATGCACAATGCCTTGCGCATGAGCCGCAGCGAGTCCCTTGGCGGCTTGCATGCCGATCCGCAGAATCTCACGAGCTTCCAGCGGCCCGTTGTCGCTGAGTCGCTTTTGCAGCGAGACGCCGCGTGAGTAAGTCATCACCAAATACGGCACGCCTTGCCACTCGTCGACGCAGTGAATCGCCATCACATGATCATCAACTACTGCGGCAACCGCTTGCGCTTCGCGAGCGAACCGTTTGCGAGCCGCCCCCGAGGCTGCCAAATGTGGCAACAACATTTTGATCGCCACGAATCGATTGAGCGGAGCATCAAAGGCTTTGAAGACGACGCCCATGCCACCGCGTCCGAGTACTCCCAGCACTTCGTACGAACCAATGCGTCCCAGCATCTTCGGGTCGTCTGTCGGTCCGAGACGTTTGATCAAGTCCTCAATGCTCTCTCGCTGGTCGGACTCACGCAGCTCTGACTCTTTTCAGCATTTTTAGCGAAGAACTTTTTGGATCCTGCGAGTCTCGGAGAGATTCGCCTGCATCTGCAGTGATTGTTCAGCATCGTGCCACCACTCCTGGTCGCCAATCTGGCTGGCCATTGCTCGGCGACAACTTTCGCAGGTCGATAAGTGCTCCTCCCACAACTCGTTCTGCGAGGCTGATACTGTTCCTGCGAGCATCGCTTCGATGTCGGATGTCTGTAAACAATGGGTAGTAGGTATCATGGTTCCGGGCTCAAAAGTCAGATACTTCGTTCACCTTGTCTCTGATGCGGCACGCTGACGCGACAGCGAGCGACATAGACGGCACCGGTGCTGCAACCAAGTTCGCTGGACACCTCTGTCGCACAGCTCCCCGATCGTTGTTTCATGGAACATTCTCCACGTCGACTCGGTGAACTCGGTTTGAATTTGTTGCGCCGCCCATCGAAACGCTTCCATACGACTTTCGTTCATGATGGCCGTTGTCATGTTGCCGCTGTCCGGCAGGTCCAGCAACAGGTCCTGCACACTGGACGTTCCGCGCTGGCGCGATCGGGCTTTGTCCGTGTCATCGCGTTGAGGATGGCGTTGCGAGTCACGCGCGCCAACCAGTTTCGAAAACGGGGACCGTCATGTTGAGGTTGCCAGGATTCGACTGCTCTGGCCACGGACAGAAAGACCTGCTGACACAGATCCTCGGCATCCGCGTGCTGTAATCCTCGACGCCGGGACAACCGATAGACGACCGGTTCATAAATCGCCATGAACTGAGACCATGCGAGTGCATCCTGCGGATCGCGAATTCGCAGGATCAGACTTTCGCTCGTTTCCGGCCACTGGCTCATGCGTACTTAGATTCCAGGGAATGAACAACCATCCTGAGCAGGCATTATGGTCGAAGAACCATCAACACACGTCGCTCTACCAGGTTTCACACAGAGGCCCCGAAAACCTTTCAGCAAATTTTAGAGATATTGTTCGGCCTCGCGAAGCAGAATGACGCCCGCGTTGGAAGTGATCCGATAATCAGTCGCCTGAACCTTCACAGACCAAAGTTTCTGGTGATAATGCTGGCTTATGACTCACAATCCATACGAACCGCCGGGGAGCAGAAAAGGTGCGTGGTCTCGTTTCACCAAATTGAGTTAACGATTTCGAGTCCTGGAACCTTTGTTTTTCAACCTGCTATCGAACGTGGCGACAAGTCCGACACGATTTATTACAGCTGGTCCGCTGCGCCACGATTCCAATAAGCATAATATTCCGGCAGCACTTCGATGGGTGTGGTATTCGTGACGTATACGAGCGCGTCGTACTGCAGGGTTGGTCGCATCGGCATAAACGTCTGGTCGTAGCACTTCTTTGCTGCGGCTTCACCAAGATTCATGCTGATCGTTTTCGGAATGCCCCTTGTTGTCGACGCTCTCGCTGTGATCGCAGATCGATCCAATAGTTCGGCATGGAGGCCGATTGGGCGAATGCCAACAGCAGATGTTCGATGCAACCGGGACGCGGTTGATGCGTTTCGACGATGACATCCAATTCTGGATCTTCCTTAGCGAGCCCCAGATAGGTGCCGTTGGCGAACGCGGTTGCCAGGACGCGGTAGGAATCGCCAAGTTCGCGTCTCAGGTGAGCGCCTGTTGTCACGTAATCCTCACGCCCAGCGATGGCGATCGGGTGGCGTGAAACGTGCCAATTCCAGACGTTACGGCCATCCGGGCTTCAGGATGCAGATCACGCAACGCCAAGATGTTTTCCGCCATATGACGATCTCGAGCTTCGCCTCCAGTATCGAATCGGAAGTGTTCCAAACACTGATGCATCATGCGAACGTAACGCTTCCAAAAGAAATGCTTGTCGCGCGGCATGCGGTCACCGATCCGATCGATCAATTCGGACAAAGCTTCACTGGCAGTCCTTACTGAGTTATCCGCATCGCTCACGAATTGCAGTTGGCTGCGCTGCAGGCGGTCGATCCGCTCCAAATCCGGCTGCGGCGAATCGAACTCTTCGAAAAGCAGCGTTAAACGTTCGGTCAACTCGCTGTCGCTGGGAATACCGTCCAACATCCGCTCGATGTGCCGGGACTCCGCCTCGGTTATCAGGCCCTCACCTTGGACAGATCCATGATATCCGTGATTGCCCGGCGGGTATTGTCCAGGATTGCACATCACAACCGTAGACATGGACCTTTTTCGCAGTGTCCGATTGAGCAGCGTTGTACTGTGCCAGCCAGCGAACAAATGCAAGTGTCTCGCGATTAGCGATCGAGAAGTACCCGGTCGCGCCTAATGCCACGGATGGATCTCCCCGACCGGTTAGTACATACTGATTCAGTAGATGCGTCGATGGGAGATTCGCTTCTAAAGCGATTGCGGTAACGCCATCATGCTCGATCAGATGCTTGAGCAATCGATGTTTGACATGGAAGACTTCTTTCGAACCATGCGTCATCTCGCCGATGCCAACTATATCCGCAGCTCCAATGATCCGCTCCAGGAATTCGATCTCCCGGTTATCCATCGGCACATCGAATTCGGTAGCCAGGTAAGTACCTTCGCGAGAGTCGACCGAAGTTTCCGACAACAACATGAAGCCTCAACGTAAGTCTGGTCGACTCAAACTTTCATGATTATGCCCTTCGAACACTTCCGTGGATACGTCACCGGTTGTGTAGGACCCAGAACATTACTTGTGAAACGCCGTTGCGCCCGCTAACGCGAAAACACCCACTCATCGGACAAGCCGACATGGGGCAAGCAGTCCCCTGCTGGCTTGTCCAGCAGAAAGGGTGTTTTGAATTTGCACCTAACGCGAAAACCCTGCGACCACGGAACAGTCGCTGGCTTGTCAACAACGGATGTTTTGAATTCTCCATCGCACAAATCATGGTTTTCAGTTAAACAGCATTCCTTGAGCGAAGTTGTGGTTTCAGAATTAAATTTGGGTCGTCTTCGCCACGGTGGGCTGATGACAATGTTTTCACGTATTGAACGCTGGGACGGCTGCTTTAGGATGAACTCGGATAAGCATTGACGCGGCTAACGCCAGTGTGGCGCCTAATCCTTCGCCCAGGTGTGCATGTGGCTCACCGATGACGAAAATTTTCGCGAACACGCCGCAGTGCTTGGTGCAGATGTTTTCACGCGGAGATCCAACTCGTGATGCCACTGCTTGTAACCCTCGATGTTGAACACATCGCCAACCGCGACTCCAAGTTCTCTGTTGACGACCAAGTTCTTCTGGACTGCTCAGACTCTTTTCAATCTCAAGATCGAGGTTGCCTTCGGTGGTTGCTTCACTCACAATCTGGCCATCGCAACCAACTTCTTCAGTGCCAACAATTTAGCTTCTTGGGGTCCCGACTTCCAACGCTTGAGCATTCATAAATCGTTAGCTTGATTGTGGTGAGAACGCGATTCCACGAGCAAGTCTGGTAGATAGTGTCGCATCCAGCCGAGCTTTTCATTCATTTTCGAAACTTCCTCCGCTTTGGAAAGGAACAAGTGATAGGAACCCATCTGTCACGCAAAGCACCCTTATTCTTGCGTCGCTTTGGTTTTGCGGAGGTGGTGTGAAGTTGCCCAGCTCGGCTTGCTGACTCGGCTGCGCGTGAGTCCAACGGATGATGGTATTGCGTAAAACGCTCATCTTTGCTGATCAGTTTCTCAAGAACATTCGCCGCGTATTGCTTGATGTCTCGCAGGACCATGACTTCTGGTACGGCACGTCCTTTCTTCAGCGAGTATCCAGATACGAAGAGCAGCGACCGAACTCGGTGTTTCAGCGTTGTGGCGTCCAACTCCTACAAGCTTCTCATACCACGTGTGCGACGCCCTCGCGAATTCCGGTTCTTGCCAGAAATCCCCGCCAACAATCTAACAGTCTCTCGCCGGAGATCCGTCGGGAGGCAACCGGGAGGCTCTTCGAGGAATCACCAGAACCTCCGCCAATTAGATTCGATGATTCAGCTCCAACCAGTCCAACCCATTCCGGGGAGCCAGCGTCAACAGGCAACGCCGGCACAGACAGCCCAAATACGGATCGCATCCAACCGGGGACCGTCGCGATCCGTAGGAACTCGATCATCGTCACGCCGTCTCGGTTGTAAGTCGAAACGCTAACACCTTGCTCTGGTTCAAAGACCGCTATGCCCTCAGGCTCGTCCAGGAGGAAGTGGTGTTTTGAAGTTAGTCAGATGACGACGCATTGAAACCGCGATCACGGAACTGTCGATGGCAATTTGTGCAACTCTCGTTGATCGCATTGACGTGCTCCATCGCGGCGGACAAATCGCGGTTTTCAGTCGCCTCAAATAGCATTCGACTTCGATTGCGAAGTTTGTCGCTCTCAGCAATCCAACGCTGGTCGTCTTTCGCCCCACGTTGCCGTAGCAGGTTCCCCGCTTCCGATAAAGTCACTGCCTTACCCTTGATCGTATCCCATTCAATTTTCGGGATTGGCCTGCTCTGAATTGCTTCATGCAACGCTTCGAATGCGGGGTTTATAATGTGCTCCATGGAGTGCCGAATGCTGACAGCAGATTCGATAACAGCGGGCTCGCCTTTGACCTCGAGTGTTTGCTCCAGCGCGGATTTCAGCTCCGCATCTTCGATCTTCATTAGGGCCGCACGGAGGATGCTGTGGGTGGTGTCGGGTTGGAAAATGGTGTGGGTCATGTCGTCTTCGGTTGGATGACCCAGGGCGTATTTGCCGATCAATTGTCCGCGACTGTTGAAGGTGAAACCACATGGGGTAGGGCGAGTTGGACAGAGGACATCGATTAACTTGGCGCCGTTCAGATTATTCCCGTAAATGGAACAGCCGACTTTCTCGACCGTTTGCGATTGCCAATCGATGGGCGACGCGAAATAGAAGATCGGTGGGCGATTTCGTTGACGATCGAATCCGCCCGACAGAACGGCTTCTTTGATCTCAGGCAGATAATCGACGGCCGACAACTTCACTGTCGACAATCCGTGCGCGCCGCGAATGCGATTGGGAGCAGAACGGGTACGCGGACTCGTTTCTCTGAGTCAACGATTTCGAGTCCTGGCACGTTTGTCATATTTGGAACGTTTGTCATATTTTTTAGTTCCGCTTCCTCGACTTAGGGTTTAGCGTAAGCACTTCCTTGAGCGTTCCGATAGCTTCGACGTTGCCGTCTTTGTCGATCAGAACACAGCAGGGGAACATTTGGACGGGATAGCCTGTGATCCGGTCGGGTGTCATGGCACTGCCGTTCGTTTCACTGGGCAATAGCACTGGGTACTTGATTTCAAGGTCCTTGATCGCTGCTTTGATCTCCTCGGCGTCGGTGCCCGGCGCGTGAACGCCGATGATGTTCCAATTTTTCTCGACCATCTCGTTCAGCAACGGGATGTCGTTCTTGCAGGGCTCGCACCAAGTCGCCCAAAAGTGCAGGAGCACCCGTTTGCCTGGAATGATTTCTGGCTTGGATTTAGAAATGGGCTGGCCGGTCAGTTTCGGTGCGGGCTTGCCGACCATGTCTTTGAGCGGCTTCAGGATCGCGTCAATCGCTCGTTGATTCTCGAGTCGTTCAATCTGTGCCTTGTCGACTAACGCGTGGATGGCAGCTTCGGGCATATCAGGATCGAATTCGTACTTCACGTGAGTCACGTGTCGCCAGTCGTTGATCTCATCGCCTCTCTTGGGTAGCGAAGCGGTGACAAGCGGTTTCAAATCGACGTCTGCTTTCGCCTCACGGACAACTGTATGGCTGATGTTGTACTGATACTGTTTTCCCTCGTGCATCCAGCTCGCAGACCACTCAGTCATCGGAATAACGACACCTGGCTCAACCTCTTCATAGTCGGTGAATTCGACCAGATTGTGTGGGTGTAAATTGTCTTGGTGCAAATACCAGAAATCGCATTCCAATTGCAGGCGTTGCTCTGCTGTTGCTGACTCATTTAACCACTGAACAAGCTCATCGCGAGATCCGAACTCACGCTGCGCCATCTCACGCGTCGCTTCCATCTCATGCATCCACGTGAACTTGCCCTGCCCAATGAACGTCAAGCAACCTCGTAGGCGTCCCGACTTCTTGCTAATCCAAAACCGTTCCTGACGTGAACGGACCGGATCACGCTGACTGCTCGCCGCAAAATACCTCGTCGGGCAAGGCTTGGTAATTCGCAAAGACTGGAACTGGGACTTTGAACTAACGAATTCAATAGGTAGCCGTCTTGCTTCACCCAATTAAACGTGTGATCACCGAGATGCAGGAACTTGGAAGGCTTGAAGTAATGGTTTTGAAACGTGCGATCGAAACTACGGTAACGACCGAAACGGTTCGGCCCGTCGTGCCACCAACCTTGTTTTCCGTCCCAGGTTCGTGATGATTTCTGATCGTATGGTTCTCCCTCGTAAAGGTACTTATGATGTTCGGTGGCGACGACTTCACTTCCATCCCACGCCCACACTTGCTCCTGGGTTGATAGACTTCGATCGAAGTCGCGCTTCTCCAGTGCCGCTCGCAGATGCTCAAGCGAACGTTCGTCTTTCAAGCCGATCACGCCTTTCGGATCGCCGTAGTACGAAGTAAAGCTTCGCGTCGAAATCAACATCGACTTTAAGCTGTCGATTGCCGTCAATTGACGATGAACCGCTTCGCCCAGCTTTTGAGCTTCTGGATCGGCCGGCGGTGCGAGCGACGCGCGACGGTCTCCCGCTCCGTTGGCAGGGTTGCTCTCGGTGTCTTGAATTGGGACGGTCGCCACATCGGCCGGCGTGTCGTCGTTGATCGTCTCCGTCGCTGGCGGCTCGTCTGTTGTCATCGCAATCGCTGGGGTTGCCAGAGTGAGGCATGTGATTACCAGCAGAGCTGACAGCAAAAGCATGATCGACAAGGGGCGAGAAACCTGTGAGCGGTCAACGTTCTGCTGCGTCAAGCGAGCAACTCGCGAATGCAAATTCGTGTGGGTCGACATGGCGGTTGCTGCTGCGGGAAGTCGCAGTCGGCGACTGAGCGTGGCAGCGATCTCAACCAAGTGATCCGCGTAGTCAACCGCATCTTCACCGGCGAGCAGTACGGAATCATCGCTGGCCAGTTCTCGTTCCAGACGCATGCGACTTGCCGCTCGCCACACCAACGGGTTGAACCAAAACAGAGTGCAAGCCAGCCCCGCTACCGTCTGAGCCAACACGTCTGCGCGTCCGACGTGCATCATTTCGTGCAGCAACACAACGTGCAGCCGATCGTCGGACCACTTGCCATAGCCGACGGGCAACACGATGGCTGGCCGGATCACGCCCACGGCCACAGGCACCCGCAACGACTCGCTGCATAACAAAGACGCCTCGCGGATTCCGTGGGCGTCGGC
>JAWKTL010000058.1:0-46483 GCA_041399105.1 Pirellulaceae bacterium | reverse complement strand
TCCATCATTTGGGACGCAATCATCAATCGAAAACTCCCAATATCGATCGACTCGCGCGTCGTGGGGTAACTTTTCAACACGCCTACTGCGCGGTCCCGGCGTGCGAGCCTTCGCGGGCTGCATTGATGGGAGGTCGACGTCCTTGGACGACGGGTTGCTATAAGAACGGTGACCGATGGAAACGATTTCAACAGCCGGGTGAAGGGCTGAGTGCTCAGTTTCTGAAAGCTGGGTATCACGTTGTCGGAGCGGGAAAGATTTATCATTCGATGACCTATCATGATGCCGAATGGAGTCAGTACATGTCGCGTCAAGGTTTGTCACTCGATGGACCTAAAGTCGACAAAATGGACGGGTTTCACGAACCGATGAACCACGACTTGAAGGATGACGATCTGCTCGACTGGCATGTCGTGGATTATTGCGTCGATCAGATGCAGACGCCACGTGACCGTCCATTCTTCATTGCCTGTGGCTTGTACAAGCCACATCTCCCCTTTGCGGTACCACGAAAATATTACGACATGTTCCCTTTGGACACGATCGAGTTGCCTCCCCATCAACCCGATGATCTGGACGACATACCCGCGGCGGGAGTCAAGATGGCCGGACCAGGCGGCGATCATGCGAAGTTCCTCAAGAGCGGACGCTGGAAAGCCGCGATCCAATCGTATCTTGCGACATGTGCCTACACGGACATGAACATCGGTCGGTTGCTCGACGCACTCGACGCCAGTCCGCACAAGAAGAATACGATTGTCGTCTTGTGGGGCGACCACGGCTGGTCGTTCGGCGAAAAGCAGCACTGGCGAAAATTCGCACTTTGGGAAGAGCCGACACGTACGCCTCTGATCTGGGTCGCGCCCGGTGTGACATCGCCAGGTGGCGTCTCGGATCGCACCGTCGATTTGATGTGTGTCTATCCGACGCTATGTGAACTGGCGGGGCTGCCGATTCCCGAGCACGTTCAGGGGAAGAGCGTTGCGAGTTTGCTTCGTGATCCCAGCGCTGAGTGGGAACTGCCCGCAATCACGACGCATGGTTACCGGAATCATGCTGTAAGAACCCCGCAGTGGCGTTACATTCGGTACGCCGACGGAGGTCGGGAGCTTTACGATGAGGTCGCCGACCCATTGGAGTGGACGAACGTTGCCGAGCATCCCGGAAATGCCGATGTCATTAAAATGCTGGATGCGTGGCTTCCGACAGCCGGGCGAAACCTTAACCAATGAGTGAACACGTTTGACGTTTTACCGTACATGGATGTCTTCCAGTTAATGCAGTCGCTCTATGACGAGAAGCAATCCAATGGAAAGCGAGCACAATCGCGAAAGTAACGGCAAGGACGCGTCAATCCAGCGGAATCCTTACGCGTCCCCGGAAGAAATCTCGGATTTCGATAGCACGAGCGGCGATCCCTATTGGCAGCGCGTCGACGGGAGGTATCTCGTCGTCAACAAGTTTTTCCATCCTGCCGGCATTCTGTGTCCGAACGGGTGAAGACCACTGACGAATGCGGAACGAAGGTTTCAGACGCTACAGTGGGCACCCACATTTCGCCTCGTGGTTAAACGAAGTTCGTGCAGTGTTACCTGTTACGTTTGGCGAAAGTGTTCAGGAACAATCGCTACATTCAAATCGCTTGGATCACACTTTGCGGCGTGCTCTTGTCGTTTCCGGTGATCGGCGTTGTCGCTGTCGTTGTAACGCCGTTCTTCATTGCATTCGGCCTTGATAAACGACGTTTCCTGAAAATTGCCCGTGTTGAAAAGGACAAATACTGGTTGTCGGGTTGCAGTCCCGAATTCCTAAACAAAGTTTCGGAAGAAACGGCAACCGCCATTGCCCACCGACTCAATTTTCGTTCGCTGAACTCGCCTTCAATGCTTCTCGCAGAACCGGTTCAAAGGCATCGGCCTGTCTCATGAACCCAAGGTCGTTGGCGTGCGACGCATCGGTCGCTCCCTCCCCGTCGTCGCCATAAAGATGATCCCCTTTAATGTAATAAAGGTTGGCGACTCCCTGCTGCTTCAACGTGTCAAAAGCGGCTTGCAACGCGGCATGATTGTCTGTGTGAAACTTCTGTTTTGCAGGCAGAATCCAGTCGTTCGTAAAGCGGCGGTCTTCAGCCAAGACGATCGGCGTCGTCGGCTTTTCAGAGCGAATCTGTTTGACGAGCGGAACACATTTGGCGGTGACGTCGGCCGGCCCCATGTTCGGCAGGCAATCGATCACGTAAATGGAAGCATCAATTTGCGTTAGATACTCGCCAACCGCCGCATCCATCCTTCCCGTTGCCTGAGAATCCCAAATTGACGACCGGCATGTCAAAGCGACGTCCCAAGATGGCCGTATGGACCATACCCGGCCTGCTGGCACAAGCGCCATGCGTGATGCTTGTCCCGTAGAAAACGATTGGCTTGTCGCGTGGCGACATGGTTTCAAACCGGCTTCCTTCGGCCACGCCGATACGCATTGTGTCAACACCGTTGTACAGCGGTAAATACAACGCATATTCACGATAACCCGGCAGCAAGCCCGACACGATTTCCGCCTTATGACCTCCTGGGCCGTCGGACGCGTGACCTGAACCCAGCAACAAGCTCCGTCCTGATTGCGTGCATATAAATCGACGCCGCTGACACCCGTTGCGGGCATATGAGGCATCGCTAGATTCTTGTCCATCAATTGGTACTGAACATGAATCGCCGTTGCATCGGTCTTGAAGCGGACCATCATTCCCGCGCTATCGCGACTGAGACTCCAGACTGCGGGTGTGACCTTCTCCTTCGCTGCCGCTGGAAAACGATCGAACCAGCGTTCTCGCTCGGCGGCTGGCAAGATACGGCCTTCGACGCCCCATGTCGTCACATCGTGCCATTGCAGCCCGTCACCACTTTCGCGATTGGGACGCAACTCAGGGTCGAGGTCCGACTTTTTGGGAGGTTGCGTCGCTTGTTGTGCATATGCAACGCTTGACCGTTAACAAGGTTGGTAATACAAAACCAGCAATGATTCGTTTCATTGGTCGCCTTTCAAAGCAGAGTTCTCAGCAGTCGGCATCCGTCGGTGAATTCACGGTCCTTGCAGTTCCATTACGAAAAAAAAAGCTTGCACCAGTACTCGATGCAAGCTTCGTGGCTATACACCATGAACGATGTATAAGTCGCGTGGTCACAAATGGTGATTCCGCTTCGTGAACGCGAAGGCTTCAGTTCGGACCACGCACGCTATAAACGTCGCGTGGTCGGTAACAGGTGATTCGCTGTTTAACGCGAAGGCTTCATTTGGACTACGCACGTTATAAATTGCCGTTCAAGGAAGACTAGCTGTTACAGCAGTCCCCCGATTCGCAACACGTTCCGGTTGCACAACAAGCGGCGTCGCAGACACAATCGCCACCGCTGCCACAGGCACAGTCAAGTGCTTCGCACAGGCAATCCTCGCAAGCGCATGAGGTCTGGCAGCATGAGCAGGCCGGTTTAGCGGAATCGGAATCGAACGTCATCGGCAGCGCCAATGCAAACGTTGCAACGGCACCAAGAAACAATTTGGCCATGATAAGGCTCCTCAATTCTAAAAACAGAAAAACAAACAGGTTCGAAAAACGCAGTCTGCTGAGAAGCCTATTTCCTCCACACGCAAAGGCTTGCCTGCCGCTGATTATGGCCGCGGACAAAAGCCTGATGCTCGGTGAAGTAACTGGAAACAACCGTCGTCGCCGCAAGGTCGTATCGGTCGGATGGGGCTAGCGAAACAGAGACATCAGGAATCTCCATTCCATCGTGACTGACAATTGCCGGAACGTGATTCTCAAGAAAACAATTGCAGTTGCAGTCGTTGCAATCTTCGAGATTACAAACGCCTGCGGTGTCATGAACGCCACAATTGGCATCGCCTTTGGGAACGCAACAAGATGGTGCTGCGTGCGCTTTGCCATCGAGAGTCACCGCCGTGCAACAGCACGATTGCGCGGCGGCATCTTCATGACAGCAGCAGTTCCGCAGCATCGTATGCCACGGAAAACCTAAACCCAGCACGATGATGCAGGCGATCGGGAATTGGTTTTGCTTGCGAGTCCGCATGTTCCTACTCATGACGCTGAAAGACATCGACGATGACACGGGTGAGGTGCCACCGAGGATCAACTTCGTTCTACAACAATGACTCGCGCAAATCAAGCCAAAACCCCAAAGAATCGGAAACTCGCAAGCGTGCCGACTGGTTTAGGTTTTGTTTGATTTCGGATGACGAGGCGTCTATCCGCGGAAAACGCGAATGACCTTACTCCCGCCCATGCGACGAATCGGTCTCCAGCAATTCTCGCGGTTTCGCGTCGTCCAGGAAGAAGGAAATCTTTCCGCTCTTGACATCATAGACCGCACCGACAACCAGCACTTTGCGGTCCTCCATCGCTTGGCGAATCGCACTGCTTCGATTACTGATCTCATCGACGATATGCAGCACGTTCCGCTTTGCCACATCGTCGACAAACGCTTCGCGAGAATCTGCCGTCATGGCGGCGGCCTGTTTGCATTCTTGAACGCTTACGGAGTGCTCGATCTCGCCCACGATGGAACCCAGATTCGGGCAACCGGTTGCTTGTGCGACGTCGGTTTCGCTGCCAAGTAACTCGACGGCGGATGTCACCGCACCGCAGCGCGTGTGCCCTAAAACAAGAACCAGTTTTGCCTTAGCGACCGTGACTCCGTATTCGATGCTGCCGAGCGACTTGGTGCCGATCACGTTTCCCGCCACCCGAACACTGAAGATGTCGCCGATGCCAAGATCAAGGATCAATTCCGCCGGCACTCGGGAATCGATACAACTGAGGACAACCGCAAGCGGGCTTTGGCCCCCCGCCGTCGCATCGATCTGGCGATTGAAGTCACGCGTGATGCTTTCGCCATTTCGGAATCGACGATTCCCTTCCCGCAAAATTTCCAGCACCTGCAACGGCGTTGCTTGATCTTGCAGCTCGCGCGTCGTGTAGTCAGCGAACTGGATTTGATTGAGCAACTGATACTTTTGTCGAAACCCGCGCAAGCTCACCGAGACACCGCGTGCCGGGCCGGTCTTGTCTTTAAAGTCTCGGATCATGCTCAAGACATCCGGATCGATGTAATCCGTGTGATTCGCGCTGATCAGCAAATGACCATTGCGAGGCGTTTCGTTAAACACCTTTCCCAGCGAAGCACGATTTAGAAAGCTCACTTGATTGGGAAGTTCAACGTGCATCACGTCTCCTCCCAGATGGGTCTCCACAATTCGGCGAATCGGTGTGCGCAGATTGCTGTTGAGGATGAACAGGACGCTGATGATCAAGCCAACGAGAATGCCGATCAGCAAGTCGGTGAAGACGATCGTCAGCAATGTTACCAGGAACGGGACGAACTGATATCGCCCTTCGCTCCACATCTGTCGAAACAGCTTCGGGCTGGCGAGTTTGAAACCGGTCACCAACAAGATCGCCGCAAGCGAAGCCAATGGAATCATGTTGACGTACCGCGGAAGCAATGCAACGCAAACGGCAAGCAGGACGCCGTGGGAAATCGCCGACAGCTTTGTCGCCGCTCCGGCACCGATGTTGACGCTGCTGCGAACGATGACCGAAGTCATTGGCAAGCCACCGATCAATCCCGAAACGATGTTTCCCGCACCTTGCGCCAACAACTCGCGACTGGGGGGCGAATGACGACGTCTTGGGTCCAAGCGATCGGTTGCCTCCAGGTTCAATAACGTTTCCAGCGAAGCGACGATCGCAATCGTAAACGCGCCGACATAGATCGCCGGATTCGCGATCTGCGAAAAATCGGGGAACTGTAAAAAGCCAACCAATTGCTGAGTCGTTTCGGCGACGGGGATCTGCACCAAATGGCTTGCTTCAATCGCCCACGGAGCCCCCAGTCGCTGAAAGACGAATTGCAATCCGACACCCGACAAGACGGCGACAAGCGGTCCGGGGACGAGCGACTCGCGCAAGAACCGTACCCGCCCCCAAACGATCAGCAAAACAATCGCGACGACACCCACGACGATCGCGCCTCGGTGAACGTCCCCTTGAAGAACGGTCAAAATTTCGGTGAACGTGTTCTGCTCATCGGGTTGTTGGAACGACATCTCGCCTTCGGGGTCGGTGTCGTGTCCCAAAACGTGAGGGATTTGTTTCAAGATCAGGATCACACCGATCGCCGCCAACAAGCCTTTGATGACGCTGGAGGGAAAGAACGCCGATAGGGCACCCGCGCGTGCGATTCCCAGGCCAACTTGGATTACACCGGCGATGACGACCGCCAGCAGAAACGACTCGAATGATCCGAGCGTGGCGATCTGTGCGGCCACGATGGCCGTCAAACCGGCTGCTGGACCGGAGACGCTTGTCGACGAACCGCTCAGCGAACCGGCAACCAAGCCGCCGATAATTCCCGCGATCAGACCGGACATCAGGGGCGCATCGGACGCCAACGCAATACCCAAGCACAGGGGGAGCGCAACAAGAAAAACAACCAGTCCCGCGGTGAGGTCTCGAACAATGGTGGAAGATTTATTTGGAAGCTCGCTTTCAGCAGTCATTATTTCTCATTGAGTTGGTTGTAGGACGTGTTCAAAGAATGCGTAGATGGCGGCATTCGATTGTTCGTTGGGGGAATGATCGGGGCGGTTTGTCATCGCCACCCGATTTTCGTAGCCCAAGATTTTGTTAACGGCAATGGTGTGGTTCAACGCCTGCCAACGCTGGGGCGGATCCTCCGAACCACCAGACACCAAGAACGGTCGCGGTGCCATCAAGGCATGCAGTTCATGAAGATCACGCCCTTGGGCCATCAAGCGCGGATACAGCCCATGAGCCGGGTTCTCTTCGGTAATCAATCCCCGCTTACGCCATGGCGGTTGATGATACCCCAAATACCATGGCTCCCAGTAATTGATGCTGGGTCGCGCATTATCAAAAACAATACCGGGGTCGGACCAAGCCGCACAGGCAAAGCGATCAAACAAGCAGGATGCAAACATCGCCCACTTCCCACCGAACGAATGCCCCATGATGCCGATCCGCGACTTATCGACCTCTTCGCGGTTGGCCAACGCATGCCAAGCGTTGGCGGCGGCACAGGCGAGCATCGATAAAGGTTGAACTTGGGCATCGTCCAAGCTGGGATAATACAAACTGTACGTCTGAGCTTCCGTCGCTTCGGTCGTGCCAATGGACAACACCACGAAGCCTCGTCGAACAAGCTGCAGGCCAAAGTCACGAAACGGGGTCCCCATGCCGATTGAAGTTTCGGGCTCGTAGTAGACCGTAATCACGGCCGGCCGCTTTCCTTGGCCATCGGGGATCAAGAGGTATCCCTGTGTCGACTCATCCGGCGTCCAGCGAAAACGGACTCGATGCTGAACAAAGTCCTCACGTTTCGTTGAATCCAGAAGCTCCAATTCTTGATCGGTCATCAAGGGAGGCCATTGACCCAACATCGATTCCCATGCGTTCAGTAACTCCCCGCGCCGACGTGCCCAGTCCGTGGGCGTCCGCGCGGTCGTACCGTCATCGAACTGCAATGGCGATCGATAAGGCCCAAAGTCGTTCTTGAATTCATCGGGCACATTGAAGATCGCCGACCAAGTTCGCGTTGATTCATTTTCGTCGCCGCAAACGCTGTACGGCATCGCCAGAAGCATGACCCAAATCACTGATCGCATTTACTTACTTTCCTAGAGCGACCACGTCGCAAGATCAAATGAAAAACGTTTACGCAAGATATACGTCGCATGGTCAGAAATGAGGTGATTCGCTTCTTTTGACGCAAAGGCATCAGTTCGGCTCACGCACGGTATAACGTCAAACGCGTTCATTATTGATAAAAGGCCCAAAATTGAAACGGTTCCGCAGGCCTGATTATAGGCGAATCGTCGCGTGGGCAGAAATGAGGTGTTTCGCTATATTGATGCAAATGTGTCATTTCGGATCACGCACGGCACAAGGTTTCGATAGCAAGGTGCCCGGTTGTGTTTTGCTTCTCTGACGATAGACGTTGATTGTGGTTAAGGTTTCCGAATCCGATATCCCGCTCGGTTGCTGGGTCGCATTTTGTGTGCCATTCATTTGTGTGGGACTGTTCGCGACCGGGTTGATTTACTGGACGTTGTGGACGACCCATCAGACGAACCAGTGGATCGAAGTTCCTTGCACGGTCGAGTTCGCCAAGCTCGAGCGTCATTCGAGCGGTGACAGTGTCACCTACAGTGTGCGGACACGCTACCAGTACGAGTTCAAAGGCCAAGCCTACACGTCCTCGCAGGTACGGCTTAATTTGATGATTGTCAACAGCGAGCGACAGTGGCAACGTGAGCTTGTTGACACGCTGAAGCAACATGCCAAATCGCGTGAGCCATACCGTTGCTTTGTTGATCCCACGGCACCCAGCCAATCGGTGCTGGTTCGCGATATCCGGTTTTTCCCGTTGTTCGTATTTTCCATATTTTCGATCGCCTTCGGGCTCGGGGGTGCCGCGTTTGCTTCGGCCCTTTCCTCGCGTCCCGCGGCGGGGAAACGTATTGAAATCGCCAAAGCATCACGCAAACCATGGCTCGTGCGAAAAGATTGGGAACGCGGACGGATCACTTGGTCCGCATGGCGAAATTCGACGTCCAAGTGGTTCGTCTTGTTATACCTTCTGGTCGCGACTTTGCCCATCGCGACCATCGTGCCGCACGAACTGCGAAACGGCAATCATTGGGCTTGGCTCGGTTTGCTCGCTCCGTCGTGGGCGATGTTATGGGCATGTTCAATCGTTGCCGGGCGCGGGCGTCGTTGGCGGGCTGGCCGACCGCATGTCCAGTTGGCGACCATTCCGGGCGTCTTGGGAGGCGAATTGGCGGGGAGCTTCAACTGCCGCCGTACGTCGAGCATCCAGCGTGAAATGCGCCTGAGGCTTGCGTGCCACCAGACGTCTTCTCATCGTCGCAACCGATCTTCAATGGCGTTGACGGAAAGTGTCTGGAACGACGAACGGATTGTCTCACCGGATCATCATCATTCCAGCGACAACGCGACGGACGTCTATCCGTTTCGATTCACCATTCCATACGGATTGCCTGCGAGCAATGCCAACCCGAGCGATCGAGTCGACTGGGTATTGATGGTTTCCCCTGTTGCTAGGCCTCGAGGAGACGCGATCGAATTCATGCTTCCGGTCTTCGAAACGGAGGACAGTTCGCCGGAGGTGGGAGGCAAAGCTCGAAATCGTTCCACGGATGACGCCGATCCGTCGATTGACATGTTGGCCGAAACGGGCGTTCATGCTCGCCAATTCGGCAACCGACAAACTTTTCGAATTGCGGGACAGAAGTCGTTTGCGACTCTGGCGGCGTTGTTCTACTTTTCAATCGTTTTCGGACTAACAGCGTTAAGCCTTGCGAAGACGGATGTCTCGTGGTTTTTGGTCTGCCTGTTCGCCGGGATTGCCGCGTTGATTTTCTGGGGATGGGCTCACACCATCTTATGGCGATGCCGGATCGAAGTCGAATCTGGATCCATCGCGATTCAAAGCGGTGCCATCCATTGGCCGACAAGAAAGTGGTATCCGGTCGAAGAATTCGCGCAATTGCTGATTCGACTGACGACACAAATGAACGACAAAGGTTACTACCAAGTCTATTTCAAGACACAGGATGGACGGCAGTTTGTTGTCGGCAAGGGCATCTTCGGTCGACGATTGGCAAAACTGTACGCTCAGCAGTTGTGGCGTCGCGTCATCGGCGATGAACCTCCCACAGTCGAGACTCTGTCGTTTCGCGACTGACCCGCGTCGGAAGCAACAAGATCTTTAAAGGTGAACGATGCGAACGACGATACTCGCGGCAAATCTACTGGTTTCCATTTTCTTCGCCTGCTTTGTCGCATACACATTCATTGCACGACAACACCTCGACGGCCTCGCTCGCGACTTCGTTACCGAAAAGACGCTCGAATACTCCACTCCGGTTGTGGATCTTGCAGAAGAAGCCATTCGTTCCCCCATCGTCACGCGCTTGCTTTCAAGCAAGGGGGTCGATGCTACTCGGAACGAGATCGAGAGCTATCGGAACGATCCCAGAGGATTTGTCGTCGATTTGACTCGCCCGGCGGAAGAGGGCGATTCGCCGTCGAATGAAAATCGCTCGAGCGATCAAGTTGCTTCAATTAAGAACAAGATAAGGAAGTTTTACAACGATACGCTAAACGCCTTGATCGCGGACCTGCGGCTGTTCTCGATATCGAACCTGATCGCGGGAATCATCGCAGCGACGCTGGCATACCGTTCGACATCTGAAGTCCGTAAACCGATGGTCTGGTATTCGGCTTTGATCTTTATTGCCGTGCTTTATTGCTGCGGCCTGTACATCGATCGTCTTACATTCTTTCGCATTCTCTTTCGGACGCACATGGGATGGTCGTATCCACTGTTGTTGTGCGGATTGACCTACGGCCTCTACATGGACCTTCGGCAGTCGAAGCAAGCCACCGAAGAAGGCGGTTCTCACGGCGGATCGTAATGCAGCTCCCTTGTTCGCCGCTGAGCAAGCATTTCTGCGTGTTGTTTTGTACAGCTTGCGAAAAGGTTATGACTGCGGCGACGATTACGGGATGCCGCAATCCATCAATCGCTACGACGAAGTACCTTATCCAGGGTACGTCCATGCGCAAACCCAACCTGATCGGATGGCGGTCCCGGCGATCTTGTTCGGCATGCGACCGACTCCCGTTGATCGATGCCGCGTGCTGGAACTGGGATGCGGATGCGGGGCGAATCTGATTCCGATGGCGGTTCGCTCACCCGAGAGCCACTTCGTTGGGATTGATCTTTCTGGACGGCAGATCGATCAAGGGCAAGCGGTTGTCGACGCGATGGGGCTGGACAACATCGAGCTGCGTGCGCAGCATTCTCGATTTCCCTGACGATGGTTCGTCGTTCGACTACATCATCGTCCACGGCGTATTTTCGTGGGTTCCCCATGAAGTGCGCGAACGAATTCTGCAAATCTGCCAGCGACATCTCTCGGCGAGTGGCTTGGCGGCAAGATCAGCCACAACACCTTTCCCGGTTGGCATCAGCGGCGGATGATCCGCGATATGATGAAGTATCACGCCGGTGAATTTGAATCGCCCGAGCGAAGTGTCCAGCAAGGCCAAAGCGTTCTGAATTTCATGACGCAAGCGGTGCCGGACGATTCGGCCTATGGAAGAGCCTTGCGTGAGGAGAAGCAATCGCTGACAAATGCCAACGCTTCGTACATCTTTCACGAACAGTTGAAGAGATCAACGACGATGTACTTTCATCAGTTCGCCCAGTTGGCAGCCGATTTCAATTTGCAATACGTCAGCGAGATTGAACTTAGCAGTCTTCAGTTGCAGCGTTATCCGCCTCAAGTTGCCGACGCACTGAAGAACATGGACATCATCAAGCGCGGCAGTACTTGGATTTCATGACGCGTCGGACATTCCGGCAGACGCTGTTGTGTAAAGCTGACGTTACGTTGGATCGAACGTTGGATGCCCAGCGCGTCATGCAAATGCGATTCGCTTCGCCGGCGGCAAAGTCTGCCGACGCGCAAGCGATCAAACAGGGCGGCACGATGGAATTGAAAACATCCGGTGGCGTGAATGTTCAGATCGGGCATCGGATTACGATCGCTGCGATGCTTCATTTAGCTCGCATCTGGCCCCTGAATATTGACTTCGATTCGCTGCTGTCCGCGGCACGAGCAAGCTTGTCGGCCGATGCGGTCGTTCTGCAAAACGCTTCGGAGTTCGAGCAGGATCGACAGACTTTGGCAGAGAATTTACTGCAATCATTTATTGCGGGGGTTATCGAATTGCATACGATTCCCGCGTCGTACGTCGGCGAGGTCTCAGACGTGCCCGAGGCCTGCCCGTTGGCGCGATATCAGGCAACGCAAGGCGAAGCGATTGCCACGCGGCGACATCAATTGTTGCCGCTCGATCCATTAACGCAGCATTTGGTACAGCATCTCGATGGGGCAACATCGCATCAAGGCTTGCTTGATCGCATGGTCGCGTACGTGGCTCAGTCGGATGTCGTGCTGCAGCATCAGGGCGAAGCCGTGACGGAAACATCGAAGATCCAAGCGATCTTACAACAGAAGCTGCTTCCCAATTTGAAGCGGTTGGCAGAGTGTGGGTTATTAATCGGTTAGTTGAGTACATACATCGGAACTTAGTTCAATGCAACGACGAATCAGCAAGAAACAACGCCGCAGACGATCGCATTGCCCGCGAATTGAACTACTCGAACGCCGCAACCTGCTGGCCGCCGTGCTGAAGATTGACAACATCAAAGGCGATTCGGCGGTGGAAGGGCACGCTGGCGAGATAGATTTGAATCGCTTCGGATTCAACGTTTCTCGCACCGACACTGACTTAGGTTCTGGAAACGTCGCCATTGGCGTCCCCCACTTCACCGACCTGAGCTTTGTGAAGGGCATCGATCAAGCATCGCATCGGCTGATGGAAGAGGCCGCGATCGGCAAACAACATTCGGAGGGAACCGTTTTCCAGTCGTTTAGCTTGGCGGACAATGAGCTTTCGCAATCTTTGAAGATCGAAGTCAGCGATGCGATCTTCTCGAGTTATCAGATGGACAATGGCGGAGACAACATTGAAAACACCTTTGAAACGTCGTCGATGCTGTTCAGCAAAATCAAGCTGCAGTACGAGCAAGCGAAGGATTCTGGATCGACGTTTTCCGGAAAGGTACAAACGGAGTGGGATCTTAAAAATAATAAACCCGTCGCTAATGCGGGGATCGAAGATGATGGTATCGCCACGAATTCTGAACTGTATCTGGAGATCAATGGAAAATCGATCCAGATCGATGCTTTTGACTGGAATGCTTTGCGAACGGTTGAATTCCCCGGCGGAACAACCAAAGCCGTTCCCGATGCGGCGCATGCGTCTGAATTAAGTGTCGTTCGCGGTGTCGATCAGGTTTCCGTTGGGCTGTTAAGTGCCGTCACTAGCGGTACCAAATTGGGCGATATCAAGCTGATTGATAAGCGAGTCATCGACAAGAACTCCGTGACTTTCATGGAGTGGACGCTGCATGAAGCTGAGTCAACAGCTTCTCTTTGGATGTTGCCGAGACACTCAGCGATTCGTCGAACGCTTTCACGCTGAATTATTCGAAGCTCGATTTCAGTACATCCCGATATCAGAAACCGGTAAAGCAGACACCGAGAATGCGACGGAAGTGAATTGGGATCTTTCAGTTCATAAGAAGGCATCCGGATCGGGATTCACAGGCGATGAATTGCCTGGCGATCCCGCAAACATGTTGATCTTTCCCGATGGCACGGAATTGGCATTGGATTTGGTCAGTTGGTCGCAGTCTCAAAGCGTCGACTCTCCGGTTGGCAGCAAACGCACCAGTGAAAATATTGCATTCGGCGGGCTTTCGATTTCCTACGCAATGGATGCGAACACACCGGGTCTGATTCAAGCATTAACCGACGAACAGGCGACTGGATAAGGTCATCTGGCGACAGAACGTTCTATCCGCTGGAAAGATGACGACGCTTTCCGAATACACCTTGACCAATGCGTTCGTAACGGATCTGAGCCTTTCAAACGTCGCCGGCAATGATCGACCGCAAGTAAGTTTCACGATGCAATTTGGTGAGCTTGAAGTCGCGCAAACCAAGTTCGATCAAGACTTCGAACCGGCTGGCAAAATCGAAGCTGGTTGGAATGTTCAGCTCGGCGACGGGTCAGGCAACCCAGGGTTTGGAGGCAACAACTTAGAGAACGATCTGGGAATTGAGAACGCAGAGTTTTATCTAACGTTCAACGATAATGGCCAGACCAGCGAGATGCTGGTCGAGTCGATCGACTGGAGCGTTGCGATGAATCCCTCCGGCGCGAAGGGTTCGGAACTTTCCGCCAATGATTTTCAGTTGATCGGACTTGTCGACGTGCATTCGCCGGGACTGTTTTGGTCGGCCGCATCGGGTCACATTATCGATGAAGTTTCAATTGTCAGAAAGAACTACGTTGCAAAAGACTTAATCAAGCAGTACGAATGGACGCTCAGCGACGTCTTTGTTACGACGTACTCTCGGTTTAGCTCCGAGGGGGAACAACCTCGCGAACAATTCTCCCTCAACCCAGGTAAGGTTCAGCTCGAAAACAAAACGTTCCTTCCGTCCAAGCTGGTATCGGATATCACCTGGGACCTCACCACCAATACCACTACCGGTAATGCTGGCTCGTTGGGATCCAAGCTGCAATCAAACGTTGGCGAAGTCCTATCATTCGGCACATTTAATGAATTTCCCAACAATGCGATTTCGCTGGACAGTTTTTCCTGGGGGGCTTTCCTGCCAGCGCAACCGCCCAATAGCTCCGGTGTCCGCCAAGCGGGTACACCAACGGCTCAGGACTTCAATGCCTTTTACAGTGGGTTGCCGTCAACATCGCTCCTGGAAAGCCTGTTGTTAGGAAAACCAACCGGTGATTCGACATCATTGAATTCGACCATTCCGGCGGGTGGCAAGCCACAAACCTTCGCCCAATGGGAATTCGGCGAGCCGACGCTGCTGACCAGTTATCAGTTCAGCGATTCCTTGGGATCATTCGACGCGGCAAATCAAGTCTTTCTGCAACCTGCGGAGATCAAGCAGACCACTTCAACAATCGAAAACGATGGGCAGCTTGGCGCTCCGCTGAGCGTGACTTGGAATACCGCCGATAACGAAGTCGACAAGCAGAGCTCTTTCGGTTCGGTACCGTTGGACAAGTCGGCCGACGCGAGACACGTATTGACGCTGGGTAAAGAGAATTCGGGACAGCAGATCGAAATTGACGGTATGTCGTGGGGAATGTTCAGTCACGTTACACCTGCCAGCGCCGGAGGTGGCTCACTCAGCCGAGTTGCGGGATTCCCATCCGACTTTCAAATATCGACGTCGCTCGATCATACAACGCCTGGCCTGATCTCCGCCTTGGCATCGGGAAAAGTGTTGGACACGATCACAATTCGGTCCGAAGGACCATTGAGAAAAGACGGCAGGGAGACGCGTGTTTACACGCTGTCGGATGTCTTTGTGACCTCCTATCAGACTAGCGCGTTCGGACAACAACCCACCGTCAATTTGTCCCTTAGCCCAACCGCCATCAAAGTTGCCTATGAACTACTAGGTGGCAATGGCAAAATTGAGAAGTACGGCGGTGCATTGAACTTTGGCTCGCCACCAAGTACCACGGGAATTGCAAACCGGTCTGTGGTGAACACGTCAGGCACGCTGACGGTGAACTTGCTCAAGTCGTTCAGCGACGTAACGGATCCCGTGCGCAATTTACAATTCTCCAGTCAGCGGAAACTCGAACTCCGGGTTGGTCAGCACCAGTCCAATCACTTCATCGGGTGAACTGCGATTAACGATCAATCCGACCGCGACCGGATCGTCAACGATCACCGTCCGCGCGACGAACTCGTTCGGCCTGTTCACGCAGACCAGCTTCACGGTTTCGGTAACGCAGGCCTTTGACTTCGGCGACGCTCCCGACCCCACTTACAAAACGCTGCTCGCGTCGGGCGGGCCACAGCACGCTGGCTCGGATCGGGCAGATTCCTGGGCGGCGTGGTGGATCATGAAGTGGACGGTCAGCCCAGCCAGAACGCTCAGGGGGACGACACCGACGGCAAAGATGACGATGACGGCGTGATCTTCAATTCCGTGCTGGTTCCAGGTCGCGAAACAGAGTTCACGATCACTGCGTCACAGCCGGGCAACCTTGATGCTTGGATTGATCTCAATGGCAACGGAACGTTTGATACCGATGAAAAGATCTTCGACAAGTTGCCGCTGAATGCGGGATTAAATCAAGAATCGTTCCTGATTCCCGCTGGAGCCGTCGCGACCGAACAGACCTTTGCCCGTTTCCGATTCAGCGCCGCCGGTGGGCTTGGCCCCACGGGACCCGCGCCCCGATGGCGAAGTGGAAGATTATCAGGTCAGCATCGCGCAGGTCTGGTTGTCGATCTGCCAGATGCTTCCGAGCCGCAAGACTTCCGTTTGACGCTCGACAACGATGACGTTGTGCTGATCAATCTCGACACGGGTGCTGAAGTCGACCGCCAGCCGATTGCTGATGTTGGTACGATTGTGATCGCCGCGCCCGCTGGTGACAACAACAAGCTGATCATCGATTACGCAGCGGGAACGATTGGCGTGCCGATAGAGTTCGACGGCGGTTCGGGCGGATTCGATGTTCTGGAAATCACCGGAGGCGATCTGGATACGGTCCGAACGGTGCTGATCGGCCCCGGTGCCGGATCGATCGACATTGATGGCGATGGCAATGCGGATATCTTGTTCGCCAACTTAGAACCGATCGATACAACAACCAGCACAACCAAGAACCTGGATGTTGTCTTCACCGCGGCGAGCGTGGTCGATGCGATTTTGGAAGATCTGAATCTTCCAGGCGATGGCCAGATGCAACTGCGATTCACGACGCAGTCGAGCGAAGACTTGTTCTTTTCCATTCCCACCGAATCGATCAGGCTAACCACAGTCGGCGGCAACTCGTTGGTTCAGATTGGTGCCGCCGATTCGTTGTTCATAACGCCGAAGATCGCTCTGGCCGGTCAAGAAGGTGACGAATATCGGCTGATGCAGTCCAACGTTCTCCCAGACAACAGTGAGATCACGCTCGATGGTGTCGAACTGAACTTGAACGATTTCGATGAGACAATCGCTTCGTTGGCCGGAAGTGGTACCGTTCGCTTGGGGGCCGGCACGCTGACGATCGGCAACGACACGTCGGCAACCGCATATTCGGGATCGATCAACAGCGAAGGCGACTTGATCAAGCAAGGGGCAAGTTCTTTGTCCATGTCGGGAAGCGCGAGTATCGGCGGCGATGTATCGGTCACCGACGGAACGTTGCTGGTTGAAGGTTCCGTTGTCGCGCGGGGGATCGTCGTACGCGATGGAGGCGTTATCGGCGGTGAAGGCAGCTTGCTGGCTCCGACGATTGTCGAATCAGGTGGCGTGCTCGCTCCGACCAGTGGCGTTGGTGCCCTGAGAACGCAAAGCATTGATTTACGCGCGGGCTCAGTGCTGCGATTGGATATCAATGGACCGACGGGGGACGCGGATCGCGATCAATTGCTCGTCAGCGGCGACGTGGCGTTGGATGGGAGCATCCTGGACGTACGCTTCGCCAGCCCTCCCAACTCCGGTGACCAGTTCATGCTGATCGACAACGATGGAGGGGACTTGATCACCACGCGTTTCACGCAAGGAACCGCCTTCATTCAAGATGGCTTGGCGTTGCACATCGATTACTTTGGCGGCGATGGTAACGACGTCGTACTGAGAGTCGCTCCGCTCGATTTTGGCGATGCCCCCAGTTCCGCGGATACTGGATTTGCCAACAGTTATCCGGTTACATTGTCTCAGGATGGTGCCCGGCACGGTGCTGGTGATCTGTTCCTGGGCACTTCGATCGACGACGAGGCTGATGGGACCGCCGACGCTGCGGCCAGCGGCGATGACACCGGCGCATCGGATGATGAAGATGGAGTCACCTTGATCGCCAGCTTAGTTGGCACAACCGCGTCGGAGACAACGTCCAGCGTCGTCGTCCATGCATCCGGACCGGGCAAGCTGGACGCTTGGATCGACTTCGATCGCGATGGCGACTGGAACGACGCGAGCGAACAGATCATCAGCAGCGTTGACGTCACGTCCGGGGCGAACTTGATCAGCTTTTCAGTTCCCGCCGGCGCGAGCGTTAGCGATACGGCGGCGCGATTCCGTCTGAGTTCTGCCGGCAGCCTTGCACCCACAGGACTAGCCGCGGACGGCGAAGTCGAAGACTACATCGTTCGATTGCAAGACGGTGACGCCGGTTCGGGAGCCGATGTCGTGATTGAACCTACGGAGCCCGGAACGACTGAACTGCTTGCCACTGGCAACGACGTCGTCGTGCGTCGCTCAGGGACTGTTCTGTTCAAAGCGCCCGGGGTGAAGACTCGCGGTATTGAACTATTGGGGACCGAAGGTGATGACACGATCAACCTGGCGAACCTCGATGCAATCTTCGCAGGACAGGTCGTCGGCGACGCGGGTGATGGAGCCGACCGACTCAACCTCTTGGGGACGGGGCACAACCTCGACCTAACGGAATTGGCCGCCGACGCCCTACGCAGCTTGGAAACCATCGACATTCGCGGCACCGGAACAAATCGGTTATCGCTGAATTCAGGAAATGTCGTCGCACTGGGGAACACGGCGAACACCGTTACCGTTTTCATGGACCCCGACGACGATCTGGACACCAACGACGATGGCTTTGAAATTACGGGAACCGACGTTGTTGATGGGCAATTCGAAGTGATCGCGACCAGCGGTGAAGCGACCATCAAAATCCGTGGCACAGGCTGGACCAACCCGATCAACGTTTTCGACGTCAACAACTCGAATCTCGTCACACCACTTGACGCTCTCGTCATTCTGAACCAACTCTCCCGTCGAGATTTGCTCGATGGCTCGGTTCTCGACGATCCCACATCATTGCAAGTCTTTCCGAATCAGTTTTTGGACACAACAGGGGACGGTCTTCTCACACCACTGGACGCATTACGCATCTTGAATCATCTCAACCGAATCAGCACGAGCGGTGAGTCGCCATCCGCCATCGCCACCTCATTCGCGGCGGCCTTTCCGTTTGAGTACAACGAAGATGAGGAAGAGGACGAACAGGAAGTCGCCGTCAATCAATCGCCCGACATTCTTTAAGGAACGGTCGTTTTGCTTAATGACTTATGCCGAGGTGCTTAGCGATTACACGGGGAAACGACAGAGTTCTCCGACCACCATCCTAAGCTTGTCGAGAATCCTCGTTCCGTTTACGGGGATTTCGCCTTTCCCAGCAGATGACTCAGGCAATCGGTTAACGTCTCAAAGCGGTAGCGATATCCGGAAGCACGCAGTTTGGCTGGTTCGACTCGAGTGCTGGCCAAGAGCAAGGCGTCGGCCATTTCTCCCAGCGCTAAACGCAAAGCAGGAGCTGGCGCGGGGAGGAAAGCAGGCCTTCGAAGGACATGTCCCAGGTCTTTAGCAAATTGTTTGCTGGTGACCGCTTGCGGCGTGACTGCGTTGATCGGTCCACTGATCGCATCGGTCTTGATCGCGTGATAGATGATGCCGATCAAGTCGTCCAGCGCGATCCAACTCCACCATTGTTTGCCATCGGAAACCGGTCCGTTGACGCCGAGCTTCGCGGGCAGCAATAGTTTGCTCAACGCGCCCCCCTGCGGCGAAACGACGATCCCGATGCGCACATTGACGACTCGAATTCCCGCCTGGATGGCGGGCTGGCAGGCCGCCTCCCATTGCCGCGCGACTTCCGGCAAAAAACTGGAACCACTTTCCGACTCCTCGGTCAATACTTCGTCTCCCCGATCACCATAAACTCCGATTGCCGACGCACAGATGAGAACGCGTGGTCGGGCGGTCAGGGATGCAAGCCGCTGGCAAAGCTTTCGCGTCATGTCGACACGACTATCCAAGATCTCTTGTTTCACGCGGTCATTCCAGCGTTTGTCGGCGATCGACTTGCCGGCCAAGTGAACAACAGCGTCAAGCCCCTCCATTTCCTGGCAGTTCGAGGACGCTTTCCACGGATAAAGTGGTGCGGCGATTCCTTCGGCGGATTGGGCATCTTCAGAGGAAGCGTTTTCCGACGTCGGTTCGCCACGCTTTAGTCGATCGACGCGGTGTCCTAAAAGGTTCAAGACGTTTGTCAGACTGGAACCGACCAGACCGCTCGCTCCGCTGACGGCGATGCGCATCGGCGATGGGTCATGATCAGCGAACAACTGCAAATCGTCTCGTGTCGTTCGGTGACGGTAGGCGAACATCGCGTCCAATTGACTTCCGGCAAGCTTTCCGCCAAGAAGCCTCCCCACAGCACCGCCAGGGACACGATATTCGACATGATCGCACAGTCGAGACTGTGAGCTTTCCCCCACGCTCGAAAACCGGTGCTCGTGACGCCAATAAGCGAATGGGCCAGATTCCTGCACATCGGCGAAGATCGCGGGGGGATCGTAAACGACATGCTTCGCGTGCCATCGAAGCGGCATCGGGCCAAAGCTTGTTTTCAAGACAACTTTGCTATCGGGAAGCAGCGAATGGTCGCTCCGCTCGACGGATACCTCTTGCCAGGGAGGGATCAACCGACCCAACGCACCCGGACGCTCGTGATAGGCGAATGCTGTTTCGACGGGAACGGGCAATTCAACACAACGTTCAAAAACTTCATTGGACACGCGATAACTCTTTCTCAGCGAAGAAGGACAACAGGCTCTTCCGTTATTGTAGTGGTGAGCAAACGTCTGTCGCAGACGCGCTGATTCGACGCGCCCAACAAAATCGCTTTGCCGTGGACGCATCAACGCGGATCAGCGTTTGGCGAGCTTGTACAACACGATTTCGTAACGACGTGCGTTCGGGTCCGTCGTCATTTCGCTGGGGGAGATGCGGTTCAAAGCAACCTGTCGGCTGACGCGAACCGCGTATTGGCCAACGATTTCCATCGAAGTGGCGGAGGTTTGCGCGATTGCTTGACGGAACGCTTCGGTATCCAATGCATGAGGTCCGGCAACTAGGTAGACGTTGGGATCGGTGGCTTCCGGGAGACTTCCCGCAATCGGCCATGCGGCGACTTGTCCGGTTGCGCTAAGGTGAAAGAACAACGCCGGTTCGCCGTATACGAAGACGGTCGGGATTGCGGTCGATCCGGTGGGACGAACATCAGTGGCGATCTTCCGAGCAACTGCGGCAAGTTGGCTGCGATCATCCCATGCGGGCCAGCTTGTCCAGACGTTTGGCCGAACCAAAACACTTAGAGTGCAAACCGCAATACCGACGCAAGTGACGGTCGTCGACGAAGGGAAACGAGCGTTCCGAGCAGCGTAGGTCTGAATCCAGTCGGAAACGATTTTCATTCCGAGTGGTGCCAGCAACCAGCAAGCCGCAAGCCAAGGGAGCGCTAATCGCGGATAAGGGTGATAGATGGGGGTTGCCAATGTCATTCCCATAAACCATCCAATCAGCAACCACATTGGAAGCGAAATCGATGCTTTGCTGGCGGAGTTGCGGCGATTCGCGTTATCTGATGAAAACAACAATGATGTGACGACTTGCAGAACGACGACGACAGCAAACGCCGCGGCAAGCGGAACAACACCGACGACGCAGGCCAAACCCAATCCGATGGCGAAGACGAGAAATCGTACGGCGAGCGAGGTTCCACCGGCAATCACGACGGCGGACGCAGCAAAACCGAGGACTCCAATCGGCGACTGCAACGCGGCGAGATTGGCGAGTTGCTGATCAGCGGTGGAAAACCATTGGCTGAATCCTCGCACATATCCAGCGTGGTTTTCCGCCACAACGGCGTAGCCTCCGACGTCTTGAAGCCCTAGTAATACGGGAGACCACAGCAGGCAAGCGGTCATGCTCATCGTCAACCAAAGGAGTAGCATCGGCTTCGCGACACGGGGGACCTTGGAATGCTGCCGGGTGATAAGGAACTGAATCAGATAAGCGGCGGACCCAGCAGCCGTGATCGCCAGTGCCAGCCAGCCACTGTATTTAAAGGACCATGCCACCGCCGCGGCTGCTCCGGCACTTGCGGCAAAGCCAAACGATTGCATCGGTGTATGCGTCCAACTCGTATTCGCCTTGTCGCCGTCGTCGCCATCATCGCTTATCCCCCATCGCTGGCCGCTGATCGCGTACAAACAAATCGCCGCCACTGTGAACGCGAGCATGGGAACGTCGGTCAAGACTTCGCGCGAGAGCGTAATGTGCAGATCACTGGTCGCGGCCAAGAGTCCAGCCGAAAGACCAATGGTCAGCGAAAAATTCTTCGTCGCAAAACGATGGATCAGGGCGACGGTGAAGGCCCCGGCAAACAGAACTGGGATCGCCGGACCGGGCTGCCACGGTTCCCCTTCGCTTCCCAACAACGTCGAGATGACGACAAAAGGTTCTACGATTGTTGGCAACAAGGGGGGAGCGTAATAGTGACGTGCGGGATACTCTCCGCCAAATTCATCGGGAAAGTAAGCGCCAGATGCGTAGACTCCGGCGTCAAAATGCTCAACCGCGATCCGCGACGGTAGGGCGAAGCGGAGCCCCAGGGCAATCAGTGTCAGGCTTAATCCCGCGAGCGCGGAAGTTGAGAACTTCGCGTGGAAGCGGCTTGGCGAAACCGCCGGTTCATCAGCGGCTTCCCGCTCAGCTTTACGACGACGCTGCTTTCGCATGGACCTGCAACGGTTGATGTTTTTTGGAAAAAATTCGCAATCAGCCGGTCAGGTCTGATTGATGACACGATCGATCACAATGCCCAAGCGATTCAACTTCGTCCGAAGTGTGGTTCGAGTGATGCCCAAAATCCGAGCTGCTTCGACTTGGTTCCCCTGCGTTGCCTGCAGAACTCGGCTGATCATCTTCGCTTCAACAACTTCGATCACTTGGTCGTAGATTCGTTCGGAACCGGTTGCAAGGAGGTCCTCGGTGAGGGCGTCGAGTGAATCATGTTTCGCAAAAGAAGCCGCCAAGGACGAGGCCGCCTTATCGATCTGTAATGGGGGCAGGAACTCAGGAATCAGGACGGGGCCGCTGGACTGGATGGCGGCATGCCTTAAGACACTTTGAAGTTCGCGGATATTACCGGGCCAACGATAAGCCTTCAGTCGCTCGATCGTTTCGGTCGCGACGCGTTGAATGTTCTTTCCCAAATCATGATTGGCTTGCGACCTGAAATGATCGACCAACAGCAGCAGGTCGTCCCCACGATCACGAAGCGCCGGCAGATGGATTGTGAATCCGTTGAGCCGATAGTAGAGATCGGCACGGAATTCTTTTTGGGCGACCATGCTTTCCAGATCGCGATTGGTTGCCGCGATGACACGGACGTCGGTCTTCACCGGCTCGTTGCTTCCCACCCGCTCGAAGGACCTCTCCTGCAGAACACGCAGGAGCTTGCTTTGTAGAACCGGCGACATATCCCCCACCTCGTCAAGAAACAGGGTGCCGCCGTTGCACTGTTCAAACTTTCCCACGCGGCGACGGTCGGCTCCGGTGAATGCCCCTTTTCATGTCCGAAAAGCTCGCTTTCGAGCAAATTGTCAGGAATGGCTGCGCAGTTGATGGCCATGAATGGCCCGTCGCATCGGTTGCTGAACTGGTACAAGGCTCTTGCGATAAGTTCCTTGCCCGTTCCGCTTTCACCGCGAACAAGAACCGTGACGTTTTGTGATGCAACGCGTCCGATCGCTTTGTAGACTTGCTGCATCGCGGCACATCGACCAACCATCGCCGCCCCGTCGATGGAGAGATCCGAGGGTTCCAATTCAAAGGCGATTGGATCGTTCATTAGCTGGCGAATGTTGATCGCCTGGGAGAGAACGCTGCGGACTTCGACTGGGTCGAGTGGTTTGACGAGAAACTCAAAGGCTCCCATCCGCATCGCTTCGATAACCGTGTTGCTGGCGCTTGATTCGGTGATGAACACGACCGGCATCTTCGAATCGATGGAGAGCAGGGTTTTGTACAGGTCGAGGCCCGAGCCATCGGGAAGGCGAATGTCGGTGACGACGACATCGGGATTGAAAGACTGAGTCAGCTCGACCGCTTGCGCCGACGTTTGACAAGTCTGCAAGTGATATTGCTGACTTTCCGAGATACGACGAAACGTGTTAACGATCGATAACTCGTTGTCGACAACAAGCAATTTGGGCATGAACGCATCTCTATCCGGAAAAGGGATCGAATCCCTTCGGGCAAATGAACAAAGATTATCCAGCCGGAGCAATCTTTATAAAGGGGCCATGGCCTGAATGGGGCGATGGTTTCGTGGGGCGATCTGGCCAGAGCGACTAAGTGCCTATCTGGAAATGGGCGTTAAGGGTGAGCCGATAGGCTCTAAGTTCGACAATTGTCGACGAGGAAGCGATTCCGCTGGACACTTGTATGAATAATGAACGCGTTTGATGTTATGTCGCGGCAATATTTCTCAGTTGATCCTGCGACGTCGTCGCTCTAGGTTTTTCGTGCGTCAACTGAAATGATGGCTCCGCGATGTTTAAGGCGATACACCACATTATCCGTCGCCCTGACGTGAATAGACCATTGGCATCGTGAACCCAAGACAGGTAAATCAACATTGGCACACGGCTTGCTGGCGTGGCACATCTCCGTTCCCGACAGCGCACATGTCGCGCGTTCGAGTGTTTTTGCAGTGTGATTGGAAAATGAGACGAGACTTCGACCCATCGGATAAACCCCACCAAGATCCTCATTGGGAAGAGGAACACGAGGGAAAGAAAATGCGACGCAAGGGGGCAAAACAGAAATACGAACGCTCACGCAAACGTCCCTTTGACGATGACGAGGATCACGGCGACGCAGCCGATAATAGTTCGTATGGGCGAAAATAAGGTGCTTTTGGCCCGAAATAGGTGCTTCCAACCGTCCGCCGCCAAGGAACCACGGATAAGGGTTTTCGCCGGAGCCCATTCATATGAAACGCATGGAAGTCTGCTCAAACGATCACTTGCAGTGCCGCGTCGAATGCGGGGTGGTGACGAATCGGGTCGAAATCGCGTTCAGTCGAAACCTTCCAACGCAACGACGGATCCAGTTCCAGTGCGATTGCCAATTCAGTAGCCGCTAGATGTGGCTGTCCAGCTAAACTTAGATAGCAGGCTTGGTTGAAGCGAATCTTCGCATGCTGTGGCGAGCGTTTCAAAGCCTTGTTCAACACTAAGATTGACTGGTCGACGCGGTCGATCCGCTTGAGGCACCAGGCCAACGATAGGTATCCGGCGATTCGGGTTGGGTCCATTTTCAGGCTTGCCCGAAACGACTTGATTGCCGCGCGATGATGTTCGGTAATGCTGAGGGCTTTGCCTCGAACGTAGAGCCAATGCGCGCGGGAGGAGCCTACGGGACGAGATTGGCGTAGGATCGTCAACGCTTGTTCAGCGATTCGCTGTTTCAAGGCCCCATCGATCCCCCATAAATCGTCGCAGCAACAGATCAACTCAAGCAGACCTTGAGCGTGTCGCGTGTTTCGGTGAGCCTGATATTGCCTGAGCTTGGGAATCGACATGGATGGAGTGCTTGCGGAACGACGTATACGGTGCGTGGTCTGAAACGATGCTTTTGCATTCAATGAAGCGAATCACCTCATTTTCGGCCACGCGACGTAAAAAGGTTTTTGGATTGACTTGCGAAAGGATCTCGGACCCTCGGCTAGCGCCGAAGGCTCAGGTGGGAAAGGAAATGAGCTGGCTTGCTTGAAGTCACATGAAGGCATCATGTCCCGCCCACGCACGGCAAAAACAATTCTACTCCAAAGCGAAATTTCGCCAAGTTTGATCGTTCCTTGAGCATCGAAATGCTCACCAAGTAACGCGTGGCTTGCCTTTCACGGGGCGTCGTCAGCGAATCAAGATTACGGCGCATGCGCAGGATGCAACGAATGCAGGGAACTTCATAAAGTTAACGGCGTCAAATTGGCACGCCTTGTATCGAGCGATGAATGGATGATCAGTACTAACTACTGTACAAACACCTGTTCATTTGTCCGCTTCAAAGCGAATGATCGCTAGAATTGCACGTGACGAAGATTAAGTTAGGCAGGCTGGGAAGGTTGGGAAAAACAAAATTTGCGTCTAATTTGCGGCTAACTATACTCGTTGCTTGCTGGTCCAGCCGTGATCGTCTCCGTATCGAGAGCTATTCTCGCGTCGATCGACCGGGTTTGGAAGGTCGGTCCTTTTCCAACAATTTTAAGTTCGTAAGTCGTTTGATTAAAAGCGTTTGCGTTGTCCGAGACGGTTCTCGGCAGCAGCTCAACGCCCAAATCACCTGAAGGTTCGCTCCATGGCCAATCGCAAACGGCAAAATATACTAAGCCGCCAGAATTCCGTGAAAAAAGTGACGAAGAGAAGTTCTCTTCGCAAGTCGATGCTGGAATCTCTGGAACCAAGGAAACTGATGGCCGTAGGTCCTCAGTTGATCGGTATTCAGCCCAACAGTGGTGACTTGATTACCGACGGCAGCGTTCGGAACGTTTCGCCGCAGGAGTTGATTTTTCGATTTGACGAGAATCAGATCATTGATCAGGGGACCCTCGACGCGATACGGATCGTTCGCAGTGGCAACGATGGCTCGTTTGATCTGCCTGTGGGGACGAGCGATTTCGGCAGCGTTTATCGCGCACCGACTTCCACGGCAAGCGATTTGCGCGGCGGTGTCGATATTCAGTTGACCGGGCTGGACTCCAATCAGCCGATGCGTGTGACGGTGACCCGGAACGATGCGATGAGCGCTGGTGCAGCGCCTGTATTCACCGTCGGGGCGGCCGTGTCGGGAGTGATCCCGGTATCGATCACTTTGGCGCCACAAACGACCGCGCGACAACTGGTGACCGCCCTGAATGATTCTCCCAATCTGGGAACCATCATGCAGGCGCAATTGAAAGGTGGGCATCGAGATTCGATCTTGATGCTTGACCCAGCGGTCAACACCTTGCCGACGATCGATGTTTCGTCGACGGGAGACGAGCGTCTGATACCAACTTTCTTGGAAGTTGGCAGTGCCCCGCGACAGAACGAAGTGATCGCTCGGTTTTCCAACAAGCTCCCCGATGACGATTATCGGATCGAAGTCTTTGGATTCGATGATCCCGCGTTGGGGATTGTTGGTTTGCGAAATCTGCTGCCGGCATTCGGTGAGGGTTCGGTATCGCAGATTCCGTTTCCGACCCGCAGTGTCTCGACGCCGGGCGTAACCATCCCGCCAGCCAATTTTTTTGGTCCGAGAACAACGACGATCAATTTTGAAACCCTCCCCAACGGTCAAGCATTACCCAACGGTGTACCCATCACCAATCAGTTCGCTGGACTTGGCGTGACGTTTGGTTTTTCGAGTACGGCGGCGAATCAGTCGACAACCATTTTTGACGATACTGCAAATGGAAATGCGGATCCGATATCGGGAACGAACTCATTGTTCACGACAGGATCGGGGTCACCGCCCGTTGTTCGTGTCGACTTCGACGATGCGATTCTGGGAGAGCTTCCCACCAGCGTTGGGCTTGTCTTTTCGGACGGTCCTCAAAATGTCCCGTTTACGGTCAATGCGTACGACTCGGCGGGGCGTGTGGTTGAAACGGCGACCATCAACACGGCGGACAATTCTCCGGCGAGTACCAACACGGCTGAAGATACCTTCATCGGGTTTCAGCACGCCAACGGTATCAGCCGTATCGAATACACGGTCGCGAATCTGACCAGCGGAGGTGTGATCGGCTTTGAAATTGACAACCTGCAATTCGGCGACACGCCGGCCGATGGGGTTGGAACGGGGCCGAATCCGCTGGTGTCGGGCTTGCTTCTTGAGCCTCGAAACGAAGGTGCTCGCAAAGAGGTTGTCGACTTCACGTTGGACCTTGGCGCTCAAGTTAGCGCGGTGGTTCCTCAACCCGTGGTTCGGTTGCCCGATGGCAGTCTGAATCAACGTCGCAATGAGATCGTCGTTTATTTCAATGACGACGACTTGTTCGTTGAGAACTTGGCCGACGGAAGTCCATCGGATCGTTCGGCTGAGAATCCTCGCTTCTACACGTTGATCTACACCGAAGACAGCGCTAGTAATCGGGACGATACGGAGATTCCACCATCGCGTGTTGTCTACAATCCCGCCGCGGACACGGCAACCCTGATCTTCGATTCCGATCTTTCAGACTTGGTTGGTGGCAAGGGTGGTATCGGAACGTTCCGCTTGCGAGTTGGCACGGCTGAAGCGATCCCGTTGGCTCCCCAACGCGTTGAACTCGGTTCGGCTGTGGCCGCGAGCGATTTGGACTCCGAAGGAGCAAGCATCTTGCGGCTTTCAATCGGTTGCGGGCGCGCTTCAGTGGAGTCACCGTTCAGTTCGTACGATCGGGAAATGGTTCGCTTTCGGTATCGACAAACGGCAACTTGATCACGGTTGATTTGGGGGCCGGATCAACGATGGGTGCTGTCGCCGCCGCCATCAACGCCGATGCAGCGGCATCGTTGTTGATACAGGCTTCGGTTGACGGAATTGCCGCCACACCGGTTGGGACTCAGCAAACGGTTTACGCGCCGATCAGTCTGTTGGAGCCGGGGACAGCTTTAGCGCCGCAGCCGATATTGGGGCATTTGGGATTGATCCCAATGCAATCAACTTTCGCAGTGTTGTGCTTTCGGGTTCGATCGATCCGATCAATTACCGGTTGGAGTTGTTGGGCGGAAACGATGATCCCGGCCATCGCGATTTAGTCGAAGATATTGGCAGCGCTTTCGCGCAGCATGTCAATGAGAATTTTGGCGCCGATTCGACTTCGGGCATCACCACCATCGCGTATAACTTCCGCAGCGACTACGGAATCGATCAGAATGGTGTCGCGAGGGTGAATTCGATTTCGGAAAGACAGAAAGAGCGGATTCGCGAAGCGTTGGACATGTGGGCTAGCGAGCTTGGTGTTCAATTCTTCGAAACCGACAATCAAGGCTTCACCTTCGCCACCGGGGACCTTTCGGTTCTGGAGGTTGACCCGGTAACGGGAGGTCCGTTTACCGATTTGGGGAATGTTTTCCAGCAGGCGAATTTCGGTGTTCGTGTCGATCCGATGATTGCGTCCAACCCGAGTTCAACGAACGCAATCTTGGTGCTCGATTCGCTCCGTGAGTGGGACGATCTATACGGCGAAGATTATTTCCGCACGGCGACGGCGGGAATTGGTTTGTTGCTGGGCTTGGAGGAAGCGACGAATTTGCCTGCGTCGACTTTGATGAATTTGGATTCCAACTTCCTGCTCGACAATTCCACTTTGGAGCCTGTCTTCCCGGGCAACTATGACATTCTTCACGGAAAGTATCTGTGGCGACCCGAGTCGGGAGATATTGATCTGTACCGCTTCGAGGTCAATTTGGATGACCCCGACAAACGAGCGATCGTAACGGCGGAAACGTTTGCGGAGCGACTGGACGACAGTAGCTTGTTGGATACCGCTTTGACGTTGTATCGACAAGAGCAAGCAAGCGTCACGACCGACTTTGGTGTGACCGGCAACTTTGAAATCGAGTTCACCGCCGTGCAACCGGGCGATTTGGGAAATCGCGCCAGCGTGCAACTGGTGGTCACTCCGGCCGGCAGTAATCCGACGCCGATGGTGGAGGTGGTCGCCAATAAGATCAGTGTCTTTATGTCCGATCCGGCGTCGGTAACGGTGCAAGAAGTCGTCGACGCGATCAATTCGTCGCCAGCGGCATCGAATTTGGTTGTCGCGGAGTTGATTGTCAGCGACGATGTCGACTTGACGGAGATTCCGACGTTTCGCGGGCTCCAGGAGGATGCTCCCGCCGTGCTGCTCAGCGGTGGTGGGATCGTGGCGGTTTCGCGAAACGATGACTACTTCAGCGAAGATTCGTTCCTGGAAGTGGAACTCAATAGCGGCGTTTACTTCATCGGCGTGATGGCGGAGGGCAACGACAATCCCGACCCCAATATTTCCGGCACCGGTTTTGGAGGAACGACGCAAGGCAAATACGAATTGCTGTTGAAGTTCCGTCCCCAAGTGGATGAAACGGACGTGCTGCGTGATTTGGATGGCAATGATCTAAACGACAGCAGCCCCTTCCGTTTGCCTGGAACGCGTGTTGATGCGTCGAACGATGGAATTCCCGGTGGCGTCTACAATTTCTGGTTCCAGACGCGTCCTTTGAATCGTCAACTGGACTTCATTAGCGGTGGCGACAGCATCCAGAACCGCCAAGTGATCGAGGTGACGAATTTCCGAGGCGCGACGCGTCGGTTCGAGTTTGTGAAGGATGGCGGATCCGCGGGGTCGAATCGAATCGGGGTCGCCATCAGTGACGCCGATGACGCTGCAACGGTCGCATCGAAGTTCGCCGCGGCATTGTCGGCGGCGACCTTCAATGGCGGACCATTCTTGAGTTCCGTGGAACTCAGCGGAACGACGATCGAGATAACGGGCGAACAGAAGATCACGTTGCCGAACAACTTTGTGGCTGTTGATGTGTTGGGACGAACGATCTTCGTTGACAACTTTGGCAGCCCGAATGCGGATGGGTCGCAAGCGCGTCCATTCGACAGCATTTCCGGTGCGAACGTCCCCAACGCGTTTGCGGCGACGCACCCAGGGGACATCGTGCGAATTGTCGGAAACGGTGGCTTGGATCAAGACCCCGCGACCTTGGGAGACAACTTCGCGTATGAGTTAGGTTTTGGTTCGTTGCCGGGACAAGTGTTCCAAGACGGAACCGAGATGGAGGTGCCCAAAGGCGTGACGGCGATGATCGACGCCAATGCGATCTTCAAGATGCGTCGGTCTTACATCGGAGTCGGAAGCAATAACTTGCAAATCGATCGCAGCGGGGGCGCATTGCAAGTGTTGGGGACGCCGACACTTGTCGACGACAATGGCGCTGTGCTTCGCGATGCGGCCGGCAACGCTGTCGACGGCTCCGTCTACTTCACCAGCATACTGGACCGATCGATCGCGACGCCGACCGCCGGAATTCCGTCGACTCCGCAGGCAGGCGATTGGGGTGGAATTTTGCTGCGGCGCGACCTCGATCAGGTTGAAGGTCGGACCGACTTGGAGGATCAAGGAATCTTTCTGCAGCACATTGGGCACGCCGACATAAAATATGGTGGTGGACCGGGTGTTGTTATCGATGGTATTCAGCGAGTCATCAACCCGATTCAGATTGTTGATTTGCGTCCGACCGTGGCGAACAACGACATCAGCAACAGTGCTGACGCGGCGATGAGTGCGACGCCCGACAGTTTTCGCGAGACAAATTTCCAGACGATCGATTTTCAGTTGGGAGGCAGCTTCACCGCCGATTATGATCGCGTTGGCCCCGATGTGTATGGCAACCAACTGACAAACAACAGCATCAACGGCATGTTTGTGCGTGCCGATACGCTGGCCGGCGGCACACTGCGAAGTTTGAACGTCGCGGGCCGTTTCGACGACATTGATGTTGTCCATGTGCTGGCCGAAAACTTGATTGTCAATGGCACTCCCGGTGGTCCTCGGCTGTACCAAAGTCGTTTGGCGGTTGACCTGGTCAATGTCGAGCCCCTCAGCGGCGGATCATTGACGCCTGGGGTGGCGTATGAATATCGGATCGTTTCCGTGGATGTCTTCGGTCAAGAAGGGCTTCCGTCCGATCCAATCGTGGCTCCCGCTTTGGCGGCCAGCGAAGGTCGTTTGGTTCTTAACGGATTGCCCCCCGCGGAAGATGGTTTCTTGTTTCGCAGAATCTACCGCAGTCGGGTGGGCGAGTCGCGATTCGATCTGGTTGGAGTTCTCGATGCTGACGAACCGTTGTTCGCGGACAACGGACAATCACTGAGTACCGTGCCTGTGCCATTGGATGTCACGCGGACGGGCGTCCGACTTGCACGTCCCGATGCATCGTTGAAGATCGATCCGGGGGCGGTGATCAAGATGCAGGGTTCGCGAATGGAGTTCGAGGTTGGAACGCAACTTCTCGCCGAAGGCTTGGATGGGCAGGAAATCATCATCACCAGCATTTTGGATGATCGCTATGGTGCGGGGGGCGACTTCGACACGAACAACAGCCGCGCGGCGGATGGCAGCGACAACCTGTTACCGCAATCGGGCGATTGGGGTGGTCTGTATTTCGCCCCCGGTGCACTTAAGTTTGGACAACGCGACAGTCGCGTTTGGTGGCGGTTTGACGCGTATCGAGGGTACGTTCCGTGCCTTTAGCGCGATCGAGCTGCATCAAGCAACCGCACGTATCACCGACACTTCGTTTGAAGACAACCACGAGGGAATCGGTGGGCAAGGTCCTCGAGATCGCTTGGGACGTTTGGACAATGTGGCGATTGATCTTCGTGAGGCTCCCGCGACGTTCGCGGGTGAAGAAGTCCGCACGTTGAGTGGTACGACGATCTTTGTGCGTGGTTCGCAGCCGGTGATCGTCGGCAATACCTTCATCGACAACATCGGCAGCATCATCAATATTGATGGCAATTCGATGACCGATGAGTATATCGTCGACATTGGACGCGATACCGGCTTGATCGATCGCATCGCCGACTTGGACGACAACTATGGCCCGTTGGTGCGGCGGAACTTGGTCAGCAACAACGGATTAAACGGCTTGGAGATCCGAGGTCGCGATACGATTTTCGTTGGTGGGCGAGAGTTTACTAGTGAAGAAAGCGATTACTCGGTCAACAATGTTGTTGGTGCTCGTGTTCCCGGCATCGACGAAGAACGCATTCCGGGGAATATCATCACCGTCAGTTCGATCGTTTCGGGAGATCAACTTCGGCAGTCAGGCGAGCTGGCTGTCGCGGCCGTTATTTTGACCACGCGTAGTATCTGGGACGATACGGATATTGTTCACGTACCCTATCAGCAGTTCATTACCGACAATCTGCACAGCAGCAGTGGCCTGCGATTGCAGAGTCGCCCCAGCGAGAGCTTGGTGGTCAAGTTTGCCGGACCGCGCACAACCAGCCAGTCCATCACCACCGAATTTGGAACGCCTTCTCGCGGCAAGAACACGGGACCGGGAAGTGTCGCCGACCCGTATTACGGAACGGGCTTGACGGCGACGGGGCAACTTGGAGATGTTGACGATCGCGTCGGCGGAACGCTGCAAGTCATCGGATTGCCAGGTGCTCCGGTCGTTTTAACGTCTTTGGCGGACGATTCAGTGGGGGCGTCGTTGTCCCCTGACGGTTCTCCACAGACCGACACCAACAATGATCGATGGGCATCGCGTCCGGAGCCGAATGACTGGCGAGACTTGTACCTGGATCAGTTTTCCAACGATCGAAATGTCGAAATTATCCTGGAACGCGAAGCACACGACGCACCCGCGCCGGGGTTGAATGCGGATACGATCAATCCCGAGGTGATCGGTGATTTGGCACCGAACGCTTTTGATTCGGATGACACTTTGCGTCTGGGCTTCGAGGTCTCCGGATTTCTGACAAAGAACGATATCGATGTGTTCGCGTTTACGGCTTTGGCGGGGACTGAAGTTTTGGATCGATGTTGATCGGACAAGTTACAACTTAGACACCGTCATCGAAGTCCTTGACTCCGAAGGAACGTTGCTGGCTCGCAGCACGAACAGTTCGGACGAGATTTTCGAGAACTTCGGGCTTCGTGACGAGCAGATCGGGCCCATTCAGAAGGGAGCGGACGAACTAAACAATTTTAATGACTTCGGCGTTCTGGACGAATATGGAACAATGAATCCTCGTGATGCCGGCTTCCGAATCGCTCTGCCGGGTGTTCGTGGGGTTCGTGACACGTTCTTCGTTCGCGTACGGGCTCAGTCGGTGGACGCCGATGACTTCGCGGGCGGGTTCACGACCGGGAAATATGAGTTCCAGGTTCGCATGCAGGAGGAGCAGGAATTTCCTGGCTCCACGGTTCGCTATGCGGACATTCGATATGCGAAGCACGGCATTCACACGCAAGGCTTGCCATATCACAGTCCTCTGCTCGGTGAAGCACAAGAAGACGAAGGTCCCGGATCGACGATCTCAAATAACAACATTTTCACAAGCCGCAACACGCCTGAAGATCGGGCGCAGTACGTGGGTAACTTGCTCAACAGCGATCAGACGGTCTTGAGCGTTGGCGGGGCATTGTCTGGTGAATCGGACATTGATTTCTATCAATTCGATGTGATCAAGCCTGAGGGTTCATCCGGCACACACTTCCCGACGGTCTTTGATCTAGATTACGCCGATGACTTAGGACGTCCTGACACCACGTTGTGGATCTACTACGATCCGGACGGCCAGTCGGGAAGCCTCCCGCCTCAGTTGGTTTACACCGGTGCGGATAGCAATATCGCGGAGGATCGCAGTGATTCAGGCAATAGCGATCTGCTTTTGGATTTTGAACGCGGCAGTGTTGGCGCGGGCGATCCTTTCGTGGGGTCGGTTGAATTGCCTGAGGGAACGTATTTTGTTGCGGTGACGGAGTCGAGCCGTGTTCCGGCGATTCTGACGAACGATCCTCTGCTTCGTCGCGAGCCGGTTGCGTCGGTAACACGAATTGTCGATGATCAGATTGAAGGCTTTGGTGGCACCACCGCCCGCTCTCCGATAATCCCTCACTTGATCGATCGCGGTTCGCTGCCGCCTGGGTGGAGCATCACAACGAATCGCGCCACGGAACCTGGACATGGTCAGTACTCGACGTTCGATGGGCTTCGTGTTGGGATCGATCCGGTCTTGTCGGAACGTCCTGAGTTCGAGCCGAATGATCGCTTGTTTGCCGCCGACAATATCGATAATCCCAATAACTGGGCGTTGAACTTCAACGGAGACATCACCCAGGACTTCCTTATATCAATACGTCGACTCGCATTCCGCATACGTCCATTCGCGGCGTCTTGGATGACGCGGCAGACTTTTACCGATTCACCGTTCCCGATAATTTTGGTGGGGCACCGAGTCGCGTCATTCTTGATATCGACAACGGGTTTGACTTTTTCAATCCTTTGGGATCGGACGATTTTGAACTGCAAGTGTTCGCGATCTCGGGCGTTGACGCGGATTTCGACGTTCCTTTGATTACCAATGATATCGGTTTTTCCAATGATCCTGGCTCGACAACGTTCGCAAGCACTCGCGATCCGTTTATCGACACGCTGTTGAACCCCGGCACTTACGTTGTTGCGGTCGTTGAAAGTGGCTCCGCATTCGACGCCAACACTGGAACATTCGCTCTTGCCGATGCATTGATCGAGAACGGGAATTACACGTTGCACGTGTCCGTCGATGGGCATCCAATCAACGATCTGTCGGGAAGCGCCAATAACGCGAGCGTTCACTACGACCCGATTGGGGGTAGCGGATCGATGCAGACCAATTCGTTCGATCTGTCGGGTTACACCGCCGAAGACCTGCCCGTGATGTACTTCAATTACGCATTGGACGGAACAACAAACGATCAAGTGTCGGTCCGCGTCTACAGTAATGCGAATCCCGGCGGAGTCCTGGTTGCCAGCAGCAATCTGGGCGATGACGTTGAACTGCTCAATGGCGACAACATTTGGCGTCAGGCCCGGCTGCCATTGAGCCAATTCGCCGGACAATCGGATGTTCGGCTGGAATTTGAGTTTCAAACAGCAGGAATCTCGGTTTCTCAGGGCTTATATTTAGACGATTTCATCGTCGGGTTTGCCGAGCGAGGTGAGCTGGTGACCGGCTCATCATTCGTTACCGCATCTTCGGTTGGGTTCGTTCAGGTGGGTGAACCAGGAACGTTTACATCAGGCGCGTATCAACTAGAGGTTCGTCCAGGGACTGACTTCGCCGATACCGTTGGGGATCGGTTGATTGCGCGAGAATCGTTCGATACGAATGATCGTCAAACTGAGGCGATTACCTTAATCGCTCCGGCCGGCTATCAGTTGGATGATGGTGATTTCTTTGAACTCAGTGATGGTTTTGTAACGCAACAGTTCGAGTTCAATTCGACGGGAGGTGTCCGCTTCGGACGTGTTGCTGTTCCGTTTACTCCGACGAGTACCCCGGCCGATGTGGCTGCGGCAATGATCGCAGCGATCAACAGTCCTTCCGTTCAAGCGAAAGTTAGCTTCTCCGCTGCATCCAGCGGCGGCATTGTCGGTGGTAGCACCTTGGGAGATGCGCGCGTCAATTTGTTCGGCAACGTTCGAGGTGACTTCGCTGAATTGGAGGAAACGGAATTAGCGATCGCTCCGAGCATCGATTCAGAAGCATTGAGTACCAGCTTGCTGGGCAATGGTTTGAGCTTAGTACCTGGGTCTTCATTGTTGCTGGGGAATGCTGCGGACTTTAGTGGTGGAAAGGAAAGCATTGGCATCGAAGAAGGGATTGTTCTCACAACCGGATCGACGGCGACCATTCAAGGGTTCAACCTGGATAATGATACGACGGGTACGGCATTCGGCTTTGGCGACGACGACCTTGACAATATCCCAGGGCTATTGCCGCCTGGGGACATAACGGTCGACTCCAGCGCACTGGAGTTCCAGTTCGGATTCGATGACACGACGGTGCCAGGAAATCTGTTTCTTGAGTTGGCGTTTGCGTCCGAGGAATTCTTTAAAGCGGCCGCCGGACGCGATGTGGCTTCGATCCTCTTGATCGATGAATCAGGTACGGTGACTCCGATTCCGATCAATGGTCAAGGCACGATTGGATCGGGTAACGCTCCCTCCACGAGCGTCATCAACAATGATCCGACATCGAGCGGCAAGTTCTTGGATCAGCTTGGCTTCGATGGGATCACACGCCCGATGGTCGCCTCCATCACTGGACTCGATCCAACTCAAAACTGGACGGTGCGAATCGTCGTTGCCGACGTTGCGGATGCCGCAAATCCGGTTGATGCACTCGATTCGGCGTTGTTTATCCGCGCCGGCAGCTTCTCGACGGAGGATCCCGGCAACATCAATCTGATTGCCGAAAACAAACGAGTCTCGTTGCCCGCGGTGATTCATACCGGCAAAGGGGACCAGAATACGCGTCGTCAGCAGGGGCAGGTCTTGCTGCACAGTAATATTATCAGCGACGTTCAGGCATACGGTATTTGGATCGAAGGGGCGGAGCGCGAGCAAGATCCTGAAGATTTCCGAGCTCAAGGATCGCCGACGGGATTTGGGAGCGGTCTGCCGCACCAATTCTTGGGACAGCCTTATCTGGGGCGGAGCTACGGTGGTGCCGTTCGCAATTTGAGAGCTTTGAACAACTCCGTCGACGGCGGTTTGGTGCCTGGTGTTGTGGCAGTCAATAATCTGATTGACCAAGCGGGCGTGTCGGGTATTTCCGTTGAGGGAACCTCAAATCCTTGGATCATCAACACAACAGGGACGTTTGGGGCGGAGGAGGATACCACCGACGATCTCTCCCTAAACACGCCGCGAAATGCCGACGTTCACTTTGGCGATGCTGTTCACGATGGAGATCAAATGACGATCACCGCAGCGGGTCTGAGTGTGCTGTTTGAGTTTGAGGACATCAGTGGTGACGTCACGGCGGATGGTGGTAGTGGCGCAATCGGAGGCAATGGGGTAACTCCCGGCGCGGTCCCCATTTACTATCGCAAAGATTCAGCGAGTACCTACAATCCGAACAGTCCACGACCTATCCGCAGCTATGGTTCGTCCGAGCACGAAGTGATTGCCGCCATTTACGACGCCATTATCGGAAGTGTCTTGGTGACCAATGACTTGGTCGCCCTTGTCAAACCAACGATCGGACCGAGTATTATTGAAGACAGCATCACGGCGAACATCGGCGTGGAACGGACGACATGGTGTTTGTGAATCCCGCCCTTTATTTGGATGGCGTCACAAGCGTTCGATTTAGTCCAGGAATTCCAATAACGGGCGACGAAGTCACATTGGCTGACGCCCCACAGCCATTCGCACGTTTGGTGAATAACACGATCTTTGGTGCCGACGGCAATTTGTCCAACTTCACCGGAAGTGGCACCGACGAACCGAATGATACGATTGCTGGGGCTGTGGTGACGCATCAAGGAAGTTCCGTCGTCCCTGCGGTCTACACGACGCAAGGGTTCATCGGCGATTCGCCGCTGGTTCCCGGCAGCCAAGATGTCGATCTGTATCGCATTGAACTGGCGGCGGGCGACCGTGTCGAAGTCGATATTGATACCTCCGCGAACTCGGTTGATACGGTCTTGCGTCTGTTCGATAGTGCTGGTCGTCCAGCCGGTCTTGTGGGGGCGGCGTCGATTCAAAGCGATATCAGCAATGAAGCCGCGGCACCTGGCGAGGCGCTTTCGTTCGATCCCTATCTCAATTTCACCGCAGTCACGAAAGGTGTCTATTACATTGGTGTCAGTTCTGAAGGAAATCAGGACTACGACCCTTTAAGTCTTGCCGGTCGACAAGATGGCGTGGGGACTGGTTCCTATTCGCTCAACGTTCAGGTGTCCGCCCACACACATTCACGTTGGCAATGGATGATTTGGCTGCGGGACAAACCATTGAGATTACCGACGTGGCGGGAAATGTCGCCTCGTTCGTTGTTCCCGCGAATGATCGTGTGTGGGATCAGGCCCGCAACGTGGCTGACGCGATCAATGCGGTCGATCCGGTGACGCAGTTGCCGCAACTCCCCAATCATGAAGGGTTGGCCGGACCGGTGGACTCAACGGTCCCGTCTCGCGCGTCCGCGCGACCGCCTTGGGTGGTATTTCGGGTGATGCGCGGGGTTGATGAAATCCGCTTAGATTTCATCACGCTGGTCCGAACGTTCTCGACTCACAGCGTGGTTTTGGGCATGATCGCGTGCCCCCAACGCAGAGTGCCGGAGTTGGTACCAGCGAACTCTATCTCGTGATCGCCAATGCGGAATCCGTTGCGATCAATGGTGTTCGGGTCACCGAGCAGAACTTGAGCGTTGGGCAACGGCGTTTCTTGCCGGAAACGGCAATCATGGTTCGCAATGCCAGTCCGACCATTCTCAATAACGTCATCATGAATGTTCGTGACGGCATCGTGGATGATATCAGCAGTCTGCGGGGTCCGAACTCGCAGCGTAAGGATGAAGTCATTGTCGGTAATAATGTGTTCCAGGCCTTGCGAGGTGTGCCCTCGAATGTCAATCCAAACGACGTGTTCTTCGATTTCAATGATGTGATCCCTGGCGGGCAACAGATTTTGGAGAATCCGGCAGGCGATGACTTCATTCCCAACGCGGGGTCGTTTGTCATCGACTCATCCATTGATTCGTTGCTTGAACGTGATCGCTTTGCGTCTTTGAAGAGCGCGTTGGGGCTTGTCGCCTAGCCCGGTTTTGGCTCCCAACCGCGATGTGTTTGGCCTGCTGCGTGTCGATGATTTCACCGTAGCGACACCACCTGGTATTGGTGGCAACGTGTTCAAGGACCGTGGTGCGGTTGATCGTGCCGACTTTGTTGGCCCAGGTGCGACGTTGATTCTGCCGTTTGACAACGATGCCGCGGGTAATGACGCGGACCCGAATTTGACCAGGGTCGATTGGCAAGCATCGGCACCCGGTTCGTTCCGCATTCGATTGCAGGACATCGCTGATCCCGCCGATCCTTTCGTTGGATCGAATATCAACAACGACACCGTCATCAATTCGACATTGGACGGGTTACGCGAGAGCGGTGCCGCGATCACATTGTTTGAGAACGGTAGATTGTTGGAGGAAGGAGTCGACTATGCATTCCGGTTCGACACGACGACCGAAACGATCATCTTGAATCCATTGGCTGGAGCATGGCGTCCCGAGGCGGTTTATCAAATCGGACTGAACAATCGCGACCGATTTGTGTTGCTTGCGCCATCCGGAACTCAAGCAGTCGACGGACAGCAATTTGTTGTTACGGATGATTCGGGTGGTACCGTGACGTTTGAATACGAGACCGGGTACCAGTTGCAATTGCCAACGGACATTAACTTGTTGATTCCTCAGGCCGGTGGCGGTGCGGGTGGTGTGCGCGATGGCGATCGCATCCGCATCACGAGCCCAAATGGCTTGACGGTGACAACGTTTGAATTGGACCGCGACAACACAACGCTTGCGGGCAATATCCGCGTGCCGTTCGCGTTGACCGACACCCAAGCGGACATTGTACGGACGTTGAACGAAGTGTTGTTGGCTCAGGTGGCGTTTCCATTGACCGCGGTGGCTGACCAGGGAGGCGGGAGAATCGAATTGACACCCAAGACCGGTGTCGATGTTGATGTGCGGTTTGAGTCCGCAGCTCCGTCGCTGTTGATCAATTCAACTCCGACTCAGTCAACGATTCAGGTGGATACGTTGCGTCGTGTCAGCGATGGTGATTTGATCACGGTTGTTTCGGGAGGCCAGACATTTAACTTTGAAATCGATCTGGCGGGCACCGCCCCCGTTCAGGTTGGAAATCGACGGGTTCAAATCCGTAACGCCTTGAATCCACAGTTGGTTGCCGAGGACATTCGCACGGCGATGAATGCGCTTGGCGCAATCAACGCTCAGTTCCCGTACAATGTCGTTGGTGTTCCGGTCAATGGATTGTTGACGCTGACGCCGAAGGTTGGCAGAACGCCAACCATTGAATCGAATCCTGTTCCACGCATCGCCACCGTTGACGATGATTCAGGTTTCGGACTGCAGGTACCCACCGACGTGCGAATCTTCGATGGTGACTTGCTGCGTGTCAGCTCGGGCGGCGAGGAGTTTGTGTTCGAGATTGAAAACGCGAACAATGGCGTCGCCGACGGAAATCTTCCGATCTTCGTACAGTCCAGCAATCGTCAACAGGTGGTCACCGCGATTACTTCGGCGCTGCGTGCTCGACTGTTCTCGATCGCCGAGGTTCAAACCAGTGCCAACAATCCCACGCTGGATCCCGGCGTTTTGTTCCTTGCCGCTGAGCCTGGAACGGTGGTGGAAACTGGCTTTAGCGCAATCAGTCAGCCAGCTGGAAGTTTGGCGTTGCAAGTCTCGCCAATTGTATTCGGCATCGGCGGCGTCTCGGATGGCCAAACATTCACGATTAACGACGGAGGGCAATCGATTACGTTCGAGTTTGAACGCGATCTTCAGGGAATTACGACCGGCAACGTGGAGGTCAACGTTGTCGGACTGGAAACCAGTCAAGAACTTGTCAATGCGTTGGCGACGGCGATTCAAGGAAGTGGTTTGGCTGTCGCTCCTGAAATCGTCAACGATCGATTATTGTTCTTGGGACTCGGTGAAGGGGCATCGGTAACATCGCAGAGCGGCGGTCTTTCGGTCGTCGGATATGCAAGACCTTTGCAAGACGGCGACGGCTTTACACTTTCGGTGGTCGATGCCAACGGATCGGACAAGAGCGTTTCGTTCCAGTACCTGCCCACGTCCAACATTGTGACACCGGACGTGATCACGTTCGACTTGGACAATGATGGAAACGTCGATCTGACGATTCCCAGAGATATGAACGGCGATGGTGTGGACGATGAATATGTTTCCGTGGATTCCGACCTTGACGGCGTTGTCGAGCGTTTGCTTGTTAATGTCGACGGGGTCAATCAAGTGGATGCTTTAGGCAACGACGTTCCAGACGTGGTCTTCAACATGGACGTGAACTTGGATGGTATCTTGGACGGTCGGTTCAATATGCCCTCGTTGATGACGACCCCCTTCGAGGCGGATTTCGATGACGACTTGACGCTTGATCTGCGATTCCCCGTCGATGCGGACCAAGACGGCTTCAACGACGTGCGTACGTTCATTGACGCCGACGACGATGGCAACGCTGAGTCGCTGCAGATCCAATCGGCACCAGGAGGTATCACGTCGGCTTCCATCACGATCGCTTTCGACGCCAATGATGATGGAATCGTTGACCGACCTCTGTTTTATCCAGCGCGGTCGAATACCGCGTATGAAGCCGACTTCGATTTCGACGGCATCATTGATGTTCGCTTCCCACGCGACATCAATGGCGATGGCGTCGAGGATATTCGAACACTGGTCTATCCTGATAACAATGGTGGCCCGGGAACGGAACCTCCGTTGAACCAAGTTCCGATTTCGATCAACGTTGAGTCCGATGGCATCCGTACGTTCCCGGTCGATCCGATCACGAATTTGCCCGATCTGACCCAAGACCCCATTCCCGATGCGACGATTGTTGTCGATGCGATGGGGGACGGAACACCGGACTCCTCGGTGGTCTTGATTCCCATTGAGTTAACGCAGTCGAACGAGATCGTCGCTCAAAACACGGTTGCCGCGATATCGGACTTTATCGCCGATCCGGCCAACTCCGATTTTGCCGCCGTACTGCCAAGCGATCCGCGATCGATCGATGGTGGCTTGATCTCCATTGGTGGACTGTTCGGGTTGGATCTGCAAATCATCAGTGGATCGCCGCTGGATGCGACCGGTCAGCCGGGAGTTACGGCCAACACGACTTTGAGCATTGCCGGACCGTTGGTGCTGAGCGTGCCCGCCGTTGGCGGTGTCGCGATTCCGGACGGATCGACGTTCTCGATCACCAATAACAATCAGACCGTTACGTTTGAATTCGACGCGAACGTGCCACCGAGCTTGAACAATGTCTTGAATGTTCCGATTCCGTATGCACTGGGCGAATCGGCGGACGTGATCGCGCTGCGAATCCAGCAAATCATCGACAACGCGGGATTGGGGCTCGCGACGCGTGTCGGCGGGGGCGGGACGATTCAACTCGATGGGTTGGACGACGATCAAGTCGATATTCCTTTGGGAACGACCTTGACGAAGAGCCGCGGAACGGTCAGTGATGGCGAAACGATCACGATTTCCGATGGCGTGCGTAGTGTGACGTTCGAGTTCGAGCGAAGTGTTGGCGGAGGTGGTGTTACCGGCAACAACCAAAGCGTCATTTTCAACGCCAATGGAACGTCGGAAGTTGTTGCTGAAACACTTGCCGCGGCGATCAGTAATTCGATTCTCGGGATTGCCACCAGCGTCAACGGGACGAATATTACACTCGACGGCGCGACCTCCAACACCGTTGTTACATCAAACACCAATTCTGTTGAGATCTCCGGCGTGCCGGGCGGAGCAATCCCTGTTTCGGTGATCCGATCGGGAACCTTCAGCGATTTGCAGGTTCGCGATGCGATTATCGACGCGGTCAATAATTCGGCCGCCGGAACATCGTTGACCGCTAGCGTTCGCGGTGACAACACGATCTTCTTGGAGGGGGCCGAAACCGTTGATACGAGCATCCCAAATTACTTCTTGCGTGCGATCGCCGACAATGTAGGCAATCCACTTAAGAGTAACCAGATTGACAACTCGACGACGTTCTCCATCCTCTTGTCGGGAGCCCAATTCGATTATGGCGATGCACCCGATCCAGTGGACGACGTCCCGGGCAGATACCCGACGACTCGTGCAAACGACGGAGCACGGCATTTGTACATTGCCGACGGCATTCGATTCGGCCAATGGTTGGATGCCGATGCGGACGGTCAGCCGCAGATCGGCGCTGATGGGGACGACCAGTCGTTGGTTGTGCTCACCGACGATGACGCGAATCCCGGAAGCCCCTCGCTGTTTACCGTAACGGCCGAGAACTCGAACGGTCCGACCGTTGTTGTCAACACGGATCAAACCGAGATCTCCGCCAGCTATGAAGGTCGCCTATTGGTGATCGACAATGGATTGCAACGCGTCACCTTTGAACTCGATTCCGATGGAATCTTCGATGAAGACAACGTTCGCATCGCGTTCGATCCAGACGGAGAATTCGGTCCCGCCACGACGCCGGCGGCGTTGGCGGCGAACCTGTCCGACGCGATCCGACGAAGTGGCTTGCAGTTGGCTGGAAGAATGCTCAATGGTAACAAGTTGGTTTTGATCGCCGACGATGAAGACGGTTTGACACTGGGTACGGCGGAATCGCCAACGAATGTCTTGCGTCCAGGGGCCGCGACACTGTTCACGATCACGGTCCAAGGAACGGGACTTGTCGACGGCTGGATCGACTTCAATCGCGATGGCGATTGGAATGATCCAGGTGAACGGATCTTCGACGGACAGCGTGTGACCGGAACGGAAACCTTTGAGATCACCCTGCCGGCGACGGCCTCCGTCTTGGCGACACCCGAAGGCATCACGACGATGGCTCGCTTCCGATTAAGTACGGCGGGCGTTTCGTCTCCCACTGGGTTAGCGTTCGATGGGGAAGTGGAGGATTACGAAGTCCGCGTTGTGGCCGGGGCGGTCACCGCCAGCCCCGACGCCGGCGGGTTGTACAACATGGTCGAAGACGGGACGTTGAACCTGAACGCCAATCAGGGTGTGCTGGCCAACGATGTGCGTCGTGTCGGGACAACATTGAGTGTCTATGGTCCGGATACGGGAATCCGTCAGTTGGCGAACGGAACGCTCGATCTGAAGGCGGACGGAAGTTTCGCTTACACTCCAAATCCCGATTTCTTCGGTGTCGAGACATTCTCATATCGAGCCTTTGATCAAACATTATTCGATGTTACGGGAGCGTTGTTGGTGACCGAACCGACGGTCGTGACAATCGACGTCCGTAGCGACAACGACGCGCCTCGCGGTGGGTCGCAGCAGCAAGCGATTGCGACCAATGAGGATTTTGCTCGCATCATCCCAATCGCAAGCTTGCTGGGTAACTTGACTCAAGCAACAACGGATGATTTTGTTCCTGGGCCAGCCAATGAATCGGATCAAACGCTCAGCATCGAATTGACGGCTGGCGGCACGACCGACGAAGGGGGAACGGTGCGGTTGCAGGACGGCAATCTAATCTATACGCCGGCGAACAATTTCAGCGGAACGGATCGTTTTGTCTACCGCGTCGTCGATGATGGTGTGCCGGTGCGTGGGGTGAATGTCACGATGACGGTGAACGTTGGTCAGGCGAATGACCCGCCTGTGTTAGCAACCACTCCATTTTTGTCGATGAAGATGCAACCTTCTCCTCGACCGCAGCGCTAACTTTGCCCAACGGGGTTCTGACGGGTGCTTCCGATCCGGACGGTGGTCCCGGTGCCGTGCTGACCGTGGTCAGTGTGGGATCGATCACGACGCAAGCCGGTGGAACGGTTGTGATTTCGCCCAACGGGCAGTTCGTCTACACACCAAGAGCCGATTATTCGGGGCCGGATGTGTTCACCTACACCGTACGCGATTCGGCATTCAGTACGAATTCCGCGGATGTCTTGATCAACGTCATCCAGCAACCCGATGCTCCTCGTCCGACGGCGGTACCGCTTGTGCTAGGGCCGTTGACTGAAGACGGTGGATCGGATTCGTTTGATCTCGATACCGCATTCACCGATCCCGATCTGGCGTTTGGTGATCAACTGATCTATCGCGTCGTCTCGGTCTCCGATCCAAGCGTGGTCAATGCAAGCGTCAATGGACCGTTGCTGAGCGTCTCCCCACTGCCCAATGCATCCGGTTCGGCAACGGTTGTTGTGGAGGCTCGCGACAGCACAAATCGAACGGCTCAGCGGCAGTTCACGGTGATTGTCAATGAAGCGAATGACCCGCCACAACTGATCGGTACGATCAATGATTTGGTGGTCTCGGAAGATAACACGATTGCGGGCATAAGCCTCAACAACGTGTTCCGCGACCCCGATGGCGAAACGTTGACCATTGCCGTTGTTGCCAATACGAACCCCGATCTGATATCGACCGAAATCACGACCGGTGCAAACCCGCAACTGCGGTTGAGTTTGGCGGACGATGCCAGCGGGCAAGCGACAATCACCATCCGTGCGACCGATGGTTCCGGATTCTCGGTGACCGAGCAATTCACCGTCACGGTCAATCCGGTCCCCGATGCCCCAACAGCGGTCAACGATCTCTATCCGCGAGCATCGAGTACGGTGGAGGTTAAACGTGGTGGCACCTTCCAAGTGACCGCGTTTGAAGACGGCCTGTTGGCCAATGACTTTGATGGTGACGGCGACTCGTTCGTCATCAGCGGACATACACAGCCACGCTTTGGAACGTTGACCGTCAATGCGACGACGGGTGGATTTACCTACACCAACACAAGTGGCGCAACCGGAACCATTGATTCGTTTGAATACACGATCCGCGACTCAACGGGTCGTACGGACACGGCGACGGTTTCGCTGGTGATCGGTAATCCGCTGTTGAGCCATCACAATGTATCGCTGCGAGAGGACGTCAACGCCGACGGAACGGTTTCGCCAATCGATGCGTTGATGGTCATCAACTTGCTGAACCGTCAAAACGTGACTTCGATTCCGGTTCGGTCGCTCGAAACGGTTGCTCCGCCATTCTTTGATGTCAATGGCGACGCCAACGTGACCGCGGTCGACGCGTTGATTGTGATCAACGAGTTGAATCGTCTATCGTCTCTCGGGTTCGGTGGTGAGGGCGAATCGGACGGCCATTCGATTACGGAAAATCTGTCCGCGCGGTTTGCGAACAACTCGGTATCCGTGGGACGCGGTGTTGTGAACGCTCCGATTTTGGTTACGCCAAAACCATCGACAACGGTCGTTTCGGCACCTCTGCAATCGGCCATTGGCGTCGAGGAAGCAGCGGACTCCGATGACATGCAGTTTGTCGATGTCTGGAGCGATGAGCGATTTGAATCGGTGCTCGATGTGATCGTTCCCGAGTCGAAAGATGATGAAGAAACGGATTTCGCGGATTCTTTTGATGCTGCGATTGACCAATTGCTGGGTATAAACCGTCTGGATGAGTAGACTCGATGGCGTATGCCGGTTGTGCAAACGTCGTGACGGATCGGCCCCTTAATGATTTTACCGTGCGTGTTCAGGAATGATGCTTTTGCATTTAATGAAGCGAA
>JAWKTL010000057.1:0-46640 GCA_041399105.1 Pirellulaceae bacterium | reverse complement strand
CTCAGGTGCGTAGTCCGCTCGCAACTTTGCCACGCCTCGCCCGTCCGGCTCGGTCCAGCGTTCGTATAACTGATTGCGAAGTGGCTCCCTCAAACCGTTGCGAACCAAGAATTCAGGATAGAAATTGTGGGCATGGAACATATCGACGTAACCATAAAACTGCTCGAAGCCATTCCGCGCTGGATCATCCGCTGGTGGCGGATTGCCAACGCCCCACTTGCCAAAACAACCGGTTGCATACCCCGCGTCACGCATCAATTCCGCGATGGTGACATCTTCGTCGGTCAAAGTTCCAGGCCCGTTCCCCCGTACGCGGCAATGTCCCATGTGCAGCCCCGTCAATAATGTGCAGCGCGACGGGGCGCAGACGGTACACCCGGCGTAATGCTGAGTGAACCGCATCCCTTCGCGCGCGAACTGATCGAGATTGGGAGTGGGCAACGATCCACCGTAACAGCCAAGGTCGCCGTAGCCCATGTCATCGGCAAGGATAAGCACAATATTGGGACGCGTTCTCGATTCGGCTTTCAGGGACGACACCTTAAGGAACTGTGCGGATAGTATTAAGCAAGTCGCCACGGCGAACACGGTAATCCGCCGCGCCACATCGATCCGATTTTCGCGTCGTCCTTTGAGGACAGCTGATGGATCGGTCGAACTGGCGGGCAACGGAGGCACACTGCCGAAACGTTCTTGAATGGATGGCTGGGACATGGGAATCGCCTTCATTTCACGCATGATGCTTTGCCGGGCTGCCTGCCATTATGGTTAAGAATGACTTTTCGTGGCTGAAAGCCCATCATTATAACGACATTCGCCGGGAAACGCTTTCATTGGCGGTGTATTTGAACAAGCACGCAACGCATAGCGTTATATTGTGCGTGGTCTGGAATGATGCTTTTGCATTAAATGAAGCGAATCACCTCATTTTTGGCCACGCGACGTATCGTAGGGCGTCAATGCATTGAAACTTGCCGCATCAACCGGCGAAGGGTTGGCGAGATAACACACTGGCTGTCGACCATATCCTGAGACGTTTTCAGGATGAAGTCGCAGGGGGATGTCTGATTAGAGACCACTTGAACAACCGCTTCGTAAAGCACCTGCTTATCAAGTGGTTTTGAGAGAACGCCGTTGCCACCCAAATCTTTGATAATTGCGGCTGTTTGCGAATCACGCAGGCTTGTCACCATAAGAACTGGAACGCTGCATGGTCGATCAGCCTCCAGACATCGAATCATTTTCAATAACTCAAGGCCACTGTGACCGGGCATCTCGATATCCGCGATGACCAAATCCGGCTCCTGTGCCGAGAAAACTTGCCAGGCTGCTTCGCCATCCTCCACGGCTGTACAACGAAATCCGCTCTCCTGGAGCCAATTAAAAATGAGCTGTCGCGAGCTGCGAATATCGTCAGCGATTAGACAGTGTTTGGGTGTCGGTTCGGCAGTGTTCGTCATGTTGGACTCGATTAGCAAGCGACGTGCCATCCTAAGGATTTCCGACAATGATTCCTGACCCTCATCGGTCGATTCGATGCCTTAGCGACCAAGGAAAGGTGCTTTAACTCGCCTTCGGCAAAACATTATTAGCGGGCGCTATAATGTCGACAACACGAATCCCGAGGATACTCGCTGCGACTTACGCCTCGGCGTGGCTATCCTATTCTGCCGGTCCAAGCTCGGCAACTCGATGCAAAAACAACAGCTTTCGTGATTGGATTGCCCTTTACTGGTCGATGATGGGCTGGTAGAGGTTTTTACATCGCGTGGTCAGAAACGAGGTGATTCGCTTCATTTGACGCGAAGGCATCATTTCGGACCACGCACGGTATACCAGTCGCTCAGATGTTCTTCAACATTGAGACCACGCCTTGCCATCCGATATCTGGAGCTCCCACAAGAATGTTGTTCAGGCAACATGCTCACGGAGGAGAATCTATGGTTGGCACGGCGTTTCTTTGTTTACTGTCGGTACTCTCGTCGAGCATTCCAAACACCTCATCGACCGATGAGCGTGTCGATCTGATTGAGTTGAACCATTTCTTCGATGAGAATGGTCGGCACGTTTTCGACCAAGTCATTTTCTATCAATGGTCGACAACGCATCATCGTTACCATGTTCAAGCTTGGCGTTTGGTTAAAGATTCCAGTCAGCTGCCCAAACAGTCCTGGAAACCATCTGGATATCGATGTGTTTGGTACGACGAAGGAACGCTTCGCACCGTTTTTGCTTCGGCATTTCGCGAAACCTGGACCCAGATCGACCCCGAGCGATCCAATCGCCAACTCTTGCCACAGGACCAACGCACCGGTCTTTCAAAGCCAATGATTGATATGCTTCGCAAAACCAACTCGCCTAGGCAGGTTGCTGAGGTGGCGGATGCGGAGACGACGGTCCGTTGATCATGTTGACGCGATGCTGACGGCGTATTCGTCACGCCCCAGTCAAACGAAGATTCTATCCGACGACCGTGAACCGACAGCGATGGCTGAGGACTTTTGGGGTTTACGGATTGGTTCTAAACGTCGGGTAATCGGAAGTGAGGTGATTCGCTTCATTAACGCGAAGGCATCATTTCGGGCCACGCACGGTATAAACAACGAAAATCGCCGTCGCTGGCGCGGCGAGCTTCACGTTGCCTAGCGACTTTGGTGAGCATCCTCCATACCGAATGACTGCATTAGCCGTTACAAATGTTGTTAATCGACAAATTTTCAAGGTTTCTGCGGTAATTAGGTTAAAGAAACGCGTTACTTACATTACTATTGTGGCTTGTTGTCCGCCCTTGTAAGTCGCCGTTTGAACGGCCAGTTTCATCATGGAGTTTTTTTATGCGTATTGCTAAGCGTTCGGGTTTTACCTTAGTTGAATTGCTGGTGGTCATTGCAATCATCGGTATTCTCGTAGGATTGCTGTTACCGGCGGTCCAGGCTGCTCGCGAAGCTGCTCGACGCATGCAATGCTCGAACAACCTAAAGCAATCCGCGCTTGCGATGCACAATTACCATGACACATACAAGACATTTCCTCAGGGATCGCTGGTCCGCTTCGGGCTGGATCTTTATCGAGCAACTTCTACCTGAATGCTTTTGTCGCGTCCCTGCCATTCATCGAACAAGAAAACCTCCAGAATCTTTATAACTTCAATCAACCGTGGGAGCGACAAACACCTCAAGTCGCGTCAACGGTGATCGAAACGTATTACTGCCCTTCAAATGCGGGGCAGGAAGTTGTTGACGACACTGACCTTGGCCCTGTGCTCGCTATGTTTAGTGCGACCGTCGGAACAACGTTTGGCGTCTCGACCTATCGATTGTGCAAAGGGGCACACAATGAATGGTCGAATATCCCGAATGCGAATTCTGGTGTAGGCGGCATGTTTGACCTTGGAAAGAAGGTTAGTTTCCGCGACATTCTTGATGGCACAAGCAATACGTTTTGCGTCGGTGAAGGATCGTCGGGAGCTCGACGAGAACTGTGTGCTGGCGTTGGCTGTTTAACGCCGACTGAACCGTTCAGGCGATTGGCTGGATTATCCCGCAACCGATTGCGGATGCTGCTAGCCTGGCACGTGCAAGCGTTTACGCCAGCACGGTGGAAGCATTGAACAAGAACCCAACAACTTCGACCAATTTGGTCGAGGCGGATTTTGGCAGTGCCGCGTCGGGTGGCGGAGATACCTGCGGTAACTTCAGCAGCTACCATCCCGGCGGAGCCAACTTTTCGCTAGCAGATGGGTCGGTTCGCTTCGTTGGTGAGACAATCGATATGGCGGCTTTCCGAGCCATTTCAACGATCGCTGGCGGTGAAGTTGCCCAGTTGCCGTAGTTCCGCATTGTCATTCAGGAACGATTGTTTGCCCTGATGCTTGACTCTGAGATTGCAGATCTGAAACGGGGATCGCTTCGTTTGCAGTCAATGCCGCTGCCACAGCGTCGCAAACTGCTTGATAAATGTGTCGACGAAGTTCTGCGGCAAGCGGATGCTTGGGTTGCGGCTGCTTGCCAAGCCAAAGGTATCCCCGTCGACCGGCCCCTCGCCGCTGAAGAGTGTTTAGGCGGGCCTGCGTCGACAATGCGATATTTGCAACTGGTTGCGAAGACACTGCTGGACGTCGAGCATTTTGGCCAGCCTCAATTGCCTGGCCCAGTTGTCCGCAATTCACTTGGGCGGCTTGCCGTGCCCGTGATGCCGGTTGCTCGCCTGTACGATGCGCTGCTGTTTCGTGGTATCCAAGCTTCCGTCTGGCTTCTCCCAGAAGCCGATAACGACGATCTCTTCACGCGGTTCTGGGAAACCGTTGATCCAGCGAATCCGAAAATTGCCGGTGTCCTTGGGGCTGGAAATGTTAGCTCGATTCCGGTCACCGACGCACTGCATCAAATTTGTTTTCAGAATGCATCCGTACTGCTTAAATTGAATCCGGTGAATGCATATCTGGAGCCTACTTTCCAGAAGGCGTTTCGGCCGCTTATCGAGTCCGATTTGCTTCGTATCGTTTGTGGCGGTTCTGACGTGGGAGCAGCAATGGTGCATCACCCAGATGTATCTGCGGTCCACCTGACCGGCTCACATCATACCCATGACGCGATCATTTGGGGTGCCGATCACGCGGAACGTGATCAACGAATGCAAGCTGACCTGCCATTGTTAAACAAGAAGGTCACGAGCGAATTGGGTAACGTGACACCGTGGATTGTGGTGCCGGGAAGCTACACAAAACGCCAGTTGCGATCCCAAGCCGAACATGTGGTCGCATCCATCGTGAACAACGCATCGTTCAATTGCATCGCGACGAAAGTCATTGTGACCTGCGAGGACTGGCCGCAGCGTGAAATCTTTTTAAGTCTTGTTGAATCGATGCTGCAGCGCTTGCCCGCTCGGCAAGCGTATTATCCGGGAGCCGTCGATCGCTATGAGAGGGCTGTAGGCAAAGCGATATCCAGCGATGATGGAACGCTGCCTTGGACACTGATTCGCAACGCCTCACCGGAACATGCACCTGAACTATTCAAAGAAGAGTCCTTTGTCTGCGTCTGCGCGGAAACAGCCGTAAAGGCGGCATCCGCCGAAGCGTTTTTGGAGAAGGCGGTTGATTTTGTCAATCACCAGCTTTTCGGCACGCTAAGTATGACCCTGACGATCCCCGAAGCTTGGCACAAAGCAAATCGGGAGCTAGTCGAACTTGCAGTGTCTCGGTTAAAGTATGGATCGGTCTGTATTAATCATTGGGCTGGAATTGTCTACGGAATGATGAGCCCTCCTTGGGGTGGGCATCACGGTTCGACCCTACGCAAGCCTGAAAGCGGACTCGGTTTCGTACATAACACCTTCAGTCTAAAGAATGTTGACAAGACGGTATTGGTGGGGCCGCTGGTGAGCTATCCCAAGCCGGTTTGGTTTCCGACGCACCGTTCATCCCATAGAGCCGCGAAGCAGCTTGCGAAGTTTTATCAAAATTGTTCGCCGCTTCGCTTGCCATCGGTCTTTTGGCATGCAATGCGATCGTAGAGCGACTACGTCGCAAGATCAACTGAATAACATTCACGCAAGATAACATCGTTTGCGTTCACCATTGATATAGGCTTCTGTTCGCGTGAAAACTTACACTTCGTTTGGAGTATCGTTCGTGAATCGTGTTCGCCAACTATTGTTCGTATCGTTCGCCAGTTGTCTGGTGCTGTGCGTGGGCTGTGGCACGCGTTCGTCCGATCCCAACAATTCTGAAAGCGGTCCCTCCGGTAACGTGCAGGATGCCCGTGTGCCCGATGCCGATATGGAATCACCAGAATTGGAGGGCGCTCTTGTGGTCCGGATCGCTCCGGGTGACGATGCGCAGCGGCAAGCGCAGGAAGCGCTGATCACGGCGCAGCCGGGGGACACGATTGAGTTCGAGGCTGGTATCTTCGAGTTTAGTGGAACGTTGTCGCTCGACGGTATCGATGGCATCACCATTCGAGGGAAAGGGCTGGATCAGACGATCTTGAACTTTGCCAGTCAAAGAAAGGGGACCGGTGGAGAAGGCCTATTGGTTAAAGCACACGGGTTCACCATCGAGGACTTGACAATTCAGAATACGCCCGGAGATGCGATCAAGGTGACCGATTCACGCGACGTTGTTTTTCGTCGGGTGCGTACTTGGTGGAGCGACGGTGCAAGTCAATCCAATGGTGCGTATGGGATCTATCCAGTGATGTGTGACAACGTGTTGATCGAGCATTGCGTTGCGGAACATGCGTCCGACGCGGGGATCTACGTCGGTCAGTCGCGTCGCGCGATCGTTCGTCGGAATCGCGCCGAACGGAACGTGGCGGGCATCGAAATCGAAAACACAATCGGAGCGGATGTCTATGAGAACGACGCCATCGACAATACCGGCGGTATCTTGGTTTTCTCGCTGCCTGGCTTGCAACAGAAAAACGGCAGTCAATGTCGAGTCTTCAATAATCGTTTGCTCAACAACAATCATGTCAATTTTGCACAGGAGGGAGCAATGGTGGCGACCGTTCCGCCGGGGACGGGATTGATGATCATGGCGAATGATCAGGTGGAAGTCTTCGGCAACACGATCGAAAAACACAAGACGACGGGAATTGCCGTCATCAGTTTTCTCGCAACACAACGAAAGTTCGAGGACCCGCAATACGATCCCTTTCCTGAAGAGATTGATATTCATGACAATCAGATTTCCGAAGCCGGGTACGAGCCACAGGGGTTATTTGGCGAAATCTCGAAACAGGCGGGATTGATGCCGATGGCGGAAATGGTGATCGACGGCCTCTTCAACCCCGAGCAAACCGTTAACGGAACGCCAATCGAGAACCCGGCAATCCGATTCCGCGATAACGGAGAGGCCACGTTCTTGAATCTTGGACTTGCCTCAATGTTCGCCGGCGGTTCGCCCACCCTTTCACAGGACATTGGCCCTTTCAAAGGCGGCTACGATGCTTTGCCGGAAATATCCGGACAGTGGGCCGAAAAGAAGTGATTCGCTTCATCGAGTGGATACTCGACGTTTCGGATCACGGACTGGACAACGTTTGAAACTGCGGCATCGAATGATCATTAAACGTTCAGCACAGAAACATTTCGTTGGCACTTGTTCATTGCCATTCGCGATAATCGCATGTCTCTTTACGTTGAATGCAGGTTGTCGCGAAGCTGCCGATGTTGAATCGAACGCGAGGTTGGCGACGAGTCCTTCCGGACATCCCCAGCCTGCTACCGCTGATCCGAACGGAAGCGATGAATCACGAGCAAGTGAACGACGGGGGCGATTGCGGCCCACTTATCTGAAACGTCTATCGGAGTACAACCTGTTTGCGGAGCCCCTTCGCGAATTGACTCCGAAATCCGATACTATCGCATACCAGATCACGACGCCGCTGTTCTCCGATTACGCTGCAAAACATCGCGTCGTTCGCCTTCCTGCGGGAACGTCCGCGACTTATCATCCGCGTGATGTCTTCGATTTTCCGATCGGAACGGTCATCGCCAAGACCTTTTATTACCCTGCGGACATGCGCGATCCCGATTCGCCGCGCGACTTGGTTGAAACGCGGATTCTTATTCACGAGCAAACCGGTTGGGTCGGCCTACCTTATGTTTGGAACGATGACCAAACCGATGCGAGCCTTTCGTTAACCGGGGCCAGCGTCGATGTTGAATGGGTCCATGATGATGGCCAGCATCGCAGCAATACCCATCTGGTCCCAAATTTCAACGACTGCAAACGCTGTCACCAGAACGAGAAGATGGAACCGATCGGTCCACGGGCGGGCTTCTTGAATCGCGACTTTGACGATATCGGTGACGGGCGGAATCAAATCGATTATTGGATCGAGAAAAAGATCCTCGTGGGAGCACCGGATCGAAGCCGGATCCCGCGATTCGCTGTTTGGAATGATCGAAGCACCGGCACGATTGATGATCGCGCAAGGGCATGGCTTGATATCAATTGCACATTGCCACAGCGCTATTGGTCCAGCTCGCAACTCTGGATTGCACCTGCATGTAGGGGTAACCGATCCGTATCGCCTGGGAGTTTATAAGACCCCCGTGGCTGCGGGGCGCGGAACAGGCGGGCGTCGATACGATATTGTTCCCGGTCGACCCGACGAGTCGATTTTGCTGTATCGATTGAAACGGACCATGTCGGAGAAATGATGCCGGAATTCGGACGTTCCTTGGTTGATACCGAAGCGGTTGCGCTGATACGGCAGTGGATCGGCGAAATGCAAGATCCGACGAAGGCTCAAGCTGACGAGGTCTCCGTTCGTTAGTCACGCAATTGTTATCCGCCGGTTGGACGGAACCCAAATGAATCGCTTCATTTGATGCGAGGGGCTCCCTTCAGATTACGCACCGTCCAACGGGCAAACATTCGTTTCATCGGGGGGAGTTCATTGCTCGGATTGCAGTTCGATGGTGATCGGCTCTTTTCTTTCAGCGTCATTGCTGTATTGCAGACCACTGGTGAAGTAATCCGCATACTTTCGCGGAACCGTTCTTCCATGGGAATGCCGATCAATTGCCAGGTCTTCGGTCGATACAATCTGTACAACAACAACTTCGTAGTCGCCGACGGGGCATTCGGCTTCATCGTCTTTGTTTCGCAACACAAAGGCTCCGTCGTCGGCAATCCGTCCGGCATAACGTTGGCCATCGTCAAGGGAACGGAACTCGATACTTCCTGATCGCACCGGTTCCCCGTCGTCGAACAGAACCTTTCCATGCGGACTGGGACCGCGAGGCGAACAGCCGATCGTCGCGATGCAAACAGAAACGGCTAGCCAGCATCCACGAAACGCTTGGCGGCTGAACATTAATTCGTCAACTCCACGACGCGGGCATCGTGTCGATTGGCCAGTGCTCCGAGCATTTTGGTATCTGTCGTTGCACTGAACATCCGAACGCTGCCGTCGACCAATGCGAAGTGGACGCCACCCGGATGCCAACTGCCGAAAGAGAACATATCGGCCAAGACATCGCGAGGACTGTGTGCCAAACGTAACCCTGGCCCCGCCAGTCGGCACGATGCCGGAAGGTGATCGCCATCGTATGCGGGGGAATCTTCAGGGAACTGATTCAACCGATCAATCGGAACAAATTTCTCGCCAAACAGGAAAGTATTCGATGTTCCGTCGGTAACGGAAGCCATTCGGATTCGATCCAGCGGATCAACAGCGACACCGTTTTGACACTTCGGGCGAACGCTAATAATCGTCCCGGTGCCGTTTCCACCAAAGTAAAAATCCGACGGTGCCCCGGTTGCTCCTGGTGTTAGGTCTCCGTGGTTTCCGGCGTAGTCACATAGCGCCCCCGAAACGTCGACCGCCACACTCGTCGATCGAGGCGGGACAGGACATCCACATGGCAAACGACCACCACCGCCAGAAGTCGTCGTCCTGAGATTACGCATGCTTACAGGTTGCGTGCCGGCGCGTCGCGAGGGGCATAGAAAAATATCTGGTACGATCGTACGCACCTCTTCGGGATGCTCGTGCCACGGGCGGGAGAAATCCCATTCGCTTCCCAACGATACCTGTTCGATGTAGGGCATGACTCGAGCCAGCCATGTCGGGGTTTCGAGCCCACACTGGTCGGCAGGATCCGCGTCAGGTCTGGATTCGTACCGTGCGGGCGGAAAGTATTTCAATGCGTCGTGGTGCAGATGGGTGGCCATTGCTAATTGCCTGACCCTGTTGCGACAATCCGTTGACCGCGCCGATTCGCGCGCTGACTGAATCGCAGGCATCAACAATGCGACCAGAACGCCGATGATTCCAATGACGACGAGCAACTCCACGAGCGTGAAGCCACGAAAGTTTGATACAGAACGTAAAGACATCGGTCGGTTCTTCTGCCCGAAGGTTCAAGATCTAGCCATGCAGGGTCCGAAACGACAGATCCGCACCATACGATGCGAATCCACTGATTTCTGAACCTGCGAGGCAAATGAATACGCCATGATCCGACCGCATATGATTCTACTCGGTACTACTAGGCTTGTCATCATCCATTTTGAGCAGTCAAGCAATTCGTAGCGGCTTGGTTTGAGACTCCTGAGAGCTGTCCACTGTTCTACTTGACCAGACGTAGGCACAGCGGATAACGGTACATCCTCCCTTCGTTCGCCTTCATCGCAGCGATGATGGTGCAGATGATATGGAACACCGCCAACGCAATTCCCAAGGGAATGACTATCAAGAGCCCAATCCCAAACGTAACAAATGCAAACGCAAAGAGGATGGCCCCGTATAACACGACTGATATATTGAAGTTGAGCGCTTCCTTACCGTGCTCGTCCACCGCTTCAAATTCGTCCTTCTTCAGTATCCAGATGATCAGCGGCCCCACAATACTACCAAAGCCGTTTCCTAAATAACCCAGCAGACCACACAAGTGGCAGGCCATCGCAATCGTGTTGGGGTTCATTGATCATCTCCTCTTTGGTGCGTCATGGATCGGTTTCCGTCTTCTCAGGCTGTACTTCGTCTCACGGCAGCGAATCTTGGACCACGTTTGATGTATAATCAGGGCCGACAATGGTAAACGTATCGACAACATGTTTTTTTCCTTGATGGGATCGACAAGATGAAAGTGCTAATTCGATGGAAAGGCGTGACGGGCGTGGTCCAAAGCGGCATATTCGCATCACGTAAAACAAAACCGTCTCTATGCGTGCGAACAATGAACCACTGGATTTTGCGAGGCGGGATGCGTATTGTCTTGGCCATTGGACTGGTTTTTTATTCCTTTGACAAGCTTCGCGGACGACGGAGACAGCCAAGCGAAAACGCTGAACATCATCTGTTTTGGCGCTCATCCGGATGATGCCGAATATAAGAGCGGCGGAACGGCGGCTTTATGGGCCGAGCGTGGTCACCGAGTGAAGCTCGTTTCCGTTACGAACGGCGATATCGGCCATTGGGCGATGGCGGGCGGACCGTTGGCAAAACGCCGCGCTGCCGAATCCGCTGAGGTTGCAAAGCGTTTGGGGGTGACGTCACAGGTGCTCGACATCCATGATGGAGAACTGGTTCCCTCCCTGGAAAACCGACGAACGATCACGCGTTTGATTCGCGATTGGAACGCTGACATCGTGATCTCACATCGCCCTTGGGACTATCACCCCGACCATCGCTATGTTGGAGTGCTGGTGCAGGACGCCGCGTTCATGGTGCAGGTGCCGCACTTCTGCCCGGACACAGAACCGCTCAAGCAGAACCCTGTCTTTCTCTATTCCAGCGACCGGTTTGAGAAGCCATACCGCTTCGAACCCGACATCGCCGTCGCCATTGATTCCGTCTTTGAACGAAAGGTCGATGCCCTGATGGCTCTTGTCTCGCAGACTTTCGAAGGGTGCATTGGGAGCGCCGAACGCATGGCGGATGTTCCGCCCGAGTCTCAACCAGAACTTCGCCGCGCCTGGCTTCACGAGCGTTGGGTGAAACGTCAAAGCAACGAAGCCAGTAGCGCGCGATGCGCTGATTCGATGGTACGGGGAAGACGAGGCCGCCGAAATCAAGTACGCCGAGTCGTTTGAGATCTGTGAATACGGACGGCAACCAGATGCCAAGGAAATTCGAGAACTATTTCCTTTCCTCGGTTCGGCTGACACAAACTAAGCACCGTGTCTTCCGCGTCGAAGCAGCGTGTTGGTTCGCGTTCTTGGTCACGATCGGATCACGGATTCTTCGGCTTCTTCTGTGCGGGCGCGTTTGGCATCGAGCAACCGTTCCGTGTACGAGCGTTCTTCTTTTTCCGGTTCCAGACTTTTTGGCGTCGCGGTTTGGGATTGTGAGGTTCGTGTGGAAGCTGTCGCCGATGTGATGGCATCCGTCGGCGCATCGGCTTGAGGTTCGAATCGCGTTGCAGCCCGCCGTCGTTCGAGTTCTTCTCCGACAGCGTCCTTGCGACTTCGTAGGGTCGCCAGTCTGCCGGTTTGCGTTGCTTCCTGGTTGGACTCTTTTCCACGCATCGCGGCGAGCGTGCGTCCGATCCAGCTCAGATCGATCGAGACGCGACGAACAAAAACATCCGCCAAGAAGAGGCAACAACCCGTCAACACGATCCAAGGCCAGACGTCACGAATGCTGCGAGCGGGCGCGAGGCCACCTCGGAAAGACGGATGCTGTGTCAGATCCGAGATGTTGGATTTATCCAGAGGCGAAGTCAGTTGGCCGGATTCGCCTCCGGCAGGCTCGGTGCCGGCAAGAGTTTCAAGCAAGGGAGCATTGACCGTGCGGACTCGGAATTCACTGCTGTAAGGGACGGTAACCCCTTGCGACAGAGGCGTTTCGCCGGTTGCGGGGACGACGTTGACGAAATAGCTGCCCGACAAATCGGCATCGAATTGTCCCACGTATCGACCAGGCGCGACTTGTCGCATCTGCAATGGAAGAGGTTTCAGATCGGGACCAATGGCCGACGCGTTCATCTCCAGAAAGTTAAGAAACTCGTCATCCTTGTCGAGCGCTTCGACGACGACGCGCACGCGACCATCCTCCGCTTTGGTGGTCATCGTGAACTTGCCGGTGTCGCCGCTGGGGCGCATCAACCAACGAACCAGTTGACTGCACAACTTGTCATACCCGTCCCACTCGGGCCACTGCGTCGCCCAGCGTTTTCCCGTATCGGTGGTCCAGACCGCCGCCCTGCCCAAGCCGTAAGTCCATGCCGCCAGAATCGTCTGATTGTCTTCCTGCTCCGGCAATGGTGATCGAATCAAAACCTGGGCCAACGGGCTTTGTTTGACTTCCGTCAATACGAAGCCTGAAATCGGCGGCAGATCGTCGGAGATTCCTTCAAGCATTTGATGGCGAAAAACGATTTGCGGCGAGACTGCGTTCGGGGGTTCATAAACAAGTGGACGCGACACGCGGCGAGCTTCACGCTGGTAAATTTTAGGCAACGCTTTCGGGCTGCGGGCCACATAGTACTTGCCACCCGTCGCCTGAGCGATGTCTCGCAATCGGTTGCTTCCGATCGACCCGTGCGACGCAACGGCGACCGTGCTGATCTTAATGTTTGCGTTGGCGAAACCTCGGATCGTGGCTTGAGCCGCGGGAGAAGGATCGCCGTCGCTGATGATGATGCAATGCTTGAGGGCGGCTTGGTTGGCATTCAAGGCCGCCAAAGTCATCTGCATGGCTGGATCGAATTGTGGCATGTCGCCGGGCGTCATGCGGCTGACCGCCGCAAGCATCGCCTTGCGGTTTCCGCCACCGACGGTTAACAGACCGGCGTTGCCTCCCCACAACCATTGATCGCCACCCGCTCCCCAGTGAATGACGCCGCAATAGTCCATCGGGCCAAGCGCTTCGATTGCACTGCGCGCGATCTCTTTCTGCCAATAGTTCCCTTGCGCCATTTCCGAAGCGTGCATGATCATCGCCAACGCACCGACCGCCTGAACCTTGGTGTTGCGGATCTGAAAATTGACCGGCATCGCTTCTTCGATTTTTGTTCCCGCCCAACCTCCCGCTCCCAAAGCGTCCGGGCCTCCGAGCATCAGCAGTCCACATCCGAGTTGTTGCGTATTGCGGACCAGCATCTCGATGTGATCATCGTCGAATCCACTGATCGAATCAGCGTCTTCGCCACTGGTTCGCGGAACGCCCGCCATGATCACCGCGTCGTAAGCTTGCAACTCCGCCATGGACGTAAAGAGATTGTTGCTCGGCATTACGACGACTTCGATATCCGATTCACGCAGCGCGTCGATGAACGATCGATATTCCTCCGATCGGGACCAATCTTCGATTAACAAGACCCGACCCTTCCCGCGGACGTAGGTGTAAGCAGACGCCTCGTTGTTCTGCGTCACCGCGTCGTCGGCCGGATCGTCAGGCAGAAAGTTCGCTCTGTAAGTGTACGGCGCGGGCTGATCGATCGTGTGCTGCAAGGGAAAGACCGTCGGCTTCCCCGGATCGAGCGTCACCGGTTCGCTCAGCAAGACCTCTTCGTCGCTCCCCAATTTGCGTGTTACCTGCAATCGACCAGGAATTGGTTGTCCCGTTTCGCCCTCGGCCGAGTAGTTGTTGATGACAATTCTCGCTTCAAATGGCTGCCCCGTACGAATGTCTGGCGGCAAATCGATTTTCTCCACCAGAACTTCCGATTTCGATTCCAGTGGGACCGGCACGACAACAATGCCGATGCCCGCACGCGACAAGCGAGCCGCGACCTGAGCGGCGTTGCCCAAATTTTCATTGCCATCGGTCACAATCACGATGCGTCGCGAAGTATCGTCGGGCATGGCGGCCATCGCCAACTTCATGGCCGCTTCGAGATTGGTGGCGTCGGTCGCGCCGAGATAACTTTCCAACCGACGCAAATCGGGAATATCCTCGTCAAACGGCGGGATCTCGACGGTCGCCTCTTTACCGAAAACGATGATTCCCGCTCGATCGTAACGTGCTTCGTTTCGCTGCTCGTTGACATTGCGAACCACGTAGTCGAGCATCACATCGCGTCGCGCTTGTGGGATGCTTTCGCTCTGATCCAGCAAATACATCACCGTCATGCGGTTATCGGTCCAGACGAATTGAATGCCCGCCAGCGCGAGGATAATCGCCGTTAAGACCAAGGTGCGAAGCGTCAGTGCGAAGAACCGCCGGATCGGTCCGAGCATTGCCAAACCGCGATAGCTCCAGACCCAAAGAAACGGGATCAGCAACATCAGCAGCAAATAGGCGGGCTGATCAAATCCGAGCCGAAGTCCAAACATAGCCAAGCAGTCCTGTTATTCCGCACGTGCTCTGAAATGATACCATCGCATCCAGATGAAACGCCGCTGAACAAGGGTTCAGCCGACGGATCAGCTTTCGTCGTCGCGAAGCTTCGCCAAGACGCTGTAATCCTCCAGCGTGCTCGTATCGCCGCGGTCTCTTTTCCCGAAGCAGATATCGCGAAGCAGAACGTCGCATAATCTTGCCGCTGCGTGTCTTGGGAACAGCGGCGGCAAACGGATTTCGTCCGGCTGAGCCAACGCACCGATTTCCTTGCGAACATGCAAACGCAACTCTTGCCGAAGCTCCTCGGTTGGTTCTCCCGATTTGAGCGTGACGAAGGCGGCGATTCCCTGCCCCTTGATTTCGTCGGGGCGACCGACAACCGCAGCTTCGGCAACCGCCGGGTGACTGACCAACGCACTTTCGACTTCAATTGTACTCAGACGGTGACCGGACACATTGATCACGTCGTCGATACGTCCCATGATCCAATAATACCCATCGGGATCGCGTCGCGCGTTGTCACCCGTCAAATACATATCAGGGAACTTGCTCCAATATTGATCGACATATCGTTGGTCGTCCCCCCAGATGCCACGCAACATGCCCGGCCACGGATGAGCAATGCACAACATTCCGCCTTGATCGACGTCGAGCTCGTTCCCCGATTCATCGACCACCTTCGGCACAACGCCCGGCAGCGGACGCGTGCAACTTCCCGGCTTTGTCGCCGTAATACCAGGAAGCGGGCTCATCATGATGCCACCGGTTTCGGTTTGCCACCACGTATCGACGATTGGGCAACGCTGGGCACCGATTTTCTTGTGATACCACATCCACGCTTCAGGGTTGATCCCTTCACCGACCGTCCCCAACAACCGCAGGCTGCTCAAATCGTGTTTGTCGACATGACGGTCGCCCCATTTGATGAACGCTCGGATCGCTGTCGGAGCGGTGTAGAGAATCGTCACCTTGTACGATTCAATCAGATCCCAGAAGCGATCCTCTTCGGGATGATTGGGAGCCCCTTCATACATCAAACATGTCGCCCCGGCCGCCAAAGGTCCATACACCAGATAGCTGTGACCGGTGATCCAGCCACAGTCGGCCGTACACCAGTAGACATCATCGTCGCGGTGGTCGAAGACCCACTGAAACGTTCGCTTTGCCCATAGGTTGTAACCCGCGGTCGTATGACGGATACCTTTCGGCTTGCCCGTGCTGCCACTTGTGTAAAGGATGAACAGCGTCGTCTCACTGTCCAGCGGAACGGCGGGAAAGTCGTCCGCTTGATCGGCCACGACATCATGCCACCAGACATCCCGTCCATCGGTCATCGGCGTTTCTTGATCTTCGATACGACGCAGCACGATGCATTTCTGAATCGATGGCGACTTGGCCAATGCTTCGTCGACCGTCTCCTTTAACGGAAGGATCTTGCCGCGACGATAGAGACCATTGGCCGTAATCTGAACCTTCGCTTGAGCATCGTTGTTGCGATCGGCGATCGCCTCGGCACTGAATCCGGCGAAGACGACCGAATGAACCGCGCCGATTCGGGCGCAGCCAAGCATTGCGATCACCAATTCAGGAGTCATCGGCATGTAGATGCTCACGACATCCCCCACGCCAACTCCCATCGCCTGCAAGCCCGCCGCAAATCGAGAAACTTCCTTCTGCAAATCGGCATAGGTCAGTGAGCGTTTGTCTCCTGGTTCCCCTTCCCAGATCAAGGCGACCTTGTCACCCCGCCCCTCTTGAACATGCTTGTCAACGCAATTGTACGACGCGTTTGTTTTGCCGCCGACAAACCATTTCGCAAATGGAGACCGCCAATCGAGCACTTGTTGATAGGGTTCAAACCAATGCAGATGTTCCTTCGCTTGCGCGTCCCAAAATCCCGATGGATCGTCTTTCGCCGCGTTGTATAACGCTTCATATTCCGCTTGAGTTTGAATCACGGCATGCTTCGTGAATTCTGCGGGAGGCGGAAACAACCGCGATTCGTTCATGACATGGGCAACATTTCCACCAGCGGTTTCTGACATAGCTTCTCTCTGGGCGTGTATTGGGGTTCGGTGATCGGTTGGAAGGCACAAATTCTAAGTGCTGGCAATACCGACTGTCAACGAAAGCCGTTCATGCCACGATGAGCGTCTATACGTCGCGTGGCCGAAAATGAGGTGATTCGCTTCATTAAATGCAAAAGCATCATTCCAAACCACGCACGGTATAAAATGGCGTTTTGCTAGGCACCGATCCAAGTCACGCGCAACTGTCTGTTCCGCCGGATCGCTTGGCAGGAAGTATTACGTTTGCTAATCAAGCCTCTCGCACATGGAAAACGTTGCTCAACCGAACATCCTCGGCAGGAAGTTACGAACATTTCTGAAGCTAGGGCGTCAATGGCACTATACACTGACTGTTCGTCCATCAACAATTGATTGAGCGAGGTGAATTGCCTTGCCGATTTTGGCTCCGATGGCGGTCGGAGTACTAGTGACCCGACAGACAGGCATTTGCCGCTTTTCGCATCATCATCCTGAGGAGACCTGAATGAGTGGGTACGACGCCTTCAGCGACGATTACTACGTCAACATGCATCTGTCCACTGAGCTGGACATGCCGCGCGAGCGTCAGTCGGTGATGCACTTCTTCGAACAGATTCAGCGTCGATATCGAACGATGCAGAACTTCTATTCTCGCGAAAAGCACGAATTTGTGCTGGAAGAAGATAAGGAATCTGGGCAATATGCGTGGGCTTCGGTCGAACCCAGACGGATCAGTTGCGGCAACGTGAACCCAACCAATCTGGACGAAGCTGTCGAGCAACAACGCACGATTCTGGACATGACACCCTATGCGTTGTCAATCAGTCCGCTGGAATGCGAAACACTGAGCGTCATGTTTGGATTCGACTTTACCTATCGCGGCAATCAGAACGAATTGTTGGCTGAAGCGCTTGGCGTACTTCCGGCGTTCGAGAAAGCGTTGGAAGTTCCCGGCATTTCCATGTTGTCGCATGAACCATCGTTGCAGTTTGCCATTGATGACGAGTGTCGCACGCAATGTCGTATCGGGTTCGAGACCCGAACGACGGCATATCAAATTCGCACCGGCGACTTCAGCGAAGATCAATTGAGCGTTTATCTGACGGTTCGCCGCTTCGATAGCCTTCGATTTGATCAGAGCTTCGCCGACGAATACTCTCGGCTGGCGCAATTGGGGCGCAATCTTGTTGAAGACTATTTAATTCAGAACGTGCTGCGACCTTTGCAACAGACCATCGCCTTGCACTGAGAGCCTCACAGTATTGGCGTTCTGAGCTTTGCGAACGACCTCCATGAGCTTGCCTCATGGGTGAAGTAGATTGATAGCTAGCAAGAAGGCCCCGAGATGCCCCGCTTTCCACGCGTCCGCCCGCCTACAGGCGGGCGGCAGCAGAAAGAGCGATGGCGTGGGGAACGCGGCCTACAGTTTGACTTGCATATTCCCCAGTTGAAATTGGCACAATGCGATCGCCAACGCATCGGCCACATCGGCCGGCTCGGGAACGCATTTCAGGTTCAATTGAAGCTTGACGGCAAGCTGCATCTGCTCCTTGGGGGCATGGCCGTTGCCGGTCATCATTTTCTTGACCTTCGTCGGTTCAAAACTCTCGATGCACAATCCCGCCTGCGCGGCGACCAGACAGATCACGCCGCGGGCATGCCCCATCAAGATCGCGGTACGCGGACGCTGATAATGCGAATAAAGCTGTTCCAACGCGACGACTCCAGGCCGATGCGCCTCGATGACCTCATGCAGACTCTTCTGCAAATCAAGCAGCCGATTTTCCAGACTCGCGCGCGGCGGAGTTCGGATGATCCCGGCTTCGACAAGTTCGGGATGATTCTTTGCCGAACGAATGACGCCGTATCCGGTCACATTCAATCCCGGATCAATTCCAAGAATGGTTTCGCTTGCGGGTTGCATCTCCCTTGCGTTCCTTTGTGCGAGGCACGTCGACCGTGTTAGGCGAGCGGCAGGAAAAAAGTTACCTTCCGCTGCCCCTCTCCACTTCTTTTAAGGGGAGAGGGCAGGGTGAGGGGTTAAACTTTTGGTAAATTTTATCCTGCCGCTCGCCTTAAAAAACTATTTTTGCAGTTCCCAGGTCGTCCCTTCCTTGCCATCGAGCAAGGCGACACCGATCTCTGACAGCCGATTCCGAATCGCATCGGAAGTGGCGAAGTCCTTGTTGGCCCTGGCTTCCTTACGAAGTTCGATCAACACATGGACCAGTTTGTCGGTAAGTCCATCGTCATCACCTTCGCTGGCGGTCTTCGGCGGGCGTTTTGCGAACAATCCCAACAAAGAAGTCAATTCTCGCAAGACCAAGGCCCCTTTTATGAATTCCCGCGCGTCGACGTTTTCGGATTCGAGCCAAGCCAGGAACGATTCGATCGTTGTCTCAGCGGGCACTTTCCGCTTCGCCGATTGTTCAGGTAATTCAATCGCCGTTGCTTGCTTATTCAGAACTCGCAACAGATCGAACAATTGGCTACTGGCCCCTCCCGTGTTGAAATCGTCATCCATTGCTTCACGGTATTTCTGACGACATGCCAAAACAGCGGTCAAATGTTCGTCGTCGCCGCTCACCGCATCGGCTTGTACGCGCGTTCGCGCGGCGGGAAGCTCGTAGAAAGAAATTCCGGTCCCTTTTTCAAAGCGATCGAAGAATCGATAGAAACCTTCAAGCGCCGTGGCAGCTTCTTGAAGTCCTTCCTCGCCGAAGATAATCGTCGAACGATAGTGAGATCGCAGCAGAAAGAATCGAATACGTTCACCGGTATGTCGCCGAATCTGATCGGCGAGCCCTCCCGCCCCCTTACTGCGTGAGATCTTTCCAGCAGCTTGCTCGTCCACCGATTCGGTCGTTTCCTCGGTGGCGGCTTTTTCCCGTTCACTTCGTCCGCCAAGTTTTCCCGAGGATTCGCCAGCGCGCATCAAACCATTGTGCATCCAATATTTCACCATCGGCGCACCGTGGCAGCAACTGCTCTGCGCCCTTTCGTTTTCATGGTGCGGAAACATCAGATCAAGTCCGCCGCCATGGATATCAAATGTCTCGCCCAGATAGAAATGGCTCATCGCTGAACATTCAATGTGCCAACCGGGGCGTCCTTTTCCCCACGGGCTATCCCAGCAAGGTTCCCCCTCACGCGCTGACTTCCACAATGCAAAATCGGCTGCGGAGCGTTTCTTCGCCGCGGCTTCTCCTCCTCCCCCCTGCTGTTCATCGGGGGAGCGGTTGGAAAGCTGACCGTAGCTGCTGTCTCGAGCAACGTCAAAAAAGACATCGCCACCGCTCGCATACGCGAAATCTTTCGATTCGAGAGCCTTAATGAACTCAATGATATCATCCATGTGGTCGGTCGCGCGAGGAAGGTAGTCAATCTGATTGACGCCCAATTCCTTCAGGTTCGCCATATAGTCCGCCGTCATTTCGACAGCGATTTGGCTCATCGGGACCTCTCGCCGCTGCGACTCGGCGATCAATTTGTCATCGACATCGGTAATGTTAACGACCCAGGTGACTTCAAAGCCACTGTAAGCCAAGTATCGTTTGATCGTGTCGAAAATGACCGGCCCGACCATATGCCCGATGTGCGCTTCCTTGTAAACCGTTGGCCCGCATAGATACATTCCGACCTTGGGGGGCCGAACAGGAGCAAATGGTTCTTTTGTTTTGGAAAGGGTGTTGTAAACGCGAATCTCAGCCATGCATCTTTCTCAATATTGCAAATGCGTCAGTTATCGAATCGTTGTTCGTCAGAGAACGGTCTTTTTACGGGATTTTAACGATTTGTGAAAGATTGCCTTACGTTGCGTGTGGCCGTGTAATGGAAGTGAGTGACTCGCATTGCGTAAAAACTAAGGGATTCGTAGAATTCGAGGATGGCGACATGGAGGGTTCCCATGAACTATCAACCGCACGATCGACGAAACCGAATGCGCACGATGCCGCGACGATCGGCATTAACGGTGCTGGAGCTGCTTGTTGCCATCGGTGCTTCAGGGATGTTGGCGGCATTGTTATTGCCTGCGATCGGCAGCGCGCGTGAATCGGCCAGACGCGTTCAGTGTGTCAATCATCAACACCAGATTGGCGTCGCCCTGCATGCCCACCACAATTCACACAGCCGCTTGCCCGCCGGGTGGACCTACGATTCGGAGGGCTTTTCGGCATACGGTTGGGCGGTAGCTTTGTTGCCGATGCTTGAACGCGAGGCGTTGGCGAGACAGATCGATGTGCGGCGTTCTGTTGCGGCTGCTCCACATGAGCGAGCACGTTTGACTTCGCTGGAAATGATGCTTTGTCCATCCGATATCGCCGATCCAACGTTCATCCTATACGAGGACACGGACTTACTATCGACGGGTGTTCAACCGAATCCATCAACATCGCAAAACGCGGTTTCCTGCATGCCATTGGAATTGCCGACGGCAAACTATCTGGGCGTTTTTGGCACCATCGAACCCGACGACATGATCCCCGCGCCGATTGGAGACGGCACGTTCTTGGAAAATCATGCAACGCGTTTTCGAGATTTGACGCGTGGACTGACCAATACGATCGTGGTTGGAGAACGAACCATGGCCCAAGCTCCATCCACTTGGTTCGGCGTCGTTCTGTCTGGAGAAGACGCCGCGGCACGCGTCGTCGGATCGATGTTGGAGGGATTAAATAATTCGGTAGCGGACGAATGCGATTTTTCGAGTCGCCATCCCGGTGGAGCCAATTTCTTGTGGGGTGATGGCCACGTGACGTTTGTTTCCGAAGATGTTGACTTGGATCTTTATCACTTGTGGCCAAAGCTGCGTTGAAGCGAGCATGAACAGGATTCTTTTATGCCCAGAACATTACTTAATTCGCCTGAACTGACGCGTTGTGAAGCGGAAGTGATGGATATCGTTTGGCGACTGGAAAGCGTGACGGTTCACGACGTCGTGGAGCGAATCGATCGCGATTTGGCCTACACAACCGTTCTGACGACAATGAAGATCTTGGAAGAGAAACAGATCGTCGAACGTGGTGAGAAGATTGGTCGGGCTTATACCTACCACGCAACGATTTCACGTAATGATGTCCAGGCAAGCACACTGAAAACGCTTGCCGACCGATTGTTCGGGGGCTCGGCTAGATCCTTGGTATTGAGCCTGCTGCAATCCGACGCCGTCAGCACGGAAGACATTGAAGCCGTGAAGAAAGCCGTTGCCGAATTGGAGTCGTCGTGATCCATTGGGCAAACTTCTTGGAAATTGGGCGCAAGTCTGTTTCTGCAGGTCTCCATTGTCGTGGGTTTTGTGCTGCTTCTGCAACGATGGGTCGCCGACGCACGGGTTCGATGTCATATGTGGACGGTCTGCTTCCTATTAATCATCGCGTTGGTCGCAGCGGCATGGCTGCTGCCGCATCGTCGCATTTTTAGGTTTCCTGATCGAATGGAGCGCGATGCGGTACTGGCGGTCGTTCAATGGCAGTCTGTTTTGGCGATGCTGCTGCTGTCGATCTGGGGTTTAGGTGTTGTCGTTGGATTGTGCCGACGTTGCCTGCACTTCATCCAATTGCGGCGTTTCGTGGCCGGCAAGTGTGCGCGGCTCGATTCAAGGTCATTGCTGCAACGAGCCGACGTTTCACTTGCGTCAGTGGAATCGTCAGGTGGCGGTGTTTCTCAATTGCAGTGCTATCTCACGGCAGAGGTGATCGGTCCTTTCTGTTGGCAGCTTCATCGCCCAATACTCGTCTTGCCTGAATTTCTGATGCAAGAAGACGCCCGCACGTTGAAACACATTTTGGATCATGAGATGGAGCATCTGCGGACGCTTCATCCAGTCCAACATTTCTTGCAAGGTGTTTGTGCTCTTTTATTCTGGTATCACCCAGCGGTTTGGCTTGCGGCGCGGAATGCTGACTTGTCACGCGAGTTCTTATGTGATGAGGTTGCCGCGACAACGAACGGACGCGTTTCCGAATACTTAAGTACACTGATCAAGGTTGCCGAACGATGTCAATCCGCCGCGTCGACGGATGTGCCCGCCGGGGCGCTGTCGTTTGGCGACCGCAAAAGCGGCCTGCTGAAACGTAGCGAAAGATTAATTCAGCTTGCCACGACGAAGAGCGTGAAACGGTCTCCGCACTGGATCACGTGTGTCAGCTTGATGCTGGCGGTAACCTTTGTCGTTCAACAATTGTGGTTGCCCTTGAATCTGATGGCTTCTCGACGAAGCACCTGGTCACCGTGGCCAACTTGGACCGCAACGGCTTTGCACGATTGCTTCAGCATCCACGTACGGGACTTCGAATTGTTCGACGAACGATCCCAGATGCATGAGCTGTTTCTCGATGACAAACCTTTCTAAACGCTGTTATCGAAGCGTGAAGCCCATTCCAGCATGTATGTCTGTTTTGATATTGCCGTGACGAAGATTCTCCCGATAGTATCCGCGAACTGAATTACTAAGAGTTTCGTAATTCGTCTAATTATCGCTGGATGGATAAAGGAATGCATGGATGCACAAGCCAGTAGACCGAACAGATCGACGCTCGATTTCATTGATACTGCCTGCTTTCAACGAAGTGGAAGTCATTGCGCAAGCGGTACGCGAAGCCGAGCAAGCGTTGAGCAAACTTGCGGATGTTTACGAAATCATTGTTGTCGACGACGGAAGCACCGACGGCACGGCGGAACAGGTTGAGCGACTCTCGGAATTGAACCATTCGATTCGGCTGGTCCGCCACGAAACCAATCAGGGCTATGGCGCGGCGCTACGCAACGGGTTCGCAGCCGCGCGAATGCCACTGGTTGCATTTACCGATGCCGACTGTCAATTCGATCTCAGTGAACTTGACCGATTCGTACTCCTTGCCGAACGCTACGATGTTGTTTGCGGTTATCGCATCGACCGCAAGGATACGCTGCTGCGATGCGTCTATTCCAAGGTCTACAATCTTCTTACACGTTGTTTGTTGGGGACACAGGTTCGCGACGTGGACTGTGCCCTAAAAATGTTTCATGCCGACGTCGTCAAGAATCTTGAAGTATCCGGCGACGGGTTTCTCGTGAATTCCGAATTGCTCGTGCAGGCTCGCCAGCAGCATCGCCGTGTGGTGGAAGTCGGTGTTTCACATCGACCGCGAACTCAAGGAGAAAGCACTGTTTCGGTAAAACATATTCCGAAAGTGCTTATAAGCTTGGCACGCTACTGGTGGAACGGAGTTGCGTTTCCCGTCGAATCGCACGATCGCGATATCCAATGGACAAACCAGCAACAGACGTTGGCGTTGGCAATTGTATTGTTGGCCAGTTTCCTTCTCATGATGCCTCAGCTTTCGTACCCGTTGATCGATCCCGATGAAACACGATACGCGCAAATAGCGATCGAGATGCTTGAATCGGGTGACTGGATTACGCCAACTCTCAACCAAAAGCCGTATATGGATAAGCCGCCATTGATGTACTGGCTGACGGCGACAAGCTTTCAACTGTGCGGGCAGCACCCGTGGGCGGCGCGTCTGCCGTCCGTTCTATCCGCCTTTGCGACAGTCATGACCGTCTATCTCTTCGGTCGGCGACTGGTCGGAACAAGAGCGGCATTTATCGGATCGCTTGCACTATTGCTAAGTGGCGGCTTCGTACTGGCTGGCCGCTTTTTAATTCTCGATTCGCTTTTGACTTTCCTGACCACGCTCTGCTTGTTGTCAGGATTTCTCGCGACTCGAGAGCTTCGAGTATCGTGGGGGTGGTGGATCGTTTCAGGTTTCGCTTGCGCGCTTGGGGTGCTGACGAAGGGTCCGGTCGCCCTTGTCCTGTGCGTGCCGCCGCTGTTTTTCAACATTTGGCTTCGCAGCAATCAACACCACATTGGTCGACGCCATTGGACTGCGTTCGCGCTTTCGATGGCGATCTGCGTTCCTTGGTATGTTGCCGTTTGGAAAATGAATCCGGAATTCGGTGATTATTTTTTCTTTGAACACAACTTCAAGCGTTTCATCGAAGGTTCGAATCACCCACAAGGCTTCTGGTTCTATCTGCCCGTCCTGTTGATCGGAATGTTTCCAGCTTCGTTGCTGCTGCCGTCGCTGGCCGTCTTCCTGTTGGGCCGTTCGGAATCCATGCGTACGGTGCGATCAAAAGAACTGGGATGTTTGTTCTTGGGAACGGTTTGGATCCTGGCCTTCTTCACGATCTCAAGCTGCAAACTGCCGACCTACATCCTTCCCGCAATCCCCATGACGGCGTTAATGATCGGGTCGATGCTTGACCATACCGTGTTCAAGCCCGAGGTTCCGAACCGAATTACGGAGTATCTGAAGCCGTTTCCGCAGCGCGCCTGCCTGATTGTTCTAGCAGTGTGCATGGTTGCCATTGCAATGGACGTTTGGTTCGCTAAACAATGGCAACCAGCAACCATCTTGGCCGCAATCGGTGCGGTTGCCGCGGCGTTGTCGGTTATTTCGCTTTGGAATCGCGAATGCGCGACGGATGGTCGTGGATGGGCCTACTCAAGCGTGATCGCGTTGGTCGTTCTCTGCTTTGCCGGCGAACAAATGTTCCCCAACGCGGCAACCGAACGATCCCTTTACGCAAAAGCTGCTGAACTCGCCAAGCAATATCCGAACGCGATGATCGTGTTTTTCGATCGGGAACCGCACGCGGCGACAATGTCGTTGCCGGCAAAACGGATCGCATATTTCGACAGGGATCAGCGTGAGCGTTTTTCTGAAATGGTCGCCAAACTTGACGAAGCAATCGTTATTGCGGACAAGCAAGTTCTCGCCAAGACCCGGGAAGATGTAGCCTTGAGCCATCTGCTTGAGGACGCATTGGGTGACGAAACGCTGCACGTTGCACATCGCCGCAGGCATTCGCTCGCGACAATACGTTGACGGCATTTAACAACGCCTACCGTTTGTGATCACGAACCTACCGCTCTTCTTCGGCGAATTGAACTTCGTCGAATTCCTCAAGTTCCTCGATCGATTCCGGTGGACGGGGGCGTTTCGATCGCGATTGCTTCGGCAAGTTCTTGACAACCGGGCGTCGTTTGCGACGGGTACGTTCGGGTATCATGCTTCGCATGTGATCCAGTTTCCCAAAGCACAACAATCGGTCCCCCGGTTCCAATGACCGTTTAAGCCGCGGGTTGGGAATCACGGTGGTTCCCCGGTACAGCGTCAAGACATTGATGTCCATTTCTGGAAGCCCCGACTCATCGATCGTCTTGCCGACAAATTCCGATCCGTCGGGGATGAAGATTTCGGTGACGCCATACCCACGACTGACCGTTAATCGCTGTCGCAGGTCGATTTCGGGGAAATCGACTTGAGCCGCCATGTAGTCAATGATCGCCCCAGCGACATCCAATTGCGTACATGTTTCGATTCCTTCCAGCCCGGGGGATGAATTTACCTCCATCACTTGTGGGCCGTCATTCCCTTCAAGCATGTCGACCCCCGCGACGCGGAGCCCCATGATTTGCGCGGCTCGAATCGCCACCTGACAATAAGATTCATCAAGCGTTACCGCTTCGGTCCGCCCACCGCGATGCACGTTGCTGCGAAATTCCGTCCCCTGGGCAACGCGACGCATCGCTGCAACGACCTGATCCCCAACGACAAACGCTCGAATGTCGCGGCCTTTGCTTTCGGAAACAAACTTCTGCACCAAGACATTCTGCCGCGTGCTGTGCAGCGTTTCAATAATCGCCTCAGCGATCTTCACGTTGTCGGCCAAGATGACTCCGACACCTTGGGTTCCCTCCAACAATTTAATAATGACGGGTGCCCCGCCGATGCGATCGATGGCGGGAAGGACATCTTTTCGGTCACGAACAAACGTCGTTTGCGGAATACCGATCTGATGCCGACTGAGAATCTGCAAGCTGCGTAGTTTATCGCGAGAGTTGGAGATTCCGTTCGACGAATTCGCACAGAACACATCCATTTGTTCAAACTGTCGGACGACCGCCGTGCCGAAATAAGTAATCGATGCACCGATGCGAGGCAGCACGGCGTCGTAATGACTCAGTCGTTTTCCACGGAAATATAGCTCGGGAACGCCTTGCTCGACATCAATGGCAAACTTCAACGTGTTGAGCACCTTGACTTGGTGACCGCGTGAGAATGCTGATTCTCGCAATCGTCGCGTGCTATAACAGCCAAGACTGCAAGAAAGGATAGCAAGTTTCATCAAAGTGCCTTCGCGTTGGAATCGTCAAGAAGCGTGTGAAGTCGGATAGACGTGAAATTGAGCAACAACTGGTCCAAAAAGTCGTTTTACTTTGAAGAGGTCGATTTTCGTTTGGGTTTTCCGCCGTAGTAAGAGTTGCCGGCGTCGACCAACATGCGACCGCGAAATGCTTCGCGACCGAGCAACATGCGAAATCCCATCGCCGTGCGATTAGCCAGCGTCAATTCGATCGGCCATGTTTGCCCAAGTATCTCGACCTGCGTTAGGATCACCGGACGGGAGGATGCCTTACCGCTGCTACTGCGAACATGGCGATATTCCAACAACGGGGCGGCAACCTCCACCACGCGATCCTTTCGCTGTGCTGGTTGGACCTTAAATTGCAGCCAAGTGGTGCCATCACGTTCGTGCGTGGAAATATCAATCGCGTGGAGACTGCTCGAACGCGCGCCGGTATCGACTTTGGCTTTGATACGTCCGATGCCAAGCTCCGGCAACCCAACCCACTCACGCCAACCGATCACCGGCAATTCAGGAGTCTCCTTCGTCATGCGCCGTTCTTTCCTTACGTATGTCGGTTTCGCCTCGCAAGATCTATGTCAATAATCGGTGCGTTTGATGTTATCTCACGCAAACGTTTTTCAGTTGATCTTGCGACGTGGTCGCTCTAAGCCTGCCAAAGTTCAGAGGTGGGATAGGCTTCCAGCCCGTTAAAAACCTAGTGACAGGCTAAAAGCCTCTTCCACGAATTGATCTCGTGATTCTTAGCCATGGTAACGCAAGGACGTCCTCTTGAACAAGGGTTGGCCGTGGCATCGCACTTAGAACGTATCCGAAGACCGACCAAAGACCCGCAGCCCGCGCTGTCGGCTCGCGGTTTGCGTCTACGTTCTTAATGGTTGGCAACCGCTCGCGTCAGCCGATCCATAATCGCCCGTCCGATTCCGTCTGACGAACAGCGATCCACCAGGATCCAATCGAGCTGAAGTTGATCGAGTTCACGCAATGCGGCAAACAGTCCGCTGGCCACTTCCATTAAATCTCCCGATTGGCTCAGAACCCGAACGACTGCGTACTCCGTCAGTCGGCTATCGGGAAGCGGAGCGAAAGCGATGCGTCCAACCTGTCCCTTCGTTGATGATGTCGCATCATCGGCGAAAGCCAAACGCGTGGTCGGCGAATAATGTTGCAGCATCATTCCTGGAGCTTCCAAGACGGCGGGTTCATCGACGGCAGGCGATTTCGCACCACTTGGCAACAGAGATGCAGCGGGCACGCCCCACCGCTTCGCAAGCATCTCGGCGGTGACCGTGCCTGGACGCAAGATGCGCGGACTCGGCCGGAGCGATACAATCGTCGACTCCAGGCCAACCGAACACCTTCCGCCATCGAGAACCATCGCAACTTGATCCCCCAATCCGTCGACAACATGTTGCGCCGTCGTGGGGCTGACGTACTTTGATCGGTTTGCACTGGGGGCGGCGACCGGAAATCCGCAACGAGTCAGCAGCGATTGCATTACCGGATGCTTGGGGATGCGAACCGCCACCGTCGACAAACCGGCTGTCACTTCGTCCGGAATGCGTCTGGCTCGCGGCAACACCACGGTCAAAGGACCAGGCCACAAATCGATGATGGCATCAAGAAGACGCCCCGTTTCGGCATCCAGAGGCCAATCGACAACGTCGGGCAACTGATCCGATCCGGCAACGTGGACGATCAGCGGATTGTTGTCGGGGCGTCCTTTGGCGGTGTAAATTCTTCGAACGGCAAGCGGATCAAACGCGTTGGCCGCAAGTCCGTAGACCGTCTCCGTTGGGACCCCGACCAAACGGCCCGCCGCGAGATGCTCGCAGGCTAATGCGAGCGAATGTTCATCGGCGAGGACTGGCTGCATGGAGGGCAAGACATTTCAATCAATAATGAACGCGTTGGGTATTACTCTACGCCGATGTTTTTCAGTTGATCTTGCGAGGTAGTGGCTTTATGAAAAATAGAGATCAATGCCTTCGACACTCAATCCATTTTCGTCGTCCTCGTCATCATCTTGCGGTCTTCCCAACCACCCTTCGGGAGATTGTCGGTTGAACATTGGCGATGATTCTTGAACGTGTTGCCGTCCGACGGGCCGCGATTCCGCTTCACCTCCGATCGACGTGATCGCGAGGCGATTGATGATCCGCAATGCATCGAGCGGTGTCAACAAGCCATCGCCCGTTGTGTCTAGAAAACGATTTGGGAAGACGCCCAACGTCGCTGGATCAGGCAGTCGGTTCTCGATTCCCGAAATAAGCGTTCGAAAATTCAGTTCGTTCAATATGTTCAGTGCATCGATCGGTTCGATGGTCCCCGATCCGTTCACGTCCAATGGCTCAATCGGATTGGTCCAGTCGGGTCCGCCGGTCAAAGCGATTGTCGCATCGCCGAAGATAAGATTCCGAACCAATTCGTCCTCGACAATCTCCGTCGATTCGAACTGCCAATCGCCGACAAGGTTGAAAGCATCGAATGTTTCAACGGTCAATCCGAACAAATTTTCGGCTGGGGCGAGTCGCGAGAAGCCGCTTGGGTCGATCTTTAGGGTGCTGTTATCGGCAATTTCCAACTGCTCAATCTGCGAAAAGGCATGCTCGATGTCGGTCAAATCGATCTCGCCGTTAAAGCCGGAGAGAACGACACGGTCGGTTCCCGTTCCCGCCGCAATGGAAAAACGGTCGCTAGCAGGCAAAGCGTCCGAAAGGGAATTGACCACAATTCGACTATCTTCACCAAGATGAACAATTCGCAGCGAAGAACTTCCCGCCGCGCGGTAAACGACCGTGGCGTCCCGCAGCACCGTGATTTCCCCTTGAGCGTTCGCCGCAACGTTGATCGCCGTTCCGTCGGTTTGCACAATTACCGCTGGCTGCGACGTGGCCTGCAAAACCGGAACGCCCGTCAAGAGATCGCCGTCGACAGGTGTCAGTACGCCATCAAAGGTCAAACCGTATGCGATTGTAATGGCTTCCGCCGTGACGCCTGCGGGAATCGTGAACGGGATCACTTTCGACGAATTGTCAAGTGAATGATCGTCAATGATCTGCTCGCCTGGATCGGTAAAGTCGCCGTCGTTGTTGAAGTCGGCCCAGACATCAACCAATCCACTTGTTGCCGTCGTCGCAATTAAGTTGGCTACATTCTCGATCGACGGATCAGCGACAATACTCGTCGCCATCGCAAGCTGAACAGGCTGCGGGGCTTTGACAATTGTAAAGTCGGCCCGACCAAAATCGATCTGCGCGATCGGAACCGGAGACGCCGAATCAACCGTCAAGACTTCGTGGCCGATCCCTTCGGCTGGGTTGCCCGCGACTGACAACAATCCAGGCGTAATGGCTTGCATGCGAACGGTCGCCAGAACAAGTGGATTGAGATCGAAGGTGTCGGTAACGCCGCCGAGTTCGTCGATCAAGTTGCCGTTGATCGAACCGTCACGCGCGAAGCTGATATTCTGCCCAAACTGGATCGGGTCGGAGCCGACCGGCACGGCAAAATTGGAATCGAAAATCACATCGACATAAGCCGAAAAGATATGCCGAGACGCGAACAAGCGGTTATCGACGGCTTGAACTTGGATCAAGAATTCGTCTCCGACGATCGCCTGCTCGATCGCGCCACCGTTCAAGTCGGTAAACTTAAACTCAAAATAGGCCTGAGGTGTCTCAGCGACATCAACCGACAATGTTTCCTCAAAGACATTGCCCGCAAGGTCGGTGTATCGCAACACCAACGACTGTGTTCCGACATCGTCGCGCGTGGGTGTCCACTCAATCCGTCCGGAGGTTGGGCCGATCGTCGCGCCGGCGGGTGCGGATGCGAAGCTATAAATTAAGCCCGTTCCTTCCTCGCTGTGATCGATCGATTGCACAAACGGACGGGTCGCCAACGCGCCAGCGGACAGATTCAGGTTCGAGTCGGAAGGAGCCTGTCGATCCAGGGTGACGACAAGCGGTTGCGTCAATAGGCTGGCTTCGCCGTTGATCGTTTGCCGCACTTGAAAGGCAAGTTCTCCATCGTCGCGTGACGAAAGATCCACGTCGCCGAAGCGAACCACTTCGGAAGAGGCCGTTGCGGAAGCAATAACGTCGTCGCCGATCAGAAGTTCAACGGTGGCTCCGGAGGTAAGCCCCGTGGCGACAAAGGAAGGTGCCTCGACATTCGTCACGTTATCCGAATCGTTCATGCCCGAATCGCTGGCCGCTTCCAAATTCAGATGCGGTTGGGGAGTCCCCTCATACAAAACCGTCACGTTCTGGAAGTCATTCAGCGCGTGGTCCGGCGTGTCGCTGCGAGCACTTTCGGCTCGACGCACCCCAACAAGTATTTCCAGAGGACCGATAAATCCGGCAGGCGGGCTGATGGTCACGTGTCCGGACTGGCTGTCGATAGCAAAATCGTACGGCACATCGCCGACACGATAGGCGTCAAAGGCAACTGCATCACCCTCGATGTCGGTGGCGGACAACTGAAACACTCCCTTTTCACCAACCAATTGCTGTACAGGAGCAATCGGGTTCAGAAAGGGTGCCGAATTGGCGCCGGCCTGAAAATCATCCGCGCTGATGGTCACCTCAATCGATTGTGTCGATTGGTTACCGTCTGCATCCCGGACCGTTACTTGGACGTCGACCGTTCCCGTTGCGTTGCCGGTCGGTTTTAAGGTCAGCAGACCGTTGTCGACACCGTCGAAGACTTTGGCCGACGCAATCATCAACGTTCCAAAACGATTCTCGTAGTCGGCATCCATTGCTCCGTTGCCGTCCGTCGGAATACGATCGATCGCCGCGCGAACGCGTTCCCCTTCGATCAGTTGCCCGACAATCGGAAGCTGAAAGTCAAAGGCTCTTTGCGGACTATGGGTGAGCAAGAACTGAGAATTGCCTGTGTCGTCGGTCTCGCGCGCGAAGGCGAACACTCCCGGTTGATTGAATTGCAGATCGGCATCGAACGCGTCGTCCAGCGGACCAAACGACGATCCTCCCCCCGGCGACGACTCTGACTCGCCGAACGTGATTGAATCCCCACTGAACAAAGAATGTAGGGGTCGGTCCGTGAAGTAACCAGAATTGACCAAGTCGATGACGCGCGTTGCCATTTGAGGAACACGATCAGCAAACAATTCGATCACGATGTCGCCGTAATTTTCCAACGTGAAGACGACACTTGGGTTTCCCTGCGTAAACGACGCCTGCAATATCGTCGGATCGGAACTGACCGCCTCAAAGTCGAGACCCGTGTCGTCGGGATCGTACGCATCGACCGGCACGTGCAACGGGGAGCCAATTCCAACGGCAACGTCGGGCAGTTCAAAAAAACTTGGCGTGACACCAGCGGGAATAAAGATTTCCGTCCGATCGACGATCTGCTCGATCGTTAGAAGTCCCGAGGCTCGCGAGCCATCATCGAAAACCCACGTTGGCAGCTCCGTAATGCCCAGTGCCGCCACTTCGGATGTTATGTCTCCATCCGCAGTTCCAGACTCGACATAAGGAAGATACCGACTGGCGTCACCAAAGAGCGACAGTTGGGATGCGGTATCCGCAGACCAACTTGCACCGTAAAGCTTCACGTTGTTATCGCGGAGAAGCTTTGCATAGCTGACCAAGTCAGGTGCTGGCTCACCTTCGGGGATCGACTTCTCCCTCAGCATTCATTACCGGAGATTGCAATGTTGTCGGAGCGGAAACGCTTGCAGCCAATTCGGACATTGGGAACGACAAATCGTCGTTCCAATCGAGATTCAGGCTTGCAAGGCATTAAGTCTCCAGCCAACAGATAGCGTGTGGCAAGGACTTCCAAGCGGAGGGATCGCCGCGTGTGACGGGAACGTTTCGGGTGCAATCGAGCGTACCGCTTGACCATATGAATCGTATGTATTCTGAGCGTGCTTCTAAAACGATGGATTTGAAAGCGAAGGCTTTACATCAATAATGAACGCGTTTGATGTTTTCTTGCGTTAATGTCTTTCAATTGATCTTGCGACGTGGTCGCTCTAAGGAAATGTGTCCCTCAACCGCGACGCAAAAATTGAAAGTCGCGTGGTGGGATGATGATCTCCCTCGCCAATTCTCAAACCAATGGAGCTTTCTGCCTATTCTAGGCAAGCCAAGGCGTCTCGTAAATTGAATTGATCGAAAAGTTGTGCCCCGTATCGTCGGAAGTGGCACTACATCAATATTGAACGCATTTGATGTTCATACGGTGATACGCTTCTACATGCGTGTGGTCCGAAATGATGCATTTGCGTTAACTGAAGCGAATCACCTCATTTTCGGCCACGCGACGTATATCATGCGTCAATGTCCTCACGCGGATCTTGCGATGTAGCCCTTCTGGGCAACATAAGGAGCAAATCAGAACATTTCCGCCGACCCGATTTCCGTTATGATGATTCGTTAACGGAACGTCTAAAATTGCGAAGCGACCGGAGAAGTTTCGCGCCCGCCGTCATCGAAAAGGAACCTACCACAATGCGTATCCATTACAAAACGCTGTTGTCGATCTGTATTTTCGTCGTTACGAACTCCGTTTGCGGCGGGTATGCGGTTGCCCAATCGCCATCGGAGTTGACAGAGGGGGTGAAACGTCGGTCCGATGACTATCCTGGTCGCAAGCCGATCGACGCGTATCTGAAAATGCGAACCGAAGCAATCGAGTCGCGTTGTTTGAACGAGGTTCCGTCGGCAGATGAGTGGAAGCAGCAGCGTCCACAATTAGTGCGGCAGTTGCGGGAAATGCTGGGGCTTGATCCCTGGCCGGAGAAAACCGATCTGCATGCAACCATCGTCGGCCGCGAAACGTACGATGGCTATGCCGTCGAGCGTTTGCATTTTCAGTCGCGGCCCGGGCTTTACGTTACGGCCAATTTGTATCTGCCGGAAGATCAGGAAGGTCCGTTCCCCACGATCTTGTATGTTTGCGGTCACGCACGCGTCAAAGAGGGATCTGTCAGTTACGGAAACAAAGTCGGATACCATCACCACGGGATTTGGTTCGCAAGGCATGGTTATGTCTGCATGATGATCGACACAATCCAGCTCGGCGAAATCGAAGGCATTCATCACGGAACGTATTCTCACGATATGTGGTGGTGGGCATCGCGCGGATACACACCCGCTGGCGTGGAAGCTTGGAACTCGATTCGAGCGTTGGACTATTTGGAAACTCGACCTGAAGTTGACGCATCCCGTTTTGGCGTCACGGGGCGAAGTGGCGGAGGCGCTTATTCGTGGTGGACTGCTGCGTTGGATGAGCGAATCAAAGTCGCGGTTCCGGTTGCGGGCATTACCGACATGCGAAATCATGTCATTGATGACTGCATCGAAGGGCATTGCGACTGCATGTTCATGGTCAATAAATACGGCTGGGACTTTGCAACGGTAGCGGCCCTTGTGGCTCCACGACCGTTGTTGATCGCAAACTCGCATCGGGACGGAATCTTCCCGCTCGACGGAGTGATGCGGGTCTATTTCAAAACGCTGCGCGTCTACAAGACGCTGGATGCTATCGATAATTTAGCGGTGCATATCACTGAAGGACCTCACAAGGACACGCAGGCGTTGCGAGTCGGAGCTTTTGCATGGTTTGAAAAGCATCTGAAAGGCTCCACTTCGGAAATCGAAGAGGTTGCTCGCAAAGCACACGATCCGAAAGATTTACAAGTCTTTGTTGAGGGTCTTCCCGACGACGAGCGAGTGACCGATGCCCACGAATGGTTTGTGGATACGCCGGCGCAAGCGGAGCCTCCCGCCGACGCCAAGGCTTGGGACAAGATGCGGCGGACGTGGCTGGAGCGTTTGTCAAGCGTTCCCGGCGCGCTCACACCGCTGGATCGGTTGAACATCACATCGACGCATGTTAACCAGACGAACGCGGTCAACGATGTCAGCTTTATGTGGCTGGAATTCAATACCGCATCGCCATTGAGGCTGTTTGCAATTTCCGCCACCACCGACGGCAAAGCCCCGGTCCAGCAAGCTCGACTTTGCATCGGTACGGCAAGTGAAGGTCAAGTGCGTTTTACACTTCAAGGAAAAACGTTTAGGTACGATTCCGAAGCGCGGGCATTCGCCGAACCGAAGTCTGTTGCCGACGCGGTCAAGCAAGTCGATCAACCCGTATTGTTCGTGATGCTTCAAGGAGTTGGACCAACGCGATGGGATGAGTCACGAAAAGAAACGGTCCAGTTGCGACGCAGATTGCAACTTGTCGGCGAGTCACTCGATGCCATCCGAGTCTCTGAAATCCGAAACCTCATTCGCTGGGTTCAAAATGAAAAAACGTTCGCTTTCGATTCTGACCCACAGATTCTTTTAGAAGCCTCGGGCGAGAGCGCCGTGCTGGCCGCTCTTGCCTCAATCAATGTGTCTAACGTTTCGCTGGCACTGCATCAGTTCCCAAGTGATCTTCGAAGGGGTCCAATCCTGCTGGGATTGAGCAAAGCCATCGACTTGCCTCGATTGCTAACTTTGGCCATCGACAATGCGGCCAATTCGACATTGACCGTTAGCGATCACCCATCACCGGCGATCGATTACATCAACGCAGTTTCCGATACCATTGAAGCTAACTTGACTGTTGTCCATTTGACTGAGAGGTAATAAACGCTTCAAGATCGGAGGAGTCTCCCGCATTCTTCGCCGACTCCAAGATTCGAGCAAGCACATCGGTCGATGTGATGTTCGATAAGTGGCCGAGAATGGATTCCGCTGATTCAGGAAACCTCAGTTCAACAATCGCTTGAATTCCCGCTCGCAGACCTTCGTCGAGCCCTTCTTCACGTCCTTTTTCATGTCCTTGCTGCATCCATTCATCTGCGATCGTCGGCATCAGATGTTCTCCATTAAGATTGAGTGTGCTGTAAATGGCGTCTACCAATTGTCGCGAATCGATTTTGTCAGTACCGCTGGACAGATAAATCAATACCGTCTTCAGACATTCCAAGCCGCTGCGTTGACGCTGGAGGTCGGCAAACATCTGAAGCAATCCAGGAAGTCGTTTGGGAAGCTCCTCCGAACCAATGTATTTTAACAGCAGCAAGGTTGCCTTCAATGTTGCTTGACCTCGAAGTTGTTCGTCTGAAAACTGACTCAGATCAAACAACTCGCTCGCAAAGTCAGGCACATACCGCACAAGTTCTTTGGGTGCTTGTAGGATGTCCTGCATCGATCGCGATGTGTTCCAAGGAACGTTGCCGTGATACAAGACCAGCGGAATGATCGGTGCCAGAGCATCTTTCTCTCTTCGTTGTTGTTCCCAGATACGAACCATGTAACGGAGCAATTGGAAGGGAGCCATGCGGTCCGGCTCGCTCTTGTGTTCGAACAGCACGTAAACGTAACCAAGACTTCCGTCAACGAAACAGACTCGGTAAAGCAAATCGGATTGGCTCGAACGCAATTGGGCGTCGATAAACGAATCCTTCGTTGGCTCTAGCGAACCGAGGTCGAGAGACGAGACAACATCCTTCGGTAAAAAATTACTGAGGAAGTCGCGTGCAACGGCGACCTCCGAGAAGGATTGGTTGAAAAACCGGTCGTGTGGATTAGGTAGCTTGTCGTCACTCATCGCCCGATTATACGTCAAAGTTACGTGCCAGCGTCTTGCTCAGTACTCATGGGCATCACCATCACACATGCAACCGATCATACTCGCAAACCAGCTTAGCGCATCTAAGCGTGTCAACGGACGATATACAAGCCTTTCGCATCAACGACCAAATGGCCGAGAGGATCAACGTCCGCGATTCCTTGCACAATGACAACTTGATCTTTCGCGACGCCAAGCATTTCCCGAGCGTCTTTCTCAAATGGCTTTCCGCCTTCGTCCAGGAAACGCACGATTGCTACTGAATCCGTGGGATTGTTCTTCCGTTTGCAGAAGGGGCAATTATCCGCATCATGACCTGGCCCTCCGTGTTGTTCTTCCGCCGCGGCTGCTCGATCGGGATCGGCAATCGTCGTGGCGTCGCTCTTCATCAGAAACATTGCCTTGCCCGCTTCAAAGGGATCATGATCGCCGGCATTGATGCGACCGATGACCGTCACCGGCCCTGGCGTTGCCAAGTTCGCTTTTGCATCTGAAACGGAAATCGCCTCTGCCGGTGCCGCATCCAACAAGTATGCGTTTTCTACGGGCGCTGGTGAACCACCCGAGTTAGCGACATTCGATTCGCAGCCACTTAGGCAAAGCAAAACCAAAGGCACTACGGTCCAAAGCGAAATTGTTCGAACGATCCGAATCGATGAATTCATGTCGAGTTTCCTTATTCATTTACTCACGGTGGCTTATCAGATGATACGCAGCGGGACGCCGTTTGTTCGATCAAGCTTATTCACGCTCAGTCCACACCCTTGCGATTCCATCGGCATCCACTTCCACATGGATAACGTTGGGGTGGCAGCAAACAGGACAATCTTCAACGTAATTTTGATTCCCACCTTCGGACAGATCGATCGGTATGACGATTTCTTCCCCACAGTTGTCGCAGACATAACTTGCTTCATCTTGCATGACATCAACCTCTGGTATCGCGATGCCTAGTCCATACTGATAGCCGCTGGAAATGTTTATTTTCAGCGGATTGAAAACGCCAACACAATCCTTTACAAACAATTATACGCGGCGTGGCCGAAAATGAGGTGATTCGCTTCATTTAATGCAAAAGCATCATTCCAGACCACGCACGGTATATACACAGCAGTCGCTAACCCCACCGCCCGCCAACACGACCGCTCCTTCCTTACGCGGTCCCCACCATCGGAGGCGACCATTCATGTTGCGGAACTTCACCAGCGAGTTGCTCATTCGCTTGATGTTGGTTCATTGTTCGCTGCTTGCCGGTCACGTTCAAGCTGGCGATTATCTGAACGATGTAAAGCCACTTCTGGAAGCAAAGTGTTATGCTTGTCACGGCTCGCTGAAATCCCAAGGGGGGCTGCGGCTAGACACTGCCGTTGATCTTATCAAAGGGGGAGACTCGGGACCCGTTGTTGTTGCCGGGAAACCTGAAGAAAGCTTGTTGATCGATGTCTTGACAGGTGAAGCCGGATATCAAATGCCACCAGCCAGCGAAGGGATACCGATGTCGACGGACGAGATTGATCGGTTGCGTCGGTGGATCGCGGCTGGCGCGCCATCGCCACGCAACGAAGCTCGCGCCGCCGATCCGACAACGTGGTGGTCGTATCAACCGATCAAACGACAACCTCCGCCCTCGGTAGCGGAAAGCGATTGGTGTCGTAATCCCATTGATCGGTTTGTTCAAGCAACTCGCGAACAGACCGCTTTGCCACATGCGACGCAGGCTGATCGCGAAACGTGGCTTCGGCGGGTGTATCTCGATCTGATCGGTCTCCCACCGACGCGACAACAATTAAAAGCGTTCGCTGACGACGCTCGACCCGATGCCTTTGAGCGTGTTGTTGACGACTTGCTTTCACGACCGGAATACGGTCAGCGGTGGGGGCGTCATTGGATGGATATTTGGCGATACAGCGATTGGTATGGCAGCCGCGGCATCAATGAAATCCGATACAGTCAAAGGCACATCTGGCGATGGCGCGATTGGATCATCGACGCGTTAAACGATGATGAAGGCTACGACCAAATGATTCGTGATATGTTGGCAGCCGACGAATCCGATTTTACCGAGGCCGAAAGGCTCGCCGCCACGGGTTATCTTGGGCGCAATTGGTACAAGTTTGATCGCGACGCGTGGTTGTTCGATACGGTCGAACGGACAAGCGAAGCACTGCTCGGACTGACGTTACGATGCTGCCGGTGCCATGATCACAAGTTCGATCCGATTTCACAAGTCGAATATTATCAGTTTCGAGCTTGCTTCGAGCCGCACGACGTCCGTACCGATCCTGTTTCGGCCATAACCGCGAGAGAAAAAGACGCAACATTGGGCATGGTGCTGAGCGATGGAATTCCGTTGGTCTACGATAAAGAAGGTAACGCACCGACATATCTATTCGATCGTGGCGACAACCGTTCGCCCGACAAGTCCCGTAAGCTTCATCCAGGTGTCCCCCAAGCGTTCGGCGGAACGTTCGATGTTCAACCGATTGATCTTCCCGCCGAAGTCTGGTATCCGAGGTTGCGTGCGGACTTGCGAGAATCCATGTTGCGGAAGATGGCTGATGCCGTTCACCAAGCGGCTGCCGAACTCGACCGCAATAAGAAGGTGCTTCGCCAGCTGCGCGAACCGGGGCGACAACGCGAACAACACGGCACTTCCGATGAAACGGAGAAATCGCAAGCAACGACGCTTACCAGCGAACCGTTTCTGCTGACGGATGCATTCGTCACAAAGAATCCGTCGCTCTGGAAGATTTCGTCCGGCGATTGGCGTTTCAGCGAGGGAAAGCTGCGGCAATCGAGCGTCACTCAGTTTGCAACGATCGTGGCGGATCGAGTTCTACCGCTCGACTTTTCGGTTCGCTTGCGATATCGAACACTCGAGGCGGGAACCTATCGATCGGTCGGATTCAGTTTTGATTTGCAAGAGAATGGGAGTTCCCAAGACGTTTATACCAGCGTGAATGATCGTCGCACCAGTGTGCAGGCGTTTCATCGAACGGAAGGGAGGCAGATTTATCCGACGTCGGGAATCGTGTACACCCCGTTGGAAATTGGCAAAGAAATTTCGCTGGAGGTGCGTGTTGTCGGAACGTCTTTGACAATCGATGTCAATGGCGAGCGTAAACTTGATTACACGATGCCTCAGGCTCGCCGTAACGGTAAGTTCGCATTGTGGGTTCACGAAGGGGCGGCGGAGTTTCTTGAACTGCAAGTCGCATCGATCGAAGAGTCGGAAGCGGTAAGACGTCAGCGCATCGATGATGCCAGCGGTGCCGTGAAGCTTGCGGAATTGAAACTGCGGCTTGCCGAAGCTCGTCGGAATTCGATGCGGATGCGCATTGATGCCGAGGTGGCAAAGTATCTCCGCGTTGATCCGCGCGGAGCAGAAATTCCGACGCTTGATTATGACGAAGCGACCCGACGAATGTCTCGTTCCGCTGCATCGGCAACAGCCGATGTCGAAGTCTTGGAAGCCGAACTGCAAATCGCTGAAGCGTCCGACGATGGTACACAGCGCCAGGAAGCAGAAGACCGGCTTGAGAAAGCGATTCGAAAGGCAAGTGATCCACTCAATGAGGATTATCCGGCCATCGGAGAGCAGTTTCCGCAGGTGAGCACCGGACGCCGCTTGGCGTTAGCGGAATGGGTCACTGATCGAGCGAATCCGCGAACCGCGCGGGTAGCGGTGAACCATTTATGGGGACGCCATTTTGGTCAGCCCATAGTGGCCACGGCTGAGAACTTTGGTCTCAACGGTCGAAAGCCGACGCATCCGCGCTTGCTCGACTGGCTGGCGGACGAACTGATGCGCAACGACTGGCGAATGAAGCCACTGCACAAATTGATCGTGTTGTCGGCGACCTATCGCATGTCCAGCAAGGCATCGGGGGAAACCTCGGCGGTCGCATCAACCATCGACCCAAATAACCAGTGGCTTTGGAAAATGCCGCAACGACGAATGGAAGCCGAGGTTGTCCGCGATAGCACTTTGTTTCTAGCGAATCGTTTGGACAGAACCTTCGGCGGACCAGAGATTGTCGAGACCGAAGGGGACAAGATTTTTCGTCGAAGTCTTTATTTCCGCAATACGCCAAATGAGAAAAATGTCTTCATGGAGATCTTTGACGTTGCCGATCCCAACGCCTGCTATCGGCGACAGCAAAGCATTGTCCCGCATCAATCGCTTGCAATGATGAACAGTCGCATCAGCCGGGATGCGCGACTTGTCGCCGATCGGTTGAAGTTCGATGACGACTTTATCAATGCCGCTTTCGAAACGATTTTGTCGCGGCCCGCATCGACTGCCGAGCATGAACGTTGCCGTCGGTTCTTGCAGTCGCATACAAGCTTGTTGCAACAGCATCCGGGACCAAGCTTCGCCACGCCCCCAATTACGACAAAGCTGCCCGAAGAAGACCCGCGACAGCGAGCCGCGAGAAAGCCTTGTCCACGTGCTGCTGTTACACAACGATTTTGTCACCATTCGATAATTGCCGATTCGCCGTCTTGCGTGACAAGACGATTGGAATTCGTGTTTTTTGTCTGACGGTCAGTCTACTGAAACCGGAGAACGCAAAGCGATGTCCTTTATTAATCCAGATGTCAGTTACCGGCAACGACAATCGCGACCGCTTGGAACGCAGTTTCTCGGGCGGCGAGCGTTTCTCCGAACTTAGGGCTGGGCTTCCGGGCGTCGCCTTCGGGGCGATGTTACATCGGGAGGCCACGGGCGGAGATCGTGACCTTGTTCGCGAAAGACCTCACTTACCCGCCAAAGCCAAGAGTGTCATCTGGTTCTTTATGAATGGAGGAACGAGCCATCTGGAATCGTTCGACCCCAAACCCGCCTTAAATAAGTACGCCGGTATGACGATCGATGAATCGCCAGCGGGGAAAGCGGTGACGGAGTCGCCGTTTTATCGGAAGAACGTTCGTGACTTTGGCGGCAAGCCGAGATCAATGATGCCACAACTTTATCCCTTGCAAGTTGGATTGGTCCCTGCGGGCAAAGCGGATTACAAATCAGCCAATGGTGGCCGCATATTGGATCCTGCATCGACGACATTGCACTGATTCGATCAATGTGGACGACCGACAACGATCATGCCGCCCAGCTTCAGTTTCATACCGGTCGCCACATATTCGACGGCTTTTTTCCATCGATCGGATCATGGGTCCATTATGGCCTGGGGAGCCTGAACGATAACCTTCCACAATTTGTTGTCATGGGGCCACCACCGGGCGATTGTTGCGGTGGATCCGGAGCACACGATGCGAGCTATCTGGGTCCGCAACATGCTGGGGTTCAAATGGGACTGGATCCAAAAAAACCGCTCCCTTTCGGGTCGCCTGGGGGGCGAACGACAGTTGCCCATCAACGCGATCAGCTCGATCTGCTCGCCGACTTGCACCGCATGACGGCGGAGGACAACCCGGACGATCCATCGCTGTTGGCTCGAATGAAAGCCTATGAATTGGCGTTCGGCATGCAAATGTCGGTGCCTCAGATTGTCGATTTGAATCGCGAGACCGCGCGGACGCGGGAAATGTATGGACTGCACGAAAAGACAACCGAAACGATGGCGCGACAAGCGCTGACCGCGCGACGACTTGTCGAGCAAGGCGTTCGCTTCGTGCAAATTTACGATGGTGGCGGCGGTGGAGGAGGATGGGACGCTCATTCCAAATTGAAACAGAATCATTCGAGCAACTGCGCGCGTGTCGATAAACCGATCGCCGGACTGTTGAAAGATCTGAAGCAACGCGGATTGCTGGACGAGACGCTTGTCGTGTGGGCGACCGAGTTCGGTCGCACGCCGGGGGCCGAGAAATCAGACGGAAGAGATCATCATCCGTATGGCTTTTCGGTTTGGATGGCCGGCGGCGGCATTAAAGGAGGTATCGCGCATGGGGCTACCGATGAAATTGGCTTCCACGCCGTGGAACATCGCCATTATGTGACGGACATTCACGCAACCGTTCTGCATCAACTGGGGCTCGATCCGCGTCGTCTTTCGCTTGCCGATCACAAACGGCTGGAGATCGACTATGGAAATCCGATTCGCGAGATCATCGCCTGATGAAACGGACGCTCGCTGATCAATCCGCCGCGTGATTGCTTGTCGACAGCGGCATCGACGGAATCCAAGCCGCGCCGAGAATCATGACAGCCAAGGTCAAGGTATGCGCCAGCCATGCCGGGTCGTTGCTGGCAACCGTTCGCAAGGTGACGAGGGTTACGAGCGTCAAGCTGGCCATGAATAAGCTTTCGGCAAACTTTTTTCCCGTGGAGGCGAGCTTGCTGGCCAAGAGAATAACAATTCCGAAAACCGGGATTGCAAACGCATGCAATCCGATTGCCGTGGCGAATAGTGATGTCATTGATGGATTCCTTTCCGATGACTGTGGGTGCAATTGTGCCAGGAATGGTTTACGGTGGGAAGTTCGATCCCATAAAAAAATCGATCGATTTTTGCGATTTGGTTAAAGGTCACGATCATGCACGAAATATCCCCGCCGGAAACGTTGACGCTTCGCGTCAACCAAGCCCGTATCAAAGCTGACATTTTGGAACTCGCCCAGATTGGGCAAAACGCCGAAGATCGGGGCATCTATCGAATGGCCTTTACCGACGCCGATATTGAAGGCAAACGATGGCTGCAGAGTCGAATTGAAGCGGCCGACCTGCAATGCCATCAAGATGGCGCCGCGAACGTATGCGGGCTTTTGCCGGGAAATGGGCTCGCTCCGCGAATCCTTGTCGGTTCGCATATCGACACGGTCCCGTGCGCTGGCGCGCTCGATGGGACGCTTGGTGTGATTGTTGGCTTGGAATGCCTGCGTCGCATCCGCGAAGTCGGTATCGAACTCGAACGAACTCTCGAATTAATCGCCTTCAGTGATGAAGAAGGTCGCTTCGGCGGGATGTTTGGTTCGCAAGCACTTTGCGGACAGATAACTCCCGATATGCTGGCGTCGCGCAAGGATCTGGACGGCATCCGCTTGAGCGATGAATTGGTGCGGCACGGTTACGATCCCTATGCCGCCCTCGACGCGGCTCGTGACCCGGATTCGATTGCCGCATACCTGGAGTTGCATATTGAGCAAGGCCCGGTACTCGATCGCTTACAAAAATCGGTCGGTATCGTCGACGAAATCACTGGCTTGTTCAAATGGGCGGTTTGGTTGCGAGGCGAAGCGAATCATGCCGGAACGACTCCGATGCCGATGCGCAACGATGCCTTCATGGGGCTGGCTGACTTTGCCCACGAGATCCCGCGAATTCTTGAGGAAAATGGGAGCGATCGAAGTCGAGCGACGATCGGACGCGCCCAAATTCTTCCAGGCGCGGCCAACACGGTGCCCGGCTTGGTTGAGTTTTCACTGGATGTGCGTGATACATCGGAGTTGGTGCTGGACGAACTTGCCTCGGCTTTTCGTAAAGCACTTTCGGCCATCGCCCGCAGACGTAATTTAATGTTTGAATTCGAGCAACAAAGTTACATCAAGCCGGTTGCTTGCGACAACGCGATCGTCGAACATTTGATTGACGAAGCAAATCGACTCGGTTTGTCCAGCCATCAAATGCACAGCGGTGCGGCTCACGATGCTCAGATCGTCGGCGGCATGGTTCCTGTCGGGATGATCTTCGTGCCCAGCAAGAACGGTCAAAGCCATTCGCCGGCCGAATGGACCGCTTGGTCGGATATCGAGGCCGGGGCAAACTTGATGCTGCAGACTTTATTGCGACTGGGAAGTGTTGGAGAGAAACAGTAAATGAGAACCTTGATCAAGAATGCATCGGTAGTGTTACCCGATCAAACGACGCAGGTCAGCGTCTTGATGGACGATGGGAAAATCCGCGTTGATCCAGCCGGAAGTATGGCCGTCGACGAAGTTGTCGATGCGGCGGGCCTTGTTTTGATTCCCGGCGTCATTGACGATCAGGTCCATTTTCGACAGCCCGGACTTGAACATAAGGAAGATTTGTCGCACGCCAGTCGTGCCTGCGCGGCAGGCGGCGTGACCACTTTTCTGGAGATGCCCAATACCAAACCGACGACAACTTCGGTCGAGCGATTGCATGAAAAGAATGCCTTGGGAGCGATGCATTCGCGGGTCAATTTCGGCTTCTACATTGGTGCGACGCTCGACAACCTCGACGAACTCAAACGAGCGACCGACACGCCGGGAATCAAGATTTTCATTGGCAGCAGCACGGGCAACATGCTTGTTGACGAGCAGGATGTGTTGGAGCGGATTTTCGCTGAAACGACACTCCCGATCTGCGCGCATTGCGAAGACGAGAAGACCGTTCGCGCCAATATGGATCGATACGCGGGCAACAACGACATTGCAAATCATTCGCTGATCCGATCTCCCGAAGCGGCGATGATTGCGACCAAACGTTCCATCGATTTGGCCCTTCGCCACAAACATCGTTTTCATGTGCTGCATGTATCGACTGGCGACGAAGTACCGCTGTTTGAACCGGCGCGACCATATATTACCGCCGAGGTTTGTCCTCACCATTTGTTCTTTAATGTCGACGATTATTCGCGACTGGGATCGCTGGTGCAGATGAACCCGTCGATCAAGTCGGCTGACGATAATCGTCGATTGTGGCAAGCATTGCTGCACGGGGAAATCCAAGTCATTGCGACCGATCACGCGCCGCACACGCTCGAAGAAAAACAGCAACCCTATCCGCAAAGCCCGTCCGGATTGCCGGCCGTTGAAAACAGCTTGGCGTTGATGCTGAATCAAGTCGCGGCGGGCAAGTGCAGTCTCGAACAGGTTGTTCACTGGATGTGTGACGCACCCGCGCGGGTGTGGGGAATTGTCGGCAAAGGTCGTATTGCCGAAGGATATGACGCCGACTTGGTGTTGGTCGATCCGCAGCTTCAACGCACCATTCGCGGCGAGAATCAGTTCACGAAGTGCCGTTGGTCGCCATGGGAAGGGGAGACGTTAACCGGTTGGGCGGTCACCACTTGGGTCGGCGGACAACGCGTTTTTGATCGTGGCAAGATCGACGACTCCGTGCGCGGTTGTCGTGCGAGGTTCGATCCGCAGCGCGGTGGCTACTGGGCGACGGAGGAAGGCGTCGGAATCGACGTGTGAACTTCGCGCGAGCCGAAATGCGATGATTCGCTTTGCCCGATCCAACTGCGTCACTTCGGAATCCGCACGGCATTAAACGCACTTAAGCTTTCGTTACAACTTGGCGCTTTAATGACTCATCACGAGCGTCGCCGTCTCGGTTTTTCGCTCCGCCCCCCCCGGCACGATCTGAACTGCGCCCGCTGGACGCTCATGGGACGGAAACCATACGTCACCTTGCACGTGAGCTTGTCCATCAGTTGTTGCGAGCGAGAAATCCGTCACTTTGGCAGGGAAGTCCCTTCCGCGATGTGGTGCATTCATCCTGACGAAATCCGCAGAAAATGCCCGACGTAGAAACGCTTCCCCGAGGCCAGCGTCCGGACGTCGCGGTGAGATTCCACCAGACCCGACTCCCCCGCGATCATCGCGATTGCGTCGGGCTCGTGGAGCGTCATCACAGGCTCGAGAAGTTTCAGTGAATCGCATCCTGTCTCGGACACACGTTGTGCATTTGGCGAATCCAATTGCAGCACGATGACCAATACACCGTCTTGTGCCACCCATCGAGCGATCTTCGCCAGAGCGGCAACGGGATCAACGTATTCGAGCAACAGGGCACAGTGGATCAGATCGAACGCACCATCCGCAAAATCGCAATCAAGAATGTCCGATTGGACAAGTTCCAACTGCGGAAGCCGCTGAGCATATCGGTCGCGCGCTATGGCGACGTATGCGGGATTCAGATCAACCGCCATGACGCGAGTGACATTCTCCGCATTGACATGCTGCAAGCCATTCCCCGTCGCGCACCCCAAAAGAGCAATCGCACATGGCTCGATCTCCCGAATTGTGTCAGCGAAGACCTCCTCCAGAAACTGAGATTGAAGGACATCGGGATGCGCCATGTGCATTTCGTACTCTTCAGCAGGTATGG
>JAWKTL010000056.1:0-48241 GCA_041399105.1 Pirellulaceae bacterium | reverse complement strand
CGAGTAACCCGAAGTCGCCGTTGAGTACCCGGCGCTCTTCGAGACGCGTGACAAATAGCTCGATTTCAAACCGATTGGACTGGTCGGAACGGACATCACGCTTCCGAAGCCATTCGATCGGGTTTGTGATGGTACTCGCCACCGTGGCCAGCCAACGACGAAGCGTCTTGCGTTTGAGGCGTCTGATGTTTGGGCAACGAACCATGGTTTCCATGTGGAATAATCCAGGACTAGGTTGGACTTGTCGAACCGGACAGTGGCGCATCGTGCAACGCAGAGATATAGACCCGATTCTATCGGGTCATGCGTTCCTCGCCAATGAAAAGTGGCGCTTCCTAAAACAAAAAAGCCGAACAAGTTAGCGGTATTTCCGCATCGCGAGTTGCGTTTATGGTGTGAAGTTTCCACATGAAGGGTACCGCAGGGAAAAAGACGGGCTCAATCAGGCGTACTGGTTCGCCCCATTGCTCCCTCAGTTGCAAACCTAAACGCTTGCAAGATCACCATTTGGAGCTATTTGCCCGTGCTGCCGTGAATCATCGGGGGCGTGCAGATACAATACACGTCATTACATTGAAGACTTTCCTTCGAGCGTCTTTCTGACTGAGTTCACCATGAGTCATGTCGAGACGATTCGCACGGATGTTTTGCCGGGCGACACCCGGACAACGTCGGTCGTTTCGGCTCATCAATATGCCGAACGTGTCAAACACGGGCACTTCGATAGCGTGACGGGCCGAATCGAGCTAATCAGCGGCAAGATCATTCGAATGAATCCGCAAGGTCCAAGACATGTTGATCCGATCGATCTATTGGCTCAGCAGTGCGTTGAACCGTTCAATGGACTGTTCGCACGATCACCACTAGCGAAACGAACGAAACCATTTCGCCCATCTTTCTTCCGAGTGTATCCTTTCGCATTGCCGCATTGATCGGACCGGTACTCCAACGTCGACCAAACTAATGACGCTCGCCGAGGCTAAAAACTAAAGTGTTCGACGACAAACGAATCGCCACCAACGAAACATTCTTCCAACGGCTGGCGCATCGCGGTGGCGCGGAGGCTTGGGCTGAGTATCAGCAGCTCGAACATTCGCAGTGGTGGACCGCTCGCGAAATGGAAGAGCATCAATTCAGTCGACTTCGTGGCATGCTGATTCATTGCGAGCGCTATGTGCCCTACTATCGAAAGACGTTCGCAGCCAGCGGGATCTCCGCAAATGAGGTCTCATCAATGTTGGACATGCGTCAACTGCCGATCGTCGACCGCTTGGATTATGCAATGTCGACCGAGAGCATGAAGGCAACCGATTTGCCACCGGGTAACTGGCGGACCGGCATCATGTCGACCTCCGGCACCACCGGAATCCCGGTGCGAATCGATCAGACCAATGTCCTGCGGCGGGTTTGGACCGCCTTGGCGCTACGCGATCTGCGATGGTCGGACCTTGATCCACGCCGCACTTTGGCGTCGATCAGGCCAACGGGCGCTTCCGGTCGCGACTTGGAAACACTGCTCGCGGGAGCGACGTTATCAAACTGGGGCACAAGCCTTGCCACGGTCATTGAAACCGGACCGTCACATGTGATGGATATGACCGCCGATCCTCGGCATCAATTGCGTTGGCTACGGAAGGTCGATGCCGATTATTTGCTCAGTTTCCCGTCCAACGTCGAACACCTTGCCCGGTTGGCCAGGCAGCAGGGCATCACGCTGCCGAACCTGAAACGCATTCAGACGATTGGCGAGGTCCTGTTGCCCGAGGTCCGCGAGTTGATCGAAGAGGTCTTTAACGTCGCCGTTGTCGACACCTACAGTTGCTGCGAGGCGGGCTATGTCGCCTCGCCTTGCCCCGATGGACATGGGTATCATGTTCACGCGGAGAATGTGATTGTCGAAGTCCTCGACGAACACGACCGGCCATGTGTCGAGGGCCAAACAGGACGAATCGTCCTGACGACTTTGCACAATTTTGCGACTCCGTTTATTCGTTACGACATCCACGACTGGGCGACCGTTGGCGCTCGCAATTGTCCTTGCGGGCGTGGACTGCCGCTGCTGTCGGAGATTTTTGGTCGACGACGTCCCATGTTTCGACTCCCCGACGGATCGGAAAAAAGCTCCAGCCCGCTCGCTCAGCAACTTCGAAAGGTCGGCGGCTTTCTTCAGTTTCAAGTGGAACAGTCCCATCGTGATCGGGTTGTCCTACGTGTCGTACCCGACAACCGCTGGTCACCCGCGCGGCGCGAAACACTCCAGTCCACGCTCGACAGATTCTTCGGCCCTTCGGTGCATTGCGAGATAAACTGCGTTCAAGTCATCGAATCATCGCAAGGCCAGAAACTGCAAAGCACGATTGTTTCACCAAGCGTCGACGACGCACCAATCAATTCAAACTTTCGAGTTGCGGAACAAGCAGGCCAGCAAATGACAAACGACGCGAAAAACTTGGGTCGAGCGATCGTTTACGCTTGCTCTGATGTTTCCCATATCCCACAAACGACATCGTCGGCTCGCAGCGCCCGGGAACACATGCCCGCTGTCCCATGCTTCCTGTGGGCGACGCCAAACATTGATCTCTCGCAGTTACCGACAGAGCTGTTCAGCGAATTACGGCCAACTCATGGTATCCTGCATTCGCATCGACCTCGATTCGAATCGATGCTTCAATGCACAGCGGAACGTGCGCTGTTTCTTGACGGCGACACGCTGATCACCGAACCTGTCAATGAACTGTTTGATCTGTTGGATCATTTCGACATTGCGCTCGCCGCCGCGCCGCAGTATCTGCATTCTGAAGCGATCCAAATGCGGATCTATGAAAAGCTGCCTGCAGTGTCGACCGCTCTGCCCGAATGGAACGGCGGTGTCATCGCGGCCCGCGTTTCGGACCCGTTCCGAGAATTTGTTAATCGATGGATCGAGATGTTTGCGATTTGCCGTCGTCATGGCTACCACATGGATCAGGCCGCGTTGCGTGTCGCTCTTGCGACCAGCGACTTGCGTATCGCCACGCTTCCGACAAATTACAACTTTCGCCCCATGATGCCTCAGGCGATCAAAGGAAACGCCAAAATCATCCACGCGCACGGCGATCTATCGACCATCGCGAATATCGTCAATCGTACGTCGAACCCGCGTGTTTGGAATCCGCAATGATCAAGCCGATCATTCCGCTTCGATTGACACCATCCGCTGAATTTCATCGGTTTTAAATCCCAGGGCCATCGGGCGGACGATGCCCGGCAACACCGCGACGTCGTACATCTGCGTGACCGGACCCTCGATCCACAGACAATGGACCAGCTTGGATGTTCGTAGATCGATGATGCTCAGCCCGCAACAAACATCCTGATTTCGCTCTTTCAGCGATCGATGCAGCGGCAATTCTTGAAACATGTTTTCCTCTCGCCCCTTCGATGTTCCAATGATCGCGTAGTCGCCGATGAACGCGAGGCCGCGAACGTATCCTGGACAGAACGTCAGCGGGATGAACTCTCGCATCTTCACATCAACATAGCCAAAATATCCGGTTCCCGAATGAAGCAACCATAAACGTCCACGATACAAGCGTGGGGAATGTGGCATCGACAGACCTTCCACGACATACTGCCCGGATGTCACATCGATCACGCAACCACCTGAAAGGCGATGCTCCCGCCAACCCTGATTTTCGTCGACCGTTGCAAACATGCTGGCAAACCGCGGTCGACCATCTTCCATCGCCATTCCGTTCAAGTGGCAATGATCTTCAGCGACCAGATGCTTAATAAATGGCGGTCGCCACAGCGGACGAAAACTATGTCTCTCGCTGACCGATGCCAGACAATTGAACAACGTGTTGACAAAGATCAATCGCCCGTCGTGATCAACGGCGACATCATGCACGTTCAAGTCGCCGGTCACCCGTCCCTCCACCGGCACATAACAAGCGTCATAGTCTTCGTGTGTTTGCCCGCGGCGCAAGAAGTTCTCGAAACGCCAAAGCTCGTACAATGTGGCAATCCAAATCGTTTGACCATCGGACCACATGCCCATGCAGCGGGCAAAGGTACGTTCAAAGATCGATAGTTTTCTCCCAGGCTTGAGTCCGACAAGGAAGATCTTCCCGGAACGGTAGCTGGTCAGCGCCAGACTGATTTGCAAGCTCGCCAACCAATCGCAAAACCCTTCGGACGCGACAAATCGCAGTTCGTTTTCCGAAGGCTCATTCATTGGATTATGTCTATCTGTCAATTCTGGGCGGAGGTGTGATTACCTTAGGGGATGATAAAGACAGCGCTGGTCGCGGCCGCGGTTTGATAGAAGGCTCCACGCAGGCTTCGCTTGGGAAGAACGAAGAAATGGGGCGAGCAATCGCCGGGACGACATTGGCCATACGAATACACACACGTCGAAGGCGGCGTGGCACCGATCATATACGGCCAAACCGGAATTCGCCCGTAGAACTTCGCCGCCGACACCAGAGGCTCGTAGCAACCGTGGTCATGTCCGCACCGTTCCAGAGCGCAGTCTTCAAAGTAAAGTGGACGATAGGCAATCCAAGGTGCCGTCCAGCAAACGCTTGATGGAATCGCTTGACGAACATATCCAAATGAATGGTATTCCACAGGTTCATCGCTAAGAGCCGCTTCGGCATAATCTTTTGGCATCAGTCCTTCCGCCGGACTGGTGTTCAATGAGATCGAACCGATGGATGTTAAGGCATAACCTTCGACGACACGCCGTCGTTGTTGAGCTTCGGTCAATTTTGGCTGCGTGGTCTTTGAATCATCATCACCCTCGTCATCTGAAGTTTTCACCGATTCATCTTGATCGTCGGCCTCCGAACGCTTCAGCACGGCGGATATCAGTGTGGGCGTGACGAATCGAACTTTGCTTTCCGGTCGCCGTCCGGCCTGAACTGAATCATCGCCACCGATCAGTCCCTCCTGCGCTTTCGATGGCTGATCGTCTAGCATTAGTGAAAGAATGATCAGTATTGCGATGGTGATCCGCACGGTATTCATCAATGAATGAACCCAAAATAGAGATAAAACCTGCAAGATCGATGACCCTATCCCCAGAGCGACCACGTCGCAGGATCAACTGAGAAGCAATGGCGCAAGATGACGTCAAACGCGTTCATATTTGATATGGGCAGTCGATTCGCTTATACCAATTTTCGTCTGGTATTCGTCACAGACTGAACCAGGTGCTTCCAAATTGGTGCGAACCTCACAATCGTTATGCTTTCACAGGGATCGTGTTTGGGCACAGGCAAGTTATACCATGCGTGGTCTGAAATGATGCCTTGGCGTTAAATGAAGCGAATCAACTCATTTCTGACCACGCGACGTAAATTACCTCCCAATGGCCAGTGCCAACGCATTGCTTTTCGCGCACATCAATTACCCTTCCCATTTTTTATTAGACTCCCGCTTTCCTTCCAACTTGACCCAAAGGTTTGTTAATATAGAAAGGCTAACGCGACCTAATTTCCTTTCGATATCCAACGAGCACGGTGACATCTCCCATGAAGCGATGTCCGCAATGCAATAACGAACTCGACGAATCCGACATCACCGTCGGTAATTGTTCATCGTGTCACACACCACTGGTGTGTGTCCCCGCCGCCACCGCCGATGATTTTCCTGGCGCAACGCTTCCCGATGCGAGCCGTTCGGACCATTCCGAATCCGACGCGACAGGTAACGATGTTGACGGGAACGAGACGGTCGCGTTTGCCACAACCAATCCGCAGGCTACGGTGAAGTTTGAATCCCCATCGAAGGCGGAACCAGATTTAGGAGCAACACAGGAGTTCGTTGAACCGCAACCGGAAATTACCCCCACGCAAGATCTGCTGCATCCAACTTGGGATGCATCGATACCTCAAGATGCCCACGACAACGTATCTTTGAAATCGGCAACGCCATCGGTTCATGGATCGGGGGCGACGACGCTGCACATTCAGAACCGAAATCTAGGCCAACGCAATGCCCCCGTGCAAGCCGACTACGGTATCCTGAAGGTCCTCGGTCGCGGGGGAATGGGCGTCGTCTATTCCGCCCATCAGGGTTCGCTCGCCCGCGATGTTGCGGTCAAAATGTTGCTGGCCAGGGGCGCGAACGATCCAAAGGCTCGCGACGCCTTTCTGTCCGAAGCGGCGGTGACGGGCGATTTGGAACATCCCAACATTGTTCCGATCTACGATCTGGGACGTTCCGCCGATGGGGCTTACTTCTATGCAATGAAGCAAGTCCAAGGGACTCCCTGGAACAAGACGATTGCGGAAAAGTCGGTCGATGAGAATATCGATTACTTGTTGCGTGTTTGCGATGCGGTCGCCTTCGCTCATTCAAAAGGAATCATCCACCGCGATCTGAAGCCGGAAAACACGATGATCGGCGAGTTCGGCGAGGTCTTGGTGATGGACTGGGGGTTGGCGATTCCAACCGATCCGAGACGCAAGATCGCCGGGATCGAACTGCCACAGTCGATGGCGGGGACTCCGGCGTACATGGCTCCCGAAATGGCGATGGGACCGTATGAAAGCATTTCGACGCGCAGTGATATCTATTTGTTGGGAGCGATCTTATTCGAAATCATCACCGGTGTCCGACCACACCGTGGGAATGATGCCAGGGATTGCATGTATGCGGCCGCACGCAATCGCATTGAGGAAACGAAGGTAACCGGCGAGTTGATGGATATCGCGATGAAGGCGCTCGCGACCGATCCGGAAGATCGTTTTCAGACCGTTCAGGAATTTCAGCAGGCGATCCGCGATTATCAATCTCATTCGGAGAGTATCGCGTTGGCGATGAAGGCGAAGGAGCACCTGATCATTGCGCGTAACAGTCGGACGTACGACGACTTCAATCAGGCGGTCTATGGTTTTCAACAAGCGATCGATTTGTGGCCGGACAACAAAACGGCGACCGAGGGGCTGATCGAATCGCGATATGAATATGCTCAGGTGGCAAGCCAGCGCGGCGACTACGACTTGGGGGCCGGCCTGCTGAATGTATCCATCGCCGATCATGCGACGCTGCGTGATCAGATCATCGCGGCACGGGACGAACGCGAGCTGAAACAACGACGGGCGAAGACCTACAAGCGACTCGGTTTGGCGTTGGCGGCTCTGCTGTTTGTGATCGTCTCGGGAGCGGCTGTCTGGATCAATGCGGAGAAACAACGAGCCGACTTCGAGCGTGGACAGGCCTTGATCGCCAAAGCCGATGCCGACCAGAAGCGAATCGAAGCCGAAGCGGCGCGTGACGCCGAAGCTTCCGCGAAGCGATTGGCTTTTGCGGAGAAAAAGAAAGCCGAGGAGGCACGTGACGCTGAAGCGATGGCTCGCGCCGACGAGCAGCTTGCGAAAGAAGACGCGATCGAAAAGCGACGTCTTGCGGAAATCGCACAGCAAAACGAGAAGAAGGCTCGCGAAGCCGAGGCCTATGAAGCGTACGTCGCCAGAATCGCCGCCGCTTCGGCGCGTATCGAAGAAAACGCATACGGTCGGGCGATCGCTTTGTTGAAGGAATGCATTCCCGCGGATGATGAAGCGGACTATCGTCACTGGGAGTGGGGTCGTTTGTGGTACCTGTGTCAACAAGCTTCGCGAACACTCGGCACACAACAGCCTCTCGAAGCGGTTGCGATTGGTGACGCGACCGATGGCGAAGTCGATCGTATCGCAGCCGGAGGTCAAGGTGGAATCGTCACCGTTTGGGACGCCGAAGGAAGCGAGATCAGACAGATCGATGTCGGTGCGGAGACGATCCATTCGCTCGCGTTCTCGTCGGACAACAACCAGTTGGTGGCGGGGACCGATAACCCGGAAGGCTTCGTTCGTTTGATCAATCTCGAAAGCGGCCAGGTTAGCAACTTTGTTGCCCCCGAAGCAGTCAACGATGATCATCAACAAGCGGTTCTATCGGTTCGATTCTCGGCGGACTCCAAACGTTTGCTGACGGGATCGCGCGACGGCAGGATTAAACTTTGGGATGTCGCGACACGTCGGCCCATGCTGACGTTGCACGGCCATCGTTCGAGCGTTTGGCAAGCGATCTTTATTCCCGTCGTTGATGAGACAAGAGAATCGAAGATCGTGTCCGTTGGTCAAGATGGCGTTGCGATTGTCTGGCATGATCCGACGACGCAATGGTCCGATGCCGACACGGTCCGGCAATCTCCTCCGTTTCGCGAGCACAACGGGCCGATCTTTGCGGTTGCCGTCTCCGGGGACGGACAAGCTTTGGCGACCGCTGGGCTCGACGGACGTGTGTTGATTTGGAATGACGGTGACTTGAAACCATTTGACTTTGAATCGGCCATCGCGTCGGGTTCCGTCTCCCAAGAGATGCCGTATCGCGAATTGGTCGGTCACGCCGCGGCCGTGCGCAGCGTCAGTTTTGCGAGTCGGGGACGATTATTGATCAGCGCGGGGCACGATAACACGATCCGCGTTTGGAATTCGGAGAATGGCGAATGCATCAAGGTTCTCCGCGGACATGGGCTCTGGGTCCGCGACAGTCGACTGTCGGCCGATGGTCGTACCGTTGTATCGGCTGGCTACGACGAGACGACCCGCATTTGGGACATCGACGGGTACGAGGAAATGCGAGTCTTGCGAGGCAAATTGCTCGATGGGCATGACGATGCAATTTTGTCCGCCGACTTATCGCCCGACGCATCGCTGGTCGTCACCGGCAGCCGAGATCGCACGATCAAGACCTGGGACGCCACTACCGGCCAGCCGCTGCAAGCGTTCCGAGAAGGGCACGCATTTCTTGCGTCCAACGCCATCGCGGTGCGGGAAGGTCGACTGATCGCATCGGCGGCCGTCGACGATACGGTTCGACTCTGGGACGGCGAGACCGGGGCGGAGCTACGTCTGCTCAAAGGAACGGGGAGAACCGCCGCCTTGGCCGCCTCCCGCGACGGTCGTTGGATACTGACGGGAGGCCCGAAGGAATCGAACGCGGAAGGTAACGAGCGGGAGGAGACAGACGCGATCAATCAGCCGGATCAGACTTGGTCGGCAAGGCTTTGGAATGCCGACACGGGGAAGATCGTTCACGAACTGCGTGGTCGGCACAAGGCAATGGTTTGCTGTGTGGCGATATCACCCGATGCGAAACAGCTCTTCACCGGCGACTTCAATGGCACCGGAATACTGTGGAATGCCGAGACCGGCGAGTTCCTGCGTCGACTTGCGTTTCATCAATCCAAATTGCTTCACGCTCGCTTCACACCCGATGGTCAACAACTCTTGACCGCCAGTCTGGAACGCGGTGTTCTGCGATGGAATTTAAAGACCGGCGAAGTCCTTGCCGATCGAACCCTTCTTCATTCGGAGCCGATTGTGGCGGTCGCCTCCAACCGAACAGCGCGTTTGTTGGTTACGGTTGCCGCCGACCAAAAAGTTCGGATTTGGGATACCCAGTCGGATCGTGTCGTCCGCACGATCGCATCACGTTCCGACGGTGGTAGGATGCCAATCGATGGCGTCGCGATTTCACCCGATGACGCGACGGTGCTTACCGTCAGTCGTGAGCGGGGAACGGTTCGGGCATTCGATGTGGCGTCGGGCGAAGAAAAGTTGTTTCCACAATCAGGCGAAAAGTCAGGAGCTTTTATCGACCTCGGTGCTCAATCGCGGATCTGGACGGCATGCTTCCTGGCCGACAGTCGCCATGTGATGACGGTCGGTGGCGATTCGCTGTTTGTTTGGGAAATGAACGAGAGCCTGCCGCAGTTCCGTCGGAAACAGCTAAGTTGCAGTCCACATGGAGGCGTCTCGACGGTCGGCTTCTCGCCCGATGCGTCCGAGGTTGTTTCAGGCAGTTGGGATTCCACGGCGAATTTATGGAACACCAAAACGGGGCAGGTCCGACGAAAACTGGTTGGAAAACATTCCGGACCGGTTCATTGCGCCACGTACTCCAACCGTCGTGAGCAACCGTTGATTGCGACGGCCAGCGCCGATGCAACCATTGTTCTTTGGGATGCGGAATCGGGAACGTTCGTGCAACGCTTGGTCGGACATGCGGGACCAGTCAATCGCGTTCAGTTCTCAGCGGACGATCGGCGACTTGTTTCAGCATCGGACGATGGCACGGTTCGCGTATGGAATTTGCAAACCGGTGAGGCAACCGTTTTCAAACATTCGGGTCCCGTCCTCAATGCTGTCTTTTCACCCGATGGCGAGCGCATCGCGACGGCGACCGCGGATCACATGGCCTTGCTGTGGGATGTCGGCACCAGGAGTCAGATCGTTGAACTCCCCGGCCACACGGCGGCGGTCACATCGATTGCCATCTCCGCGGATGGGAAGCGATTGCTTACCGGCAGCGAAGATTTCACGTCGAAGCTGTGGGATGTTTCCGAGCGAGGTTTGCTCTCTGGAGGCAAGGAACTGCTGACGCTCGCAGCGCACACTCGTGAATTGACCTCGGTCGGTTTTTCGCGTGATCTTCGACAGGTGCTGACAAGCAGTCGCGACGGCACCGCGATCATCTGGATGGCGGCACCATGGACCGATATCAATGACGTTTTTGAATAAAGGCATTGCGGACACCGTCGGTTAAAACGATGGCGTCAACATGAATCTAAACTTTCCTCTCGATGGCCGTCTAGCACAGAGCAACGCATCGCGGTGAAACAACAGCATTGTGATTGTAATGATCGCAACGGGGGGATTCCTGCTGGTTGGTCTTGGCATGGCTCTCGGCGTAATGTTTGGATCGATTCATCAAACACCCACGGGCGAGTGTCACTAAACAGCCGAGCCTATACTACAGCGTCTACTGTGCTAACGACCGCAGGCCATAAGCCGTTTATGACAAACCGCCCTGGAGCAACAGTGTCAGGCACCCATGCCACCTTTGACTTTGCGATGCACTTTGAGACGAACTGGATGATCAATCAGTTGCGCCGCTGTCATCCCGCTGCCAGTAAGCGGGCCACCGTGCCAAACCAGATGAGTCTTCGACATTGACGCCTATTCCGACAGAACTGGCAAAGTTTGTATCGAGTGCTCGAAACGCATCTTGCCGACACGAAGCCAGTCAATGCGGGAGACGACAGCTCCCCGATCGTGATCTCAGGCACGGTCTACAACAACGATGGTTTGGCTGCCGATGGCGCATTGGTCGGTTGTTGGTGTCGACAGTGGGATCAGTCCGCCGCGTTGATCGGTTTCGCGCGTTGCGATAGCGAAGGAAGTTACCGAATCGACGCCACAGGCATTCACATGATTGTGCAACAGCGAGTGTCCTCCACTGTCAAAGTTTGATGGGAAGATCTATGGCAAGTATACTGTTACGTAGATCGATGGGGCGTGATGCCCTTCCTTCAGTATCGTTGATGACCGTTGGTACCAACAACGCGATCGGTTGGGGAGACCCCGCAGTTTGTGCCGAACAAAGACAGCTACCGACTTGATCTTCAGCTTCGGGATCAGAGTGGTATTATCGCCGGAACAGTCGTCGATGCGGATGGAACGCCTCTCGCGGAACAGGAGGTACGCTTTTCGAGTCTCTACGATCATCTGAATCGGAGCGTAATGGCGACGGGCATAGCATTTTGTTTCGATTGGACCGCGACCTCCGATACCGATGGTCGATTTGCCTTTGCGGGTATTCCCGGTGGTCTGATCGCTTCGATCTCGCTTGTCACGGGCGCAGCGGCCCACGCTCAGGAGCCACCTTGGAGACAACGCCCGAAACGATGCAAGACCGCATGAACAAGGAACTACGAACCCAGCCCCTGCGTATTAAGCGGTGGTACACAATTGTTCCCCGTTCGTGGTCGCGTTCTTCGCAAGGGTAGCGAGGGCCTTGCAGACGTGACCGTTCGCTGCGGACGATACGTCACCGCACCGACGAAAACGGCCACTATCATTTGCAGTTACCGGCGACCGTATCGGAATTGCTTCTCGAATTCCCGGAATCGTCCGAAATACCTGACTGGCCGGTACCAATCGACCAACGGACACAGATTTTCGGGGATTCGGAAATAACCACGATCGTGGAACCATTTCCAACGCTCACAGGGATTGCAAGCGCATCGCGCGACAGCGTATCACTCGGCCAAGTTAGTGTATTCGAGAAAGAAGGGACATTCCTGGGGCAGTCCGATGAGCATGGAAAACTTAATCTCTTGTGTTCAAAATGCTACAAGGAAATGTACTTCATTCCTGCCTTCTTCTCAATCGGCGAGCAAGAACTTTTCCGAAGGTACACATCTCCGGTTCAAATCCCGGCTGCTGATGGCGATGATCTTGAACGCCCTCTCGGTGCATTTGAAATCCCAGCAATTGCCTCGAAAGCGACCGTCCGCTGCTTGTCCTGCTGCCTGATGGTCAGCCAGCAAGTGGCGTCGCCGTGCGGATGCAAATCGGCGGCAAGCAGCTCACGTTGCTCACATCGGATGGGAAGCCTGTCGATCATATGATGACCGACGCCGAAGGACGCTGTACGCTGCAGCCGCTTGTTGGATACAAGGCAAATGCTACGCGGTTGTCTCCCATCCCCGCGTTAATCCGAGCTTCTTCGGTCAGATAGAACTGACGCCTGCTCGCGCGCAACCCATTTGACACTTCAAACTTTGCGTTTAGTTCCAGCCCGTGAAGTTGTCGGGACTCGTGCAGTTCAATGGCCAGCCCGTGCAGGCGTCATCCATGTCAACGCATCGGTTCCGCGGGAAGCGTTTGGAAAGACTGGCGGTTTGATTCAGTGACCGATTCGGATGGCAAGTACGTCATCAAGGTACCTGCTTATGAACCGATGTACGACGTCGATTTGCAGGCTGGAGTGAAGCTCAGTTCGTTGTCGCGTAGATCGATGAAGTGTTAATCTTCCGCTGCAAGTTGTGCCGACACTACAAGAAGAAAGTTCGGGGCAGGCAATTGCCGTGCCGACGATATCGATCCTGCAAGGAGATGGAACGGTCACTGGGAAAGTGATTGGAGCCGATGGTAAACCGATTTCAAAGGGTGCGATTGAAGCTTCCGCCGGGACTAGCGATCAATAACTGTTATTGCGTCGAAGGCCGTGTGGATGCTTCCAGCACATATAACCCACAATTGATGGCTGGACGTTTCAAGTTGCTGGGGAGTTCCCGATGGCAGATGGAATGCGTATGCGTCGGTAGCAGATCCGCAGTTCGGCCCGGCGGCAGAGCACGGGCAAATCAACCGATACAGGCAAGTCCATTGGTCCCCATTTCACCAGGAGACGAAAACGTGGTGATTAAGCTGAACCGGAGTTACTAGCTCTCGTCCAAAGATTTGGAACTTGACCTGCACAAGGTTTCTCGGCCAGTTCTTGTTCAACGATTAAGATGAATTTGTAAATGGCTCACACTTCGCTGGATCAACATGCACGATCCATTATCCTTTCAGGCGGACGACTCGGCGAGAAGACCATCCCTTCCACGGTTCAAAAAACCTTGGGATTCGGTAACTTTGTTTGGTCTAATCAGATCCAGCATGTTGATTGACGGATTCAGCATGAAACTTGCCGGTCATGGTGATATATCGTGCGTGGTCCGAAATGATGCTTCGTGTTAAATGAAGCGAATCACCTCATTCTGACCACACGACGTATAACGAACATTGCTGTATATTCCGCGACGCAGAATGCAATTAACCGGTCATGAACCAACAATCCATCTTGTTGTCTATGATTTGGCCGAGATAGTCGATCAAATCATTCACAAACATTGTTAATCCGCGTGATCGCCTGGGCGTCCTGCGAGCCGAAGAGTTGACGCATCCGAGCGCGATCATATCCGTAAAAGCCGATTCGATATGACATATATGTCCGGAATTAATTAACTGGATGATGTTCCGCGTCTTATTCGACGACAAGATATTGATGATTAGAATCGGCCTTGCAGCGACAACGTTGCAGACTGCAATACGATAAGCGGCGTGGCCGGCCAAAGTTTAGTCTCGTCGTCAGAGCCTTGCAAGTTCAGACAGTTCTTCGTTTGGTGAAGCGTCGCCATATCGTGCCACGCGATAATTCCTCACGAACCTGCTCGCCGCCGTCACAATCGATGGCTCCGCGATTTCAGACAGACGAACGAGAATCTCATCATCCGTTTCCGAAGGGTCCGGCGTCAATCCAAAGCGTTTCAACGACTGGACGTAGGCTTCGTAGATGATGATTAGATCACGGTTGGGTGTCTTCTCATCGGCAGTCAGAGGTGCCGTTTTGCGCGATCGGTGGCGTCGTGCGATGACGATCAATGTTACGGCAGAGAAGCCACGCCAACGGTGATCGCAGGAGGCGACGAAAGCACCGACCGGGTCCTCCACAATCGTTTGCCGCATGCGATGAAAGATGGAACGAACGGCGTCGACGAATGATCGCAACCGACCCGGCGGACTTGATAGGCCGATTGCCCGAAGCCGTGACGAAGCGGGAGTCGGGTCGAACGCAAGATAGCGTTGTCGTTCCGGCGACCATATTTCAACCCAGGCATGTGCGTCGCGTTCGCGCACCGTCACCCTCCCCGTCAGCGGATTCATTTCGTTTGGCGCAAATCCGCTGACGATGCGAGTTGGCACTCCCTGCGTGCGTAGCATCAGAGCCATCGCGCTCGCAAAGTATGTGCAGTAGGCTGGACGCCGCTGTCGGACGAGCGTGATCAGAGGATGATCGGGACCGCTTAAATCCGTTGTTAGTGAGTATTCAAAGTTCGACCAAAGAAATTGGCGATCGCCTTGGCCTTCTCTTCATTTGAACCCACGCCATCGGTCAAATCCGCCGCGATCACGGCCAGTTCACTTTCAGATTCTTCGGCACGGCAAGCAAGTCGCCGCCGGGTTGCTGTTCGGTGGGAAGCGACGCTTCTCGAGAACACGATAGGTTGACCGTGAATGAATCAGGGATGCCTCGCACAATCCAGCCGCCTGAGACCTGATGGGCGGCCCCCTTCACGTCACGCGTCCCGGCGGGGGCCGGAATCGCATCGCCAAGAGAATCGAAGAACCAAAGTTCAATCCTACGGTCCGCGACGGCTTCCGAGCGAACAGCGTCAAAGCTGAGAGATCGCTGTTCGAGCTGCATTGAAGTCGTCCAATTCGAACCGTCGAACTGATCCAGCACCCGATTCCGCAACAGGCCCGAGATTCCCGACAATTCAAAGAGGATACGCTCGGACTGAACAATGTTTCCGCGTGGTCCCAGGCGAATACTATCGCTCAATCCCGTCGTCGAGGACGTTCCGTTGCTCGTCATAACGGTCTCGAAAGTTTTCAGAAACAACTGGTCCATCCGATGCAGGGCCACGGCGGTTGCCGCGGTCGATAGTGCGACAAGGATCGCAAATATGCCGATCGGAGCAAGCAATTTCGTTCTTAAACGTGTCAACTCGACGATTGAGAGAACGGCGAACATCTGTGCGATGAAGAAGATTGCAATGGCAACGACCAACGTCCCATCGGCTTGAACCTTGCCCGAAATGGCAACCAACGCCCAAGCGGCGACCCAAGCGATCGCGATCTTTCCAGCAAACGCCGACATCACCGAGAGGACGACCGCCACCCCCGTGATGGTCGCCGCGACGTTTGGCGGAAGCAGTCCATTGATCACTTGAGCGGCGGGGACAAGCAAGCCGATCACCCCACCAGCCAAGATCGCCACATACCAATGCCGAGCCGTCAGACGCAACGGTTCTCTTCGCGTTGTGGCGATGGCGAGCCCGATCAAGCCGGGAATCGCCAGCGACCAACGATCCAAACCAATCGCATGGACCAGCATCGCCACATAGATCGGCAGCAACAGCACAAATGTCGCGTAGCGTTGATTCACACCATTCATCTCAAGTTAAACCGTACGTGGTTTGAAAAACGACATTTTCATCATCGAAAGCGAAGCACCTGAATCCGTCGCGCGCTGCAAGTCGATCACTTCGGCTGGATCGAGCCCCTTTGGATACCAGCCTTTCTTCATACATATCACACGGATGGCCACGCCTTCGTTTCTTAACCGCTGAATCAGCTCCAAACGCGGAGGATTCCACATCATCATGACAAACACAACGGTTGACAGACGAGAGGCTTCGGGCAACAGGACGGATTCGAGGGCTCCCACGTCAAGCGTGTCGGCTGGTTCGACGCACGCCAGCAGTTCCAAGATGTTTTCCATCTGCGTAATCGCGCGGCCCGCTTGAACGTGATGCACGTCGTCACCAGCGACAAACAGATCAACGACATAATCCTTCTCAGCCAATTCCGCGGTAAGCCCCGCCGCCAGCGAAAGGGCTTGCTCCATTCGTCGCTCCTCGCTCGCCCACAGCGCTTCGGTATCCAGCACAACGCCTAAGCGAACGAAGTACTCCTCTTGAAATTCGCGCGAGATCAACCGCCCGGTACGCGCGCTCGACGGCCAATGAATATCACGCAAGCGATCACCGCGTCGCCAATGTCGTGTTCCTAGAAACTCGGTCGACTGCCCCACTTGGGACGCGATCGCGATTCCGCCGGGCTGATAATTCTTTGAGTACGGTATGTCCATTCCTCCCGCATCGTCGATCCGCGGATAGACGACCAGTCGGTCCTCATGCCGCGATTTCCTTCCCGATTTGACAAGCCCGGTGGGAAAGATGGTTCCTCCCTGCAAGCGGTTGAGAACATGAACGTCGCGGCTGATGCATCGCAAACGCAAGACGACCGAAGTCTGTTCGCCGGGCTCCAAAACGTCGATCACGGGAGGTTCGCCAACGGGACGAAGATCGGGCGGGAGTTTGCGTTCCTCGATCACAATGTTTCGCGCGGCGCGTTTGCCGACATTCTCCACATCGACCCGATACGAGAAAACTTCTCCGGCTGAAGGAGAGGAAATGATTTGCCGATTCAGTTTCAATACCGGGCGATAAAAGTAGCCCATGATGCCGGCCAGCGTGAGGGCGGATGTGCAGAAGCCGAAGCAAAGAACCAGGGGCGTCGTCAAGCCGCCCATCAGCATCGTTCCGGAGAGGATCATTCCCCAAAACAGCACTCGGCCACCGACGGTGAACTCTCCGCGATGAAAATCGTCAAACCATAAGACGCCTCGGTTTTCCAAAGGACCACTAAAGAATGACCATCGCCTGCGTCTTGCCATGCCGTCGCGCCGCTATTCAATGGGGAACGGGAACTTCTTTGATGATGTCGTCAATCACCGTCAGTTTTTCGGTCCCCGAATACTTGGCTTTCGTATCGAGCACCAATCGGTGAGCGAGTACCGGTTGAGCAAGTTGCTTCACATCTTCGGGGATCGCATAACTTCGTCCTTGGACGAGTGCATAGGCGCGGACAATCCGAGCGAATTGGAGGCTTCCGCGTGTCGAAACGCCTAGCTTCACCGCGGCGTGGCGACGCGTCGCCGTAACCACGCTCAGCAGATATCGCATCACGGAATCTTCAACCTTCACCTGCTCCACTCGTCGCTGCAAGCCAATCAGATCGTCGGCATCAATGACCGCGGTTAAGTCGTCCAATGGACGCGATGAGGCCTGCGCCGCCAAGATCCGCAGTTCCTCCTCTTCCGAGACATAGCCAAGAGCAAGCCGCACCATGAATCGATCCAACTGAGCTTCCGGCAGTGGATAGGTGCCATGAAACTCGATCGGATTCTGTGTCGCGATGCATAAGAACGGCGATTCCAGGGAATAGGTATTCCCGTCGACACTCACCTGTTGTTCTCCCATCGCCTCCAACAAGGCTGATTGAGTTCGCGGCGAAGCCCGATTGATTTCGTCGGCCAGCAATACGTTCGCGAAGATTGGGCCGCGATTGAACGAAAACGTATTCTCTCGGGAATTGAAGATCGATGAGCCAACGATATCCGACGGCAACAAGTCGGGCGTGAATTGAACGCGGTGGAAAACGCAGCCCATCGACATCGCCAAGGCTTTCGCGAGAGTCGTCTTTCCCGTCCCGGGAATATCCTCCAGCAAAGCATGTCCCTTTGCGGCCAGACAGCTTAGCAGCAACTCCAGCGATTGCCGTTTCCCCCGGATCGCGCACTCAAGATTCGCAAGCAGTTTTTCAAAGCAGGCGTTAGCACTGCTGGTAATCGCTTCGTCGCTTTCCATCAGTCCATTCATTAAGTACTGGTTAAACCGTGCGTGGCCGGAAATGACGCCTTCAAGCACCCGTGCGGATGTTATTCGTCGCGTGGTCAGAAATGAGGTGATTCGCTTCATTTGACGCGAAGGCATCAGTTCGGACCACGCACGTTATACTTCGTTTGCCAACGCAGTTTAACAAACATCCGATGCAATCAAAGAGAGCTGCGGCGGCTTGCCAGACAAACGTTTTTGCACCAACATGGTTGTCACCACTCATTGTGCGATCGGATCTTACATTGTTATGTCTCTTGCTGTCCTGAATCAGGTTTACGACGAAACACAACGACTGGCGATTGCCGGAAGCAATCTGGCCGCCGGCGACTTCCGTCTGCAACGTCTTATCGAACCGTTGCGTCAATCGGCTCTCAAGGCACCGGTTTTCGGACAAGTTGCCGATGCGGTCGCTCGCCTGATCGAAGCCCCCTCCGACGACGCGGCGCAAGCTTTGTTGGACCTCGGTTCGCTCGTTACCGCCATCCTTTACACACAGGGACAGACTTCGATTGACGGAGATTGGCGTGACGTACAAGCTTCCAAAATTCATTTACCTCCGATGGAAATCGTCGCGAGCCGTCTGAAGCCTCTCATGGAAGCACTTCGCTCCACCGGATCGGGACGGATGGACGTCGTGCGACGCGCGTTGGACGACGGCCACTTCAACGACTTGCGTGTCGTCCCGTTGGCAATCCACGCTCTGGATGATACATACTCGGAACTGGCCGACTTCATCGCGCAACGCGTTGTACCAGGGTACGGCCAAGCCGTCGTTCCGCTGCTGCGCGAAAGGATCGACATTCACGGACGCGGCGGGGACGCGCGACGGTTACGGATTCTGCATCAACTCGATCCCTCCACGGCCCGACCGTTTGTTCTCGATGCCGTCGCCAATGGCTCCAAAGAAACAAAGCTTGCGGCGGTCGGATGCCTGGGCGATGCGGCGGACGATGTCGAGGCATTGCATGCGTTGGCGGCGGGGCGTTCCACGCCTCTTCGACGACTCGCGTTGCAACGTCTGGCAACTTATTCCGATGAAGCCACAATCGCGCTGTTGCTGAAAGCGATCCAATCAGCCGATGCCGAAGTTATTGCTCCGGCGGTTGCCGCGAACCCAAGTCCGATACTGCTGACTCAGCTTCACACGATGATCAAGAAGCCGTCGACAACTTGCTGAGTGAATCGATCGCCAAAACGAAAAAGCCCGTGGCGGCAAAACGTTTGGACGCTCTGCTGGTCGCGTTACTGGGACGCAGCGATCCCGGAACGTGTCGGCTGATGCAATCGTTGTTCAGAACGACGCGATGCGTTGACCCGACTGCCCTCCAGCGATGCAAACGCGGCTTCGCCGGTGCAACGAATCGCCAGCATCATGTTGCGAAGCACGTCTCGCGATTTGCAAGCTTTGCTGATCGAAGGACGTGAAACGGTCGACGATGCAACGTTTGCAATTTGCGTTGCCGCCGGTTTCGAGGGTTTGGAAGCGGACGGTTTCTTTAATACATTCCACCACGACTACACTGCGGGGGAAAGCTCGTGGAAAGACGCGGCAAAAGCGCGAAGCCATTCGTCGCTTCTTGATTTCGGGGGATGAATGGCTCGAATCGTCGCTGGAGGGAGGAACACCTGGCGACGACGATCCGCAAGTCCTCCAAGCAGCGTTGGCCCAGCGCAAGCTCGACCCACGCTGGCTGCAAACCGCGATCGAGCAGGACGATCTCGAAGTCGTCATTGTGCTGGGAACGACCGGCTGCGAATCGCTGGTTGAATATCTGGATGGGAAAGAATCCGAGCTGGCCCAATCACGGTCGAAGACGTTTGAATGGATCAATGTCCTGGCGCTGATGTTGCGTACCGAACATCCGGCGGCGGTCGATCGGTATCTGGAAGGAGTGCGTGTCCTGTATCAACGGTCACAATCGCACATCCTGTACTGGATCGGCAAACTGGCCCCGCATGCGATTGCAATCGATCGGACGAAGGTTGAAGCGGCCTTGCCAACGCTTCCCAATGCGGTCAGTGAAGAGTTGGCCGCCTATTTATATCAATATTGAACGCGATTGATGTTATCTTACGCTCGTGTTGTTCAGTTGATCACGCACGAATCCGCGAATGCTCCGTTAATTGACGTACAACGTCCGCTTTGTCTCCAGATTTCTGGAACAGATCGCGTTGTCGTTGCGACCAGCTTGGGCCATGAGCGATCCGCGAAATTTCCAGCAGCGCGTCTTCGCAATCGAGATCTTGCGCGATCGGTCGCAGCCACCTGACTAAGCTCTCGGCAACATCAACGGCCGGTTGAACGTCGTAGCTGTACGTATTGACCAACCCCGCTTCGATGCCGTAGCGACTGGCTCGCCATTTATTCTGCTGCACCATCATCGGATGGCAATCGAATTGATAGGTTCCTTCATCGATCTCGTCAGACAACTGCTTCACCAAACATTGGATCAGCGCCGCAAGCGCGCAAACGTCATCCAGATCCCCCGGCATATCGCACACACGTACTTCGACGGTGCCAAAGTTATGATGCGGTCGTACGTCCCACCAGATCTCGCGAATGGAATTGATGAACCCCGTGTCGATCATGTGATTGACCAACCAAACGTATTCACTCCAGTTCCGCATCAGCGTCGGCAAGCCGGCTGTCGGCAAACCCTCCATGATCTTTGATCGATGGGAATGTAGACCGGTGTCGCGGTTCTCCCAATACGGGCTGCTGCAACTGAGCGCCAGCAAGGTCGGCAAGTGTTGCATGATTCGATCGCAAATCATCACCGCCTTGTCACCCGAATCGACGCCGATATGAACATGCAGCCCGAAGGTCGCCATCCGTCGAGCCATCTCCTGCAACAAGACGACCAAGTTTTGATACCTCGGCGTATCGGTAATCACTTGATCTTTCCAGTGGCTGAATGGATGGGTCGATCCCCACCACAATCGCATGCCCAACTGATCGGCGGCGTTCTGCAATACGAGCGAACGTTGGGTCAAGTCGTCACGCACTTCGGCAATGTTTCGACAAACCTGGGTATTGATCTCGACACAGTTCTTCATCAGCTCCGGCTTGTACTGACCACTCTCGCCCGAAGGCAATTGCGCGATCAACTCCTCCGATCGGTTTGCCAGCAGAAACGATTCGCAATCGACAAGCGCTAACTCGATTTCGACGCCGATCGAATGCGAAGGACTGCTATTGAACTGTAACTTACCCATGAAAACGCCTCATCTCTCGACAACCGGCATCTCGCCAAGCTACCAACAGCCGAACGATCGACCCGTCGCTTGCCCCGCAAACCTCACCATCGGGCGAGAAAAATCGTGAGCAAGCCGCTTTCGCATTGTTGCCTTTGATTTGGAAAGTTGCAACGACGCGTTGCGGCGCCGGCGCTTCCAGATGCGAAACGATGCTCACCCAAAGCGGTCGGCGGGCGTTGCCACTTCCGCGATTGGCCACCATAATCGACGAATCATTGCCACTCACCCGACGCAGGTCCGATCCGAGCCAAGCCGCAAATGCCCCAAGACAAACTGACTCAAGACAAGATGATCCAGGAAGGCTTTACATTCGACGACGTCCTGTTGCTGCCTCAATACAGCGACTTTGTTCCCTCGGAAGTCGACACAAGCACCGATCTCACCGCCAACATCCGCTTGCAAATCCCATTGGTCAGCTCGCCAATGGATACCGTCACCGAGAGCGAAATGGCGATCGCGCTCGCCAAAGTCGGCGGTTTGGGTGTGATTCACAAGAACCTGTCGATCGAGGGACAAACCGAAGAGGTCCTGAAAGTCAAACGGAGCGCCAACGGCATCATCTTCGACCCCATCACCTTGCATCCCGATGAAAAGGTCAGTCGCGCCCAAGAATTGATGGATCAGAAGAACGTTTCGGGGATTCCGATCACTTACGCTGATGGAAAGCTCGCCGGAATCCTGACCCGCCGCGATTTGCGATTCCTAGAATCCCCAAATCGCCCAATCAGCGAAGTCATGACCCATGAGAATCTAGTGACGGCTGTAGGGAATGTAACGCTTGAGGAAGCTGAGCGGATTTTAACGGAAAAAAGGGTAGAGAAACTTTTACTGGTTGACGAAGAAAGGATACTGACGGGACTTATAACGATCAAAGACATCGACATGATGAAACGTTTCCCCAGCGCGTGCAAAGACGGCCAAGGTCGCCTGCGGGTTGGGGCGGCGATCGGAGTTCACGATTACGAGCGTGCCGAAAGCCTGATCAACCAAGGGGTGGACATCCTGACGGTTGATAGCGCCCATGGGCATTCCAAGAACGTTATTGAGACCGTCAAGAAAGTGAAGCAGCAGTGGCAGATCGACTTGATCGCGGGAAATGTCGCAACAGCCGACGGAGCCCGAGATTTGATTGATGCCGGCGTCGACGCGGTGAAAGTGGGTATCGGACCTGGTTCGATTTGCACCACCCGCGTGATAAGTGGCGTTGGCGTTCCCCAAATCACAGCGATCATGGAAGCCGCCCGTGTTGCCAACGACAGAAACATTCCCATCATTGCTGATGGCGGTATTCGATTCAGCGGAGACATCACCAAAGCGATTGCAGCAGGGGCGAAGGTCGTCATGATCGGCAGCTTGTTTGCCGGTCTGTCCGAAAGCCCTGGTAAGATGATCCTTTATCAAGGGCGGACCTTCAAGTCGTACCGAGGTATGGGATCGATTGGTGCAATGGCCAAGGGCTCCAGTGAGCGATATCGCCAAAGCGCGACTGAGAACGGAAAGCTTGTCCCCGAAGGTGTCGAGGGTCGCGTTCCCTTTAAAGGTCCGCTGCATGATTACGTCTTCCAATTGGTCGGCGGTCTGCGTGCAGGGATGGGGTACATCGGGACACGAACCATTGATGACCTGCGAACAAAATCGCAGTTCATCAAGGTATCGGCCGCAACGGTCCGGGAGAACCATCCGCATGATATCGCGATTACGCAGGAAGCGCCCAATTACAGCCCCGAAGTCCATCATTCGGGCGATTCAAATTAGCCACATGGCGTTGGTGGCGACCGTCGTGTTATCAACCCTCTTCGCGTCGAACCCCTCCAGTGGCCAGTCCGTCTGGGTAACCCCACGCAGCGGCCAACCGGCACCATCGCCATCAAGGACGTCCCCTCGTTTCGATGCCCGATCGCCAGGTCAGGTAGCCCGCGATCCATCCGGCAACCAACAAAGTCCAGGCACCAGCAAGTTGCAATGGCGAACATCCGACCGCGTTTCATCGGGGTCGTTGGGATCCAACAGCCAGCCCCGGATGGCATCCTCCGCCGGTTCGGTGATGCGGGTTGCCTATCAACAGCCCGAAGGATCGAAGTTCGATCCGTTTGCCGATACGCCTCAGGCCAACCCGGCTGAACCATCGGCCACCCAGCCCGCGCCCAATCCGTTCAATGGTCAGTCTCCTGCGGAGCCCTCCGCAAACACGCAACCTGACGAATTCAAGCTCCCCGACGCCGGCCAAGGATTCGAGATGCCAAAGATCGGTGGCGACGATCCGTCATCGCCGGACGCGCAAAGCGAATCCGATGCTCAGCCCCAAAGTCCTCTTGCGCCGCCAAGCAATCAAGATCGCCAGCAACTGGAGGATTTGAAGATTGATTCGTTGGAAAGTCCCTTCAAACGCGATATGCCCGAGGAAGCCGAAAGTCCATCCGATCGCGATCTGCCCGATCCGGAAAGCTTTCGCGACGACGCCCCTTCGATTCCTGAAACGATCCCGCGACGTGGCTTTGGCTTCACGCCTCCCAAACAGCGGGCGAACCTTTCCTGCCAAGACTTGCGCGATGAAGTCGCCAGTCGAACGATCGATCGCATTTCGCTCGACATCTCACCACCGTTCCGACCGGACGTCCTGGATGACGAAAAGTTTGCCGATGTGCGAAAGAGCTTCGATGCTGACCAAGAGCCACGCGACTGGCGAAGCATCGACGGAACCTTGCTGGGGCGCGGCACGTTGTCCGACCTGAGCTACCAAGATGTGATCATCGTCACCGAGTCGGGGGGCAAACGTCGCTTGGATATCTCTCGCCTGAGCGAAGCCGATTTGGCGTTCCTGTCAACGGAATGGGGATTGCCGCGTGAATGCCGCATCGCCCAGACCGTCTATCAAGGACGTCACTGGACACCAATGAAGTACACGTGGAAAGCCAGCAACCTGTGCCACAATCCACTTTACTTCGAGGAAGTTCAACTGGAACGCTATGGCCACAGCGCTGGTCCGTTCCAGCAACCGATCATTTCGACGGCTCACTTCTTCGTCAATATCGCGGTTTTGCCGTATAAGATGGGAATCCATCCGCCGAAGGAATGCCAGTACGCACTTGGATACTATCGCCCAGGCAACTGTGCTCCTTACCTGCTGCCACCGGTCCCGATCAGTCTTCGCGGTGCGGTCAGCCAAGCCGCCGTCGTCGCTGGCGGATTCTGGTTGCTGCCTTAAACAACTTGAATCGCTTAGTCAGTTTCAAACAGCTGACCAAGATGACGATCAAGTTGGCCGCGTGTCAGCACGGCGTCGAAACCAGCTTGACGCGCGGCATCCAATCGACCGGATTGCACATGCGGTCCAAAGGCTACTAATCTCGTTTGATTCGAGTGCTTTCGAACAATGTCCGCAATTTGATCAAGCGTGCTGCCGGTGGTCGCAAGGTCGACGACCACGAAGGCTAAGTCGTCTTTCAATGTAGCGTTCTCAATCGACTTGCCCATGGAGATTTCCAGGCCGGCAGCTTCCGCCGCCCCCTTGATTCGGCTGGCGAAAAACAAATCCGTTGAAAGCAGCAATGCGGAGGGCACAGAACAGACCTATATTGAATACTCGAACACCACCGACTTCTCAGAGCGACTGCGTCGCGGGATGAACGGGAAGAGCTTGGCGCGGCCCAAGCAATTGTCTCGATTCGACAACGACCAAGCAAGTACCGCAGGTCGGCAGCCCGAACGATTTGCGAATTTCTAAAAGATTCGCACAGATTTCAATGGAACGGCGGACTGCTGCGATTACGCTAGGCATCGCATTCATGTAAATGCAACCGATGCCTTGTGTTTGATCGAAGATGCGGGAACAACATGAAACCATTTTCTCAGGGAATGCGTCAGTTCTGGAATGTCGAAACGCTGGAAGCAGCTCAGAACGAGCGAGTCACCATTCCAGCGAATCCCGCGATCTGGAACGACGAATATCAAGCCCGGCAACTAGCCGCGTTTCTCGATCGTCCCCTGGCTGCCGACATGGTCGTCCTGGATTACGGATGCGGTGTCGGACGTGCCAGCCGAGCACTTGCGTTACAGGGAATCAAAGTGATCGCTGTCGATGTTGCTCCTAAAATGCTTGAACATTTAAAGCAGTACTGCGGTGATCTCGATGTCCGGTGCGAGTTGAGCGACGGATATGGTTGTCCAACTGTCGCTTCAGCTTCGTTGGATGCTGCGATCAGCCAATACTGTTTCCAGCACATGCCGTCCCGAGAAATTGTGTGCAGCGTCCTTGCGGACATTCATCGCATGCTCAAGCCAAGTGCATGGTTTCGCTTACAGTCCATTGATCATGGCCAAGAGGTGCAAGTCGACAGGGCCGAGTTTCTAGGCGTTCGCCAACGTCTTTCGGAAATGTTGTCGGCAGCCGAGTCGACCGGATTCAAAGTGGCGTCGGTGATCTGCGAAACACTTCCCGATGGCGTTTCAAGTTACGTCATGACGTTAGAAAAAATCAAACACGATCACTCCCATCCGAAGGGCGACAACCATGTATGAATCCGATGCTGAAAGCCTGCGACGAAAACACCTAGCGGAACGGTCTGATTACTATAGCGCCGACGACTTTTCGTCGCTGAAGCAGTCGGCAAGCCAAGATTATCCGATCAATTCGTTCGCGACGAACCAACTGAACTCGGATCCTTATGGATTCGCGTTCGGCGGTCGACAGGTCGAATTGGATCGCTTCGGGTATCCTCTTCAAGCGTCGTCCAACGCCGCGGAATCGATGGAGAATTATCCGTTCAACACGCGGTCTCTCGAGAGCCATTCCAATTACTTCATGGGCTCGCGGGGCCAGCTCGGCGCATCCGACCAAACGGAGCGATCGCAGCGACCGTTGCGTGTTGTCCACGTCGGCCAGTACATGTTTGTCGCCGGAATCGAATCGTGGCTACGCGCCCTGATTCGGTACTCGGATCGATCGAATATTGAGTTTGTTCGATGTGTCATCACCGGCGAGGTACACGATCATCGTGTGATCCGCTCCATGGGAATTCCAGTCGAAGTCGGTCGCGCCGCCGCCGTTCAACAAGCCGCACGCGATTGTGATGTCATGCTCTTCTCCGGTCCATCCGACCTGAAATCGTTGTTGGGCGATGTAAAGCCAACGGCATCCGTATTCGTCGCCCATGGTGATGCGATGTGGACGCAGAGAATTCTCGCGGAAACCCGCGAACTGATCGACCATTGCATCGCCGTCAGCAAGACAGCACAGGATCGAATCTGTGGCGGGATGCCAAGTACCGTCATCCTTAACAGCATAGACCCGGCACACTTGGTCGCAAGTGAATCGCGAACGAGCGTGCGTGAACGACATGGTTTTTCCGAAGACGATTTCGTTCTGGGATACGTCGGCCGGTTTTCGTCGGAAAAACGGGTGGAACTTCTCGTGCAGGCGGTGAGACTCCTCCCCAAGAACGTCAAGCTGCTGTTGGTCGGTTGGGGAGCGTTGACGACGGAACTGATGAATCTAGCAAACGAACTCATTCCTGGACGTTACGCATTCGCCACCGCGGAAAGTTCGCTCGGCTCCTATTACTCGGCAATGGACGTGCATTGCATGGTCTCAGAATCGGAAGGTTTTGGGTTGTCGATGGCCGAATCAATGTTCTGCGGCATTCCGCTGCTTTGTACCTCTGTTGGATTTGTGCCCGACAAGTTAATCGATCGCGTCAACTGCGCTGTTGTGGAACCGTCGCCTGAATCGATCCGCGACACTGCGCGATTGCTGCTGGAGCATCCTCAATGGCGAAACGCGATTGCAGTGGGTGGGCGTCGCGTGATCGAAAGCTTCGCCTTTCCGCAGCGCATGTGTCGCCAATATGAACAAACGCTGCGGCAAGTGTGGCGTGACAAGGTTCGGGAATCCTGAGATGCCGATCGGTGCCTACAACTTAATTCCGTCGCTAGCTCACCAACTGATTTCGCGTCAACCGCGTTCGGTTCTTGATCTCGGCATCGGATTTGGAAATCATGGCGCTATGGTTCGCCAATGGCTTGATTTGGGAGTCACCCCCTTTAAGACGACGCTTGTGGGCGTCGAAGCCTGGACAAATTATCGCAGTCCACTCTGGAGCCTCTATGACATTGTCTACTCGATGCGAATCGAAGAGTATCTGACTTCCACCGAGGACTTATTCGATTGCATCCTCCTTTGCGATGTTATTGAGCACTTTGAGAAAGCGGATGGTGTCGGTCTTTTAAGGGCGGTTGCCAACCGTGTTGCGACAGGTGGCTGTTTGATCGTTGGAACCCCCGCATCCTTTTTTGAACAGGGTGCGGTTTACGGAAACGAACTTGAACGACATCGTTCGCTGTGGTCCGAGGAGGATTTTCAACGTTTGGGATTTGAAGTCGAGATTGTCGGCAGAGCATCCGACTTCGGGGGAGAGTCGATCCATGCGACGTGGATGCCATGAATTGCCCAATCCGGTTCTTTGGCGGGAAGTCCAATGGTGTGTGGGACGTTCAAGCCTGGTAACGAAACGTTCGCCGAACGCTCGACGTGATGATACCGGCACATGTTTAATCAGCATCCGAACGTAAATCCGTGAACTCGTCTTTCCCGATGCGTGCCGCAGCATGGCCGACCGGCCGTTTCAAGGCTAGCGATTTCCATGACTTCGGAACCAGGTAGTCCGCGTCTTCAGGATGTTCCGAACGCATCTCGATACGGTCAAAGGTATCGGCCCAAGTGGATGTTCGGTCGACGGCGTCGATTGTGGGTTGCCAAATGTTGTTGTCGAACCATGTTGCCCGATCAACCGACCACATATGACGAACCCTCCACAGTACGTTGTCGGCAATTCGAACGGTACAGTCATCCAACGTTCCCGACCAATTCACGAAACTCGAACATCGCGCAACGGTGCAGCGGACCAGATCGACATTGTCCAACGTCGACTGCATGGTTTGAATGCTGAAGCCAACGATGCCACTTTCCAGCAACGTATCGGAGACAACGACATCCTTTGCGGCGTTGAGATTCATCAGCACCGAAAAGTCTTCAATCCCTCGGATCGTGCAGTCACGGATTTCCGCGTGTCGTTGCGATCCCTGTGTGCCGTCAATGACAATGCCGATCGCGGTATTGTTGATTTCGACGTTGGCACATCGAATTGGGGAAGCTGCGGTACCGAATCCTTTAATCCAAATGCAGGCGATCGGATTCGCCCCTCGCGCCGATTTGTCGATTGTCAGCTCAAGAAACTCCGAACCCGCGCAATCACCGTTAACATCAATCGCCACTTGATCGCCTCGAGCTTTCAAAACAAAGCCGCGGATGGACAACTTTGGACAGTTGTTCAGCGATACAACATAAGTCTCATCGCTTCGCAATGTCGCTTTCTGCGTCGCCACAATCGAAATGCCCTTCACCTCGCTTGTAAGAAATAGCGGCTCGTCATAGATCGCGGCATCTTCAACGACAATTTCTCCGTCAGCTTCGACCAGCGACAAGGCCGCGTTCAGGGATGCGCAATCGGCCTGACCATCCTGGCGAACGACAACCTTGCGTCGACGTTGCAGGGAGGGGAGCGTTGTTAATGCGCCGGTGTTCGACGCGCCCTGTGTCGTCGGTTGCTCAGCAATCGGCTGTGGCGCGTCAGTCGGTCGTGTCGACTCCGAAGCGGATATCTGGGAGGTGTTCGATGGTGTCCGCTTCCAAAATTGGTCGAGCGTCAAGAACGATCCGACGCCGATGGCCATGACTGAAGCAATGAGGATGAGCCACTGATACCGAGCGCCGAAGCGTTGACGCGGCAAGGATTGTTTCAGAATCAGTGAAAGCTTGTCCGACGGAGCGCTGTTGATCTGCCGAAGATAGTGTCCCAAGATGTCGCTGAGTTCCTGCGCGGACTGCACTCGCTTGTGCGGTGACTTTTCGAGCAGGATCTCGACGAGTTCCGAAACAAAGGGAGGGACCGTTGGGTCCAGTGAAGACAGCGGCTGCGGAATCCTGGTGAGGACGTTGTGGGCGATTTCAAACGAACTGTTGCCGTGAAACGGGGAATGTCCAGCGATCATGCCGTATAGAATGCATCCAACCGCAAACAGGTCCGATCGGGTGTCGATTGTCTTTCCACGAATGGCCTCGGGTGCCATGTAGGCCGGCGTCCCCACGGCCATGCCGCTGGATGTTAGATCGACGTTATCAATCGCCGCCCGCGCGACCCCAAAGTCGGTGATCTTGACGTTTTCGATGCTCCCTTTCAGCAATATGTTCGCTGGCTTGATATCGCGATGAATGACACCTTGTGCGTGCGCGGCGGCAAGTCCGCTGGCGATTTGATGGCAGATGCGTATCGCTTCGGTGACATCGATCTTCTTCTCCGCTTTCATCTTCTCCCGAAGCGTTCGGCCTTCCACCAATTCCATGACGATAAACGGCAACTTGTCAGCGGTTTCCACCGAGTAGATGGCCACCACATTGACGTGGCTGATGGACGCGGCCGCACGCGCCTCTCGGATGAACCTCCGTCGCGCCACGGAGCTTCCAGACAGATTTCGATTCAACAGTTTAATGGCAACCGGTCGCCAAAGCTCACTGTCCGCGGCACGGAAAACCGTTCCAAATCCACCATGACCGATGACGCCGTAAATGTGGTAGGAGCCAAGGGACGCAACCGAGTCTTCCGTGAGCGCCTGCGAGAAGACTGGATCATTGACATCGACCACGTGGCTGTCGTCATGTCCACCGTCGCCAAGCGATTGGGTTGTTTTTCCAAGCGAACTCAACTTGCTGGTAAGCGGTTCGGGGTTTGATGCACGAGGTTGATTGTCGTCGCGATCCTCATCGTCGTCCGGTTTAGCATCCTCATTCATGATTGATCACTTCATCGGCTGAAATCATCCATGTTACCATTGCACAGACGTTCGTGTCCTTCCGAGAAGATGCATGGGATTACGGATTTCCCAATTCTTGCCGAGCTTTGGCTCGTAAAGCGACAGCTTGGCTAGCCGACGATGTGATCGAAGCAGATTGGGCTCGAGCACGAATGTTCAGCCGAGCGGAAATAAAAATATACCTGCCGTCTTCATGGCAGGATGGACTTCCAGTCCGTCGATGACATTTGACGACAGAATGGAAGTCTGTCTACGCTACGCCTTTTATCTGCCGCTCGCCTCAGTGGGGATGCTTAAATTTTGGGCAACGCGCACCGCGCAACTCTCGCAGTTGAACTCTGCTAAGACGGCATGTATCCCGCGATGTGTGTAGGAATTTCAGATTTTTCCCAGGAATACAGGAAACACAATTGGAGCATCCTAACGTCCCAATCGAATTGTGCGCAACCTTATCAAAAGGCACAATTCGTGCTGTGTCACGGCGTACGACCACTGGGCTTGGTTTTCGAGTGATCCAACTTCCAGCCTAGGCGATCGACCCGCCCATCGTGCCGTCATGTGCGTGCGTTGTAATGAGTCCCCGCATCGATGGAACGAATCAATTCATTTACGTCCACGGCACCTAAAGTTGATTGATTCCTGCAACAAAAGCCCATGCACAACTCGAATTCGATTTCCAAGATGCTGGTCGGGATCGGGTTCTTTGTTTTGACGTGTGTGGTCGCCGTTATCGGCTATTCAATTGCTGGCTGGTCCCTTGTCGATTCGCTCTACATGGTTGTAATCACGATATTTGGCGTCGGTTACGGCGAAGTTCAGCCGATCGACACTTCAGGACTGAAGTTTTTCACGGCGATGATTATCGTTGCCGGGTGTTCGTCGGGTATTTATGTCGTGGGCGGCTTTGTCCAGATGATTGCGGAAGGCGAAATTCAGCGTGCGCTGGGAGTAAGGCGAATGAGTCGAGGCATTGAACAGACCGAAGGGCATGTAATTGTCTGCGGGTTCGGTCGCGTGGGGAAGATTTTGGCCAGCGAATTGCGAGAACTTGGCGAATCGCTTGTCTGCGTCGATTCCAATCCAGACCGAATCTCTGAGGCCGAGGAACTTGGCTATTACGTCGTCACCGGAAACGCCGGAGAGGAAGAGACGCTAATCCGCGCCGGCATCATGCGAGCACGTGTGTTGGCGACGGTGTTGCCCGACGATGCCGCAAACGTCTTTATCACGCTGACGGCCCGCGAAGTTAACGACCACATCGAGATCATTGCTCGGGGGGAATCACTGGCAACCCAACGCAAATTGCTGCGCAGTGGAGCGAATCATGTCGTTCTCCCTTCCGCAATTGGTGCTGCGAAAATCGCCAGCATCATCACCTGTCCGAATGCTTCGTCGCTGCTGTCTGATCCTCGGCAAAGCGAGCGAATGCGGTCGGACCTGCAAAGTTTAGGGCTCGCGATTCAAGAGTATTCAATCGACGTGGAAAGCAATGTGGTCGGCAGTCAACTGGCCGAACTGAAATCATCATGCGAAGGAAGCATGATGATCGTCGCCATCCGGCACGCGGATAAAACGCTCTTGCAAAATCCGAAACAGAATTACGCGATCCAAGCGGGCGACACGCTATTCATCCTTACCGAACAGGCGAATCGCGTCGCGCTGTCGCGGATAACACAACGCAAACGTCCGGAAATGGTCTATCGCGGATCTCGGGCAACCTGAACGAACTCACTGTGCCAACCAGTTCCGTCGCACAAACCGAGCGTCTGAAAGTTGCCCGCCAGCATGCAAGATGCGCCGCCAAGATCGAAAGCGCAAGGCGAACAACCTAGCCACCAGCCCCCAACGAATGTGATTCGTTAGGCGAACAGTCCTGTCACCGCTTGCGCCTTGACCAATTCGCGCGGCTGGTTCAGATGGTTGTACACGATCGTTTCGGGATTGATTCCAAAGCTGTGATAAATACTTGCCAGCAGCTCACCAGGATGAACCGGATTGTCCACCGGTGCCGAAGCGGTCTTATCACTCTTGCCATGAACATACCCGCGTTTAATGCCCGCGCCCGCCACAACGCAGGTGTAACAGTAAGGCCAGTGATCGCGTCCATCGGCGCTGTTGTTGTTGCCGCTGGTGCTGACGCCGCGCTGCGGGCTGCGTCCGAACTCGCCGACGCCGACCACAAGCGTTTCGTCCAACATGCCTCGTTGGTCAAGATCCTCGATCAACGCCGAGAACCCGGTGTCGAACATCGGACCTGACTGATCCTTCATCCGTTTGGACAATCCCGAGTGTTGGTCCCAAGAATGATTGTCGCTGTTGGCGACTTTCGGCCAAATCACTTCAACCACTCGGGTTCCAGCTTCGACCAGACGCCGCGCCAAGAGGCAACTCTGACCGAACGTATTCTGGCCGTACGTTTCACGCATGGCGGGAGATTCGGCGGACAAATCAAAAGCCTCGCGTGCCCGTCCGGAAACGATCAGCGACAGCGCTTGATCGTAGTATTCGTCCAACTCATACGATTCGACCGCTTGATTGATGGTCGGCATCTTCTTGTTAATCAAATCTCGCAATCGAGCGCGACGCTGCAATCGAACACTGAAGACCTCGGGACGAAGCTTCAGATCATCGATCTTGATGCGACTCATCTTGTCCATGCTCATGTCGTCGCCGGACGGATAGAGCGTGTACGGATCAAAAGCCTTCCCTAAAAAGCCGGCCGTTCCCCCTTTTCCCACAACGTTCGACTCTTGCAGCGGTCGCGGAAGCATGACAAACGGCAACATCGGTTCGTCGACGGGACGCAACCGGATCAGGTTCGATCCGAAGTTCGGAAAGTCTTTCGGACTGGGTGGTTCAAGTTGCCCCGACGGGCTCACTTTGTCCGTCGTATAGCCGGTCATCATCTGATAAATCGCCGCCGTATGATTGAACAGACCGTTGGGCGTGTAGCTCATCGACCGAATCATCGTGAACTTGTCGTTGATCTGCGCCAAACGCGGAAGATTCTCCGTAAATTGAATTCCAGGAATCTTCGTGCTGATCGGGCTGAAAACGCTTTTTACGTTGTCGGGAACGTTTTCTTTCGGATCCCACAAGTCGAGATGACTGGGGCCGCCTTGCAGATAGACCAAGATAATTGATTTCGCCTTACCCCAACCTGGGCCACCTCCCGCTGACGCCGACGATGCCTGTGCCTGCAGGTTGAGCATTGAACCGAGCGAAAGCCCCATGATTCCTGATCCCCCCACACGCAAGACGTCACGTCGGGTTGGCTTGAGGTTTGAGTCGCACAAGTCTTTGCCAGCGGCACCTTTTATAGAAAACATCGTCTGAGAATCCTTTATGGTGGGTTTATGCGTCGCGTGGTCAGAAATAACGCCTTCGCGGTAAACGAAGCGAATCACGTCATTATACGACCACGAAACGCATATGAATCGGCGGGACGCCCCGCATTGTAGCATATCTAAGTCGCGTTTGGCAATCTTTTAAGCGTTGCGCGGTCGGAAATGCGGGGATTCGCTTCATTTACCGTAAACCCGCCGTTTCGGACCACTAGCACCCGTGCATAAGTTCTTGAGCATAACTCGTTTAACGGCAAGCCGAAGGCGACGGCGGAAACACTGGAAAACGTCGCCTTCGGCTTGCCGTTAAACGAAAAAACTTATGCGTTGGTGCTTATCTGACAGCGAACCGGCCCGTTTTTCGGATAGACGTTCAGTCAAACAAGAGAGGTTGTCGCAGCGTTATGGGCTCCGCAGCTTCATTGCCATCAATTCCCTTCGATTCAGCGTCGTCCCCCGTTTGCTTCGATTCCAGATCAGAGACACCGTCGGATTTCGTTTTTACGGAAGTTCGGGTTTTGGACAGGATTCGCTTTAACGGAAGCTTCTCAGTCACATCGGGAACGGGCTTGGGCGGTTGCTGGTGCGCACACTCGGCAATTCGCTTCTGATCGTAAGCCACCACATTGTTAGCGCCATACGTGATCACGCCGAGGTTTTCCAGAACTTTCAAAGCCGCCAACCAATCGTAGCGCTTCGGACATCCGGATGTGGCGAAGTTTAGAAGCCCTTCTCGTCGACGAGGAGGACTGGCGACTGAATGCAATCGCTGACAAAAAGTGATCACGTGGGGACGCCCCGTTTCGTCCTTCGCCCATGAATCCTGCGCTGCCATGCTTCGCACCGCGCTTGTTGAGGCAATCCGTTTTGCTCGACATCCTTGTTTGCGAAGCAATCCGACTGCGAAGTCGAGATCTTGATCCTTTGATGCGATCAGGAATTCCGCGTTGGGATACCGAAGGGAAAGTCGGCCCGCCCAGAACGTTAAGCCGAAATCGGCGGCATTCTTGCCGCTCGGCATTTCGACAATTTCCATGCGTCCATTCTCGATCAGGCTCATCAACACCGATACGAGCCCCAGTGGGACGCGAGGTTGCTGGATGCCGTGACAACCGACGATCATTTGGAAAACGTTGTCATTCCAGCGAAGTTCTTCGAGATCCTTGGGGCAATTGTCCAAATCGATCAGTAAAATCTTGCCACTCTCGGACTTCGTCGCTTCGTGCGGATGCGTGTTCATTGCCCAACGGGTTTCCGTCTAAAATGCCGTAGCGTCGGGGCTGATGACAAAACAATTTGGCACACAGGTGTCGATTTGTTGCTGTGGCTATTGACGTACAGTTAAAATCTGCTTGTATAAAGCAAATATTCCGCTGGTATGCTATCGTCAAATCCGATGGGATACAAACGATTCGTTCAATCGCGGCGTGAAATCATTGAAAATTGACGGGCGGTACGGCAACTGACTGGTTGGGCGGCAGCGAAATGCGTTGACGCTGAACGACTTATCAACAAAGGGATCGAAAGACGTGAAGAAACGAACAAATCTGACACGCATGGATCATGAGGGCTGCCGAGGTTGGTGGGTTCGAATCCAGCGTGGCGACAAGCATGTCAGCAAACTGTTTTCCGATGGCAAATACGGCAGCAACCGCAAGGCCGAACTTGCAGCCATCAAGTTTCGCGACGAAGAGCTGAAGAAGCTTCCCGAACGTGAGTTTAAAGGAAGCAAAGGGCCGCGACGCAATGCGACCGGTTACTATCTGCGAACACGAGTTCGTCGCGGTCGCGACGAACATGCGTGGGTCGCCATCTGGACTGAGAATGGCCGACAAATGGAAAAGTCGTTCAGCGTCAATCAACATGGCAATGCCGGTGCCAAAAAATTAGCGAAAGCATACCGACAGGAAATGGTCGAGCGCATGTTGCAGCAACAAGAAGACACACCGACGCAAGCGGAGAACAAGCCTGTTGCCAAGATGGCGAACGCCAAAGCATCCGCCGCGCGAAAAGTTGCATCCAAATCGGGGGCAGCCAAGAAGGTCGCCGGCTCGAACAGCAGCCCAAAGAAGATACCGCCGAAAAAATCAGCAAAGAAGTCGGCGAAGCGAAAATAGCCAACGTCTCGCCGTCGAAGGTTTCGAGAAATGTGTCATCGATTCCATATCAAAACGCCAGCCCAAGCGATCGCGGATCTGCTTGGCGCAACCAATCGTTGTCCGGTGGAAACATTCCAGAAGGATCTGTTCCCGCTGGCCGATATTCCCGTTGTTCGCCACGACGATCAACAGCAGTTGGAGCTGGTCACCTGTGTTTGGAGTCTGCTTCCGCGTAGCTGGAAGCCATCAAAAAAGTTTGCCGGCTGGAAGTCTTTTGTCCGCAAGTATCCCACGTTCAATGCACGTTGCGAATCGATCGATGACAAACTCTCGTTCCGGCAATCGTTTGTCGACCGCCGCGCGCTGATTCCGGCGAGTTCGTTCTTTGAACACGGTTTTCATTTCGCGGTTCAAGATACCGAAACATTCTGGTTCGCCGGACTCTGGGACCGTTGCGAGGTCGACGATCAGATGATCGACTCCTGCACGATCGTTACGACCTACGCCAATCCACTGGTGGGACGTCACCATCCTCGTAATCGCATGCCGGTCCTTCTGGCCGATGAAACGGCTCGCAGCCGATGGATGGATCACAACACCATCCATCGACGCCCGTTGCAGGATTTGTTTAAGCCGCTCCATGAAGGTCATATGCATCATTGGCCAGCCGACGATCCGGCATGACGGATCCGAAGCGGTGGGCCGAAGTCACTGGCGCGGCATGGACTTCACTGTTGGGAGGGGACGCCCCCGTTCATATTCAGTCGATTCAGCAGTTCTTGGACCTGCCAGTGAACCTCGGATAATGTTGCGATGACCAGCAACACTCTTTCACCTTGCATCCGTACCGCCATCGTTGAAGGGCCTCCCAGCGATTCCCATGTGTCGGGCGCAACCAAGGCTTGAATCACCTCCATCAGTCCGTCGGCATCGGGCGGGGGGCTGCCGTAGCCCGCCGGTGAGAATGGCTGATCGTCATGTTTTGGCAATGTTCGTTTCTGTTCCTCAATCAACGGCGAAACATCGTAGATACGCATTGCCTGATGTGATTCCGCGGCATCAAACGTCGTAATCACAAGCTGACCGCGCTGGATCATCAGCGTCAAGTCAATCGCTTCTAGAATCGAGGTCAGTGCCGCCCCCAAGCTGATCGCCGTCGCTCGGTCGTCTTTGACGAAAGCGTGACCAGAACGTGCCGCCTCATCCCCTATTTGATTGGAAAGCGTCGCACGCCACCAAGGTTGAACATCGACATCGTTGGAAGAGGACTCACACTATCGGTCTGAGGAGCTCCGTCTTTCTCCCTTTACCAACATCGTCGGTCGCGTCCTTGTCGTCGGTCGCATCCTTGTCGTCGGTCGCATCATTGCTACCGAATGGATCAGAACGTCCAAAGGGATCTGCCTCATTCAATTGAACTGAATTCAATAGTTCTTCGCGGTTTCGGCTTAAATGGCCCTCTCTCGCACGACGCTTTTCCTTGTTTTGCATTTCAACCTCAGGCGAGACATCATCAAAATCAAAACTGATCGGCATGTCGGTCGTAAGCCCCAGATCATCCAGAGCCCGGACGTCAATTTGAATGCGAATTCTTTCGGAAAGTTCTCGAACCAAGTCATCAAACTGCAAATCATGCGCACGTCCCAACCTTGCCGGCTGATGAAGTTCCGCAAGGATTCGCTGTTCCTGAGCGGATGTCATGAAAGGATCGACCGGCCACGATCGGATCGCGCCGCCCGAATCGAGAGGCGGGTTTGCATGCTGATCCGCCGACTTGGGATCGTTCCTTGGCGGACGATCGGATTGGGCGTTGCTCGCCGTTTCCAGCGAAATAAATAAACACAGCAAGGAGACAATCCGACGCGGTGCAATCATGAGACATGTTCCCGTGAAGTGAAAAGAAGGAAGCAAAGCAAGTGACAAGCAAGGCTGACCGCAATCGGTATGCCGAGTGCGTTCGCAGAACATCCATGGCGATCTCCGTCCCTTTTTGCAAACGGTGACGCCGCGGAACCGAACAACTGTTCAATCCTGCAACAAACCAAATCTTATCAAAATCTTGGAGCCGAATCTGATGGAAAAATTTCCCGCACGACTGTTTCAATGGAAAATGCCGCCCCACGGGACATTCATCGGCGGTTCGGAAGAACAAACGTTGGGATGTGTCCATCCCGCCCAAGCCCGCAATTTACAGCCAGCCCGTCATCCCAGCGTCGTCACGCTTGCGATGGTCGCGGTCGCTTGCTCGCTGCTTTTCCCGAACGAATCGTTCGGGCAGCTCCATTCGCCCGATGCCGTTGTCGATGCTGGCGTCATCGAATCGGTAACGGTCTACCGAGACACCGCCACCGTCGTGCGAAAGATCAAAGTCCCCGCAAAGGATGAATTGCAACGCGTTGTGGTTCCGAATCTCCCCAGTGGTTTGATCGCGAGTTCGACGTATGCCAACGGTGACGCCGAAACGACCGTTCGTTGGTTGCGTCTGGCGGAATCATCCTCGCGACCGACGGAGGAGGACCCCAAGCTGATGCAGCTCGATTCGCAACATCAACAATTGCAACAGGAGGCGACCGAGGTCGAGAACATGATTCGCGTTGTCGACCAGGACTTGTTGACCGTGGAGAGGATGGCGTCCTTCTCGTCCAGCAAAGTTCAGCAGAACTTGGATCGGTCGACCCTGGACGTCTCGACGGTGACATCATTGACCGACTTTGTGATCAAGCAGCGCCGAGAACTTGCCGACGAATTGTTTCAACTCAATTCGCGATCCAAACAGTTGGCGGAACAAATTCGGCAAAACCGTTTCGAGCGTGGAGAACAACTAGAACACCGGTTCGCCCCGTTTCAAGCCGAAGCATTGATGGCGGTTGATTCACCACAGGGAGGCTGGGTCCGACTCGCATATCGGGTCGATGGTGTGTCTTGGCAACCAAGCTATACCATCCGCGGCTACACCGTTGACGTCGATCAGGCGGCCGATTCGAAGTTTATGTTGCAGTTGAGTGCCGCCGTCACGCAGAACAGCGGAGAGGACTGGCGAGATGTTCACGTGACTTTTTCGACATCTCAGCCCCATCAACAGGCGGTCGGGCCATCTTTGACTCCCCTTCGCGTACGAGTCGCACCCAAGGTTTCGATCGATATGCGGAAAGTGAACCAGCCGGACACGCAGCCGCATTCGCGAGCGAAAGCACCTCAATGGCAAGACCCGGAAGTTTGGCAACGGGATATTGATCTGAATACGTCCGCCGCGGTGCAGCAAATCGACGAATGGATGCGGTCTAGCGAATTGGCGATGGAGTTGGCGAACGATGCCGGCAGTGAAGCAACCGACGAATCCTATCGCATTCTGAAACCGATCGATCTCGATAATCGATCGGGAATCCAAACCGTTGTCATTGCCGAGGGGGATCTTTCCGGACAGATGTATCACATGGTCACGCCGCTGCTTTCCAGTTTTGCTTACCGCGAGGCGAAGATTGAAAACAAGCTGTCGTACAACTTGGTTGCCGCCGCGGCAAATGTCTTTTTGGACGACCAATTCATCGGTAAGGCAACCGTTCCGCCAACGGTCATCGGCCAATCGTTTCTGGTGGGTTTCGGACCCGATCGCCAGTTGCGGACGCGTCGCGAGCTGTTGTCGCAGAAGGAAAGCGTCGTCGGAGGCAATCGTCAGACGCAGTCGACATATCGGCTGGTCGTTTCCAACTTTCATCCGCATGCGGTCGACATTCGCTTGCTCGATCGGATGCCGGTCGCCGCCGACGATGGATCGATGACTGTTTCGCTGGACGAAGATGCGATCAAGTCGCTTTCATCGGATCCTCTATATCAGCGAATGCGCCGCCCAAAGGGTGTCCTTCGCTGGGACCTCGCGATTCCCCCGCGGCGATTCGGTTCGGACGCGTTTGACTTTGAGTATTCGTTGACGATGGAAATAGATCGCGAAAATGCAATCACCACCGGATCGATTCCGCAACAGATTGAAGATGACTACCACTTCTTCAAAAACAATTCCGGCATGGGTGGCGGAATGGGTGGCGGTGGCAGTTTTTGAAGCGAGCGGCAGATAAATGCGCACCGCAGAACGGACTTCCAGTCGGTCGTCACGTGTCATCGACGCACGCGCTGGATCAATAAGCAACTCGGCATAAGTCAGTAAACAAAACGCAATCAGCCGCACCACGCACGGAATATCTTCCGCCAATGGTTTTCAGTTGATCTTGCGACCTGGCCGCTCTGCATCACTCCGCCGCTGGTCTTCCAATCAGGAGCGTCGGCTCATCGCCTCGACAACGGCGGTCCCCATATCCGCCGGTGACGCAGCGACGACGATGCCGGCATCCTCCAGGGCGGCGACTTTTTCGGTTGCTGTTCCCTTACCACCGGTAATGATAGCGCCTGCGTGCCCCATTCGTTTGCCGGGAGGCGCCGTTCGTCCGGCAATGAATGCGGCGACCGGCTTGGTGACATTCGCTTTGACAAAGGCGGCCGCCTCTTCTTCAGCGCTGCCGCCAATTTCACCCATCATCAAAATCGCTTCAGTCTGAGGGTCTTCCTCGAACCGCGCCAACAGGTCGATGAACGATGTGCCGACAATGGGATCGCCTCCCAAACCGACACAAGTGCTTTGGCCCAAACCAAGGTTGGTCGTCTGCCAAACAGCTTCGTAGGTCAGCGTTCCGCTTCGGCTCATCACACCGATCTTCCCGGGCTTGTGAATATAGCCAGGCATGATGCCGATTTTGCATTCGCCGGGTGTGATCAAGCCGGGACAATTCGGACCGATCAGGATGGACTTGCTCGCTTTCACCGCGTCGTAGACACGAACCATATCGAGCACGGGGACCCCTTCGGTGATCGCCGCGATGATTTCGATTCCCGCATCAACCGCTTCCAAGATGGCGTCGGCGGCAAACGGCGGCGGCACAAAAATCATGGTGGCATTGGCCCCTGTTTCGGCAACAGCCTCTTCGACCGTATCGAAAACGGGGACACCTTCAACGGTTTGCCCCGATTTACCCGGCGTCACGCCGCCGACCATGTTCGTGCCGTACGCTTTGCAGCCTTTGGTGTGAAACGACCCAGCCGCCGCCAGTGATGCCTTGACAGATAACGCGTGTGTTTTTGTCGATCAGAATGGACATTGGTTGTACGAATTCCGTGATTGATGTGAACTGAATGGATTGCGAATGGGACGGCCTTCGCCGATGCGAAAGCGGACTGGGTCATGCTTGGTTCTTATATCAATATTGAACGCGTTTGATGTTATCTTGCGTCAATACTTCTCAGTTGATCTTGCGACGCGGTCGTTCTAGGTCAATGAACCTTCCGATGCGAAGCCGAATCAAACTCCCGCCGCGGCGACAACCTTCTGTGCCGCGTCGGTCAATCCGACCGCATTGATGATGTCGACATCGCTTTCGGCCAACATTTTTCTTCCTTCTTCAACTTCAGTCCCTTCCAATCGGACGACCAGCGGCACGTTAAACCCAACCTCTTTACTGGCTGCGATCAGAGCATCCGCAATCGTCGTGCAACGAGCGATGCCACCAAAGATGTTCACCAAAACCGCCTTTACGTTCGGATCGGACAACAAGATGCGGAACGCTTCGGTAACTTGATCCTTGTCGGCTCCCCCACCGACATCGAGAAAATTCGCGGGCTCGCCACCATGGTGCTTGATAATGTCCATCGTTGACATCGCCAATCCCGCTCCATTGACCAAGCAGGCGATATTGCCGTCGAGCTTCACGAAACTTAAACCAGCGGCGGCGGCCCGAAGTTCGCTCGGTTCCTCTTCCGCGTCGTCTCGCAGTTCCGCGATATCCTTGTGGCGAAACATGGCGTTGTCGTCGAACGTGACTTTCGCATCCAAGGCGATCATCTCACCGTCGGCCGTAATCACCAACGGATTGATCTCCGCCAAGGCACAATCGAGATCGACGTACAGACGGCATATCTTCTTCATGAACAGGTCGGCGGAACGGACGGCCTTCCCTTCAATGCCCAGCTTTTTGCAGAGCTTGCGAACTTGGTAGCTTTCCAATCCAACGTGCGGATCAAAATGCTCTTTCAATATTTTTTCGGGCGTTTCCTCGGCAACCTTTTCGATCTCCATGCCCCCTTCGGTGCTGACCATTAGCACAGGCTTGGCGGCGGCTCGATCCAAGACAATGCCCAGATACAGTTCGCGAGCGATGTTGCACCCCGCTTCAACGAAGACTTGATTGACTCGCTGACCTTCCGGTCCGGTCTGAATCGTGACCAAGTGGTTGCCAAGCAGATTCTCCGCGACCCGAGCGGCGTCTTCGGCCGATTTGACCAGTTCGACGCCGTGCTGTTCGGGCTTCTCCATCACAGTTCCCTTGCCTCGTCCGCCGGCATGGATTTGTGCCTTGACAACCGCAATCGCACCTCCCAATTCGTTGAACGCGGACTTGGCTTCTTCGGGTGTCCGCGCGACGATGCCTTGCAGCACGGGAACGCCCGCTTTTCGGAACAAATCTTTGGCTTGATATTCGTGAATTTTCATTGGCTTTGGCTTCGCTTGGTCCTTTCTGGCACCGAGCCGTCTGTTTCGTGGCGATTAAGTGCGGGGAAACGCCCGACCAGGGATCGAGGCTTCCCATGAATCAGTCCGACTCTAACTTCGGGCGAAATTATAGATCGGGCGGCTTGGCTCTAAAAGGCGTCCTCGAAGGCAGCACAAAGGTCCTGATCGGTATAGTCGATTTGACGGATGCGACAAGACATTCATCGGGCAAAGGTTCTTCTCCTGAAATTTCGACTTCTCGACCTAGGCTTCAACCAGTGGAAACCTCTTCAGGCGTGTTCCGCGACAACCAGAAAACGCAATCGCTACGTCCGCCATTTGCTTTGAACAACGAATTCATGCAATCCTCCGCAAAACCGTCAGAATTGTTGCAGGATGCTTTTCGAACCATCGGTTTGTGGGCCACCGTGCTGGTTGTCTTGATCCATTATCGAACCGCCAATGCCATCGAGGATGGTGTAAGCGGTGCCTTGCAGGAACTTTTGGTTAATGGGATTGGTCGAGTCGCCGTTCCGCTGTTCGCCTTCATGTCGGGCTACCTTTACTTTCGATCCGGCACCGATTCTTGGGAAGATTATCGTGGCAAGTTAGCGCAGCGATCCCGCACGGTCATGCTCCCGTACCTGCTGATTTCGTTGGTCGCCTTTTCATGCTGGGGAATCATGCAATGCCTGACCAAACAGCCAACCGCACTTTCGGCAAGCCAAATTGCTTCGCGACTGATGCTTCATCCGATGGCGGAACAACTCTGGTTCCTGCGCGATCTGATCATACTCGTGTTGATCGCCCCACTGATTCGGGCGGCGGTGCGACATGCGGAAAAGTCGATGTTGTTCGTGCTGATTCTGCTTTGGACATTTGAACTGCAACCGGCACCGATCGTGTCCCAGTGGTATCTGCTGAACGTGGAAACGCTCCTGTTTTTCACCCTGGGTTGTGTCGCGGTCCGACGCAACGCATGGCTCGAGCGGCTGGTTCGATTGCCTGGAGGCGTGGCGGGCGGCATACTAGCCGCTTGGCTTTGCCTGGTACTTGTCCGCGTCGCGATCGATCCGACATTCGATCTTTGGTACGTAAGGCGATTCACGTTGACATCGCTCGTGCTGCAGAAGGCCTCCATCGTCATCGGGGCTTTGTCGCTTCTTACCCTTTCGCGGTGGCTGAGCTTCCGGCCCTGCAACGTGCTGGCAAGTTCAAGCTTCTTCGTCTATTTGACGCATGAATTTCCGCTGAGAGAAGTTCTCCTTCGGATCTCGGGAACCATTCTTCCTCCGCGACATGCTTTTTGGTTGGCGGCCCCCGCCGCGGTGGTGATTTGCTTCGTCGCCGCCCGCCTGTCCGCACGATACCTGCCGGTGCTGAGCAACTTGCTGACCGGAGGCAGATCACAGCGACATGCAACGTCGAACGTTTCAAGCAATCCATCCAATCCGGCCGCCGGAGGCAACCCCCTGAACGTCCGATCCGCAAATCATTCTAGGCTTGCTATGTGCGACCAATCGACTCGTAACATGTGATCAAGCGAGATTCCAACTCCGTGGTGAACGAAGCGACATCCGTGAGGGAAGAATGATGGAAACGTGGCAGCATCGCCTTACCTTCGTGAGCCGACAACGCTAGCCGCGGGTCTTGTACTTGCCGACACCAATTGGCACACGATTTCCGCGTACTCACTGGTGTCGCTGGCGATCAGTTCCTCCATTCCCAAACGCATCATCATCGCCGAGGTCGCTCGGCGCGTAGTACTCGCCGGCGAGTGAAACGATTGGCGTTCCGACCGACAGGGTTTCCAAGGTCGTCATGGTCCCTTGGTAGGGGAAACGAATCCAATGCGAGATCAACTTCCGCCAGGGTTTCAAAATGGCTGCGATAGGTCGCCGTGACAGGGCGAAAGTCCAATCGGCTCGGGCAAACCCCTTCGGATGCAAACACCTGCCGAAAGCGATCCGCGACAACGGAGACTTCATATCGATCACCATACTTGAGCACCAAGTCGACAGTCGGCGACCGTCTCAGGATCTCGGCCCACGTCCGCAGGGCCGAAAGCGATATTTTGGCGACATTGTTGAAGACTCCAATTCTTATCCGGTCGCGTTCACATCGTCGATCCACGTTGGTGGCTGGTAAGCCAGAAATCCGCTCTCCAGGTACAGCGAACGCTCGCTGTAGAACCCGTCCGCCAATCCAGGCGGATCGGCATACCGATCGGTGATCCGAAAGTCGATCGCGGGGACGGCCGCCGTGGCGGGGTAACCCAAGAACGCCACTTGAAGCGGTGCGCAGCGGGCCGAAAATAATCGTATTCGATTGCCACCGCCCGTATATCCACCAAGATCGACAAGAACGTCCAGTTGATCATCTTGCAGGAGCTGCTCCATTTCGTGGGCGGGCTTGCCGTGCGTCTTGCGAAACAACATCGCCGCAGTTTCAGCTCGCTTGGTCATTGGATCGTGCTTCTCGCCGTCATGATAAACGTAAACATCAACACGTTCTCGATCATGACTCTCAAGAATGGGAACCATCAGTTTTCCCACGGGGTGGACATAGAAGTCCTTCGATAGGTACCCGACACGCAACTTGCGGTGCGAATGACCACCGGGCTCATCCGACCCGTTGCGCAATGGACGTTGATTGACAACGCGTGCTTGGCGAGCGAAGTGCATCCCGATTCGAAAGTGTTCCTTTGCGATCTCCGCTGCGTTGTGGCGATCCGAATAGTTCAGAAACAGCAAATAGTCCGAGATCACGCCATCAATGCAATACCCTGCGCGTAAAAGATAATGGCAATGAAAAATGGATTCATCCAAGGCACCAATGCCGTGCAGATGGACCGCTAGCTGAAAACGTTGGTGATGCGCCCAGGGCCGCCTCGCAATGAGACGGCGATAGTAAACAATCGACTCGAACCGACGATCAAGCTTCTCCAAGCAAACGACGATTCGTTCCAATGCATCGGTGTTATCTGAATTTCGTTCCAGGATCTCCGTCAACCGAAAAAGTGCTTCATCCCAATGTTGCAATTTCGTCAACGCATCCGCCAAAGAAATCAGCGCCGCATCATCGACCGGCTTGGTCGCCAAATGCATTTCTAATAATCGAGCGGCGGCGTTAAAATCGCCGGCATTCAACGCCGCGATCCCCTTTTCACGAGACGCGCTGTCGTCATGCTCCGCATCGCATGGAAGGCACGAAGAACGTCGCAATTTCCAAGGCATGCGGTATCCAAAACGTTCGATCGCGATGCGAAAGTCTTCACTAGCTGCGAAGACATTCCACAGTCGATCCGGGCACGGCTTCAGCTTCGGCCATCGAATGGTGCCATCTTGCCGAGTACCGTTGCCTGTAATATTTTCTCCGCGCCACCAACGTTCGGCATAACCCGGATCAAATTCCAGCCCCAGAACCTCCGTCATCCGACACAGCACGGCATCGGGATGCGTTATAAAGTCTTCGTAACGAAACCAAGGAATGTTGTCGATTACATCAGCAAACCTGCGAATCCCACGCAGCACCAACGTATCGTCCCATTGCGGCTGAAGTGGCTCAAGATGCTGCATGCTCAGAAAATGACTCAGCGGATGTCGCACCGTCGCAACACTGTTTACCTCGAATCGCGTCGACAACACATCCCGCAACGACAATCGATCCGTGCGATTGGGCAAGAATGGGAACGCATGAAAGTCCGCATGGCTCCAATCTCGCAACAGCAAGGTCTTGCCTTGATCGGCGCACCGATTCAAAAGCAATTCGATCGCATCGCAGAATGCCGTGTCCGAATCAAATTTGAACGCATCCGCCTCTTCCCTGCTAACAAGACCATACCACTGCGCAGCCTGATGCAGCGGATTGGAGTTCTTAATGGACCGAGGATTGATCTCGCTCAGCAGGCAAGCATTCGGCATCGCCGCCAAGCAACGACTAATCACGGTTCCACCCGTTCGAGCAAGGTGGTGAATACAGCGAACCATAGGAAGCATCGTCTTACCTTCGTGAGCCGACGGCGCTAGCCGCGGTATTGTACTTGCCTTCGTGTGCCGACGCTTTAGGCCGGAGGTTGACACAATCCACTAAGAGCTTATGTGTCGCCCGCCGGGCTAACGTTGTCATTGTTTCGGCTCCCGGGCCTGACGACCCGGCAGTTTTTGTTTCGGCCTGAGATCATATTGACGGGAACCGGCCCAGGCGTGTGGTTTGCCAATGATCGCCGCGGACCGATCTTTGAAGCCATTCGGGCGGCTTACGACCGACGCACGCGAGGAGAAAAGCCGTTGTGATTTTGTGACCGATTGAACACGCGGCGGGGTGGCGCTGGCATGACGGTTGTGTTGGGTGAGCCACCCCCGCTGAAGCAATCAGCCCAGGAAAAGTGATAAAGTATAATTTCCGAAATTTTCTTGACAACAGGTTTCTGACACCCATAAATTCTGCTTACCTCATTCTGGATCATCTTTTCGGCCAGGGGAATGCATCGATGACCAAACGCGTGGAAACGTATCGCCTTATCACTGCGCAAACTTTCTGCCCCCCCCAAAGTACCCCGAAAGCGAAAGTTGCGTTTCGAGCCGCTACAATCACGCAAGCTATTGGCGGGGGATGTGGCTACGGTGTTGCCATTTACCGCTATCGCTGACAATGCGTCGCCAACAATCGAAGTTGTCGTGGGTACGAGCCAACCGGGAACCAACAGTGGGCCGGCGACCGCTCCGGACACCGATTATGACGCGTCCGCACAGCACGCGACCGGCTCGGATCAAGCGATCTCAACGGCCAGCGAAGGGGAAGCACCGGCCAACCTCGATACGAACGCTGACGGAGAAGTCACGCCCGTCGATGCCCTGGTCATCATTAACGCCATCAACGCTATTGAACCCAGCGGCAGCGCGACGATTCCCGTCCATCCAGGTTCCGGCATTCCCGAAATCTTGGACGTCAACACCGACGGGATCATCTCCGTCGTCGATGCCCACGTCATCATCAACGCCATTGCACAGCAAGATTCATTTAGTGCAGTGACTGAAGATGTCTCCGAACTTACGGTTGGTTTAGAAGCGGCGTTGCTGAGCCACGCGATCAGCGAAACTTCCTCCGCGAACAATACAATGCTGACCCCTGAAGGAGAGCAGTGGGATCAGGCGAGTTGTGAAGCATTGGCGTTGACGATCCAAGGATTGCAGGCGACGATCAATGCAAAGATTGCGAACGATCCGAATGATCCAACGCTTCCGAATGACCAGACAGCGCTCGCCGGTATGCAAAGCGACTACGCCGAACACTGCGACGGTTCCGATGGAAGCACCGGTGGTAGCACAGATGGTTCAACGGGTGGTAGCACAGATGGATCTACAGATGGTAGCACTGGCGGATCAACAGGAGGAAGTACTGGCGGATCAACAGGTGGTAGTACCGGTGGATCAACTGGAGGAAGTACAGGCGGATCAACCGGAGGAAGTACTGGTGGATCAACCGGAGGCAGCACAGGTGGATCAACCGGCGGAAGCTCAGGCGGATCTTCGGGAAGCGGTTGCCCCACATCAGGCAGTTATTCCATCGAGAGCCACGCGTTTTATGATGGAATGTCTTCGGGAAGCGATTCGATCACTGCGGTTGACGAAGGGGACAGCTTTGAAGTGCGCGGCACCCTGACAGGTCCGATGTGCATGGGGATGCTCATACCTCCCGCAGCAGGCGACATCAAGGTACGCGTTGATAAAGACTTCAGTGGTACGTTCGATTCCGATGAAGCTTTCACCGGATCTTGGGATTCGGCCAATGAAAAGTTTTATGCAGGGCTGGGCACCGTTTGGGACGACGGTGCGTGGCCTGGGAATGGAACTCCTGCCGACGTGCTTAACATCGAAATTGAAGTTGAGAACGCACTCGCAACATCATCCATTACGGTGAACAATGTTTCACCGCACGTGTTGCCAACGCCAACAGTCACCACCCAAACGGATTCCAACGGCGATGTCACTTACACGGTTTTGGCCACTTACTGCGACCCTGGCATTCA